>CAWAOC010000006.1:0-66085 GCA_963783635.1 uncultured Gammaproteobacteria bacterium
CGGCCAGCGTGTCGGGCGGGACCGCGGTCCGCTCGGCGATGAGGCGCTGGCGCCCGGCCTTCCGCCACGCCCGGAGTTCTTCGGGGTCCATCGTGCGGGCATTTGCCATGGCGCCAGTCTAGCAGCGCCCGCCCGGGCCTTTCCGCTACACTCGGCGCCGTCAGCGGCCTGACTGCCGCGTCCGACCCGGAGTGCCGCCATGCGCAAGGTCCTGCTCATCTTCAGCGAACTCACCGATGGCGACGTCGATTGGCTCTCCAGGTCGGGGGAGCGCATCCACGTCGACGCCGGCGCCACGCTCGTGCCGCTGGGCGCGCGCGTGGAGAACATCTGGTTCGTGCTCGACGGGGCGCTCTCGGTGCACACGGCCGCGGGCGCGCAGCTGGCGCTCATGGGCTCCGGCGAGATCGTCGGCGAGATGTCGCTCGTGGACCCGGCGCCGACCGCGGTGTCGGTGCGCGTGGCGAGCGACGCGACGCTCCTCAGGATCTCGGACGCGGCGGTGCGCGCGAAGCTCGCCGACGACCCGGCGTTCGCGGCGCGCTTCTACCGCGCGCTTTGCGTCTTCCTCGCGAGCCGCCTGCGCAGCACGACGCGCCGCATGGGCTACGGCACGGACGTCGAGGACGAGAACGCCAAGGACGAGCTGACCGACGACCTGCTCGACAACGTGCACCTCGCGGGCGCGCGCTTCGACCGCATGCTCAAGCGGCTCGCCGGCTGACCCGACGATGGCCGGCCCCGACAACGCGATCTTCCGCAAGGCGGCGCTGGAGCGCCTCGCCTCGCCGGAGCGCCTCGACGCGCGGCCCACGCTTCCGTCCTATCCCCGTCGACTCGCGGCCGCGCTGGCCGTGCTGGCCGTCGCCGTGATCGCCTTCGCCGCATGGCTTCGGTAGCCGCCGAGCCGGTCTCCGCCGCCTCGCGGCTCGCGGACACGCCGCTCGCCCGCGTCCCGACCATCCTCCAGCTGGAGGCGGTCGAGTGCGGGGCGGCGGCGCTCGCCATGGTGCTCGCGCACCACGGCAGGCACGTGACGCTGGAAGTGCTGCGCTCCGAGTGCGGGGTCACGCGCGACGGCAGCAAGGCGGGCGGCATCCTGCGGGCCGCGCGCGGCTACGGCCTCGTGGCGCGGGGCTTCCGCAAGGAGCCGGCGGAGCTCGCGAGCCTCCCGCTGCCGGCGATCGTGTTCTGGAACTTCAACCACTTCGTCGTCCTCGAGGGCTTCCGCGACGGTTGCGCGTACCTCAACGACCCGGCGATGGGGCGCCGGCAGGTGGACGCGGCGGCGTTCGACGAGGGCTTCACGGGCGTCGTCCTCACCTTCGAGCGCGGCCCGGACTTCGCCCCCGGCGGCGAGGCCCCATCGGTGCTGCGCTCCCTCTCGCGCCACCTCGCGGGGCTGGGGCCCTCCGTCGCGCTTGCCGTGGTGCTCGGGCTCGCCCTCGTGGCGCCGGGCCTCGCCCTGCCGTGGCTCATGGGGCGCTTCGTGGACGAGGTGCTCGCCGCGCGCCTGCCGGGAGTGGCCGAGACGCTCATCGCGGGACTTCTCGCGGCGGCGGTGGCGCGGGGAGTCCTCGCCTGGCTGCAGGCGCAGGTGCTCACGGCCGCCTTCACGCGCGCCGCGCTCTCCTCGGCCAAGCGCTTCTTCTCCCACGCGCTCTCCCTGCCGATGGATTTCTTCGTGCAGCGCTCGCCGGGGGAGATCGCCTCGCGCGTGGAGCTGAACGAGCAGGTCGCCGAGACGGTGTCCGCCGACCTCGCGCACCTCGTCCTCGACCTCGTCACCGCCGTCTTCTTCCTCGCCCTGATGCTGCGGCTGGACGTCGGGCTCACCGGCATCGTCGTCGCCTGCCTCGCCGTCGAGCTCGTGGCGCTTCGCGCGATCACCCGGCGCACCGAGGGCATCTCGCAGCGCCTGTCGGTGCAGGCCGGCAAGCTCTCCGGCATGGCCACCGGCGGGCTCTCCAACATCGAGAGCATCAAGGCCGGGGGACAGGAGGGCGCGCTCTTCCTCAAGTGGCTGGGCCTGCAGGTGCAGTTCGCCAACACCGCCGTCGACTCGCAGCGGCTCACGATCGCGCTCATGCAGGTCCCGTCCGTCGCCGGCCTCGTCGCGCAGCTGGGCGTGCTCGGGCTCGGCGCCGTGCGCATCATGGACGGCGGCTTCAGCGTGGGCGACCTCGTCGCCTTCCAGGTCCTCCTCGCGGGTTTCGTGGCGCCCGTGCACGCCCTCTTCCTCGCGGCCCGCAAGCTCCAGTCCCTGCGCGGCGACACGGCGCGCATCGACGACGTGCTCAACCACGCGCGCGAGCGCGGCGTCGAGGTCTCGGAGAACCCGCCGAGCGCCCTCGCCGGCGCCCGCCCGAGCTCGCTCGAGTTCCGCGACGTGACCTTCGGCTACGGCAAGGGAAGCCCGCCGCTCGTCGACGGCTTCTCGCTCCGGATCGAGAGCGGCCGGCGCGTCGCCCTCGTCGGCGCCTCGGGCTCGGGCAAGTCGACGATCGCGCGGCTGGCCGCGGGCCTGTACCACCCCTGGAGCGGGGAGATCCTCTTCGACGGGCTGCCGCGCGAGTCGTACGTGCGCGAGGAGCTGGCCCGCGCCGTCGCCTACGTCGACCAGGACGTGGTGCTCTTCGAGGGCACGGTCCGCGACAACCTCACGATGTGGGATCCGCTGGCCGAGGACGAGGTCATCCGCGCCGCGGCCCGCCACGCCGCCATCGAGGACGAGATCGGCGTGCGCAGGGGCGGGCTCGACGCGCCCCTCCAGGAGGGCGCCCGCAACCTTTCCGGCGGGCAGCGCCAGCGCATCGAGATCGCGCGCGCGCTCTCCCGCGGACCGACCATTCTCATCCTCGACGAGGCCACCAGCGCCCTCGACCCCGCCACCGAGGCGGTGGTGGAGGGGAACCTGCGCCGGCGGGGGACGACGTGCCTCGTGATCGCGCACCGCCTCTCGACGGTCCGCGACGCCGACGAGATCCTCGTCCTCGAAAACGGCCGGGTCGTCGAGCGCGGCACGCACGGCGAGCTCGCCGCGATCGAGGGCGGGCGCTACGCCGCGCTCGTCGCGAGCGAGTCCGGGGGCGAATGATGGCGGATCCCGGCGTCGCCTTCCGCTCCACCACGCTCCCCGGCGCGCTCTCGCTCCTTGCGGCGCGGATGGGCGTGAAGGGCGAGGCGCCTGCGCCTGCAGATCGCGGACGAGGCCCTCGCCGTGGAGGAGGCCGCCACCGCGATCGGGCTTCGCTCGCGCCGCGTGCTCCTGGACGGGCGCTGGTGGACCGAGGGCGGCACGCCGATGCTCGCGCGCGTGGCCGAGAGGCGAAAGGTCGCGCGCGAGGACGACGCTTCGCAGGCCGGCGCGACCGGTTGGGTCGCGCTGATCCCCCGGGCGCTCACCGGCTACCGCATGGTGGCGCTGGACCCGGCCGGGGGCCTGCCCGTCGAGTGGCCCGTCGACGAGGAAACCGCCCGCCGCCTGGCCCCGTTCGCCTTCGCCTTCCACCGCACTTTCGAGCCGCGCCCTCTCGGCACGCGCGACGTGCTTCGCTTCGCCCTCGACCATGCCCGCGCCGACGTGGCGCTCCTCCTCGTGACGGGACTCGTCGCGGCGCTCGTGGGACTGCTCACGCCGGTGGCCACGGGCCGGCTCATCGACCGCGCGATCCCCGCCGGGATCGGGGTCGATGGCGCTCGCCATCGTGGCGGGCCTCGCGGCCGCGGGGCTGGCGGCCATCGTGCTCGACGTCCTGCGCACGATCGCCGCGTTGCGCTTCGAGGCGCGCACTTCCGTCGCGATCCAGGCCGCCGTCCTCGACCGCGTCATCGGCGCGCCGGCGAAGTTCTTCCGCGCCTTCTCGAGCGGCGACCTCGCGCTGCGCCTGGGCGCGGTGAATACCGTCCAGCGCACCGTGACCGGCGCCGCCCTCGGCGCGTTCGTGACGGGGATCTTCCTCACCGCCAACGTGGCGCTCATGCTCGCCTACAGCCCGCGCCTGTCCGCCGCGGCGCTGGGCGTGGTCGCCGTGACGGCGATCCTCTCGGCGGTGCTGGGCATCGCGCGGCTCTCGCTCGGCCGGCGCATCGAGGCCGCGGACGGAAAGCTCTCCGCGATGTCGTTCGAGTACTTCGCGGGGATCGCCAAGCTTCGCGCGGCCGCCGCGGAATCGCGCGCGTACGCGAACTGGCTCTCGCGCTATGCGCGAGTTCCGCGAGCTCAACCGGAAGAGCGCGCACGCTATCGAACCTCGAGTCGGTGCTGCTCTCGATCCTGCAGCCGGCCGCGGCCACGCTGGTCCTCTACCTCGCCTGGCAGCTCGCCGAGGCGCCGGCCGCGCGGGCGCTCTCCGTCGGCGAGTTCGTCGCCTTCCAGGCGGCGATGTTCGGGCTGCTCGGGGGCGTGCACGGCATCGTCGCGACCGCGCTCGACCTCGCGGCGCTGGCCCCCGTGTGGGAGCGCGCGAAGCCCATCCTCGCCACGCCGCCCGAGGACGGCGTGCGCGGCAAGATCCGCCACGATCCGCGGGGCGCCATCGATTTCGTGGGCGTGTCCTTCGCCTATCCCGGCGGGCCGGAAGTGCTGACCGACATCGACCTCGCCATCCGGCCCGGCGAGTTCGTCGCGATCGTCGGCGCGAGCGGCTCGGGGAAATCCACGCTGCTGCGGCTGCTCCTGGGATTCGAGTTCCCCGGCGCCGGCACGGTGCGGTTCGACGGCCTCGTGCTGCCCGCCCTCGACCTGAAGAGCCTGCGCGCGCGCATCGGCACCGTGCTCCAGGGCGGCCGGCTGTGGGCGGGCGACATCCTCACCAACATCGTGGGCGCGACGAGCCTCACGGTGGACGACGCGTGGGAGGCGGCGCGCGCGGCCGGGCTCGCCGCCGACATCGAGGCGATGCCGATGGGCATGTACACGCTCGTGGGCGAAGGGGTGAGCACGCTGTCGGGCGGGCAGCGCCAGCGGGTGCTCATCGCGCGCGCGCTCGTGGGGCGGCCGCGCATCCTGCTGCTGGACGAGGCGACGAGCGCGCTCGACAACCTGTCTCAGGCGGCGGTGCTGGAAAGCCTCGAGGGGCTGGATGCGACGCGCGTGGTCATCGCGCACCGGCTTTCGACGGTGCGCAACGCCGACAGGGTCGTGGTGCTGGAAAAGGGCCGGATCGTCCAGCAGGGGACGTTCCGGGAGCTGGCCGCCGCGCCGGGACCCTTCGCCGCGATGCTCGCGCGGCAGGTGGGCTGACGGGCGGCCCGGGCCGCTAGTTCTTCTTCGTCAGGCCGTCGGCGGACGCGACCTGGGTGCTGGGCGCATCGCGCTTGGCGGTGACCGTGACCTTGTCGAGCTTCACCACGTTCTGCGGCTGCTCGCGCTTGGCCGTCACGGTGATCTTCTCGAGCTTGACGACCTGCTGGCCGCCGGAGACGGAGTCGAGCTGCTGGTCCGAAAGCTCGCCTTCGGGCTGGACGGCGGGTTTCTGTTCTTTGTTCGACATGGTGCCTCCTCGACTGGGTCCACATGATCCGGGCCGGGGCCCGGGGCGACTGCAAGATATCACACGACGGTGACGCTTCGCATCGTAGCGGGAGGGGGTATGCGCCGCGCCGGTCGATTCAGCACGCGGAATGCGGAATATTCTGCACGGTGTCAGACACCGGCGGTGTCTGACACCGCGGTTATTCCCCCAAGGCCAGCAGGGTTACTGCCAGGGCATTGGCCGGCCACGACCGCCCACCCGACCTGCTTGAGCTTCCGGGGGGAAGGCGCCAGGCGGTTCACCACGACGACGCCCGCCAGCGGCACGCACGCGGCGAGGGCGACCGTCCGCCAGTCCGGGAGCCAGACCGAGGCGGCCAGCGCCCCCAGCAGGGCGAGCCGCGCCGGCCCAGGTCGCCGCGGGACCGACCCAGGGCGTCGCCCCCGTGACGCGCGACTTGATGGCGTGGACCGCGAGGGTGGCCGTCACGGTGACCACGAACCACAGGAGCGGCGGGCCCCAGAGGGTAACGCCGGTGACGCCTCCCGCGGCGGCCACGGGCAGGTGCATGGCCGAGAAGGCCGCCGCGGCGACGAATTCGCCGGGCAGGGTCTTCAGGTTCCGGGAAAGCACCACCGGCACGAGCCCTGCGGCCAGCACGCAGGGCACGAGGGCCAGCCAGCGCGCCGCCGGCGGGGCCGACGCCATCGCCGCGAGTCCGGCGGCGACGCCCAGCCCGCCCAGGATCGCGAGCTGCCGCCGCGCCGGGGACGGCGAGCTCCTGCTGCAGGCGCTTGCCGCGCGCGCCCAGCAGGACGACGAGGGGCTCGTTGGCGAGAAAGAGGAGGATCGCCGCCGCCGCGAAGAGGGCCGAGGCGAGGCCGGGCGAACCGAGGACGAGGCCGGAGAGGAGCGGGAACCCCAGCTCCGCGTAGGCGCCGTGCTCGCGGGGAAGAAGCGGCTTGCTCATGCTCCCTGCGACGATACCCGCCCCGCCGGATCGCGCAACCGGTCCCGTCAACCGCCTCCCGGGGAGGGCCGCGCGGGCGACGCACAAGCTTTTCTGATGCGACACCTCAGAAATTCCGGTTTGTCGCCGCCGCCCGCCGCCCCTATGTTCCGGGGACAGGATCCGCACCTGTAACGCCATCCGTTACGCGCGGATCCTCCATCGATCTTCCAAGAGGGGGTTGCAATGGAGTTCAAGACCGAGTTTCCCGACTACGTCGCCATCGAGCAGATCGTCAAGCGGGCGCGCGTCGAGCGAAGCCTGTACCTGGGGGAAGTGCTGGCCTCCGCCATCGTCGCGGTCCACGCCGCCGCGAAGGCGTTCATGGACCGCAAGTTCCTGGAGGGAAGCCGGATTCCGTGGGGGCCGCAGCGACCCGCTTCCCGAGAAGCCGATCGCGCGGAACCGCGCCGTTCACGCGGGCTAGCGGGGGCCCGGCATGCCGGGGCGGGCATCCTTCCGGAGCTGCTCGCGCTGCTCCTTCGTGAGCACGTCCTGGATCTGCTTGTGCGCCTCGAGGCGCGCCTCGAACATCTGCTTGCGGATCGCCGCGCCGGCGTCGTAGCGCTTGCGCGCGGCGGCCTCGTCGAAATCGGCGGACTTCCTCGCGTCCTCGGCCTGCCAGCGGATCTCGTGCATCGAGCCCATCAGCGCGTGG
This sequence comes from uncultured Gammaproteobacteria bacterium, assembly GCA_963783635.1. Lineage (GTDB taxonomy): Bacteria > Pseudomonadota > Gammaproteobacteria > Burkholderiales > Usitatibacteraceae > FEB-7. The sequence goes on from CAWAOC010000006.1 coordinate 7,145, forward strand.
TTCTTGCGCTGCAGGTCGCGGCGGATCGTGGTGATCTTTCCGCGCTGCTCGTCGCTGAGATCGAGCTTCTGCAGCGCCGCCCAGCGCGCGCCGTCCATGGCGCCGGCGCCCTCGCCGTGCATCCCCATCATGCCGCGGCCCATGCCCTGGCCGTGCCTCATGCCCTGGCCCTGCATCCCGGCGCCCATCGCGCAACCGGGCTGGCCCATCATGCCGGGGCCGGCGCCCGGTCCGGGCCCCTGCCCCTGCATCATCGGGTGACCGGGCCCCTGTCCCTGCATCATCCCGGGCCCCATCTGGGCGGCGGCGAAGGTGGACAGGCAGGCGGCGGTGATGGCGGAAACGACGAATGCGGCTTTTCATGATCTGCTCCTTTGGACTCGGTATGCGTAAAGCATAGGCGCATCCCGGCGTCCGCGCAGGCCGGAAAAGCAACGATTTGTTTCCGGCCGAAGCGCGGGCCGGCGGCCGGCGGGGCCTAGTCCGCCGACCCGACGGCCAGCACGATCTTCCCGACGTGGGCGCTCGACTCCATCAGCTCGTGCGCCCGCGCCGCCTCGGCCAGCGGGAACGTCGCATGGATCACCGGCCTGATGCGTCCGGCCTCGATGAGCGGCCAGATCCTCTCGTGCAGGTCGCGCGCCACCTCGCCCTTGAACGCGACGGGGCGCGGGCGCAGCGTCCCCCCGGTGATCGTGAGGCGGCGGCGCAGGATCTGGTCGAAGGAGACCTCGCCCTTGCCGCCCCCGAGCAGGGCCAGGATCACGATGCGCCCGTCGTCGGCCAGCGCGCGGATGTCGCGCTGCACGTAGTCGCCGGCCACCATGTCGAGGATCACGTCGACGCCCCGGCCGCCGGTGAGGGCCTTCACCTCGGCGACGAAATCCTGCGTCCGGTAGTTGATGGCGCGTTCGGCGCCCAGCGCCTCGCAGGCGCGGCACTTGTCGTCGCTGCCGGCGGTGACGAGCACGCGGTGGCCGAGGGCGCGGGCCATCTGGATGGCCGTGACGCCGATGCCGCTCGAGCCTCCGTGCACCAGCAGCACCTCGCCCGCCGCGAGCCGCCCGCGGCCCCACACCATGCTCCAGACGGTGAAGAACGTCTCCGGGCAGCGACGCGCCCTCCGTCATCGAGAGCCCCCGGGGCACCGGCAGGCACTGCTCGGCGGGCGCGGCGCAGTACTGCGCGTAGCCGCCGCCCGTCACCAGCGCGCAGACCTCGTCGCCCACGCGCCACTGCGTCACCGCGCCGTCCACCGCGACGATGCGCCCGGCGACCTCGAGCCCCGGGATGTCGGAGGCGCCCGGGGGCACCGGGTAGTTGCCGCGCCGCTGCAGCACGTCGGGGCGGTTCACGCCGGCGGCCGCGACGGCGATGAGCACCTCGCCCGCGCCCGGCTGCGGTACCGGCCGCGTGCCGGGCTTCAGCACCTCGGGCTCGCCGTACGAGGTGATCTCGACGGCCTGCATCGTGGAAGGAAGGGTCGCGTTCATGGGCGGGTCTCGTCGTGATGGTCGTGATCGGTCGAGTGCGCCGGCAGGCGTGCGCCGCACTGCAGGCAGAAGACGGCCTCGGCGGCCTGCCCCTCGGTCAGGCATTCCGGGCAGGTTCGCGTGGTCGGTTCGCGCAGCAGCCGCCGCGCGGTGAGTTCGGACGTGACGATGCCGGTCGGCACCGCGAGCGTCCCCCACCCCACCAGCATCATCACCGACGAGATGAGGCGCCCGACGTCCGTCTTCGGCGTGATGTCGCCGAAGCCGACGGTCGTCATCGTGGTGATGGCCCAGTAGACCGACGTGGGAATGCTGGTGAACCCGTTCGCGGGCCCTTCCACGACGTACATGAGCGTCCCCATGATCACCACGATCATGATCACCGCGGTGAGGAACACCATGATCTTGCGGCGGCTCGCCACCAGCGCCCGCCCGAGGGCCTGGTACTCGTACACGTAGGCGGCGAGCTTGAGGATGCGGAAGATGCGCAGCAGCCGCAGGATCCGCACGTCGATGAGCGCCTGCGCCTCGGGGACGAGGAGCGCGATGTAGGTCGGCAGCACCGACAGCAGGTCCACGACGCCGAAGAAGCTCGTGGCATAACGCCACGGATGGCGCACGCAGGCGAGCCGCGCGAGGTACTCCACCGTGAAGAGCGCCGTGAAGCCCCACTCGAGGAGCTGGAACTCCTGGTCGAAATGCACGTGCAGCGATTGCACGCTGTCGGCCAGGACGACGACCACGCTCGCCACGATGGCCACGATGAGCCACTGGTCGAAGAGGCGGCCGGCCCGCGTGTCCGCCTCGAAGATGATGGTGTAGAGCCGCAGCCGCCAGCCCGTGAGCGGCTTGCCCAGGATCTCGTTCGCCGAAGGGTTCATCGGTATCCCCGGAAAAAGGCGAGCAGCGCCGCCGCCGCGAGGCCGGCATCGGCCTGCGTCACGGTTTCCGCCGGGTTGTGGCTCACGCCGCCCGCGCCGCAGCGGATGAAGAGCATGCCGACCTCGGCGGCCTCCGCCATCACCATCGCGTCGTGACCCGCGCCGCTCGCGAGCCGGCGAACGGGCGCGCCGACCGCGGCCACGGCCTGCGCGAGGAGGTCCTGGATCCGGGGCGAGCAGGCCGTCGCGCGCACGGCGTGGTTCCTCACGGCCGCCACCGTCACGCCCCGCCGCGCGGCGATCGCGTCGAACGCGGCGAAGACATCGCGCTCCGCCGCCTCGCGCAGCGCGTCCTCCCCGGAGCGGATGTCCACCGTGAACGCGACCTCGCCCGGGATCACGTTGCCGGTGCCGTTCGCCACCTCGAGGATGCCGACGGTGCCGACCAGGCCGGGCACGGACCTGGCGCGCGCCTCGACCGCGACGACCATCTCCGCCGCGGCGGCGAGGGCATCGCGGCGCATGGCCATCGGCACCGTGCCGGCGTGGCCCGGCGCGCCGGTCACCGTCACCCGGTACCGCGTGCCGCCCGCGATCGCGGTGACCACGCCCAGCGGCAATCCCTGCTTCCAGCAGCACGGGGCCCTGCTCGATGTGCACCTCGACATAGGCCGCGATGGACGCGGGATCGCGCGCGCCGGCTGCGATGGACGCGGGGTCCAGGCCGGCCGCGCGCATCGCCTCGTCGAAGCGCACGCCGTCGGCGTCGCGGCGCTCGAGCAGGGCGGCGTCGAATTTCCCGAGCCAGGCGCGGCTCGCAAGGAAGCTCGTCTGGAAGCGGGCGCCCTCCTCGTCCGCGAACGCCACGACCTCGATCGCGACCGGCAGCCGCTCCCCGCGCCGGTTCAGCTCCCCCACGCAGGCGAGCGGCACGAGGATGCCGAGCACGCCGTCGTACTTGCCGCCGTTTCGCACCGAGTCGTAGTGGGAGCCCGTGACGATCGCGCGGGCGCCCGGCGCGGCCGCCTCGTAGCGCCCGATGACGTTCCCCACGCCGTCGGTGCGGACGGCCAGGCCCGCCTCGCGCATCCACGCCGCGATTCTGCAGCGCGGCGGCGCGGTGGGCGGGCGTGAGCCAGGTGCGCGTGTAGTGGTCGGGCGAGTCGCTGTGGCGGGCCAGCGCCTCGGCGCGGGCGAGCAAGTCGCGGCCGGCTGCGGCAACATCGAGGACGGGCGCGTTCATCGGTAGAATTCTCGCACGCATGGCCCCTTCCACGCCTGACGCGGTGTCAGACACGGTGTCAGACACCGTGTCTGACACCTCAGCGCTTGCGTTGCCAGTGGTAGTTGCGCTCGGCGCGCAGCAGGTCGGCGATCGTGGCGTAGCCCTCGCGCGCGGCGCGCGCCAGCAGGATCTGGAAGAGCTGCGCGGTGCAGAGCGCGTCGGCCAGCGCGTTGTGGCGCTCGTAGTGCACGATGCCGAAGCGGGTCATCCAGTCGTCGAGCGTCTTGAGTTCGGTGGCCTCGCCCGGGAACATCGACTTCACGAGGTCCGCGGTGTCGATCCAGAGGGGGCGCCACTTGATGCCCAGGTGGCGCTCGACGGCGGTTTCCACCATCACGCGGTCGAAGGGCGCGTTGTAGGCGACAAGCGGGCGCCCGCCGGAGAAGGCCATGAAGGCCGCCAGCGCCCGCGCGGGCGCCTCGCCCGACATCTGCGCGGCGTGCCCGATGCCGTGCACGAGGATGTTGTCCCTCCCGCTCGCCGCCTCCGGCCGGATCTCGCGGTAGAAGGTGCGTCCCATCACCACCTGGGTGCCGGCCATGCGGACCGCGCCGATCGACAGCAGCGCGTGATGGCGAACGTCCAGGCCGCTCGTCTCGGTGTCGAGCACGGTCCATTCGCTCGCCGCGAAGGCGGTCCACGGCCGCGTGATGGGGGACGAGCGCCACGCCTTCACCAGGAGCTTCGTCTCCTCGTCCAGGACCGGCTTCGGCCGGATGAACCTCGCGAGCAGGCTCACAGGTGGTAGTCGAGCGCCAGCCGCTGCTGCATGCCGCGCGCCGTGCGCAGCGCCTCCTTGAGGAGCCGCCGGTCGAGGTCGTTCATCCGGTCGGGGTCGAGGTGGTTCGTCGGCGCCTCGCCCCGCTGCACCTGGCGCACCTGGTGGCGCAGGCGGAAGAGCTGCAGGTAGTGGAAAGCCGCGACCCACCCCTCCGCCTCCTCCTTCGCGAGCCCCCGCCGCGCGCCGGCCTCGCGGATTCGCCGCGCCGTCCCCGTGGCCGACACGCCCTCGGCCAGCGCGAGGACGCGCGCGGCATCGATGAAGAGCGTCGCGCCGTTCACCTTGAGGTCGATCGTGTGGGGGTGCGCGGGGTCGTCCGACAGCGTGAAGTCGCGGACCACGCCCAGCGGCGGCCGGTTGGCGAGCGCGTTCTGGGCGAGCGCCCGCAGGAAGATGACCTGGTCGCGAACCGCGACGACCAGCCATTCGCGCAGGCGTTCGGCAAGCTCGGGGTCCCCGTCGAGGGCGCGGAAGTCGAAGAAGATGATCGCGTTGAGCACCGCCTGCGGATCGCTCGCCGAAATCCACTGCGCGAACTGGGCGCGCCACTCGGACTCCGACAGGCACCACCGGGGGTTGCCGGCCATGATCTCGCCCCGGCACAGCGGGAAGCCGATGCTCGCGAGCGCCTCGTTCACCTGCCTCGCGACGGGCAGCCATTGCGAGCGGGCGGCCTCGACGTCGCCGTCGGGCGGGTCGCGGAACACGAGGGCATTGTCCTGGTCCGAGGAAAGCGTCTGCTCGTGCCGCCCCTCCGAGCCCATGGCGAGCCAGCAGAAGTCGGTGATGGGCAGTCCCGAGTCCCCGGCCACGAGCGTGATCACGCGGCGCGTGAGCCGGTCGTTGAGCGTCGACAGGATGAGCGTCACGTGCTCGGCGCTCACGCCCTGCAGCAGCAGGCTCGGGACGAGGGCGCGCACGTCCTTCGCGATGCGCGCGAGCGACTCGATCGACCTCGCCACCGCGATCTCTCCGCCGATCGAGGTGAGGCCGACGCGCTGCATCCGGAAGAGGTCCCGCTCCGACACCATCCCCTTCAGCCGCCCGCCCTCCGTGACCACGATGTGGTGGATGCCCAGCTCCGTCATGCGCATCGCCGCCTGGAAGGCGAACTCGTCGGCGTCGAGCGTCGCCGGATCGCGCGTCATGACCGCCGAGAGCGGCTCGCCCACGTCGCGGCCCGGCAGCGCCACGCGGGAGGCCACGTCGCGCAGCGTGAAGATCCCCGCGAGCTCGCCCTCGCCGCGGGTGACGATGACCGAGCCCACCTTCTGGTGGACCATGAGCTCGAGCGCCTCCCGGATGGGCGCCGTCTCGTCCAGCGTGACGACCTCGCGGTGGATCGCGTCCCGAAGCGGCCGCTCGAGCGGCTGGCGCTCCTCGGTGGCCGCGATCACGTCCTTCTGGAGGTTGCCGAGGGCCTGGTGCAGGAGGTGGGCGATGCGGTGCGTGCAGAAATTCCTGAAGACCTCGCTCTGCTCGATGAGGTCGTTGAAATCCCGGCGGGAGAGCTGGTAGCAGAAGGTGTCGTGGGAGGCGCGGTAGGTGCGCGAGGCGGGCCGCCCCGCGAGCAGCGCGCCCACGGGGAAGCACTCCCCCTCCTGCAGCGCGAGCTCGATCTCGTCGCTCGCCGTGCCGGAGGAGACCACGACCGCGCCCTGCTTGATGATGTTGGCGCATTCCGGGATGCCCTGGCCGCCCTCGAGGATCACCTCGCCCTCGGGAAAGTAGGCGAGCTTCAGGCGCGAGACGAGGAACGCGAGGTGCGACTCCTGCATCGCGTCGAAGGGCGCGTGGCGGCGCAGCGCCGCCATCGTCGAGGCCACGAGGCCCGTGATGGAGGTTGCCGGCGTGCCCGGTGCGGATGACATGGCTCGATGATACCGGCGCGCCGCGCCGGCCCGATGGAAATACGGGGGCCCCGCCGGGGCCCCCGTCGACTGCGGACTGTCTTCGCTAGTGCGAGGCTCCCGCCCGGCCAAGGCCCGTGTTGCTGCGCACGTACAGCTCGTCCCAGTTGGCGAGCGCGCGCTTGTCGCTGAACATCAGCGAGAACAGGAATACCGCGAGGAAGCCCGCCGGGATCGAGATGATGCCGGGGTTGCGCAGCTCGAAGAGCGGCTTCTCGAGGCCCACCAGGCTGGTCGTCTGGCCCTCGAGCTTCTTGAGGGTGGCCTGGTTGGTGGCGAGATCCTTCTTCAGGCCGGCGATGGCCTTCTCGGCGCGACCCTTGCCCGCCTCGTCCGTCGCCGCCGCGAGGTCGGCCTCGAACTTCGCGATGCGAGCCGGCATGCCGTCCACGACCTTCTGCGCCGCGGCGATGATCGGCTTCGGGTAGGTCATGTTGGGGGAGATGAGCACCAGGCCGATCGCGGTGACGGTGCCGACCACCAGCCCGGCCACCACGCCCGCGGTGTTGCAGCGCTTCCAGTAGAGCGTGAGGAGGACAACCGGCAGGTTCGCCGAGGCGGCCACCGCGAAGGCGAGCGCCACCAGGTGCGCGACGTTCTGGCCCTGCGCGAGGATGCCGATGGCGATGGCCATGGCGCCGACGATCACCGAGCAGATGCGCGCGGCACGCACTTCCTCGTCGGAGGTGGCCTTGTCGCCCTTGATCACGCCGACCCACAGGTCGTGCGACATCGCCGAGGCGGCCGCGAGCACGAGTCCCGCGACCACCGCGACGATGGTGGCGAAGGCCACCGCCGCCACGAACGCGAGCATCAGGTTGCCGAGCATCGAATCCGCTCCGCCGCCGAGATACTGCGCGAGGAGCGGGGCGGCCATGTTGCCGCCCTTGTCGATGGCGGTGATGCCCGAGGGGCCCACCTTCATCGCGGCGCCCAGGCCCAGGAAGAGCGTGAGGACGTAGAAGCCGCCGATGATGGCCATCGCCCAGATGACGGACTTGCGCGCGGCCTGCGCGGTCGGCACCGTGAAGAAGCGCATCAGGATGTGCGGCAGGCCCGCGGTGCCGAGCACCAGCGCCATGCCGAGGGAGATCTGGTCGATCGGGTTCTTGAAGAGCAGGCCCGGCTCGAGGAAGCGCTGGCCGAGCTCGACCGCCGACAGGTTCTTCGCCGGGTCGCCCAGCATCGTCGCCACGCGCCCCTGGATGTTGGGGTCGTTCACGGCAGCCTGCAGGAACGCGGGCAGGCTGAAGCCGTACTGGCTCCACACGAGGATGACCATCAGGAGCGAGGCGATCACGAGAAGCACCGCCTTCACGATCTGCACGTAGGAGGTCGCGACCATGCCGCCGAACACGACGTAGGCCAGCATGAGCACGCCCACGGCCATGACGGAGTACTCGTAGTCGATGCCGATGAGCGTCTTCACGAGGACGCCGCCGCCCACCATCTGCGCGGTCAGGTAGAACGTGGAGACGGTGATGGTCGAGATCGCCATGAAGGTGCGCACCGTCTTCGGGTCGTTCCGGAAGGCGAGGATGTCGGCCATCGTGTACTTGCCGATGTTGCGGCAGGGCTCGGCGATCACGAGGAGCACCGTGATGTAGGCCACCAGCCAGCCCACCGAGTACATGAACCCGTCGAAGCCGTTGAGCGAGATGAGGCCGGCGATGCCGAGGAAGGACGCCGCCGAAAGATAGTCCCCGGCGATGGCCCAGCCGTTCTGAAGGCCGCTCATGCCGCCGCCGGCCGCGTAGAAGTCGGCCGCCGTCTTGGTCCGCTTGGCGGCGACGTACGTGATGTACATGGTCAGGCTGATGATCGCGGCGAAGACCGCGAAAGTGAGCCACGTGTACTTCGGGTTCACCGCGGTGTCGGCGAACGCGACGGCGGGCGCGGCCAGCGCGAAGGCGGCCAGGACCCAGCGGGAGATTCTCGCGGTCTTCATTGCGGGGCTCCGATCTTGTGGGCGTCGCGGTTGATTTCCTCGGCCATCCGGTCGAACTCGGCGGCCTTCACCGCGTAGAACCACGCGATGCCCCAGGCGACGATGAATTCCGACAGGGCGAAGAGCAGCCCCACGTTGATGACGCCCCAGACCTTGATCTTGTAGATGTCGGTCGCGTAGGCCGCCCCGATGGGCAGGGCGAAGTAGTAGACCACCGAGAAGGCCATCAGGCCCCACAGGAAGAACGTCTTGCGGCGATGCAGCTCCTTGAAGCGGGGGTCGGCGTCGATGGCCGCCCAGTTGAGCGTTTGCGTGGTCATGGTCGTTTCATCCTCGGGCAGGGCGCCTGCCCGGAGCCTGACTGTCGCACAGGCGACATTGCAGGTCTCATTTTCCGGGCGGTGTCGCCGCAGGGGCGCGGCGCAGCGATTCGACGGCGGCTTCCGATCGCGACACCATGATAGTCCTCCGGGCTCGCGAGCGTAATCGGGGAAACCCTAGTGGCGCGGGTATAATTCGCGCCCTACCTCTCCCCCGGGGAAAAGCGTGTCCTCGCAGGACCTCTCCAAGCTCCAGATCGACCGAGGCGCGAAGTCCTTCGGGCCGAAGCGGCGACCGCCCTGGGTGAAGTGGGCGATCGGCGCGGCCGTCGTCGCGGCCCTCGTGGCGCTCGGCGCCTTCCGTGCCGCCACGGCGCCCGTCACCATCGACACCGCCACCGTCACCACCGCATTTCCCTCGCAGGGATTCACCGTGCTCAACGCCACGGGGCGCGTGGTCGCGTGGCGCAAGGCCGCGATCTCCACCAAGGCGACGGGCCGCCTCGAATGGCTGGGCGTGCAGGAGGGGTCCCGGCGTCAAGGCGGGCGAGGTCATCGCGCGCCTCGAAAGCCTGGACGTGGGCGCCACGCGCGATTCGGCGCTGGCCGCCGTGACCGCGGCGAAGGCGAACCTCGAGCAGGGCGAGGCGGAGCTGCGCGAGGCGGAGTCGGCCTACAAGCGCGCGCAGGACCTCTACGCGAAGCAGTTCATCTCGGAAGTCCTCCCTCGACACGGCGAAGGCCCGCGCCGAGAAGGCGCGCGCGTCGGTCTCGAGCCTCAAGGCGGCCATCGGCGTGGCGGAGGCCAACGTGCGCTCCGCGAGCGTGTCGGTGGAGCAGACGCTCATCCGCGCGCCCTTCGACGGGATCGTGCTCACCAAGAACGCGAACGTGGGCGACATCATCACGCCGTTCTCCTCGGCCGCCGACTCCAAGGGCGCCGTCGTGAACATGGCGGACATGGAGACGCTCGAGGTCGAGGCGGACGTGTCGGAATCCTCCATCTCGAAGATCGTGGTGGGCATGCCCGCCGAGATCCAGCTCGACGCCTACCCCGACCTGCGCCTGCTGGGCGAGGTCTCCCGCATCGTGCCCACGGTGGACCGCAGCAAGGCCACCCTCCTCGTGAAGGTGGCGTTCAGGGAGAAGGACGCGCGGGCGCTGCCCGACATGAGCGCCAAGGTCGGGTTCCTGCAGCGCGCGCCGGCGCCGGGCGAGCGCAAGGCGGTGACCGCGGTGCGGCCGGAAGCGGTCGCGAAGCGGGGCGAGGCCTCGGTCGTCTTCGTGCTCGACAAGGACAACCGGGTGAAGCAGACGCCGGTCACGGTTGCGCGCAAGCTCGGCGACCTCCTCGAGATCGCGGGGGCCGCCGCGGGGGACAAGGTCGTGCTCTCTCCGCCCGAGAAGCTGAAGGACGGCGCGACCGTCGCCCTCCTCAAGAAGTGAGCGCCGTGCCGGCGCCCGCGCGCCCGATCGTCCAGATCACGCACCTCGCCAAGGGCTACCGCCGCGGCGGCCAGGCGGTGCCGGTGCTCTTCGACATCACGCTCACGATTCCCGAGGGCGACTTCATCGCGCTCATGGGGCCGTCGGGGTCGGGCAAGTCGACGCTGCTCAACCTCATCGCGGGCATCGACAAGCCCGATGCGGGCGAACTGCTCGTCGACGGCGACGACATCACGAAGCTCTCCGAGTCGGAACTGGCGGACTGGAGATCGACTCACGTGGGCTTCATCTTCCAGTTCTACAACCTGATGCCGGTGCTGGACGCGTTCGAGAACGTGGAACTGCCGCTCCTTCTCACCACGCTTTCGCGGCGGGAGCGGCGCGAGCGCGTCGACATGGCGCTGGCGCTCGTGGGCCTCACCGACCGCAAGGACCACTATCCCAACGAGCTCTCGGGCGGGCAACAGCAACGCGTGGCCATCGCGCGCGCGTTCGTCGCCGATCCCACGATCATCGTGGCCGACGAGCCCACCGGCGACCTCGACCGCAAGAGCGCGGGGGAGATCCTGGGCCTGCTGCGCCGGCTGAACTCGGAGATGGGCAAGACCATCATCATGGTCACCCACGACTGGCACGCGGTGGAAAGCGCGCGGCACGTGGTTCATCTCGAGAAGGGCGAGCTGGTCGACGCGCCCGCCCCGCACGCCTGAGGGCGCGATGTACTACCTGAAGCTCGTCTTCAAGAACATCTTCCGGCACAAGCTCCGGAGCTTCCTCACGCTCACCGGGCTCGTGGTGGCCATCCTCGCCTTCGGGCTGATGCAGACGGTGGTGAACGCCTGGTACGCGGGCTCGGACATGGCCTCGGCGCAGCGGCTCGTCTCGAGGAACGCCACCTCGCTCGTCTTCCCGCTCCCCGTCTACTACCGCGACCGCATCCGGGCGGTGGAGGGGGTGACGGCGGTGTCCACCTCCAACTGGTTCGGCGGCATCTACAAGGACATGACGCCGGCGAACTTCTTCGCGCAGTTCGCGGTGGACCACGACAACTTCTTCGACCTCTATCCGGAGTTCAGGACGAACCCGGAGGAGCTCCTCGCCTTCAAGCGGGACCGGCGGGGCGCGATGGTGGGCCGGCTGCTGGCGGACGCGCACGGGTTCAAGGTGGGCGACGTGATCCCGGTGAAGGGCACGATCTACCCGGGAACCTGGGAGTTCGTCGTGCGCGGGATCTACGAGCCGAAGGACGACACGACGATCACGCGCCAGCTCTACTTCCACTGGGACTACCTCAACGAGCAGATCAAGAAGTTCTATCCCCGCCGCGCCGAGCAGGTGGGCGTCTTCATCATCCAGATCGCCGACGGCTCCCGCGCGGCCGAGGTGAGCCAGGCCGTGGACCGGGAGTTCCGCAATTCGCTCGCCGAGACGCTCACCGAGACCGAGAAGGCGTTCCAGCTTTCCTTCATCGCCCAGACGGAGACGATCGTCATGGCGGTGCGCATCGTCTCCTTCGTGGTCATCGTGATCATCTTCGCCGTGGTGGCCAACACGATGGCGATGACGGCGCGCGAGCGGCTCGCCGAGTACGCCACCCTCAAGGCGCTGGGATTCGGCCCCGGCTTCGTGGCGGCGCTCATCGTGGGCGAGTCGGTCATGATCACGGTGCTGGGCGGCGCGCTCGGCATCCTCGCCACCTTCCCCGTGGCCGCGGGATTCAAGGCGGCGCTGGGCTCCTTCTTCCCGGTGTTCAAGGTGGCGCCGGAGACGGTCGCGATGCAGGCGGCCTCGGCGCTGGCCGTGGGACTGCTCGCGGGCATCCTGCCGTCGATCCGGGCGGCGCGGGTGAAGATCGTGGACGGGCTGAGGTACATCGGATGAAGATCCCGATCGCCTACGTCTTCCGCAACCTCTGGACGAGGAAGCTCACGACGCTCCTCACCGCGGGCGGCATGGCGCTCGTGGTGTTCGTCTTCGCCGCGGTCCTCATGCTGGACGCGGGCCTCAGGAAGACGCTGGTGGGCACCGGGAGCTACGAGAACGTGGTCCTGCTGCGGCCGGCCGCGCAGACGGAGATCCAGAGCGCCGTGTACCGCGACCAGGCCTCCCTCGTCGAGACGCTGCCCGAGGTGGCGCGCGGCGCGGACGGCACGCCGCTCGTCTCCAAGGAGACGATCGTCCTCATCGCCATCCCGAAGCGCGGCAGCGACAAGCCGGCGAACCTGGTCGTGCGCGGCATGCCGGCGATGGGCATCGCGCTCCGTCCCCAGGTCCACGTGATCGACGGACGCATGTTCCATCCCGGCTCGTCGGAGGTCGTGGTGGGCCGCGCGATCTCCGAGGGCTTCGACGGGACCAGCATCGGCGAGAAGCTCAGGTTCGCGGGACGCGAGTGGACGATCGTCGGCACGTTCGACGGCGGGAAGAGCGGCTTCGATTCCGAGATCTGGGGCGACGTCGACCAGATGCTGCAGGCATTCCGCCGCTCCGCCTACTCGTCCGTCCTCGCGCGCCTGGGGAGCGCAGACCAGTTCGAGGCCTTCAGCGCGCGCATCGCGGCCGACCAGCGCCTCATCCTGGAGGTGAAGCAGGAGCCGATCTACTACCAGGACCAGTCGAAGTCGCTGTCGACGTTCATCAGCTACCTCGGCATCGCCCTCTCCGCCATCTTCTCGATCGGGGCGATGATCGGCGCCATGATCACGATGTACGCGAGTGTCGCGAACCGGACGAGCGAGATCGGGACGCTGCGCGCGATCGGCTTCCGGCGCTCGAGCATCCTCGCCGCGTTCCTGGCCGAGTCGCTCCTCCTCGCGCTGGTGGGCGGGATCACGGGCCTCGTCCTCGCGTCCTTCCTCCAGGCCTTCACCATCACCACGATGAACTGGCAGAGCTTCAGCCAGCTCGCGTTCGGCTTCCACCTCACGCCCGCGATCGTCGTCTCGACGCTCCTCTTCTCCCTCTTCATGGGGCTGGTGGGCGGGTTCCTCCCCAGCGTGCGGGCGGCGCGGCTGGAGATCGTCGATTCGCTGAGGGCGGCATGAGCGCGCGCCTCCTCGCCACGTACCGCGTCGAATGTCCCGCAGGAGAGATCGAGGCCCGCGCGCGGGCGCTGGCGGCGGAGCAGAGCGTGGAGATGCCCGTCGACGCCATTCGCGACCCGCGCGTCCTGGCCGAGGTCGTCGCGACCGTCGAGTCGATCCGTCCCTGACGGTGGGGAGTGCCTTCGACGTCACGCTCGGGCTCGCCGCCGAGACGACGGGCCACGAGGCCTCCCAACTCGCCAACATGCTCTTCGGCAACTGCTCGCTCCAGCCCGAGGTCACGCTGCTCGACGTCGCGTTTCCGCCGGGCTATGCGAGCGCCTTCCCGGGGCCGGCCCTCGGCATCGCGGGCCTGCGGGAGAAGGTCGGGGCGGCCTCCCGCGCCCTCACCTGCACCGCGCTCAAGCCGCAGGGCTCGACGGTGGAGCACCTCGCGCGGCTCGCCGGCACGTTCGCGCGCGCGGGCGTCGACGTCATCAAGGACGACCACGGCCTCGCGAACCAGGCCAGCTCGCCCTTCGCCCGGCGCGTGCCCGCGGTGCAGCGCGCCATCGACGCGGCCAATCGCGAGACGGGCGGGCGCACGCTCTATGCGCCCACGTTCTCCGGCGGGCCGAAGGCGCTGGCCGAACAGGCGCGCATCGCCAGGGAATGCGGCGTGGGCGCGGCCCTCGTGGCCCCGATGCTCGTGGGGCTGCCGGTGTTCGTGGAGATGCGCCGCGAGTTCGGCCTGGCCCTCCTCGCGCACCCCGCGTTCGCGGGCGCCTCGCGCGTCGCCCCGGCCCTGCTGCTCGGCAAGCTCTTCCGGCTCTTCGGCGCGGACGCGACGATCTTCCCGAATCACGGGGGCCGGTTCAGCTACGGCCGCGAGACGTGCCTGGCCATCGCCCGCGCATGCCGGGAGCCCTGGGACGGCGTCGCTCCCATCGTGCCGGTGCCCGCCGGCGGCATGAGCGTGGAGCGCGTCCCGGAAATGATCGCCGACTACGGAAGCGATACGATGCTGCTCATCGGGGGCGGGTTGCTGGTCGCCGGGGATGCGCTGCTGGAGCGAAGCAGCGAGTTCGTACGACGCGTGAGGGAGTCATGACAGTCGAAGTCGTCCGCAGGCACGACGGCACCTTCCACTGGGAGGGCGTCGACGTGCTCCAGTACAAGCAGGCAGGCAGCGCGCCCTTCAAGGACGTCACGCGCCAGGTGCTCTTCGACGACCCGTCGATGGCGACCCAGCTTCGCTACTTCGAGGTGGCCCCCGGCGGCTGGACCACGCTCGAGCGCCACCACCACGTGCACAACGTGATGGTGATCCGCGGCAGGGGGCGCTGCCTCGTGGGAGAGAAGACGCACGACCTCGCGCCGAACGACCTGGTGAGCGTGCCGCCCATGACGTGGCACCAGTTCCACGCCGCGGCCGACGAGCCGCTCGGCTTCCTCTGCCTCGTGAACCGCGAACGGGACAGGCCGCAGCTTCCGGGCGACGGGAACGGCCCCGGGCAGTCAGGCTAGCGGGGGCTCGCCCAACCCGTCGATGAGGTGCCGAAGCCGCTGCCTCGCCTTGGGCCTCAGGCACGCCGGCGGGGACGCGAGCAGGATCTCCAGCCAGCGTGCGCGGGCCGCGCGGTCGATGGCGCGCTCCGAGGCGGCCGCGACCAGCTCGAGCGCCTCGACCAGCGAGGCGCGCTCGCGCTGAAGCGCCGCGAGCTTCTCGACCCCGTTGGCGATCGGATGCGCGTAGGCGAGGATCTCGGCGTCGATCGAGCCGAGCCGCCTGCCGAGGCGCAGGCGGATCGTGCGCAACGTGGGGCACAGGTCGCACGCCGGGGCGCGATCGGGCGAAGGCAACGGCCGCGGTTTCGAGGCGGGCGAACTCATCGTGTCCTCCTGAAGTTCGCAGGGAGTCGGAAAGAAAAAGGCCCGGCGAACCGGGCCTGGGGTCAATCGCCGCCCGTGTGGGAATCGTTCTGCATCGTGGCGAGGATGTCGCCGCTGTCGAACGGCCCCTCGAGGGAGGCGCAACCGGGGAGGACGAAGGCGGCCGCGAGCACGACGCAGGCGAGCACGGATTTCAGGTTGTTCATGGCAGGCTCCTGGTGGGTTGGACGGTGGGTGACGCGAGCCCATCCTCGCGCCGCGACCCCCTCCCGGTCCTTGAGCCGGCCTTAAATCTTCTTAAACCCGGCCTCTCCCCCGGAGACCCGTGGCCGTCCCCTCAGTCGAGCTTGATGCCGGCGTCGCGGACGACGGCGCCCCACTTCGCCATCTCGGACTTGATGAAGTCGGCGAACTGCTGCGGCGTGCCGCCCAGGGGCGTGCTGCCGTCCTCCTTCAGCTTCTCGATCATTTCGGGCCGGCCGAGCGCCTTGTTCGCCTCGGCGTTGAGCCTGTCGACGATCGCCTTGGGGGTGCCCGCCGGCGCCACGAGCCCGCTCCAGGTCGACGCCTCGAAGCCGGGATAGCCCAGTTCCGCGATCGCCGGCACGTCGGGCAGGATCGCCATGCGCGTGGGCGCGGTGACGGCGAGGGGACGCAGCCTTCCGCCCGCCACCAGGCCGCTGACCGACAGCGAATTGCCGAAGTAGCAGTCGACGCTGCCGCCCATGAGGTCGGCCACCGCGGGTCCGGCCCCCTTGTACGGAACGTGCGTCATCTTGATGCCCGCGCGCCGCTGGAACATCTCGCCGCCGATGTGTCCGATGGTGCCGTTGCCGGGGGAAGCCATGTTGAGCTTGCCGGGCTTCGCCCTGGCCGCTTCCACGAGGTCCTTGAGCGACTTGTAGGGCGAATCGTTCGCCACCACCAGGATGAGCGGCTGCGACGACAGGAGCGCGATGGGCGCGAAGTCCTTCGCGGGGTCGAAGGGCATCTTCGAGTAGAGCGCCGGGTTCACCGCGAGGTTGGCGGTCTGCCCCATCGCGATCGTGTAGCCGTCGGGCGCCGACTTGGCCGCGGCGTCCAGGCCGATGTTGCCGCCCGCCCCCGGCCGGTTGTCGACCACGAAGGCCCATTTCGTGGCGTTGGTGATCGCCTGCGCGACCGTCCTCGACAGCACGTCGGTCCCTCCCGCCGGCGGGAAGGGCACGATGAGCTTGATCGTCTTGGTGGGGTAGTCCTGGGCCAGCGCGACCATCGGCAGGAAGGCGGCGGCGGCGAGCGCGGCGGCGACGCGCAGCAGGGTGTGGCGGTTCATGCGTCTCTCCTAGGGGGATTTCGTCGGTGCCGGAGAACCCGTTGCGCCGAGCGGCGCCAGGATCTCCTCGTTGTGCTCGCCGGGCTTCGGCAGGGGCAGTCGCAGCGCAAGGCGCTCCTCGCCGAACTGCATCGGCAGGCCCGGGATGCGCGTGGCGCGCCCGTCGGGCAGCACCTGGTCGATCATGCCGCCCGCGTTGAGGTGCGGGTCGTCGAAGAGGTCCGAGGGCGTCTGCACGCGCGCGAAGGGAAGCCCCGCCTCCTCGCACATCGCCTCGATCTCGGCGCAGGAATGCTTGACCAGCATGTCGGCGACGAGCGGGATGAGGGTTTCGCGCGCCCGCGAGCGGTCGTTGTTGGTCGCGTAGGCCGGGTCGAGGAGCGCCGGTTCGCCGAGCTTCCTCGTGAAGATCTCCCACTGCCGTTCCGTCACCACGCCCACGAAGAGGCTCTTGCCGTCGGCCGTCGTGAACACGTCGTACACGCCCCAGGCGCGCTTGCCGGCGGACATCGGCACGGGCGCCTTGCCCGTGACGGCCTCCTGCATCATGTGCGTCGAGACGAGCCACGCCGCGTTCTCGAAGAGGGCGCTCTGCACGTACTGGCCGCGGCCGGTGCGATCGCGTTCGCGCAGCGCCGCCATGATGGCGATGGCGCCGAACATGCCGCCCATCATGTCGTTCACCGGGCGCGCCCGCGCGCAGCGGCCGGCCCACGGGCCCCGTCATGTACGCGAGCCCGCTCATCATCTGCACCACCTCGTCGAGCGCCGTGCGCTGCTCGTAGGGCCCGGTGAGGAAGCCCTTGAGCGACAGGTAGATGAGGCGCGGATTCGCGGCCGAGAGCGCGGCGTAGCCCAGGCCCTTCGCGTCCAGCGCCCCGGGGCGGAAGTTCTCCAGGAACACGTCGGCGGTCGCGACGAGCTTCTTCGCCATCGCGATGCCCTCGGGCGAGCCCAGGTCGAGCGTCACGCTCTTCTTGTTGCGGTTGAACGCCGCGAAGAAGCCGGCGCCCGCGCTGACGAGATTGCGCGTGGGGTCGCCCTTTCCCGCGGGCTCCACCTTGATCACCTCGGCGCCCAGGTCGGCAAGGACGAGCCCGCAGGCCGGGCCCATCACCATGTGGGAAAACTCGACGACGCGGATGCCCTCGAGGGGAAGCGGCGTCTTCATGCGCCTCCCCGGGCGGCGGCGGGCCGGAAATTCTTCGGCAGGCCCGCATCGGGCACGTGCCCGTACACCGCCTCGCCGGGAAGCCCGGCCTTCAGCACCTCGCGCGCCGCGAGCAGCCGGCCCATGTCGATGCCCGTGGCGAGGCCCATCGATTCGAGCAGGAAGACGAGGTCCTCGGTGACGATGTTGCCGCTCGCGCCCGGCGCGTAGGGGCAGCCGCCGATGCCGCCCTGCGAGGCATCGAAGGTCGTGACGCCCACGTCGAGCGCGGCGACCACGTTGGCGAGACCCAGCCCGCGCGTGTTGTGCAGGTGCGCACCGCCCATGCGATCGCCGACCAGGGCCCCGAGGCGCCGGAAGAGGCGCCGCACCTGCGTTGGATTCGCGTAGCCGGTCGTGTCGGAAAGCCCGATCGAGTCCACGCCCGCGTCCGCGAGGCGACCCGCCACCGCGATGACGTAGTCCTCGGGCACATCGCCCTGCAGCGTGCAGCCGAAGGCCGTGGCGATGCCGGCCTCGATGCCCGGCCGCTGGCCCCCGGGAAGGGAATTCCGGAATTCCACGACGCGCCGGACCTCCTCGATGGCCGCATCCACGCTCTTGCGCAGGTTCGCCTGGCTGTGGGCCTCGGAGGCGGACACGGGCATCGTGACCTTGTGCGCGCCGGCCGCGATCGCGTCCTGCGCCCCGCGAAGGTTCGGCGCGAGGGCGAGCACCGTGAGGCCGGGAATCTTCACCGCCTCGCGCACCACCTCGGCCGCGTCGGCCATCTGCGGCAGGAGCTTCGCCGGGACGAACGAGGCCACCTCGATCTCGCGCAGGCCCGCCGCCGCCAGGGCCCGGATCCAGCCGTGCTTCGCTTCCGTGGGCATCGCCCGCTTGATGCTCTGCAGCCCGTCGCGGGGGCCGACCTCGCTCACCAGGATGTTCATTTCTGCGTCTCCGTGCAGCCTTGGGCGCACCCCGCCGCGGTCTTGGGAAGGCATGCGCCGCCCTGGCAGCAGTTCGTGGTGAGGAAGCTCAGCAGGTCGTCCATCTGGGGGTAATTGGCGGAGTAGAAGATGAAGCGCTTCTCCTGCCGCCCCTTGATGAGCCCGACGCGGCTCAGGTGGGACAGGTGGAAGGAAAGCGTCGTCGGCGCGAGGCCCACCTTCTCGCCGATGGCGCCGGCCGGCATGCCCGCCGCACCCGCCTCGACGAGGACGCGGAAGATGGCGAGGCGGGACTCGTGTCCGAGCGCGGAAAGGAGTTCCGCGGCATCCAGGGTTTCCATGGTTCAGTCTTTGTCGGGCGCAGAGGCGATCGCTTCGATGATACCGCCTGCGATCCGCGCCGGGCGCTCCCCGACCCCGAACGCGCCGGCCGGATCGCCGCGGGGATCCACTTCGAGCACCTTCGTTCCGGCCGCCACGCTCGCCCCGTCATGGGTAAGCCCGCGCAGCACGCCGGACAGGGGCGCGAGGATGACCGTCATCGTCGATTCGCGCCACCACCGCATCGCCCTTGTCGACGCGATCCCCGATCGCCAGGGTCGTGCGGAAACGTTCCCGCGGCGGCCGCGTAGACGTATCGCTCGCGGCCGTGGCCGCCGAGCGGACGGGGATCGCCGGAATAGGCGCGCGCGCCGCCCTTCCGGATGACCCGCCCGAGGTCCTCGCCCCACGCGGTCTCGATCACGAGGTCGGCGTTGTCGCCGGCAACGAATCCCGGGCCGAGCCCGATCGACGAGAGGCGCCAGGCCGCGCAGCGGCTCCGGCGTTCCGTGCTTGTGCATCCGCGCATCGACGAGGACATCGGGCTCCACCGCGGCGAGCACTTCGCCGAAGGGCGAGTCGGACACCGGCAGCGCCTTGCCGCAGGCGAGCATCTTCGGCAGGCTCGCCGCGCTCGACGCACGCTTCGCGAACGCCCCCGCCAGCGTGCACGTATCCTCGAAGAACGCGTCCGCGAAGGCCATGCCGCGGCGCGGGTGCGAAGGCCGGGGGATCGTCATGCAGGACGACGGCGTGGCCGAGCGAACGCAGCCGAAGGGCGACGGCCGAGCCGATGTCGCCTGCGCCGCGAACGAGGAAGCGGGCCATCGTCGTCTCGCCGGGCGATCAGGCGCCTGCCGCCCGCCGGGCTTCCCTCGCCACGAAGCGGTTGGTGAGATCGCCCAGCTCGCGGTAGAAGGCGCACTGCGCGCCCGCCTTCACGGCCTCGGTGAAGGGTCCGGCCCAGCGCCCGAGATGTTCCGCGAGAAAGCGCTTCTTCAGGGCCGCCGCTTCGTCACCGCCTCCCCGGCTCTCGCGGAACAGCAGGACGTAGAGGAATTCGAGCTCGGCCGCGACGTGGTCCGGGAAGCTCGCGGAAATCCTCGGCGATCTCGAAGCCGCCCTCCTCGTAGAGGGCGAGCACCGCCATCGTCGATTCCTGCATCAGTTCCTTCGTCCGTGCCCAGCCAGACCGACCCGTAGGGCATGGCGGGCGCATCGATGGGCCCGAGGAAGAGCCGCGTGTAGTCGATCAGCAGCTCCTCGAGGCCGACGGCGGCGAACGCCTCGCCGAGGCGGCGCGCCCCGGCCGCGAACTCGGCGTCGACCAGGCTGCCGGCCGCCACCATGGACTCGAAGAGCTTCTCCTCGGCGAATTCCGGCCCCGGCTCGTAGTAGCAGACGGCCAGGAAGCGGCAGAAGTCCGCGCGGGCGGCGGCGCGGTTCGGGTCGTTCTCGGTCATTCGCGATCCTCAAAAAAACGGGGGCGGGAACGCCCGCCCCCAATCTACCACCTGCGCCCGATCAGGCCCTGGCGCTGTACTTGTTGATGTAATGCACGTTCGGCCTCGTGCCCTTTTCCTCCTGCAGGCGGAAGGATTTCTGCGCCTTCAGGACCTTCGAGATTTCCGCGTTCGGGTCGTCCTGGTCGCCGAAGATGCGCGCCTTCGACGGGCAGACCTCCACGCAGGCCGGCTGCAGGCCCTGGCTGGTGCGGTGGTAGCAGAAGGTGCACTTCTCCACCGCGCCTTCGGTGCGGAGCGCCTTCACGTTGCCCTCGGCGAACGCGTTCATCGCCGGGAATCGTGGCGCCGGCGGCCTTGGCCACTTCGGCGCCGGAAGAGGTGCAGCCCGGGATCGCCACGCCGGTGTCGGCCCACTGCGGCTGGACGGGCTTGCCTTCGGCGTTGAAGCTGATGACGCTGTAGGTGTCGCCGTTGAGGCTTTCCGCGCCCGAGCTCGCGCGCGCTGTACGGGCAGGCGCGCTGGCAGCGCCGGCAGCCGATGCACAGCTCCGTGTCGTGCATGGTCACGCCTTCGGGCGTCTTGAAGAGCGCCTTGGGCTCCGCCGGGCAGATCTCCACGCACGGGGCGTTGGAGCAGTGGTTGCACAGCACCGGCATCACCCAGTGCGTCACGTTGGGGAAAGTCCCCTCGGTCTTCATCACGAAGTCGGCCCAGTTGAAGCTCTGGCCGTCGCCGCGCGTGCGGGTGTTGTTCTCGGCCTTGCAGGCGAACGCGCATGCACCGCAACCCACGCAGCGCTGGAGGTCGATGACCATTCCGAATCTCATTGTCGTCTCCTATCGGCTCGCGGTTGGGGTCAGGCTTTCTGGATCCGGACGCCGGTGAAGCCGCCGTTGCGCGCCGTGGCGCCGCTCAGGCGGTCGTAGTCGTCGACCAGGATCTCGTTGTTGTTGCCGCCTCGCGTCGCCGACTTGCCGAACGCGTCCGTGGCCACGCGGCCGTAGGCCCAGTGGCCCTTGCCCGTAGCACTTGGTGACCGTGCCGGGACGCACGCCCTCCCAGAGCTTCAGCCTTGGTGGTGATCGCGCCGGCCGGCGAGGTGATCTTCACCATGTCGCCGGTCTTGAGCCCCAGCTTCGCGCCGTCGGCCGGGTTCATCTTGAGCACGTCGTCCCAGGCGACGTCGCCCGGATCGACCTTCTTGAACTCCTGGTACCACGGGCAGGTTCGCCGAGCGCCCTTCGCGGTTCAGGCGCGACTTGTAGTCGATGAAGGTGAACGGGTAGTCCTGCAGGCTGCCGTGGCGCTTGGGCGGCTCGTAGTGCGGCACGAAGGCGAGCTCGCCGCGCGCGACGTAGCCGGACGACCGCCAGGATGTCGTCGGGCGTGGTCTCGTACTTCTTCGGCGTGCTCGAGGAGGCCCTTCTTCAGCGTCTCGCTGTAGAACTCGAACTTCTTCGTGGCCGTGGCGAACTTGCCGCCCCAGCCCTTCTTGAAGGAGTACTTCGCGCCGCTCACGATGCCGCGCTGACTTGAATTCCGCCCAGCCCTTGACCTGGTCGCCCTTGATCGGCTCCTTGGGCATCCACAGCGGCGCGCTGGTGATCTTGGCCGCGATCTCGCCGAACTCGAGCTCGTTCGCCGGCAGCCTTGCCGGTCTCCGGGTCCTTGAACTCCTTCGAGTAGTAGTCGAAGAGGTTCGCGAAGCCCTTCGCCTTCAGCTTCGCGGCGAGCAGCCACATCACCTCGGTCTCTTCCTGCTTCACGTCCCACAGGCGCTTGCGCCGCCGGCTGCTGGATGGTGGCGTAGCCGTGGCAGGTTGCCCATGTTGGTGATGATGGACATGCCCTCGCTGCAGTTGAGCGTCGCCGGGCAGCACCACGTCGGCGAACTGCGTCATCTCCGAGGGGTTCGTCACCAGGTGCACGAAGAACGGCACCTTCGCGAGCGCCTTGTCCCAGCGCTTCGGGTCCGGTGCAGGAGAAGTTGAAGTTGCTCCACGATGCTCATGAGCACCTTCACCGCGCCCGGGTCCTTCAGCATGCCGTTGGCGATGTTGTTGGTGACCACGCCGCTGCCGGGCTGCGCGTTCATCATCGCCGGCATGTCCTTGGCGCCGCGGCCGTCGAGCTTCTTGCCCTTGGCCGCGTCCTTGGCCTGCTCGTCGACGTACTTGTCGGCGCTCGGGAACTTGCCGGTCGGCACGCTGGAGCTCTGCAGCGTGCCGCCCTCGACGTCGATCGAGCCCGGCCAGCGCCGTTGAGGGCGTGCACGGCCATGGCGGCGTAGGTGCCGCGCGGGTTCATCGCCACGCCCGGGCCCATCCAGACCGCGACCTTCGGGGCCGCCTTGCCGATGGCGCGCGCCACGCGGATCGTCTGCGCGGCCGGGATCAGCGTTTCCTTCTCGGCCCAGGCCGGGGTCTTGTCCTTGAGCTCCAGGTTCCACCACTTCACCAGGCCGTAGGTCTCCTTCTCGGCGAAGGCGGCCTCGTCGACGGGCTTGCCGGCGACGAACAGGTTCTTCCCGTCCTTGAAGTCGCCGACGAACTCCCGGTTCCACAGCCCCTCGGTGAGGATCACGTGCGCGATGGCGCCGGCCAGCGCGCCGTCGGTGCCCGGCTTGATGCGGCAGCCATTCCTGCGCCTTGGCCGCCGAGTTCGACAGCCGCGGATCGACCGCGATCACCGTGCCGCGCTTGAGGATCTCGCCGAAGCGGTGGATGACGTTCGGCACCATGCGGTTGGAGGCCAGCGGGTCGCGTGCCCCAGGCGACCAGGCAATTGGTGTTGGCGAGGTCGTAGTCGCGGTAGCCGAAGAAGCCCTGCGTGAGGCCCGGGCCCATCTTCTCGGCTTCGGCGCAGATGGCGCTGTGCGAGAAGTAGTTGCCCGTGCCGAAGATCTTCGGCAGCGTGCCGTAGAGCAGGTCCGTGGAGGTCGGCCGAGTAGCGGCCGCGGATGTAGCAGAACTTGTGCGTCTCGTTGCTCTGCGCGCAGCTCCATCATCTTGTCGGCGACGATGTCGAGCGCCTCGTCCCAGGTGATCGGCACCCACTTCGGATCGACGCCGCGGCCCTTGGCCGGGTTGGTGCGCTTCATCGGCACCTTGATGCGGTCCGGGTCGTAGGTCTGCTGCGGGATCAGGTGGCCGCGCGGGCAGACGTAGCCGTGGTTGGTCTTGCTGTTCGGGTTGCCGCGCACGCGCATGGCGCGGCCGTTCTGCACGAAGATCTGGATCGCGCACCACTGGGTGCAGCCCTGGCAGGCGGTGGAGACCCACTCGCCCTTGGCCGGGCCGGCGGCCTTGGCCTTGCGCGGCGCCAGCGCGGCACTCACCGGCATGTCGGGCTGCGTCGCGCATCCTGCTGCCAGCGCGCCGACCATCGCGGCCGATGCCCTGATGAATTCCCGTCTCGTCAGTTTCATTTCCAAGCCTCCTTGGCCTTCGTGCCCGTCCGGGGTACCCGCGAGATTCGCTCGACATACCCCGGGGAGAAGGGGGGGTATGCCAATCCCCGCTCATTTCAACAGTTCACGAACCCGGAAAGTTGACCTGAGTCAAGAATCCGGGAGGGTCTGGGTCAATGATGGGAAGGCCGCGCGGCTTGCGATCGATTCGCCGGTGCCGCGGCCAGATTCGCCATGGAATCAATCACCTCTGCGATCCGCCCCCTGCTCGAATCGGGGCTCGGAAACCTCGCCGCCTACCTGGCGGCGCACGTGCTGCTGTGCCTGCTGCCGGCGTTCTTCATCGCCGGCGCGATGGCCGCGCTCATTCCGCAGGAGTCGGTGACGCGGTTCCTCGGGCGCAACGCCTCGAAGGCGGTTTCCTATCCCGCGGCGGCGGCCGCGGGATCGTTGCTCGCGGTGTGCTCGTGCACGATCGTGCCGCTCTTCGCGGGGATCTACCGCAAGGGCGCCGGGCTCGGTCCCGCGATCACGTTCCTCTTCTTCGCCCCGGCGGCCAACATCCTGGCGCTCGTCTATACCGGCGGCGTTCTCGGCGCGGACCTCGCGGCGGCGCGGTTCCTCCTGTCGCTCGCGTTCGGCATCGGCATCGGACTGATCATGGCGCTGCTGTTCCGGGACGACGACGCGGCGCACGACCTGCCGGCGAACGGGCCGTTCGGAAGCCGCGATGCGAAGGGAATGAGCCGCGCGGCCCTCGACCTTCCTGCTTCTCTGGATCGCGCTCCTGCTCGCCGGAACGCTCAAGCTCGCGTTCCTCACCGACGCCGCCTTCGAGGTCACGCTGCCGTCCGGCGACGTTCTCGCCTGGCAGGCGGTCCTGGACGGTCTCGTTCCCCACGACGCGGGCCGCGGCGAAGAGGGCGTGACCGTGCAGGGCGTGGCGCTCATCGCGCTGCTGGCCGCCATCGGCGCGTGCGCGTGGAAGGGCTTCGAGAACATCCAGGAGGGCGTCAACGCCTGGACGCGCGCGAGCATCGCGCTCATCGCCACCACGCTGCTGGTCGCGAGCCTCGCCGTGAACGCCACGCCCGCGGGGCTCGCGATCGGGTTCACCGGGAAGTTCTTCGCCGTCGGCCTGTGCCTCGCGCTGATCTTCGCCACGGCGCGGCGCGCCCTGCCCCGCGACGACGTCCTGGCCTGGCTGTGGGAATCGTGGCGCTTCGTGAAGCAGATCTTCCCGCTGCTCGTCGGCGGCGTGTTCGTGGTCGGGATGCTGCGCGTGCTCATCCGGCCGGAGTGGATCGAGGCGCTGGCCGGCACCAATTCCATCATCGGCAACTTCGCGGGCGTGGCCTTCGGCGTGGTGATGTACTTCCCCACGCTCGTCGAGGTGCCCATCGCGAAGATGTTCCTCGACCTCGGCATGCACCGCGGGCCCCTCCTCGCCTACCTGATGGCGGACCCGGAGCTGAGCCTGCAGAGCATCCTCATCATCTCGGCCATCATCGGCCGGCGCATGACCGCCGCCTACGTGGGCCTCGTCGCGCTCTTCAGCGCCGTCGCGGGGTTCGCCTACGGCGCCTGGGTCGACGGCGCGCCGCCCCTTTTCATCGCGCTGTCGGTCGGCGCGTTCATCGCCGCGCTGGCGTTCGTCGTATCGCGCGCCGGCGCGACCCATCACGCAACGACGCAAGGAACCTGACCATGCTCACCATCAAGGTGTTCGGCCCCGGCTGCAGCAACTGCCGCAAGCTGGAGGAAATCGCGACGAAGGCGCTCGCCGAAGCGGGCGCGCAGGGCGAGATCATCAAGGTCACGGACGTGCAGCAGATCGTGGCCGCCGACGTCCTGAAGACCCCGGGACTCTCCATCAACGGCAAGCTCGTCTCCACCGGGCGCATTCCGGCGCCGGAGTCCGTGCTGCAGTGGATCCGCGAGGCCCAGGTGACGGCTTAGGCGCCCGCGCCGTCAGGAGGTGACGTCACCTCCGCGGCCGCGCCGGTTCCCGCGCGACCGCATACCCATCGCCAGCAGGAACAGCGCGCCCGTGAGGGTGCGCAGCAGCATCGGGTCCTCCGCCTGCAGCATCTCGGCAAGGCGGGCAAACACCTGCGGGCTCGCCTCCCAGGCGTAGCGCGCGAGCGCCAGCACCTGCCCTTCCGTGAGGCGCCGGGCTTCCTCGAGGGACACCCCGAGGGTTTCCGGCGAGGAGCGCAGCAGGATGCGGGAGAACCGCCCTTCGGCCAGGGCCGCCAGGGCGAGCGGCCCCGCAGCGCCTGCCAGGCACGCGACGACCTTCTCCGGACGCCGAGCGGCGACTCGGCGAACAGGCGCGCGATCAGGGAAGGCACGGGAGGCATCGCGCTCGCTTCCGGCTGCCGTCTTCTTCATGGCGGCGATCTCCGTTGCGAGGACAGGCTCGTTGGAGCGCAGCCCGCGCACGAAAGTTCACGGACGCCGAAATGTCGGGCAGCGGCGACTATCCCAGGAGCCGGACGGCCAGCGGAATCAGCACCGCGCCCAGCACGCCATGCAGTCCCATCCCGAGGCTCGCGTAGGTGCCCGCCTCCGGGTGGACGCTGAAGGCGCGCGAGGTGCCGATGCCGTGCGCGGCCACGCCCACCGCGAAGCCGCGCTGCCACCACGCCTTCGAGCCCACCGCGTCCAGCACGTAGCGCACGAGGATCGCGCCGAGGATGCCGGTGGTCACGGCGAAGACCGCGGTCAGCGTGGGCGAGACGTTGATGCGCTCCGCCACGCCCATCGCGATCGGGGCGGTGACGGACTTGGCGTAGAAGCCCCCGATGATGGCGCTGTCGGCGCCCAGCAGCTTCGCGATCCCCACCGCCGAGACGATCGACGTGGCGCCGCCGGCGAGCAGCGCCGCGAAGAGCGGCAGGATGCGGCCGCGCAGCGCGTCGAGCCCCTTGTAGATGGGCACCGCCAGCGCCACGGTCGCCGTGCCGAGCAGGAAGTGCACGAACTGCGCGCCCTCGAAGTACTTCGCGTAGGGCATGTCGATCAGCGTGATCACGGTCGCCACGATCGCGATCGCGATGGCCACGGGGTTGGCGAGCGGGTTGCGGTCGAAGCGCTCGTAGATCATCACGCCCGCCTGGTAGGCCGACAGCGTGAGGATGAGCGCGAGGAGCGGGCTCCCGGAGAGGTAGACCCAGATCTCGTGGATGGCGGGGAGCTGGGGATTCACTCGCCGTCCTTCGCGATGGCGCGCAGCACCAGCGCCGTCACCGCCATCGTGGCGACCACGCTGACCACGAGCGCCGCCCCGACCGCGAGCGCGTGCGACCGGATGTGCGGCCAGAACATCACCACGCCCACCGCCGCGGGGATGAAGAGCAGCCCCAGGTTCTGGCTGAAGGCGGTGGCGACGAGGTCGACGGAGGCCGGGACGCTCCCGCGCACGCGCAGCCACGCGAGGAGCAGCACGAGCCCGATGACCGGGCCCGGGATGAGGGGCAGGAAGAAGCGGGCGACGATCTCCCCGAGGCCCTGGAAGAGGAGGATCTGGACGAGGCCGGCGATCATGGCCCCAGTGTAACCGGTGCCCGGTGACCTGCGGTGTCAGACACCGTGTCAGACACGGTGTCTGACACCGCGGATCAGTTCGGCCTTGATCTTCGCGTCCTCGATCACCCTCGCCCACTGCGCGATTTCCCTGCGGATGCGCTCGCCGGACTGCTCGGGCGTCATCTTCACCGTGTAGGCGCCCTGCTGCAGGAACTGCTCGACTGCGCCTCCGGCTGGCGAGGATCTTCTGGATCTCGGCGTTGAGCTTCGAGATGATGGCGGCCGGCGTTCCCGCGGGCGCCATGACGCCGAAGAGCGAGCTCACCTCGATGCCCGTCACGCCCGGCTTCGGCGGCGGTCGGGACGTCCGGCAGCATGGAGATGCGCTCGGCCGTGGTCACCGCCAGCGCGCGCAGCTTCCCCGCCTTGATGAGCTGGAGCGAGGCCGGCACCGTCTCGCACATCGTGAGCACCTGGCCGCCCACGAGGTCGCTCATCGCCGGGCCGCTGCCCTTGTACGGCACGTGGATCATGTCCGCGCCGATCTTCAGCCGGAAGAGCTCCGCGCACATGCGCTGCGGCGCGCCCGCGCCCGAGGAGGCATAGGTGAGCTTGCCGGGGTTGGCCTTGGCGTAGGCGACGAGTTCCTGCAGGGTCTTCACCGGCAGCGACGGGTGCACGACCCAGACCAGCGGCACCGAGCCCACGACCGCGACCGGCACGAGGTCCTTGTTGAGGTCGTAGCGGATCGTGTCCTTCTCGAGCGTCGCCATGATGGAGTGCGAGGTGAGCGCGCCCATGAGGAGCGTGTAGCCGTCGGGCGCGGACTTGGCCACGGCCTCCGCGCCGATGTTGCCGCCCGCGCCGCCGCGGTTGTCGATGACGACCTGCTGGCCCGAGCGCGCCCGCCGAGGCGCTGCGCGAGCACGCGGCCGATCACGTCGGTGGCGCCGCCCGGCGGGTACGGCACGATGAGCTTGATCGACTTGGTGGGGTACTGGGCGAAGGCGGTGCCGGCCGCGAGCAGCGCGACGGTGGCGGCGGCGGCCAGGATGCGCGACGCGCCCCGGGCCAGGCGAAGGGGATTCATGGTCTTTCTCCTCGGTTGAATGGGCGGGCCCGGTTCAGGCCTTGCCCTTGGTGGCTTCGTAGCGGGCCTTGTTTTCTGCGTTGGGCGGATAGAGGCCGGGCAGCGACGCGCCCTTCTCCACTTCCGACATGATCCAGCCCTCGAGGCGCTCCTGCTCCGGCGCCGTGGCGACCATCTCCGCCACCAGGGCCTGCGGGATGAGCACCGCGCCGTCGTCGTCCACGACCACGACGTCGTCGGGGAAGACCGCCACGCCGCCGCAGCCGATGGGCTCGTTCCAGTTCACGAAGGTGAGGCCGGCCACGGACGGCGGGGCCGCCCCGCCCTGGCACCACACGGGAAGCCCGGTGCCGCGCACGCCGGCCACGTCGCGAAGCACGCCGTCGGTGACGAGGGCGGCGACACCCTTCTTCTTCATGCGCGCGCACAGGATGTCGCCGAAGATGCCGGCGTCCGTCACGCCCATGGCGTCGGCGACCACGATGCATCCCGCCGGCATGGCCTCGATGGCCCCGCGCGTCGAGATGGGCTTCGACCACGACTCGGGCGTGGCGAGGTCCTCGCGCGCGGGCACGAAGCGCAGCGTGAAGGCCGGGCCCACGAGGCGCGGCTGGCCCGGGTTGAGCGGGCGCGTGCCGCGCATCCAGACGTTGCGAAGCCCCTTCTTGAGCAGGAGCGTCGTGAGGGTCGCGGTGGTGACCTGCGAGAGGGTGTCGATGATCTTCTGGTCGAGTGCCATCAGCCGAGTTCCTCGAGTCGTTTTTCCTGGCGTGCGATGAGCCGATCGATGTCGGCGATGTCCGCGGCCGAGAGCTTCGGGCCGGGTTTCCGGATGGCGGCGGAGGCGATCGCGCCGCGCTTGAGCAGCAGGTACTTGCGGACCGCGAGGCCGAGCGCCGATTGCTGCTCGTAGCGGGCGAGCGGCAGGTAGGCGTCGAAGAGGTCGTGGGCCCGCTCGACGTCGCCGGCCGCGTGGGCCTTCACGACGTCGACCATCATCTCGGGGTAGCTGAAGCCGGTCATCGCGCCGTCGGCCCCGCGCGAGAGCTCCTCCGGCAGGAAGAGCCCGCCGCCGTTGCCCGCGAGGATCGAGATGCGCCGGATCTCGCCGCGGTCGCTCGCGGCGCGCATGGCCGAGAGCTTGGCGAGCCCCGGCCCGGGCCAGTCCTCGTGCTTGAGCATCACCGCCGTCGGGATCGACTTGAAGATGCGAAGGAGCACCGGCAGCGGGAAGCTGCACGCCGAAGTAGGCGAGCGGGTGGTCCTGCACGCAGAAGGGGACGTCCCTGCCGAGCGTCTCGGCGGCCATCTCGTAGTAGGCCACCGCCTGGTCGTCGGTCTTCACCGCCGCGCCCGGCCCGACCATCACGCCCGAGGCGCCCAGGTCCATCACGCTCTTCGCGATCTCGCCCATGGCCGCGAAGCCCGGCGAGGACACGCCCACGATCACGGGCACGCGGCCGCTCACGCGCGCGAGCACGCGCTTCACGTAGGCCCGCGACTCGTCGGCGGTGAGCTTGGGCGCCTCGCCCATCACGCCCAGGACGGTGAAGCCGGTCACGCCGCAGTCGAGGTAGAAATCGGTGAGGCGGTCGGTGCTCTCGAGGTCGAGCGCGCCGTCGTCCCGGAAGGGCGTCACGGTGATGAGGTAGACGCCCTTGGCGGTCTCGTCGAGCCTGGGCATGGGCACATCCTGCGGTGTCAGACACGGTGTCAGACACCGTGTCCGACACCGCGAAAAGGCTTGAACGCCACTATGCGGCCGGCGTAGACTGACTGTCAATAATATTATCGATAATCCAAAGCCCATGACCGACGACGCCTCCCGCAAACCGAAGAAGCCGCCCGCCCGGGGGCTCTCCAAGGGCCTCACCAGCTACGGCGACACCGGCTTTTCGCTGTTCCTGCGCAAGGCCTTCATCAAGGGCGCGGGCTTCACCGACGACGCGCTCGAGCGCCCGGTGATCGGCATCGCCAACACGGGCAGCAGCTTCAATCCCTGCCACGGCAACGCCCCGCAGCTGGTCGAGGCGGTGAAGCGCGGCGTGATGCTCGCCGGCGGGCTTCCCGTGGACTTCCCCACCATCTCCATCCACGAGAGCTTCGCGCACCCGACGAGCATGTTCCTGCGCAACCTCATGTCGATGGACACCGAGGAGATGATCCGCGCGCAGCCCATGGACGCGGTCGTCCTCATCGGCGGCTGCGACAAGACGGTGCCCGCCCAGCTCATGGGCGCGGCCTCCGCCGGCGTGCCCGCCGTGCAGCTCGTCACCGGCTCCATGCTCACGGGCTCGCACGACGGCGAGCGCGTCGGCGCCTGCACGGACTGCCGCCGCTACTGGGGCAAGTACCGCGCCGAGGAGATCGGCGACGCCGAGATCGCGCGCGTGAACAACCAGCTCGTCGCGAGCGTGGGCACCTGCTCCGTGATGGGGACCGCCAGCACCATGGCCTGCGTGGCCGAGGCCCTGGGCATCGCGCTGCCCGGCAGCGCCTCCCCGCCCGCGGTGACCGCGGACCGCATCCGCGTGGCGGAACGCTCGGGCGCCACGGCCGTGGCACTCGCGAAGAGCGGACTCACCCCCGATCGCGTCATCACGGCGAAGTCCGTGGAGAACGCGCTGCGCGTGCTGCTCGCCATCGGCGGCTCGACCAACGGCATCGTCCACCTCACCGCCATCGCGGGGCGCCTCGGCATCCCCGTGGACCTCGCCCACCTCGACCGCCTGGGACGCGACACGCCCGTGCTCGTGGATCTCAAGCCCTCCGGCCAGTGGTACATGGAGGACTTCCACCACGCCGGCGGCGTGCCCGCGCTGCTGCGCGAGCTGAAGCCGCTCCTGAACCTCGACGCGATGACCGTCACCGGGCGCACGCTGGGCGAGGAGATCGAGGCGTCCGGCCCCGGCTTCCCGCAGGACGTGATCCGCCCGCTCTCGAAGCCCATCTACGCGCAGGGCGGCATCGCGGTGCTGCGCGGCAACCTCGCGCCCGGCGGCGCGATCATCAAGCAGTCCGCGGCCAACCCGAAGCTCATGCAGCACGAGGGGCGCGCGGTGGTGTTCGAGAACGCCGCGGATCTCGCCAGCCGCATCGACAGCGACGACCTCGACGTGACGGCCGACGACATCCTCGTCCTCAAGAACATCGGCCCCAAGGGCGCGCCCGGGAATGCCGGAGGCGGGCTACCTCCCCATCCCGAAGAAGCTCGCGCGCGCCGGCGTGAAGGACATGGTGCGCATCTCCGACGGGCGCATGAGCGGCACCGCGGCCGGCAGCATCGTGCTGCACGTGACGCCGGAGGCCGCGCTGGGCGGGCCGCTGGCCTACGTGCAGAACGGCGACCGCATCCGCCTCGACGTCGCGGGGCGCTCGCTCGCCCTCCTCGTCTCCGATGCCGAGCTCGCGAATCGCCGCGCCGCCCATCCCGTCACGCCGCCCGTCGCGGAACGGGGCTACCTCAAGCTCTTCCTCGACACGGTCACGCAGGCCGACCAGGGCGTGGACTTCGACTTCCTGCGGGCTTCCGGGAAGAAATAGGCCGATGGTCCCCCGCGACCCGCCCGCCGCGTCGGACGCCGACCTCGCGATCGCCGCGATCGAGGAGGACATCGTCCTCGCGAAGCTCCACCCGAAGCAGCGCATCACGGAGGACGAGCTGCTCGAGCGCTTCGGCCTCAAGCGCCACGTGGTGCGCGAGGTGCTCGCGACACTGGAGCGCATGGGGCTCGTGGAGCGGCGCAAGAACATCGGGGCGCTGGTGCGAAGCTTCACGCCGCGCGAGGTGAAGGAGCTCTACGCGCTTCGCGAGCTGCTCGAAAGCGAGGCCGCGCGCCGGATGCCGCTGCCCGTGGAGGCCGCGGCGCTCGAGCGGCTCGTCGAGCTGCAGCACGCCCACGACAAGGCGGTGGAGCGGAAGAGCCCGCGGGACGTGTTCCGGGCCAACCTCGCCTTCCACCACGCGTTCTTTTCCCTCACGGACGACGACGCGCTCGAGCGCGCCATCGCCGAGTACGCCCGCCAGACGCACGCCATCCGCTTCGGCACGCTCGCCTCCCCGGACTACCGCGAGCAGGCGCGCAAGGAGCACTGGGAGATGATCCGCGCGCTGAAGGCGAAGGACCGCGCGCGGCTCGTGGCCCTGTGCCGCGAGCACCTGCGGCCGGCGCGCGACGCCTACCTCGAGCAGATGGGCCACCAGGACAAGGACTGAGACCGCCATGCCCCACATCCCCGCTTCCTCCGCGCTCGCGCGCTTCCGCGTCATCGACCTGACCCAGGTCCGCGCCGGGCCCACGTGCGCGCGCCAGCTCGCCGACTGGGGCGCCGACGTGATCCAGGTGCAGATGCCGGAGCACATGCGCGGCGACGACACGCTCGGCGGCCAGGAGGGCTCCGACTACCAGTACACGCACCGCAACAAGCGCTCGATCACCCTCAACCTGAAGGAACCCGAGGGGATCGCCGCGCTGAAGAAGCTCGTCGCGGAGGCGGACGTGCTCGTCGAGAACTTCCGGCCGGACGTGAAGGGGCGCCTGGGCATCGACTACGCCACGCTCGCGAAGGACAACCCGAGGCTGGTGTACGCGAGCATCTCCGGCTTCGGCCAGACGGGCCCCTACGCGACCCGTCCCGGCTTCGACCAGATCGCGCAGGGCATGGGCGGCCTCATGTCGGTGACGGGCCTGCCGGGACAGGGGCCCGTGCGCGTCGGCATCCCGATCGCGGACCTCTGCGGCGGCATCTTCGCGGCCTACGGCATCACCGTCGCCCTCCTCGAGCGGGAGGTTTCCGGCAAGGGGCAGTGGATCCACACCTCGCTCCTCGAGGCGATGGTCTACATGATGGATTTCCAGACGGCGCGCTGGACGGTCGACGGGGAGATCCCGGCGCAGGCCGGGAATTTCCACCCGACCAGCATCCCGACGGGCGTCTACCGCACGAAGGACGGCCACATCAACATCGCGGTGTTCGGCGGCAAGATCTGGGAGCGCTTCGCCGAGGCCATGGGCGCCCCGGA
This sequence comes from uncultured Gammaproteobacteria bacterium, assembly GCA_963783635.1. Taxonomy (GTDB): domain Bacteria; phylum Pseudomonadota; class Gammaproteobacteria; order Burkholderiales; family Usitatibacteraceae; genus FEB-7. Next base: position 40,384 of record CAWAOC010000006.1, read on the forward strand.
GTGGATCACCGACGAGCGCTCGAAGAGCAAGGCCAAGCCGCTCGGTGCACCGCGACTGGCTCAATGCCGAGATCGAGAAGCGCCTGCTGGGCAACACCAGCGACTACTGGATCGACATGCTCAACAAGGCGGGCGTGGCCTGCGGGCGCATCAACAACCTGAAGGACGTCTTCGACGAGCCGCAGGTGAAGCACCTCGGCCTGGTGAAGACCGTCGTCTCGAGGCACCTGGGCGAGCAGCACCTGGTGGGACAGCCGGTCACGCTCGAGCGCACGCCCTCCACGATCGCCCGTGCCGCCCCGCGCCGCGGCGAGCACACCGAGGAGGTGCTCGCCGAGGTCGGCTACGATCCCGAATCCCTCGCCCGTCTCAAAGCCGCCGGAGTCTTCTGATGAATGCATCGACCTACGTTTCCCCCACCGAGCGCGTGAAGGCCTGGCTGGACGGCCCCGTGCTGAACCTGCGCTTCAACAACCCCGCGAAGCACAACGCCCTCTCGGTGGACATGTGGGAGGCCATCCCGCCCCTCCTCGAGCAGGCCGGGAAGGACGACGCCGTCCGCCTCGTCGTGTTCTCGGGCGAAGGGACGAAGTCGTTCGTCTCCGGCGCCGACATCTCGCAGTTCGAGGACATGCGCGCCGCGCGCGAGGCCGTGAAGCGCTACGAGGTGATGGCGGAGTCCGCCCTCATGGGCATCCACGACTTCGGCAAGCCCACGATCGCGGCCATCCGCGGCTACTGCATCGGCGGCGGCGTGAACGTCGCCATCAGCTGCGACATCCGGCTCGCCGCCTCCGACTCCGTCTACGCCGTCCCCGCCACGCGGCTGGGGCTCGGCTACCGCTTCTCGGCGCTCAAGAACCTCGTCGACCTGGTCGGCCCCGGCTTCGCGAAGGACATCTTCTTCACGGGGCGGCGCCTGCCCGCGGAGGAAGCCCGGGCCATCGGGCTCGTGAACCGCGTGGTCCCCGTGGAGGAACTCGAGGCGCTGGTCGCCGAGTACGCGACGATGATCGCGACCGGCGCGCCGCTCACGGTGAAGGCCGGCAAGCGGATCATCCGGGAAGTCCTCAAGCCCGACGCCGACATCGACATGGAGCTCTGCCGCCGGCTCATCCTCGACTGCTTCGAGAGCGAGGACTACGCCGAGGGCCGGACGGCCTTCATGGAAAAACGCAAGCCCGTGTTCCGCGGCAAATAACCAGGAGTCCCCGATGATCGCCCGCCTCGCCGTCCCGCTGCTGACCGCCCTCGCCCTCGCCTTCCCGACCCAGGCCGCCTGGCCCGAAAGGCCGGTGAAGATCTTCATCGGCTACGCGGCCGGCGGTTCCACCGACGTCCTGGCGCGGGTGCTGTCCCCCAAGCTGGGCGAGAAGCTCGGGCAGCCCATCGTGATCGAGAACAAGCCGGGCGGCGCGGGCGACCTCGCGGCCGAGATGATGATGCAGGCCCCCGCCGACGGCTACACGCTCTTCATGACGACCGTCGCCGTGCACGCCATCAACCCGGGGCTCTACAAGGCGCGGCGCTTCCATCCGCTGGACGACTTCACGCCCATCGCGATGATCGGGTCCTACCCGATGATCCTCATCGCCTCGCCGCAGACGAGCTTCAGGACGCCGGCGGAGCTGAAGGCGCTCGCCGAGAAGACGCCGACCTTCTACGCGTCCTCCGGCATCGGCTCGCCGGGACACCTCGCGGGCGAGCTCCTCGTGCGCGCGCTGCCCGCCACCATCACGCACGTCCCGTACAAGGGCGGCTCCCCGTCCGTGCTCGCGGTGATGAGCGGGGAGGCGCAGCTTTCCTTCGCCACGCTGCCCGCGGTGGTGCCCCAGATCCGCGGCGGCAAGGTGCGCGCCGTCGCCCTCGCCTCGAAGCAGCGCAACCCGGCGGTACCCGACATGCCCACGCTCATCGAGCAGGGGCTCGCCGGACTTCGAGGTCGGCACCTGGACCGGCTTCGTCGGGCCGAAGAGACCTGCCCGCCGAGGTGGTGCAGAAGATGAATGCCGCGGTCGCCGCCGTCCTGGCCGACCCGGCCATCAAGCAGCGGCTCACCGAGGAGGGCGTCGAGATCCGGGTGATGACGCCGGCGAACTTCGGCGCCTACATGCGCGCCGAGAACGTGCGCTGGGGGAAGGTCGTGAAGGACGCGGGGGTCGTGCCGCAGTAGGCGCCGGCCCGGGCGGCGGCCCGTCGATTTCGGGTACGCTTTGGGGGTCCCGCGCCCCCTGTCCTGCCGAGCCCGACGTGCCCACTGCCGCATCCCGCCGTCTCGAGGCGCGCCTTCCGCCTCCTCCGCCTCCGCTACGGCCGCGCCGTCGAGGGGCCGCGGCGCAGCCGTCGCTCGCGCAGTTCGTGCTCCTCTCGATGGCGCTGCACGCGCTCTTCATCCTGATGTTCGGCAGCCCCGCGGGGGGATCGAAGGAGGGCCAGGCGCTGTGGGGCTCGCTCAACGTGACGATCAACGGCCCGCTCATCGATCCCGGCATCGGGCTCAAGCTCGACCGCGGCGTCCGGATGCCGCTGCCCGGCACCGAACTGCTGGAGCGCCGCAACGAAGTGCGCCAGGAGCCGGTGCCGGCGCCGCCCGCACCCGTCCGGCCGGAACCCGTCCGGCCGGCCTATGACACCCCGCCCGCCCCGGGTCGCCCGCCGCCCGACCTGAATGCCCTGCGCGCGGTCGACATGCCGGCCGCGCCGCCCGCGATCATCGAGTCGCCCATCGTGCCCGAATCGGCCGAGCTCCTGCCCGCGCCGCGCGTGGAGCCCATCGCGCCGCCGCCGGAGGTTCCCGTGGTGAACGTGCCCCTGCTCGACTTCGCGCCGCGCCCCGCCATCGATCCCGTGCTCGCGCCGCCCGTGCGGGTGGCGCCGGTGAAGGCGCCGCCGCCCGCGAAGCGCGAGACGCCCGTGCCGGCGCCTGCGGCCGTGGCGCCTCCCGCGCCTCCCGTGGTGGCCCCGCCCGCGCCGCCGCCGCGCGTGGAAGTCCCCGTCGTGGCCGCGCCGCTGATGCAGGATTCGGCGCCGGCCGCGGTGACGCCGCGAATGGAGTCCGCGGTGGCCGTGGAGCCGATCGCCCCTCGCGCGGCGCCCGCCGCCACGGCGGCGCCTGCCGCTTCCGCGGCGAAGCCATCGACGGCGCCCGAGCGCCCCGCCACGTCGCCGACGGCGACGGAGCGAGCGGTGCCCCGCGATTCGCGGCCCGCCGGACCGGGCGCCGACGCCTCGCGCGACTCGCCGATCTTCAACAACCGGAAGCCGCCGGCTCCCGACGCGACCGAGCCGGGCGTCACGCCGCGCATCGACCTCGACGCCGCGCGCGCGCGGGCTCGCGCCATGGCGAAGGAAGGCACGGGCAACCGCGCGCTCCTGCCGTTCCCGATGCCGCCGGTCCCGGAGCGCAAGACGAAGGAACAGCTCGCGATCGAGAAGGCGTGGAAGCCCGACTGCAAGGACGCCTACAAGGACCTCGGGCTTCTCGCCGTGGTGCCGCTCCTCGCGAACGAGTTCGGCGAGGGCAGCTGCCGCTGGTGAGGCCGGCGCGGACGGCCCGCGTCAGTTCGGCGATGCCGGGGTGCCCCGCAGCCCTGCCCGTTCGGCCGCTTTCGCCACGACGCCATCGGCGCGCGCGCCCGCGACGAGCTCGCCCAGCAGCGGCAGGGCCGCGTCGCGGCCCTTCGGGATCCCGAAGGCGAAGCGCTCCATCCCCCACCGGCCGTCGAGAACGCGCGAGCCGCGAAGCCCGTCGCTCATCTCGAAGAGGATGGCCTTGTTGGTGGCGAACGCGTCGAGCTTGCCCGCCGACAGCATCTCGGCGGCCGCCTTCAGGTTGGGCGTCGGCACCACGACGGCGTTCCTGAGTTCCTTCGAGAGCACGCCCTGCGACGTGCTCCCCTGGCTCACCCCCACGCGCACCCCGGCGCGGTCCACGTCCGCCGCGCTCGCGATCGTCGAGCCGCTCGGAACGAGGTAACCCTGCTCGATCTCGAGGACCGTCGGGGAGAAGTCGAGGAACTTCGCCCTCGCCGCCGTCGCGTTGGTGAGCACGAGGTCCACGCGCCCTTCCTTCCCGGCCTCGAGGACTTCCGCGTTGCGCTCGAACACGACGGGCTCGAAGGGAACGCCGAGGCGCTTGGCGAAATCCCGGCCGACGTCGTGGCCCACGCCGCGGGCCTCGCTTGAAGACGACGCCGGAATGATCGAGGTCGGGCTGCCGGGGTAGAGGCCGACGCGCAGCTTCCCGGAAGGCGCGAGGACCTTCGTTGCCTGCGGATCAGGCGCCGCAGGCGCACCGGTGCAGCCTGTCAGCAAGACGGCGAGCGCGAATGCGATCGAGTACATCCCGCGAAGGGTCTTCATGGTCAGCTCCCGTTCAAAAAAGCGCCGCCCGACGGGGCGGCGCCAAGGTGGCACTCACTGTAACGAGATTCAGAAGACGTGCCGCGCGCCGATCGCGATGCCCACCGGGTCCTGTCCGGCGGTGATCGACAGCGGGATCGTGCCGAAATTGCAGAGATTGCCCACGTCGTTGGTCACCTTCACGTACTCGGCGACGAGGGAGGTCCGCTTCGTGAAGTCGTAGCGGTAGCCCACGCCGACGAGGTCGCATTCGGGCTGGGCCGCGAGGCTCGTCGCGCCGCCGTCCCTGGAGTTCTGGTAGCTCCCCAGCAGGACGTGCTTGCCCAGGGTCCACGAGGCGCCCGTGAGATAGGACTTCTGCGTCTTGGCGCCGGTCTTCTTGTACTCCCCATACTGCCCGAAGAGCTTCACGCTGCTCAGGATGTAGCTCGCGGAAACGACATTGCCCTCCTCGTCGATCCCCGCGGCCACCGTGGCGCCGTTCTGGTCGAAGTGCTTTTCCCAGGCGTAGGAGGCATACAGGTTGCCGGCCCGGTACACGACGGCAGCGCTGTAAACGTAGGGATTCGCCGTTGCGGTCTTGCCCTCGTTTGCCGAATAGTGGGCTCGCATCGAGAAACCGCTCCAGTTGGGCGACCAGTACTGCACCGAGTTCGGCTCGCGGCGGGAGAAGTTGCCCTGGTTGAGCGTGACGCCCGTGATGTCCGCGAGCGAATTGTTCTCGAAGGGATCGACGATGGCGGCGTTCGCCGCCTTGAAGGGCGTATCCCAGCGACCCATGATGACGGAGCCCCAGGACGACTGCAGTCCGACGCCGCTATTGCGCGTGGCGAACGTGCCAGACGCCGCATCGGGCGAGAAATCGGTCTCGAGCTGGAAGAACGCCTTGAGCCCTCCCCCCAGGTCTTCCGATCCCCGCACGCCCAGAAGCGACAGGCGGTTGGACACGCGATTGCGGCGGTCGACCGGAGTCGTTCCTCCGGTTGCTTCGACCGACTCGAACATCACGTACATGCGGCCGTACAGCGTGACGGGATTCGCGGTCTGCGCCAATGCCGCGGACGCAGCGCACGCGCAGGCCGCCGCCAAGACATGGCTTTTCATTGTCATTTTTGCTCTCCTCCTGATGATTTGTTGTCCATGGAACGGTTACATCGAAGACGCACAGGATCGCGGGGCAGCATTTCCGGGCGTCACGTCGCCCCGTCATTTCGTAGCCAAGGATCCTGGCGTGATCAGAAGATGATCTTCATGCCGATGCCGATTCCCTGCGGATCCTGCCCCGCGGCGAGCCCGATCAGCGGATTGGTCGGCACGTTGTAGACGGCGTTCCTGCCATTGTCGATCTTGACGCCGAACGCGTAGACCTCGGTGCGCTTGGACAGGGCATAGGCGTAGCTCAGCACGACCTGCCTGGCCGCCGTGTCGCCGCCGGGCGCACCGATGCCGCCGACGGCCACGGTTGCGTTGCCGGTCGACTTCAGCGCATCGACGTAGGAGAAGCGAACGACGTGGCGGCCGGCCGTGTAGATCGCCCCGAGAAACCAGGCCTTGCGCTTGACCTCGGTGCTGGTGGTCGGCTGGAACTGCAGCTGCTCGTAGGAGCCGCGAAGACTCAGGCCGCCAAGCGAATAGGTCCCCGCGACACGGCAGGCCTCGTCGGTCGTGCCCGCCGCGAAGTAGCTGTTGTGCCGCTCGCAGGCCAATGCGGCGTAAAGCGGACCGTTGACGTACGAGACCAGCGCCGACCACATGTCCGGATTGGTCGTGGCCGACCTTTCCTCGTTCGCGCCGTACATGAGACGCGCGTTGAATCCGCCGATATTGGGAGACCAATACTGGACCGTATTCGCCTGGCGACGGTCGAAGCTCGAGGTCGGCGCCCCGTTGCCACCCTGGCCGAATCCGTTGCCCATGATCCCGTTGATGCCAGCGATCGTGTTGTTCGCGAATGGATCGATGACGAAGTTCGTCCCGTACTTGAAGGGCGTCATCCACCTGCCCAGGATCACGGTTCCACCCGGCGTGATGAACCCGACGCCGGAATCGCGCGTTGCGAATGCGGAACTCTCCGAATCGACGGGAAAGGGCGTCTCGAGCTGGAACAGGGCCTTGATGCCGCCGCCCAGGTCTTCCGTTCCCTTGAAGCCGAGGACGGTCAGGTTGTTCGAGACGCGACTGCGGGCCGGGATGCCACCGCCCGCCCCCTTCGCCTCGACGGTCTCGACGTTCGCGTTCACGAAACCGTAGATCGTGACCGGGTTGGCGGACTGCGCGTGGGCGGTGGCGCCCATGAAGGCCATCGCGCCGGAACATGCACCCAATACAAGAGCGTTTCTCACGGGACTCCTCCTCGTTATGGCCTTGTGGACATCGGCCTTTGACGCCTGCCTGCCGGCGGGGCGCTTCATTGGCTGCGAGACAGCAACGATTTCCGGAACTCGGCCTTCTCGCCCGGCTTGAGCGCCAGCACCTTCACGGACGCGTCTCCGAGCGCCTGGAGCAGCTCCGCCGGCGTGCCCTTGCCCAGCGGATTGGCGCCGTAGTGCATCGGAATCGCGTACTTCGGCTTCACGAGCTCGCGCAGCGCGTAGGCGGCGTCCGCGGGATCCATCGTGAAGTGGCCGCCGATCGGGATCAGCACGAGATCGGGCTTGTAGTACTCGCCGATGAACTTCATGTCGCTGAAGATTCCGGTATCACCCATGTGCCATATCCGGAACCCGTCCTCGAGCTCGATGAGGAAGCCCACCGGCTCACCCCCGGGATGCGTCTCGTCCTTGTCGCTGGCGGGGTTGTGCCAGACGTATACAGAGGAATGCTCGGCATGGGTCGCCGTTACCTTGATGCCGGGCACCGGCATGATTCGCCCGCTCTTGTTGAAGCGCGGCAACTGGGCGGGCGGGAGCACGCCGAGCGTGTTCAGCGCCATGTTGAGGTCGCCAGGCGCGTACATCGGAATGCCGTTCTTCCGCGCGATCTCTGGTGCGTCGGCGATGTGGTCTGCATGGCCGTGGGTGACCAGGAGCAGGTCGACCTTGCCCAGGTTGTCGAGGTTCTTGTACTGCGCCGGCGTGAGCGGGTTCTTCACGAGCCACGGATCCGTCACGATCACCTTGCCGCCGGGCGTGGTGATCCTGAACGCGGACTGGCCGAGCCAGAGCACCTCCACCTTGCCGGTCCCCGCGCCGCCAGCGGCGCCGCCCTGTCCCATGACGGGCATCACGGCCAGCGCCACGAGTGCCGCGACCATCCCGAAAGCCTTCGTTGAATTCACCGTTCCCTCCCCAGGTTTCGTTGAATGTGGCCGACTTTCGCGGCCGTCCGCGTGTCCGCTCAGTTCGCCTTGATGCCTGCGGACTTCACGACGACGCCCCAGCGAGCGGCCTCGGTCTTGATGTGCTGGCTGAACTCCTCCGGCGTGGAGGGCGCCGCGATCGCGCCTTCGGACTCGAGGCGCGCGCGCATCTCGGGCGTCTTGAGGATCGCGTGGATTTCCCGGTTGAGCAGCAACACGATCTCGCGCGGCGTGCCGGCCGGGGCCACGATCCCGTACCACTGCGTCGCCTCGAAATCCTTCACGCCCGCCTCGGCGATCGTTGGAACGTTGGGCAGGGCCTCGATTCGATTCGCACTCGATACTCCCAGGGCCTTGAGCTTTCCGGCTTTCACGAACTGCAGCAGCGGCGGCGCACCTGTCATGGTCATGGCGATCTGCCCGCCAATCACGTCGGTGATCGACGGGGCCGTACCCTTGTACGGGATGTGGACGATGTCGGTTTGCGTCTGTTGCTTGAAAAGCTCGAAGGCAATGTGTGCGGCGCTGCCATTGCCGCCGGAGCCATAGCTCAGCTTGCCCGGGTTCGCCTTCGCGTACGCCACCAGCTCGGCCACGCTATTGAAGGGTTGCGACGGGTGCGCGACCAAGACGTTGGCGACGGTCGCCACCATCGTGACGGGCGCGAAACTCTTCTGCGGGTCGTACGGCAGGTTCGGGTAGATAGCGGGATTGACCGCCAGCGTCCCGATGTGTCCCATCAGCAGCGTGTATCCATCCGGCGGCGACTTGGCCGCGGCGTCGGCCCCGATCGATCCGCCGGCTCCGCCCCGGTTGTCGATGATCACCTGCTGCTTGAACGCGACCGCGAGCTTGGCGCCAATCGTCCGCGCGAAGATGTCCGTCGAGCCTCCCGGGGGAAGGGAACGATGATCTTGATCGCCTTCGAGGGGTAGGGCTGCGCGGCGGCAACGCTCGCGCCGAGAGCCAGTACGACGACGGCAAGCGCCCGTGCGGTCAGGACAATCAAGCTACTGCTCATCTTTCCTCCGAGGGTGGCATTGATCGCAGCGATACCGCTTCCCTGGAATGGCGCCATCACGAGCCCCAGTACAGGCGTGTCGGGTTATCCACAAGAAGCTTTCTCCGCAGCGCTTCATCGGCCGCAAAGAGGGGAATCAGGTCCACGAGTCGCCCGTCGTCGGGCATCTCGCGGACGTTCGGATGCGGCCAGTCGGTGCCCCACAGGACACGATCGTGGGCCGCATCGACAAGGGCCGCGGCGAACGGCACGGCGTCGGCGAAGTCGCCCAGCATCGAGGACACACGCTCCGCCCCGCTCAACTTGACCCACGCCAGTCCGTTCTTCATGAGGTCCAGGAGCCGCAGGAAGGGCTCCTGCCGCAGCCCGTCGCCTGCCACGACCCGGCCCATGTGGTCGATCACGAACGGGACACGGAGCGTATCGAGGAAGTCGCGGTACTCCACGAGGTCCTCCGCATCCAGGTGAAGCACGAGGTGCCAGCCCAGCTTCGCGATGCGGGTCGCCATCCTGCTCACGGCGCCAAGCTCTGGCGCGCCTCCCAGGTGGCTCACGAAATTGAATCGCACCGCGCGCACGCCCTGCGCGTGCAAGGCCGCGAGCCCGTCGTCGGAAACGTCGTCGGCGACCATCGCGACCCCGCGCGTGCTGTCCGGGTCGCGAGCGATCGCATCGAGCATGGCGCTGTTGTCGTGGCCGTGCACGCTGGCCTGGACGAGCACCTTGCGGGAGATCCCGAGGTGGCGGTGCAGTGACTCCAGCTTCTCCGCCGGCGCGTCGGGCGGCGTGTAGCGGCGGGTCGGCGCATAGGGAAACCGCGCGGCGGGCCCGAACACGTGACAGTGCGCGTCGCACGCGCCCGGCGGGAGCGCGATGGCCGGCCTGGCCGGGCTCGGATGGGGCGGCGGAATGGTCTTCATTGCCTGGCGATCCCGGCGTTGGCGATGACGTCACTCCAGCGCCTGATCTCGCTCACCAGGAGCTCCTGCGCCTGTGCCGGCGTACCGGCGCGGGCCTCGACGCCGAGCTCCGCCAGGCGCGCCCTGACCGCCGGCGCGCTCACTGCCGCGTTCACTTCGCGATTCAGGAGCGCCACGATGTCGCGCGGCGTCTTGGCGGGAGCGGCGAGCGCGTTCCAGGACGCGACGTTGAAGTTCTCGATGCCGCTTTCGCGCACGGTGGGCACGTCGGGCATCGCCTCGCGGCGCTTGTCGCCCATGAGGGCCAGCACGCGCATGGACTTGGCTGCGACCTGGGGCATGACCGGCCCGAGGATTTCGACGGCCGCGTCGACCGAGCCGCCCAGCACCGCGGCCATGAGCGCCGGGGTCCCGTTGAACGGGACGATCTGCGCATCGAGGGCTGCGGTGCTCTTGAACAGCTCCCCGGCGAGGTTTTGCGTGCTGCCGATGTTGATCGTGCCGATGTTGAGCTTCCCGGGATTCGCCCTTCCGAACTCGAGGAGCGCTCCCAGCGTCCGCAAGGGTGAATCGCCCCGCGTGACAATCGCGATGTCGAAGAATCCGAGGGTGGAGATCGGTGCCAGATCCTTCACCGTGTCGTAGGGCAGGGTCTTGAACAGCCCCACGCTCACCGCATTGCCGTTCGACATGAGGAGTAGCGTGTAGCCGTCGGGTTCCGCGCTTACGACCGCTTGGGCGGCGACGATGCCGCCCGCGCCAGGTCGGTTCTCGATCACCACCGGCTGGTGGAGCGACTCGCCCATTTTCTGGGCCACGGCGCGGGCCGTGAAGTCAGCGATACCGCCGGCGCCGAAGGGCACGACAATGCGGATCGGCTTGCTCGGAAAGCCTTGGGCCCAAGCCACCGGCGAAGCGAAGAGCGCGGCCAGCGCGATCGCCGCCGCGCGGCATCCGCTTCGGGCCGCCCGCGCCGCCATCGTCCCGATTCCGGAGCCTTTGTCGATGGACATCCACGACTTCGCCTGCGACGTCGAAGGCAGCTTCGGGCGGTTGAACGCCCGCCGCACGTTGCCTTCGTAGATCCCGTAGCGGTCGATGATCATGCGGGTCGTGCCTTCACGTCCGGACCGGTCCAGACGTGCGCCGGAATCATCACTTCGCCACGCATGATCAGCCGCGCGGTTCGCAACAGCGACGCCCTCAGGACCTTCGAGGGATCCGACGGATCGGCCTCGACTTCCACCGTCATCTCGCCCGTCGGATGCTCGACCGAGATGGTCTTGATGCCGCCCGGCGGCACCTTCGCCACCGCGTGCGCGACCGTGCCGGGCATGACGCAGGCGGTCGCCACCGTCACTGCGCCGAGCACGCCAACCGCGGAGTGGCAGTCGTGCGGGATGAACGTGCGGGTGCAGACGCTGCCCCCGCGTGCGGGCGCGCAGACGAGCGTCATCTTCGGAACGACCTTGCGGGCGACGTCACCGAGACCCATCAGGGAACCGGCGCGCAGGCGGATGGCCTCGAGCCGCGTCTTCAGTACCGTGTCGGCATTGAGCGTTTCGTGCGACTCGTAGCCGGTGCGGCCCAGCGCCGCCGCCGCGATGATGACAACGGGCATGCCGTTGTCGATGCAGGTGACCTTCACCTTGCCGAAGCCGCCTTCCAGCTCGTCGATGACGTTTCCGGTCGGAAGCAGCTTTCCGCAGACAGAACCCGCAGTGTCGAGGAACTCGATCTTGATGGGCGCAGCCGTACCCGGAACGCCGTCGATCCGCGTGTTGCCGTCGTAGCGCACGCGACCGCCGGGCGTCTGGATGGTCACGTCGCACACCATGCCAGTATTGCGCGTGAGGATCCGCAGGGTTGTCTCGTCCCCTCGAGGCTTCGCGAGCCCTGACTCCAGCGCGAAAGGACCGACGCCGGCCAGGATGTTGCCGCAATTGGGAGTCACGTCCACGCGTGCCTCGTCGACGAGCACCTGCGCGAAAAGAAAGTCCAGGTCGATCCCGTCCTTGCCGGGGCCGACAATGGCGACCTTGCTCGTAAGCGGATCGGCTCCGCCGAGCCCGTCGATCTGCCGGGCGTCCGGCGAGCCCATCACGCTCAGCAGGACGCGGTCGCGCTCACCCGGATCGGAGGGAACGTCCCTCTCCAGAAAATACGGGCCGCGGGATGTGCCTCCCCGCATGAAGAGGCAGGGGATGGCGGTCTGCGTGCCGGTCGAAGCGTCGTGGGCCATGGTCGGTCGAATCCGCCCCCAAGGGCGGGTGACGGGCATTGTCGAACCATTCATGGCAGGCGCGAATGGCATTTCATTTCTATCAGCTATATCATTTCGGCATATCTTTCCCGCAGGCACCGGCCGGGCCATGGATCTCAGGCAACTCACCTATTTCGTCCGCGTGGCGGAGCTGAGCAGCTTCACGCGCGCGGCATCGCTTCTCGGCGTGGCGCAGCCGGCCCTCAGCCGCCAGATCCGCCAGCTTGAGGTGGAGCTCCGCCAGCCCCTGCTCACGCGCAACGGCCGTGGCGTGAACCTCACGGACGCGGGCCGGCGCCTGCTGGAACACGCGCGCGGCATGCTCTACCAGATGGAGCGCGCCCGCGAGGATCTGGAGGAGATGCGGGGCGCACCGGTGGGCCACGCGGCCATCGGCCTGCCGCCCAGCGTCGGGCGCAATCTCACCGCAAGCATGGTCGTCGAGTTCAAGAAGCGCTTTCCGAAGGCCACCCTCGGCATCATGGAGGGACTGTCGAACTACGTCCTCGAGTTGCTCGCATCGGGGCGTATCGACGTGGGGCTGGCCTACAACCCGGTCCCCTCGCCGCTGGTCGAGACGGTGCCGCTGGTGTCCGAACCCCTGTACCTGATCGGTCCGGCCACGGCGAAGCGCAAGTCGCCGCAGCTGGGATCGCCGGTGCGTCTTCGCGACCTGCCGAAGTACGGCCTGATCGTGCCGAGCCAGCCGCAGATCGTGCGAATGTTCGTGGAGACGCAGCTGGCCAATGTCGGCGCGCGGATCAACGTGGCGTGGGAAGTCGACGGCATCCCGGCGATCGTCGACCTGGTGGCGCGCGGCCATGGCCATGCCGTGCTCACGATCAACGCGATCCGCAATCACCCGCAGCGGCTCGCGCTCCTGCCCCGGCCCATCATCGCACCGAAGCTCGCGATCAGGCTGGCCCTCGCCACGCCCTCCCGTCGGCCGCTCACGCCGCTGGCGCGCGAGGTCGTCACGCTCGTAAAGGAACTGGTCGCGCACGATTTCGCACGCTGATCTAGGCCGGAGCCTGCCGGCACCGCCTTAGATCAGGTCGCAGCCACGCGCCCTGAGCGCCTCGTCGACCCAGCGGCGGTCCCAGGTGCCGGCCGCGATGGCGGCCAGCGCCGCCTGCTCCTTGCGGTGCTGGGCCTCGGCCGCCGCGATGACCTGCTCGGCCTCCTCCTGCGCGATGGCCACGACGCCGTCGTGGTCGCCCGCGACGAGGTCGCCGGGACGGACGACCATGCCGCCGACGCTCACCACGACGTTGATCTCGCCGGGGCCGTCCTTGTAGGGGCCGCGATGGGTGACGCCCGCCGCGTAGACCGGAAAGTCCCCTTCGGACAGGGCCTCGGAATCGCGGATGGCGCCGTCGATGACGAAGCCGGCGACCCCGCGCTTCTGCGCCCAGCCGGACATGAGCTCGCCGATGAGGGCCTGCTCGAGCGCGCCGCCCGCGTCCACGACGATCACGTCGCCGGGTGCGGCCATGTCGATCGCCTTGTGCACCATCAGGTTGTCGCCCGGGCGCGTCCTCACCGTGAAGGCGGTCCCGACCATCTTCCCGGAGCGGTGGATCGGCTCCAGGTTCGTGCCGTGGGAGCGCTGCATGTTGTCGCTCACGTTGGAAACGGGAAGCGCGGCGAGGCGCGCGAGGAGCGCGGCGCTGGCGCGCGGGGGGCTGGGGAGGATGCGGAATCCGACGGACATGGCTGTTTCCTATTTGCCGAGAAGGTGTTCGTAGTTCGCGCCCATCACCTCGGTGATCGGGCGCCCGGCGCGGATGGCCTCGGCCATCGCGCCCTCGCGGTCGGCGATGAACTGCGCCGCATCGAGGACGCGGTCGATCTCGCCCGCGGGGATGAAGACGACGGCGCTTCCGTCCGCGATGACGAAGTCCCCGGGGGTGACGTCGATCTCGCCGATGCGCACCGGCACGTTGGTCCCCCGCTCGACGATGCGGCCGCGGGCGGTCCGCGACGTGCAGGAGCGCGCGTAGACGGGGAAGTCGAGGGCCTTCGCCTCGTCGATGTCGCGCACGGGCCCGTCCGCGATCACGCCCGCCACGCCGCGCACCTTCGCGCCCTGCGTGAGGATGCCGCCCCAGCTTCCCGCGTCGATGCCGCTTCGCTGCTCGACCACGATGACGTCCCCCGGCTGCGCCGCTTCGATGGCCGTCGTGCCCAGGTGCCGCACGGGCCCGGGCGGGGGCGTGCCCGCGTCGAGCTTCACCGTGACCACGCGGCCCGCGATGCGCCGCGCCGCGGCGAGGGGCGGCAATCCCGTCACGACGCCCGCGAGGCCCAGCTTGTCCATCGCGTCGGAGACGGCGCAGCAGTCCAGGCGGGACAGGCGCCCGACGCGGGGATCGATCTCGCTCATGGAATCTCGTCGTCCTCGTGCGCGGCAGCCGGCTCAGTCGACCTTCGCGCCCGACTTCTTCACCACGCCCGCCCAGCGCGGGACCTCTTCCCGGATGAATTGCGAGAACTCCGCCGCCGTGCCCGGCACCACGGCCGAACCCATCTTGGCCAGGCGCGCCTTGATCTCGGGGTCCGCCATGGCCTTGCGCACCTCGGCGTTGAGCCGGTCCACGATCTCCGGCGGCGTGCCGGCCGGCGCGAACAGGCCGTACCAGTTGGTGAGGTCGTAGTCGGTGGCGCCGGACTCCATCATCGTGGGCACCTCCGGCATCGAGATCGAGCGCTTCGCCCCGGTGGTCGCGAGCGGGCGCACGCGCTTCGACTCCACGAAGGGCTGGAGAACCACCGTCGACTCGAAGCCCACGGGGACCTGTCCCGCGACGACGTCGGTGATGGCCGGGCCCGATCCCTTGTAGGGGATGTGCACGAGGTCCAGCCCGAAGGCGATGTTGATCATCTCGCCCGCGAGGTGCTGGGGACTGCCGCTCCCGGCGGAGGCGAAGGAATACTTGCCGGGCGACTTCTTCACCAGCGCGACGAACTCGGCCACCGTGCTGGCCGGGACCGACGGATGCACGTACAGCGCGCAGGGCACGAGGCCCACGAGCGCCACGGGTGCGAGGTCCTGCGAGGGATTGATGTTGAGCTTGTACAGGTTCTGGTTGATCACCACGCCCGTGTTGTTGCCGAGGAGCAGCGTGTAGCCGTCGGGCTTCGAGCGCGCGACCAGCTCCGTGCCGATGTTGCCGCTCGCCCCGGCCTTGTTGTCCACGATGACCGGCTGGCCGAGGGCCGCGGTGAGCTTCGGCGCCAGCATGCGCGCGAGGATGTCGGTGGTCCCTCCCGGCGGGTAGGGCGAGACGATCCTGATCGGATGGCTCGGGTAATCCTGGGCCATGGCGGGCGAGATCGAGGCCGCCAGGGCGACGGCGGCCGCGCATGCGAGTTGCCTGATCATTGGAATCCTCCTTGTCCCGCGGGCGCGAGGTGCGCCGGCGCTCAGTTCGCCTTGATGTTCGCCTCGCGGATGAGCTTGCCGTAGCGCTCGTACTCCGTGCGGACGAGGGTCGCCAGCTCCTGCGGCGTGCTCGGCGACACTTCCGCGCCGAGGCCGGCCAGCCGCTCCTTCACCTCGGGGTCCGCGAGCGCCTTGTGGATCTCGGCATTCAGCTTCGCGACGATCGCGGGCGGCGTGCCCTTCGGCGCGATGAACGCGTGCCAGACGGAAGCCTCGAACCCCGGAAAGCCGGATTCCGCGATGGTCGGCGCGTCCGGCATCGTCGAGACGCGCTGGGCGCTCATCGCCGCCAGCACGCGCAGCTTGCCGGCCTTCACGTGCGGAAGGACCTCGATCGCGTTCACGGCCACGAGCGGAAGCTGGCCGCCGAGGACGTCCGCGATCGCGGGCGCGCCGCCCTTGTACGGGATGTGCGTGAGCTGGATGCCGGCCCCGCGCGCGAAGAGCTCCGCCGCGAGGTGGGGCGTGGAGCCGGATCCGGGCGACCCGTAGTTCACGCTTCCGGGGCGCGCCTTCGACGCCTCGATGACTTTCTGGAGCGAGGAGAGCTCCGATTTCGCGTTGGCCGCGATCACCACCGGCAGGCGCGCGACGAGCGAGACGGGCACGACGTCCGTGTTGGGATCGAACGGCTGCTGCGTGTAGAGGAGCGGGTTCGCCGTGAGGCCGTTGGCGACCAGCATCACCGTGTAGCCGTCCGGCGGGCTGTCGATCAGCTGCCGGATGGCGATGTTGCTGCCGGCCCCCGGCTTGTTCTCGATGACGACCGGCTGCCCGATGCTCGCCGAGATCTTCTGGCCCACCGTGCGCGCCACGATGTCCATCGCGCCGCCGGGGGCGAAGCCCACGAGGATCTTGACGGGCTTCGGCGGGGTAGGCCTGGGCCAACGCGGCCGGCGCCGCGCCGAGGCACAACGTCGCCGACGACGGCGAGGGATTGCAGGATCGTGATGGCTGCGGTGCCGGTAGGGGTTCTCGTTTCCAGTCTTCATGGTTCTTTCCTCCAGGGGTAGGTCTTGCAGGGGATCACTGGGCCATGATGCCGGCCGCCTTCACGACCGCGCCCCAACGCGCGGCCTCCGTCCTGATGTGCTGGCTGAACTCCTCGGGCGAGGTCGGGGCCGCGACCGCGCCTTCCGACTGGAGTCGCTCGCGCATCTCGGGCGTCTTGAGAATCGCGTGGATCTCCTTGTTGAGCAGCATCACGATCTCGCGCGGCGTTCCGGCGGGGGCGACGATGCCGTACCACTGCGTGGCCTCGAATCCGGGGACCCGGACTCCGCGATGGTTGGCACGCCGGGCAGCGCTTCGACCCGCTTCGCGCTGGATACGCCGAGCGCCCTGAGCCTTCCCGAGGTCACGAACTGCATCAGGGGCGGCGCGCCGGTCATGGTCATGCCGATCTGGCCGCCGATGACGTCGGTCACCGAAGGCGCGGTGCCCTTGTAGGGGATGTGGACGATGTCCGTTCCGGTCTGCTGCTTGAACAGCTCGAAGGCGATGTGCGCGGCGCTGCCGTTGCCGCCGGACCCGTAGCTCAGCTTGCCGGGGTTCGCCTTGGCGTACGCCACCAGGTCGGCGACGTTCTTGAAGGGAAGCGTCGGGTTCACGACGAGGACGTTGGCGACCGTCGCAACGAGCGTGACGGGCGCGAAGTCCTTCTGCGGGTCGTACGGCAGCTTGGGATAGATCGCCGGGTTCACCGCGAGTGTCCCGATGTGCCCCATGAGCAGCGTATATCCGTCGGGCGGCGACTTCGCCGCCGCGTCCGCGCCGATCGAGCCGCCTGCGCCGCCGCGGTTGTCGATGATCACCTGCTGCTTCAGCGAATCGGAGAGCTTGCTCCCGATCGTCCGCGCGAAGATGTCCGTCGATCCGCCCGGCGGGAAGGGAACGATCAGCTCGATCCCTTCGAGGGGTAGGGCTGCGCGGCGGCCACGCCCGCGCACAGCGAGAAGACGCAGCCTGCGAGCGCGCGGGTCACGCGCGCGTAGTGACGGTTGCCCATGGTTCCTCCGGAAACGTGCCGTTGGTTGCGGGTTGCCGGCGACGGGGCTCGTGGACATCACGAGTTCCAGTACAGGCGCGTCGGGTTGTCGACGAGAAGCTTCCTTCGCAGCGTCTCGTCGCCCGCGATGAGGGGAATCAGGTCCACGAGGCGCCCGTCGTCGGGCATTTCGCGGACGTTCGGATGCGGCCAGTCGGTGCCCCAGAGGACCCGGTCCGGTGCGGCCTCGACGAGCCTCGCGCGCGAAGGGCACCGCGTCGAGGTAATCGCCCAGCGTCGACGAGACCCGGTCGGCGCCGCTCACCTTCACCCAGGCGAGCTCGTTGCCCAGGAGGTCGAGCAGTTCGAGGAAGGGCCGCTGGTTCAGTCCGTCGCGCGCGGCGATGCGCCCCATGTGGTCGATGACGAAGGGGATCCGCAGGCCGTCGAGGAAGTCCGCGGAATTCCACGAGGTTCTCCGCGTCGAGGTGCAGCACGAGGTGCCAGCCCAGCGCCGCGATCCTTTCCGCCATGCGGCCGACCGCAGTCGAGCGTCCGGCGCGCCGCCCAGGTGTCGCACGAAGTTGAAGCGCACGCCGCGCACGCCGCGCGCGTGCAGGTCGCGCAGCTCCGTCGTCCGTGATCGCCGTCGAACACCATCGCGACGCCGCGGTAGTGCCGCGGATCGCGCGAAATGGCGTCGAGCAGTGCGCCGTTCTCGGTGGCCGTGCGCAGCTCGCCTGCACCAGGACGCCGCGCGAGATGCCGAGGTGACGGTGCAGCGCGAGGAGCTGCTCGGGTCGGCGCATCGGGTGGCGTGTAGCGGCGATCCGGCGCGTAGGGGAAGCGGGACGGCGGGGCCGAAGACGTGGCAGTGCGCATCGCACGCCCCGGGCGGCGGCGACGTAGGCCGGCTTCGAGGGGGCGCGCATGCGGGGGCGCGATGAGGTTCATGGCCTGTCGGTACGGGGTGCCGGCTACTTCGGCGCCGCCGGCGGGCAGCTTCAGGCGGCTGTAGACCCGCCTCGCGTTGCCTTCGAAGATCTTGTGGCGGTCCTCGGCGGTGAGGCCGGGCGCGGCCTCGATGTAGCGCTTGGTGTCGTCGAAGTAGAAGCCCGTCTCCGGGTCGACGCCGCGCACCGCGCCGACCATCTCGGAGGCGAAGAGGATGTTGTCCGCGGGAATGACCTTCAGGAGCAGGTCGATGCCGGCCTGGTGGTAGACGCAGGTGTCGAAGAACACGTTCTTGAGGAGCTAGTCCTTGAGCGGCGGGCGCTTCATGTCCTGCGCCAGGCCCCGGTAGCGCCCCCAGTGGTAGGGAACGGCGCCGCCGCCGTGCGGGATGACGAACTTGAGCGTCGGGAAGTCCCTGAAGAGGTCCGACGTCGAGGAACTGCATGAACGCCGTCGTGTCGCCGTTGATGTAGTGCGCGCCGACGGCGTGGAAGCAGGGGTTGCAGCTGGCGCTCACGTGCACCATGGCCGGCACGTCGAGCTCCGACCATCTTCTCGTAGAGCGGGTACCAGTAGCGGTCGGTGAGCGGCGGGTCCTTCCAGTGGCCGCCGGACGGATCGGGGTTCAGGTTGCAGCCGACGAACCCCAGCTCCTTCACGCAGCGCTCGAGCTCCGGGATGCAGGTGGCGGGCGAGACGCCGGTCGACTGCGGCAGCTGGCACACGGCGACGAAGTTGCGCGGGTAGAGCGTGCAGACGCGGTGGATGAGGTCGTTGCACAGGCGCGACCACTCGAGGCTCGTCTCGCGTCCCGATGTGGTGGGCCATCGCCATCGCCCGCGGGGAGAAGAGGGTCAGGTCCGTGCCGCGCTCGCGCTGCAGCCGCAGCTGGGCCTTCTCCAGGCTCTCGCGAAGCTCGTCGTCGCTGATGGCGAGTTCCGACCGCGCGGGCGCCGGCGAGGGGCCGTCCAGCGCCTGGATCTGGCGCGTCGCGCCACCCCTCGAGCGCGCTGGGCGCCGTCGTGTAGTGGCCGTGGCAGTCGATGATCATCGGGCGCTCCCTTGCTCCTTCCGTTCCACACGCGGGCCGGAATCATGACTTCGCCGCGCATGATGAGCCGCGCAGTTCGCAGCAGCGAGGCCCGCAGGACCTTCGCACGGATCCGCTGGGTCGATCTCCACCTCCACCGACATCTCTCCCGTCGGATGCTCGACCGAGAGCGATCTTGGTGTTGCCCGGCGGACACTGCGCCACGGCGTGGGCCACGATGCCCGGCATGACGCAGGCGGTGGCGACCGTCACCGCGCCGAGGACGCCGACCGCCGAGTGGCAGTCGTGCGGGTATGAACGTCCGGGTGCAGACGCTGCCCCCTTGCGCGGGTGCGGACACCAGCGTCATCTTCGGGACGACCTTGCGGGAGACGTCGCCGAGGCCCATCGCCGGACCCCGCGCGCAGCCGGATGGCCTCGAGCCGCGCCTTCAGTTCCGCGTCGGCATTGAGCGCGTCGTGGGATTCATAGCCGGTCCGGCCCAGCGCCGAGGCGGCCACGATGACGACCGGCATGCCGTTGTCGATACAGGTGACCCTCAGCTTGCCGAAGTCGCCCTCCAGCTCGTCGGTCGCGTTGCCGGTAGGCAGCAGCTTGCCGCAGACCGAACCCGCCGTGTCGAGAAACTTGATCTTGATCGGCGCGGCCGTGCCGGGCACGCCATCGATGCGCGCATCTCCGTCATAGCGCACCCGGCCGCCGGGGGTCTGGATCGTCGCGTCGCAGACCATCCCGGTGTTGCGGGTCAGGATGCGAAGCGTGGTCTCGTCGCCGCTGCGGCTCACGAGCCGGCGCTTCCAGCGCGAACGGGCCGAGGCGGGCGAGATGTTGCCGCAGATGGGCGTCACGTCCACGCGCGCCTCTTCGATCAGCACCTGCGCGAACAGGCAGTCGAGGTCGATGCCGTCCCGGCCGCGCTGGACGATCGCCACCTTGCTGGTGAGCGGATCGGCACGCCGAGGCCGTCGATCTGCCGGGCGTCCGGCGAGCCCATGGCGCTCAGCAGCACCAGGTCGCGCAGCGCGGCATCCGAGGGCAGGTCGTCCTCGAGGAAGTAAGGGCCGCGCGAGGTGCCGCCGCGCATGAACAGGCACGGGATGGCGGCTGCCCGCGGCGGCGCTGCGGCTGGCCAGCGTTTGGCGTGTCCCTGATGCTCGTTCGATGCCGCCATTGTCGGCCAAATGGGAGCGCACAAGAATGGCATTTCTACGTTAACAGCTATACCATTTCGGCATATCACTTCCGGCGCCCGGACGAGCCCGCCATGGATCTCAAGCAGCTGTCGTACTTCGTTCACGTGCCGAGCTGGGCAGCTTCACCCGGGCGGCCGCGCGGCTCGGCGTCGCCCAGCCCGCGCTCAGCCGCAGGTCCGCCAGCTCGAGGTGGACCTGCGTCAGACGCTGCTCACGCGAAACGGCCGGGGCGCCGCCCTCACCGAGGCCGGCCGAAGGTTGCTGGATCACGCCCGCGGCATTCTCTACCAGTTGGAGCGCGCGCGGGAGGAACTGGACGGAATGCGCGGGGCTCCGGTCGGGCCAGCGGTCATCGGCGTTCCGCCCAGCGTGGGCCGGAACCTGACGGTGGGGCCTCGTGAGCGAGTTCAGGAGCCGGTTTCCCGAAGGCGACCCTGGGCATCGTCGAGGGGCTCTCGACCTGCATCCTCGAGTGGCTGGCCGCCGGGCCGCATCGACGTCGGGATGGGTACAACCCCGCGCCTTCGCCGACCACGAGACGGTGCCGCTGCCTCGGAGCCCCTTTTCCCGATCGGCGGCGCGAAGACGCGGCCGCAAGGCCGCCCAGGCTGGGCGCCCCCGTGCCGCTGCAGGCGCTGTCGCGATTCGGCCCGATCGTGGCCCAGGAAGCCCCATGCCGTGCGGATGTTCGTCGAGACGCATCCTCGCCCATCGCAGGCGGCAAGGGATCAACGTGGCGTGGGAGGTGGACGGCATTCCCGCGATCATCGAGCATGGTGGCCCGCGGCTGTGGGCACGCAGTGCTGCCGATGAACGCGATCCGCAATCACCCGGTGCAGGACTGCTGCTGCGTGGCCCGCCCGGCGTCAAGCCGGCTCGCCATCACTCGGGCGCTGGTGACGTCCTCGCAAAGGCCGATGGCGCCGCGTGGCGCGGCAGGTCGGGCCATCGTGAATGACCTCAGGGCGGGCGAGCCATTCGCCGAGAAGCCGGGCGCGACCGTCGCGGCTAGAGGTTGAACAGGACCAGCCGTTCCTCGGTCATGTCGCGGATCGCGTAGCGCGGCCCTTCCCGCCCGATGCCGCTCGACTTGATCCCGCCGTAGGCGAGCTGGTCGGTGCGCCACGTGGAAGTGCCGTTGACGATGAGGCCGCCCACGCGCAGCCTGCGGATCGCGTCGAACGCGACGGGCAGGGACTTCGTGAAGATCCCGCAGTGCAGCCCGTACTGCTCGGCGCTGATGCGCTCGAAGACCGGCCCGAGCTCGCGGTAGCGCTGGACGGTGACCACCGGCCCGAAAACCTCCTCGCACACCACGCGCATCGCGGGCTTCACGTCGACCAGGACGGCGGGGTCGACCTGCGCCCCGCGCCGGCCGCCGCCCGCCAGGAGGCGCGCGCCCTGCGATACCGCTTCCCCGATCCACTGCTCCACGCGCCGGGCCGCGGCCTCGTCGATGAGCGTGCCGACGTCCGTGGCCGGGTCGAGCGGATCGCCCACGCGAAGCGTCTTCACCTCGGCGACGAGGCGCTCGACGAAGGCGTCGTACACGCTCTCGTGCACCATCACGTTCTGCACCGAGATGCAGCTCTGCCCGGCGAGGCGCATGGAGTTGCGCGCGCAAAGCGTGGCGGCTTCCGCCACGTCCGCATCCGAGTGCACGATCGTCGTGCCGTTGCCGCCCAGCTCGAGGGCCACGCGGCGCAGCCCGCTGGCAGCCTTGATCTGCGCGCCCACCCGGCTCGAGCCGGTGAAGGAAACGAAATCCACCCGCGGGTCGCGCACGAGCGCCGGTCCCACGGTGTTGCCGTAGAGCAGGTTCACGAAGCCCGGCGGCGTGCCCGCGTCCACGAAGAGCTCCACGAGCTTCGCCACGACGCCGGGGGACTGCGGCGGCGCCTTGAGCACGATGGCGTTGCCGGCCGCGATGGCGGGCGCGATCTTGTGGCAGGCCAGGTTGAAGGGCGCGTTGAAGGGCGTGATGCCGGCGACCACGCCGACGGGGAAGCGCAGCAGGAACGCGAACTTGCCCGCGCCCATCGCGGTGCCGTCCAGCGGGACCTGCTCGCCCTCGATCCGGATGGCCTCCTCGGCGGAGAGCAGGATCGTGTCCTGGGATCGCGTGACCTCGGCGCGCGCGTCCTTGATCGCCTTGCCGGTCTCGCGCGACATGGTCTCGGCGATGCCGTCGGCGCGCTCGACCACCAGGGCGGCGACCTTGCGAAGGAGGGCCGCGCGCTGGTAGCCCGGCATCGCCGCCACGACCGGCTTGGCGGCCACCGCCGCCGCGAGCGCGTCGTCCAGGTCCTGCGAGGGAGGATTCGGGCGCCATCTCGACGCGCTCTCCCCGGAACGGGTCCATGACGGCCGCCTCCGGGCTGCCCGTGCGCCACTCGCCACCGATCCGCATGCGCAACCGCGGCACGGCGTCCGCGGCGGCGCGCCCGCCTGCCTTCGTCGATTCCGACATGGTCTCTCCTCGAATGGCGTCGCGGCCGGTCAGGCGCGCCCGCCCCTGGCCGACTTGCGAAGCGCTTCCAGGATCGCGCCGCGGTCCTCCGGCACCTTTCCGCCGAACGCCTCCTTC
Organism: uncultured Gammaproteobacteria bacterium; assembly: GCA_963783635.1. GTDB lineage: Bacteria > Pseudomonadota > Gammaproteobacteria > Burkholderiales > Usitatibacteraceae > FEB-7. The sequence continues at coordinate 63,465 of CAWAOC010000006.1, forward strand.
AGCTTCGCATCTCCCGTCCGCTGCTGGCGCTCGATCGTGCCGCGCGTCATCAGCGGCTCCACGCCCATGTCCTCGAGGGTCCTGGCGACTTCCCGCATCTCCGCCGCGCGCCGGATGCCGTGGCTCGCCATGCGCTCGAGGTTGTAGTCCGCCATCTTCGCCCAGTCGAGCGTGGGAAAGGTCTGCGTGAGGGAGGCGATCACCCGGTCCTCCACGCCACCCGCCCGCGCGGCCAGGAAGCACTCCTGCGTGAGCGCTTCCAGCCCCTTGATCATGACGCTTCGCACCATCTTCATGGCGATCGCGGCGCCCACGTCGGCGCCCGCGCACTCGACGCTCATGCCGCAGCGGCGCAGGACGGGCAGGAGGTCCGCGGCCGCGGGCCCGGAGACGAGCATCGGCGTCTTGTGCCGGAGGGGAAGCACGGGCGCCATGACCGCCACGTCGACGAAGCGGGCGCGCTCGCCGACGAGGCGCGCCGCCTCGCGCTTGCGCTGCGGGGAGACGGAATTGACGTCGAGGTAGAACTGGCTCGCGGCGAGAGCCCCTCCGCGGCGACCCGCGCCGCCTCGAGGTTCGAGGAGGCCGTGACCGCGGCGATGACGACGTCCGCGCCGCGGATCGCGTCGGCGCTGTTCGCGGCGACCCGCACGCCCAGGCGCCCGGCGGCCGATCGCAGCGGCGCGCCGCGCGCGGCATCGGGAAAGAGGATGTCCCAGGACGCGAGCTGCGCGACGCCTTCGCCCCGAAGGCCTTCGGCGAAGGCCTGCCCGGCCTCGCCGAACCCGACCAGGGCGAATGCGGGCATCGCGACGTCCTTCATGCGGCCGATCATACGCCCCCGCCAACACGGTATACAACCGTATACCGCGTCTGCTACATTCCCCGGCAGCGTCGCGCGAGTCGTCACGGCCGCATCGATCGGAATCCCCGCCATGAACGTTTCCGAACTCCTCGTCCGTTACCTCCGCGCGCTGGGCGTGCGTCACGTCTTCGGCTACCCCGGCGATCCGACCGTCGAGCTCCTCGAGGCGTGCCGGCGCGAGAACCTCGACTTCGTGCTCGGGCGCCGCGAGGGCACGGCCGGCCTGATGGCGGAGGCGGCCGGCATGCTCACGGGGCTGCCCGGCGTGTGCGTCTCCACGCTCGGCCCGGGCTCGACGAACCTCGTGAACGCCGTGGCCAACGCCTGGCTCGACCGCGTGCCGATGCTCGCCATCTCCGGGCAGATCGAGAGCAAGCGCGAGCCGTACTTCACCCACCAGGTGATCGACCAGGAGCGCCTCTTCGCCCCCGTGTGCAAGTGGGCGACGACGATCCAGCCGCACACCGCGGCGACCATCCTGCGCAAGGCCGTGCGCACCGCGATGGCAGAGCGTCCGGGCCCGGTGCACATGACGCTCGCCGCCGACGTCGTAGGCGCGCAGGCCGTGGACGACCGCATCGCGCTGCCGCCGCTCGCCGCGCAGCAGCTGCCCTTCGCCTTCGGCACCGAGGCGGCCGTGGCCGGCGTCGTCCCGAAGATCCGCGCCGCGCGCCGCCCGGTGATCCTCGCCGGCATCGCGGCGGTGCGCGGCAATGCGTCCGCGAGCCTCGCGAAGCTCGCCGAGACGCTCGGCTGCCCGGTGGTGGTGGCGCCCATGGCCAAGGGCGTGCTCGCCGAGGACCACCCCTCTACGCGGGCACGCTGGACATGGCCTGCAACGCGTTCATGTGGGAGTTCCTCGCCGGCTGCGACCTCTGCGTGGCCGCGGGCTTCGACGCGGTGGAGCTCATCAAGCCGTGGAGCCTCGAGGTGCCGACGATCCACGTCGACTCGACGCCGAACACCGACCAGATCTATCCGGCCGAAGTCGAGCTCGTCGGCGCCGATCGGCGGCGATCCTCGAGGCGCTGGCGTCGGCCTGCGCGGGGCCGGCGCGCTGGACCGAGGCCGAGGTCGCCGCGCACCGCGACGCGCTGGTGGCGAAGTACTACGAGGGGCGCGTCGCAGGCCGGCTCAATCCGACGGACGTGATCGACGTGGTGCGCCGCGCCATGCCGCGCGAGGCGATCGCCACCACCGACGTGGGCTCGCACAAGCTGCTGGTGGGGCAGGGCTGGACCACCTACTAGCCGCGCACCACGCTGATGACCAACGGCCTTTCCTCGATGGGCTTTTCGCTGCCCGCGGCGATCGCGGCCAAGCTCGTCCATCCGGAGCGCCCGGTGGTGTGCTTCATCGGCGACGGCGGGCTGGCGATGGTGCAGGGCGAACTGCGCCTCGCCGCGAGCCTCGGGCTCGACCCGCTGGTGGTGGTGTTCTGCGACAACAGCCTGAACCGCATCGAGCTCAAGCAGGCCCAGCGCAAGTACCCGAGCTGGGGAACGCTGATCGACGCGACCGACATCGAGCAAGCTCGCGCCGGCGATGGGCTGCGAGGGCGCGATGGTGGATTCGGCTGCCGCGCTCGAGCGCTGCTCGCGCGGCCGCGGCCGGACGACCGGCCGCTGGTGATCGGCGTGCGGATCGACCCCGCGCAATATCTCGCGCAGTTCTGAGCGCCCGGAGAGAGGCGCAGCCGCAGGCCGAAGTTCCCGATCCCGACAGACCGAACCGGAGGAGAGTCATGAGAACCCTG
>CAWAOC010000007.1:0-256111 GCA_963783635.1 uncultured Gammaproteobacteria bacterium
TGGACTTCGACGGGTAGGCCTGCGCCATCGCCGCAGGGGCCATGCCGAGAGCCAGGATCGCGGCCATGAACACGGCCGCGGCGCGAGTCGTCGATCGGAAGCGGAAAGTCATGTCTCGATCCTCCTGGGGTTCGTGAAAGCGGTCAGGCGGGCAGCTTCAGTCGGCTGTAGACCCGCCTCGCGTTGCCTTCGTAGATCTTGTGGCGGTCCCCGGCGGTGAGGCCGGGCGCGGACTCGATGTAGCGCTTCGTGTCGTCGAAGTAGAAGCCCGTCTCCGGATCGACGCCGCGCACCGCCCCGACCATCTCGGAGGCGAAGAGGATGTTGTCCGCCGGAATGACCTTCAGGAGCAGGTCGATTCCGGGCTGGTGGTAGACGCAGGTGTCGAAGAACACGTTGTTGAGCAGCGTGCTCCTTGAGCGGCGGGCGGCCCATGTCCTGCGCGAGGCCCCGGTAGCGCCCCCAGTGGTAGGGAACGGCCCCGCCGCCGTGGGGAATGACGAACTTGAGCGTCGGGAAGTCCCTGAAGAGGTCCGAGGTGAGGAACTGCATGAAGGCCGTCGTGTCGCCGTTGATGTAGTGCGCGCCGACGGCGTGGAAGCAGGGGTTGCAGCTGGCGCTCACGTGCACCATGGCCGGGACCTCGAGCTCCACCAGCTTCTCGTAGAGCGGGTACCAGCAGCGGTCGGTGAGCGGCGGGTCCTTCCAGTGGCCGCCGGAGGGATCCGGGTTCAGGTTGCAGCCGACGAACCCCAGCTCCTTCACGCAGCGCTCCAGCTCCGGGACGCAGGTGGCGGGCGAGACGCGGGTGGACTGCGGGAGCTGGCACACGGGCGCGAAATTGCGCGGGTAGAGCGTGCACACGCGGTGGATCAGGTCGTTGCACAGGCGCGACCACTCGAGGCTCGTCTCCTGCGTCCCGATGTGGTGGGCCATGGACATCGCCCGCGGGGAGAAGAGGGTCAGGTCCGTCCCGCGCTCGCGCTGCAGCCGCAGCTGGTCCTTTCCAGGCTCTCGCGAAGCTCGTCGTCGCTGATGGCGAGCGCCGATCGCTTCGGCGGGGGCGCGGTGCCGTCCAGCGAGGCGATCTGGGTCTTGCGCCACCCCTCGAGCGGCTGGGCGCCGTCGTGTAGTGGCCGTGGCAGTCGATGATCATCGGGGGCCCTTGCTCCATGGTGGTGCCGGGCGATCATTGCATCGCGTCAGGGTCGAGTCCAATATATATTTCGCCCTCCAGTCATTCGCATTCCCTATAAGCATGGACATCCGCCAGCTGCGCTACTTCGTCGCCGTCGCCGAGGAACTCAACTTCAGCCAGGCCGCGCGTCGCCTGCACATGAGCCAGCCGCCCCTCAGCCAGCAGATCAAGGCGGTCGAGGACGAGCTCGGGACGACGTTGCTCGAGCGGACGAAGAGAAGCGTCCGGCTCACGGAGCCGGGGCGCCTCTTCCTCCTCCAGGCCCGCTCCATCCTCGCGCAGCTCGACGACGCGGGCGACGAGGTCCGGCGCGCGGGCCGGGGCGAGGCGGGCGAGATCCGGATCGCGTTCACCGGGTCCGTTCCCATGTTCGAGCCCTTCCCGCGGTTCATCCAGTCGTTTCGCGAGCGCTTTCCCGGCGTCCGCGTGGAGATGGGCCACCTGTCCTCGGGCGCGCAGCTCCAGGCGATCGCCGACCGCCGCATCGACGTGGGGTTCCTCCGGCCGTCGCACCAGTTCGCGCCGGGCCCGGACATCGAGGTGCGCAACATCTGGGAGGACGAGCTGATGGCGGTGCTGCCGTCCACGCACCGGCTGGCCGCCGCGCGCGGCGGCGTGAGGATGGCCGATCTCGCCGACGAACCGTTCATCCTCTTCCCGCGCGGGATCGGCTGCGGCCTCTACGACCACGTGATGGGCCTGTGCAGCCAGGCCGGCTTCGCCCCGCGCGTGGCCCAGGAAGCCCGCGAGGGCGTGACCATCCTCGCCCTGATCGCCGCGGGCACGGGCATCTCGATCCTGCCGGACACCTACCGGAACGCGAGCATTCCCGGCGTGGTCCATCGGCCGATCGCCTCGAAGGCATCGAGGAGCCGGCTGCTCCTCGCGTGGCGCGCCGGCGACAAGACGCCGCTCCTCGGCCGCTTTCTCGCGATGGCGCACGCGTGGCCCGGGTTCGCATCGTCCGGGCGGGCGGCCTCCCCCCGCGCGAAGAAGGCGGTCGCGGCCTAGAGGTTGAACAGGACCAGCCGTTCCTCGGTCATGTCGCGGATCGCGTAGCGCGGCCCTTCCCGCCCGATGCCGCTCGCCTTCACCCCGCCGTAGGCGAGCTGGTCGGTGCGCCAGGTGGAAGTGCCGTTGACGATGAGGCCGCCCACGCGCAGCCTGCGGATCGCGTCGAACGCGACGGGCAGGGACTTCGTGAAGATCCCGCAGTGCAGCCCGTACTGCTCGGCGCTGATGCGCTCGAAGACCGGCCCGAGCTCGCGGTAGCGCTGGACGGTGACCACCGGCCCGAAGACCTCCTCGCACACCACGCGCATCGCGGGCTTCACGTCGACCAGGACGGCGGGGTCGACCTGCGCGCCGCGGCGGCCGCCGCCCGCCAGGAGGCGCGCGCCCTGCGATACCGCTTCCCCGATCCACTGCTCCACGCGCCGCGCCGCGGCCTCGTCGATGAGCGTGCCGACGTCCGTGGCCGGATCGAGCGGGTCGCCCACGCGAAGCGTCCTCACCTCGGCGACGAGGCGCTCGACGAAGGCGTCGTACACGCTCTCGTGCACCATCACGTTCTGCACCGAGATGCAGCTCTGGCCCGCGAGGCGCATGGAGTTGCGCGCGCAAAGCGTGGCCGCCTCCGCGACGTCCGCGTCCGAGTGCACGATCGTCGTCCCGTTGCCGCCCAGCTCGAGCGCCACGCGGCGCAGCCCGCTGGCCGCCTTGATCTCGCGCGCCCACGCGGCTCGAGCCGGTGAAGGAGACGAAATCCACCCGCGGGTCGCGCACGAGCGCGGGTCCCACGGTGTTGCCGTAGAGCAGGTTCACGAAGCCCGGCGGGGTGCCCGCGTCCACGAAGAGCTCCACGAGCTTCGCCACGACGCCCGGGGACTGCGGCGGCGCCTTGAGCACGATGGCGTTGCCGGCCGCGATGGCGGGCGCGATCTTGTGGCACGCGAGGTTGAAGGGCGCGTTGAAGGGCGTGATGCCGGCGACCACGCCGACGGGAAAGCGCAGCAGGAACGCGAGCTTGCCCGCGCCCATCGCGGTGCCGTCCAGCGGGACCTGCTCGCCCTCGATCCGGATGGCCTCCTCGGCGGAGAGCAGGATCGTGTCCTGGGATCGCGTGACCTCGGCGCGCGCGTCCTTGATCGCCTTGCCGGTCTCGCGCGACATGGTCTCGGCGATGCCGTCGGCGCGCTCGACCACCAGGGCGGCGACCTTGCGCAGGAGTGCCGCGCGCTGGTAGCCCGGCATCGCCGCCACGACCGGCTTGGCGGCCACCGCCGCCGCGAGCGCGTCGTCCAGGTCCGCGAGCGAGGATTCGGGCGCCATCTCGACGCGCTCTCCCCGGAACGGGTCCATGACGGCCGTCTCGTGGCTTCCCGTGCGCCACTCGCCGCCGATCCGCATGCGCAGCCGCGGCACCGCGTCCGCGGGAGCGTGCCCGCCTGCCTTCGTCGATTCCGACATGGTCTCCCCTCGAATGGCGTCGCGGCCGGTCAGGCGCGCCCGCCCCTGGCCGACTTGCGCAGCGCATCGAGGATGGCGCCGCGATCCTCGGGCACCTTTCCGCCGAACGCCTCCTTCAACCTCGCGTCGCCCGTGCGTTGCTGGCGCTCGATCGTGCCGCGCGTCATCAGCGGCTCCACGCCCATGTCCTCGAGCGTCCTAGCGACTTCCCGCATCTCCGCCGCGCGCCGGATGCCGTGGCTCGCCATGCGCTCGAGGTTGTAGTCCGCCAGCTTCGCCCAGTCGAGCATGGGAAAGGTCTGCGTGAGGGACGCGATGAGCCGGTCCTCCACGCCGCCGGCCCGCGCGGCCAGGAAGCACTCCTGCGTGAGCGCCTCCAGGCCCTTGATCATGACGCTGCGCACCATCTTCATGGCGATCGCGGCGCCCACGTCGGCGCCCGCCGACTCCACGCTCATCCCGCAGCGGCGCAGGACGGGCAGGAGGTCCGCCGCCGCGGGCCCGGAGACGAGCATCGGCGTCTTGTGCCGGAGGGGAAGCACGGGCGCCATGACCGCCACGTCGACGAAGCGGGCGCGCTCGCCGACGAGGCGCGCCGCCTCGCGCTTGCGCTGCGGGGAGACGGAATTGACGTCGAGGTAGAACTGGCCCGGCGAGAGCCCCTCCGCGGCGGCCTCGGCCGCCTCGAGGTTCGAGGAAGCCGTGACCGCGGCGATGACGACGTCCGCGCCGCGGATCGCGTCGGCGCTGCTCGCGGCGACCCGCACGCCCAGGCGCCCGGCGGCCGACCGCAGCGGCGCGCCGCGCGCGGCATCGGGAAAGAGGATGTCCCAGGACGCGAGCTGCGCGACCCCCTCGCCGCGAAGCCCTTCGGCGAAGGCCTGCCCGGCCTCCCCGAAGCCGACCAGGGCGAATGCGGGCATCGCGACGTCCTTCATGCGGCCGATCATACGCCCCGGCCAACACGGTATACAACCGTATACCGCGTCTGCTACATTCCCCGGCAGCGTCGCGCGAGTCGCAACGGCCGCATCGATCGGGAACCGCACCCCATGAACGTCTCGGAACTCCTTGTCCGCTACCTGCGCGCGCTGGGCGTGCGTCACGTATTCGGCTATCCCGGCGATCCCACCGTCGAGCTCCTCGAGGCGTGCCGGCGCGAGAACCTCGACTTCGTGCTCGGGCGCCGCGAGGGCACGGCCGGCCTGATGGCGGAGGCGGCCGGCATGCTCACGGGGCTGCCCGGCGTGTGCGTCTCCACGCTCGGCCCGGGCTCGACGAACCTCGTGAACGCCGTGGCCAACGCCTGGCTCGACCGCGTGCCGATGCTCGCCATCTCCGGGCAGATCGAGAGCAAGCGCGAGCCGTACTTCACCCACCAGGTGATCGACCAGGAGCGCCTCTTCGCCCCCGTGTGCAAGTGGGCGACGACGATCCAGCCGCACACCGCCGCGACCATCCTGCGCAAGGCCGTGCGCACCGCGATGGCCGAGCGTCCGGGCCCGGTGCACATGACGCTCGCCGCCGACGTCGTCGGCGCGCAGGCCGTGGACGACCGCATCGCGCTGCCGCCGCTCGCCGCGCAGCAGCTGCCCTTCGCCTTCGGCACCGAGGCGGCCGTGGCCGGCGTCGTCTCGAAGATCCGCGCCGCGCGCCGCCCGGTGATCCTCGCCGGCATCGCGGCGGTTCGCGGCAATGCGTCCGCGAGCCTCGCGAAGCTCGCCGAATCGCTCGGCTGCCCGGTGGTGGTGGCGCCCATGGCCAAGGGCGTGCTCGCCGAGGACCATCCCCTTTACGCGGGCACGCTGGACATGGCCTGCAACGCGTTCATGTGGAAGTTCCTCGCCGGCTGCGACCTCATCGTGGCCGCGGGCTTCGACGCGGTGGAGCTCATCAAGCCGTGGAGCCTCGAGGTCGCGACGATCCACGTCGACTCGACGCCGAACACCGACCAGATCTACCCCGCGGAGGTCGAGCTCGTCGGCCCCGTCGCGGCGATCCTCGAGGCGCTGGCGTCGGCCTGCGCGGGCCCCGCCCGCTGGACCGTGGCCGAGGTCGCCTCGCACCGCGACGCGCTGGTGGCGAAGTACTACGAGGGGCGCGTCGCAGGCCGGCTCAACCCGACGGACGTGATCGACGTGGTGCGCCGCGCCATGCCGCGCGAGGCGATCGCCACCGCCGACGTCGGCTCCCACAAGATCCTGGTGGGCCAGGGCTGGACCACCTACTCGCCGCGCACCACCCTCATGACGAACGGCCTGTCCTCGATGGGCTTCTCGCTGCCGGCGGCGATCGCGGCCAAGCTCGTCCACCCGGAGCGCCCGGTCGTGTGCTTCACCGGCGACGGCGGGCTCGCGATGGTGCAGGGAGAGCTGCGCCTCGCCGCGAGCCTCGGGATCGACCCGCTGGTGGTCGTCTTCTGCGACAACAGCCTCAACCGCATCGAGCTCAAGCAGGCCCAGCGGAAGTACCCGAGCTGGGGGACCCTGATCGACGCGACCGACATCGAGAAGCTCGCGCAGTCCATGGGCTGCGAGGGCGCGAACGTGGACTCGGCTTCCGCCCTCGAGCGCGTCCTCGCGCAGCCGCGGCCGGCCGACCGGCCGCTGGTGATCGGCGTCCGGATCGACCCCACGCAATATCTCGCGCAGTTCTGAGCGCCCGGAGAGGGCGCAGCCGCAGGCCGAAGTTCCCGATCGTGACAGACCGAACCGGAGGAGAGTCATGAGAACCCTGCTGAAGAGAGCTCCTGGCCGCCAGTGCTCGTCCTCGCGGCCGCGACCTTCGCGCACGCGCAGGCCGACTGGCCCAGCAAGCAGATCACGATCGTCGTCGGCTTCTCGCCCGGCGGCTCGACGGACTTCGTCGCGCGCCTCATGGCGGAGGAGTTCCGCAAGGCCTGGGGCCAGACCGTGGTCGTCGAGAACAAGCCCGGCGCCGGCGGCAACATCGGCGCCAACCTGGTCGCCAAGGCCAAGCCCGACGGCTACACGCTGCTCATGGGCTCGGTGGGGCCGCTCGCGATCAACGCCACGCTCTACGCGAAGATGCCCTACGACAACCTCAAGGACTTCGCGCCGATCTCCCAGGTCGTCGCACGTGCCCAACATGCTGGTGGTGAACCCCAAGGCGATGCCGGCGCAGAACTTCGCCGAATTCCTGCGGCTCCTCAAGGCGAACCCGAACAAGTACTTCTTCGCCTCGACGGGCATCGGCACCTCGGCGCACCTGTCCGGCGAGCTCCTCAAGTCCATGACGGGCGTGGAGGTGACGCACGTTCCCTACAAGGGGGCGGTGGCGCTCAACGACCTGCTCTCCGGCGAGCAGGTGCATTTCATGTTCGCCACGATCCCGTCGGTGATCCAGCACGTGCGCTCCGGCCGCCTGCGCGGCATCGCCGTCACCAGCGTAGACGCGCTCGGCGTCCTCGCCCGAGCTCCCCACGATCGCGGAGCTCGGCTATCCCGATTTCGAGGCGTCGTCCTGGTTCGGCCTGCTCGGCCCGGCCGGCATGCCCCGCGAGATCGCGCATGAAGATCCAGGCCGAGGTCGCCCGCGCCCTCAAGATCCCGGAGATCCGCGAAAAGCTCATCCAGCAGGGCGCGGATCCCGTCGGCAGCACGCCCGACGAGTTCGCCGCCTACATCCGCGCCGAGACCGCGAAGTGGGCGAAGGTGGTCAAGGGCTCGGCGCGAAGGCCAACTGAGCGGGAGATCGCCCCCTGTTCGTCACGGAGAGGTTCGCGCAGTTCGCCGACGGCCTGCGCGCGGCGCCGCTGCCCGCGCAGGTGCGGCACCACGCGAAGCGCGCCGTCGTCGACTGGCACGCGGCGCTCTTTCCCGGGGCGGTGATCGCCCCGGCCACGCTGCTCGAGACGGCGCTCGCCGAGGAACTCGACCGGGGCGGCGCCACGCTCGCCCTCGGGCGGCGCGCCACCGTGCGGGCCGCCGCGCTCATCAACGGCACGGCCGCCCACGCGATCGAGTTCGACGACATCTTCCGCGACGCGATCTACCACCCGGGGGCGCCCACCATCGCCGCGGCGCTCGCCGTGGCGCAGGACCGCGGCGCGAGCGGCGAGGCCTTCCTGCGCGCGGTCGTCGCGGGCTACGAGATCTCCACGAGGATCGGCGCGGCGCTCGGCCGGACGCACTATCGCTACTGGCACACGACCGGCACCGTCGGCAGCTTCGGCGCCGCCGCGGCGGCCGGCATGCTGCTCGACCTTTCCCGCGAGCAGTTCGCCCACGCGCTCGCGACGGTGACGACCTTCGCGGCGGGCCTGCAGCAGGCCTTCCGCATGCGACTCGATGTCGAAGCCGCTGCACTCCGGGCGCGCCGCGGAAGCCGGCGTGCTCGCGGCGCTGGCCGCGCGCGAAGGCGTGACGGGGTCGCTCGACGCGATCGACGGCGAGTCGGGCCTGGGCCGGGCCATGAGCGACGGCCCCGACTGGGACCGCGCCTGCGAAAGCCTCGGCCGGGTCTTCAACATCTCGGCGATGACGTTCAAGAACCACGGCTGCTGCGGGCACACCTTCGCGGCCATCGACGGGGCGCTCGCCCTGATGGCGCGCGCCGGCCGGCCGGCCGGCGACATCGCGAAGGTCCATGTCGCGACCTACCGCGCGGCCCTCGATGTCGCGGGCAACCGCGAGGCGTCCTCGGCGGCGCACGCGAAGTTCAGCCTCCCCTACGTCGTGGCGCACGCGCTCGCTGCACGGCAGCGTGCGGCTCGACGCGTTCTCCCCGGAGAGGCTCGCGGACCCGTCGCTTCGCTCGCTCATGGACCGCGTCGACGTCGTCGTCGATCCCGAGCTGGACGCCGCGTTTCCCGGCCGGCGCGCGGCGCGCGTGAGCGATCGCGTGGAAGGACGGCACGAGCGAAAGCTGGCTGCAGCCGACCCGCAAGGGCGACCCCGACGCGCCGCTCAGCGACGCGGAGCTCGAGGCGAAGTTCCATGGAGCTGGCCGGGCCGGTCATCGGCGCGGAGCCGGCCCGCGCGCTCGCGCGCAAGCTCTGGAACCTCGAGGCCGTGCTTCGCCTGGACGCCTGAGGCGCTACATCTGCTTGAAGAGGTGGCTGAACGAGCGGCTCACCTCGAGCTTCTCCCCGCGCCCCTTCACCTGCACCACCTGCCGCCCGCGGAAGTCGCGGCTCACCTGCTCCACCGCGTCCACGCGCACGAGGATCGCGCGGTGGATCTGCCAGAACTCGGCGGGGTCCAGCTCGTCGAGGAGCTCCTTGATGGGCTTGCGGATGAGGGCCTCGAAGCCCGGGGTCTGCACGCGCGTGTACTTGTCCTCGGCGCGGAAGAAGAGGATGTCGCTGGTCGGGATCATGCGCAGGCCCGTGCCCACGCTCGCCTGCACCCAGCGCAGGTACTCGCGGGGCTTGAGGCCGGAGCCGGCAAGCTGCTGCGAGAGCTTCGCCAGCAGCTCGTTCATGGGATCCGGCTTCTCCCGCAGCCGCTCGCGCAAGCGCCCGCAGGCGACCGCCACGCGCTCCGGGTCGGCGGGCTTCAGCAGGTAGTCCGCCGCGCCCTGCTCGAAGGCGCTGACCGCGTATTCGTCGTAGGCCGTCACGAAGACGACGTGGGCGGCGCCCGCGAGCGCGCGCGCCGCCTCGATGCCGTCCATCTCGGGCATGCGGATGTCGAGGAAGACGATGTCGGGCGCGAGGCTGCGCACGAGGGCCACGGCCTCGCGGCCGTTGGCGGCCTCGCCCACGATGGCGAGTTCCGGCCAGGCTTCCTTCAGGCGCGCCGCGATCTGGCTGCGCATCAGGCGCTCGTCGTCGGCGATGACGGCGGTGGGCGTGCGTTCGGCGCTCATGCGGGTGGGTCGTCGGTTCGGGGTTGCGCCGCGGGGGCGACCTCGTAGGGAACCGTGATGGTGGCACAGGTGCCCCCGCCCGGCGGCACCGTGATCACCAGCTCGGCGCGCCCCTTGTACATGGCCTGCAGCCGCTCGCGGATGTTGGCGAGCCCCACGCCGCCCCTGGCGTCGGCGAGAAGCCCAGGCCCGTGTCGCACACCTGCACGGCGAGCTGGCCGTCCACGATCTCGGCGCGGATCTCCAGCCGCCCGCCCTCGGCCTTGGGCTCCAGGCCGTGCTTGATGGCGTTCTCCACCAGGGTCTGCAGCATCATCGACGGGAAGACCGCCGACCGGAGTCCCTCGGGCACGTTCATCGCCGTCTGCAGCCGCTCGTCCATGCGCACCGCCATGATCTCCAGGAACGAGCGGGACAGGTCGACCTGCTGGCCGAGCGTGGGCCGGCCGCCGCCGCTGCGCATCTGCGGCATGGCCGCGCGCAGGTAGCGGATCAGGCTCTGCTGCATGCGCGAGGCGCGCGGCGGGTCCGTGAGGATGAGCTGGTCGATGCTCGCCAGCGAATTGAAGAGGAAATGCGGCTCGATCTGCGCCTGCAGCGCCTCCAGGTGCGCTTCGGCCACCGTGCGCTCGAGCTGCTCCTTCTCGGCGCGCTGGATGGCCTGGCTTGCCGTCACTTCCGCGCGGCGCTTGCCGCCCGCGACCGCCTTGATGATGAAGGAGGTGATGACGAGGAAGAAGCCCAGCTCGGGGTTCTTCAGGATGCCGGCCAGCACCACCACGAGCACGGAGACGATCGCGAGCGTCTTCCACGGCACCACCGCCAGCCAGTCGAAGAAGCGCCACCACAGGACGACGACGGCGTCGCGGATCTCGCGAAGGGCCTGCTTGGTGGAATCGGAGGTGTTCATGGCGGGCTGCGTATCGTGGCGTTCGACCGGGAATCCGGCAATGGACGTGAGGTTAGGGGGCCGGGCCGCCTTGCGCCAGCGCCGCCGGACGGAACGACATTCGGCAGCGTCGAAATGCAGAAAGCCGCGACGGGCCGGCGCTCTAGCCGCCGCCCGCCTCGCCCCCCACCAGCCGGATGCGCCGGCGGATGGCCGCGGCCGCCGCCGCGTCGCCCGCCTCGTCCGCCCGCCGGGCCTGGACGCCCAGCCACGCGAGCAGGGGCCGCCGCCACCCCTGGGCCGAGGCGGTGTCCACCGCGAGCGCGATGCCGGCCGGATCGATCCGCGCCTGCCGGAACAGCACGCCCGCGGCGACGAGGCGCGCGAGGGGGTCTTCCGATCGCGGGAAGGCCGCCGCCCGCCGCGACGGCGCGATGGTGCCCGGCAGCAGCCCGATGTCCGCGGCCTGCGGCTTGCCGGCGAGATACGCCGCGTAGGCCCGCTCGGCGGGCGCCGCGTCGGCGGCCAGCGCGAGGTACCCGGGGCAATCGTCGAATTCCAGGCTCGCCACGCGCACCGCGCAGCGCACGAGCTCCGCCCGCGCGACCAGGTCCGCGCGGCCGGTGGCGGAAAGTGCCGCGCGCGCGCGCTGGAATTCCTGCTCCGCCGCGCGCGTGCGCCCCTCGAGGTAGGCCGCCTCGAAGCTGCCGAGCGCCCCGTGCGCGGCGGCCTGCCAGTCGGGCGCGGGAGGCCCGCCCGCGCAGGCGGCGAGACCCAGCACCACGACGGCGAGCGAGCGTCCTCATGGCAGCTTCACCTCCGTGTCGCGGGCGAACGGCCACTTGCGGTTGATCTCGTCGATGAGCGCGGAGACGCGGCGCAGGCTCGCCTCCACCTCGACGCGCAGGCCGGCCAGGTCGTCGGTGGCGACGCGGGTGCTCGCGGTGATCTTCTGCGCGTCGGCGAGGATCGCGTCGGCCTTCCTGAGGCTTTCGCGCGCCTCGGCGAGCGTCGCGTTGAGCTGCACGACCGTCTTGCGGGTCTCCTCCATCACGCCGCCGGAACCGAACACGCTCTCGTCGGCCTTCTGCAGCACGCCGTCCAGCCTCGCGGACACCTTCTCGAGCGACGCGAGCGTCGCGTTGGCCCGGTCGAGCGCGGTGATGACCTTGCGCGCGTTCTCCTCGCTGCCCAGCAGGCCCCCGAGCGCGCCCTGCGGCCCCGACATGCGCTCCATCAGGACGCGCGAGCTCGCGAGGCTCGCGTTGAGCGCCGAGTCCTCGGCCGACATGCGCTCCAGGTTCTCGAGGAGCCGCTTCGCCGAGGCGATGACGGCGGGAAGCTCGTCGGTCGCGTCCCCGCGCAGCACCTCCCGGACCGCGCCGTCGGGGAGCGGCTTGTCGGCGAGGTTGCCGGTGAAGGCCCGCAGGCGCGCGCCGCCCACGATGCTGCGCTCGAGCGTGAAGACGCTCGAGGCGCGCAGCCAGCGCGCGTCCTTCTCGGGCACGTCGATCTCGATTCGCGCCTTGCCGTCGCCCGCGAGCTCGATCTTCTGCACCCGCCCCACGGGGAAGCCCGAGAAGGTGAGGTCCATGCCCACCGTCACGCCCGCCCCGTCCTCGGCCATCAGCACCAGGCGCTGCGTGTTCTCGAAAGTGCCGCGCGCGTAGAGGACGTAGATCACGAATCCCACCGCGATCGCCAGCGTGATCGCCAGCACCACCGCCGCCTTGAGCTCGGCGCGCGGGATCTCGGGAGGAGGCGCGGAGGCCGGTTCCATGCGGGTCAGGTGTACTTGAGGGCGAGCGAGACCGCCTCGACGAGCGCCAGGATCACGAACAGGCGGACGAGCCCGCGCGGCGCCGCCTCGGGCACCGAGCGCAGCTCCCGGGGCGCGCCGAGGCTCGCGGCGACGGGGATCACCGCGACCGCGACGGCGAACAGGGCGACCTTCAACCCGAGCCCCGCCAGGACCACCGGCTCGAACACCTGCCCGATCGCGCGCGCATAGGCTTCGTGTCCCCAGCGCGACACGCCGTAGGTGCCGACGTACGCCATGACGAGCGCGACCAGGCTGCCGATCGCCGTGAGCGCGACGACCGCGACCGCGGTGCCGATGCCGCGCGGCAGCAGCTCGGCGCGCAAGGGGCCCGCCCCCTCGCGGCGATGGGCCTCGTCCAGCTCGCCGCGAACCCGCATCAGCGCGACTTCGGTGCCGATGGCCGTGCCGGAGCGAAGCGCCACGAAGAGCGTGACGAAGAGCGGGATGAGCTCCAGCACCAGCAGGCGCACGAAGAGGTCCAGCGCATAGCCCGACAGGCCGTAATCGCGCGCGGTCGAGGAGACGATCCGCATGACGAGGTAGCTCAGCAGGGCGCAGACCACCACGAAGCCCGGGAGGATCTCCCAGGCCGACGAGCACACCTGCCGTGCGGCAACGGCGCGCACCGGCGCCGTGTAGGTGGATGGCGAGAGCGCCGCGGCGAGCGCCTCGGCGCCGAAGTGCAGCCAGCGCCGCGCGTACGCGGCGCCCGAGCGAAGCGTCGCGCCGGGACTCGCGATTCCCCGTCGAAATGGCGCGGCCTGCATGCGCCAATCATAACTCCCGCGGGCCGGGCGGGCTGCGGAAGCGAAACGGGCGCCCGAAGGCGCCCGTCGTAGGTGCCGCGCAGGCGGGTTCAGGCCGCCTTCTGGACCGGGATCGCGCCGCGCTTTTCCTTGATGGCGTTGTTCGCGTCCACGTACACGAGGTCGGGCTGGTACTTCGCGATCTCGGCTTCCGTGTAGGTCGCGTAGGAGGCGATGATCAGGAGGTCGCCGCGGCGCGCCTTGTGCGCCGCCGCGCCGTTCACCGAGATGGTGCCCGAGCCGCGCTGGGCGGAGATCGCGTAGGTCGAGAAGCGCTCCCCGTTGTTCACGTTGTAGATCTCGATCTGCTGGTACTGCCTGATGTCGGCCGCGTCCAGGAGATCCTGGTCGATGGCGCACGAGCCCTCGTAATGCAGCTCCGACGCCGTGCAGGTGACGCGGTGGATCTTCGACTTGAGCATGGTGCGTTGCATGTGTTCCCGTCTCCGGAAGAACGACTGGCCCCCAGTCTAGCGAGCCTTTTTAGAGGAATGGCTCCAAAACTCGGGACGGGCCCCAGGTTGGTCGGCTAGGCGCGGAACTCGACGTTGTCGATCAGCCGGGTCCTGCCCAGCCAGGCCGCCCCGAGCACCACCAGATCGTGGTCCGAGGGGCCCGGAAGGGCCAGTCCGGACTGTTGCCGCACTGCAACATAATCCACTTTCCAGCCGGCATCCGTCAAGTCCTTGATTGCGAAAGCACAAAGTGCCTCGAAATCGTGCGAACCGCCTTCCGCGAGCTCCTTGATGCGCCGGAGGTTTTTGTTGAGCCGCACCGCTTCGGTGCGCTCCCCAGAGGAGAGATAGCCGTTCCGGGAGGACATCGCGAGGCCGTCGGGCTCGCGCTTCGTCTCCACCCCGACGATGGCGATGGGGTAGTTCATCTGCCGCACCAGGGCCCGGATCACCGCCAGCTGCTGGTAGTCCTTGCGGCCGAAAACGGCTGTGTGCGGTGCAACAATATTGAACAGCTTCGCGACGACCGTCACCACGCCCTGGAAGTGGCCCGGCCGGAAGTCGCCGCACAGCTGCTCGGCGAGTTTCGGGGGCGTGAGGAGGATCTCCTGCGGCTGCGGGTAGAGCTCCTTCTCGTCCGGCGCGAACACCACGTGGCAGCCGGCGCGCTCGAGCTTCGCGCAATCGTCCGCGAGCGTGCGCGGGTAGCGGTCGAAGTCCCCGCCCGGCTCGAACTGCAGGCGGTTGACGAAGATGGAGGCCACGATGCACCGTGCCGTGCCTCTTCGCCTCCTCGACGAGCGCGAGGTGCCCCGCATGCAGGTTGCCCATCGTCGGCACGAGGACGATCGACGCCTCGCCCTTCAGCTCGCCCAGCCCGCAGTGAATAGTCCAGCGCTCGATCGGTCATCGGAATCGGGTTCACGCTCGCTTCGGCGTCACTCTCAGAAGCAATGCTCGGGCCCCGGGAAAGTCTTCGCCTTCACCGCCTTCACGTAAGCCTCGATCGCCGCCTTCACCGAGGGCGCGCCCTCCATGAAGTTCTTCACGAAGCGGGCCTTGCGACCCGGGTAGATGTCGAGCATGTCGTAGACCACGAGCACCTGGCCCGACACGTCCACGCCCGCCCCGATGCCGATGGTGGGCACGGCGAGCGATTCCGTCACCCGCTTCGCGACCGACGCCGGCATCGCCTCCATCAGCACCATGGCCGCACCCGCCGCCTCCAGCGACTTCGCGTCCGCGACGAGGCGCCCGGCCGTGTCGTCGTCGCGGCCCTGCACGCGGTAGCCGCCGAGCGTGTGCACGGACTGCGGCGTGAGGCCGATGTGGGCGCACACGGGAACGCCGCGCTCCACGAGGAAGCGCGTGGTCTCGACCATCGTCGCGCCGCCCTCGAGCTTCACCATCTGGGCGCCGGCGGCCATGAGGCGCGCGGCGTTGCGGAAGGCCTGCTCCTTCGATTCCTGGAAGCTGCCGAAGGGCATGTCCGCGAGGATCAGCGCGCTGGCGCTGCCGCGGGCGACGAGGCGGGTGTGGTACTCCATCTCCTCCATCGTCACGGGCAGCGTCGAGTCGTGCCCCTGGATCACCATCCCCAGGGAGTCGCCGATGAGCAGGATGTCGACGCCGGCGGCGTCCGAGATCGCCGCGAAGCTCGCGTCGTAGCAGGTGAGCATGGCGAGCTTCTCGCCGCCGCGCGCGCGCTCCTGGAGCTTCGGGATGGTCACTCTCATGGCGATGGAATGGGCCGGTCTCGGGACGAGCATTCTGCCACGGTTTCGCTGCAATGCAGCATGAGGCGCGCGGCCGGCCGGCCGGGGCGCTGCCGGCCGCCCTGCGGCCGTCAGTTGGCCTGCCGCACCGAGAAGCTCCCCGGGGAATCCGGCACGTCGCCCGGCTGCAGGGGCCGCTCGGTGACCTCGAACTCGGCCACGGTGGTCTTGCCGTCCCGGAACACCTTCAGCCGGGCCCGCGTGCCGATGCGGATGGTATCCAGCCCCCGCTGCAGGCTCTCGACATCCTTCATCGCGATGTCGTTGATGGCGACGACGACGTCGCCTCCCAGGATCAGCGTGCGCGTCCCGATCTTCACCGGCAGGTGGCCGCCGACGATGCCGGCCAGCGCGGCCGGGCAGTTCGGTTCGATCGACTCGACGAGAAAGCCCTCCACGGGCGGCAGGACGAGAACCTTTCTCAGCCCGCCGTCGATCAGCCGGCCGTCCATGCCGAACCACGGCCGGATCACCCTGCCCTTCTCGACGAGCTGGGCGACGCCGAGCGCGCGAGATTGGAGGGGATCGCGAATCCGATGCTCTGCGCGTCGCCGAGGATCTGGCTCGTGATGCCGATCACTTCCCCGCAGCGATTGAGCAGCGGCCCCCCGGAGTTGCCGGGATTGATGGGCGTGTCCGTCTGGATCATCGGCAGGGAAAGCAGCCGCGGCCGCTCGGGCAGGACGCGGTTGAGGGCGCTCACGATCCCGACGGTGATGGTCTGGTCGAGGCCGAGGGGATTGCCGATCGCGGCCACCGCGTCGCCCGGCCGCACGCCATCGGAGTCGCCGAATGCCAGCACGGGAAGCTTGCCCGAGTCCGGCGTCGGGATCTGGAGGATGGCGAGGTCGTAGATCGGGTCGGCGCCCAGCACCTTGGCCGGCAATTCCGTCCCGTCATCGAGCGTCACGGTGAGCGCCTGGGCTCCGAACACGACGTGCGAATTCGTCATGACCAGGCCGTGGTCGTCGATGATGAATCCGGACCCGGCCACCTGCTGGACGCGTTCGCTCATGCGGTAGGGGTTGATGGTGAGCGCGCTGATGCTGACCACCCCCGGCGACCGGCTGGCGTAGAGGTCGGCGAACGACTGGTTGCATTCCACGGCGGCGATCGCCGGCGTGGCCAGGGCCAGGACGAGCGCCGCCTGTGCCAGCTTGTGCATCGATTTCATGCTTTCCGCCTCTGCTTGAAGTGGGCCCTGCGCGCCGGGGGCGCTCAGGCGCGATTGAAGAACTCCCGCCCGCCGCGGATCGACTGCACGCGCTCCACGAGCAGGTCGAAATGCTCCGGGACGTCCACGAAATTGAGCCGCTCGCTGTTCACGATGAGGAGCGCGCTCTCGTCGTAGTTGTAGAAGTAGCGCGTGTAGGTGTCGGAGATGGCGCGCAGGTAGTCGTCGGAGATGCCCGCCTCCATCGGATTGCCGCGCCGCCGCACGCGCTCCACCAGCGTCTCGACCTTGGCCTGCAGGTAGACCACGAGGTCGGGCGTGGGCGCCTGCGGCTTCACGTAGTCGAAGATGCGCGAGTAGAGGCCGAACTCGTCGTCGTCGAGCGTGAGGCGGGCGAAGAGCGGGTCCTTCTGGAGCGCGAAGTCGGCCACCGTGGGCTTGCCGAAGAGGTCGGGCTGGCGCAGGCCCTCGAGCTGGTGCAGGCGCTGGAAGAGGAAGAAGAGCTGCGTGGACAGCGCGTGGCGCCGCATGTCGCGGTAGAAGAGCGGCAGGAACGGATTGGCCTGCGGCTCCTCGAGCACGACGTTCGCATTCAGGCGCCGGGCCAGCAGCTTCGCGAGGCTGGTCTTGCCGCAGCCGATGGGCCCTTCGACCACGATGAAGCGGTGTTTCATGGGGCGTCCGGCAGCCTCTCGATGGCCTGGTCGCGGACCGCCTCGCGGAAGGAGGAGGCCGCGCCACGCCCGGGAATGATGGCATCGGGCCAGACGTCCAGCAACGGCGCGAGCACGAAGGCGCGCTCGTGCGCCCGCGGGTGCGGGAGCGTGAGGCCGTGCTCGTGCAGCACGAGGTCGCCGTAGAGCACGATGTCGAGGTCGAGGGTGCGCGGGCCGTTGGGGAGGTCGCGCACGCGGCCGTGGCGGCGCTCGATGGCGAGGAGCCCGCTCGAGGAGCTCGCGCGGGCCCAGCGTCGTCTCCACCAGCGCGCAGGCGTTCACGAAGGCCGGCTGGTCGAGGTATCCCACGGGCGCGGTGCGGTAGAGGGCCGACTTCGCCAGCAACCGCGTCGAGGGCAGCTCGCCCAGCTCGCCGAATGCGCGGCGCACGCTCGCCTCGGGGCCGTCGAGATTGGCGCCCAGCGCGACCACGGCGCGAACCGGGTTCATTCGTCGGCGCCCGGCGCCACTTCCTCCGGGGACCCGCCCTCGTCCTCGCGGCGCTTGCCGCCCCGCCGGCGCCGGCGCTTCTTCTTCGGCCCCTCGTCGGCGTGCAGCATGCGCTCGCGCTCCTCGCCGCCCGCCTCCTGGAACCGCGCCCACCACTGCGGCCGTTTCCATCGGCGCGTTGCCGGCCTGCGCGCGCAGCTCGAAGAAATCGTACGCGGCGCGGAAGCGCGGGTGCTCCAGCAGCCGGAACGGGCGCGTGCCGCCGCGCTGCGGGAAGCGCGGCTGCAGCAGCCACAGCTCCTTCATCGTCGCGTCGAAGCGGCGCGGGATGGCGAGCGACTCGCGCTGCGCGTCCAGCGCGTCGTGCATCGCCGAATGCAGCGACGGCGTCGACGGCTGCCCCTTCTCCTCGAGCTCGTGCCAGCGCCGCTCGACGCGGCCCCACAGGAGGGCGGCCAGCAGGAACGCGGGCGAGACGGGCTTGTCCTCGCGCAGCCGGTCGTCGGTCGCCTTGAGCGCGGCCATCGCGAAGGGCCCGGTCGCGGGGTCCTCCAGCGCGTCGTCCAGCAGCGGCAGCAGCCCGTGGTGCAGCTCCAGCTCGCGAAGCCGCTGCACGCAGGCCACCGCGTTGCCGGAGAGCAGCATCTTGAGGATCTCCTCGAAGAGGCGCGCCTGCGGGACGTTCTCGAGGAGGTGCTTCAGCTCGGCGATGGGCGCGGCGGTCTTCGGGTCGATCGTGAGGCCGAGCTTGGCCGACAGGCGCGCCGCGCGGAGCATGCGCACCGGGTCCTCGCGGTAGCGCGTGGCGGGGTCGCCGATCATCACGAGCTTCCTCGCGACCAGGTCCTTCACGCCGTGCTGGAAGTCCCAGACCTCCTCCTTGACCGGGTCGTAGAAGAGCGCGTTCACCGTGAAGTCGCGGCGAACCGCGTCCTCGGTCTGCGTGCCGAAGACGTTGTCCGAGAGCACGCGGCCGTGCACGTCCTGCTTGTCCTTCCCGTCCGTCTCGTCGTCGGACTCGGGGTCCTTCGTCGTGAAGTGGGCGCGGTAGGTGGAGACCTCCACCGTCTCCGCGCCGAACATCACGTGCACGATCTGGAAGCGCCGGCCGATGATGCGCGAGCGCCGGAAGAGGGAGCGCACCACGTCCGGGTGCGCGCTGGTGGCCACGTCGAAGTCCTTGGGCTGCCTGCCCGAGGATCAGGTCGCGCACGGCGCCGCCCACCACGAAGGCCGTGTGGCCCGCGCGCTGCAGCTCCTCGCAGGTCTTGCGGGCCCCGCGGCTGATGTGGTCCTTGCGGATGTGGTGCTTGTCCGGGCCGTAGACGACGGGCTTCGACTCGTGCACCGCCTGCGTGGGACCGCGGCCGAAGACCCGCGAGATGAATTTCTTGATCATGCGCGCAACCTCAGGATGGGCCAGCCGCGTTCGCGGGCGTGGCTTTCGAGCGTCGGATCGGGATCCACCGCCACGGGCTTCGAGACGAGCTCGAGCAGCGGCAGGTCGTTGTGGGAGTCGCTGTAGAACCAGGTTTCCTCGAACTCGTCGAAGCGCCGGCCGAGCGAGGCGAGCCACTCGTGCAGGCGCGTGATCTTGCCCTCGCGGAACGAGGGCGTGCCCAGCGGGCGCCCCGTGAGGCGGCCGTCGGGCATCTCCTCCACGTCGCAGGCGATGAGGTGCTCCACGCCCAGCTCGCGGGCGATGGGCGCGGTGATGAAGCGGTTCGTGGCGGTCACGATGGCCCGCAGCGCCCCGGCGTGCGAGGCGAGGAGCGCCGGCGTGCCCGCGTGGATGGCGGGCCGGATCTTCGCGTCCATGAACTCGCGGTGCCAGTCGTCGATGACCTCCCGCGGGCGCCCGGCGATGGGGGCCGAGCTGGAAGTCGAGGTAGTTGTGGATGTCGAGCGTGCCCTGCTTGTAGTGGTGGTAGAACCAGTCGTTCTTGCGCTCGTAGTCCTCGCGCTCGAGGATGCCGCGCTCGATGAGGTACTGGGCCCAGAAGTAGTCGCTGTCGCCGTCGAGCAGCGTGTTGTCGAGGTCGAAGAGGGCGAGCTTCACGAAAGCTCCGGCTGCAGCGCCGCCTTCAGGAGCGGCACGGTGATGGGGCGGCCGGTCTCGAGCGAGTACCGGTCGAGGTCGTCGAGCGCCTGGATGAGGGAGGGCATGTCGCGCCGCGCGTGGGTGAGGAGGTAGGCCGCCACCTCGTCGGAGAGCGCGAAGCCGCGCGCCTTCGCGTGGGCGGCGAGGGCGTCGCTCTTCTCCCCGTCGGTGAGGGCGAGCACCCGGTAGGTGAGGCCGGTCGCGAGCCGCGTGGCGAGGTCGCGGCGAAGCGCCACGTCCTTCGGCGCCGCGTGGGCGGAAACGACGATGAGCTCGAAGGCGCGCTCGTTGAAGGCGTTGAAGAGCGCGACCTGCCTCGCCTCGCCCAGCCGCTCGACGTCGTCCAGCACGAGGACGCCGCCGGACTCGTCGCCGCGGTAGTCCTCGCCGCGGACGTAGCGCGCGCCCGCGCGGCTCGCCGCGAACGCGCGCAGCAGGTGGGTCTTGCCGGCGCCGGTCTCGCCCCACAGGTAGAGGACGCGCTCCGGCAGGCCCGCGAGGGCCGCGCGAACGGCCGCCAGCGGCTCGGCGTTTCGGCCGGGGACGAAGTTCTCGAAGGTGGGCGCGGGCGCCTGGGTGATGTCGAGGAGAAGCTGCCTCATCGGGACTCCCTGGGCCTGCGCCGCGGCGGAGAATTCCGCCGCCCGGCTTGGCCCGGGCGCGCTCCACGACAGGGCCGGCGGAGCGCGGTTGGAAATTGCGAGCGAATTCTATCACGCGGGGGCCGGCGGCCCGGAACGATTCCCCTATGGCAGAATCGAACCGTCACCGGAAAGATTTCCCATGGCCGTCGCCACCCCCATCCAGATCCGCTTCGAACGCTTCGATGGCGCCCTCGGCATCGCGCCGGCCGCGCCGCCGCGCACCGTCACGCCCGCGGGAGAAGCCCGCCCTCGTCGCCCGCATCAAGGAGCGCCTGAAGGCCCTCGACGCGGTGTTCGTCGCCCACTACTACGTCCACCCGGACCTGCAGGACCTCGCCCAGGAAACGGGGGGCACCGTTTCGGACTCGCTCGAGATGGCGCGCTTCGGGCACGAGCACCCCGGCAGGACGATCGTCGTCGCCGGCGTGCGCTTCATGGGCGAGACGGCCAAGATCCTGAACCCCGAGAAGCGCGTGCTCATGCCGGACCTGGCCGCCGAGTGCTCCCTCGACCTCGCCTGCCCCGCCGACGAGTTCACGGCGTTCTGCGACGCGCACCCCGACCGCGTGGTCGTGGTCTACGCCAACACCAGCGCGGCCGTGAAGGCGCGCGCCGACTGGATGGTCACCTCCTCCATCGCCGAGAAGATCGTCGCCCACCTCCACGCCGAGGGGAAGAAGATCCTCTTCGCCCCCGACAAGCACCTCGGCGCGTACATCCGGAAGGTGACGGGCGCCGACATGCTCCTCTGGAACGCCTCCTGCGTGGTGCACGAGGAGTTCAAGGCGCAGCAG
This sequence comes from uncultured Gammaproteobacteria bacterium, assembly GCA_963783635.1. Classification (GTDB taxonomy): domain Bacteria; phylum Pseudomonadota; class Gammaproteobacteria; order Burkholderiales; family Usitatibacteraceae; genus FEB-7. The sequence continues at coordinate 21,126 of CAWAOC010000007.1, forward strand.
CTGGAGGAGCTCAAGCTCAAGCACCCCGGCGCCAAGGTGCTGGTGCACCCCGAGTCGCCGGCGAGCGTGATCGAGATGGCCGACGCCGTGGGCTCCACCACGGGCATCATCCAGGCCGCCGAGCGCCTGGGCGCGAAGGAATACATCGTCGCCACCGACGGCGGCATCATCCACCAGATGAGGAAGCGCCTGCCCGGCGTGACCTTCATCGAGGCGCCCACCGCCGGCAAGGGCGCCACCTGCCAGAGCTGCGCGCACTGCCCCTGGATGGCCATGAACGGGCTGCACAACCTCCTCGCGGTGCTCGAGACCGGCCGCAACGAGATCCACGTCGACCCCGCCCTCGGCCGGCGCGCCAAGGTCTCGATCCAGCGCATGCTCGACTTCGCGAAGCTGCACCTGCCCGCCATGAAGGGCAGCGGCGACGCCTGAGCCCGACCCACGCTTCACCGGAAAGGATTCCCCATGCTTCGATCGCTGGCCTTGACGCTCCTGGCCGCCACGTCCGTCCTGGCCGCTCCCGCCGTCGCGCGGGCCGCCGACAAGCTCTACTACGCCGAAGGCGGGATGCTCGTCCTCCTCGCCCCGGCGTTCCCGAAGGAGGCCCTGGCGCGAGGCGAATCCGCGACGGTGACCGTCGCCGGGACCGTGCAGACCGACGGGCGCCTGGAGGGCGTGCGCATCGAGACGGTCCCGCCCAACGCGGCCTTCGAATCGGCGGTGCGGCAGGTCGTGCCGCTGTGGCGCCTGCAGCCGCGCATCGTCTCGCCCGGATGCGGCGCCGCCGAGACGGACGGGCCGCGTCACGATCTGGTTCGAGATCGAGGAAGGCAAGCCGAAGGTGCGCTATGCCGCGGCGCACCCGGCGGGCCCGAAGCCCGAGATCCGCAACGACCGGCCCCCCGTCCGGGCCTTCGCCCCGAAATATCCCGGCGAAGTTCGCCGTCGACCCGAGGACCCCGAAGGCGGTCCTGCAGGTGGCCTACGTGGGCGTGGCCGAGGATGGTTCCGTCATCAACGTGACCCTCGCCCCCATGCTGTACTACCGGGAGTTCGAGCAGGACATCTTCGAGGCGGTCCGGCAATGGAAGTACGCGCCGCAGGCCCTCCCGTGGTGCGGGGAGGCGGTGTTCAACCTGGCGCTGGAGCCGAAGTCCTAGGCGGCGCCCGGCGCCGCGGAACCGGGAACAGGCCCGCCGAGCTTAAGGCGCCGCAAGGGCCCGGCCCCCAATTCCGGTAGAATTTCGGTCTGTTTCCCCTCCGGAAGCGCCGCCGTGACCGCTGCCACCAATCCCCTCACCTATCGCGACGCCGGTGTCGACATCGACGCGGGCGACGAGCTCGTCGAGCGCATCAAGCCCTTCGCCAAGCGCACCATGCGCCCCGAGGTCCTCAGCGGCCTGGGCGGCTTCGGCGCGCTGGTGGAAGTCTCGAAGAAGTTCAAGAACCCCGTGATGGTCTCGGGGACGGACGGCGTGGGCACCAAGCTCAAGATCGCCTTCCGCATGAAGAAGCACGACACGGTCGGCATCGACCTCGTGGCGATGAGCGTGAACGACGTCCTCGTCACCGGCGCCGAGCCCATCTTCTTCCTCGACTACTTCGCGTGCGGAAAGCTGCGCGTGGACGTGGCGGCCGACGTCGTGAAGGGCGTGGCCGCCGGCTGCGAGCAGGCGGGGTGCGCGCTCATCGGCGGCGAGACCGCGGAGATGCCGGGCCTCTACGACCCCAACGAATACGATCTCGCGGGCTTCGCCCTCGGCCTGGTCGAGAAGGACCGCATCATCGACGGCAGCGACGATCGCGCCGGGCGACGCCGTCATCGGCCTCGCGTCCAGCGGCGCGCATTCCAACGGCTTCTCGCTCGTCCGCAAGATCCTCGCCGTCACCGGCGCCGAGCTGGACGAGCCCTTCGACGGGCGCACGCTGGGCGAGGCGCTCCTCGAGCCCACGCGGATCTACGTGAAGCCGGTCCTCGCGGTCATCGACAAGCTCCCCGTGAAGGGGATCGCGCACATCACCGGCGGCGGGCTCGTGGAGAACATTCCGCGCGTGCTGCCCGCCGGCACCGCCGCGCGCCTGGACAAGTCGCGCTGGCCGCGCCCGGCCATCTTCGACTGGCTCCAGGAGCAGGGCAACGTCCCCGAGCCCGAGATGCACCGCACCTTCAACTGCGGCATCGGCATGGTGCTCGTCGTGGCCCGCGAGGACGCGCAGGCCGCCATCGCCACCCTCGGCATCCACGGCGTGCCGGCGTGGCAGGTGGGCGCCATCGCCGCACGCGACGGCGACGCCCCGCAAGCCGTCGTCGCCTGAGGCGCGCGGGGGCCGGGCGCCCCACCCACCCATGAAATCCGCGGTCATCCTCATCTCCGGGCGGGGCAGCAACATGCAGGCCCTGGTGGAGGCGAAGCCGGGCCTCGACTTCCGCGCCGTGATCTCGAACCGGCCCGCGGCCGCGGGCCTCGCGTGGGCGCAGGGCCGGGGGCTCGCGACGCGCGTCGTGGACCACAAGGCGCACGCCTCGCGCGAGGCCTTCGACGCGGCCCTGGCGCAGGCCGTCGACGCGTTCGCGCCCGACTACCTCTTCCTCGCGGGCTTCATGCGCATCCTCACGCCGGGGTTCATCGACCGCTACCCGCGCAGCATCCTCAACATCCACCCGTCGCTGCTGCCCGTCTTCCCGGGGCTCGACACGCACCGCCGCGCGCTCGAGGCCGGGGTGAAGCTGCACGGCGCGACGGTGCATTTCGTGACGCCGGCGCTCGACCACGGGCCGATCCTGGCGCAGGCGGCGGTGCCGGTGCTCGCGACGGATACCGAGGAGACGCTGGCCGCGCGCGTGCTCGCGCAGGAGCACCGCATCTATCCGCAGGCCGCCCGCTGGCTCGCCGAGGGGCGCGTGGAATTCGCGGGCCCCGATGTCGTCCAAGTACGGGGGACGGGCGTTAGCACCGATTGGGCCATCGCCCCCCGGGACACGCCATGAGAATCCTCGCCGCTCGCTCGCCGCCTGCCTGCTCGCCGGGCCGGCGCTCGCCCTCCCGACCCAGGTCGAGGCCGAGTACCGGATCTCGACCGCCGGCATCGCCATCGGGCACGTCGCCGAGACCTACGTGCGGACGGGGAATTCGTACCGCATCGAGAGCACGACGCGCGCCGAAGGGGTGTTCCGCCTCTTCCGCGACGACTCCATCGTCGTGCGCAGCGTGGGTCGCTTCGGCGCCGGGGGGCTGCAGCCGACGCGCTTCGAGCAGCGGCGCGTCGGGGACGCGAGCCGCGACATCCTCGCGGATTTCGACTGGGACAAGGCCGTGCTTCGCTCCGAATACCGCGGCGAGGCGACGACCCACGCGCTCCCGCCCGGCACCCAGGACCGCCTGTCGATCATGTACCAGTTCATGAACCTGGCGCCCGGCGGCGAGCGGGTGCGCATGTACATGTCCAACGGGCGCAAGGTCGACCTCTACACGTACCGCAAGGTCGACGAGCCCCGGCTCGCGACACCGGCCGGGGAGTTCGCCACGACGCATTACGAGCGCGTCCTCGACAACGAGGGGGAGAACCGCGCGCAGCTGTGGCTCGCCCGGGACCACTTCAACTTCCCGGTGCGCATCGTGTTCGAGGACGCCAAGGGCCTCAAGCTCGAGCAGACCATCGTGAGCCTCACGTCGCGCTAGCCATGGACCTCCTTCGCCCCCTCGCACCCGGCTACCGCGCCGCCACCGTGGCCGTCGCGGCCTCGGCGCTGCTGCACGGCGCCGTGCTCGTCGGCTATCGCGTGCCGGACGAAGGCGACGAGGGTCTCGACGCGCCCGAGCTACACCGCGACCCTGGCCCCGGCGGCGATCGCCGAGGCGCCGCCCGCGCCCCCGCCCGCCCCGAAGCCCGCCCCGCGCCCGAAGCGATCCGAGCCTCGCCCCGGGGAGGCGGTGGCCTTTCTTCCCGCGGCGCTCGAGACGCCGCCCGACCTCGCCCTCCCGGAGGAGGAGTCGGCCCCGGCGCCCGAGATCGTGGCGCTCGCGCAGCCCGCCGTGGTCCTCGCGCCCCCGCCGCCTGCCCGCGTTCCGGCCGGACGAATTCCCCGAGGAGCTGACCATCGCCTACTCGCTCACGTCCGCCTTCGCCGACGGGCAGGCCGAGTACACGTGGAAGCGCGACGGCGACCGCTACGAGATCACGGGCAACGCGCAGGCGACCGGCTTCTTCACGCTCTTCCTCGAAGGCCAGATCGACCAGATCGCCTCCGGCCGCGTCACGCCGGAGGGCCTGCAGCCCGAGCGGTTCACGGAGCGCCGCGGCTCGACGCCGGAGGAAGGCCTGGCCTTCGACTGGGCGGCGCGAAGCGTCGAATTCCGGCGCGGCGACAACCGGCGCACCGCCCCCCTGGCCGAGTCGACGGTCGACTGGCTGTCCATGATCTTCCAGCTGGCCCACCAGCCCCCGAAAGGCGATTCGATGGATCTTCGCGTCTACACCCAGCGCCGGCTCTACGAGTTCCGCCTCGCGGTCGTGGGCGTCGAGGACCTCGAGCTGCCCTTCGGGACCACCCGCACGCTGCACCTGCACCACGCCGGGGAGAAGCCCGAGGAGGCCGTCGACGTCTGGCTGGGCGTGGACCAGCACTACCTGCCCGTGAAGCTGCGCTACCCCGTCGCGCGCAACCGGCTGATGGTCGAGCAGACGGCCACCTCGGTCAGGGCGCGCTGACGTGGCCGGCCCCCTCACGCGCGCGCAGTTCGACGCCATCGTGGAAGCGCTCGCCGTGGTGCTTCCGGGGCGAAGCCCCGCCGACGTCGCCCTCAAGCACCACTTCCGCGACCACCGCGCGCTGGGCAGCCGCGACCGCGCCCTCGTCGCCGACACGGTGTATTCGGTGCTGCGCCGCCGCCGCTTCCTCGAGGCCGTGACGCCCTCGGCCTCGCCGCGCGAACTGGCGCTCGCCTCCCTCGTGAAGCTGCAGGGCGTGGGCATCGGCCAGCTCGAGCCGATCACGCGCGGCTCGGAGCGCAACTGGCTGGCGGAGCTCAAGGCGATCGACGTCGAGTCCCTCCCGTTCGAGGTCCGGGCGGACCTCCCCGACTGGGTCATCGCGCGCCTGCGCAGCCGCATGGCGGACGACGAGATCCTCGTGCTCGCGCGCAGCCTCCAGCATGCCGCGCCGCTCGACCTGCGGGTCAACACCCTGAAGGCGCCGCGCCAGGCGGTGCTCGACCGCCTCGAGGCCGACGGCACGCCCGCCGTCCCCACGCGCTATCTCCCCGATCGGCGTGCGCCTGAAGGAGAAGGTCGCCCTCAACAAGCACCCCATGTTCCTCGACGGCGCGGTCGAGGTGCAGGACGAGGGCAGCCAGATCCTCGGGCTCCTCGTGGAGCCCCGGCGCAGCGACATGGTCGTGGACTTCTGCGCGGGCGCGGGCGGCAAGACGCTCCAGCTGGGCGCCGCCATGGGCTCGCACGGCCGCCTCTATGCCTACGACGTCTCCGACAAGCGCCTCGCCAACCTCGCGCCCCGGCTTCGCCGCTCGGGCCTGTCGAACGTGCACCCGCAGCGCATCTCGGGCGAGAACGACACGAAGGTGAAGCGGCTGCGCGGCAAGGTCGACCGCGTCCTCGTGGACGCGCCCTGCACCGGCCTGGGAACCCTGCGCCGCAACCCCGACCTCAAGTCGCGCCAGACGGAAAGCGGGCTCGCGGAACTGAACGCGAAGCAGACCGCCATCCTCGAGGCGGCGGGCGGCCTCGTGAAACCGGGCGGGCGGCTCGTGTACGGCACCTGCAGCCTGCTGGAGGAGGAGAACGAGGCCATCGTCGACCGCTTCCTCGCCGCGCATCCGGACTTCTCCCTCGTCCCGTGCGCCGAAGTCCTGGCCCGGCAAGGCATCGAGATCCCGGGATGCGAGCGCTACCTGCGCCTGCTCCCGCACCTGCACGACACCGACGGCTTCTTCGCCGCGGTGATGCAGCGCGCCGCGTGAGGGCCGTCCTTTCCCTCCTCCTCCTCGGCATCGCCCTCGCGGCTGGCGCCGCCGCGCCCGCGCCGCAGCGCGACGCCGGCGCCCGCGCCGGCCCGCGTCGAGGCCTACTTCACGCCCGGCGACGACGTCGCCCGCGTGATCTCGGAGCGCATCGCGGCCGCGCGCCGCACGGTGCAGGTCGAGGCCTACCTCTTCACCCACCGGCGCATCGCGGCTTCCCTCGCGAAGGCCGCGCAGCGCGGCGTGGCGGTGGACGTCATCGGGGACGCGAGGCAGCAGGAGGCGGGCGGCCTGCCCGTCCTCCGGAGCCTCGACCGCGCCGGCGTGCGCGTCTGGCTGCAGGGCGAGTACGCGGCCTTCCACAACAAGGTCGTCCTCGTGGACGCGGCAACGCCCTCGGCCGTCGTCATCACCGGCAGCTACAACTTCACGCAGGCCGCGCAGGAGAGGAACGCCGAGAACATCGTGGTCGTCTCGGGCAGCCCCGCGCTCGCCGCCCGGTTCGCGGCCGACTTCGAGCGGCACCTCGCGCGGGCCTCGCGGTTACAATGACCCGTCACCCGTCCCGTCGGCTCGCTCCCCCGCCATGAGCCCGCTCGAAAGAACCTTCGAAGCCCTCGCCACGCAGGCCGCCACGCGGCAGGGCGCCTCGCAGATCGCCCTGATCGTCGCGGGACTCGTCCTCGGCTGGCTCGTGTCCGGCGTGCTCCGCCGGCGCGTGGCCGCGCAGCAGCGCTGGAAGTTCGGCTCCGGCGGCTTCGACCGCGTGGCGTTCCCCCTCACCGCGCTGGCCCTCCTCTGGGGCGCGCGGCTTCTCCTGCGCAAGGCCCAGGCCACGCCGTTCGTGGACCTCGCCATCGCGCTCCTGGTCGCCTTCGCGGTCATCCGCTTCGCCGTCTACGTGCTGCGCCACATCCTGCCGGACGGCGCGTTCCTGCGCGGCTCGGAGCGCACCATCGCCATCACGATGTGGGCCGGCGTGGCGCTGTACCTCACCGGCATCCTCCCGGAAGTCCGGGATGCCCTGGACGAGATCTCGTTCAACGTGGGCAAGCAGCGCATCTCGCTCCTGCTCGTGATCCAGGGCCTGGTGTCGGTGGCGATCACGCTCGCGATCTCGATGTGGATCGCGCGCGTCGTGGAGAGCCGCGTCCTCGCCGCCGACCGGGTCGAGCTGTCGACGCGCGTCGTCATCGCGAAGCTCGTGAGGGCCGTCGCGTTCACGCTCGCGATCCTGGTGGCGCTGCCGATCGTGGGGATCGACATCACCGCCCTCTCCGTCTTCGGCGGGGCGCTGGGCGTGGGCATCGGCTTCGGGCTGCAGAAGATCGCGAGCAACTACGTGAGCGGGTACATCATCCTCCTGGACCGCTCCATCCGCATCGGCGACCTGGTGACGGTGGACAACCGGCACGGCGTGGTGAAGGAGATCGCCGTCGCGCTACACGGTGATCCGCAGCCTCGACGGCACGGAATCGATCATTCCCAACGAGACGATGATCACCCAGTCCGTGACCAACCACTCGTTCACCGACCGCAAGGTGCTGGTCAAGGTGAAGGTGACCGTGGGCTACGGCTCCGACATCGACCGCGTCTTCGCCCTGCTGCTCGAGGCCGCGCGGCACCAGCCCCGGGTCCTCGCCGATCCGGAGCCCGCCGCGTGGATCTCGGCGCTCGGCGACAACGGCATCGACGTCGAGCTGGGCGCGTGGATCTCGGATCCGGACCAGGGCCAGATGGCCCTGCGCGGCGCCATTTTCCGGGAGGTGCTGGAGGCTTTCCGGGCCGCCGGGAATCGAAATCCCGTTCCCGCAGCGCGACCTGCGGATCGTCCAGGCGCCGGCCCAGGCCACCGCCCAATGACGCCGGGCCCGTTGCGGGAATCCGGCCGGATTCCGGGCCGCCCGCCGGCGGCATTTGGGCTAGAATTCCGCCCTGACCGATTCCCACCGAATCCGCCCGCACGAGCGGATTTTCCGAAAGGCGCCCCCCGATGTTCTTCGAAGGCTTCCTGAACCTTTCCTGGTGGGGCGACCTGGTCGCGCTCGTCATCCTCACCCAGGTCACGATCGCGGGCGTCACGCTCTACCTGCACCGCTGCGAGGCGCACCGCGCGCTCGACCTGCACCCGGTCGTGAGGCATTTCTTCCGGCTCTGGATGTGGCTCACCACGGGCATGATCACCAAGGAGTGGGCGGCCATCCACCGCAAGCACCACGCCAAGTGCGAAACGGCGGAGGACCCGCACAGCCCGCAGGTCTACGGCATCGGGCGCGTGCTCTTCGGCGGCGTGTTCCTGTACGTGAAGGAGTCGCACCATCCCGAGACGATGCAGCGCTACGGCCACGGCACGCCGGACGACTGGATCGAGCGCACGATCTACACCCCGCACCACAAGAAGGGCATCCTCGTGATGCTCCTCGCGGACATCGCCCTCTTCGGCGCCCTGCCGGGCGTCCTCATCTGGGGCATCCAGATGGCGTGGATCCCCTTCTGGGCCGCCGGCGTCATCAACGGCATCGGCCACTTCTGGGGCTACCGCAAGTTCCAGACGGAGGACGCCAGCACCAACATCGTCCCGGTCGCCGCGTGGATCGGCGGCGAGGAGCTGCACAACAACCACCACGCCTTCCCGACCTCCGCCAAGTTCTCCGTCCAGTGGTACGAGTTCGACCTGGGCTGGCTCTACATCCGGGTCCTGTCGGCCCTCGGCCTCGCCCGCGCGAAGAAGCTGCCCCCGAGGGTGAAGCTCGATCCCGCCAAGTCGGTGATCGACGTGCAGACCCTGCAGGCCGTGGCCACGAACCGCTACGAGGTGCTGGCGAAGTACGCCAAGTCGATGAAGCTCGCCTGGAACGAGGAGGTCGCGAAGCTGCGCGAGAAGCAGATCTTCGCGGACAACGCCACCGCCCGCCGCCTGCGCCGCTGCATCACGCGCGGCATCGTGCGGTCGGCCGCGGAGCGCGAGGCCGTCGCGCGCGCCCTGGCGTCCAGCCCGCGCCTCGCCACCCTCTACAAGATGCGCGAGGACCTCGCCAAGACCTGGGAGCGCTCGACGCTTTCCAGCGACCAGCTCGTGCAGCAGCTGCGCGACTGGTGCGACCGCGCCGAGGCGAGCGGCATCGAGACGCTCGCCGAGTTCGCGCAGCGCCTGCGGCGTTACGCCGCGGCATGACGCGCGGTGTCAGACACGGTGTCAGACACCGTGTCTGACACCGATGGGCACCGCGCTCGTCTTCGGGGCGAGCGGCTACATCGGCAGCCACCTCGCGCCCGCGCTCGCCGCGGCCGGCTGGCGCGTGCGCGCCGCGGCGCGCAACCTCAAGGTCCTCGAGGCGCGCGGCTGGCCGGGCGTCGAGCTCGTCGCCGCCGACGCGCTGAAGCCGGAGACGCTCGCGCCCGCGGTCGCGGGGATCGACGTCGCGTACTACCTCGTCCACTCGATGTCGGCCGGCGCCGACTTCGGCCGCCTGGACCTCGAGGCCGCGGACCATTTCGCGAAGGCCTGCGCCGCCGCCGGCGTGAAGCGCATCGTGTACCTCGGGGGCCTCGTTCCCGAGGGGGCCAGCTCCGAGCACCTGCTCTCCCGGCGCGACACCGGCGAGCGGCTTCGCTCCCATCCCGTGCCGGTCACGGAGATCCGCGCCGGCATCATCGTGGGGCCGGGCTCCGCGGCCTTCGAGGTGATGCGCGACCTCGTGCTGCACCTGCCGGTGATGATCACCCCGCGCTGGGTGCGGGCGAAGTCGCCCCCCATCGCGCTGGACAACCTCCTGCACTACCTCGTCGCGGCACCGGCCGTCCCGGCCATGGCCGGCGGCGTCTACGACGCGGCCGGGCCCGAGACCCTCACCTACGAGGCGATGATGCGGACGATCTGCCGGCTCCTCGGGCGGCGCGAGCCGTGGATCGTGCCGGTGCCGGTGCTCACCCCCGAGCTTTCCGCGTACTGGCTCAAGTTCGTGACCGCCGTGCCCGCCAACATCGCGCGCGCGCTCATCGGCGGGCTCAAGCACGACTTCACGGCGGACGACGCGGCCATCCGCGCCCTCATCCCCCAGCGCCTGCTCGGCTTCGAGGATTCCGTGCGCGCCGCGCTCGAGGCGGAAGCGCGGCACGCCGTCGCCGCGCGCTGGACCGAAGGCGCGTTCATGTTCCGCGACTACCGGCCCGACTACGCCTACTACGCGAAGCACGCCGGCGGCGAGCTGCGCACGGGGGCGAGCGCGCGCGCCCTCTGGCGCGTGGTGTCGGCCATCGGCGGCGAGAACCGCTACTACGCGTACAACTTCCTGTGGACGCTGCGCGAGATCGCCGACTGGCTGGTGGGCGGCGTGGCGATGAACCGCGGGCGCCGCGACCCGGACGAGGTGCGCGTGGGCGACGTGATCGACTCCTGGCGCGTGATCGGCGTGGAGCCGGAGCGCCGCCTCACGCTCGTCTTCGGGATGAAGGCGCCGGGCGCGGGCGTGCTGGAATTCGAGATCGAGGAGATCTCGCCGGGCGAGCGGCGCCTCGCGGTGACGGCCTACTGGCATCCGGCGGGCGTGTGGGGGCTCGCCTACTGGTACGCGATGTATCCCCGCGCACCTCGTGCTCTTCGACGCGCTGGTGAAGGAGATCGCCCGCCGCGCCTCGGATTCAGGCGTCGGTGCGTGACGCCGCATCGCCGCGGGCCATGCGCGCGGCCAGGACGTTGTAGAGCCACGCGAGGATCGCGCCCCCGGCCAGGCCATCGGGGAAGGCCCACAGCAGGCCGATGAGGCTTCCGGCCGGACTCACGCTGTAGCCGCGGTAGATCCGCCCGATGAGCGTCGGCTCCCCCGTCGCGCCGTCGAACGCGATGATCCACCACGTGAGGCAGAAGAGCCCGAGTCCCCAGACGATGCCGCACGCGAGCCCGAAGGCCGCGACGTCGAGTTTCAGGGGGCGCGCCGGGGTCATGGCGCCGGCGTGCAGTGCAGGGTCACGATGTGCCTGGGCAGGATGACCGACTCCGGCGCGGTCCCCCCGACCACCACGAGCGCCACGTTCGGTTCGAACAACTCCGTCATGATCGCGCCGACGCGCACCCGCGCTCCCATCGGTATCGCCTTGCCCTCGAATTCGATCGGCAGACGAACCTCCAGCTCCTGTCCTACCTTGAGGTCATGCATGGTCACCTCCGTGGACGGGAAAGCGCAGCTGCGTCATTTCACGCAGCAGCGGCTCCTCCCGGATGAACGCATCGACGGCAAGCGGATCGAACTGGCTTCCGGCCCCGGCGACGATCTCCCGCTTCGCCTCGTCGAAACCGACCGCCTTGCGGTAGGGCCGGTCGAAGGTCATCGCATCGAGGGTGTCGACGACCGCGAACAGCCGCGCCGGCAGGGGAATGGCCTCGCCCTTCAGCCCGGCGGGGTAGCCGCCGCCGTCGTACCGCTCCTCGTGGCAGCGCACGATCTGCGCCGCCAGCGAGAAGAACGGCAGCCTGTCCAGGATGCGCCCCCCGTACTCGGGGTGCATCCGCATGAGTCGCCACTCCTCTTCCGACAGCCCGCCCGGCTTGAGCAGGATCGCGTCCGGCACGCCGATCTTGCCGACGTCGTGCAGCAGCGCGCCCCAGTAGACTTCGCGCAGCGTCGGCGCGTCGGCGTAGTGATGGCGGGCCAGCACCAGCGTGTGGGCCGCGACCCGCTTCGAGTGCAGGCCCGTCTCGTGCTCGCGAAGGTCCAGCGCCTCGACGAGGGATTCCGCGAACTCCTCGTAGGGATGCTCGACGACGAGTCCTGCGACCGCCTTGCGCGATTCGAGCAGGCAGTGCTCGCAGGTGAGGTGATCCCCGGTCGCGTGGTATTGCCTGCCGCCGGAAGCATGCCCGCACACGGCACACCGAGGCCCCGGCCGGATTTCCGGCTTCCTCCGCGCTTTGACCGATTCCCGACCGTTCATGGATCCCAGCCCGCCGGATAGGCGCCTTCTGGTCAGACCACCCGGAGATCCGCGTGTTCCCGCGTTCCCGCGACCGGCGCGACGCGAGAAGCGCCCGTCGTGCCTGGCGGCCTCCAATGAAAAACCCCGCCGAGGCGGGGTTTCACGGGAATCGGGGCGGGACGCGAAGGACTACTTGAGCTTCGTTTCCTTGTAGGCCACGTGCTTGCGGGCCTTGGGATCGTATTTCATCATTTCCAGCTTTTCCGGCTTGGTCTTCTTGTTCTTGGTCGTCGTGTAGAAGTGACCCGTGCCGGCGGTCGATTCGAGCTTGATCTTTTCGCGCATGGCCTGTCCCTCAGATCACTTCGCCGCGCGCGCGCAGCTCGGCGAGCACGACGTCGATGCCCTTCTTGTCGATGGTGCGAAGGCCCGCGTTGGTGAGCCGCAGCTTGATGTAGCGGTTCTCGCTCTCGACCCAGAGGTTGCGGTACTGCAGGTTGGGCAGGTAGCGGCGCTTGGTCTTGTTGTTGGCATGGGACACGTGGTTGCCCACGATGGGGCCCTTGCCCGTGATTTGGCAGACTCGAGACATGGGATTTCTCCGATTCCATCGCCCCGAAAAGCCGAGGCGGAAAGCCGGTGATTATAGCCCAGGCCGGGGCTTCCCTTCAACCTGATTTCATTGGCTTTTCCTACAGCAGCCCGCGCTCGGCGAATGACAGGCAGGCCCCCGGGGAGACGATGAAGTGATCGAGCACCTTCACGTCCACCAGGGCGAGGGACTCGGCCAGGGATCGCGTAAGTGCTTGATCCTGAAAGGAAGGTTCCGCTATCCCGGAGGGGTGGTTGTGCGCGAGGATGACGCCCGCCGCATTGTGAGCCAGCGCTTGCTTAACCACCTCCCGGGGGTAGACGCTGGTCTGCGTGAGGGTGCCGCGAAAGAGCTCCTCCGCGGCGATGACGCGGTTCTGGGCGTCGAGGAAGACCGCCCAGAACACCTCGTGCCCCAGGTGCTGCAGCCGCAGGCGCAGGTAGCCCCGCACGGCCATCGGCGAGGCGAGGCTGTCGCGGGCCCGCATCTCCTCCGAGAGCGACCGGCGGGCGAGTTCCAGGGCCGCGGGGAACAGGACGGCCCGCGCCAGTCCCCACGCCGGGAACCGCGGCGACCTCCGGCAGCGGGGCGGCCAGCAACCGGGAAAGGTGGCGGAAGCGCGCGAGCAGCGCATGCGCGATGTCGACGGCGCGACCGGCCCGCCACCCCCGTGCGCAGCAGGAGGGCGACGAGTTCGGCGTCGGTCAGGGAGGCGGGTCCGTGGGAAGCGAACCGCTCGCGGGGCCGCCCGGCGGCGGGCCATGGGGCAGGAGTCATGGGCGTGACGCTCTCTAGTAGAATGATCCGATGGAAGAAACGGGAAAGCGCCGCGTTCTACTAGGGGTCACCGGGGGCATCGCCGCCTACAAGGTGGCGGAACTCGCGCGGGCGCTCATCCGCAATAACGTCGACGTGCAGGTTGCGATGACGGCGGCGGGCGCGAAATTCGTGACGCCGGCGACGTTCCAGGCCCTCACCGGCAAGCCCGTGGTCACCGACCTGTGGGACGCGAGCTTTCCCAACGGCATGGCGCACATCGAGCTGTCGCGCGGGGCGGACGCGATCGTGATCGCGCCGGCCAGCGCGAACTTCCTCGCCAAGCTCGCGCACGGCCTCGCCGACGACCTCCTCTCCACCACCTGCCTCGCGCGCAACTGCCCGCTGCTGGTGGCCCCCGCGATGAACCGCGAGATGTGGGACAACCCGGCCACGCAGCGCAACCTCGGCCTGCTTCGCGCCGACGGCGTCTCGATCCTCGGCCCCGCCGCCGGCGACCAGGCGTGCGGCGAGACGGGCATGGGCCGGCTCCTCGAGCCCGAGGAACTGCTCCAGTCCATCCTCGACTTCCTCGCGCCCAAGCGGCTCGCCGGCCGCAAGGTGCTCGTGACGGCCGGCCCGACCTTCGAGGCGATCGACACGGTTCGCGGCATCACCAACCTGAGCTCGGGAAAGATGGGGTACGCGCTCGCCGAGGCGGCGGCCGCCCTCGGCGCGGACGTGACGCTCGTCTCCGGGCCCACCTCCCTCGCGCCGCCCGCCAACGCGCACTTCGTCTACGCCACGAGCGCGGCCGAGATGCTCAACGCGGTGAACGCGCACGCGGGCGCGGCCGACCTCTTCTTCAGCGTCGCCGCCGTCGCCGACTACACGCCCGAGGCGCCGGCCAGCCGCAAGATCAAGAAGTCGGGCGAGCCGCTCGAGATCAAGCTCAGGCCCACGGTGGACATCCTCGCGCAGGTCGCGAAGATGCCCGGCGGGCCGTTCTGCGTCGGCTTCGCCGCCGAGAGCGAGAACCTCGCGGAGTACGCGCAGGCCAAGCGCAAGCGCAAGAACATCCCGATGATCGTCGCGAACCTCGTGCAGCACACCATCGGCCGCGAGGAGAACGAGGTCACGATCTACGACGACGCGGGCGCCCACCCGCTCGCCCGCGCCCCCAAGTCGCGCATCGCGCACGCGATCCTCGAGCACGCCCTCGCGCTCTTCGAGGCGAAGCGCGGCGGCGCGACCGTCACGCCCATCAAGCAGGCTTCCTGATCCCCCCGTGAACGGGCTTCGTCGCCGCGAGGCGAGGAGAAACGCTTTTTGAACGCCCTTTTCCCAACCGCCGCCACCACCGCCGCAAAATGAAAAGACTCGACGTGAAGATCCTCGACGAGCGCATGCGCTCGCAGCTCCCCGCCTACGCCACCTCCGGATCCGCGGGGCTCGACCTGCGCGCCTGCCTCGACGAGCCGCTCACGCTGCGGCCGGGCGACTCCGCGCTCGTGCCCACCGGCCTCGCCATCCACGTCGGCGACCCGGGGCACGCCGCCGTGATCATTCCCCGCTCGGGCCTGGGCCACAAGCACGGCATCGTGCTCGGCAACCTCGTCGGCCTCATCGACTCGGACTACCAGGGGCAGGTCTTCGTCTCGTGCTGGAACCGCGGCCGCGAGACCTTCATCGTGAACCCGATGGAGCGCATCGCGCAGCTCGTCGTGATCCCCGTGCTCCAGGTGGAGCTCAACGTCGTGGAGTCCTTCGACGAGAGCGCCCGCGGCGAGGGCGGCTTCGGATCGACGGGCAAGCATTGAGCGCCGCCATGCACGGCATCGTCCTCTTCGCCCATGGCGCCCGCGATCCCGAGTGGGCCCGGCCCTTCGAGGCCATCCGCGACCTCGTGCGCGCGCGGCGCCCGGAATTCCCCGTCGAGCTCGCCTTCCTCGATTTCATGGCGCCGAAGCTCGAGGAGGCCGTGCACGGCCTGGCCGCGAAGGGCGTGGCGGCGATCACGATCTTCCCGCTCTTCATGGCGCCCGGCGGCCACATCAAGAACGACCTGCCGCGCATCGTCGAGGACCTGCGCAAGCTCCACCCGGGCGTGCCCATCGCCATCCAGACGGCGGTCGGCGAGGTCCCGGTGATCCTCGACGCGATCGCGGGCTGGGTGCTCGCGGGCGTCGACTAGCCGGCGGCGGGCCGCGGCCGCCCTCAGCGGGACCTGTCCGCCTTGCAGATCGAGAAGCCGTCGTTCCAGCCCATGCTGTACTGGGCATCGGCGGCGAAGCGCTTGTCGTCCTTGCGGCCGTATTCGGACTTCCGGGCCGACTCGCACCCGTCGATGTAGCCGTCGCGCGCGGAGGGCGGGTAGCCGGCGAGGTTGTAGGCGGGGCGCGGGGCCTTGGCGCGCCGCGCGGTGGCCTGCTCGGGCGACTCCGCGGGCGGCGGCGACGGCTGCAGGACCGCGCAGGAGGTCAGGAGGATCGGGAAAAGCAGGGTGGCCGGTCGGCGCATCGGGTGCCTCGTGCGTTATGCTGCGTGCGCCGTTTCGATGGAGGATGTTTTTCTTGGAAGCCATTCTACGCGCGCCCCCGGGTGCGCGCCGCCGCGGCCCTGGCCGCCGCCCTGCTCGCCTTCGCGCCCCTTGCCGGCGCGCAGGCCAAGCTTCCCGTCGCCCGCGTCCTGGTCGCCGGCCACGAACTTCGCGTCGAGGTCGCCTCCACGGATGCGCAGCGTTCCCAGGGCCTCATGCACCGCGACAAGCTCGCGAAGAACGACGGCATGCTCTTCGTCTTCGACGATCCCGGCTACCACACGATGTGGATGATGAACACGCTGATCCCCCTGTCCGTCGCGTTCATCGACGGCGAGGGGCGCATCCTGAACATCCTCGACATGGAGCCGCTGACGCTCGACCCGCACGCCGCCGCGGGGCCCGCGCGCTACGCGATCGAGACCAACAAGGGCTGGTTCGCGCAGCGCAGGATCAAGGCAGGCGACCGCGTCGCGGGGCTGCCGAAGCCGCCGAAGTAGCGCGGCGGAATAAATTCCCGCTGCGGCTGTTCACCCTTCCGACGCCGCGTTGCGGCGCACGACGTCCTCACCCCTCCACGAAAGGAAAACCATGAACCGCATCGCCCTTGCCGCGGCCGCCCTCGCCGCCGCCTCCGCCGGAATCGCCTTCGCCCAGCAGGGCCCGAAGCCGGAAGACGAAATCCGCTACCGCCAGTCGGTGATGAACGTCATCGGCCGGGCCATGGGCCCGATGGGCGCGATGGCGCAGGGCAAGGCCCCCTTCAACGCGGCCGTCGTGCAGAAGAACTCGGCGCTCGTCGAGTCCCTCATCGCGCTTCCGTTCAACTCCTTCGGTCCCGGCACGGACAAGGGCGCGCCCACGAAGGCGGACCCGAAGATCTGGACCGAAAGCGCGAAGTTCAAGCAGGACGCGGAAGGCGCGCAGAAGGCCGTGGCCGCCCTCGCCGCCGCCGCAAAGGGCGGGGAAGAGGCGAAGTTCAAGGCCGCGTTCGGGGAGGTCGGGAAGGCGTGCAAGACCTGCCACGACGACTTCCGCACGAAGGAGTTCCGCAACTGATCAGGCGTAGCTGACCAGCGCCCACACGGCTGCCGCGCTGGCGATCGCGAGCGCGGCAGCCGCCACCGCCCCGCCTCCCCGCGAAGCCTCGCCTTCGCGTCCCGCCGCGAGGCGCCTGGTCGCCCGAGAGCATCGCGCCGACGAGGTCCTGGCGCTTGACCACCGCGTAGAAGGCGACCGCCGCCAGGTGCAGCGCGACGAGCGTCGCGATCACGTAGAAGTTGGCCTCGTGGATCGCGCCCAGGCGGTCCGACACCGCGCGCGACACGTGCCGCGCGAGCGGGCCCTCGAAGCCGTAGTCCTCCTGGACGAGGAAGAGTCCCGTCGAGGCCTGGACCGCGATCGCGAGCAGCATCGCGGCGACCGACCATCCCCCCAGCGGGTTGTGCCCGGCCGGCTCCGGGGCGGCCCCGGCGGCGAAGAGCCCCCGGGCATACGCGATCACCGCCCGCGGCCCGCGCAGGAAGCTCGCGAATCGCGCATGGGTGCCGCCCGCGAACCCCCAGGCGAGGCGAAACAGCAGCAGCGCGAGGAGCGCGAGTCCCGAGCGCTTGTGCCACTCGAGCGTGCCGGGACCCAGCAGCGAGTCGAACTGGCCCGTCACCACGCTCGCAGCCACGAGCAGGGCGAACGTCCAGTGGAACAGCCGCGTGGGCAGGTCCCACACGCGAACGGTGACGCGGGCCTGATCGCTCACGCGCCGAAGACGGCGGTGCGGAAGAGCCCGCCCGAGGCCGACATGAAGAAGATCATCGGCATCGACAGGACGACGTTCAGTCGCGAGGCCAGGAAGGCGACGCGACGCGCGCGCGCCTTCTCGTCGTCGGAGGCGGGCGCCAGGCCCAGGATCTTCTTCTGGTTGGGCCAGATGATCGCCCACACGTTGACGAACATGATCGTGCCGAGCCACGCGCCGACGCCGATCGGGATGTAGGCGCGGTCGCGGAAGAGGAAGGCCTCGTCGACCTTGTCGCCCAGGAGGTACATCCCCGCGAGCCAGGTGACCACGGCCGCCCAGCGGAAGTAGAGCAGCGCGCGCGGCGCGACGTGCTTCGAGATCCCGGCCGCGGTGCCGTCGGCCTGCGCCTGCTTCATCGCGTCGGCCTGCACGAAATTGAAGTAGTAGAGCAGCCCCACCCACATCACCCCGGCCATGATGTGCAGCCACCGGCCGAGCCCGTAATGGACGAATTCCACGGTCAGCCTCCCATGAGGGTGCGAACGAGGTAGAAGAGGACGGCGGTCAGGGCCAGTCCGCAGAGGACGGTGCCCGCCAGGGAATCGAGGGGGTTCTTCATCGGGGCGCTCCCTTTCCGTCAAGGACACGGGGAGGAGAGGATTCTAGCACACGGGCGCCCGCCGCCGCCGCCGCGACGCAGCCGAAAACCCTAATATTTATAATGGGTTAGGCGATTGTCACGCGGCCAGCCGCCCCGACTGGAGGGCCACGATCGCCTTCGCCTGCGTCAGGTCGGTCGCCGCGCCGGCCGCGTGCACGCAGGCGGCGGCGAGGTTCACGAGCGGCGGGGGTGCGGGCGCCCGTCGCTCGATGACCGCGCGCATCCAGGGCACGAGGTCCGCGGACGCGGCCGGCACCGCGGGCACGGCCCGCTCGGCGCTTTCCGCCTCGAAGACGACGGTCTGCGCGCCGCCGGACAGCAGCGAGATTCGCGGCCGGAAGGCGAGATTGCCCGCGGGCATCCCCGCGGGCCAGGACAGCAGCAACGCCTCGCCGCCCGTCGCGGGCAGCAGCGCCGCGAGGCGCTCGCTCGGGCGTTCCGGCGACGCACATCGCGAGGCGGACGGCCCCGATCGCGCCGGGGTCCATCGCGTGCGCCGCGAGGTGCGCCGAGTTCGTGGCGCCGAGCCGGGTGCGCAGCGCGAGCAGGTCGCCGAGGGCCGGCGAAAGCAGCTGCACCGGCAGGAAGGCGATGCCGGCGTCGCGAAGCTCGCGCTCCGCCTCGCCCAGCGTCGCGCTGGGCATCACGCCCAGCTCGCGAAGCAGCGCGGGCGCCGACGGTCCGTCGGGCGAATCGAGCGGCCCGTGCATCACGACCGGCACGTCGAAGCGGCGAAGGAACAGGGCGAGGAGCACCGCCAGCGCGCTCTCGCCCGGCACGAGCCCGTACACCGGAATCGCCACGGCGCGACGCGCGGTGCCTGGCGAGAACCGCGCCTGCCGCGCCGCCAGCGCGCGGTGAAGGCCGAGGAGCTCGTCCGGGGACTCGCCGGCGATCGCGAACGACGCGAGCAGGGCGCCCAGCTCGAGCTCCTGCAACGCCCCGTCGAGGACGGCGCCCCAGAGCGCGAAGGCCTCGTCGGCGTCGAGCCACGCCGAGGCGTCGGGCGTCGCGGCGGTGCGCTTCGACAGGCGGCGAAGGATGGGCGAGATCGAGTGCATCGGGAAGGCTCCGGCTTGGCTTGCCTACTCGTAGCAGGAGGCGTGCCACGCACGCCCCACTCTGGGGAACGCGCGCGCCATCGCCGTCGCCGCACCGTGCAGGTGCAATGCTGCGCCGCGTCAACCCCAATCGGGGGCACCGTACAATGCGGACGTGAACGATCAACCCATCGCCGCGCCCTATGCCGGCCTCACGCCCGACGTCGTGCTGAACGCCGTGGAGAGCGTGGGCTTCCTGGCCGACGGCCGCCAGCTCGCCCTCAACAGCTACGAGAACCGCGTCTACCAGGTGGGGCTCGAGGAGGACCAGCCCGGGCCCCTGGGCGACGCCCGCTTCCTGGTGGCCAAGTTCTACCGGCCCGGGCGGTGGACGGACGAGCAGATCCTGGAGGAGCACGGGTTCGCGCGCGAGCTGGCCGAGCGCGAGATCCCCGTCGTGGCCGCGCTCGAGATCGGCGGGCACCACGCTGCATCACCACGCCGGATTCCGCTTCTCCCTCTATCCGCGGCGGGGCGGGCGCGCGCCGGAGCTCGAGGACCCCACCACGCTCGAATGGCTGGGGCGGTTCATCGGCCGCATCCACGCTGGTCGGCGCCACCCGGCCGTTCGCGAGCCGGCCGACGCTCGACGTGGCGTCCTTCGGGACCGACTCCCGCGAGTGGCTGCTCGCGCACGACTTCATTCCGCCCGACCTGCGCGAGGCCTGGTCGGGGGCGGCGGCGCTCGCGATCGAGGGGGCGCAGGCCGCGTTCGAGCGCGCCGCGCGCGTCGCGCGCATCCGCCTGCACGGCGATTGCCACGCGGGGAACGTGCTCTGGACGCCGGGCGGCCCGCACTTCGTCGACTTCGACGACGCGCGCACGGGGCCGGCGGTGCAGGACCTGTGGATGCTGCTCTCCGGCGACCGCGCCTCGATGCAGGCGCAGCTTCGCCACGTCCTGCGCGGCTACGAGGATTTCGCGGAATTCGACGACCACGAGCTCGGCCTCGTGGAGGCCCTGCGCACGCTGCGCCTGCTGCACTACGCCGCGTGGCTCGCGCGCCGCTGGGGCGACCCCGCCTTCCCGATGGCCTTCCCGTGGTTCAACACGCAGAAGTACTGGCAGGACCGCGTGCTGGAGCTCAAGGAGCAGGTGGCCGCGATGCAGGAGCCGCCGCTCGTCCCCGATCGTTAAGGGTCAGGTTACTTTGCACAAAAAATAGGCAAGCCGGTTGCCATGTCAAGTAACTGCCCTGCGCGCGTCGCGACTGGCCCTCGGCCTGCGCGACGAGCCAGCGCCGGAAGGTGCTCGCGGCCGGATGCGCGACCAGCGCCTCGGGCGTGACGAGGTAGTAGGCGTACGGCGTGGGCACCGGGCGCTCGATCGGGACGACGAGCCGCCCTTCCTCGATGTCGGAATCGACGAGCGGGCGCAGCGGCGAGGGCCACGCCCACGCCGTCCATCGCCGCCTCGTGCACCAGCGACGCGTTCGAGAAGCGCGGCCCGCGCGACGCATCCACGCCCTTCACGCCGGCGATCGCGAGCCATTCCTCCCAGCCGGGCCGCTCCTCGTCGCCGGGCGACGAATCGTCGTGGATGAGCGTGTGGTTCCTGAGGTCCGCGGGCTTGCGAAGGGCCGGGCCGCGGCCGAGGAGCTTCGGGCTGCACACCGGGACGTAATAGGGCCGGAAGAGCAGGTCCACCACCGAGCCCGGGTAGTCGCCCATCCCGTAGCGCACCGACAGCTGCACCTCGGCGTCCGCGCGGCCCGGGTCCGTCGGGGCGTCGTGCTCCGGATTGTCGATGGCCCGCAGCGTGCCGATGATGCGCAGGTCGTACTGGGGATAGGACGAGGTGAACGAGCGCAGCCGCGGCATGAGCCAGCGGGCGACGAAATTGGGCGGGGCGGCGACCGCGATGCGTCCCCGCTCCTCCGCGCGCCGCGCCTGCGCGAGGCCCGCGGCGAAGCTGTCGAACCCTTCGCGCAACTTGGGGAGCATGGCCTCGGCCGCCGGGCGTGAGCTCGATGGCCCGGGTGAGCCGCCGGAAGAGCTCCACCCCGAGGTACTCCTCGAGCGCCTTCACCTGCTGGGAGATGGCCGCCGGCGTGACGAAGAGCTCCTCGGCCGCGCGCTTGAAGCTGCGGTGCCGGGCGGCCGCTTCGAAGGCCCGAAGGGCGTTGAGGGGAGGAAGCCTATCGCTCATAGGGCTTTATAGGATAGCTTTTCTAATGCAAAGCGCAAGAACTAATCGTTTGTTGCATTGCACCATGACGCCTATATTCACTTCCGTCAACCGCCCAAACGCCCACCCGGCTCCGGCGGACCGGAACCCCAAGAGGAAAAGACCATGAAAGACTACGCAGCCATCCAGGAACACATCACCCGCGCCCGCCTCGAGCGCACCGTCTTCGTCGCCGAGCTGATCGCCGACGCGATCGTCGCCACCTGGAACGGCATCAAGAGCGCCGCCGACGTCCTGCTCTCCGTCGCCCGCGCCAAGACCCGCAACAACGTCTTCACGTTCGACGCCTGACCCGGCCCGCGGCACGGACCCCGGCCCGACGCAATCTTCCGCGGCGACCGGGGCCGCCGCCGCCTCGCGTAACATGCGGTTTTGGTCTCCCCGAACCGCATGACCGCCTCCCCGCTTCCCGCCCTGTCGCTGCTCGAGACCCGAGTCCTCGGCGTCCTCGTCGAGAAGCAGCACACCGTCCCGGACACCTACCCGCTCACGCTGAACGCGCTGGTCGCGGGCTGCAACCAGAAGACGAGCCGCCATCCGATCCTCGAGGCCACGGAGGCCGAGGTGCAGGCGGCGCTCGACCACCTCAAGTCCCATTCCCTCGTCGTCGAGTCGAGCGGCGGGCGCGTGATGCGCTACGCGCACAACGTCGGCCGCGTGCTGGCGCGTGCCCGCGCAGTCGGTGGCCCTCCTCGCGGCGCTCTTCCTTCGCGGCGCGCAGACGGTGGGCGAGCTGCGCATCGGCACGGAACGGCTGCACCGCTTCGGCGACCTGTCGGCCGTGCAGGGCTTCCTCGAGGAACTCGCGGAGCGGCCCGCGGGCGCGCTCGTGCGCGAGCTCCCGCGCGCGCCCGGCTCGCGCGAGTCGCGCTGGGCGCACCTGCTCTCGGGCGAGCCGATCGCGGCACCGTCGCCGGCGGCCCCCGCCGGTCCCGACGCGGAGGAAGCCGTGACGGTGGGCGAGATCGCCGCGCTCAAGGCGAACGTCGACCGGCTGGACAGGGAAGTCGCCGAGCTGCGCGAAACCGTCGCGAGGCTCTGCCGGGAACTCGGCGCGTAGGCGGCGCGACGGCGCCTCCACAGGCGTAGGATGGATGCCTGATTCCGACGAGGCACCCCGCATGACTGCCCCCCTTTTCAACGATCGACTCACCGAGCTGGCTTCGCGGATCTACGTCGACCTCGTCCGCGATTCCGCCACCCGGAGCGAGGGCGAGATGAAGTCGCCGACCGAGGCCGAGCGCCTCGCGAAGCTGAGCTTCAAGCTCTCCGAATGCTTCTATCGCGTCCTCGACGAGCTGAACGCCGAGAACCTGCCCAAGAACGTCGGCTTCACCGTGCAGCTCGACGACATCTCCAAATGGAGCACGCCGACGGGCAAGCCTTGAGCCTCGGGCAGCCCGCGAACGCCGGCGCGCGCCCTCCCGCCGGAAGGGGACCTGGCGCACCTGGCCGGCTGGGTCGGCCGCACCGAGGCGAGCGACGACACCCTCGGCGCCGCGCCGATCGTGGCGCTCTCCGCCCTCCTCGACCGCGAGGATCCGCCGCCGCGCGCGGGCGACGCCATTCCGCCGCTCGCGCACTGGCTCTATTTCCTGCCGACGCATCGGCAATCCGCGCTGGGCCCGGACGGCCACGCGCGCGCGCGGCGAATTCCTGCCGCCGGTGCCGCTGCCCCGGCGCATGTGGGCCGGAAGCCGCCTCGAGTTCCTGCGGCCGCTCGCGATCGGCGAGGCGGTGCGGCGCGTCTCGCGCATCGCCGCCGTGACGGTGAAGGCAGGGGCGAAGCGGCCCGCTCGTCTTCGTGACCGTGCGCCACGAGGTGAGCAACGCGGGCGGCCTCGCCGTCGCCGACGAGCACGACATCGTCTACCGCAGCGCGACGGGGCCCGCCGTGGCGCCGCCCGTTCCCGCCCCGTCCGGCGAGGCCTGGTCGCGCGAGATCCGGCCCGACCCCGTGCTTCTCTTCCGCTACTCGGCGGTCACCTTCAACGGCCACCGCATCCACTACGACCAGCCGTACGCCACCCGGGTCGAGGGCTACCCGGGGCTCGTGGTGCACGGCCCGCTGGTCGCCACGCTGCTCGTGGACCTGCTGAGGCGCAAGCCGGCCGGGCGCCGACCTCGCGCGCTTCTCTTTCCGCGCGCTGCGGCCGCTTTTCGACACGGCGCCGTTCAGCGTGTGCGGCCTGCCCGACGACGACGCGCGATCCGCGAGGCTCTGGACGCGCGATGCCGAGGGCGCGATCACCATGGAGGCCGCCGCGACGTGGCGGTAGAGGAGAACCCATGATCGTCAACTGCGTGGCCTACCAGGACGGCAAGAAGCTCGCCGACATCGCGGCCGACGGACATCAGCGAGTACGTGAGCCGGCCCGAGTGCTTCGTGTGGGTCGCCCTGAAGGATCCGGGGCCGGAGGAGCTCGCGTTCCTGCAGGACGAGTTCGACCTGCACCACCTCTCGGTCGAGGACGTGCTCAAGGGCCACCAGCGCCCCAAGATCGAGGAATACGGCGATTCGCTCTTCGCCGTGCTCCACAACCTGGAACTGCGCGAAGGCGAACTGCACGTCGCCGAGGTCGACCTCTTCGTGGGGCCCAACTTCATCCTCTCCGTGCGCAAGGGGACCGAACAGGGGTTCACCGCGGTGCGCGCCCGCACCGAGCGCGAGCCCGAGCTCCTGCGCCACGGCTCGGGGTTCGTCTTCTACGCCCTCATCGACGCCGTGGTGGACCGCTACTTCCCCGTGGTGGATGCCCTGGAGGTGGAGCTGGAGGCGCTCGAGGGCCGCATCTTCGCCGGCGCGTCGCCGCGCGCGAACCTCGAGGCGCTCTACGGCCTGAAGCAGAAGCTCATGACCGTGAGGCATGCCGTCGACCCCCTCATCGAGGCGGTCGGGAAGCTGCACGGCGGCCGCGTGCCGCAGATGTGCCACGGGACGCAGGAGTACTTCCGCGACGTCTACGACCACCTGCTGCGGCTGAGCCAGGGCCTCGACAGCCTGCGCGACATGGTCACCACCGCGATGAACGTGAACCTCGCGATGATCTCGCTCGCCGAGAACGAGGTCACCAAGCGCCTGGCGGCCTACGGCGCGCTCGTGGCCGTGCCGACGATGATCGCGGGGATCTACGGCATGAACTTCGAGCACATCCCGGAACTCAAGTGGCTGTTCGGCTATCCGCTCGCCGTCACGGCCATGGTCGCGATCGACGTCTACCTCTTCTACCGATTCCGCCAGGCCCGCTGGCTCTAAAGGACCCCATGAGCAATCCCAACCTGCTTCTCGTTCCCGGCCTTCTCTGCGACCGCCGCCTCTGGCAGGCGCAGGTCGACGGCCTCAAGCACGCCGCCGAATGCTCGGTGGCGGACGTTTCGGCCGGCGGCTCGATCGCCGCCATGGCCTCGGCGGCGATCGCGAAGATGCCGCCCGGCCCCTTCGCGGTCGCGGGCCTGTCGATGGGAGGCTACGTCGCGCTGGAAATCCAGCGGCAGGCCGCCGCGCGCGTGATCGGCCTGGCGCTCCTCGACACCACGGCGCGGCCCGACTCGGACCAGGCGACGGCGGACCGCCGGCGCATGATGAAGCTCGCCGAGACGGACTTCGAGCGGGTGGTGAACGCGCTCCTGCCGAAGCTGCTGCTGCCGTCGCACATGCGCGACGCGAAGCTCGTCGCGGCCGTGAAGGCCATGGCCGCGGCGACGGGAAAGGATGCCTACTGCCGCCAGCAGGAGGCGATCATCGGTCGCGTCGACAGCCGCCCGCGGCTCGCGGAGATCGCCTGCCCCACGCTCGTGCTCTGCGGCAAGGACGACGCGCTCACGCCCGTCGCGCTGCACCAGGAGATGGCGAACGCGATCGCCGGCTCCCGGCTCGTGATCGCCGACCAGTGCGGCCACCTGTCCCCGCTGGAGCAGCCCCAGCTCGTGACCATGAACCTGGTGCACTGGCTCTCGGGGCTGAAGCGCTGACTCAGTCGACCTCGCGCCACCCGGGGATGAGCGGGAAGTAGAGGCCGAGCCGCGGCCCGCCGCCCAGCGCCGCCGCATAGGCGCGCAGCTGGCCCGCGTAGCGCTCGCGCTCGCTGTCGAGGAACGCCTCGGCGCTCGCGCCCTCGTGCCGGCCGGTCTTGTAGTCGACGATCCAGCGCTCGCCTTCGGCGTCCGTGAACACGCGGTCCATCACGAGGCGCCGCCGCGCGCCGTCCTCGATCGACGTGACGCGGATACTCGCTGGCCGCCCGCGGCGTGCGGCGCCGAGCATCCAGCGCCCGCTCGGGTCGGTCACGGCCGTGCGCGAGGGCGCTCCAGCGCGCGCGCGCGCCGCCTCGTCGAGGTCCGACCCGAGGACGCCCCGCCGCTCGAGCTCGCCGCGAAGGCGCGGCGGCGAGGGGCGTCGATGCGCGCGCGCGTCCCACGCCGCGAGCCCGTCCTGCCCGATGCGCTGCAGCCACCGGTGCACCACGGTCCCCACATGCCGCGCGGTCTCCCCGACCCAGCAGAACTCCAGCCGTCTCCGGCTCGCGCTCGTCCTCGGCCGGGAGCGCGCGCGGGCTCGTCCACGCGACGGCGGAGGACGCCCGGCCGGATCCAGCGCAGGTCGCGCGGCGTCCGGGCGACGCGCCGGGGCCCCCGACGGGCCGGCGGCGGCGGCGCGCGCGGCGCCGCTTCGAAGTCCTCCGCCACGCGGCCAGGCTTCGCGAGGAGCGAGCCCTTCTTCGGCGGCACGCGGACCGCGGGACCCGTCCGCCTTCGGCCCGACGCCGCGTCGCCCAGGAGGTGCAGCCGATGCTTCGCGCGCGTGGCGGCCACGTAGAGCAGGCGCCCGTTCTCGTGCGGCCTTCGCTTGTCGACGCATCGAGTGCTCGTTCGGGTAGTCGTCGGCGCGGGTCGCGTCCCGCGCCCGAGCTCCATGACCGGCGCCATCAGGAGCCCGCCGTCGGTGCGCTCCTTCCAGCGGAAGAGCGGCTTCTCGTCCGGCGCGCGGCACGCGGTCCAGGCCGGGCACGATGACGGTGTCGAACTCGAGGCCCTTCGCCTTGTGGATCGTCATCACCTGCAGCCCGTCTCGGCGCGCCAGGTCCGGCGCGCGCGTAGAGCTTGTCGAGACGCTCCTCGAGCGCCGCGCGGTCGGCGCAGGTCGCCCGGCCTCGGCGATGCGTCGAGGTGGTCGAGGAACGTCGTCGGCGTCCTCGAGGTCCGTGGCGTCCGGCGAGGCAGGCGGGCCCGCCGAGCGCGAGCCACGCGCCTTCGACGCGTCGCGCAGCGTGGCGCGCAGCCGCGCCGGCGAGCGCATCGTCGAGCACCGCGCGCACGCGCGCGAGCCGCGCGCGGCCGTCGCCGGAAGCGCCGCGAGGCGCCGTCGCGCGCGTCGCGCGATCACCCACGGCACTCGTACGGTGCGCTCGTCGCCGCCCGCCAGCGCGAGCAGGTCGGCGAGCGTGAGCCCGCACCAGGGCGCGCGCAGCACCGCGAGCCACGCCGTGCGGTCGGCGGGGTGGGACGAGCGCGCGCGTGAGCGCGAGCAGGTCGCTGCACGACCTGGCGCTCGCCGAGGGGATCGATCTCGATCGGCGCGGAAGCGCAGCCGCGCGGCCTTCAGCGCCGGCACGATCCGGCGAGGTGCGTGCGGGTGCGCACGAGGATCGCGACCTTGGCCGTCCGGGCCGCTCGGCGCGCCGGCGCCCGACGCAGCTCGACGACGCGCGCGCCTCGTCCTCGCGCGCGCGGCTCGCCCGTCGACGAACGGGTGCGCACGGTGACGGCCTCGCCGGCGAGCGGCTCGTGGACCGCGGGGACGGCGCTAGGCTCACGGCGCCCTCGCGATCGTCCTCGCGCTGCGGGAGCATCACGCGCCGGAAGGCGTCGTTGACCCACTCCACGATGCCCGCCTGCGAGCGGAAGTTGGTCGCGAGCGCGAGGGCTCGAGCGGCACGTTGCGGCGAGCCCCTCGCGCCGCGCGCGCAGGAACAGGCCCACCTCCGCCTCGCGGAAGCGGTAGATCGGACTGCATCGGGTCGCCCACCACGAAGAGCGTGCGGCCGTCGCCCGGGCTCCAGCCGGCGGTGAGCCGCTCGAGCAGCTCGCCATGGCTGCGCGAGGTGTCCTGGAACTCGTCCACGAGGATGTGGTGGATGCGCTAGTCGAGCGCGAGCAGCAGGTCGGTGGGATCGTCCTCGGTCGCCGAGCGCGCGCACCGCGCCCTGCGCGATCTCGGTGGTCGGCCTCGCCGCGCGCGCGAAGACGACGAGCAGCTGCGCGGCCGCGACCGGCAGCACCGCGACCACGCGGAGAGCGCCTCCCATGCGCGTCGTCGAACGTCGCGGGCGGCATGATGGAGAGGGCGGCCAGCGCCTCCCGCAGCCCGCCGCGTCCTGCAGCGCCGCGCAGCGCCTCGTAGCGCCTTCGTCGTCGCGCCGCCGAGCTTCTTCGCGGAAAGCCGGTCGCCTTTGACCCCTTGCGCCACTCGCCGTCGTCTTGAGCAGCAAGGCCGCGAAGCCGATCCAGGCGCGGCACCGTCCTCGTCCGCCGCGGGCAGCGCGGCGAGGCCTTCGCAGGCGAGGATGGGCGAGTCGATGCCCATGCGCCGCAGCTCGCCGGTGGCGTAGGCGACGAGCGGCGCCAGGCGAGGCAGCGCGTCGGCCGGAAAGAGCGTCGCGCCCGGTCCATGGCCTTCGCGCCCGGACGAGCGCCGCCTCGAGGGCCGCGCGCTCGGTCGCCGCGCGCAGGTAGGCGAGCCAGTGGTCGCGCCGGCGCGAGCATCCCGCGAGAGCGCCGACGCGCGCCCGGTCGTTGTCGAGGTGCGCGAGCAGGAGCGCGACGCGTCGCGCGCCCGGCTGGCTGCGATCGAGCAGCGCGAGCGTGCGCACGCGCCGCCTCGCGGTAGAGGTCGCCCGCGTCCTCGACGAGCCCGGGCTGCGAGCCGAACCTGGCGAGCACGGGCATCTGGCGCGTGAGCGAGGCGCAGAGCGAGTCGATGGTCTGGATCGCGCAGGCGCGCCGCGTTCTCGAGCGAGGCGCCAGCCGAGCGCTGTCGTTGCGCGCGAGCGCGGCCTGCGCGAGCTCGCTGCGTGCGGCGCTCGTTCGCGCCGCCTCCGGCGCGGCGCGTTCCCGCGCCTCCGTGCAGCGCGGCGAGGACGCGGCGCTGCATCTCGCCGCCGCCTTGCGCGTGAAGGTGATCGCGAGCGATCTCCTCGGGCCGCGCGACGATCGCGAGCAGCCGAGGCAGCGCTGGATGAGCAGGCCGGTCTTCCCCGAGCCGGCGGGCGCCTGGACGATGAAGGAGCGCGCAGGGTCGAGGGCGCGCCGGCGCTCGCCGAGCGTCGGCGACCGGCGTGGCTTGCTCATTCCGCGTCCCCCTCCCCGTCGTCGGCCTCGTCGGCGGCCACCTCCCCAGCGCTCGTGCACGCGGCAGAGCGAGCCGCACAGGTCGCAGCCCGCGCAGGTGGCGAACGGCCGCTTGGGATCGAGCCGCGCGTCGCCGGCCGCGAACTCGCGCCCGAGGGCGTCCAGTCGCACTGCCGCCACGCGTCGAGCAGTTCCGTGCCACGAGGCGCGGCGCTGCCGGCGTGCGGTGCTTCGAGACGATCGTCGTGCCCGGCAGCAGGCCCTTCCTCGCGCGCGAGGCCCGTGAACGCCGTGTCGCCCGGCTTCAGCCGGGCGAAGGCCACGGCCGCGACGTCGTCGCCGCTGGCGAGCGCATACATCGGGAGCTGCGGCTCGTCGGGGCGCTCGCCCGAGCCAGCGCGCCACGCGCGGCTCGCCGGTCTTGTAGTCGATGACCGCGAGTCCGCCGGCGGCGAGCCGGTCCATGCGGTCGAGCGGCACGTCGCACGCGACGCCGCCGAACGTCGATCGCGAGCGGCTCTTCCTGCGCGACGACCTCGAAGGGCGCGCGGCCGCGTTCGAACTCCAGCCAGGCGAGGGCGCTCGCGACGAGGCGCTCCCGCTCGAGCGCGGCGAAGCGGCCCGCGAGCGCGGCCGGGGCGGCGCGCTGCGCAGCCTCCCAGGGCCGACGCGGCCGCGCCCGCGACGAGCCCTCGAGCGCTGCGGCGCCATGCCGTCCAGCGCGCCCGTGGCGCCGAGGCTGCGCCACGCGGCCGCGAGCACCGCGTGCAGGAGCTGCCCGCGGTCGGCGGGCCGAGCCCGGGCTGCGGCACCTCCGGCGCGTCCGCGCCGAGCCGGTGGCGCGCGAAGGCGCGGAAAGGGCAGGCGGCCTGGTCGCGCGAGGATCGCGGTGCCTCCGCGTGCCGCGCCGGCGCCAGGGCGGGCCCGCGCTCGTCGGCGCATCCCGCCCGGCGGCCGGTCGCGCCCGGCGGCGAATATCGCCTCGCGCAGGCCTCGGGGACGCGGGACCGCCGAGCGTCCGCGGCTTCGGCCGCCGCGAAGCCCGCGACGAGCGGGCTCGCCCGAGCGAGCGCTCCTCGCTCCGCGCGACGGCATGGCAGAAGACGACCTCTTCCGCCGCGCCGGCCCACGCTCGTGATGCGCCGGTCGAGGTCGAAGAGCGAGGCCTCCGCCGAGGCCTGCGGAACGCCCGCGGCGCGCTGCAGCGAGACCGGGAGGAACGGGTTGGGCCGCGGCGGCTGCGGCCACGCGTCGTCGTCCAGCCCGATGACCCACAGCGCGTCGAACTCCAGGCCCGACCGATCTCCAGGATGCCCATGACCTGGACCGGGGCCTCGCGCGACTCGGGCTGGAAGAGCGTGTCCGCAGGAGTGGCGCAGGTGCCGCCAGCGCGGCCTCGGCGGCCGAGCGTTCCCGCGACGACGCCGAGCGACGCGAGCGCGCGAGCGCCTCGTGCCACTTGGCGAGCGCCTGGAGCTCCGCGGAGTCGAGGCCTCGCTCGCCGGGAAGCCCGGCCGCGCAGCGGTCCCCGAACGCGCGCGCCCAGGCCGGCGGCGTGCGCGGCCGCGCCGGGGGCGCTGCGCGGCGAGCCGCGCAGCCTCGCCTGCGAGGCGAGGCATCGCGGCGCGCGGCGTCCCGGCCTCCGCGGAGCGCCGAGATGGCCCGCGAGCCGGTCGAGGGTCGCGCCACGGCGGCGCGCGCTTGCGAAGCTGCGCATCGAGCCGGGCGCGCGGACGCCATCTCGGCCTCGACTCCCCGAGAAAGGGCGAGCGCAGCAGCCGGCTCGCGCGCTCGAAGGCGATCTGGCGGCCCGCGAGGCTCAGCAGGGCGAGCGCGAAATCGCGCGAGGGCGAAGTCCGCCAGCGACTGGCCGAGCGAAAGGTCGAAGCGCGGGCGCGCCGTCCGCCCGGCGCGTTGGAGCCGATGCAGCGTCGCGGCGAAGACGCGCCCGACGACCGCGGCGGCTGCGCGAGGTCGGGCACCACCACCCCGATGCGCGGGGTCCGGCCCCGGTCCCGCGGCCTCCAGCCGCGCGCGCGCCCAGCGGGCGGCGGCCGCGATCTCCTCGGCCGGCGAGGCGAGGGGAACGCCGACGGGGATGCCGGCGTGCCGCGGCGGCTCGCAGGCGAGCACGTCGATGCCGGACCGCGCCGCGGCCTCGAGCAGGTCGCGCATCTGCGGCGTGAGCAGGTCGAAGGCGTAGAGGACGAGCGTCGCGGGGCAGGCAGGCCGCCTCGCGAAGCCGAGGGCGCGGCACCGCGTCGGGCAGGCGCGCGGCGTCGATCGAACCGCGCCCTCGCGCGTCCTCCGCTCGTAGCGTCGAGGACCACTCCGCGAAGGCCTTCGCGTCCTCGTTGGCGTCCGGCCCCGGCGGCCCGCAGTCGCCACGCCGTGGGCGAGCTGCCAGGCGCTCGCGGCAGAGCGGGCGGCGGCCGCCGGCCGAGAAGAGCTCCCGCGCGTGGCGCGACATCGGCGACGATCGACTCCCAGAGCGCGGCTTCCTCTGTCCGGCGAGAGCAGGAGCGGGAGCTCCCCGGACGCGGGGCGTGCATCGCCTCGTCCCAGAGCCGCTCGACGAAGGCGGGCCAGGGCAGGATGTCGGCGCTTTCCCAGGCGGCGAGCCCGGCGCCCGCGCGCGCAGTCGTCGAAGTCCCGCGAGAGCGCTGGCCGCCAGGCGGCGATTGGGGGTGAGGACGGTGAGGCGCCGCGCGTGGCCGAGCGCCAGCCGCTCGAAGAGGGCCTCGCGGGCGATGGAAGCGAACGCGGACGTGCATGGACCGCATGATAGCGGCCCGGTGGCTCAGGCGATGAGCCGGGCGGGACGTCAGCCGAACTTGGCCAGCAGCTCCGCGGCGTGCTCGAGGCGCTTGTCGACGACGGCCTTGCCGGCGGTACCCGCGGGGGCATCGCCGCCGGACTGGATGGCGCAGGAGAGCACGTGATAGAAGGCCTTGTCGAGCGCGCGGCGGCTGGCGGAGAGCTGCTGCGTGATGGCCTCGCAGTCCGAGCCCTTCTCGATCATGGCCTGGATGCCGCGCAGCTGGCCCTCGACGCGGCGCAGGCGGTGGATGAGTTCCTTCTTGTGGGTTTCGTCCCGGATCGTGGGCATGGGCGTCTCCTTTGAACGCCTTCCGTTTATACACTACCCGGTATAGGCTGTCCAGCCTCCCTCCTGCGCAGGCGCTTGACATACCATACCCCCCACAGTATCATCTCGCCACGTTCCCCCGGAGACCCTCCATGACCACCGAAAGACTCGTCCGCATCTTCGCCGGCACCTTCGTGCTCCTCTCCCTCGGCCTCGGCGTGCCCGGCAGCCCGATCTTCGTGAACCAGAACTTCCTGTGGTTCACCGCCTTCGTCGGCGCCAACCTGCTGCAGAGCGGGTTCTCGTGCTTCTGCCCGCTCGAGATCATCCTGAGGAAGCTGGGCGTGAAGAGCGCCGCGCAGTCCGCGTAGGAGGAAGCCATGGCAACCGCCGCCCCGGATTCGTCCACGTCGCCTGCCCGAAGTGCCTCGCGCAGAACCGCGTCGACGCGGCCCGCGTGCGGGAGGGCCCGAAGTGCGGCCGGTGCGGGACGCCGCTCCTCGACGACGCCGTCGTGGAGCTGGACGACGCGTCCTTCGACGCCTTCGTCTCGCGCACCAGCGTGCCCGTCGTCGTCGACTTCTGGGCGCCCTGGTGCGGGCCCTGCCGGCAGATGGCGCCGGAGTTCGCGCAGGCGGCGCGGCGGCTCGCCGGGCCGCGCGCGCCTCGCGAAGGTGAATACTGATCTGGCGCAGGCCCTCGCCGGGCGGTTCGGGATAAGGTCGATTCCGACCCTCCTCCTCCTGAAGGAGGGCCGGGAAGCCGGCCGCACCACCGGCGCGCGCTCCGCGCCCGACCTGGAACGCTGGGTCGCCACCGCCTGATACCGAGAATTGCCGAGAACACGATGAAACCCGCCTCCCTCGCCCTGTCCCTCCTTGCCGGCCTCGCCCTCGCCGCCTGCGGCTCCCCGGAGCCGCCGGCCGCGCCGAAGGCCGCCGCCGCCCTCGCGACCGGCGCGGCGGAACTGCGGGAAGTCGACCTCACGACCTCCGCCGAGGCGGTGGTCGAGGCCGTGCGCCAGTCGACCGTCTCCGCGCAGGTCTCCGGCCGCATCGTCGACATCCGCTTCGACGTGGGCGACCGCGTCCAGAAGGGCGACGTGATCCTGCGCATCGACGAGCGCGCCGCGACCCAGGCCGTGGCCGCGAGCGACGCCCAGGTTCGCGAGGCGGAGGCCACGCTCGTGAACGCGCGCGCGCAGTACGAGCGCACGAAGAGCCTCGTCGCGCAGAAATTCGTGAGCCAGGCCGCGCTCGACAAGGCCGAGGCCGACTTCAAGGCCGCCGAGTCGCGCATGAAGGCCTCCCTCGCCGGCGCGGGCGCCGCGGCCACCGAGAGGAGCTTCACCACGATCGTCGCCCCCTACAGCGGCGTGGTCTCGGCCCGGCACGTGCAGCTGGGCGAGATGGCGGCGCCGGGCAAGGCCCTCCTCACGGGCTTCGACCCGTCGTCGCTTCGCGTGGTGGCCACCGTCGCCTCCGCGCAGGTGCCCGCGATCCAGGCCGGCGCCAGGGCGCGCATCGAGGTTCCCTCGCTCGATCGCTGGGTCGACGTGAAGAACGTCACCGTCGTCCCCTCCGCCGACCCGCGCACGCACACCACCCAGGTGCGCCTCGACCTGCCCGATGATGCGAAGGGCCTCCTCCCCGGCGTCTTCGCGCGCGCCCACTTCGTCACCGGCAAGGCCGCCCGCCTCATGGTGCCGCGCGCCGCGGTCCTGCGGCGCAGCGAGGTCACCGCCGTCTACGTGGTCGACGACAAGGGCGAGCCGCGGCTGCGCCAGGTCCGGATCGGCACCGTCTCCGACGAGAAGTCGGTGGAGGTGCTGGCCGGCCTCAAGGCGGGCGAGAAGGTCGCCCTCGATCCCGTGAAGGCCGGCATGTCGTCCGGCCCCGCCGCCTGAAAGGCGCGAAACCGCATGGACGGCATGGGCGATCTCCGGGCGCATCGCGCGCTATTTCCAGGATTCGCAGCTCACCCCGCTGGTCGCGCTGGTGGCGCTTCCTCCTGGGCCTCTTCGCCGTGGCCGTCACGCCGCGCGAGGAGGAGCCGCAGATCAACGTGACGATGGCGAACGTGTTCATCCCGTTCCCGGGCGCGTCGGTGAACGACGTCGAGGCGCTCGTCTCCACCCCGGCCGAGCAGGTGCTTTCGCAGATGGAGGGCATCGAGCACGTCTACTCCGTCTCGCGCCCCGGCATGGCGATCCTCACGGTGCAGTTCAAGGTGGGCGTGCCGCGCATCGACGCCATCGTCCGGCTGCGCGACACCATGAGCGCCAACCGCGACTGGGCGCCGCCGGAGCTGGGCATCCTCGAGCCCGTCATCAAGCCGAAGGGCATCGACGACGTGCCGGTGGTCTCGCTCACGCTGTGGAGCGACGATGCGAGCCACGGCGCCTACGAGCTCGAGCGCGTCGCCCACGCGATCGAGGTGGAGTTGAAGCGCGTGGCCGGCACCCGCGAGGTGCAGACGCTCGGCGGCCCCGGGCGGGTGGTTCGCGTGCTCCTCGACGCCGATCGCCTGGCCTCCCACGGCGTGACCGCGCTCGACGTGAGGAACGCGCTGCAGCTCTCGAACGTGACGGCGCCCACCGGCAAGCTCGTGCGCGACAACCGCGAGATCGCGGTGGAGACGGGGAACTACCTCGAGTCGGCGGCCGACGTGCGCGCCCTCGTGGTCGGCGTGCAGGACAGGAGCCCCGTGTACCTTGCCGACGTCGCCGAGGTCGTCGACGGACCCGACCAGCCCACGCGCTACGTCTGGACCGGCGCGGGCCCCGCCTCGGCCGGGAAGGCGCTCGCCGCGGCGGGCGACCACCCCGCCGTCACCCTGCAGGTCACCAAGAAGCCCGGCGAGAACGCGGTCGACGTCGCCCGGCGCGTCACGCAGCGCGTCGACGAGCTGAAGGGCACGATCATCCCCGCGGACGTGCACGCGACCGTCACCCGCAACTACGGCGCCACGGCCAACGACAAGGCGCAGAAGCCTCATCAAGAAGCTCATCTTCGCCACCCTGTCGGTCGTCGTCCTCGTCTTCGCCACCCTCGGCCGCCGCGAGGCGGTGATCGTCGGCCTCGCCGTGGTGCTCACGCTCGCCTCGACGCTGTTCGCCTCCTGGGCGTGGGGCTTCACGCTCAACCGCGTGTCGCTCTTCGCGCTCATCTTCTCCATCGGCATCCTGGTCGACGACGCGATCGTGGTGGTCGAGAACATCCACCGCCACCGCGGCATGAAGGGCGGGCCGCTCTCCGGCATCATTCCCGCGGCCGTGGACGAGGTGGGCGGCCCCACGATACTGGCCACCTTCACGGTGATCGCCGCCCTCCTGCCGATGGCCTTCGTCACCGGCCTGATGGGCCCGTACATGAGCCCGATCCCGATCAACGCGAGCATGGGGATGCTGCTCTCGCTCGCCATCGCCTTCACGGTCACGCCGTGGCTCGCGTTGAAGCTCCTCGCCTCGCACGGCCACGAGACGGCCTCGACCCTCGACGCGAAGCTCGAGCGCTACTTCGGCTCGCTCCTCGGGCATTTCATCAGCGCGCCGCAGGCGGCGCGCAACCGCCGCCGGCTCGGCATCGGCATCGCCGTGGCGATCGTGCTCTCGGCGGGGCTCGCCGGGCGTGAAGCTCGTGGTGCTCAAGATGCTGCCCTTCGACAACAAGTCGGAGTTCCAGGTGGTCGTGGACATGCCCGCGGGCACGCCGGTGGAAGTGACGGCGGCGGCGCTGCGCGACCTGGGCGCGCACGTGGCCACGATTCCCGAGGTGGTGGACTACCAGGCCTACGCCGGCCTCGCCTCCCCCATCAACTTCAACGGGCTGGTGCGCCAGTACTACCTGCGCAGCCTCTCCGAGCAGGGCGACCTGCAGGTGAACCTCGCCGACAAGTCGAAGCGTCACCGGAAGAGCCACGACATCGCCGCGGGCGCGCGCCCGGCCCTCGAGGAGATCGGCAGGCGCTGGGGCGCGAAGGTGAAGGTGGTCGAGGTGCCGCCGGGGCCGCCGGTGCTCTCGCCCATCGTCGCCGAGGTCTACGGCCCCGAGGAAGCCGGCCGCATCCGCGTGGCGAAGACCGTGCGCGAGGCGCTCGCCGCCACGCCCGACATCGTCGGCATCGACGACACGGTCGACGACCCCGCTCCGCGGATCGTGCTGAAGGTCGACCAGGGGCGCGCCGCGCTCGCGGGCGTCTCGCGCCGCGACGTGGTGGAGACGATGCGCGCCGGGCTCTCGGGCATGGACGCGACGCCGCTCCACGACGGGCACTCGAAGTACGAGGTGCCGGTGCGCCTGACCCTTCCCGTCGAGCAGCAGGGCGAGCTTTCCGAGTTCCTCAAGCTCACGATGCGCGCCGCCGACGGCTCGCTCGTGCCGATGTCGGAGCTCGTGCGCACGGTGCGAAACGACCGCGAGCGCCCCGTCTACCACAAGGACCTGCTGCCCGTGGTCTACGTGGTCGCCGACCAGGCCGGCCGCACCGACAGCCCCCTCTACGGCATGTTCGCGGCGCGAGGCAAGGTCGCGGGACAGCCGCTCGACGACGGCGGCACGCTCGGCGAGTACTTCATCCGCCAGCCCTCCGACCCCTACCGGCAGTACGCC
Source organism: uncultured Gammaproteobacteria bacterium (assembly GCA_963783635.1). Taxonomy (GTDB): domain Bacteria; phylum Pseudomonadota; class Gammaproteobacteria; order Burkholderiales; family Usitatibacteraceae; genus FEB-7. Next base: position 57,635 of record CAWAOC010000007.1, read on the forward strand.
GTGAAGTGGGACGGCGAGTGGCAGGTGACCTACGAGACCTTCCGCGACATGGGCCTCGCCTACGCCGTGGGACTGGTGCTCATCTACCTGCTCGTGGTGGCGCAGTTCCGCTCGTACCTCGTGCCGCTCGTGATCATGGCGCCCATCCCGCTCACCATCATCGGGGTGATGCCGGGGCACGCGCTGCTGGGCGCCAACTTCACCGCCACGTCGATGATCGGCATGATCGCGCTCGCCGGCATCATCGTGCGCAACTCCATCCTGCTGGTGGACTTCGTGAACCTGAAGGTTGCCGAGGGCTCGGCCTTCCGCGACGCGGTGATGCAGTCGGCCGCCGCGCGGGCGAAGCCGATCGCCCTCACCGCGCTCGCCGCGATGCTGGGCGCGGGCTTCATCCTCGACGACCCGATCTTCAACGGGCTGGCCATCTCGCTCATCTTCGGCATCCTCGTCTCCACCGTGCTCACGCTGGTGGTGATCCCGGTGCTCTACTACGCCACGTTCCGCAAGCGCTTCGCCGAGCACTGAGGCGCCCCTCCAACGCGGCGCCATCCGTCGCGCCGGCCCGGCGCGACGGACGGCGTTACAATCGGGACTCGAGTCCCACGGGAGCGCCGCCATGGACGACCCCTTGCTCCTCGCGCGCGCGCAGTTCGGGCTGAACATCGCGTTCCACATCCTGTTCCCGAGCCTCACGATCGCGCTCGCCTGGATCCTGCTGGGCTTCCGCATCGCGTACCACCGCACGGGCGAGGCGGGCTGGCTCAAGACCTACAAGCTCTGGACCAAGATCTTCGCCCTCACCTTCGCGATGGGCGTGGTCACGGGCATCGTGATGTCGTTCCAGTTCGGCACCAACTGGCCCGGGCTACATGAACCGGGTGGGCGCGATCGCGGGCCCGCTGCTCGGCTACGAGGTGCTCACCGCGTTCTTCCTCGAGGCCACCTTCCTCGGCATCATGCTCTTCGGGATGAACCGCGTGCCGGCCTGGGCGCACATCGGCGCCACGGCGCTGGTGGCGGCGGGCACCTCGCTCTCGGCATTCTGGATCCTCGCGCTCAACTCCTGGATGCAGACGCCCGCGGGCCACGTGCTCGACGGCGACCAGTGGATCGCCGGCGACTGGTTCGCGGTGATCTTCAATCCGTCGTTTCCCTATCGCTTCACGCACATGCTGATCGCCTCGGGCCTCACCGCGGCCTTCGTGGTGGCCGGGCTCTCGGCCTGGCGCCTCCTCAAGGCGCCGGCGGACGCGATGGCGCGGCGCACGATGCGCGTGGGCGTCCTCGTCGCCGCGGTGCTCGCGCCGGTGCAGGCCGTGGTCGGCGACTTCCACGGCCTCAACACGCTCGAGCACCAGCCGGCCAAGATCGCGGCCATGGAGGCGATCTGGCACACGGAGAACGGCGTGCCGCTCGTCCTCTTCGCGATTCCCGAACGAGCGGACGAAGACCAACGACTACGCCATCGAGATCCGTACGTCGCGAGCCTCATCCTCAGGCACGACGCCAAGGCGGAGCTCAAGGGCCTGGATGCCTTCGGCGCCGATGTCCCGCCCGTGGCCCCGGTGTTCTTCGCCTTCCGCCTCATGGTGGGCATCGGCGTCTCGATGATCGCGATCTCCTGGTTCACCGCGTGGCTCACCCGGCGCGACGCCGTCGCGCCGCGCTGGCTCCTGTGGACGCTGGCGGGATTCACCTTCTCGGGCTGGGCGGCCACCCTCGCGGGCTGGATCGTCACCGAGATCGGGCGCCAGCCGTGGCTCGTGCACGGGGTGATGCGCACGAGCGAGGCCGTGGGCGAGATTTCCGGCGCGCAGCTCGGCGTGAGCCTCACGGGCTACGTGCTCACCTACGCCGCCATGTTCGTCGCCTACATGGTCGTGCTGACCCACCTGTCGGGCCAGGGGGCGGAGGCCGCGGCGGCGAAGATGCTGCCCGGGGCCTCCCCCGCCGGCGCGGCCGCGGACTGAGGAGGAACCCATGGACCTCGCGCTGATCTTCATGGTGCTGATGGGCGTGTCGGTGCTCGCCTACGTGGTGCTGGACGGCTACGACCTCGGCGTGGGCATGCTCATGCCGGCGCCGCGAGCGCCGCGGAGCAGTCGGTGATGGTGTCGTCCATCGGCCCCTTCTGGGACGCGAACGAGACCTGGCTCGTCCTGGGCGTGGGCATCCTGCTGGTGGCCTTCCCGCGTGCGCACGGCGTGGTGCTGGGCGCGCTCTACCTGCCGGTGGTGGCGATGCTGGTGGGACTGATGTTCCGCGGCGTGGCCTTCGAGTTCCGCATGAAGGCGCTGGGCTGGCACCGCGAGCTGTGGAACTGGCTCTTCTGGGCCGGCTCCTTCCTCGCGTCCTTCTCCCAGGGCTTCATGCTCGGGCGCTACATCACCGGGTTCGAGCCGGGCGTGGGCTTCCTCCTCTTCGCGACGATCGTGGGCGCTGCCGTCTGCGGCGGCTACGTGCTGCTCGGGCGCGACCTGGCTCGTGCCCAAGACCGAGGGCGAGCTGCAGAGGAAGGCGCTCGCGTGGTCGCGCTGGGGGCTGCTCTGGGTGGCGCTCGGCGTGGGGCTCGTGAGCCTCGCGACGCCGATGGTGAGCGAGACCGTGCGCGCGAAGTGGTTCGACTTCCCGCGCACGCTGGCGCTCATGGCGCTGCCGGCCGCGTGCCTCTGGGCGGGGCTCATCGTCTGGCGCGCCACCGGCCGCATGCGGCCGGGGCGAGGGCGCGAGGGACTGGCAGCCGTTCGCGGGCGCGGTGGCGATCTTCGCGATCAGCTTCCTGGGGCTCGCCTACAGCCTCTTCCCCTACGTCGTGATCGACAAGCTCACGATCTGGGAGGCCGCGGCGCACCCCTCGTCGCTCAGGGTCGTGCTCGCCGGCGCGCTCGTCGTGCTGCCCTTCATCGTGGCCTACACCGTCATCTCGTACCGCGTCTTCCGCGGCAAGGCGAAGGCGGGGCTCTACGACTAGGGACCGCCGGCCCCGGCGGGCGGCGCCGCCGGAACGGCTACTTCTCGATCAGCTGGCGCTTGTCCTTGACGGACTTCCACTCGTCCGCATCGGCCGGCGCGTCCTTGCGCTCGACGATGGGCTTCCAGACCTTGCAGAGCTCCGCGTTGAGGGCGATGAAGTCCTTCTGGTCGGCCGGGACGTCGTCCTCCGCGAAGATGGCCTCCACGGGGCATTCGGCCACGCACAGGGTGCAGTCGATGCACTCGTCGGGATCGATGACCAGCATGTTCGGCCCTTCGCGGAAGCAGTCCACGGGGCACACGTCGACACAGTCGGTGTACTTGCACTTGACGCAGGACTCGGTGACCACGTACGTCATGAATCGCGACCTTTCGGAAACGGGCGGGCGAACCGCGGCAAAGCCTGGAATTTTACCAGATCGACGCCCCGTTCCTTGTCGCCGGTCAACGTCGGGCGACGCGGCCGCCTTTTGCCTCCGGCCACGGGTTACGCTACGATCCTCATCCATCCGAAGCGCCCCGCCGCCGCCAGGCGGCCACACCGGGCGCGCCATCCCTGACCGACAAGAGGCAACCGTGAGCGACAACATCATCCAGGTAACCGACGATTCCTTCGACCAGGAAGTCCTCAAGAGCCCCACCCCGGTGCTCGTCGACTACTGGGCGGAGTGGTGCGGCCCCTGCAAGATGATCGCGCCCGCGCTCGACCAGGTCGCGCAGGAATACGCCGGCCGCCTCAAGGTGGCGAAGCTCAACATCGACGAGAACCAGGCGACCCCGCCCAAGTTCGGCATCCGCGGCATTCCCACCCTCATGCTCTTCAAGAACGGGAACGTCGAGGCGACCAAGGTCGGCGCGCTTTCGAAAACCCAGCTCAACGCCTTCATTGACAGCAACATCTGAAACCGGATACGCTTGGGACCGTTCTGGCTGTTGACATTTCAGGTTGCCGGCTCGTTCCTCGACCACGCCGCAGCACCCCCATCCCGCAGCACCCTCCGCAGCCAGGCAATCCCCCTGATTTTCCCGGCCCGTGCCTCCCGCGCGGGCCCGCTCCACACACCTGAGTCCACGCACCCCGCATGTACCTTTCCGACCTGAAGCTCAAACACGTCTCCGAGCTCCTCGAGATGGCCACGGAGCTCGAGGGCGCCAACCGCCTTCGCAAGCAGGAACTCATCTTCGCCCTCCTCAAGGCCCAGGCGAAGAAGGGCGAGGCCATCTTCGGCGACGGCACGCTCGAGGTGCTGCAGGACGGCTTCGGCTTCCTGCGCTCCCCCGACACCAGCTACCTCGCGGGCCCCGACGACATCTACGTCTCCCCCTCGCAGATCCGCCGCTTCAACCTGCACACGGGCGACTCCATCGAGGGCGAGATCCGCACGCCGAAGGACGGCGAGCGCTACTTCGCGCTGGTGAAGGTCGACAAGGTGAACGGCGAGCCGCCGGAGAACGCCAAGACCAAGATCCTCTTCGAGAACCTCACGCCGCTGCACCCCGACAAGCCGCTCAAGCTCGAGCGCGAGATCAAGGCGGAGGAGAACCTCACCGGGCGCGTGATCGACATCATGGCGCCCATCGGCAAGGGCCAGCGCGGCCTCATCATCTCGCCGCCCAAGGCCGGCAAGACGGTGCTCATGCAGCACATGGCGCACGCGCTCACCACGAACCACCCCGACATCGTCCTCATCGTGCTGCTCATCGACGAGCGCCCGGAGGAAGTGACGGAAATGACGCGCTCGGTCCGCGGCGAGGTCGTCTCCTCGACGTTCGACGAGCCGGCCACGCGCCACGTCCAGGTCGCCGAGATGGTGATCGAGAAGGCCAAGCGCCTGGTCGAGCACAAGCGCGACGTGGTGATCCTGCTCGACTCCATCACGCGCCTGGCCCGCGCCTACAACACGGTCGTCCCCGCCTCCGGCAAGGTGCTCACCGGCGGCGTGGACTCCAACGCCCTGCAGCGCCCGAAGCGCTTCTTCGGCGCCGCCCGCAACGTGGAGGAAGGCGGCTCGCTCACGATCATCGCCACCGCCCTCATCGACACGGGCTCGCGCATGGACGACGTGATCTACGAGGAGTTCAAGGGCACCGGCAACATGGAGATCCACCTCGACCGCCGCATGTCCGAGAAGCGGGTCTACCCGGCGATCAACGTCAACCGCTCCGGCACGCGCCGCGAGGAACTCCTCATCGCCCCGGAAATCCTCCCCAAGGTCTGGATCCTGCGCAAGCTCCTTTACGGCATGGACGAGCTCGAGGCGACCGAATTCCTGATCGACAAGCTGCGCGCCACGAAGAGCAACGAGGAGTTCTTCGGGTCGATGAAGAAGGGTTGAGCGCGGCGTAACGCGCCCAGCGGGAACGTCGTTGGACCGGACGGCCGGTGCGTTCCCGGCAGGTCGAATTTTCCGGGGCCGCCGGTCAACGCCAGCGGGCCGGAAACATCGACCGCCCGTGGATCATCATGCAGTGCACCATGAATTTCGGTCGTTGATGGTGCGCGGGGGCCGGTTTCGCCCCCAAACCCCTGATTGGCATAGGATTTGCGTTAAATCCCCGTTTCGGCCATAATGCGCGTTTCCCGGCAGCCGGTGCCGTGACCCCCACCCGGCGCCCAGAGTGCGAGAAAGGCGCGACAGACCATGAAAGAAGGCATTCACCCCAACTACCGCGAGGTCGTGTTCCTCGACACGAGCTGCGACTTCGGCTTCGTCACGCGCTCGACCGTCTCCACCAGCGAGACGATCAAGTGGAAGGACGGCAAGGAGTATCCGGTCTACAAGATCGAAATCTCCGCCGAGTCCCACCCGTTCTACACCGGCAAGCAGAAGATCGTCGACACCGCCGGCCGCGTCGACAAGTTCAAGAAGCGCTACGCCCGCAAGTCGGCCACGCCGTCCTGAACCGTTCCCGCGCGACGTCCGGGCGCCAAGTAAGCGCCCGCTCGCCCAGACAGGAAAGGCAGCCTCGGCTGCCTTTTTTGTTGCCCCGGCTACAATAGTCCATGCCCTGCCGCCGCCCCGTGGATCGCGCGTGAACCGCGTCCCCGACCCCCTCGTCGATTCCCTCCGGGGCCGGATCGCCTATGACGGCACGCGCACGCCGGTCAAGTCGGCACTCTTCCTCCTCGTCTGCCTCGCGTGGCTGCTGCCGGGCCTCGTCGGGCACGATCCGTGGAAGACCGACGAGGCGCTGGCCCTCGGTGCGGTCGCGGAGATGCTGCGCTCCGGCGACTGGGCGGTTCCCATGCTGGCCGGGGAGCCCTACCTGGACCGGGCCCCGCTCTTCTTCTGGACGGCCGCGGCCTTCGCGAAGGTCTTCGGGGGCTGGCTCCCGCTGCACGACGCCGCGCGCCTGGCTTCGGGTTCTTCATGGCGGTCACGATGGCGGGCGTGCACGTCGCCGCCATCGCGCTCTACGGGCCCCGCGCCGGCCGCATCGCCGTGCTCCTCCTCATCGGGTGCCTCGGGCTCCTGATCCGCGCCCACGAAATGAGCACCGACCTGGCGGGGCTCGCCGGGGTTTCGATGGGCGTCGCGGGATTGAGCCTCGCCGCGACGCGCCCCTGGCTCGGCGGCCCGCTCCTGGGTACCGGGATCGGCATCGCTTTCCTCGGGGACGGGCTCATGCCCGCCCTCCTGGTCGGGGTGCTCGCGGCCGCCCTTCCGCTGGCGGGTCCCGCCTGGCGCGCGCGCCCCTATGCCCTCGCGGCCGCGATCGGCCTCGCCGTCGCCGCGCCTCTCGTCATCGCCTGGCCCCTCGTCCTCTCCGAGCGCGCGCCGGCCCTTTCCGCGGAGTGGCTCGGCGTGGCGCTCGCCACGCGCTGGTCGAGCGGCGACACGCGGGGCGCCTTCGCCGACCTGGCGTACTTCGCGCGAATCCTGCCGTGGTACGCCTGGCCCGCGCTGCCGCTGGGCGCCTGGACGGTGTGGCGGGCCCGCAAGTCGCTCGCCGACCCGGGCCGACCTGCGCCTGCCGATGGCCGCGATCGCTCCTCTTCTTCGTCATGCTCTCCGTGCTCGCCGAGGCGCGGGAAGTGAACGCGATGCCGCTCCTGGTGCCGCTCGTGCTGCTGGGCGTGGCCGAGCTCGATTCGATGCCCCGGGGCGCGGCGAGCGCCCTCGACTGGTTCGGCGTCACCACGTTCAGCCTGGTCGCGCTCCTCCTCTGGACCGGCTTTGCCGCCGCGATGACCGGAAGCCCCGCCGGCGTGGCGGCCTGGCTGCAGCGCGAGATCCCCGGCTACCACTACCCGTTCCGGTTCATCCCCGTCGCGCTGGCCGTTCTCCTGACCTGCATCTGGGTGGCGGTCGTGGCGCGGTCGCTGCGCACGACGCGCCGCGCGGTGGTCAACTGGAGCGCGGGGATCACCATGGTGTGGATGCTCACGATGATGCTGGGGCTGCCGCTCATCGACCAGGCGCGCAGCTACCGCGCCGTGGCCGTGGCGCTCTCCGGCGCGATCGGCGCCTCCCCCTGCACGATCGGCGCCGGCGTGGGCGACGCCCAGCGCGCGCTCCTCGACTATTTCGTCGGACTGCGCGTCGTGGCGCCCGGGCATCGCGACGCGGGGCGCTGCGAAACGCTGCTCGCGCAGGTCTCGGCGGGGCGCTCGCCGCCCGTGGACGGCGGGCGCTGGACGCAGGCCTGGCGGGGCTCGCGTCCCGGGGACCGGAGCGAGTCCTTCGTCCTCTACCGCCGCGCGCGCTGAGCGCCGCTCACCGGTCCTTGTAGAGCACCCCGGCGCGGATCAGCGCCTTCTCGGCCTCGACGCCCAGGAAGACCACGCACGAGAGCGCGAGGCACAGCGCGAGCTCGCCCGCCGCGAGCGGCTGCGTATGGAAGATGGCGTTCAGCCAAGGCACGTAGATCACGGCGAACTGCAGCCCCAGCGTGAGGAGGACGGCGGCCAGGAGCCATCGGTTCGAACCGATGCCCTGCGCGAAGAGCGAATCCCGCTCGGAGCGGATGGCCATCGCCAGGCCGAGCTGGGAGAGCGCCAGCACGGTGAACACCATCGTCTGCCAGTGGGCAATGCCCGTCGCGAGCGCCCAGGCCTGGGTCGCGATGCACACCCCGCCGAGCAGCAGCCCGACCCACGCGATGTGCTGCCACACGCCGCGCGCGAACACGCTTTCCCCGGGCGGGCGCGGCGGGCGCCGCATGAGGTTTCGCTCCGCGGGCTCCATCGCGAGTGCCAGCCCCGGCAGGCCGTCGGTCACCAGGTTCACCCACAGGATGTGGATCGGCAGCAGCGGGATCGGGAGCCCCAGGAACGGGGCGAGGAAGATGGTCCAGATCTCCCCCATGTTCCCGGTCATCGCGTAGCGGATGAACTTGCGGATGTTGTCGTAGATCCGCCGGCCTTCCCGGACCGCGGTGACGATCGTGGCGAAGTTGTCGTCGAGGAGCACGAGGTGGGAGGCCTCGCGCGCCACGTCGGTGCCCGACCGCCCCATGGACACGCCGACATCGGCGCGGTTGAGCGCGGGCGCGTCGTTCACGCCGTCGCCCGTCATGGCGACGATCTCGCCCCTGCCCTGCAAGGCCTCGACGATGCGGATCTTCTGCTCCGGATTGACGCGCGCGTACACCGCCGTGCGCCCCGCCCGCTCCCGCAGTTCCTCGATCGTCAGCCGCGCGAGCTCGGCCCCGTCGATCACGGTCTCGTCGTCGCCGAGGATGCCGAGCTGCGCGGCGATGGCGCGCGCGGTCTCGGGATGGTCCCCGGTGATCATCACCGGGGTGATGCCGGCCGACACGCACTCGGCGACCGCGGCGGCGGCCTCCTCCCGCGGCGGGTCGATGAGTCCCACCAGCCCCAGCAGAACCAGGTCCGCCTCGACATCGTCCACGGCGTCGCCGGCAGGCAAGCCCTGCCAGCGTCGCGACGCCATCGCGAGGACTCGCAGGCCCTCGGCCGCCATGCGCCCGGCCTGCGCCAGCACCGCGGGGACGTCGACGGGCCCGTCGCCGTCCGCGAGGGCGATTCGCGTGCACCGGACCACCACGGACTCCGGCGCCCCTTTCGTGAACGCCACGTAGCCGCCGGCGTCGCGATGCACGGTCGTCATCCGCTTGCGGTCCGAGTCGAACGGCAGCTCCATGACGCGCGGCATGGCGGCCGCGATCGCGGCCTTGGCGAATCCCGCGTCGCGCGCCGCGGCGTACAGGGCGGTTTCCGTGGGGTCGCCCTGCGGCTCGCCGTCGGCGCCCTCGGCGGCGTCGTTGCAGAGCGCCATCGCGCGCATGAGCCGCGGCCACGGTTCGGTTTCCGGGACGGGGTCCGCCGCACCGAGCGCGGAGACCGCGGACCACAGCCCGGCGACGCGCATCCGGTTCTGCGTGAGCGTGCCGGTCTTGTCCGAGCAGATGACCGTGACGGACCCCAGCGCCTCGACGGCCGGCAGCCGCCGCACCAGGGCATTGCGCCGCGCCATCTTCCCCGCGCCCATGGCGAGCGCCACCGTCACCACCGCGGGCAAGCGCCTCGGGAATGGCCGCGACGGCAAGGCTCACCGCCGTGAGGAACATGAGCACCACCGGTTCGCCGCGCAGCAGCCCCGCGACGAAGACGATGGCGCAGATGCCGAGCGCGGCGATCGCGAGCCACTTGCCGAAGTGCGCGAGGCGGCGCTGCAGCGGCGTCTGGCTGTCGCCCGTCGACTGGATGAGCGTCGCGATGCGGCCGAGTTCGGTCGCCATGCCCGAGGCCACGACGAGGCCGCGACCGCGCCCGTAGGTGACCATCGTGCCCTTGTAGGCCATGTTGGTGCGGTCGCCCAGCGCGGAATCGCCGGACTCGAGCGGCAGCACCTGCTTGTCCACGGGGAGGGACTCGCCCGTCAGCGCGGCCTCCTGCACCTTGAGGCGCGCGGCGTCGACGAGGCGCAGGTCCGCGGGAACGATGTTCCCGGCCTCCAGCAGCACCAGGTCGCCGGGCACCAGGTCGCGCGCCGCGACGTCCAGGACCTGTCCTTCGCGCATGACGCGCGCGTGCGGCGCGCCCAGGCGGCGAAGCGCCGCCATGGTGCGTTCGGCGCGGTATTCCTGGACGAACCCGATGATGGCGTTCAGGACCACGATGACCACGATGGCGATGGCGTCCTGCGGCTCGCCCACCGCGCCCGCGACCGCCGCGGCCGCCAGGAGCACCACGATCATGAAATCGGTGAACTGGCTGGCGAGCATCCGCCAGGGCGAGCGGCGCTCGCCTTCGGCGAGCTCGTTCGGGCCGTGCTGCGCGATGCGCCGCTGCGCCTCGCCGCTTCCGAGCCCCGCGTGGAGTTCCGTGCCGAGGCGGGATGCCGCTTGCGCGACGTCGAGCCGGTGCCAGTCGGGAACCGTCTCCATGCGCTTGCCGTCCGTGTTCATGCCACGAGGCGCCTGCGATTGCGGATTCATGGCCCCCGGCTCCGGAGGGACGACGACCCCAGCGTGGCACCCCCGCGCGGGAGCGCCGTGACCTGGGTCAAGGCGGCGGGCCCGGGTGCGCTAGGAAAGGCGCTTGTCGAGCAGCTCGATCCAGTGCGACATCGGGCGCGAGGCGCCGGACTCGATGTGGAGAAGGCAGCCGATGTTCGAGGTGCAGAGGGCCGCGGGCCCGCCCGACTCGAGCGCCTTCACCTTGTTGGCGAGGAGCTGGTGGGAGAGCGCGGGCTGGAGGATCGAGTAGGTGCCCGCGGAGCCGCAGCACACGTGCGAATCGGGAACCGGGGTCAGCGTGAACCCCGCGTCGCGCAGGATCGCCTCCACGATGCCCTTCTGCTTCAGCCCGTGCTGGAGGCTGCAGGGCGCGTGGTAGGCGATGGGGTCCGCGACGGGCGCCTTGCCCGCGAGAAGCTTCGCGAGCGCGTCGCGCTCGGCGGCGACCACCTGCCCCACGTCCTTCGCGAGCTCGGTGATGCGCGCCGCCTTCGCGGCGTACGCGGGGTCGTGCGCGAGGAGGTGCCCGTAGTCCTGCACCATCGTGCCGCACCCGCTCGCCGTGATGACGATGGCCTCCGCGCCCGCTTCCACCTCCGGCCACCAGGCGTCGACCTGGCGCCGCATGCGGTCGAGCGCCGCCGCCTGCGCGTTGAGGTGGTGCTCGATCGCGCCGCAGCAGCCCGCCTGCGCGACCCGCACGAGCGAGATGCCGAGCCGGTCGAGCACCCGCGCCGTGGCGGCGTTGATGTCCGGCGCCAGCGTGGGCTGCACGCAGCCGTCCAGGACGATCATCCTGCGCGCATGCCGCGCCGCGGGCCAGGCGCCGGCCTCGCGCCGCGGCGGCACCTGCCTCGCGAGCGACGACGGCAGCAGCGGGCGGAAGGCGCGGCCCATCGCGACGCCGAAGGAAAAGAGCGGGCCGGAGAGGAACGCGAAGCGCAGCAGCCGGCGGAACGCGCCATCCACGAGAGCCGCGCGGCACCTTCTTCTCGACGACCTCGCGGCCGATGTCCACGAGCCGGCCGTACTGCACGCCCGAGGGGCAGGTGGTCTCGCAGGCGCGGCAGGTGAGGCAGCGGTCGAGGTGGACCTGCGTGCGCACGGTGACGGGCGCGCCCTCGAAGGCCTGCTTCATGAGGTAGATGCGGCCCCGCGGGCTGTCCAGCTCGTCGCCCAGGAGGTTGTAGGTCGGGCAGGTGGCGAGGCAGAAGCCGCAGTGCACGCACTTGCGCAGGATCGCGTCGGCCTCGCGGCCCTCGGGGGTGTCCTTGATCCAGTCGGCGAGATTGGTTTGCATCGCGGGCGGTCAGAAGTTGTCCAGGCGGCCGGGGTTGAGGATCCCGGCGGGGTCGAAGGCGTCCTTGAGGCGGCGATGGATCTTGGCGAGGGCGGGTGCCAGCGGATGGAAAACGCCCGCGGCGCGGTCGCCGCCCCGGAAGAGCGTCGCGTGGCCCTTCGCGGCCGCGGCGGCCTCGCGCGCCCGCGGACGTCTCGAGCGCCCCACTCACCCAGCGCAGTCCCCCGCCCCATTCGATGAGCTGCGGATGCCCCGCGGCGATCGGTGCGGCGGTCTGCGCCACCGACAGCCGCCAGAGGGGGCGATCGCCCGCGAAGAAGGGCAGGCGATGCTCGCGCAGCCCCTCCCAGTACGCGGCTCCATCGGCGACGTCCGCGCCGCCCAGCTTCGTTCGCGCCGCCGCCACCGCGCTCGCGGCGCCGGAGAGCCGCACGCGAAGCACGCCCGCCTCCCAGGCCGTCGCCGACAGGGGCAGCGGCTGGCCGGCCCACCGGTTCACGGCGTCGATCATCTTCGCCTCGTCCATCTCGAAGGCGAGCGTCGCCTCCGCCGGCGGCCGGGGCAGCACCTTGAACGAGAGCTCGGTGAGCACGCCCAGCGTGCCGAGCGCGCCCGCCATGAGCCGCGAGACGTCGTAGCCCGCGACGTTCTTGATGACGCGCCCGCCGAAGGAGAGGTCCTCGCCCTTGCCGTTCACGATGCGCGCGCCGAGGACGAAGTCGCGGGCGGCGCCGGCGTAGGGCCGGCGCGGTCCGGAGAGGTTGCACGCCACCGTGCCGCCGATGGTGGCCGCTTCCCCGAAGCGCGGCGGCTCGAAGGGCAGCATCTGCCCCTGCGCCGCGAGCGCCGCCTCGATGTCCGCGAGCCGCGTGCCCGCCTTCACGGTGAGCACGAGCTCGCGCGGCTCGTAGGCCACGATGCCCGCGTAGCCCGCGATGTCGAGCGGCTCGCCCGCCAGGGGCGCCCCGTAGAAGTCCTTCGTGCCGCCGCCGCGGATGCGCAGCGGCGACTTGCGCGCGGCGTGCTCGCGCACGCGCTCGGCCAGGTCGATGATGAATTTGTCAGCCATGTCGGTAGGGTCAGAACCGCGGGATGTCGGGACGCGGGATGCGGCCGCCCCGCACGTGCAGGCCGCCCCATTCGGCGCAGCGCTTGAGCGTGGGGACGGCCTTGCCGGGATTGAGGATGCCGGCGGGATCGAAGGCGCGCTTCACGTCGTGGAAGGCGGCGATCTCGCCGATCGCGGAACTGCAGGCACATCGCCTTCAGCTTCTCGAGGCCGACGCCATGCTCGCCGGTGATGGTGCCGCCATGGTCGATGCAGAGCTCGAGGATCCTGCCGCCCAGCTCCTCGCTCCTTTCGAGCTCGCCCGCCTTCGCCGAGTCGTAGAAGATGCAGGGGTGCATGTTGCCGTCGCCCGCGTGGAAGACGTTGCCGATCACCATGCCGTACTCGCGGCCCAGCGCGTAGATGCTCTCGAGCACTTCCGGCAGCGCGCGCCGCGGGATCGTGCCGTCCATCGTGTAGTAGTCGGGCATCACCGTCGCGAGCGCGGCGAAGGCGCCCTTGCGCGACTTCCACAGGTTCGCCCGCTCCTCGGCATCGCGGGCCACCCGAACCTCCGTCGCCCCGCAGGAGGCGAGGATCGCCTGCACCTTCGCGAGCATCTCCGCCGTCTCCTCGGCGCCGCCGTCGACCTCCACCAGCAGCAGGGCCTCGGCCTTCGGCAGCCCCAGCGCCATGTAGCGCTCGCACGCGTCGATCACGACGCGGTCCATCATCTCGATGGCGGCCGGGATCACGCCCGCGCCGATGATGGCGCCCACGGCCTCCGCGCCGGCCTTCACCGTGTCGAACGCGGCCAGCATCGTTTCCGTCGCCTCGGGGCGCGGCAGCAGGCGCAGCGTGGCGCCCGTGATGACGCCGAGGTTGCCTTCGCTGCCGCACAGGACCGCGAGGAGGTCGTAGCCGGGCGAGTCGAGCGCCTCGCCGCCGAGCTCGAGCAAGTCGCCCTCGCCGTCGATCACGCGAAGCCCGACCACGTTGTGGACCGTGAGCCCGTACTTGAGGCAATGCACGCCGCCGGCGTTCTCGGCGATGTTCCCGCCGATGGAGGAGACGACCTGGCTCGACGGGTCGGGCGCGAAATACAGCCCCGCCGGCGCCGCGCTCTCGGTCACCTTCGCGTTGGCCACGCCCGGCTCCACCGTCGCGAGGCGCGCGACGGCATCGACGGCGAGCACGCGCCGCATGCGCGTGCAGACCAGCAGCACGCCTTCGGGATCGGGGATCGCGCCGCCGGAGAGGCCCGTGCCCGCGCCTCGCGAAACGAGCGCAACCCCGAGCTGCCCGAGCGCACGCGCGACCTGCCGAACCTGGTCCTCGGAATCCGGCAGCGCCACGGCCATCGGGGTCGCGCGGTGCTGGATGTACGCATCCGTCTCGAACGCGGCGAGGCGCTCCGGCTCCGCGACGACGGCAAGCGCCGGGCGAACCGACGCGAGCGCCGCGAGAACCTCGGCGCGGCGGTCGGGGCGCGCGGCGGCGTTCATCAGAACCGCGGCAGGTCGGGAAACGGCAGCTGGCCGCGGCTCACGCGCATGGCGCCGTAGTCCGCGCAGCGGTTGAGCGTCGGCACGCCCTTGCCGGGATTGAGGAGCCCGGCCGGGTCGAAGGCGGCCTTCAGGGCGTGGAACTGCGCGAGCTCCGCCGGCCGGAACTGCACGCACATCTGCTTGATCTTCTCCACGCCCACGCCGTGCTCGCCGGTGATGGTGCCGCCCACCTCGATGCTCAGCTCGAGGATGTCGCCCGCGAAATCCTCGGTCTTCTCGAACTCGCCGGGCACGTTCGCATCGTAGAGGATGAGCGGGTGGAGGTTGCCGTCGCCCGCGTGGAAGACGTTGGCGCAGCGCAGCCCGTAGTGCTTCGACAGCTCCCCGATCCGCTCGCAGCACCCGCGCGACCGCCCCGCGCGGGATCGACCCGTCGATGCAGTAGTAGTCCGGGCGAGATGCGGCCCACGGCCGGGAACGCCGCCTTGCGGCCCGACCAGAACTTGCAGCCGCTCCGCCTCGCTCTCTCGAAACCGCGAAGCCCGTGCTTCCGGCCGAGCGCATCACCTCCTCGATCTTGGCGATCTCCTCGGCGACCTCCTCGGGCGGTGCCGTCGGATTCGCACAGCAGGATCGCCTCGGCCTCGAGGTCGTAGCCGGCGTGCACGTAATCCTCGACGGCGGCCGTGGCGAGCTTGTCCATCATCTCGAGGCCCGCCGGCACGATGCCCGCGCCGATCACGGCGGCCACCGCCTCGCCCGCCGCCTCCACGTCTCATGAACGAGGCCATCACGACCTGCGCCGTCTGCGGCTTCGGCAGCAGCTTCACCGTCACCTCGGTGAGGAGCGCGAGCAGGCCCTCGGAGCCGGTCATGACCGCGAGCAGGTCGTAGCCCGGGGCGTCGAGGGCGTCCGAGCCGAACTCGACGTCGTCGCCCTCCATGGTGAGGGCGCGCACCTTCTGGATGTTGTGCACCGTGAGGCCGTACTTGAGGCAGTGCACGCCGCCGGAGTTCTCCGCCACGTTGCCGCCGATGGAGCAGGCGATCTGGCTGGAGGGATCGGGCGCGTAGTAGAGGCCCAGCGGTGCCGCGGCCTCCGTGATCTGCGCGTTCCTCACGCCGGGCTGGACGTGCGCCACGCGGGCGAGCGGGTCGACGGCGAGGATGCGGTTGAACTTGCCCAGCGAGAGCAGGATCCCGTCCGCGAGCGGCAGCGCGCCGCCCGACAGGCCCGTGCCGGAACCGCGCGCGACCACCGGCGTGCCCGTCTCGCGGGCCACGCGCAGCACCTCGGCCGCCTCGGCCACGGTGGCGGGCAGCGCCGCCACCAGCGGCGTCTGCCGGTAGGCCGACAGGCCGTCGCACTCGTAGGGAAGCAGGTCCTCGCGCGCCGAGAGCACCGCCTGCGACGGCAGGCAGGCGGCCAGGGCGGCCGAAACCTCGGATCGGCGCCCGGCGCTCGCGTCGGGCTGGGGGGTCGCAGTCATGGCGGGGGAGGAGGAATTCCGTTCATACGATAGCATGGGCGATGCCCCTTGCCGGGGCATGCCCGCAACCGCAACCTGGCCCCCATGGACCCGCTCGTCTTCCACGTCGTCGCCGTCATCCTCGTCATCGTCGGGCTGGCCGGCACCGTGCTGCCCATCCTGCCGGGCGTGGCCTTCATCTTCCTCGGATTGCTGCTGGCGGCCTGGGCCGACGGCTTCCAGCGGGTGGGGGCCGTGACCCTCGCGATCCTGGGGCTCCTCACGGCCCTCGCCGTCGCCGCGGACTTCCTCGCCTCCGCGCTCGGCGCGAAGAAGCTGGGCGCGAGCCCGCGCGCGGTGGCCGGGGCCACGCTGGGGGCGGTCGTCGGGCTCTTCTTCGGCCTGCCGGGGCTGGTGCTGGGCCCGTTCGTGGGGGCCGTGGCGGGGGAGCTCTCCGCCAACCGCCCCCTGCTGCATGCCGGCAAGGCGGGGCTGGGGACGTGGCTTGGACTGCTGCTCGGCTCGGTCGCCAAGCTCACCCTCGCCTTCCTGATGGTCGGCGTCTTCGCGACCGCCTGGCTGCTCGGGGGATAGCGCCCTCGCCGGCCCTCCGCCTGCCCTCACCCCGTCCCTCTCCCAGGGGAGAGGGAGAAAAAGGTCAGGACATCACCGCGAGCTGCTCGTTGGCGGCCTCGAGGCGCTCCACCAGCGTGTTGAGGAAGCGCTCGTCGAAGAGCCGCCGGCAGGAGAGCGAGGACGCCCTCAGGTCCTCCGCGCGGATCTTGACGATGATGCAGTCGGAGGTCGTGGTGACGGTGGCCGAGCGGTGCGGCGAATCCTTGTGGGCGAGGTAGGACATCTCGCCGAAGCAGTCGCCCGCCGTGAGCACGCTGAGCGTGCGCTTGCCCCGCGTCACGCGCACGTAGCCGCCCGGCGAGGATGAAGAACGAGTCGCCGTGGTCGCCTTCCTTGATGAGCGCGGTGTTGGCCGGAAACTTGCGCCACTTGGAGATGCGCAGCACCTCCCACAGCTCGTTCTCCGGGAACTCCTTGAAGAACGGCAGGGTGCGGCACAGGCTGAAGCGCTCGGTGTCGGACTGCTCGCGCTCGCCCGCCTGGTTGAGCTTCTTCCACACCTCGGCGAGCGCCTGCCCGAACTCCTCCCACGTGGCGTAGCGGTTGGCCGGGTCCTTCTGCCATGGCCTTGAGCGACGATCGCGTCCAGCTCCGGGAGCAGTCCCTGGCGATGCGTGCTGGGCGGGTCGGGCTCCGTGTTCACGATCTGGTAGATCACGCTCATCGTGTTGGCGCCCGAGAACGGCAGGCGCCCCGCGAGGAGGTAGTACATGACCACGCCGAGCGCGTAGATGTCGGTGACTGCGGAGGCCTGGATGGCCCCCGTGATGAGCTCGGGCGCCATGTACGCCGGCGAGCCCACGTTCGTGATGACCGTGCGGTCGGAGACCTTGTTGATGGACGCGCCGAAGTCGGCGATCTTGATGTCGGTGCCGTCGACGTGGAGGATGTTGCCCGGCTTGATGTCGCGGTGCGTGAGGCCGAGGCGCTGCGCGAACGCGAGCGCGCGCACGCACTTGAAGATGATCTCGGCGACCTCCGCCGGGTCGAGGAGCGAGCCGGGCTCGCAGAACTTCTCGAGGGTGCCGCCCTCGACGAACTCCATCACGATGTAGCTGAATTCGTCCTCGACCACCGCGTCGAAGATCTGGACGATGTGCGGGTGGTGGAGCTTGCCCGCGAGCGACGCCTCGTTGAGGAACATGCTCCTGTAGAAGCGCGCCGTCCTCGCGAGCTCTTGAGCGCGTCGGGAAAGGCCACCTTGATGGCGACCTGCGCTTGCCGAACGGGTCCGTGGCGAGGTAGACCTTGCCGGTCGCGCCCCGGCCCAGTTCGCGGACGATCTGGTACTTCCCGATGGTCTCCATGGGCCCGATTATAGGGAAAAAGGGGGCCGAAGGCCCCCTAATTCGCCGGAAACGGCCCCGGACGGCGCGCGAGACGGCCTAGAAGAGCCCGATGATCTTCCCGTCGTCGCCCACGTCGATCGAGCAGGCCGACGGGACCTTCGGCAGCCCCGGCATGGTCATGATGTCGCCGCAGACCATCACGACGAACTCCGCGCCCGCGGCGAGGCGCACCTCGCGGACGTTCACCACGTGCCCGGAGGGCGCGCCGCGCAGCTGCGGGTCGGTCGAGAACGAGTACTGCGTCTTCGCCACGCACACCGGGTAGTGGCCGTAGCCCGACTCCTGCAGCCGCTTGATCTGGGCGCGCACCTTCGAGTCCGCCGTGATGTCGGCCGCGCCGTAGATCTTGGTGGCGATGGCCTTCATCTTGTCCCAGAGGGGCAGCTCTCCTCGTAGACGAACTTGAAGTCGTTGGGCTGCTCGCACATCTTCACGACCTCGCGGGCGACGTCCGCCGCGCCCTTGCCGCCGTCGGCCCAGTGGCGCGCGAGGACCACCTTGGCGCCGTGGTGGGCGAGCTTGTCCATGAGGAGCTTCACCTCCGCGTCCGTGTCCTCGGTGCGGTGGTTGATCGACACCACGCACGGCAGGCCGTAGTTGTTGCGGATGTTGTTCACGTGCCGCTCGATGTTGGTGATGCCCTTCTCGAGCGCGGCGAGGTTGGGCTTGCCCAGCTCCTTCACGTCGATGCCGCCGTGGTACTTGAGCGCGCGGATCGTGGCCACCAGCACCACCGCCGACGGGCGCAGCCCCGCCTTGCGGCACTTGATGTCGATGAACTTCTCGGCGCCCAGGTCCGCGCCGAAGCCCGCCTCGGTCACCACGTAGTCGCCCAGCTTGAGCGCCGTCTGCGTGGCGAGCACGGAGTTGCAGCCGTGCGCGATGTTGGCGAACGGGCCGCCGTGGATGAAGGCGGGCGAGTGCTCGAGCGTCTGCACGAGGTTGGGGGCCAGCGCGTCCTTGAGCAGGGCGGCCATGGCGCCGTGCGTCTTCAGCTCCCGCGCGAGGATCGGCTTCTGGTCCTTGGTGTAGCCGCAGACGATGTTGCCCAGGCGCTCCTTCAGGTCCTTGATCGACGTGGACAGGCAGAAGATCGCCATCACCTCGGAGGCCACCACGATGTCGAAGCCGTCCTCGCGCGGGAAGCCGTTGGCCGGGCCCGCCGAGGGCGACCGTGATCTCGCGCAGCGCCCGGTCGTTCATGTCCATCACGCGCTTCCACGCGATGCGGCGCACGTCGAAGCCGAGCTCGTTGCCGTGGTTGATGTGGTTGTCGATCATCGCCGCCAGCAGGTTGTTGGCGAGCGCGATGGCGTTGAAGTCGCCGGTGAAGTGCAGGTTGATGTCCTCCATGGGGACCACCTGCGCGTAGCCGCCGCCGGCCGCGCCGCCCTTCATGCCGAACACCGGGCCCAGCGAGGGCTCGCGCAGGCAGATGACCGCCTTCTTGCCGATGTGGTTGAGCGCGTCGCCCAGGCCGACCGTGGTCGTGGTCTTGCCCTCGCCCGCGGGCGTGGGGCTGATGGCGGTCACGAGGATCAGCTTGCCGTCGGGCTTCTTCTTGAGCGTCTCGATGTAGTCGAGCGAGATCTTGGCCTTGGTGCGGCCGAAGGGCTCGATCGCCGCTCTCGGGGATGCCGAGCTTGTGCGGCGATCTCGCCGATGGGCTTCATCTTCGCCTTCTGGGCGATCTCGATGTCGGACAGCATGGTCGGTTCTCCTCGTGTGGTCGGGGACAGGTTTCAGGGACGTTTCGCCAGGACCGCCCGTGAAACCTGTCCCCGTTGGTTGCCCGGAGTATAGGAACGCCGCAAAATGCGGGGCCTTGACTCGGGTCAAGGCTTGACCGACGTCAAGAGGGGCGCGCCGCCATGCATCCGCACGAAACGCTGATCCGCGATTTCTACGCCGCCTTCGCCCGCCGGGACGCCGAGGCGATGGCGCGCTGCTACCACGACGAGGTGTTCTTCTCGGACCCCGCCTTCCCGAAGCTGCACGGCGAGGAAGCGCGCGACATGTGGCGGATGCTCGTCTCCCGGGCCGCGGACCTCGAGATCGTGCTCGAGGAGGCGAGCGCCGACGCCGAGGGCGGGCGGGCGCGCTGGACCGCGCGCTACACCTTCTCGAAGACGGGCCGCAAGGTCGTGAACCGGATCGACGCCCTGTTCGCCTTCCGGGACGGGAAGATCGTGCGCCACTTCGACCGCTTCTCGTTCTGGCGCTGGTCGTCGCAGGCCCTGGGCCCGCTCGGGCAGCTGCTGGGCTGGTTCGCGCCGGTGAAATGGATGGTGCGCAAGCCAGGCCGCGCAGCAGCCTCGACACTTCCGCGACAAGCGCGGGCGCCTGAGCCGCCCTCAGGCCTGCCGGCGCAGGATGATGACGTTGCCGGCCACCGAGATGGCCACGCCGACGAGCGCCAGCATCTCCCATCGGTAGCCCTCGAACACCGACGAGACCGCGAGGGCCACGATGGGCACCATCACCCCGATATAGCCGGCGCGCGCGGCCCCCACCCGCCCCATGAGCGTGAGGAAGCTGCCGAAGGCGAGGATGGAGCCGAAGACCGCCAGGTAGAGGAGCGACAGCACGTAGGCCGGCGTGGCCTCGAACCCGAGCGGCCGCCCGAGCGCCAGGGCGATGGCCAGCGTGAAGAGGGCCCCGTAGAGCATTCCCCAGGCCATGGACTGCCAGACGGGATGGCCGGCCTCGTGATTGCGGTGCGCCGCCATGTTCGAGAACACGGAGAGGACCACCGCCGCCATCGTGAAGAGCGCCCCGAGGGCGACGTTGCGGTCGGCGCGCAGGTGGGAGAACTCCGGCCAGAACACGAGCGTGATGCCCACGATGCCGAGCGCCGCCCCGGCCGCCACGCGAAGCGTCATCGGCGAGCGGAGATGACCCGCATCCCGATCATGTTGAGGAGCGGGCTCGCGGAATAGCCGACCGCCACCAGGCCCGAGACCACGTACTGCTCCGCGTAGTAGACGGACACGTAGCTCACGCTGAACATGAGCACGCCCTGGCAGCGCGATCCACAGGTGCTCGCGCCGCGGGAAGCGCAGCGGCAGGCCGCGCGCCAGGCACCAGGCGAAGAGCAGCGCGGAGGCCAGCAGGAAGCGGTAGAACACGCTCGCCTCGGGCGCCACCGACCCCAGCTGGAAGGTGATCGCGATCCAGGTCGAGCCCCAGATCGCCACGCACGCGGCGAAGAGCTGCAGGTCGTCAGGTCGAACTGCGCCAGCCCGACCTGGTCCAGGATGTAGCGTGTAGGTGAAGGCGAGTTCCTTGAGCGCGTCGTAGCGGCCGGAGGCGCCGCCGTGGCCGGCCTCGAGGATGGTCTTGAGGAGCACCACGTTGGCGTCCGTCTTGAGGGCGCGCAGCCGCGCCACGTACTTGGCCGCCTCCCAGTAGGGCACCTGGCTGTCGTTGAGCGAGGCCTCGACCAGCATCGCCGGGTAGGCCTTGGCCGCGAGGTTGTCGTAGGGCGAGTACGTGCGGATGGTCTTGTAGTCCTTCTCCTTGTTCGGGTTGCCCCACTCGATGTATTCCTGCGTCGTGAGCGGGCAGCGTCGCGTCGAGCATGGTGTTCACCACGTCGACGAAGGGCACCTCGCTCACCACCGCCTTGAAGAGGTCGGGCCGCAGGTTCGCGACGGCGCCCATGAGGAGGCCCGCCCGCGCTGCCGCCCTGGATCACGAGCCGGTCCGGCGCCGTCCACCCCCGGGCGACCAGGTGCTCCGCCGCCGCGATGAAGTCGGTGAAGGTGTTCATCTTCTTCGCGAGCTTGCCGTCGTCGTACCAGAGCCGCCCGCGGTCCCCGCCGCCGCGGACGTGCGCGATGGCGAAGACCATGCCGCGGTCCAGCAGCGATAGGCGCGAGGAGCGGAAGTTCACGTCCAGGGGGTAGCCGTAGGAACCGTAGCCGTAGAGCAGCAGCGGCTGCGGGCCCTTGCCGCGCAGCGACTTCTTCCACACGAGCGACACGGGCACCTTCGTGCCGTCGCTTCGCCGTCGCCATCAGCATCGCCGAGTCGTACTCCTCCGGCTTGTAGCCGCCCAGCACCGGCTGCTGCTTGAGGAGCTTGCGTCGCGCGCTTCGCCACGTCGTAGTCGTACATGGTGCGCGGCGTGACGTAGCTCTGGTAGACGAAGCGGAAGGTGCCGGTGTCGAACTCCTCGTTCGTTCCCGGCCCGGTCGAGTACACCGCCTCGGGCATGTCGATGTAGTGGTGCTCGCCGCGCGCGAAGTCGGTGACGCGCAGCCTGCAGCAGCCCGTCGTCGCGCTCCTTCGCGACCCAGAAGTCCCTTGAAGAGGTCGACGTCCTCCAGCATCACGAGCTTGCGGTGCGGCGAGGACCTGCTGCCAGTTCTCGGCGCGGGATCCGTCGCCGGCGCGCGCACGAGCCGGAAGTTCTTGCCCTTGTCGTTGGTGCGGATCCAGAACTCGTCGCCGTGGTGGTCGACGTAGTACTCGTGGCCGGTCTTGCGCTTCGCGACGAGCCGCAGGGGCGCCTCGGGCTGGATGGCGGGCAGCACGCGCACTTCCGACGTGTCCTTCGAGGCCGACGTCGCGACGATCCAGGCCTCGCTGCGCGTGGCGCCCACGCCCAGGTTGAAGAGCTCGTCCTTCTCCTCCCAGAGCAGCGCGTCCTTCGCCGCCCCCAGCTTGTGGCGGAACAGCCGGTCGGGGCGCTTGGCGGCGTTCTGCTGCGACGTAGAAGAGCGTGGCGCTGTCCCCGGCCCACGCGATGTCGCTCACCCGCTCGAGCCGGTCGGGCAGGAGATCCCCCGTTCGCAGGTCCTTCACGAAGACGGTGTACTCGCGGTAGCCCGTGAAATCGGCGCCGTAGGCGAGGTAGTTCCCGTCGGAGCTCACCTCCCAGAAATCGACGCCCGTATAGGCCTTGCCCTTGGCGAGCTCGTTCACGTCGAGCATCACCTCCTCGGGCGCCTGCATCGAGCCCTTGCGGCGGCAGTAGATGGGGTACTGCAGCCCCTCGACCTCCCGCGTGTAGTACCACCAGCCATGGCGCCGGTACGGCACGCTCTCGTCGGTCTCCTTGATGCGCGCGAGCATCTCCTTGTAGAGCGCCTCGCGGAAGCCCTCGAGCGGCTTCGTCACGGCCTCGGTGTAGGCGTTCTCCGCCTTCAGGTGGGCGATCACCCCGGGATCGGACTTCTCGCGAAGCCAGAAGTAGTCGTCGACGCGGCGGTCGCCGAACTTCGTCATCGTCACGGGGATCTTCTTCGCGACGGGCGGCGTCGGAAGGCTGGCGGAGGCGGGGGCGGCAAGGGACATGGCGAGGGCGAGGAAGAGGATCTTCACGGCGGTCGGGGAAAACCGGCTGGAGGGAGGGCGGATTATAGCCAACGCGGCCCTCGCCCCACCGGCCGGAAAGATCTTGTAACAGCCCTTCGGAGGGTGCCGGACGGGCCGCGCCGGGGTGGTAATCTACCCGCCTACCCCGGATAGCCGCCATGTTCTCCGTCGCCCATCCCGCCCCCACCGCCTCCGGACTCCCTCTCTATGCCGACCTGCTCGGGCAGGCGAAGGCGCTCCTGGCGGGCGAGCGCGACGCGACCGCCAACGCCGCCAACCTCGCATCCCTCGTCTTCCACACGCTGCCCGACCTCAACTGGGCCGGGTTCTACTGGCTGAAGGACGGCGGGCTGGTGCTCGGGCCCTTCCAGGGCAAGCCCGCCTGCGTGCGCATCGCGCTGGGCAAGGGCGTCTGCGGGACGGCGGCGGCCGCGCGCAGGACCGTGGTCGTCCCCGACGTCCACGCGTTTCCCGGCCACATCGCCTGCGACAGCGCTTCCGAGAGCGAGGTGGTCGTCCCCGTCATGAAGGACGGCCGCCTGCTGGGCGTGCTGGACCTCGACAGCCCGCGGCCCGGCCCGGTTCGACGAGAGCGATGCGCGGGGCCTCGAGGCCCTCGTCGCCGCCTTCGTCGACGCCACCGACTTTCCCTGAGGCGGGCCGGCCGCCGCCCGCGCGGCGAGCCCGGCGCCCCGATTTCCCGCGCCCATGACGCTGCGCTCGCTCCTGGTCGACTTCAATTCCTACTTCGCCTCGGTGGAGCAGCAGGTGGAGCCGCGGCTGCGCGGCCGGCCCGTGGGGGTGGTGCCGATGATGGCGGACACCACCGTCTGCATCGCCGCGAGCGTGGAGGCGAAGACCTTCGGCGTGAAGACGGGCACGAGGGTGGGAGACGCGAAGAAGCTCTGCCCCGGCATCGAGCTGGTGCTCGCCCGCCACGAGCTCTACATCGAGTTCCACCATCGCGCGGTGGCGGCGGTGGACACCGTCGTTCCCGTGCGGCAGGTGCTGTCCATCGACGAGATGGATTGCGAGCTCACCGGCCGCTGGCGCGAGCCGGAGCGCGCCCTCGGGCTCGCGCGGAAGGTGAAGGAGACCCTGCGCGACCGCCTCGGCGAGTGCCTGCGGACCTCCATCGGCATCGGCCCCAACACCTTCATCGCCAAGACCGCCTCCGACATGATGAAGCCCGACGGGCTGGTGCTGATCGAGCAGCGCGAGCTGCCGCAGCGGCTCTTCGGGCTGCAGCTCCGCGACCTCTCCGGCATCGGCAAGCAGATGGAGAAGCGCCTGGGCCGGCACGGCATCCGCACCGTCGAGGACCTCTGCGGCCGCACGCGCGAGGAGCTGCGGGCCGTGTGGGGCGGCGTGGGCGGCGAGGTGATGCACGACCGGCTGCGCGGCGAGGAGGTCGCCGGGCGCGACACCGGCACGCAGTCGATCTCCCACTCGAGCGTCCTCGCCCCCGACCGGCGCAATCCCGCGGACGCCTTCGCCATCCTGAACCGCCTCGTGCAGAAGGCGGCCGTGCGGCTTCGCAAGTCCGGCCACTACGCCTCCCGCCTGTCGGTGGGCCTCAAGTACCTCGACGGCTCGCGGTGGGACGCCGACCTGCGCCTGGTGGACACGCAGGACACCGTCACCTTCCTGCACGCGCTGGAGAAGCTCTGGACCGGCCGGCCCGGCGACCGGCGCACGATCCTGCAGGTGGGCATGGCCTTCTCCGACCTGGTCTCCGAGGCGGGGCACACGGGCTCCCTCTTCGCGGCGGAATCGAAGTCGAAGAGCCTCTACGAGACGCTGGACCGGCTGAACGCGCGCTTCGGCAGGCAGGCGGTCTATTTCGCCTCCGCGCACAAGGCGCGCGACCGGGGCGGGATGCACATCGCGTTCAACCACATTCCCGATCCCGGAGACCGAAAAGTGAAGGACAACGTCGTCATCATCACGGGCGCGTCGAAGGGCATCGGCGCGGAACTGGCGCGGCAGCTGGCGGCGAAGGGCGCGATGCTGGCGCTCGTGGCGCGGGACAAGGCAGCGCTGGAGAAGGTCGCCTCCGAGTGCGTGGCGCTCGGCGCGCGGGCCGAGGCGATCGTGGCCGACGTCGCCGTCGAGGAGGACTGCCGCCGCATGGTGGAGCGCACCGTCGCGGCCTTCGGGCGCATCGACACCCTCGTGAACAACGCGGGCGCCACGATGTGGGCGCGCTTCGAGGACATCGCGGACATGGCGATCCTCGCGCGCATCATGCAGGTGAACTACATGGGCGCCGTCTACTGCACCCATCACGCCCTGCCCCATCTCAAGGCCTCGCGCGGCCGCCTCGTCGGGCATCGCGAGCCTCACCGCTCTCGTGGGCGTGCCGACCCGGTCGGGCTACGCGGCCTCCAAGCACGCCATGCGCGGCTTCTTCGACTCGCTGCGCATCGAGCTCGCGGGTTCGGGCGTGAGCGTCACGATGGTCTACCCGGGCTTCGTCTCCACCGGCATCCGGGAGAACGCCACCGGCCCCGATGGCAAGCCCATCGCCGTGAGCCCCGTGAAGGAGGGCGAGGTGATGACCGTGGAGGCGTGCGCCCGCATCACCCTCGAGGCCCTCGAGGCGAGGCGGCGGGAGGTCGTCATGACCTTTCGCGGTAAAATGGGAATGTTTCTCAAACTCGTCGCACCCGGGCTGGTGGACCGCATCGCCCGCGACGCGATCGAAAAAGGCCGCTAGTGGACCTCTCCGTCTGGCTCACCTACCTCGCCGCCACGATCATCCTGTCGGTCTCCCCGGGGCCCGGCGTGTTCTCGAGCCTGGCCGCCGGGCTCAACCACGGCTTCCGGCGGGGGATGTGGAACGCGGTCGGCATGCAGGTCGCCAACTTCACGCTGATGATCTTCGTGTCGGTGGGGCTGGGCGCGATCCTGCTCGCCTCGGAGAACCTCTTCAACGCGGTGAAGTGGGGCGGGGTGGCCTACCTCGTCTGGCTGGGATTCGTGACCTGGCGCTCGGAGCCGCACCATTTCGATGCGCGGGCCGACGCGCCGAAGGGCAGGAACTCCCGCGAGGTGCTTCCTCAAGGGGTTCCTCGTGAACATCACGAACCCCAAGGGCATCATCTTCTACGTCGCCGTGCTGCCCCAGTTCATCGACGTGGCGCGGCCCCAGTTCATCCAGTACGCCATCCTCGGCCTCACCACCCTCGTGGTCGACATGGTCGTGATGGCGGGCTACATCGGGCTCGCCGCGCGCGTGCTCGCGGTGATGAAGGACCCGTCGCACCTGCGCTGGGTGAACCGCATCCTGGGCGGCGCGTTCGTCGGCGGCCGGGCTCGCGCTCGCGGCCTTCCGCCGGGCGCAGCTGAGGACGTCTTCGCAACCCCCACAACAACGAGAGGAACATCGAACATGACCATCAAAGTCGGCGACCGCCTGCCCGCGGGCACGGTCCAGGAATTCATCGAAGTCGAGGGCGGCGGTTGCACGCTCGGCCCCAACACCTTCAAGGTCGAGGACCTGGTGAAGGGCAAGAAGATCGCCGATCTTCGGCCTGCCCGGCGCCTTCACGCCCACCTGCTCGGCCAAGCACGTGCCGAGCTACCTCGCCAACTACGACAAGCTGAAGGCCAAGGGCGTCGACGAGATCTGGTGCTTCGCCGTGAACGACGCCTTCGTGATGGGCGCCTGGGCGCGCGACCAGAAGGCCGGGGGCAAGATCCGGTTCATGGGCGACGGCAGCGCGGCCTACACGAAGGCGCTCGGGCTCGAGCTCGACCTCAACGCCCGCGGCATGGGCATGCGCTGCCAGCGCTTCTCGATGCTGGTGGACGACGGCGTCGTGAAGACTCTCAACGTCGAGGGCCCCGGCAAGTTCGAGGTGTCCGACGGCGACACGATGCTCAAGCAGCTGGGCTGAAGGGCTTCGCGCCGCGGGAAGGAAAAGGGGTCAGGTCCTGCCCGACTGGCAAAGAGCCTGACCCCTTTTCCTGCTAGCCCTTCCCGCCCGCGATCAGGATCACGAAGAGCACGACGAGGATCCCGAGGACGAGGAAGGCGATCTTCCACCACGACTTCGGGCTCTCGCCGGAGACCTCCCCGGTCTGGCCGTTGATGAGGAAGCGGTAGACCTTGTCGCGGTAGCGGTACGCCGAGATCCACGCCGGCAGCAGCACGTGCTTGAACTTCACGTCGGCATAGCGCGTGGAGACGGAGTGGATGCGCTGCTGGTCGCCGCCGATGTCCCGGCGGATGAGCTCCCGGACGGCCTCGTCGATGGACTGCTTCGCGATCGGGAAGCCGTCCTGCAGGGTCACCTGGTAGGCCTCGGCCTGGAAGCCGCTCACGAACTCCGGCTGGTAGGGGACGAGCCCCTTCAGGTTGAAGCGCATGACGGAGTCCGTGATGTTCGCCGGCAGGGTCTTCGTGGCCATCACGAGCACGTCGTCGTGGAAGCGCTCCACGTGCCCCGAGGCGGGCGTCCAGCGCGTGTGCTTCACGCGGCGCGTCTGCGTGACCGAGCGTCCCGAGGAATCCTGCGTCGTGTAGGTCTCGGTCGTGTAGTAGTCGTCGCCGCGCTCGCCCGCATAGTCGCTCGCCGTCTGGCAGTCGTAGGTCCAGTAGGGGAGGTACACGCCCGTGAGGCCCGCGTCGCTCTGCGCGTACTTCTTCAGGTCGCCAGGTGCGAGCCACAGGCCCCGGACCCAGCGGCGGAAGCTCTCGACGCGCGCGCGCCTTGTCCACCTGGAAGGGCACGATCGACTTGGGCTTGATGCGCCGGCTCGCGTAGCTCTTCGAGACGATGGCCGCGCCGCAGAAGGTGCAGTGCCCCGCGAAGAGGCTGCCGACCATCGACTGCTCCGCGCCGCACTTGTCGCACTTCACCTGCTCGACTTCCTGCCGCCTCCATCTTCCCTCGAGGGCCTTGAGGTAGGTCTGGAAGTCGAGCTCCTCGATGCGCGAGTCGTCCTGCGCGAACTCGTTCGCCGTGCCGCAGTACTCGCACTTGAGGCTGCGCGTGCCCGGCGCGAACGAGAGCTTCGCCCCGCATCCCGTGCAGGGGAAGGTCTTGACGAACGCGGTCTCGGGGCGGGTGGGCTGGAGTTCCGCCTGTTCCATCGCCTAGGCGGCCGGCGGCACCGGCGGAGGCACGTTCGCGAAGAGCGGCGCGAGCTCGGGCACATCGCCCGCCTTGGCCCATTGCGCCATGCCCGCCTTCCAGACGAGGGAGGCGCGGGTGAGCTGCCCGCTCGCGGCCTGCTGCTGGAGCGCGGCCAGGTCGAAGGGGCCGGCCTGCTGGCCGCCGACGGCGACATGGAACGAGAGCGCGCCCGGGATCGGGGGCGGCGACGCGGCGGGCGCCTGGCCGCCCAGCCCCGCGGCGCCTCCCATCGCATTGATCATCTGCGCGCCCATCGCCACGCCCGCGCCGATGCCCACCGCCGCGCCGGCGGCGCCGCCCGGGTTGTTGGCCGCGTCGCGGATGGCCGAGGCCGTCTCGTACTGCGTGTAGGCCTGGAGGTTCCCGATGGCGGCCATGGCGCCGCGCTTGTCGATCGCCTTCTCGACCTCCTCCGGCAGGCCGATGTCCTGCACCTGCACCTCGACCAGCTCGATGCCCCAGGCCCTCGAACTCGGGCGAGAGGCGGTCGCGAAGGCGCGTGCCCAGCTCGGTGACCTTGGCCTCCAGGTCGATGACGGGAATGCCCAGCTCGGGCATGACCTCCTTGATGCGAAGCCCGATCTTGCCGCGCAGGTTCTCCTGGATCTCGTCGGTGGTGAAGCGGTTGTCGGTGCCGACGAGGTCCTTCACGAAGACGCCGGCGTCCTTCACGCGGATGGCGTAGATGCCGAAGGCGGTGGCGCGCACGACGCCGAAATCCTTGTCGCGCATCATCGCCGGGCCCGGGCGTGCCCCACTTGAGGTCGGTGAACTTGCGCGTGGAGCAGAAATAGACCTCGGCCTTGAACGGGCTGTTGAAGCCGTACTTCCAGCCCCTGAGCGTGGCGAGGATCGGGCAGGTTCTGCGTGGTGAGCTCGTGCGTGCCGGGCTTGAAGACGTCGGCGAGCTTGCCCTCGTTGATGAACACCGCCACCTGGCCCTCGCGGACCACGAGCTTCGCGCCGTACTTGATCTCGTTCTGGTAGCGCTCGAAGCGGTAGGCGAGCGTGTTGTTCGAATCGTCGAGCCACTCGACGATGTCGACCAGTTCGCCCATCAACTTGTCCCACAGGGCCATGGCGTCCCCTCTTGGAGGTCAGGCTGCCGGAAATCCCCCGGCCGGGAGGGGTAAAGTACCCCCGATCCCCCCCCAATTCAATCCTCCGCGACCATGCCCGTCACCGTCTCGCAGCTGAACGTCTTCCCCGTGAAGGGGCTCAAGGGCATCGCCGTCGCTGCCGCGCAGGCCACCGAGCGCGGCCTCGCCCACGACCGGCGCTTCATGGTGGTCGATCCGTCGGGCGAGTTTCTCTCGCAGCGGGAGGTCCCGCGCATGGCCACCGTGTGGACGGAGATCGCCGGCGCCGAGCTTCGGCTCGCCGCCCCGGATTTCGACGAGGTCGCCCTCCCCCTCGTGCCGGGCGAGGGCGAGCCGGTGCAGGTGCGGGTATGGGACAGCGTCTGCGGCGCGCTCGCGCCCTCCCCGGAGGCCGATCGCTGGCTCTCCAACTGCCTCGGCCGGCCCTGCCGGCTCGTCTACATGCCGGATTCCACCCGCCGCGCCTCGAACCCGCGCCACGCCGGGCCGGACCGGCTCGTCGGGTTCGCCGACGGCTACGCCTTCCTCGTGGTCTCGGAGGCCTCGCTCGCCGACCTGAACGCGAGGCTCGCGCGCCCCGTCCCCATGGACCGGTTCCGCGCCAACATCGTCGCTGCGCGGAACGCGTGCCTTCGAGGAGGACGGCTGGGGCGAGTTCGCGGCGGGCGGCGCGGCGCTCCGGATGGCCAAGCCCTGCGGGCGTTGCCAGGTCACCACGACCGACCAGGCCACCGGGGAGGTGACCGGCCCCGAGCCCCTCGCGACGCTGGCCGGCTACCGCGACAGCAAGGAGTTCGGCGCGCGCTTCGGGATGAATGCGGTGACCGTGCGGGCGGGCGACATCCGCGTCGGCGATCCCGTGGCGGCGTCCTAGCCGCGCTCGGCGGCGAGCGCGTGGAGGGCGAGGAGGACCCAGCCGGCGATGAAGGAGGACCCGCCGACGGGGGCGAGGATGCCGCCGGACACGCCGGTGAACGCGAGGACGTACAGCGACCCGCAGAACGCCGCGATCCCGAGCAGGAACGCGGCGCCCGCGGCGAGCAGCCATCGCGTCGGCCCGAAGCGGGCCAGCACGCCGGCGAGGACGAGCGCGATGCCGTGCACCAGCTGGTAGAGCACCGCCGTCTGGACGAGCCTCGCCGCCTCGGGGTGGGCCGCGGAGCGGGCCGCGTGGGCGCCGATCGCGCCCAGGGCGACGCCGGCCGCCAGGACGAGCGCGCCCGCCACGAGGAAGAAGCGCGCCGCGCGGTCCACCGCGGCCCTCAGGCCGGCCCGGCCGGCTTGTGCGGCTTGATGAGGAAGGCGGCCAGCGCCGGCAGCAGGAAGATGGCGCCCAGCATGT
This sequence comes from uncultured Gammaproteobacteria bacterium, assembly GCA_963783635.1. GTDB lineage: Bacteria > Pseudomonadota > Gammaproteobacteria > Burkholderiales > Usitatibacteraceae > FEB-7. The sequence continues at coordinate 88,254 of CAWAOC010000007.1, forward strand.
TCAGGAAGAACATGAAGGCGAGGAGCACCCCCATGTCGGCCTGGAACTTGAGGGCCGACATCGCCCACGTGCCCACGCCGAGCGTCATCGTCACCGCCGTGAACACCATGGCCGTGCCGCGCTCCTTCAGCGCCTCGAAGAAGGCCACCGCGAGCGACTTGCCCTCCTCCAGGTGCACCTCGATGCGGTCGTAGAGGTAGATGCCGTAGTCGACGCCCACGCCCACGCCGAGCGCGATCACCGGGAGCGTGGAGACCTTGAGGCCGATGCCCAGGAGCGGCATGAGCGCCTCGCACAGCACCGAGACGAGCGCCAGCGGGACGAGGATGCAGAGGGTGGCGCGCAGGCTCCGGAAGGTGATCATGCACATCACCATGAGCGCGCCGAAGATCGCGAAGTTCATCTCCCAGCGCGCGGCGTCCACCGCCTCGTTCGTCGCCGCCGTCACGCCCATGTTGTTGGTGGCGAGCTTGAACTCGAGCTTGTCGGAGTTGTTCTTCGCCGCGAAGTCCTTCACGTTGGCGACCAGCGAGGCGATGGTCTCGCCCTGCTGGTCGGTCGTGAAGACCAGCACCTGCATCGCGCTGCAGTCGGGGTTGAGGAGCCCGGTGGCCGTGTCGATCGGCGTGACGCTCTGGGCCATCACCTGCGGGTCGCGCGGCAGCTGGCGCCACTTGATGTTGCCCTCGTTGAAGCCCGCGTTCACGCCCTTCGCGAGGCCCGGCAGCGAGATCACCGACTGCGTCCCGGGCGCGTTCTGCATGAACCAGTCGAACTTCTCGATGACGCTCATGATCTCGTAGTTGGTGCAGGCGCCCTGCACGCCCTTCGTCTGGGCGACCACGCCGAGCGTGTTGGTGCCCATCGCGAACTTCTCGATGATCTTCGCGTTGTCCCGGTTGTAGCGGGACTCGGGGCGCAGCTCCGGCACGCCGATGCCGTAGTCGCCCACGCGCAGGTCGTGCGCGCCGATGATCCCGACGCGAGGATGGCCAGGGAGACGACGATGATCACGGTCGCCTTGCCCTTCTCCACGCAGCCGGACGCGGCGCCCCAGATGCGCTCCACGCGGCTTTCCTGGAAGGCGTCCTTCGTGGCCGCGTGCTTCGAGATCTGCAGGTGCGACAGGAGGATCGGCAGCAGCATCTTGTTGGTGACGATCATCCACGCCACGCCCAGGGAGGCGGTGATGCCCAGCTCCCTCACGATGTCGATGGGGATGAGCATGATCACGGCGAAGCCGAGCACGTTCGTGAGCAGCGCGAACGTGCCGGGGATGAAGAGCCGCGCGAACGCGCGCTTGGCGGCGGTGAGGCTGTCGACGCCGGCGACGACCTCGCGCTCCCACGTCTTCGACATCTGCACGGCGTGCGACACGCCGATGGAGAAGATGAGGAAGGGCACGAGGATCGAGAGCGGGTCGATGCCGTAGCCGAGGATGGGCAGCGTCCCCAGCAGCCACAGCACCGGCATCATGGCCACCACGAGCGCCACGCCGGTGAGCTTCAGGTCCTTCACGAAGAAGAGCATGAGCCCGGCGGTGATCACGAACGCCACGCCGAAGAAGGTGAGCACGCCGCGCGCGCCGTTGCGGATGTCGCCCACGGCCTTGGCGAAGCCGATGATGTGCACCGAGTGGTTCGGCCCTTCGTACTTGTGCCGCAGCGCCTCGAGCTTGCCGGCCACCTCGAAGTAGTTCAGGCGCTTGCCCGGTCTGCGGGTCGATCTCCAGCAGCCCCGCCACGACCAGCGCGCCGGTGAAGTCCGTGGCCACCGTGCGCCCGATCTCGCTCGACTTCTGCACGTTGGCGCGCACCTGCTTCAGGTCCGCGTCCGTGCCCTGGAAGGTGGCGGGGATGACGTTGCCGCCCGCGAAGCCCTCCTCGATCACCTCGATGAAGCGCGTGTTCGGCGTGAAGAGCGACTTGACCGAGGGCCGGTCGACGCCGTTCAGCAGGAAGACGTCGTCGGTGAGGGCCTTCAGCTTCGCCCATGTACTCCTTGTTGAAGATGTCGCCGTCCTTCTGCACGATGGCGATCGCCACGCGGTTGGCGCCGCCGAAGACCTTCTCGTAGTCCCGGTAGACCTGCATGTAGGGGTGCTTGAGCGGGACCATCTTGCTGAAGCCCGCGTCCACCGTGAGCCGGGAGGCCGATGCGGCGAAGAGCACGGTGAGGATGCGCGAAGACGACGAGCAGCGCCCGCCGCTGGCCGAAGACGAAGTTGGAGACGACCTGGATCAGCGCGTCGAGGTTCATGGCCCGCCCCTATCGCTTGGCCGACGGCAGCGCGACTTCGCGCGCGCCGGTCTCGCCGAGGAGGATCACCGCGTTGGGCGGCCCCAGCACCGCCTTGGCGAACGCCTTGGTGCTGCCCGTGGCGCAGCGGCACGAACGACTGCCCGTTGTCGCGCGAGACGAGCACCGTGCCGCCCGCCGCCCGCGATCACCAGCGCGCCGTCGGGAAGCTTCGAGCCGCCCATGAGCGTCGCCGTCGGACGCGTTGTCGACCGGCTTCCAGGTCCTGCCCGCGTCCGTCGAGCGGAAGATGCGCCCGCGCAGCCCGAAGGCGACCACGGCGCCGTCGTCGGCCACGAGGCCGCCGAAGAGCGAGCCCTTGTACGGCGACGGGACGGCCGACCAGGTCTTGCCCGCGTCCGGGGAAAGGAGGATGGTGCCCGCCTCGCCCAGGATCACGAGGTGCCCGTTCGGCGCGCGGACGAACGCGTTGAGGTGCTTGTCGTCGTCGATCACCTTGCGCGGGTTCCAGCTCTTGCCGCCGTCGCGCGGTCTCGTAGAACGCGCCGTAGGCGCCGATCGCGTAGCCGGTGTCCTTGTCGACGAAGAGGACGTCGAGGAGGGGGCGCTGCTCGGCGGGCGCGGCGAACTGCTGCGACCCAGGTCTCGCCCCCGTCGGTCGGTCGCGAGGATCACCGAATCGTGGCCGACCGCCCAGCCGCTCTTCGCGTCGAGGAACTCGACGGCGGTGAGCAGCGGCGCGGCCGGCGATTTCGCGCGCCGCCACGTCTTGCCGTTGTCGTCGGAGAGGACGATGTAGCCGCGGTCGCCCACCGCGATCACGCGGCTGCCCCGGTGCGTGGCGTCCACGAGCAGCAGGCGCTCCATGGTGACCTTGGGCAGCGGCCCGGACTCGGGCAGGATCTCCGCCGCCCGGGACGACGCCGCGGCCCAGCGCGAGGCCCGCCGCGGCGAGCGCCCCGGCAACCCTGGTCTTCATCATTTCCATCTCCCCATGGTCGAGGACGAGCCGACGCAAGAAATGAAAAGGGGCAGTCCCGGCGCCCCTGGCGCGCGAAACTGCCCCCGGCCGGCCGATGGCCGGGTCGGGCACTAGCGCGTGCCCAGCGCGCGCAGGCTGTTCGGCGTAGTAGTCGGCGCCGGTGCGCTTGATCGCCTCGTAGATCTTCGTTTCCTCGTTCCTCAGGCCCATCGCGATGTAGCGGCCCGACTGCAGGTCGTTGTGGACCTCGATCGTCCCGAAGAACATCGGGACGTTGTACCAGTTCTCGTTGTGCTGCTCGGAGAAGCGCCAGAGCTCGCCGCGGCCGTCGTACTTGTCGGTGGCGAGCACCGCCCAGCTGTCCTCGTCGAGGAAGAACACGCGCTTGGCGTAGATGTGGCTCGTGCCCGGCTTCAGCGTGGCCTCCACCACCCAGACGCGGTGCAGCTCGTAGCGGGCGAGGTCCTGGTTCAGGTGGCCGGGCTTCAGCACGTCCGCGTACTTGAGGCTTGGGCGCCGTCAGCGGTAGGAGTTGTACGGCACGTACATCTCCTTCTTGCCGACGAGCTTCCAGTCGTAGCGGTCCGTGGCGCCGTTGAACATGCCGAAGTCGTCGTTGGTGCGCAGGCCGTCGGCCGCCGTGCCGGGGTTGTCGTAGGCGACGTTGGGCGCCAGGCGCACGCGGCGCTGGCCGGGGTTGTAGGTCCACGCCGAGCGCGGCTCCTTCGCCTGGTCCACCGTCTCGTGCACCAGCAGGATCTGGCCCGCGAGGCGCGCCGGCGCCGTGGTGACCTGCAGGTAGTTGAGGATCTTGTTCGGCTCGCGCTGCGCGACGGGCTTGGAGCAGTTGCCGTACTGGAAGTCGTACTCGTACTCGAACTTCACGATCGCGTAGTCGCCCGTGCGCGTGACGGCGGCCTGGGCCCAGTTCTGCGCGAAGGTGTCGCCGCGGTAGCGCAGCGTCGAGTTCCAGATGGCCTCGTTGCCGTCCTTCGGGATCGGGAACGGGATGCCGCCCGTGCAGCCCACCACGCCGTTGCCGCCGGGGGCGAGCTTCGCCTTGGCGGCGCATTCCTTGGTCTCGTTGTAGTGGCATGCCGGGAAGGAGGCGCTGCGCCGCGTCGGGTACACGATCATCTTGTAGTCGGGGTACTTCTTCAGCATCGCCATCTGGCCGGGCGTGAGCTGGTCCTTGTACTGGTCCGCGTTCTTGCCGTCGATCGTGAAGAGCGGCTTGTCGGCGGCGAAGGGATCGGGGTACTGACCGCCCGGCTTGTAGCCGGCGACCGGCTTGGTGATGCCGCCGTCCCAGGCGGGGATGGTGCCGGCGGCGTTGCCGGCCTTCTCCGCGCCGACCGGCGTGAGCGTCGTGCCGAGCTTCGCGATGTCGGCGGCGGACATCTCCGCGGCGGCCGGCATGGCGAAGGCTGCGCCCACGGCGAGCAGCGCCGTGGCCTTCTTCGAGATGGCGAACATGGTGAATCTCCTCCGTCTGGGTCTTATTGGGTGCGGGACCGGGGCGCCGGCGAGGCGCCCCGGACTCGCCGTCAGAACGAGTAGCTCACGCTGACCGAGTAGAAGTCGCGGTCCTTGAGGGGGAAGGCGGCGGAGCAGTAGCTCGCGCTCTGGCCCGGCGGGATCGCCTGCCGGGCGGGGGCGACTGTCCGTGCCGCAGTAGGTGCGCCCGCCCATGTAGCCCGTGTACTGCAGGTCCACGAGCCACTGGCGCTGGTAGTCCCAGGCCGCGCCGACGGAGATCGACTTCGCGCCCTCGTTGAAGGTCGGGCCGACGCCGCTCACGTCGTGCGCCCAGGCGATGCGCGGCGAGATGTTGCCGCCCAGGAACGCGTTGTTGTACTCGAGGCGGCCGACGAGGCGGTAGCCCCAGGAGGTGCTCGTGAGGAAGCCGTCGTGTCCTGGACGGACGAAGGCCGGATCGACGCCGATCCGGCGCCCGAGCTGCGTGGCCGGCAGGAGCACCGCCGGGGCCGTTGAACTTCATGTCGCTCGGGCAGGCTGTGGAACCAGGTGTAGCCGAACTCGCCGACCAGGACGAGCTGGTCGGCGCCCGCGACGGCCGGGATGCTCTTCGTGCCGGTCATCTGGAACTGGTTCATCTTCAGCGCGGTCATAGCCCTGGATGTACGTGCCGTCCGGCACGAGGGCGGCGGTGGTGACGCCCGCCGGCGCCCCGGGAATCTGGGTGTAGCCGGTGATCAGGTTCGGCCAGGCCCAGCGCGGCGAGCAGCAGTTCCGGCGTGGCGTACTGGATCGGCACGTTGGAGCGGTAGGAGTACTCGCCCTGCAGCGCGATGCCCGCGGGGCCGGCGGTGTTGAAGCTGAAGCCCGTAGAGCTTGATGTCCTCCGGATACTCCGCGAAGTAGGTCGCGGTGCCGGTATGGCAAAGGACCGCAGGGCCGCGGCCGCAGATGGGGCGATGAGCGGCCGCCGGTGAGGACGGAGGTCGGCCGTGCCCTTGATGCCCGAGAAGAGCGGGATGCGGCTGTGGTAGTTCATGTAGTAGAGGCCGAACTCGGTGTTGTTCAGCTCGGGCGTCAGCAGGCGCAAGCGCGACGCCGTACTGGCCGTTGTCGTCCGGGCTGCTTGTCCGGGCGAGCGCGGCGCCCAGACGGAGGCGGCCGGGTCGTACGGGCCATAGAGCGCGGAGGCGATCGTGCCCAGCGCCGGGACGTACCGGGCGGCACCGGGTTGGACGGCGGCTAGTTCTGGTCGCTGCGGCGGCCGAAGCCGATGATCACGCGCGTCGCGTCGTCCGAGGCGAAGTCGTTGTTGGAGAAGTAGGTGCCGCGCGGATCGATGCGGATCTTGTCGTGGTTGGTGAGGTAGAAGCCCTCGAAGCTCAGGTTCTTGGTGAGCTCCTGGTTGGCCCACAGGGCGGTCGGTCGGCAGGAAGGCCTCCTTCAGCTCGGAGCCCGGGAATGCGCAGCTTCGAGAGGTCGACCGGGTTGATCACGTTGATGCCGTTGGGGATGAAGGTGCTCTCGCCCCAGCTGATCACCTGGCGGCCGGCGCGCAGGCGCAGGTTCTTGCCGCCCGGCTCGAAGACGGCCTGAAGAAGCCGTCGAGGCCCGACGAAGTTCTTGCCCATGCGGTCCTTGGCGGTGTCGCCGAGTTCGTCCATGCTTCATGATCGTCCAGTCGTAGAACGCCGTGCCGCGCCCGAAGAAGCCGAAGTTCTTCCACTTGAGCTCGAGGTCGGCGGTGGCCTTGGCGACGTTGGCGAACGGCTTGTTCTTGTCGAAGTAGAGGTTGCCGTCGTCCTCGTTCACGGAGCGCTGCCGTGCCGCCGTTGGCGATGCCGACGAGGGCCGGATCGCGGTCGGCCGCGCGAACCGAAATGCCGTAGGAGACGGTCGTGTCGAGGCTGCCCTTCACCCCGTAGTCCGTGTCGAACTGGAAGGCGAGCACGGGTCCCGCGCCGGCCAGGGCAAGGGCCAGCACGAGAGGCTTCAGCATGGGGCGGGAGGCGGGTGTCATGGAGCGTTTCTCCTGGGTCTCGTTATTCGTGCGGTCGTCGAGTACCGAACTGGCGCGTGGGGCTATTGTCGTGAATCGGGCGGGAAAAGACAATGCGGCGGTGCAGCGCTTTTCCGTCCGGAAACAGGGGGTTAGGAGAAGGAGCCGCCCGGGCGGGCGGCTCCTTCCCCCCGGGGCCCGTCATTCGCTGATCGTCGACGTCCGGTACGCCCGGGTCCGACGGTGATCGCCGCCTCGGTGAAGGGCAGCGTGATCCACTGCTTGGCCGCGAAGCGCGCCGTCTGGTCCGCGAAGTTGGGCGACGCGGGGTTCGTCGACTGCGAGTAGGTGAGGAAGGCCTGCGCGTTCACGCCGCTGTCGGTGAACTGCACCGTCTGGATGTAGCTCGTGCCGTGGTCGCCATGTATCCCACGCCGGGCATCAACGACCTGCCGATCGCGTTGTAGATCCCGAGGGCGCGTCCCACTGCCGCCGTGAACCGGCACGATCTTCTTGCCGCCCGAGTACAGGAGCTGGCTGCCGAACTGGATGGTGCCCAGCGCCGCGTCGACCTTGAGCCCCGCATCGGTGATCTTCTTCCCGGCGGCGGCCAGCGCGTTCACCAGCGCCGTCGCGACCGTGGCGTTCGTCACGTTGAGTCCGCGCGGCGTCGTGAGCGGATTGGTGTAGTCGAAGGGAACCGTGTAGACGTTCGCGATCGCCGGCGACCTGGAGGAAGAACTCCCAGAACAGGTGGGCACCCTTGCTGGTCAGCTCGAACTTGCGGTCCCAGGCCCTGAGCACGTCGCAAAGCGAACTGACGGAGGCGGCGGCCGGCGTCCCGCACAGCGTGAGCATGTCGGGCAGGAAGAGGTCGGCCGCGTAGGTGCGGTTCGAGAGCGCGATCTGCTGCAGCTGCGCCAGCGTGAACTTGTCGCCGCCCAGCTGGTCGGCCCCGGAAAGCCGCGCCAGGGTCTGCGTGACGCCGAGGCGCGTGCGCAGGTTCTGCTGCTCCGGCACGATCCCGACCACGGCCGGAACGTAGAAGCTGTAGAGGTTGTACGCCGGGTTGGTCAGCCAGTAGCTGTCGTTCGAGTTCTGCACGTAGCTCTGCGGTATGCAGTCTCGGCATGCGCTGGCCGGGCAACAGCCCCGGCTGCGGCGAGGCGGCATCGACCGTCCAGTGGCAGGACGACGTGCGTGCCGTCGAGGATCAGGAGGCTCGTGCCCGGCAGGGCCAGTTTCGCGAAGGCCCCCGCGCTTCCACGCTCGGCGTGCAAACCGACTGCTTGAAGCGGTCGACGTTCGGCGCCGTGCTGATGACCGCATAGAACGCATTGCCGTCCTTGTCGGCGGCGATGGTGTTCACCCAGGGAATGCCCAGGTTGCGGTCGAGCGCGGACTCGAGGTCCAGCGTGCTCGTCGCGCGGTTGATGTCGAACCACTGGTCGCCCATGCGCCAGTTGTCGAGGTTCGCATCCGCGATGCACGAAGGCAGTCGGCTCGTCGTCCAGGCGAGGCGTCGGCGGGATGCTGATCACCGTGCCATGCACCGTCGAGTAGAAGGTCTTGCTCGACCGGGGCGAGCGAGCCGTTCGGCCTGCAGCACCTGCACGGTGACGGTCTTCGTCGTCATGTCGCGGTACTGCCCGTCGTAGATGTACCGGAGCGGGTTGGCCGGGTCGAGCGCGAGGGCGTACAGCGCGAAGTGGTTGACCGTGTCGACCGTGTGGCTCCAGGCGACGTCCTTGTTGAAGCCGATGTTGAGGAACGGCAAGCCGAACAGCGAGGCGCCCATCACGTCCATCTGGCCGGGCACCGTCACGTGGAACTGGTAGAAGCGCAGGTTGCCGATCCACGGGAAGTGCGGGTTGCCCAGAAGCATGCCGCGGCGGTTGTCGGTCGCGTCGGCGCCGAGGCCCACGGCGTTGCTGCCCAGCGTGAGGCGGTTTTCCGCGTATTCGCGCAGGAAATCCTTGCCCTCGAGGTTCCACGTCCCGATCGACTTCCTCGCGCGGACTTGCCGTCGCCGGCGTTGCCGGCGGGTTCGTGATGGCGAAGGCGCCGATGAACGAACCGTTGCCGGCGCTGGAGGCGCGAATCGCGAGCGAGCGCACCAGGCGCATCATGTCGACCTCGTCGACGGAGCGCACCCAGGCCGCGCCCTTGCAGGGCGCCGGGAGGTTGGCGACGCCCGTGTCCTTCAGGTAACGGTTGTAGCCCGCCACCCAGCCCTTGAACATGGCCTGCACTTCGGGCTTCATCTTGGCCAGTCCCGCGGTCAGGGCGGCCGGCATCGCCGTTGAAGAAGGCGTAGAAGAAGTCGTTCGCCAGGTTGTTCACGCCGTAGGGCGTCGGTCCCCGTCGCGCCGAAATAGCGCGACCGCTCGCCGCGCACCGAGACGAACGTGTCCGCCATCACGCAGAAGTTGTCCTGCGCGAAGGCATAGCCGACGCCGTAGCCGATGCTGCCGAAATCGGTCGGCCTTGACGTGCGGGATGCCGAACGAGGTGCGGCGGACTTCCGCGGTGTATTTCGTTTGCGCGGCGGCGTCGACGGCGCCGAGCGTGGCGGTCACGGCGATAGCTGACGTGATCGCCTTGAGGACGAAGCGGGTCATGCGTGTCTCCTCCAAGAAGTGGCGCCGGGTGGTCCCGGCGGCGGTTCGTGGTCTGGTGCGATTGTTGGCTAGTGTAACGCTTCGAAGAGGCCGGCGGCACCCATCCCGGTGCCGATGCACATCGTCACCATGCCGTAGCGGCCCTTCGTGCGGCGCAGGCCGTGCAGCATGGTCGCGGCGCGGATGGCGCCGGTGGCGCCCAGCGGGTGGCCCAGCGCGATGGCGCCGCCATGCGGGTTCACCCTCGTCGGGTCGAGGCCCAGGTCCTTCACCACGGCGAGCGCCTGGGCGGCGAACGCCTCGTTCAGCTCGATCCAGCCCAGGTCGGCCGCGTTCACGCCCGCCAGCTTGAGCACCTTGGGGATCGCCTTGATGGGGCCGATGCCCATGATCTCCGGCGGGACGCCGGCCACGGAGAAGGCCACGAAGCGGGCCAGCGGCTGCACGCCGTACTTCTTCATCGCCCTTTCGCTCATGAGGACGACGGCGCCCGCGCCGTCGGACATCTGCGAGCTGTTGCCGGCCGTGACGGACCCGCGCGCGGCGAAGACGGGCCGCAGCTTCGCCGAGGCTCTCCAGCGAGGAGTCGGGGCGCGGGCCCTCGTCGGTGTCGGCGACCTTCTTGCGGTGCGCGACCTTGCCGCGTGGCGAGGTCGGGGGACGAGGACAGGATCTCGTAGGGCAGGATCTCGTCCCTGAAATGGCCCGCCGCGATGGCGGCCGCGGCCTTCTGGTGGCTCGCCGACGGCGAAGGCGTCCTGCTCCTCGCGCGTCACCTTCCACTGCTTCGCGACGTTCTCCGCGGTGATGCCCATGCCGTAGGCGATCGCGACGTTCTCGTCCTTCGCGAAGACGGCGCTGTTGAGGGCCACCTTGTTGCCCATCATCGGCACCATGGACATCGACTCCGTGCCGGCGGCGATGACGACGTCGTCGTCGCCCGTGCGGATCCGGTCCGCGGCGAGGGCGATCGCCTGCACGCCGGAGGAGCAGAAGCGGTTGATGGTCATGGCGGGCACGCTGTCGGGGAGCCCCGCGAGCAGCACGCCGATCCTCGCGACGTTCATGCCCTGCTCGCCCTCGGGCATGGCGCAGCCCACGATCACGTCGGCGATCTCCTGCGGGTCGAGGCCCGGGACCTTCGCGATCGCGCCCCTGAGCACGTGGGCGAGCAGGTCGTCCGGGCCGGACGCTGCGGAACATGCCGCGCGGGGCCTTGCCGACGGGGGTGCGGACGGCGGCGACGATGTAGGCGTCCTGGATCTGGCGGGTCATGGCGTTCTCCTGTTCAGGGAATTTCCGGATGGGTTCAATGGGCGATTCGGTTGGCGGGCTGCTTCGGGGCCAACGCTTCCCGTGCGATTCCATGATCGAGCCGGCGGACCTGCCCGGCGCCGAGCACCTGCTCCGGGGCGAGACCGAGTTCGCGTGCCACGAGCCGGGCCATCGCATCGGCCGCCTCCGAGCCCGGCAGGCCCTCGGCAACCGTGACTCGCCGGCCATTGCCGAGCACGGCGTGGAGGTCGAAATACGCCACTTCTTCCACGCGGCTGACCGCGCTCAGCGCCCAGTGCGACTCGAGGCGGTCGATCTGCGCGCGCGTCACGCGCCGGCGGCGCCCGGCGCGCCAGGAGGTCGCGATGTCCATCACGCCGCCCCGGATCACCAGTTCGCGCCGCGCGCGCCCGTAGGCGAGCGACCACGCGATGAAGGCCGTCACGACCGCGATGCCGAGATAGGCGAGCCCCCGCGGGTCGAGTCCGGCTGCGGGCGCTCCAGCTCAGCGGCGGCCACGAGAATGACGAGCAGCAGGACCGGCGGGAACAGTCCCGACAGCGGCAAGACCGGTCCCGCGGCGGACTGGAAGGCGATGCGGGTCGTTCCTTCCCCGCGCTGGATCCGGGCCACGTCGGGGGATATCTCCTCCTCACCCGACGGCGCTACGGGAGGCGGCATGTCCTGGCCCGGGGAGGCCGCATGAGGGCTTCGACGCGCGACGGGGTGGCGAGGACGATCTCGACCGGATGGCGAACGTAGTGCCAGCCCATCCACGGTGAGGAGGAGACCGGCTGCGGCGGCGCTCAGGGACTCGAGCAGAAGCCCGCCGATCTCCGCCCAGGTCGGCGCCCTTCCCAGCGACGACCGCGAGGGCGACTCCGGATCGACGTAGACCGTGATCGGATCGCCGGGGCGCTTGCGCGCCTCGGCTTGCGTCGGCATCCACGCCTCCCGCTCCTCTTCGTACCGGCGGGCGCCTTCGTTCTGGTAGCGATAGCTGTCGGACCGGTCCAGGCCGAGGTATCGCGTGCCGCGGAACTCGTAACGGTAGGCGAGCGTGACAGCCTTGCGCGTCGCGTTGCCCTCCGTGCTCTCCTCGCGAGTCGTGGATTCGACCGTTCCCTCGACCGCCATCGGTCGGCGTGGCGCGCATGGCCGGCCCCCACGCCAGGACGGCGAGGACGCCCGTCACCGCCGCCACGGCGAGGCAGGGCAGCGCGACGAAGACCCAGCCCGCGACGGCCACCCAGCGCCGGCCGGAAAGCCCGATCTGCATCCAGAAGAAGACGAGCCCGTTCATCGGCTCAGGCGTCCGGCGGCATGGCCGCGCTCGCGTCGGCCGATTTCACCGAGGCGGGGTCGAATCCGAGGGAGCGTGCGATGCGGCTCGCCATGGCGTCGGCGATGTCCGTCCCCTTGAGGGAATTGCCGAGGGGAACGCGCTCGGTGCCCGTCTCCGCGAAAAGCGAGAAATACGGCAGTCCGTTGACCGTGTAGCTCACGACGGGCCGGATGGACCGGATCGATTCCCGGCGCACGCGCCAGGACCGGCGGCCGAAGAGGCCCGCGTCTGCTCGACGGCGAGCTCGCCGGCCTTCACGGTCACGACGAGCGGACCCAGCGAACAGGGCCACCGCGCTGGCGTCCAGAAGCGCTGCCGAGAACCAGCAGAAAGATCGCCCCGACGAGCTCGTCGTCCGCGGCGAAGAGCGCGACCCCGATCAGCGTCAGCAGGGCCCCGACGGCGAACAGCGCGATCGCGAGACCCAGGCGGCGCCGCGCCGAATAGCGCAGCGTGAGCGTGCCGCCCTGCTCCTCCAAGTCCGCGATGGCGGGCGGGATCTCGACGTCGCGGCGTCCGGCCGCTCGGCGCCCCGGGCCGCATCGAGCGCGCTGCCCTGCGGATCGAACATGGCGCGCGCCGCCTGGGCGGCCATGGTGCCCGGCGCCGAGCGGGCCGGCACGGCGCGCGGCGTCGGGCGTACCCGCCAGGCGCCCCTGGGCGAGCCAGGCGTTCCAGGTCGCCGACACGGCGGCCCAGAGGAGCCCGAGGCCCACGAGCGGGAAGAGCAGCACCAGGAGCCCGACCCATTCGCCGCTTCGCGACGATGTCGGGAACCGCGAGGAACGCGATCGGCCACGACATCGCGTTCCAGAAGAAGGCGAAGACCCAGAGGAAGCGCGGGGTGGCGCTGGCCGACTCCGGTCCCGCCCGACGAGGCGCCGAGGGCCCGGTCGACGGCCGCCTGGGCGCCGCCCTCCTCCCTTGCCCTTGAGCACGAACACCATCGCCACGAGCGCGCCCACGCCCACGCCGCCGAAGGCGAGCGAGAACGGGAACGAGGAAGAGGACCTCGCCCCAGCGCAGCTCGCGGTCGAACACCGACTCGGCCGGGTTGTCGGGATTCACCCAGACGGTGACGGGCCGCCCGGCCGCGCGCGCATCCTCGAGCCTCGCGTTCACCTCGTGGTGCCAGTCGTCGATGTTGTCCGAGCCGCCCATCGTGGAGATGCCGAGCCGGGTCCCCGTGTGCTGCTTGCCGCCGTAGGTGTACCGGTAGCGGCCCTCGGCGCGATAGGTCGTGCCGCCGTCGCTGCCGCTCGACGACTGCAGCGTTGGCGCTCGTCCACCGTCGCCCGCACCTTCACCCAGTCCTGCGCGCGGTGCGCCTCCAGGAGCGTGGAGCCGATCGCCCACGTGGCCCAGACGCCCACGCCGCCGAAGGGAATGGCGAAGAGCAGGCAGGCCAGCGCGGAGCCGAGCTTTCCCACGGGCCTAGTTCCGGAGGGGCTTCCCGGTCTTGAGCATGTGCTCGATGCGCGCCTGCGTCTTCTCCGTCTTCGCGAGCTCCACGAAGTGGTGGCGCTCGAGGTCCAGCAGCCACTTCTCGTCCACGAGGCTGCCGGGCTCGACCTCGCCGCCGCAGATCACGGTGGCGATGCGCGAGCCGATCTCGTAGTCGTGGTCGGAGATGAAGCCGCCCTCCTTCATGTTCACCAGCATCATCTTGAGCGTGGCGATGCCGGTGGATCCCGCCACCGGGATGCGCGTCGGGGCGAGCGGCGGGCGGTGGCCCGACTCGGCCATGGCGCGCGCCTGCTGCTTGGCGACGTAGAGGAGCTCGGCCGGGTGGAACACCACCACGTCCGAGGGCTTGAGGTAGCCCAGCTCGCGCGCGTGCTCCGCGCTGCTGCGACACGTCGCGCCATCGCGACCTGCCTGAAGAGGCGGCCGAGCTCCGGGAAGGCGTCGCCGCCCTTGGCCCACGCGTTGGCGCGCTGGGCGAGTTCCTTCAGGCCCGCGCCGGCCGGCAGGAGCCCCACGCCCACTTCGACCAGGCCGATGTAGCTCTCCAGCGCCGCGACCACGCGCTGCGAGTGCATCACGAACTCGCAGCCGCCGCCCGAGCGCCATGCCCTCGACCGCCGCGACCGTCGGGACCAGGCTGTACTTCAGGCGCTGCGAGGTCTGCTGGAAGAGCGCCACCATCTGCTCGAACTCGTCGAACTTCCCGGCCTTGAGCGATCTCGAGCGCCGCCTTGAGGTTCGCGCCCACGGCGAAGGGCGCCTCGTGCCAGATGACGAGCGCGTCGAAGTTCGCTCTCGGCCTCGTCGATGGCGCGGTTCAGGCCCGCGAGCACCTCCGCGCCCAGCGAGTGCATCTTGCTCTTGAAGGAGACGATGGCGATGCCGTCGCCCTGGTGCCACAGCCGCACGCCCTCGTCCTCGAAGACCGTCGTGCCGCGGTCGGCCGGCTTCTCGCCCAGCACCAGCTCCGGGAAGAGCTGGCGGCCGTAGACCGGCAGCGTCGAGCGCGAGTGCATCGTGTCGTCGGCGGCGGAGAACGAGCCCTGCGGGCCGTGCACGCCCTTGCGGCCGTCGGTCACCCAGCCCGGCAGCGGCGCCTTCGCCATGGTCTTGCCGGCGGCGATGTCCTCGGCGATCCAGCCGGCCACCTGCTGCCAGCCCGCGGCCTGCCACAGCTCGAAGGGCCCCAGCTTCCAGCCGAAGCCCCAGCGGATGGCGAAGTCCACGTCGCGCGCGCAGTGGGCGATCTCGGCCAGGTGCACGGCGCAGTAGTGGAAGAGGTCGCGGAAGATGGCCCACAGGAACTGCGCCTGCGGGTGCTGCGAGGCGCGCAGCTTCGCGAACTGCTGCGCGGGCGACTTCTCCTTGAGGATCGCCTGCACCTCCTCGGCGATGGCGCCGGCGGAGGGGCGGTAGTCCTGCTTCGCGAGGTCGAGGACGTGGATCTCCTTGCCCTTCTTCACGAAGATGCCGGCCTTGGTCTTCTGGCCCAGCGCGCCCTTGGCGATGAGGGCCGAGAGCCACTCCGGCGCCTTGTAGTACGGGTGCCACGGGTCGGCCGGCAGCGTGTCGTGCATCGTCTTCACCACGTGCGCCATGGTGTCGAGGCCGACCACGTCCGCGGTGCGGAAGGTGGCGCTCTTGGCGCGCCCGATGGCCGGGCCGGTGAGCGCGTCCACCTCGTCGAAGCCCAGCTTGAAGGCGAGCGTGTGGTGCATCGTCGCGAGCATCGAGAAGACGCCGACGCGGTTGGCGACGAAGTTGGGCGGTGTCCTTGCGCGCGCACCACGCCCTTGCCGAGCGTGGTGGTGAGGAAGGCCTCGAGGTCGTCGACGATGGCCGGGTCGGTCGCGGCCGTCGGGATGATCTCGACCAGGCGCATGTAGCGCGGCGGGTTGAAGAAGTGGATGCCGCAGAAGCGCGGGCGGATCGCCTCGGGCAGCACCTTCGAGAGCTCCGTGATCGAAAGGCCCGAGGTGTTGGAGGCGAAGATCGCGTGCGGCGCGAGGTGCGGCGCGACCTTGTCGAAGAGCGACTTCTTCCAGTCCATGCGCTCGCTGATCGCCTCGATCACGAGGTCGCACTCGCGCGAGGAGCGCCAGGTGCTCGTCGTAGTTGGCGGCGCGTGATGCGCTCGATCACGGACTTCGTCGCGAGCGGGCTGGGCTCGAGCTTGGCGAGCGCCGTCGAGCGCCTTCCTCACGTTGGCGTTCTTGTCGCGGCCTTCGGCGGCGAGCTCGAAGAGGACCGGCTGGACGCCGGCATTCGCGAGGTGGGCCGCGATCTGCGCGCCCATGACGCCGGCGCCGAGGACGGCGGCCTTGCGGACGAGGAATTTCGACACGGGGTTTCTCCTGGAGCGGGCCCGCCCGGGCGGGCTGGTTATCGGAAAGGGGTCAGGCCTTGCTGCCGCGCCGCCCGGCACGGGCCGCGGCTGGCGCTGGGCGTCGATGGCGACGTAGGTGAGCTGGGCTTCCGTGACCTTCACGACGTCGGTGCGCCCGTCGCGGCCGCGCTGCGCGAAGACCTCGACGTCCACGGTGATGGAGGTGCGGCCCACCTTGACGACGCGCGCGTAGAAGCTCACGAGGTCGCCCACGAAGACGGGCTCCTTGAACAGGAACGGAGTTCACGGCCACCGTCACGATCGGACCCTGGGCGCGCTCGTAGGCCGGCACGCTCCCCGCGAGGTCGACCTGCGCCATCACCCATCCCCCGAAGATCGTGCCGTGCGCGTTCGTATCCGCCGGCATGGGGATGATGCGAAGGACGGGCTGTTCGCCCTGCGGGAGTTCGGCGTGCATGGGGGGTTTCAAACGGTCGTTTGATTCTACACCAGGTCGCCTGGCCAAGGGGTCCGATCCCGTTCTCACGGCCGTTCACCGGCCTCGTGGCCCCGGTAGATCTCCGCGAGGCGGTCCCGGTAGCGCGCGAGGATCGCGCTGCGCTTCGGCTTCAGGGTCGGCGTGAGGAGCCCGTTGTCCACGGTCCACTTCTCGGTGAGGAGCGCCACCCGCCGCACCTGCGCATACCCCGGGAACTCGTGGACCTGCTTCGCGATGCGCGAGAGCACGAGCTTCTCCGCGCGCTCGCGGTTCCTGCCGTTGGGATCGGCGCCGAGGCCGCTCGCCTCCGCCAGGCTGGACCACTCGCTCCATGTTGAGCGACACGAGCGCCCCGAGGTAGGGCTTGCCTTCGCCCACGATGAGCGCCTGCTCGAGCAGCGGGTCGAGCTGGATGGCGAGCTCCATGTCCACCGGCGGCACCTTCTCGCCGTTGGCCATGACGATGATCTCCTTGATGCGCCCGGTGATGTAGAGAAGCCCGTTCTCGAGCTTCGCCTGGTCGCCGGTATCGAGCCAGCCCTGCGCGTCGATCACCTTGCGCGGTGGCCTCGGGGTTGTTCCAGTAGCCCATCATGACGTTGGGGCCGCGCACGAGCAGCGCGCTCGTTCGCGCCGAACGCGACCTCGACGCCCGGCAGGACGGCGCCGATGGAGGCCGGGTCGTTCTTCTCGAGCCGGTTGACCGACACCACCGGCGCGGCCTCCGTGAGGCCGTACCCCTGGCAGATCGGCAGGCCCAGGCCGATGAACGTGCGGGCGATCCGCGGGTTCAGCGCCGCGCCGCCGCTGATGGCGATCCGCAGCCGCCCGCCCAGGCGGGCGAGCAGCTTCGTCGCGACGAGCGCCCGCAGGAGCGGCCACAGCAGGAACGAGGGCTTCCACGGCCCGCGCCCCTGCCGCCATTCGAAGAGGTTCCAGCCGACGCCGCGGGCCGACCTCGAAGAGGCGCCGCTTCACGCCCGAGGATTCCCGCAGCTGGCCCTGGATCGCCGCGTGCAGGCGCTCGTAGATGCGCGGCACCGACACGATCACGGTCGGGCGCACGCTGCGGAAATCCTCCGCGAGCTTCGGGATCGAGCGGGCGAAGGCGACCTCGGACCCCGCCACCATCGTGAGGTAGTACCCCACGGTGCGCTCGAACATGTGCGACAGCGGCAGGAAGGAAAGGAAGACGTCGTCCGTGTACACGTCGATCCCGTCCAGGCCCGACATGACGTTCTGCAGCACGTTCCGGTGCGAGAGCATCACGCCTTTCGGGCGGCCCGTCGTGCCCGAGGTGTAGACGATGGTGGCGAGCGATCGCGGATCGACTTCGACGGCCCCGCGTCGCCGGCGACGCCGGAAGCCAGTCGGAGAGCGCGCGCACGCCGTCGTCGCCGGCGGACCCGACCGCCTTCACGGCGACGATGCGCTTCACGCCGGGGATCCGGCCGCGCACCTCCGCCAGGCGCCGCAGGTGGTCCTCGCCCTCGACGACGAGCAGCTTCGCGCCGGAATCGTTGAGGCAGTAGGCGATGTTGTCGGGACGGTCGTCGACGTACACCGGCACCGTGACGAGCCCCAGGGCGAGGGCCGCCTGGTCGAACCAGACCCACTCCTTGCCGTTGCGCAGCATGATCGCCACGCGGTCGCCCCGCGCGAGGCCCTCGGCCTCCAGGCCGGCGCGCACCCGCGCCACCTCGCCCGCGGTCTCGGACCAGGTGTAGGGCTTCCAGGCCTGGCCGTCCGCGTCGAATTCCCGGTAGGCCACCGCATCGGGAGACGCGGCCACGCGCTTGGCGAAGGCGGTCGCGATCGAGTCTTCCTCGCCGATGTCGACGTACTGCTTCTGTCGGGCGGACACGCGCTGGAACCTCGGCGGGATGCGGGAGAAAGGTGGGGTCCGTCAGTTCTCGGGAGGCGTCGAATCGCCGGGACCGACCCGGCGCTGCATCAGCACGCTGTCCACCCACCGGCCGTGCTTGTAGCCGATCGAGCGAAGCGTGCCGACCTTCTCGAAGCCTAGCGCCGAATGCAGGCCGATGGAAGCCTCGTTGCCGCTGTCGCCGATGACCGCCACCAGCTGCCGGCAGCCGATCGCCTCGCACCGGTCGACGAGGGCCGACAGGAGGGCGCGGCCGACGCCCCGGCCGGCGGAGTCGGGATGGACGTAGACGGAGTCCTCGAGCGCGTACCGGTAGGCGGGGCGCGCGCGGTAGAGGCTCGCATAGGCGAATCCCGCCAGCCGGCCGCCGATCTCGCACGCGAGGTACGGGAAGCCCTTCGCGCGGACGGCCTCGAACCGCGCGCGCATCTCCGCGTCGTCCGGGGGCTCGGTCTCGAAGGAGGCGAGCCCGGTGCGCACGTGGTGCGCGTAGATCGCGGCGATCCCGGGCAGGTCGGCCTCGGTGGCATCCCGCACCGCGGGGCTCATGCCGCCGCCCTTTCGCGCAGCCACGCGAGCGTCTCGCGCCAGAGGTTGTCGCGGCTCTCCGGCAGGAAATAACCCATGTGCCCGATGCGCCGGCGGCCCGCCTCGGCCGGCGCGACGTGGCGCCGCTCGACGCGGGCGTTGCGGTAGAAGCCGTGCAGCTCGTCGATCGACCGCTTCGTGAGCATCGCGTCGTCCTCGAAGGAGAAGCCGAGCACGGGCGCGGTCACGGCCTCGTAGCGCCGCCGCCACGCCTCGCCCTCGCAGAGGAGGTAGTCGCGGTGGGTGCACCAGCGCCGCCACTGCCACGCCACGCCGGCCGGCAGGTCGCCCACCATGCGCAGGCGCTTGCCGGGGAAGTAGCCGAGGAGCGGCGTGAGGAGCGGGACGGCCACGAACCAGAAGAGGCGCACCTGCAGGGGCATGCGCTCGTTGTGCCGGTACCAGCCCGAGCCCGCCGTCACGGTGACGAAGGCGTCGAGCCGCGCGCCCTCGGGCACCGACCCGAAGAGCTGGCCGCCGAGGCTGTGCCCGAGCGCGAAGGCCGGGAGTGCCGGGCCCATGGCGCGCGCCTCGCGCAGCATCGCGTCGAGGTCGGACTGCGCCCACGTCGTCACGTCCGCGCGGAACCCGCGCAGGCCGCCCTCGCGCGACGCGCCCATCCCGCGGTAGTCGAAGGTGAGGACGTGCACGCCGTTCTCGGCGAGGAAGCGGGCGAGCGGCTCGTAGAAGTCCTGCCGGACGCCCATCGCGCCGGCGACGAGGAGGGTGGCCCAGGCGCTTCCCTCGGCCGGGAAGCGGGTGACGGCCAGCTCGCGGCCGTCGGCCGCCTTCGCGGTATCGCGCAGTTCCATTCAGGGCTTGCGCCGCGGCGAGACCCACATGGTGATGACGGCGCGGCAGACGACCTCGCCCGCGCGGTCCTTCACCTCCACCGTCACCGGCACGTCGCGCCCCGGCCCCTCGGCGATCTCTGCCGACGCGGGCATGGGCCTCCACGTCCGACTCCGCCTTCCTGAGGTACTCGACCGCCATGCCCTTGGGCAGCCAGCGCATCGCGGGCGGTATCGTGATCTCGGTCATCGTCCCCGCCGCGAGCTCCGCGAGGTTGCACATCGCGATCGCGTGCACGGTGCCGATGTGGTTCGTCACCGCGCGGCTCTTGCGCATCGACACCCGCGCGTGCCCCGGCCCGAATTCCTCGAACCGCGGCCGGATGCTCCCGAAATACGGCGCCTTCCAGCAGATGATCCGCGAGAAGATCGCCTTCCCGAACGGCAGCCCCTCGCACCGCTTCCACAGATCGAGGGCCGCACTCACCTCACGCCCATCGCGTTCATCGCGTGTGCATCGGTGTTCATCGGCGTGTCCGAAAGCCTTTGGCCCGCATCACTCTCAGAGCGAATCCCACCCGGTATCCGGCACGAACCGGTCCCCGTGCTTCGCCCGCAGCTCCGCCATGACCTTGAGCCACGCGTCCTTGCCGCGCTCCTTGATGGCGGAGATCGGCCCGCCCCGGTGCGGCGCGAATCCCGTGCCGAAGATCACGCCCGCGTCGCAGAGATCCGCGTCCGTCACGATCTTCTCGCGCAGGCAGGCCACCGCCTCGTTGAGCGCCGGGACCACGAGGCGGTCCGCGATCGGCTTCAGGTCCACGCTGCCGCTGCCGCTCGACTTCTGGGGCTTGCCCTTCACCCAGGTGTAGAAGCCCTTGCCCGGTCTTCTTGCCGAGGTGCTTCGCCTCGATGTTGGCCTGCAGCTTCTTCGGGATCGGCGTGCCGGGCTTCGCGAGCTCCTGCCCGACGGCCCAGCAGATGTCGAGCCCCACCATGTCCGCGAGCTCGATGGGGCCCATGGGCATGCCGAAGTCCTTCGCCGCCGCGTCGATCGTCTCGCCCGGCACGCCCTCGTCCAGCATGAGCATCGCCTCCATGAGGTAGGGCGACAGCACGCGGTTGACGAGGAAGCCCGGCGCGCTCTTGCAGGGCAGCGGCAGCTTGTCGATCTGGCGGGCGAAGGCCTGCCCGGCCTGCATCACCGCGGGCGAGGTCTGCGGCCCCTCGACGATCTCCACCAGCATCATCATGCGCGACGGGGTTGAAGAAGTGCAGGCCCACGAGGCGCTCCGGGCTGCGCGAGCACGCCGGAGAGCTCCTGCAGGGGGATGCTCGAGGTGTTGGAGGCGAGGATGGCGCCGTCCTTCATCCGGGGCTCGATGCCGGCGAAGAGCTTGCGCTTGATCTCGGCGTTCTCGACGATGGCCTCGATCACGAGGTCGGCCTTGGCCACCCCGTCGCCCCTGCACGTCGGGAATGAGGCGATCGAAGGCGGCCTGGACGAGGTGCGGCTGCTTCAGGCGCTTCTTGTAGAGCGCGTGGGCGCGCTGGATGGCGGGCGAGATGCGCTCGGGGGCGAGGTCCTGCAGCGTGACCGTGATCCCCTTGAGCGCGCACCAGGCCGCGATGTCGCCGCCCATGGCGCCGGCGCCGATCACGTGCAGGTGGCGGATCGGCTCCCCGCCTTCCTTGCCCAGCGCCTTCATGCGGTCCTGCAGCTTGAACAGGCGGATGAGGTTGCGCGTCGTCGGATGCGCGAAGAGGCTCGCCATCGACGCCGGATGCTCGACGGGGATGTTCCTCACGTCCCCGCCGAAGTCCTTCCACAGGTCGATGATCGCGTAGGGCGCCGGGTAGTGGTCCTGGCGCGCCTTCTCGGCCACCTTCTTGCGCGACATCGACGCCACGAGCGAGCGCACGACCGGCCAGTCGGTCATGGCCGCGGCAAGCGGCGGCTTGTGCGGCGCCGGCGGCTTGGCGAGGAACATGCGCACGGCGTTGGCGAAATGGCGCTTGGGCGTCGCGTCGTCGACGAGGCCCAGCTTCTTCGCGCGGCGGCCGTCCACGCCCGCGCCCGGTGAGCATGAGGTCGAGCGCGTTGGCCGCGCCGATGAGCGGGCGGCATGCGCTTGGCCCCGCCCCAGCCCGGCACGATGCCGATGAGCACCTCGGGCAGCGCCATGCGCGTCTTCGGGCCGTCGTCCGCGATGCGGTAGCGGCAGGCGAGCGCCAGCTCCGTGCCGCCGCCCATGCAGAAGCCGTGGATCATGGCGAGCGTCGGGAAGGGCAGCGCCGCGATCTTGTCGAAGACCACGTTGCCGAGCGTGGTGAAGGCCATCGCCTGCTCGGCGCTGGCGATCGTCGTGAACTCGTCGATGTCGGCGCCGGCCGCGAAGCCGTTGTCCTTGGCCGACAGGATGGCGAGCCCCTTGGGCGGCATGGCGGCCAGGTGGTCGGCGATGCGGCCCAGCTCCTCCAGCACCTCGGTGGAGAACGTGTTGGTCGCGGTGCCGGCGCGGTCGAACCAGAGCCAGGCGAGGTTCTGCGCGTCGGTCTCGAGCTTCCAGTGCTTCAGGTCCATTTTCTTCTTTCCGCGAAAGTGGTGTACAGTGTCGGACACGGCCTGGCATTTCAGGGACGCTCGAGCAGCATGGCGCCGCCCTGGCCGCCGCCGATGCACAGCGACGCCACGGCGCGCCGGCCGCCGGTGCGCTCGAGAACCTTGAGCGCGTGCAGGACCACGCGGGCGCCCGAGGCGCCGATCGGGTGGCCGAGCGCGATGGCGCCGCCGTCGACGTTGAGCTTGCCGCGGTCCAGGCGCCCGAAGGCGCGGTCGAGCCCGAAGTGCTGCTTGCAGTACGCGTCGCTCTCCCAGGCGCCGAGGCAGCCCAGCACCTGCGCGGCGAAGGCCTCGTTCACCTCCGCGCAGTCGATGTCGTCCCAGGCGAGGCGGTTGCGCTGCAGCATCGGCGTGATCGCGTGCACGGGGCCCAGCCCCATCTCCGCGGGATCGAGCGCGCCCCAGTTCGCGTCGACGACGCGGCCCAGCGGGTTCAGCCCGTACTCGTTCACCACCTCCTCGGCGGCGAGGATGAGCATCGCGGCGCCGTCGGTGATCTGCGAGCTGTTGCCGGGCGTCACGTTGCCGTAGGTGCGGTCGAAGACGGGCTTCAGCTTCGCGAGCTTCTCGACCGCGGAATCGCGCCGCAGGCCGTCGTCGGTCGCGTAGACCTTGCCGTCCGGGCCGTAGATGGGCTCGATCTCGCCCAGGTGCCCGTTGTCCTGCGCGAAGGCGAGCCGCCGGTGCGACTCCACCGCGAACTCGTCCATCATCTGGCGCGTGACGCCGAAGCGCTTGGCGACGATCTCGGCCGTCGACCCCATGGAGAGCTTCACCACCGGATCGGTGAGCCCGCGCAGGATGGCGATGACCGGCGCGAGGTTGGCCAGGCGGAACCTCGCGGCCGTGGCCGCCCTCTGCCCGAAGGATTTCGCCGCGTACCAGTCGGCCAGCCAGTTCACCATCGCCGGGCCGAACATCAGCGGCGCGTGGCTCATGGCGTCGGTGCCGCCGGCGAGCACGAGGCTCGAGCGCCCGACCTGGATGTTCAGGCACGCGGTGTCGATCGCCTGCATCCCCGAGGCGCAGTTGCGCATCACCGTCCACGCGGGGACCTTGTCGCCGCAGCCCAGCCGCAGCGAGACGACGCGGCCGATGTTGGCCTCGTCGGCCGAGGGCATGGCCGCGCCCACGATGACCTCGTCGAACGCGGTCGCCTCGAAGGGCTGGCGCGCGATGAGCGGGCGCCCGGCGGCCACCGCCAGGTCGGAGCCCGTGAACGGCCCCAGGCCCTTCTTCGCCTTCAGGAACGGGGTGCGCGCCCCGTCGACTACATGGACGCGGCGCGCGGCCATTGGGCGTCCTCCTCGGCTTTTCCGACGGGACAGGTCGTTCGGGAAGTCGTCGACCATGATGACCTCGCGCTTGAGCCGGTCGGCGCGCACGAGCTGCTCGAACTCGGCCGAGCGTGATGATGCCGCTCTTCACCGCGGCGTCGCGGCGCTCCGCGAGCGGTGCGCTGCGGCAGCCGGCCCTCCTTCTGCGCGGCGCGGATCTTCGCCTCGATCGGGTCGGCCTTGATCACCGCCTCCATCGCGAACTCGAGCCGGCCGATGACGTCGTCCTCCTTCCGGGGCAGGTAGATGCCCGCGGTGAGGCGGTCGCGGACCGGGCCCGGCTCGATGAGCAGGCGCGCCACGCGCGAGACCCACTTGTCGTGCGGCGCCGTGAGCGTGAGCCCCTTCGGGAAGGCGAGGCGCCGCAGGAGCCACGCGACCGGCCGGCTCGGGAAGTTCGCGAGCACGCCGTCCATCGCCACCTGCAGCTTGAAGGAGCTGTCGTACATCGCCCAGGTGAGGAGCGGCACGTCCTCCTTCGGGCAGCCGTCGTCGTGGAAGCGCTTCACGGTGGCCGACATCATGTAGAGGTGCGACAGGATGTCGCCCAGCCGCGCGGACAGCATTTCCTTGCGCTTGAGGCTGCCGCCGATCACGAACATCGACATGTCCGCGAGCAGCGCGAACGCCGAGGAGAAGCGCGTGAGGATCTGCAGGTAGCGCCGGGTCTCGGGCGAGCCCGGCACCGAGATGCCCTTGCCGCCCGTGAGGCCGAGCCACAGCGCGCGCGCGCCGTTGGAGATCGTGAACGCCACGTGGCCCCAGAACGCCTCGTCGAACGCCGTGCGGTCGTTCGCCGCCCGCGGCGCGCATTTCCTTGAGCACCCACGGGTGGCAGCGGATGGCGCCCTGGCCGAAGATGATCAGCGAGCGCGTGAGGATGTTGGCGCCCTCCACCGTGATGGCGATCGGCAGCGTCTGGTAGGCGCGGCCGAGGTAGTTGTTCGGGCCCATGCAGATCCCCTTGCCGCCGTGCACGTCCATCGCGTCGTTGACGATCGAGCGCATGCGCTCGGTCATGTGGTACTTGCAGATGGCGGAGATGACGCTGGGCTTCTCGCCCGATGTCGAGCGCGGTCATGGTCATCCGGCGCATCGCGTCCATCAGGTAGGTCGTGCCGCCGATGCGCGCGAGCGGCTCCTCGATCCCCTCGAAGCGGCCGATGGGCGTCTTGAACTGCGAGCGGATGCGCGCGTAGGCGCCGGTGGCGCGCGTGGCGATCTTGCCCGCGGCCATCGACATGGACGGCAGCGAGATCGAGCGCCCGGCGGCCAGGCACTCCATCAGCATGCGCCAGCCGGTGCCGACCTGCGCGGCGCCGCCGATCACCCAGTCGATGGGGATGAAGACGTCCTTGCCCGTGGTCGGGCCGTTCATGAACGCGCAGCCGAGCGGGTTGTGGCGCCGGCCCGTGTTCACGCCGGGGTGCGTGGTCGGGACGAGGGCGAGCGTGATGCCGATGTCGTCCTCGCCGCCGAGGAGCTTGTCCGGGTCGAAGAGCTTGAAGGCGAGGCCCAGGAGGGTCGCCACCGGGGCGAGGGTGATGTAGCGCTTCTCCCAGGTGAGGCGGATGCCGAGGACTTCCCTGCCCTCGTGCAGGCCCTTGCAGACGACGCCGAAGTCCGGGATCGAGGCCGCGTCGGAGCCCGCCTCGGGGTTGGTGAGCGCGAAGCACGGGATCTCCTGGCCCCGGGCGAGGCGCGGCAGGTAGTGGTCCTTCTGCGCCTCGCGTGCCGTAGTGGATGAGGAGTTCCGCCGGCCCCAGGGAGTTGGGCACCATCACCGTCACCGCGGCCGCGCCGCTGCGCGTGGAGATCTTGGTGACGATCTCGGAGTGCGCGAAGGCGGAGAAGCCCAGGCCGCCGAAGGACTTCGGGATGATGATCCCGAGGAAGCCCTTGTCGCGGATGAACTTCCACGCCTCGGGCGCGAGGTCCATGCGCTCGTGGTTGATGTCCCACTCGTCGAGCATGCCGCACAGCTCCTCGACGGGGCCGTCCATGAAGGCCTGCTCCTCGGCCGTGAGCTTCGCGGCCGGGTAGGCGAGCATCTTCGTCCAGTCGGGCTTGCCGGAGAAGAGGTCCGCGTCCCACCAGACGCTTCCGGCGTCCAGCGCCTCCTGCTCCGTCTGCGACATCTGCGGCAGCACGCGCTTGAAGAGGCCGAAGAGGGGCCCCGTGACGACCGCGCGGCGGATGGGCTTCACCACGGCGAGCGCGCCGAAGAGCCGCCACGGCGATCCACGCGGCGGCGACCAGGCCGGCGGGCGCGGCGGTGAGCGCGGTGAGGCACGCGGCGCCGGCGGCGAGCGCGGCGAACCAGGCGACGGCGTTGGCCCGATGGTAGGCGAGCGTCCACGCCACGGCGAGCACGGCCAGGACCGACAGGATGATGGGCAGCATGTTCATTCTCCTTCCCGAAAGAACCCGCCCGCGAGGCGGACGGGGGTTGACTTCGCCCCGGTCGGGGGCTTCTTCTAGTCGTGCGAGACCAGCTCGAGCTTCTTGGTGTCGCCCAGCGGCGCCTTGAGGCCGGCCGCGAGGAACGGCGCCAGGCGCTGCAGCAGCAGCTCGTCGTTGTCCTTCTCGTGCGGGACCACCTGGGAGATGAGCTTCAGCGCATCGGTGCCCGCGAGCGTGTAGGAGAGCGCGCCCATGACGAAGTGCAGCCGCCAGGTGAGCTCCTGCTTCGTGAGGTGCGGCAGCGCCTTCTGGAACGCCTCCTTGAAGCTCGCCGATCATCTCGGCGTACTGGGCCGAGAGGAAATTGCGGATGAAGGGGGCGGGGTCGGCGTACGCCCGGCCCAGCACGCGCAGGAAGTCCTTGCCCCCGCGCTTCTCGTCCCGCGCGAGCTTCAGGGCCGGGATGAGCATCGCCGAGAGGATCTTCTCGCAGGTGAGCGGGCGCTCCCCGGCCTCGCGCTCGTAGCGCGCCAGCAGGTCGATGCGCTCCTGGTTCATCGGGTCCAGCCGGCGCGTGAGCACCGCCTGGAACAGCTCCTCCTTCGTCCCGAAGTGGTAGTTCACCGCGGCCAGGTTCACGCCGGCGGCCGCCGTGAGCTGCCTGCAGGCTCGTCGCCTCGAAGCCGTGCTCGGTGAACAGCGACTCCGCCGCATCCAGGATGCGCGACTTCGTGTCCTGCGACAGGGCATCCATCGCGAGGGCTCGGCGGGCGGGGCGCTGCACGGGCATCGGTTCGTTCTCCCGGGAATGGGGCAGGGCGCGGCAATCGCGTCAAACGCACGATTCAAACGCTCGTTTGAAACCATCCTAGGGTGCGCGGCCCGCCGCTGTCAAATTCCGGCGCGGGCCGCCTTCCGCTACACTGCCGCCGGCATCATGAACCCAGCCATCGCGCGCGCCGCAGCGCTTCTCGCGGCCCTCGCCGCCCTCCCCGCCGCGGCCATCCTCACCCGGGCCGACCGGGACGACGAGGAGTACCGCGAGCTCGCCACCCGCTATCCGGCGACCGTGTCCCTCGGGGCGGCCGGGGGCGCCGGCGTGCTCATCGCGCCCGCGCTGGGTGCTCACCGCGGCGCACCGGGCGGCCGCGCTCCGCGGCCGCATGCCCGCGGCGAAGGTCGCGATCGCCGGCCAGGCGCGCGCGATCCAGGCAGGTCTTCGTCCATCCCGACTGGAAGTCCGGCGGCGAATCGGACATCGCGCTCGTTCTCCTGGAGTCGGCCGTGGACGCGGACACCGCGCCGATCTACCGGGGCGGCGACGAGGCCGGACAGGCCGTGCGCCTGGTGGGCTTCGGCGAGTCGGGAGCCGGATCGGCGCGAAGCCGGCCGGCCCCTCCGACGGCAAGGCGCGCGCGGCGATCAACACGGTCGACCGCGTCGGGACCGCGCACCCTGGGCCTTCGCATCAAGTCGCCGGAAGAGGCTTCCGACCTGCAGGGCGCCGCGGCGCCCGGCGACACGCGGCGCTCCCGGCTACCTCGAGATCGAAGGGCGCATCCTCGTCGGCGGCATCGTGGCCGCGGCCGAGGACGCCAACGGCGACGGCGTCCGCGGCAACGTCGGCGACTGGGACCGGCTCACGCGCGTCTCCGCCTTCGCGGCGTGGATCGACGAGGTGACGGGCCGGCTGGCGGCCGAGGAGGCCGCGGCCGCGGTGGGCGACACCGAGCGGCGATAGGGGCATCAGGCGCGCGCGAGCGCCTGGTCCAGGTCCCAGAGGATGTCGTCGAGGGTCTCGAGCCCGATCGAGAGCCGCACCATGTCGGGCGGCACGCCCGCCTTCACCTGGTCGGCTTCCGACAGCTGCCGGTGGGTGGTGGATGCCGGGTGGATCACGAGCGACTTGGCGTCCCCGATGTTGGCCAGGTGGCTCACGAACTGCAGGCCCTCGATGAACTTCACGCCCGCCGCGAAGCCGCCCTTGATGCCGAACGACAGGAGCGCCCCCGCCCCCTTCGGCATGTAGCGCTTCGTGAGCGCGTGGTACCTGTTGCCGGCGAGGCCGGGGTAGTTCACCCACGCCACCTTCGGGTGGGAGCCCAGGAATTGCGCGACGCCCATCGTGTTGGCGCAGTGGCGGTCCATGCGCACCGGCAGCGTCTCCAGCCCCTGCAGCAGCATCCAGGCGTTGAAGGGCGAGATCGACGGGCCGAAGACGCGCAGGATCTCCATGCGCGCCTTCATCGTGAAGCCGAAGTCGCCGAAGGTCTCGTAGAAGCGCACGCCGTGGTAGCCGGCCGAGGGCTCCGTCATCGACGGGAACCTGCCGTTGTCCCAGGGAAACGTCCCGCTTTCCACCACGACGCCGCCCATGGTGGTGCCGTGGCCGCCGATGAACTTGGTGGCCGAATGCACGACCACGTCCGCGCCGTGCTTCAGGGGCTGGCAGAGGTAGGGCGAGGCCGCCGTGTTGTCGACGACGAACGGCACGCCCGCCTCGCGCGCGATGGCGCCCGACCGCCGCGATGTCGACCATGTTGATGGCCGGGTTGCCCAGCGTCTCGGAGAAGATCGCCTTCGTGTTCGGGCGGATCGCGCGGCGGAAGTTCTCCGGGTCGTCCGGGTCGACGAGGGTGGCCTCGATGCCGAGCTTCGGGAAGTTGACCACGAACATCGTGTGCGTGCCGCCGTAGAGCTTCGAGGACGACACGATGTGGTCGCCGGCCTGGCAGATGTTGAGGAGCGCCACCATCTCGGCCGCCTGCCCCGAGGCGGTGGCCACGGCCGCGCGCCCGCCCTCGAGGGCCGCCATGCGCTCCTCGAACATCGCCGTCGTGGGGTTCGACAGGCGCGTGTAGACGTTGCCGAAGGTCTGCAGGTTGAAGAGGCTCGCCGCGTGGTCGGCGCTGTCGAAGACGAAGGACGTCGTCTGGTAGATGGGCGCGGCGCGCGCGCCCGTCTCGCGGTCCGGGATCTGGCCCGCGTGCAGGGCCAGCGTCTCGAAGCCGAACTCGCGGTCCGCCATGGCCTATTTCGGCGCTTCCGAGGACACCTTCGTCCTGTCCAGCACCGTCATCGCGGTCGACACGAACGTCGACACGTCGGTGAGGTTCGCGGGCACGATCAGCGTGTTGCCGGTCTTCGCGAGGCCGGCGAAGGCCTCGACGTACTTCTCCGCGACCTTGAGGTTCGCGGCCAGCATCCCGCCCTCCGCATTGATGGCGGAGGCCACCTGGCGCACCGCGTTCGCGGTCGCCTCGGCCACGGTCGTGAGCGCCATCGCCTCGCCCTGCGCCTTGTTGATCGCGGCCGTCTTGTCGCCTTCGGACTGCAGCACCTTGGCCTGCTTCGCGCCGTCGGCGATGTTGATCTCCTGCTGGCGCTGGCCCTCGCTCTTGGCGATGAGGGCGCGCTTCTCCCGTTCCGCGGTGATCTGCGCCTGCATCGAGCGCAGGATCGCCTCCGGCGGCGTGAGGCTCTTGATCTCGTAGCGCAGCACCTTGATCCCCCAGGTGCGGCCGGCCTCGTCGAGGACGGAGACGACCATGTGGTTGATCTCGCTGCGGCTCTCGAAGGTCTTGTCCAGCTCCATCTTGCCCACCTCGCTGCGCAGCGCCGTCTGCGCGAGCTGCGAGATGGCGAGCACGTAGTCCGAGGAGCCGTAGGAGGCGAGCTTCGGGTCGGCCACCTGGTAGTAGATGATCCCGTCCACCGCGAGCTGGGTGTTGTCCTTGGTGATGCAGACCTGCTCGGGGATGTCCAGCGGCACCTCCTTGAGCGAGTGCCGGTAGGCCACGCGGTCGATGAAGGGCACGATCACGTTCAGGCCCGGGGGCAGGACCTCGTGGAACTTGCCCAGGCGCTCGATCACCCAGGCCTGCTGCTGGGGAACGACGCGTATGCCCTCGATGATCAGCACCACGATCACCGCGACGAGGAACGTGGCGACCGTGATGCTGACGCTCTGGGTGAGGAATGCGGCGGCGATCGACAGAATGACGGCGACGAGCAACTTCCAGAACATGGTGGTCTCCCTGGCTTGCTGTTCGATCAGTTCGACGACGGCGCGGCGCCCACGAGGAGCGTGCTGCCGTCCTGACCGTTGATGATGAGCGTCATGCCCGGCTCGGCGTGGGCATCCGCGGCGACTCGCGCGTCCCACGTCGTGCCCCGGTACCTGACCCGGGCCGTCCTCGATCCCGCGTCGACCCAGGACTCGAGGACCACGGGCTGGCCGAGGTCCAGGAAATTGTCCTTCGCGCTGCCCGGCTGGCGCGTGCGGTGCCAGCGGTTCACGAACCACGTGCCGGCCAGCGCCACCGCGCAGGCGCCGACGGCCTGCGCGAGATAGCCGCCGCCCGCCCAGGCGACCGCCGCGCCGGCGAACGCGCCCACGCCGATCACCAGCAGGTAGAACGTGCCCGGTGAGGAGCTCGACGATCACCAGCACGAAGCCGGCGACGATCCAGGCGAGATAGGGTTCCATGGCGACCTTTCCGAGGCGCGGGGCGAATGGAGGACTATTCTACGGTTGCGGCATGCCGGCTGCGCGGCGGCGTCACGCCGGGCGCCTGGCCGAGATCACCTTCGTGTTCACGCCCGCCCAGCCCAGCCCGCCGAAGAGGCGGCCGTGCTCGATCTTCATGCAGCGGTCCTCGACGACCTCGAGGCCGGCGGCCTCGGCCCTGCGGCGGGCCTCGTCGCTCCTCACGCCGAGCTGCATCCACAGCACCTTCGCGCCGATCGCGATGGCCTCCGCCGGCCAGCGCCGGGATCTCCTCGCTCCTGCGGAAGCAGTCGACGATGTCGACCTTCTCCGGGATGTCGGCGAGCGACTTGTAGCACTTTTCGCCCAGGACGCTGTCGTACAGCGGGATTCACGGGGATGACGCGGTAGCCGTGCTCCTGCAGGTACTTGGCCGCGAAATAGCTCGGCCGGTACCAGTTGGCCGAGAGCCCGACCACCGCGATCGTGCGATTGTCGCGCAGGATGCGGCGCAGTGTGGCGATGTCGTCCATGGCTTCCGTGGGAAAATTCACGTCCTCTGCAAGGATTCTACCTGTCATGCGCCCTCCCCTCATCGCCCTCGCCGTCGCCGTCCTCGCCACCAGCCTGCCGGCCTCGGCGGTCAACCACGACACCGTCGCGCCGCCGGTCGCCGCCGGGCCCGTTGCGCGTGGCCTGCTCCAACATCGCGCAGGACGAGGCGGCCATCGCTTCGCTCGGATCGACGCCGGCGGAAATCTGGGAGGGCCGTCCCCGCGACGGCCAGCCGCGCTACATCACCCAGATCCTCGCCTCGCCGGGCACCGCGCTGCAGTTCGACGCGCCGGTGCCGGACCTTCGCGAGATCTACCCGCGCTACGCCGGGCAGAGCGTCGCGCTTCGTGGCGATCGTCTGCCACCCGACGCCGCAGGACAACCCGGATCCCGACTACGTCCTTCCGGGAACGACGGACCGCGTGCCGCGGATGCAGCCCGCGGGCGCCGCGCCGCGGCTGATCGGAATCGCGGAACATGCGGCCGCGTTCGGAATCGCGGTGGACCCCGCCGTACCCGGCACGCCCGCGCGCCTGCCCCTCCTCGTGTTCTCGCACGGCCTGGGGGGCAGCCCGATCAGCCCGGGATACATCGACGCCATGGTCGACCTCGCCTCCCAGGGGTTCATGGTCGCGGCGGTCTTCCACGGCGACCCGCGCTTCTCGCAGATCCGCATCGAGGACCTCGGCGGCTTCGCGCTCGCGCTCGCGAATTTCGACCAGTTCGTGGAGATGGAGCTGCTTCGCCCCGTCTCGCTCAAGGCGATGGTCGACGCGCTGCTCGCCCACCCCGGTTTCGCGCCGGGGATCGACCCGGAGCGCATCGGCGGCTTCGGCGCGAGCCTGGGCGGGCAGGCCATGGCGAACATCCTCGGCGCAAGGCTCACGACCAGCCTGCGTCTCGCCTGCCGGGACACGGTCACCGATCCGCGCGTCAAGGCGGCCGTGGGCCTCGTGCCCTACGCGGGGCAGACCTTCCTGCCCGCCTTCTGCGACGACCAGGCCGGCGCCGAAGGCGTGGACCGTCCCTATCCTCGCGATCTCGGGAACGGCGGACACGACCGCCCCGATCAAGATGATGGAGCAGGCGCTCAACCGGTTCCGGGGCTCGCGCTACCTCGTCGAGCTCGCAGGGCGTGGAGCACGAGTACCGGCCCGAATTCCGCGACGACGTGATGACCTGGTCGGTGACGTTCCTGAACGCCTACCTCGGGGTCGCCGTCGATCCGGGGGCGATGTCGCGGTTCATCCGCCTCGCCTCGACCGAGGGCGGCGTCACGGACGCGTTGCGCGTCGACGTCCACGTCCCCCTCGCGCCCGGCCCGGGCGAGTCGCGGACCGTGGAGTTCTACAACGACCCGCTCGGCCACTATTTCATCGCCGCCACGGCACGAGGAGATCGGCCTGATCCTCGCCGGAAGCGCCGGTCCGGGCTGGCGGCTCACGGGCCACGCCTTCAAGGTCGTATCCGCGGATGCCCGCCGACGCCTTCACGACCGTGGCGCCGGTATGCCGCTTCTACGGCGTCCCCGCGGGCGGGCCGAACTCGCACTTCTTCACCGCGAGCGCCGCCGAGTGCGACTTGGTGAGGCGCGCCGGGGGCTGGTACTACGAGGGCATCGGCTTCTACATCGAGCCGGTGGCCGCGGACGGCCGCTGCCCGCCGGGCTACCTGCAGGTGCTCCGCGCGTACAACCAGGGGTTCCCGCGCAACGATTCCAACCACCGCTTCGTCACGAGCGACTCCACCTGGCGCGAGATGGCGCGCCACGGCTGGGCCCTGGAGGGCGCCGTCATGTGCGCCCGGCCGTGACCCCGGCGGCCTTCGCGCGGCTCGCCCTTCGCGCGCTCGCGGTCGTAGGCCTCCCACCAGGCGCGCGCCTCGTCCTCGCGCCACGGCCGCTGCCGCGCCACCTCGGCGAGGACGGCCGCCACCTCCGCGATCGACGCCGGCCGGTCCTCGCGGTCCTTGGCGAGGCACCGGGCCACGAGGGCCTCGAGAATGGCCGGCGCATCCTGCGCCCCGCAGGCGCCGATGGACGGCGCCGGGACGTTCAGGACCTGGTAGACGAGGTCGTGGTCGCTCTGCGTCTCGAAGACGCGCCGGCCGGTGAGGAGGAAGAACGCCACGGCCCCCAGCGCGTAGATGTCGGCGCGGGCGTCGGCGTCGGCCGGGTTGCGCAGGCGCTCCGGGCGCCATGTAGAGCGGGGTGCCCAGCACGCGCGCGAACTGCGTGATGTCGCGGGTGTGCGCGTTCTGCGAGCTCCTTCACGAGGCCGAAGTCGAGCACCTTCACCACGTCGAGCTCGCCGCCGTGGCGGCAGAGCATCAGGTTGTGGGGCTTCACGTCGCGGTGCACCAGGCCGCGCTCGTGCGCCTCCTTCAGCGAGCCGCAGACCTGCCGCAGCGCCCGCACGGCGCGCGACACCGGGAGCCGGCCCTCCTTCTGCACCAGGTCCTCGAGCGAGAGGCCCTCCAGGTATTCCATCGCGTAGTAGAAGGTGCCGTCGCGCGTGCGCCCGTAGTCGTAGATCTCGATGGTGTTGGGGTGCGACAGGCGGCTGCAGAGCTGCACCTCGCGCTCGAAGCGCGTGACCATCTCGTCGGTGGCGAGCGCCGGCTTCAGGACCTTCACCGCCACCGGCCGCTTCAGGTGCGAGTGGCGCGCGAGATAGACGTGGCTGATGCCGCCCTCGCCGATCTCGCGCTCCAGCGTGTAGGGGCCCACGCGGCGCGCCTCGCGCAGCTTCAGCCGCACCGCCCACAGCGGAGGACGCGACGGCGGCGAGCATCGCCGCCCCGAAGAAGCCGAGCAGCGTCCCGAACGCGATCTCCAGGTACTTGAGGGGCGCATAGGCCTCGGTCGCCTCGATCTCCACGGCGATGACGATCTCCTTCTCGGGCAGCCAGCGCCACGCGCCGATGACTTCCGCGCCGCGGTAGTCGCGGTAGGGCTCGAGGATCACGCCCTCGAGAGGGCCGCCCGCCGCCATCGCCCTCGAGCGACTCCTGCGCGAGCCGCGTGAAGGGCCATTCGCTCTTCCGGCGTCGCGGGCCGGAACCCCGCCACGATGTCGCCGCCGGGATCGCGCACCGGGACGCGCAGGATCCCGGAGTCGTCGGCGGCCACGCGGCCGGCCTGCCGGAGGTCGCCCAGGTAGCGGCTCTGCGTGAGCATCATCCCGTGGTTGTCGAACGCGTAGGCCTCGCGCGAGGACTGCACCGAGCTCAGCACGAGGAGCGACCCGAAGCGCGCGTCCGCGAGGCGGCCGAAGCCCAGCGCCGCGATCACTTCGCCGGCGTCGCCTCGCACCGGCGTCTCCACCCAGACCAGGGGCTTGTCGAACGGGACCCTCGCCCGACGCGCCGACGCGATCGCGCTCGAGGAAGGGCCGCACGAACACCGTCCGCCCCGCGAAGACCGGCTCCAGGCGCTTCGCGAACTCGCCGCCGGGCGACGGACAGGCCGCAGTACTCGTCGTGCAGCGCGGCGATGATGGTGCCGTCCCGCGGCGACGAGGTTGACCGCCACCGCCTCTTCGAGGGCGACGAAGGGGGCGATCTGGGCGAGGAGCTTGCGGCGCGCCGGGGAACGGCACACGGCCGCCGGGTCCATGCCACGCTGGGCGAGCCGCACCAGCGCCGCCGCCTCGCGCTGCACCGGCTCGTCCGTGGCCCAGCGCTCGGCGGCGCGCTTCTTCTCGTCGATCCAGACGGTGAGCGTCCCGCTTTCGGCCTCGAGCAGGGCCGACAGGCCCGCGGCCCTCAGGTCGCGCAGGGAGTCCGCGCACCTGCCCGTAGGACCACCAGCCCATCGCCGCCGAGCGCGACCGAGACGATGCACATGATCGCGACGAGGTTCCAGAACCGCTCGCGCGCCTCGTCGCCCGGCATGGCGCCCGGCGGGCGCAGGAGCACCGGCATGTTCTCCGGGATCTTGCGCAGGCCGGGAACGGTTCGTGGGAGGCCATGGCGCGCATCATACGAGACGGCTCCGGGACGTCCCCAAACCGTCCCAATGAAAAAGGCCGCGCCCGGGGGGCGCGGCCTTCGAGGTGCTGCGAGCTCGCCGTCAGAACTTGTAGGTCACCCAGCCGTAGAAGATGTTGGCCTTGTAGTTCGGGTTTCGTAGTAGCCCATCAGGTAGCTGTCGGCGCGGCCGGAGCCGGGATGGTGTACGGTACCCGTCGTACTGCGCGTCCTTGTAGTCGTACTTCTCGTACGCGTAGCCGGCCGTGAGGCTCAGCGTCTTGCTGAAGGCATAGACGCCCTTCAGGTTGAACGCCGTGCGCTTCGAGTCGTCGTAGCGACCGACCGGCTGCGGATAGGTTGCCGCCGAGATGATGGGCGGCGCCGCGAAGTCGAGCGGCCGTCGGTCTTGTAGTACATGAACGACGCCTTGACCATCAGCTTCTCGGTCGCGGGCACGTCGATCGCGAGGCCGTAGGCGTAGTTCTGGTCCTTGTTGGTGCCCGCCAGTTGTAGTTCGGACGCCGTCGGCGGCATGTTCGGGTCGTACGGGCCGGGCGGCGTGGTCGCCGTGGAGGTGCCGACGACCCGGTGCTTCGAGTCGTACTGCACCTTCTCGTAGTCGCCGAAGAGCGTCCAGCGGGCGACGGCCGGATCGCCGTAGGACACGCTGCCGTAGATCTCGCGGCGGGTGTCCGACAGTGCGGCCGAGGACCATGTCGTTGTACTTGTTGTCCTTGTGGTTGAATTCCAGGCCGAGGTCCAGGAACTCCACCGGGCTCGCGTCGAGCGTGAACTTCCACTTGTCCTGGTCCAGGTTGGCCGCGTCGAATGCCTTGAGGAAGCGGTTCCAGTAGGCCGCGTCGTTGGCGTTCGCGCCGTCATTGCCGAGCTTGAAGTCCGACGAGCGGCTCGAGGTTCGTGTACTTCAGCCGCGCATTTACGCTCTCGACCATGCTCGTCTTCCACTCCGACGAACCAGGTCTTGTCCTTCGACGTGCCGAAGTCGAAGCGCTCGTCCTCGCGCTCCATCTCGAGGTAGTCGTAGCCCGCGCCGACGCGGTTGGCCCTGTTGATGCGGTAGAACGCGTCGATCCCCAGTTCTTCTTGTCGTACGAGTACGGCTCGTTCGCGTACGCCGTGACGGCGGCAGTCGCCGCGGCCGTGACCGGCGCGCTGCTGAACGCCATGTGCGTGGACTTGTCGTCGCGCTTGAAGTCGTTGTAGTACAGGCGCGTGTCGAGGCCCTTGGTCGGCGTCGAGGCGAGCGCCAGCGTGAAGGTCTCGTTCTCCACCTTGCCGTTGTAAGTTCGCGTTGTTCGGCCCCGGTGGGCAGCTGGGAGGCCGGCGTGCCGGAGGGCGCGCCGGCGGCGATGCCCAGCACCGTCGGGCCGACCGCCAAGCTGCTTTCCAGCTCGTCCTGGGTGTAGCGCACGGCGAGCGTCGAGTCGAGCGGCAGCTCGCGCAGGGTCGCGTTGACAGCGAAGCGCGAGTACTTGTTGTCGGCCCCGAGGTACGTCCTGTCCGTCCCGCTGTTCCAGAACCCGTTGGTCCAGCGCGACGGACTCGTTGTCGTTGTCGAACTTGCTGGTCATCCACGACATCGCGACGTGCAGCTTCTTGCTGCTGTAGCCGCCCTCGACGCGTCGCGTTCTTCGTCGTGTACTCCGTCGGGAACGCCAGTCGATGTAGCCGTTGCCGGGGCTCATGCCCTGGGAGGCGGCGCCCATCTTCGAGCCGCTCTGCGTGACCTGGTTGCCGTCGACGCGGAAGAACCACGGCGAGGCGCCCTGGAACTCGAAGTAGCCGCCGTCGTCGCGGCGCTTGTAGCCGACGTCGAGGGAGTTCCACGTCGCCGTATTCAGCAGCGGGAAGCCGCGAGGCCGTGACGTTGCTGCTGCCGGCGCCGGCATAGGGCGTGATTGCCCCGTAACAGCTGGTTGCGCTTGAGCGAATCCGTGTACAGGCGGTACTTGAACGGCGTCGTACATGCCGCCCTCAGGTTGATGTACTGGTCGTCCCGGGCGATGTTCTCGCCGAAGAAGTCGAGCCAGTAGT
Source organism: uncultured Gammaproteobacteria bacterium (assembly GCA_963783635.1). Lineage (GTDB taxonomy): Bacteria > Pseudomonadota > Gammaproteobacteria > Burkholderiales > Usitatibacteraceae > FEB-7. Next base: position 125,204 of record CAWAOC010000007.1, read on the forward strand.
TGCCGCCGCGGCCCTTGATGTCCCACCCGAACAGGGCGCCGTTGGTCAGGTCGCGGATGTCGTTCATCTTGGCCGCGTCGACGGCGTCCTCGTCGTTGTAGATGCCGCCGAGGCTCACGCGTGCCCTCGAGCTTGAACGCGTCGGACTGCGCGAAGGCCGGCGCCGCGACGAACAGGTTCGCGATCAGGATGGAAATGAGCTTCTTTTTCATGATCGTCATCCCCTTAGCGGATCAGGTAGCGACCGCGGTTCGTCGGTGCATTCGAACCGTGGATCGAGTTGTGGCAGTTCAGGCAGGAGCGCGAGATGAAGCGCGAGCTCGCGCGTGGTGACCGGCTGGCCGTTCGGCAGCGATCCAGGCCTGGTTCTGGCCGTAGTAGGCGGTCGGGTGGCGGCCCTGCGTGTGGCAGTCCTGGCACAGGTTGGGCACCTTCTCGTTCAGGAGCTTGTTGTGCGAGGAGCCGTGCGGCGTGTGGCAGCTCAGGCAGTTCTCTTCCACCGGCGGGTGCCCGAACATGTACGGGCCGCGCTTGTCGGCGTGGCAGGAGAAGCACTGCTGGTTCACGGTCTCGTGCTTCACCATGGCCTGGGTCAGCGCGCCGTGCGGGTTGTGGCAGTCGGAGCACTTCACCTTGCCTTCGAGGATCGGGTGGTGCGAGGGCTTCATCGTGGCGTTGCGCACCTGCAGGTGGCACGTGCCGCAGATGTCGGCCTCGATCGGGCGCGAGGTCGTGGTGTAGGGCTGCGGGTTCGGGTTCTTCACGCGGCCGTGGATGCTGTGGCAGTTGGAGCACGCGACGTCGTTCTTGGCGTGCTTGCCGGACTCCCAGAAGGAGAGCTGGCGGTTGCCGGCGTGGCAGCTCATGCAGGCCGAGGTCTTCTCGTCCGCCGTGGTGGCCTTGACCATCTTGTTGTCGGCGAGCGGCTTCTTGCCGCGGGCCGCGACGTGCTCGGTGGCGTCGCCGTGGCACGACTGGCACGCTTGCCGGCGGCGTCGTTCTTCGCGCCGTGGGCGGTGGACTTGATGGAGTCCTGCGACTCCTCATGGCACTTGTTGCAGACCGGTTCGGCGCCCTGGGCGCTCGCCGGAGCCGACCACAGGAACGCGAGCGACAGTGCGCAGGCCGAGACCAGCTTTGCCGCGAGACGATGGTGCATATTGCCTCCCAATGCGCCCGGATCCGGGGCGCTCTGTTGACCAGGCCGGCTTCCCGCTGACTTGCGGGGGAGCGTCGCGTTCCGCCTTCGCGGCCCGCGCTGCTCGCCGGGTTCACGTGCTGCTTTTTTTTGATGCGTGGAGTTGCGAAACCGAACTCACCCCGCCAAAGACCGCCTTGCAAACCTTTGGCGGGGGTTACGGCGCAGAATACCCCCTCCCCCCCTCTCCGATTTGACGTTAATCAACGGCGGAACCGGCGGAGGGGGCGAATGGACCGGCGAAGGGGAATACCGGCAAATACCCCCACGGCGTGCGAGGGTCTGTCCGGGGAAGACGGGAAGCGGGGGTGGGCCCGGCTGGATTCGAACCAGCGACCAAGGGATTATGAGTCCCCTGCTCTAACCGCCTGAGCTACAGGCCCCGTGAAACGACAATGCCCGCGGAAAGCGGGCATTGCAATCGGCGCCGGGGAGGCGCCCGTGTAACGCCAGCCGTTACAGGCGCCGGTCAGCTCTCGCCTTCGAGGAAGCTGCGCAGCTTCTCCGAGCGCGAGGGGTGGCGGAGCTTGCGCAGCGCCTTCGCCTCGATCTGGCGGATGCGCTCGCGCGTCACGTCGAACTGCTTGCCGACCTCCTCCAGCGTGTGGTCGGTGTTCATCTCGATGCCGAAGCGCATGCGCAGCACCTTGGCCTCGCGCGGCGTGAGGGAATCCAGCACGTCCTTGGTCGCCTCGCGCAGGCTCGCGTAGAGCGCGGAGTCCGAGGGCGCGAGCCCCGCCTGGTCCTCGATGAAGTCGCCGAGGTGGGAGTCGTCGTCGTCGCCGATCGGCGTCTCCATGGAGATCGGCTCCTTGGAGATCTTGAGGATCTTGCGGATCTTCTCCTCGGGCATCTCCATCTTCACGGCGAGCGTCGCCGGATCGGGCTCGTTGCCGGTCTCCTGCAGGATCTGGCGCGAGATGCGGTTCATCTTGTTGATCGTCTCGATCATGTGCACCGGGATGCGGATGGTGCGCGCCTGGTCGGCGATCGAGCGCGTGATGGCCTGGCGGATCCACCACGTGGCGTAGGTCGAGAACTTGTAGCCCCGGCGGTATTCGAACTTGTCCACCGCCTTCATCAGGCCGATGTTGCCTTCCTGGATGAGGTCGAGGAACTGCAGGCCGCGGTTCGTGTACTTCTTGGCGATCGAGATCACGAGCCGCAGGTTGGCCTCGATCATCTCGCGCTTGGCGCGGCGGGCCTTGGCCTCGCCCGTGGACATCTGGCGGGCGATCTCCTTCAGGTCCTTGATCGGGATGCCCACTTCCTTCTGCAGCGTGATGAGCGCTTCCTGCTGCTCCATGATGGCGGGCTTGAAGCGCTCGAGCGCCTTGGCGAAGGCCTTGCCGGAGGCGATCTCCTCGGCCACCCACTTGAGGTTGGTCTCGTTGCCCGGGAACACCTTGATGAAATGCGGGCGGGGCATGGCGGCGTTGCGGGTGCACAGCTCCATGATCTCGCGCTCGTGGCCGCGCACGCGCTCGACCAGGTGGCGCAGCCCGCCGCACAGGTGCTCGACCTGCTTCGCGGTGAACCGGATCATCAGGAGCTCGCCGGAGATCGACTCCTGCAGGTCCTTGTAGGCGCGCGAGCGGTAGCCCTTCTCGGCGAGGATCTTGCGCATCTTCTTGTAGAGGCGCCGGATCTTGTTGAAGTGCACGAGCGAGTCGTTCTTGAGCTGCTCGAGGTCGGCGCTCGCCATGTCGGCGTCTTCCTCGCCCTCGTCCTCCTCGATCTCCTCGAGCTCCTCCTCCTCGCTCATCTCCTCGCCGACGATGTCCTCGCCGTCGGCGTCCACGAGCCCGTCGACGAGCTCGTCGATGCGCATCTCGTCCTTCTCGACCATCTCGGCCAGGCGCAGGATCTCCTCGATCGTCGTCGGGCAGGACGAGATCGCCTGGATCATGTGCTTCAGGCCGTCCTCGATGCGCTTGGCGATCTCGATCTCGCCCTCGCGCGTGAGGAGCTCCACCGAGCCCCATCTCGCGCATGTACATGCGCACGGGGTCCGTGGTGCGGCCGAACTCGGAGTCGACGGTGAGGGAGAGGGCCTCCTCGGCCTCCTCGACCACGTCCTCGTCGGCGACCGGGTTGGTGGCCGCTTCGGTGAGCAGCAGCGTCTCGGCGTCCGGCGCCACGTCGTACACGGCGATGCCCATGTCGGCGAGCATCGTGACCACGCCCTCGATCTGCTCGGCGTCGGTCATCTCGTCGGGCAGGTGGTCGTTGATCTCCGCGTAGGTGAGGTAGCCGCGGTCCTTGCCCAGGACGATGAGGTTCTTCAGGCGCTTCTTCTGCGCCTCGACCTCCGCGAGCTTCGTTTCGGCGCGGTTCTGCTCCTTGGCGGCGCTCTTGAGCTCCTTCGCGGCGAGCTTGAGCTCCCTCGCGATGACCTTCGGGTCCTTGGCGACGGGCTTCGCGTCCTTGGCCGCTGGCCTTGACGTCCTTGGCGGCGGCCTTGGGGTCCTTGGCGACGGCCTTCGGATCCTTGGCGACGGCCTTCGGATCCTTGGCGGCGGGCTTGGCTTCCTTGGCCGGCGGGCCTTGGCTGGTCCTTGGCGGCGGCATCTTCGGCGTCCTTGCCGGCGGGCTTGGCTGCCTTGCGGCGGCCTTCAGCGCTTTGCCGGGGTTCTTCGGCTCTTTGCTGGCGTTCTTCTGCGGGTCTTTGCTGGAGGACTTCACGCGCATCTCCGAATTGGGCAAGGCATTGGAGAAAACCAATTATTTTATCACCATTTAGGCGGCTTTTCGAGGTCGGAGTTCACGCCCTTGGCGATGGCCTGCCTCGCCTTCAGGCCGGCCAGCTCGGCCTGCTCGGCGTCGGTCAGCCCGCCGTCGAGCCCGCGGGCCTCGAGTTCCGCCTTGCGGCGCTCCGAGCGCTGCTGCCCGAGCTTCTCCTGCAGCCCGGCCAGCTCCGCGGCGAGGTCGAGGTCGGCCTCCGGAACCTCGTCCAGGATGCTGCCCCCGCCGATGGCCGCCTCGAGCGCGGGCGCATGCTCCGAGCCCTCGAAGTGGGCGATCAGCTTGGCCCAGGGTGAGCCCGGGGTCGCCCTCGCGCGCGAAGGCGACGAGGGCATGCAATGCCCGCCCTCGGCCGACGCTTCGGTGACCAGGTCGGGGTCGACCGTGCGGGCGAGATCGGGCTTGCGGAGCACCCGCTGCAGCATCTGGGCCTCGAACGAATGGGCCCGGCGCACCACGCGGGCCGCCGGGGCCGGGCGGGGCCGGGCCGGCTCCGCGGGCCGGCAGGTAGCCCGGCAACTCGGCCGGATCCAGCCCGGCCATCTCCGCCAGGCGCTTGCGGATCATGGCGCCCAGGGCCGGCGCCTCGATCTGGGAGACGAGCGGCTTCGCCCGGGCGAGGAAGCGTGGCGCGCCCCTCCTCGGTCCCCATGTCCACCTTGGAGGCGATCTCGGCGAGCGAGGAACTGCGACAGCGGCTTCGCCCCGGCCAGGGCGGCGAGGAACGCCTCCTTGCCCAGGCGGCGCACGTACGTGTCCGGATCGTCCTCGGCGGGCAGGAACAGGAAGGCGACCGACTTGCCGTCGGCCAGGACGGGCAGCGACACCTCGAGCGCCTTCCAGGCCGCCTTGCGCCCCGCGTTGTCGCCGTCGAAGCAGAAGACCACGGTGTCGGCGAGCCGCAGGAGCTTGGCCACGTGCATCGGGGTCGTCGCCGTGCCCAGGGTCGCCACGGCGTTCTCGACGCCGTGCTGGGCGAGCGCCACGACGTCCATGTAGCCCTCGACCACGATGACGAGGTTCGCGTCGCGGATCGCGCGCCGCGCCTGCCAGAGGCCGTAGAGCTCGCGCCCCTTCTCGAAGAGCGGCGTCTCCGGGCGAGTTGAGGTACTTGGGCTCGCCCTCGCCGATCACGCGGCCGCCGAAGCCGATCACGTCGCCGCGGGAGTCGAGGATCGGGAAACATCACGCGCCCGCGGAAGCGGTCGTAGCGCCGCGCCTTCTTCGCCGGCTCGCCCTCGTGCGCCTCGCCCGGCTCCGAGTCGATGACGAGGCCGGTGTCCTTCATCCCGGCCGCCTCGTAGTCGGCGAACACCGCCTTGAGCGACTGCCAGGCGTCGGGCGCGTAACCCAGGCCGTAGCGCGCCGCGATCTCCCCGGACAGCCCGCGGCGCTTGAGGTACTCGATCGCCTCCGGCGTCTTCTTGAGCTCCGCGCGGTAGTAGTTGAGCGCTTCCATCATCCGGTCGGTGAGGCCCTTGGCCTGCGCGGCCGCGGGCCGGCCCGGCAAGCCGCGAGCGCACTTCCGGGACCTCCATGCCGACCTGCTGGGCGAGCTCGCGGATGGCGTCGGGATAGGTGAGCCCCGAGTACTCCATCACGAAGCCGATCGCGTTGCCGTGCGCGCCGCAGCCGAAGCAGTGGTAGAACTGCTTCGACGGGCTCACGTTGAACGACGGCGTCTTCTCGTCGTGGAACGGGCAGCACGCCTTGTAGTTCGTGCCGGCCTTCTTCAGCCGGACGTGGCGATCGATCACGTCGACGATGTCGACGCGCCCGAGGAGCGCCTGGATGAAGTCCTGAGGGATCATGCGGGTCGGTCGGTCCCGGTCCCCGTGTGGGTTGTCTTCCCGCGGGCGGGCGGGAACACCGGCCTTGCGGCGGTTCAGCCTGCCAGCTTCGCCTTCACCAGCGCCGACACGCGGCCCATGTCCGCGCGGCCGGCGAGCTTCGGCTTCACGATCGCCATCACCTTGCCCATGTCCGAGGGCGCCTGCGGCCCCGGTGGCGGCCACCGCCTCGGCGACGATCGCCGCGACCTCGGCCTCCGTGAGCTGCTGCGGGAGGTACGCCTGCAGGATGGCCATCTCCCGCTTCTCCACGTCGGCCAGGTCCTGGCGTCCGGCCTTCTCGTACTGGCCAACCGAGTCCTTGCGCTGCTTGAGCATCTTCTCGATGACGGCGACGACGCCCGCGTCGTCGAGCGTGATGCGCTCGTCGACCTCGCGCTGCTTCATGGCCGCCGTGAGCAGGCGCAGCGTGCCGAGGCGCTCGGTCTCGCGCGCCTTCATCGCCAGCTTGACGTCCTCGTTCACGCGTTCGCGAAGCTGCATGATTGCCTCTTTCGGAAACGACCGCGGCGAGCGGGGCGCTCGGGCCCGGCTCGCCGCGAAGGATATGCCTGGGGGCCGGTCAGTAAAGCTTCGGCGGAAGCATCTGCGAGCGCATGCGCTTGTAGCGGCGCTTCACGGCGGCCGCATGCTTGCGCTTGCGCTCGGCAGTGGGCTTCTCGTAGAACTCGCGCGCGCGCAGTTCGGTGAGGAGGCCGGTCTTCTCGACCGCGCGCTTGAAGCGGCGGAGAGCTACGTCGAACGGCTCGTTTTCCTTGACTCGGATGGTCGGCATGTAGGGTTCCGAAAGATTGGGCAGCGCTGAAAACCCTGCATAATATCAAAGTTTTGCATCCCTGAAAAGGCGCATGTCGCGCCCCGCCCCTGCGTGCTCACCCTCGGCATCGAAACCTCCTGCGACGAAACCGGCGTCGCGCTCTACGACAGCGAGCGCGGCGTGCTGGGCGAGGCCCTGCACTCGCAGGTCGACCTGCACGCCCTCTATGGCGGCGTGGTGCCCGAACTCGCCTCCCGCGACCACATCCGCCGGGTCGTGCCGCTGGCCCGCGAGGCCCTCGCGCAGGCCGGGCGCACCCTGGAGGACATGGACCTCATCGCCTACACGGAGGGCCCCGGGCTGGCCGGCGCGCTGCTCGTGGGCGCCTCGGTGGCCGCGGGACTGGGCATCGCGCTCGGCCGGCCCGTGGTCGGCATCCACCATCTCGAGGGCCACCTCCTGTCGCCGCTGCTCGCCGATCCGCGGCCGGAATTCCCTTTCGTGGCCCTGCTCGTGTCGGGCGGGCACACGCAGCTCATGGCCGTGGAGGGCGTCGGCCGGTACGCGCTCCTGGGCGAAACGGTGGACGACGCGGCCGGCGAGGCGTTCGACAAGACCGCGAGCCTGCTGGGGCTCGCCTACCCCGGGGGGCCGGCCCTCGCGAGGCTCGCCGCGACGGGCGACGCGAAGCGTTTCGCGTTCCCGCGGCCGATGCTGGCGAGCGCCGACCTCGATTTCAGCTTCAGCGGGCTGAAGACCGCCGCCCTGCACTGCGTCCGCAAGCACGCGCTCGACGACCGGCTGCGCGCGGACGTGGCCGCTTCGTTCCAGGCGGCAGTCGTCGACGTGCTGGCCGGCAAGTGCCTTCGCGCGCTGGAGGAGACGGGCATGGATCGCCTGGTGGTCGCCGGCGGCGTGGGCGCCAACATGGCGCTTCGCGACCGCGCTCGTCCGGGAGACCGCCCGCGCCGGCGCCACGGTCTATTTCCCGCCGCCGCGGCTCTGCACGGACAACGGCGCCATGATCGCCTTCGCGGCTTCGCTGCGATTCAGGGAGGCGCCCGCCGGCGCGGAGGGCTTCGCGGTCCGCCCCCGCTGGGAGCTCGCCGCCCTCGGCCGCGCCTAGTCCGTGCCGCGGCGATAGGCCCGTTCGGCCAGCGTCAGCTCTTCCTCGGCGCGCTTGAGGTCCTCGTCGAGCTTCTTCTGCCGCTCGTAGTACGCCTCGCCGGGCACCCGCGTCGGGCAATTGAGCGTCGCCACGCCGCTCGGGTCGACGGCGTTGAAGCAATTGGGATTGCGGCGGCTGCTCGCCGGACTTGAGCGGCCGGGAGCGGTGCTGGACGGTCTGCAGTTCGTCGGGGAGCGGGATCGCCGCCCTCCGCCTTGGCCTTCCGCGCCGCTTCGACGCGCGCCTGGGCCGCGCGCAGCTTCTTGTCGAGGTCTTCGCGCGCCTTGCGGCGATCCTCGCCGATGCCGGATGCGGGCGCCGCGCGCGGTGCGCCCGTTCCCGCCTTCGCCGACGGCACGATGTTCGAGGCGGTGTCGGGCTCGATCGCGACGATCGTGCCGTCGTAGCCCTTGGGCACCTTGTCGGAGTAGGTGACCCGGCCGTCCTTGTCGGTCAGCTTGTAGAGGGTCTGCGCGGCGGCGGGCCACGCGAGGGCGACGGCGATCGCCAGCAGCCAGGCACGCACCAGCCGGCTCTCAATCAATGGCGGCCATCCGCGCCGCCTTCTGGGCGATCTCGAGCTCGGCCTCGGCGGCCTTCACCGCATCGTCGAGCGCCTTGATGCGGGCGTGGTAGGCCTCGGTGGGCTCGGGCCGGGCGCCGCCGCCCTTCTTGCCGAGCCACTGCGTCTCGTCGGGCGTGGGGTCCTTGCCGTCCTCGCGCGCCTTCTTCGCCGCCTCGAGCTTTTCCTTCGCGCGCGAAAGCTCCGCCTCGGTCTTGACGCGCTTGAGTTCCGGCGCCGTCAGCGGCAGGAGCACGGGGGGCGAGGACTCGCCGGGGTTGATGAGCGTGGCCCGGTTGGCATTGAGGTCGACCTCGATGCGCGTCACCTTGCCGTCGTAGTCCTTGGGGGGCGCCTTGTCGGCATAGGTGACCTTGCCCTTCTTGTCGACGAGCTTCCAGACCACCTGCTTCTCCCCTTCCGCCAGCGCGAACGTGGCGGCGAGGAGGGAAGCGAGGAGCAACGCGATCGGGCGGACGGGCAGGGTCATCGTTCTTCTCCTAGGCGGCGGCCGCGCGCGGCTCGCCGCACACGGCGCAATGCGGGTCTCGGGAAAGGCGCACCTCGTGCCAGCGCAGGGCGCGCGCGTCGAAGAGCAGCAGGCGGCCCGCGAGCGACTCGCCGATGCCCGCGAGGAGCTTGATCGCCTCCATCGCCTGCATCGTGCCGATCACGCCGACCAGCGGCGCGAACACGCCCATCGTGGCGCAACGCTCCTCCTCGCCCCGCGCGTCGGCGGGAAAGAGGCAGTGGTAGCAGGCGGAACCGGCCTGCCGCGGGTCGAAGACCGCGACCTGGCCGTCGAAGCGGATCGCCGCGCCGGAGACGAGCGGCACGCGCGCCCTCACGCAGGCTTCGTTGATCGCATGGCGCGTGGCGAAATTGTCGGAGCAATCGAGCACCACGTCCGCTTCGCGGACGAGGGCCTGCAGGCGCTCCGGCGCGAGGCGCTCGGGAAGGGCCTGCACCGAGATCTCGGGATTCAGGGCGGCCAGCGTGGCGGCGGCGGAAACGCGCCTTGTTCGTGCCGATCGCGTCGACGCGATGCACGACCTGGCGCTGGAGGTTGGTGAGGTCGACGGTGTCGCCATCGGCCACGGTGATGCGGCCCACGCCGCTCGAGGCGAGGTACGGGAGCGCCCCGGAGCCGAGGCCGCCGGCGCCGACGACGAGCGCGCGCGAGGCGAGGAGCCGCTCCTGCGAGTCCTCGCCGAAGCCGTCGAGCAGAAGGTGGCGGCTGTAACGCAGCCGCTGGCTGTCGTCCACGGCGCGCCCTTCGGAGCTCTCCCGCCCTACTTCGCGACTGCGGCGGTGATCGGGCAGCCCCTTGAGGTGCTTCAGGGCGGCGGCGAGCTGGACGTCTTCCTTTTCCTTCTTCGGCCGTCGGCCTTCGTCCCGTCGGCCGCCTTGGCCCCGCCGGCGGCTGCCGTCGCGTCGGGCTTCGCGGTCGCCTTCGCGTCGCCGGCGGGCTTGGCCGGCACCGGCTTCTCCGCCGGCTTCGCGGCGTCGGCCTTCTTGTCCTTCTCGCCGTCGCCCGTGAGGTGGTGCTGCAGGTCGGCCTCGCGCATGAAGATGCGCGAATCGGTGGCGGCATCCTCGACCACCATGTCGGGGGCGATGCCCTTGGCCTGGATGGAGCGCCCGTTGGGCGTGTAGTAGCGCGCCGTCGTGAGCTTCACGGCCTGGTTGTTGGGCAGCGGCAGGATGGTCTGCACCGATCCCTTGCCGAACGTCTGGGTGCCGATGACGGTGGCGCGCTTGTGGTCCTGCAGCGCGCCGGCGACGATCTCCGAGGCGGAGGCCGACGCGCCGTTCACGAGGACCACGAGGGGCACGGTCTTCGCGGCGGCCGGGAGCTTCGCCAGGTAGTCCTCGCGGAAGGCGCCGCGGACGTAGTTCTCCTTGCTGGCGGTGAGGCGCATCTTCGCGTCCTCGGTCCGGCCGTCGGTGTAGACGACCAGCGCGTTCTTCGGCAGGAAGGCCGCCGACACCGCGACGGCCGCGTTGAGCAGCCCGCCCGGGTTCATGCGCAGGTCGAGCACGAGGCCCTTCAGGTCGCCGTTCGACTGCTTGTAGAGGTCGTTCACGGCCTGCACGAGGTTCTCGCCCGTGTGCTCCTGGAACTGGGTGACGCGGATCATGCCGTAGCCGGGCTCGATCATGCGCGCCTTCACGCTCTTCACGCGGATCACGTCGCGCCGAGCTTGTAGTCGATCGGCGCGGGCTCGCCCTTGCGCATGACGGTGAGCGTGACCTCGGTGTTGGGCTTGCCGCGCATCTTCTTCACGGCGTCGTTGAGGCTCAGGCCCTTCAGGCTCTCGCCGTTCAACTTGATGATCAGGTCGCCGCCCTGGATGCCCGCGCGGTGCGCCGGCGTGTCCTCGATCGGGGCCACGACCTTCACGAACCCGTCCTCGCTGCCCACCTCGATGCCCAGGCCGCCGAACTCGCCCTGCGTGCCGACCTGGAGGTCCTTGTAGGCGTCCTGGTCGAGGAAGGCCGAATGCGGGTCGAGGCCGGTGAGCATCCCGTTGATCGCCTCCTTGAGGAGCTTCTTGTCCTCGACGGGCTCGACGTAGTCGTTCTTGATGCGCCCGAACACCTCGGAGAAGAGGCGCAGGTCGTCCACGGGCAGCTGCACCGTGGAGGGCTGGCGGTCGGCGTTCGCGGAAAAATGCAGGCTCGCGGCAATGCCGAGCGCGGCCCCGAGGACCACCAGGCCGACCTGCTGGAGTTTGCTGCTCATGTTTTCGCCACCTCGCCGGTATTGCAGGACAAAGCCACAGCCGGGCCGCGCGCGCCTCCGTCTTCCGGAGGCTTCATCGCGCCACCCAGCGCAGCGGATCGAACGGTTTTCCGTCGTGCCGCAGTTCAAAGTATAAACCCGATTCCTCGGCCCCCCCCGATGCGCCGACCTGGGCCACGGCATCGCCGCCCTTCACGCCTTCGCCGACCTGGCGCAGCAGCCCCTCGTTGTAGCCGTAGAGGCTCATGTAGCCCCCGCCGTGGTCGAGGATCAGGAGGTTGCCGAAGCCGCGCAGCCAATCCGCGTAGACCACCCGCCCGTCGGCGACGGCGCGCACGAGTTGCCCGACCGCGGCCCGGATGAACAACCCGCGCCACGTCGTCGCCTCCCTCTTCCCGTGGACCGCCATAGCGGTTCATGAGTTCCCCTTGGACCGGAAGTTTCAGGCGGCCCTTGAGGGATGGGAACGGCTTGGCGGAGAGGGAGGCGTCCGCGACCTGGTCGACCGGCGTCCCGCGCTTTCGCTCGGGCGCGGCCTTGCCGGCGTCGCGGTCCTTCGAGGCCTGGGCCTCCCGCGCCTTCTGTGCGCCTCGCTTCGCCGCGAGGGCGCGCGCGATTTCCTCGCACGAGGCGCGTGAGGCGCTCCTCGTCGCGCTTGAGGCGGCCGATCTCGCGCTTGCCCTTCGCGACCTGCCCGGCCAGCCGCTTCACCGCCGCCGCCCGGGCCGCGCGCTCCTTCTCGAGGCGCTGCGATTCGCGGGCCTGCGCGGCCTGGTTCTCGGCGATGGCCTCCCGCTTCTGTCTCGCCTGCGCTTCGAGCGCCGCGACCTCCTCCGCCCCCCGCTTGAGTTCGGCGAGCGACTCGGCGCGCGCGCGCTGGACATAGCCGAAGTAGGCGAGGTGCCGCGTGAGCGTGGCGAGGTCCCGGCCTTCGAGGATGAGCCGCAGGCGATCCTGCCCGCCATGCTCGTACTGGACGCGAAGGAGCCGCTCGGCGAGCGCCTGCTGGCCGGCGATCTCCCTGCGGGCGCGTTCGCCGCTCTCGCCCAGCTCCGCGAGCTGCTTCGACAGGGCCTTCCCGGCGTTGGCCAGTTCGAAGAGCGCGCGATTGGCCTCGCTCACGGCCTTCTCGGAGGCCTTGAGGGCCTCGGCCGCCTCGCCGCGCGATTCCTCGGTCTGCGCAAGCTCCTTTTCCAGGCGCTCGATCCGACCGCGCAGCTGCTTGAGGTCCTCCTCGGAGGCGGCGGCCGGGGCGGGCTTCTCGCGGGGCCGGGCCGCCCCGGAGGCGAGGCCGGCCGCCAACACCAGGCAGGAGACGACGGCGGCCGCGACTAGCCGCGCCCGCATTCCCTAGCGCGCCTTGCCCTGGCTTGCGACGGCGGCGGCCGCCTTGGCGACCGCTTCCGGGTCGCCGAGATAGTAATGGCGGATGGGCCTGAGGGCGTCGTCGAGCTCGTAGACGAGCGGCACGGCGGTCGGGATGTTGAGGCCGACGATCTCGGCGTCGGAGATGCCGTCGAGGAACTTCACCAGGGCGCGAAGGCTGTTGCCGTGCGCCGCCACCAGCACCCGCTCGCCCGCCGCCACGCGGGGCACGATGCGCTCGTGCCAGAACGGCACGACGCGCGCGACCGTGTCCTTGAGGCATTCCGTGCGCGGCACCTTGCTCGCCGAGGCCGGCGTAGCGGCGATCGCGCGCGGCGTCCCGCTCGTCGCCCGCGGCGAGTTCCGGCGGCGGGGTGTCGTAGCTGCGGCGCCAGACGAGCACCTGGTCCTCGCCGTACTTCGCGGCCGTCTCGGACTTGTTGAGCCCCTGGAGCCCGCCGTAGTGGCGCTCGTTCAGCCGCCAGTCCTTCTCGACGGGAAGCCAGAGGCGGTCCATCTCCTCCAGCGCGAGGTTGAGCGTGCGGATGGCCCGCTTGAGCACCGACGTGAAGGCGAAGTCGAAATCGTAGCCTTCGGCGGCGAGGAGGCGGCCGGCGGCGCGCGCCTCTTCCACGCCCTGCGCGGAGAGGTCGACGTCGGTCCAGCCGGTGAAGCGGTTTTCCTTGTTCCAGGTGCTTTCGCCGTGGCGGATGAGGACGAGCTTTTTCATGGTTTTCGTGGCAGGATCGCAGGCTCGCTCATGGTACCAAACGCTCGAAGCGAATTCCTCGCGGGCTGCCGCGATATCGCGCCCGTCCTCGTCGGAACCGTCCCGTTCGGGTTCGTGGCGGGCGTGGCCGCCGTCGGCGCGGGGATGACGCCGCTCCAGGGTATCGCGCTCTCGTTCTTCGCGTTCTCGGGCATCGCCCAGCTCGTCGTCGCGCAGCTCGTCGCCGCCCAGTCGCCGGTGCTGCTCACGCTGGCCGCGGCGCTCGTGGTGAGCCTTCGCTTCCTCATGTACAGCGCGGCGCTCTCCCCCCACGTCGCGCACCTTCCCCGCGCGCTGGCGCGTGCTCATCGCCTATCTCATGACCGACCAGATGTTCGCCATGGGAACCCAGCACGACGTCATCTCCGGCGAGCGCGCACCACCGCCACTACCGGCTGCTCGGCATCGGCATCACGCTGTACGCGGTCTGGCAGGCGTCGGTGATCGCCGGCGCGGTGGCCGGCGCGCAGGTGCCGGCCGCCTGGTCCCTCGACTTCGTGGTCACGCTCACGTTCCTCGTCCTCCTCGTGCCGGCTCTGCAGGACGCGCGCAGACCTCGCGGCGGCCGTCGTGGCCGGCGCGGTGGCGCTGCTGGCCGCGGGCCTGCCGTACCGGCTCTCCCTCGTCGTGGCCTCCCTCGTCGGCATCGGCGCCGGGTTCGTCGCGGAATGGCGGCACCGCCGATGAACGAGTGGCTCGTCATCGTGGGCGCAGGCGTCGTGACGTTCCTCACGCGGGCCTCGTTCATCGTCTTCGCCGACCCGCACAAGTTCCCGCACGCGTTCCGCGTGGCGCTCGCCTTCGTGCCCGCCGCGGTGCTCGCGGCGATCGTCGTTCCGGGGCTCGTCATGCCCCACGGAACGCTGGAGTTCACGCTGTCCAACCCGCGGCTCGTCGCGGGACTGGCGGCCGTGGCGGTGGCGGTCAAGGTGAGGAATCCGCTCGTTTCCATCGTGGCGGGCATGGTGGCGCTCTGGGGCCTGCAGGCGCTCGCCTGAGAGACGGTTCGCCCGGGGGGCCGTCCGGCTGCTAAAATGCCGGTTTCCCCGGACACGACTCATACGCCATGGGCGAATTCCTGCTCAACAACCTTGCGCTCGTCGCGCTGTTCGTCGCGAGCGGCGCGCTCCTCCTCTGGCCCGAGCTCTCGCGCTTCGCGGGCGGCGCCAATGCCGTCGGCACGCTCGAGGCGACCCGCCTCATGAACCAGCCCGGCGCGCTGGTGCTCGACGTGCGCGAGGACGCGGAATTCGCCTCCGGCCACCTGCCGAAGGCGCGGCACATCCCGCTCGCGCAGCTGGGCACGCGCATCGGCGAGATCGCGAAGTTCAAGGAAAAGCCCGTGATCGTCACCTGCCGCAGCGGCGCGCGCTCCGGGTCGGCCTGCCGCGCCCTCAAGAACGCCGGCTTCACCCAGGTCTACAACCTCAAGGGAGGCGTCCCCGCCTGGGAGCAGGCGAGCCTTCCGGTGGAGCGATAGGGCGATGGCGAAGGTCCTCATGTACGCCACCGGCGTGTGCCCGTACTGCCTCATGGCCGAGAAGCTCCTGAAAGCCAAGGGCGTGGCCGAGATCGAGAAGGTCCGCGTCGACCTCGACCCCGCGCGCCGCGAGGAGATGATGAGCCGCACCGGCCGGCGCACCGTCCCGCAGATCTACATCGGCGACCGCCACGTCGGCGGCTACGACGACCTCGCCGCGCTCGACCATGCCGGCGGACTCGATCCCCTGCTCGCCGCCTGACGGCCGGCGGCTCCCCCACACCCAACCGAAGGAAGCACCATGAGCGACGCCCAGAACCAGCCCGTCTTTTCGATCGAGAAGCTCTACGTGAAGGACCTCTCGCTCGAGATCCCCAACGCCCCCCAGGCCTTCCTCGAGCGCGAGGCGCCGCAGGTCGACATCCAGCTGCACCACGAGTCCAACAAGATCGACGACGGGGTCTACCAGACGGTCCTCACCGTCACCGTGACCGCCAAGGCCGGCGAAAAGACCCTTTTCCTCGTCGAGGTGGGCCAGGCCGGCATCTTCGTGATCCGCAACATTCCCGAGGGCGACATGGAGCCGGTGCTCGGCATCGCCTGCCCGAACATCCTCTACCCCTACGTGCGCGAAGTGGTCTCCGACATGGTCGTGCGCGCCGGCTTCCCGCCGGTGGTGCTCACGCCCGTCAACTTCGAGGCCCTCTTCCAGGCGCAGAAGCAGGCGCAGGCCGAACAGAAGCCCGCCTCGCCGATCATCCAGACGGCGCACTGAGGTCGAGGGATGCGCGCCGCGGCGGCACTGCTCGCGGGGTTGCTGGCGCTTCCCGCGCTGGGCGCGGAGTTCCGCGCCATCGGCGACCGCGCCGCCATCCTCTACGACGCGCCCTCCCTCAAGGCGGACCGCATCTTCGTCGCGAGCCGGGGACACCCCTTCGAGGTGCTGGTGAAGCTCGACCAGTGGACGAAGGTCCGCGATTCCGGCGGCGAGGTGGCGTGGGTCGAGAACAGGATGCTGGGCGAGCGTCGCAACGCGATGGTGAGCGTGGCCGTGGCCGACGTGCGCGCAGCGCCCGATGCCAAGTCCGCCCTCGTCTTCGAGGCGTACAAGCAGGTGATCCTCGAGGTCCTCGAGCCGCCCGCCGACGGCTGGGTGAAGGTGCGCCACCGCGACGGGCAGCAGGGTTACGCGCGCGTCGCCCACCTCTGGGGCGTGTAGGGCTTCGATGAAGATCGCGGTCCTGGGCGCGGGGGCTTGGGGATCGGCGCTGGCGATTTCCCTTTCGACTTCCGGGCACGACGTTGCGCCTCTGGGCGCGAAGCCCGACGGATTGCGACCACATCGCCCGCTCGCGGTCGAGCCGCGCCCTTCCCGAAGCGCAGATCCCCGACGCAGTCCGCGTCGAGCCGGATCTCGCCCGCGCGCTTGCGGACGCCGACCTCGTCATCGTGGCAACCGCCACGGCGGGACTGCGCGCGACGGTGTCGGCCGTCGGTGTCATCTCGTCCGCGCCCGAAGCTCCTCTGGGCCTGCAAGGGTTTCGAGCAGGGAACGCGAAACGCTTCCTCACGAAATCGTCGCGGAGGTCCTTCCGGAGGCCTCGATGACCGGCGCGCTCTCGGGACCGAGCTTCGCGCTCGAGGTGGCGCGCGGGCAGCCCACGGCGATCGTCCTCGCCTCGCGCGACGGCGGACTTCGCGGCCGACATGGCGCCGCAACTCAACAGTTCGCGGCTTCGCATCTACTCGAGCGGCGACCTCGTCGGCGTGGAGCTCGGCGGCGCGGTGAAGAACGTGATCGCGATCGCCGCCGGCATCTGCGACGGGCTTTCCCTCGGCCGCAACGCGCGCGCCGCGCTCATCACGCGCGGGCTCGCGGAGATCGTGCGTCTCGGCGTGGCCATGGGCGGCCAGCCGGAGACCTTCATGGGGCTCACCGGGCTGGGGGACCTCGTCCTCACCTGCACGGGCGACCTCTCGCGCAACCGCGAGGTGGGCGTGCGGCTCGCGAAGGGCCAGGCGCTCGACGACGTGTTGCGGGAGCTGGGACACGTGGCGGAGGGCGTGCAGTCGGCCGCTTCCGTGCGGGACCTCGCGCGCGAGAAGGCCGTCGAGATGCCGATCACGAGCGCGGTCTGCGGCGTGCTGTTCGAAGGGCGATCCGCCGCGCGATGCCGTTCGCCAGCTCCTCGCGCGGGATCCGAAGCCCGAGTAGCCTGCGGCTCCGCTCATTCCCCGCCGCGCTTCACGGCAGGAATCGTCACGCGCGCGGCTTCGCGTACGACGACCTCGACGCGCGTCTCCTGCTGGTCGCCGGCCTCCCAAGGCAGCGGCAGGGTTTCGTTGAGCACCCGGAGGACCCGCGTCCCCGGCGCAACGAAGGGGAACTCAAAGCGGCCCTGGGCGTCGGTTCGCACCGCATAGCGGCCGTCGAGGTAGACCGTGACCCCGGCCGCGCCCGTCTCGCCCGCCTCCTGCGCTCCCGTGCGGTTGGCGTCCAGAAACACGACGCCCTGGATGCTTCCCCCGCCCGTGGTCGGCGTCCCGCCCAAGGGTACGCTGCGGCTTCCCGCGCTGTCTTCGTAGCGAAGCACGATGAAGTACGAACGCGAGTCGGTCGGGAAAAGAAGCCGGTCCGGGGGCGGCGCCAGCGGGTCGATGGGCAGCGATTGCAGTTGCCGGCCCTGCGAGTAGATGAAATTCCCCTCGAGAGTCCACTGTGGGTCGAGCTTCCACACGAGGCTCACGTTGGCGCCAGTGCTTCGGCTCCCGTCTTCGCGACGGTCGGTGCTGGCGTTGCCCATCAGCGTGACGTTGTTTCCCGCCGGGGCGGCGAGCGAGACCGCGGCGCCCCAGACCCTGCCGCTCGCGTTCTCGCCAGACTCGCGACCCACCGCGACGCCGGTGTCGAGCGCCCAGCCCTGGGGCACGACCCAGGCGTGGTCCAGCGCCAGGCGCAGCGTGCGCAGGCCGCGGCTGGTCGAATCATCGACGCGATAGCCGGTGGATCCCCAGTCGCCCTGCTGCCGGACGTCCGCGAACGCCGACCAGGCCGTCCCGTTGTAGTCGCGGAAGGAGCCTCCCGCGCCCAGCATCAGCGAGCGGCTGTAGCGCCAGCGCCCGCTTCCGCTCACGTAGATGCCGCGTTCGTCCGGACGGGAAATCGAGCGCAGCGCATCCACGTTCGCGTCTGCGGACCACTGCCGCGTGCGCCAGGAGCCGCGCGCGTACACGCCCTCCGTGTCGCTCGACATGCCCTGACCGGACCAGCTCAACTTGGGGTCGAGGCGGAGGAAGCCCAGGCCGTAGAGCGCGGTCCCGCGCTTCCACTCGCCTTCGACCCAGACTCCGCGGCGCGTGTCGGACGTCTCGCTCGAATGCGTCGAGACCACGTTCGCCTGCACGCTGTGCGTGTCCGATTCCTCGCGAACGGCGACATGGGTCGAGCGGCTGTCGAGAATGTCGGACGGCCGGGTGGGATTCTCATAAAGCGAGATGCCATTGCCGCGTTCGTGGCGAATGGCGGCGGTCCACGTCCCGAAGCCACGCTGCGCCGCGACCGATGTGAGCGTTCCGGGCAAGGTTACGAAGCCGGCAACCGGATAGCCCTGAAGCCATCCCGGCTTTCCCCCGCCGGCCATGAGCTGTGTCTGCAGTCCCGGGTTCAGCCACTCCGTGGTGCCGCCCATCGTGTACTGCGAAGGCACGAAGACGCGCGAGGGCAGGCGCATGAGCGAAGGCGCGAGCTGCAAGGTGACGCCGAGCTCGTTGTTTGCCGTCCACCCGCCCTCGATCGGCAATCCACGCTGCCGCACCGTGACCGTGTTGCGCCCGTCCTGGGCCGAAATGTTCGCATCGACGGAGAGCGTGCCGTGGTTCGGCGTGGCGATCGCGCCCGCGGCGCTGAATCCCGCGCTCCGCTTGCTGTCTCCGAACGGCTGGGTGCCCAGCCTCGTCTCCAGTCGCAGGAAGCGCGGCCAGCCTTCCCGGTCATACTGGCTTTCCTCGCCGGGCACCCCTTCGGCCTCCGGCGCAAGGCCTTCGATCACCCGATCGACATAGGCGGGCGCCGCCGGCGGCGCCGGGTCGCCGTCAGCCGGCTTGGCGGAAACGAGCCGGACCTGCGCGTTCGCGGAAGCGCAACCCAGCGCGATCGAAAGGATCGCGGCCCACCTCAAGGCTCGAAGCGCAGGTCGAGCGATTGGCGGCTCGTGCCCCATTCCAGGGTGCCCTTGACGGTCAGCGGGTAACGGATGGCGGGCGGCGGCTTTCCGTCCTCCGCGACGGGGATGAGCGGTATGGTCCGCGCGGCGCCGGGAAGGATGGGCGACGGATCCGGCGCAAGCTCGTACTCCTTGCCGTCCGCGTCCTTCGCGAGGAGGAAGCCCTCGAGCCGCCCGGTCGCGCCGCCCCCGTTCGATACCTCGACCACGGGCATGCGCCCGGACGGGGTCTCCGCAACCCTCGCCTTTCCGATCACGAGTTGCGGCGTAACGTCGCCGACCCTGGCGTAGACGATCACCCCGATGCGCCCGGCGACGGGAAACGCGATGGCCCCCTGCGCCACCTTGGTCGTGTCCAGCCCCTCGATCATGACCGCGAAGCGGCATTCCCTCGGCGGCGTTCCGGCGGGCGGCGAAATCTCGAAGCGGAACCGATAGCGGCCGTTGGACGGGATGCTCAATTCCCGGCGCTCGAGCGCCACCCAGGGCCGGCAGCTTTCGGGCGCCAGCGCGTCGCTGAAGTCCACCTTGCCGTCGTCCCTGAGGACCCAGTCGTCGGTGTAGATGCGGAAGCGCCCCGTTTCCCGGCCCACGTGCTGGAGTTCGATGACCTGGCGCCGGGTTTCCCCCGCCTTGGCGCTGATTTCCACCCGGGGCGGCGAAACGTAGAGCGCGAATTCCTGCGCACCGGCGACTGACGGAAGGAGGGCGCACGCGCTCAGCCGCATGCACCGGTCGCCTCGAGGAGCCGGGAACGAGAAGACTTCGGTGGCGAAATCGGGCGCATGACGGCTAGGGCGAGTCCAGTTCGAAATGAAAGGCGACGCGTTGCGTCTCGGTGCTCATCTGACGCGCGTCCGTCGTGAGGTGCACCCGGAAGGTGTCCTCCAGGAAGGGCCCCGGGATCGCGCCCGAAAAGACGAGCGTCCGCTCTCCCGACACGAGCCTGCCGCCGAGGAGGCGGCCATGCGACTGCCATTCCGCCGTCACGGGCCCGCCGGCGTCGACGGGAAGGACCATGTAGACGCGTCCCTGCCGGCCCGCCCACGCCCGCGTATCGATGCGGACCTCCACGCGCACGTTCATGTGGACGGTATTGATCCCCGTCCGCAGGGATCCGGGCGCCCATTCCCAGTGCGCGCTGGGCGGGAACACCTGGCTTGCGGAATCGTCCAGCCTGTAGGTCTCCGCCAGGCAGGCCGGCGCGTGCAGCGACAACCCGAGGACCGCCAGCAGGATGAGGCGCCGGGACATCACGGTGCCGACAGCGTGTAGGTAACCTGCGCGGTGTACGTCCCTTCGGGCCGCAAGGCGGTGTTCGCGAAGGAAAACGTGTGGCAGTTCTCGCGCATGGTCCCTTGGGCCACGTTGGTGAGGAACTGGGTTCCGGCAGCGAACGTGCCGGCCGGAATGGCGGTGGGGTTGGGATCCCCGCCGAGGGCGGAGACGGTCCAGCTGATCTCGCCGATCGGAATGGTGTCGCCGGACGCGTTGGTGAGGTTGGCCGGCGCGCTCACCTGGAGTCGCGCATTCGCGGGCTGCGAGGTCAGGCGCCGCTGGTAAGCCGCGCCGACGTAGACCTGGGTCGGGGGGCTGCAGACGGTGAAGCCGTCATAGGGACTCGTGGCCTGCGTGCTGTTGCTCGTCATGGCCTGGGCCGATCCGCTGCCGACCTGGGCGGCCGGCACCGTGACGCTCACCGTGTTGACCGTGGCGCTGTTGGCCCATATCGCCCCTCCGTTTCCCACCATCATGAAAACCCGCGCGGGGTTGTTGGTTCCAAGCCCCGTGAGGATCCAGGCGCCGGCATCCATCGGCATGACGCTCAGTGCGGCGGTCATGGCCGTCACGAAACCGATATTCCTGCGGATGATGGGATGAAGCATGGCCTCGAATCATCTCAGAAACCAGGGATGCCGGCCATTTCGGTGCCGCCCTTCGGCGCCTCCCGGGGCGACGATCATCGCCCCGGGAGCAGGCAGTCGAAGGATATGCGATCAGGGAAGCGTGGCGGTGTAGGTGACCTGGCCTTGCTTGGCCGCGGATCCGCCGTAGACGCCTTCCGCGACCACCGCCGCGTTGGAATACGAGAAGGTCCAGTTCGCGGTCTGGTCGAAGACCCGGTTGGTCGCGGTCAGGGTCACCGCGGTGCCGTTGCCGGAGGCCGCGAAAGCGGGGTGGCCAAGGGCCGCGTTGTCGCTCGTCGCGGAGATCGTCGTGAAGGCGAGCTGATCGGGCGGCACGTTGCTGTTCAGGAGCGGGCCCGGCGTATTGGAGTTCAGGGTGACGTTGCCCCCGTTGCCGCGCACGCGGACCGCGACCGCGGCGCCGGCGGCGACGGCAGTGCCGTCACCAACGTTCGCGGCCGGAACGGAAATGGCCACCGTGTCGACCGTGGCGGTGTTGTTCGGGTAGGTTCCCGTGCCCACGCTGAGGAACAGGATCTTCGGGATGGTGACCTGGATATTGAGCTTGGCGCTCGCGGTGAGGGGCGTCGCGCCAGTCACGAAATTGGATTCCGCCGAGGCAACGGCCGGCACGGCCAGGGCGACTGCAAGGGCGATCTTAGTAAGGTTCACGGCTTTCATCTGATTTCTCCTGAATGCGTGCGAAGGCGATGGGAAGGTCACGTATCTGCTCTGTTTCAATGGGTCCATTAGGCGCGCGAACGCCGTTGGTTTCCGTGAATGAAGTCACAGAAACCCGATGATTTAGCAAGGATTTTCGGAGAAACCTGTTACAGGCGTAGTGCCGCTGTAACAATGGCCGCCAATGGCGCAATCCGAAACAAACTAGGCGCTGGCCCCGGTGAATCCCGCTTGGCGCCACGCCTCGAAGACCGCCACGGCCACCGCATTGGAGAGATTCAGGCTTCGGTTCTCCGGGCGCATGGGCAGGCGCACCCGACACTGGTCTGTAAATGCGGCCAATATCGCGCCAGGCAAGCCCGCCGTCTCCGCGCCGAAGACAAATACATCGCTTGGCCCGTAATCGACTCGGTCGTACCGGACGCTTCCCTTCGTGGTGAAAGCGAGCATCCGCCGGTCGCCAATCGATGCCACGGCAGGCCTCCCAGTCGGGGTGGACGAGTCACGTTCGCCATCTCGTGGTAGTCCAGCCCCGCCCGCCGCAGCTGCTTGTCCTCCAGGGTGAAACCCAGTGGCTCGACCAGATGCAGCGGAGTTCCCGTATTGGCGCACAGGCGAATGACGTTGCCCGTGTTCGGCGGGATTTCGGGGTTGACCAGGACGACGTCGACCATCGGCCTAGTCCTCCCGAACGGGCTCGGGTGTGCGCGCGACCACCCACCCCGTGACCCGTGAAGCACCCGCTTCCCTGAGAACGGCCGCGAGCACCGAAAGGGTCGTCCCGGTCGTCATCACGTCGTCCACGACCGCGACCTGCAGCCCGTCGAACCGCCGCCGGACGGAAAACGCGCCCCGCAGGTTGCGCCGGCGGCCGGCGCGATCCAGTCCCGTCTGGGGAGGCGTATGCCGGACCTTGACCAAGCCCCAGGCATCGACGGCAACGCCGAGCCTCGTCCCCACGCGCCGGGCAAGAACGAGCGCCGGGTTGAACCCGCGCTCCCGCAGCCGCGCCGCCGATGCCGGCGACGCAAGGACGAGATCCGGGGCAGGCGCCGCAGCCGCCGCGCGAGCCAACGCGTCGCCCAGGTAGGCCCCGGTTGCCAGGTCCGCGGAGAACTTGAAGCGGTGGACGAGGCGGTCGATCGGGAATCGGTAGTCGAAGGCAGTCACGACGTCGTCGAAGGGGGGCGGGTTCCGCAGGCACTCGCCGCACAACCGGCCCCCGGGCAACGGAAGGGCGCAGCGAAGGCAGCGTCCTGCCGATCTTGGGAGCAAGCGCTCACAATTATCACACACGCCCGCAGGCCCGGCCGGTGCGAGACAGAGGAGGCAATCCAGGGACCACGCGAGCTCCCCTCCGGCCTGGCCGCCTATATTTTTGGGCACTCGTCCTGACGCCTTCGATGAACCGTTTGACAGCCAGCATATTCTCCCTAATCATCAGCAACTTACAGATTACGGCGAACCTCCCTTGGACCAGATCGTTCACCTTGCCGCCCCGGCGGACCCCCGGACCCGCTCCTTGCGAGACGAGGCGCGCGCCCTCCTCGACCTTCCCTTCAACGATCTGCTGTTCAAGGCGCAGACGGTGCACCGGGAAAATTTCGACCCGAACCGCATCCAGCGCTCGACGCTGCTGTCGATCAAGACCGGCGGGTGCCCCGAGGATTGCGGCTACTGTCCGCAGTCGGCGCGCCACGCGACGGCCGTGGAGAACGAGCCGATGCTGCCCCTGGACGAAGTGGTGCGCACGGCGAAGGCGGCCAAGGAGAAGGGTGCCACGCGTTTCTGCATGGGCGCGGCCTGGCGCGGCCCCAAGGCGCGCGACCTCGAGCCCGTCCTCGACATGGTTCGCGAGGTGAAGAAGCTCGGCCTCGAGACCTGCTGCACGCTCGGCATGCTGAAGGATGGCCAGGCGGAGCAGCTTCGCGAGGCGGGGCTCGACTACTACAACCACAACCTCGACACCGCGCCGGAGTTCTACGGCGAGGTGATCACGACGCGCGACTACCAGGACCGCCTCGACACGCTCGAGCGCGTCCGCGCCGCCGGCATGCACGTGTGCTGCGGCGGCATCGTCGGCATGGGCGAATCGCGCGACGAGCGCGCCGGGCTCCTCGCGCAACTGGCGAGCCTCGATCCGCAGCCGGAATCGGTGCCCGTCAACCAGCTCGTGCAGGTCGACGGCACGCCGCTCGCCGGCACCGAGGCGCTGCCGTGGACGGAGTTCGTGCGCACCATCGCGGCGGCGCGCATCCTCATGCCGAAGAGCTTCGTGAGGCTCTCGGCCGGCCGCACCCAGATGCACGAGGCGGTGCAGGCGCTGTGCTTCCTCGCGGGCGCCAACTCCATCTTCTACGGCGAGAAGCTCCTCACCACGGGCAACCCCGACGTCGAGCGGGACGACGCGCTCTTCGGGGCACTCGGCCTCACGGCCGGCTGAGGTGGACGTGACGCAGGCCGGGCTCGCCGCCCTCGAGCGCGGAGTGGAGGAACTCGGGCGCGACGCGCTGCTGCGCGTGCGCCGCGTGCTCGACTCCGCGCAGGGCCCGGTCGTCCTCGAGGGCGGGCAATCGCTCGCCAACTTCGCGTCCAACGACTACCTCGGGCTCGCCGACCATCCGCGCATCCGCGCCGCGGCGCATCGCGCCATCGACACCTTCGGCTTCGGCGCCGGCGCCTCTCCCCTCGTCGTCGGGCACTCGCGGCTGCACGAGGAGGCGGAGGCGGCCTTCGCGCAATTCACCGGGCTGCCGCGCGCGCTCCTCTTTCCCAGCGGCTACGCGGCCAACCTCGGCATCCTCACCGCGCTCGCGGACCGCTCGGCGGAGATCTTCGCCGACCGCCTCGACCATGCGTGCCTGAACGACGGCGCGGTCCTTTCGCGCGCCACCTTCCATCGCTACCCGCACGGCGACCTCGACCGGCTGGAAGCCCTGCTCGCGGCCTCGAAGGCCGCGATCCGGGTGATCGCGACCGACGCCGTGTTCAGCATGGACGGCGACGTGGCGCCCCTGCCTGCGCTGCTTTCGCTGCGCGAGCGCCACGACGCCTGGCTCGTGCTCGACGACGCCCACGGCATCGGCGTGCTGGGCGAGGGCCGCGGATCGCTCGCGCACTTCGGCGCTGCGCTCGCCGCGCATCGTGTACATGGCCACCCTCGGCAAGGCGCTCGGCGGCTACGGCGCCTTCGTCGCCGGCGAAGCGACGACGATCGCGTGGCTGATGCAGCGGGCGCGGACCTACGTGTTCTCGACCGCGCTGCCGCCCGCCGCCGCCGCCGTCGCGACCGAGGCCCTGCGCCTGATCGACGAACACCCGGCCCTCGTGGCCACGCTGCACGAGCGCATCGGCGAGTTCCGCCGCGCCTGCGCGCGCGAGGGCGTCGAGACCGTCTCCCCGACGGCGATCCAGCCCGTGATCGTGGGCGGCGCCGCGCGTGCCGTGGCGCTTTCCGCGCGCCTGCGCGAACTCGGGCAGCTCGTGCCCGCGATCCGCCCGCCGACCGTGCCCGATGGCACGGCGAGGCTTCGCGTGTCCCTCTCGGCGGCCCACTCCCGGGAGCAGGTCCTGGCGCTGGCCGCGGCCCTGGGCGAAGTCCTTCGCGATGGCGCTGCACGTTGAGCGGCTCGGCGGCGGCCCGGACCTCGTGCTGCTGCACGGGTGGGGACTGCACGGCGGCGTATGGCACGCGCTCGCCGAGCGGCTCGCGCGCGCGTTCCGCGTTCATCTCCTCGACCTGCCGGGCCACGGCCATTCGCGCGGCGTCGCCCTTCGGGGGCCTCGACGCCGTCGCCGACGCCGTGGCGAAGTGCGTGCCCGAAGGGGCGCGCGTATGCGGCTGGTCCCTGGGCGGGCTGGTCGCGATGCGCCTGGCCACGCGCCACCCGGCGCGCGTCGCGACGCTGGGCCTCGTGAGCACCACGCCCTGCTTCGTCCAGCGCGACGGCTGGCCGCACGCGATGGCGCGCGGGACGCTGGAGGCTTTCGCGGAGGGCCTGCGCACGGAGCCCGCGAAGACGATCCGCGCCTTCGTGAACCTGAACGCGCTCGGCGGCCCGCAGGCGCGCGACCGGATGCGGGAGCTTGCCGCGCTGCTGGTCGAGCGCGGAACGCCTTCGGCCGACTCCCTCGCGGCGGGGCTCGCGCTGCTGCACGATGCCGACCTGCGCGACGAGGTCGCGTCGATCGACCGCCCCGCGGCCGTGATCCACGGCGCGCGCGACGCCCTCGCGCCGGTGGGCGCGGGCCGCTGGCTCGCAGGCGCCCTGCCGTTCGCGCGGTTCGTGGAGATCCCCGACGGCGCGCACCTGCCCTTCGTGAGCCACACCGAGACCGTCGCGCGAGCGCTCGAGGCCCTGCATGGATGAGGCCCTGCTGCCGGTGAAGTGCGACGTGCGCCGCGCCTTCGAGCGGGCCGCGAAGACCTACGACGAGGCGGCCGTGCTGCAGCGCGAGGTGTGCGCGCGCCTCCTCGAGCACCTCGACCCGATCCGCCTGGCGCCGCGCCGCGCCGTGGATCTCGGCTGCGGCACGGGGCATGCCTTCGACGCGCTGGCGAAGCGCTTTCCCGCGGCCGCCGTCGTCGGGATCGACATCGCGCCGGCGATGCTCGCGCGCGCCCGCGGCCGCTCGCGATGGTGGCAGCGCGTGCTGGGCGCGCGGCACCCGGCGCTGGTGTGCGCGGACGCGGAGCGCCTGCCGCTCGCGAGCGCGTCGGTCGACCTCGTCTTCTCGAACCTCGCCTTGCAGTGGTGCGAGCCCTCGCGCGTCTTCGCGGAAGCGGCGCGCGCGCTCACGGCCGAGGGGCTCATCCTCTTCTCCACGTTCGGCCCCGACACGCTCAGGGAGCTGCGCGCCGCCTTCGCCGAGGCCGACGGCACGCCGCACGTGAACCGCTTCGTCGACATGCACGACCTCGGCGACGCGCTGGTCCACGCGGGCTTCGCGGACCCCGTCATGGAGATGGAGCGCATCACGCTGGAGTACGACAGCGTCCTCGCGGTCGCCCGCGACCTGAAGGCCATCGGCGCCGTGAATTCGCTGCCGGCGCGCGCCCGGGGGCTTCCGGGGCGGCGCCGCTGGCAGCGCATGACCGACGCCTACGAGCGCTTCCGCCGCGACGGCGTGCTGCCGGCCACGTGGGAGGTCGTCTACGGTCACGCCTGGAAGGTGCCGCCGAAGCGCCTCGCCGATGGCCGGCAGGTCGTCGGCTTCTCGCCGAAGGTCCCGCGATGAGCCACGGCGTGTTCGTGACCGGCACCGACACCGGCGTGGGCAAGACGCTCGTCGCCTGCGCGCTGGTGCATGCCTTGCGCGCGCGGGGGTTGCGCGTCGCGCCGATGAAGCCCGTGGCGGCGGGCGCGATCCTGCGCGACGGCGCGCTGGGCCAACGAGGACACGCTCGCGCTGGCGCAGGCGGCGGGCACGGGCGCGCCTGCGTCCGAGGCGATCACGCCCGTGCTGCTGCGCGAGGCGATGGCGCCGCACATCGCCGCGGCCCGCGAGGGACGCGACGATCGCCCTGGCAGCCCTGGTCGAGGCGCACCGGCGCCTGGCCGCCGCAGTCGGACTTCACCGTCGTCGAGGGCGTGGGCGGGTTCCTCGTGCCCCTGGGCCCGGCGCTCGACGCGCGGGACCTCGCCGTGGCGCTCGGCCTGCCCGTCGTCCTCGTCGTGGGCCTGCGGCTGGGCTGCCTCAACCACGCGCTCCTCACGGCGGAGTGCGATCGAGCGCGCCGGGCTGCGCCTGGCGGGCTGGGTCGCGAACGCGATCGATCCCGCCATGGGCGCCGTCGACGAGAACGTGGCTGCGCTCGCCGGGCGCCTGCGCGCGCCGCTCATCGGCCGCCTGCCCTATTCGCCGGGCGCGGATGCGCGCGACCTCGCCGCCCGCCTCGACGTGTCGGCCCTCGCGGGAGGACGCCCGTGAAGGCGATCCTCTTCGACCTCGACGGCACGCTCACGGACCCGCGCGAAGGCATCACGCGGTGCCTCGCCCATGCGCTCGAGCGCCTGGGCCGCGAGCCGCCGCCGCCGGACGATCTCGTCTTCGCCATCGGCCCGCCGCTGCGCGCGTCGCTCGCGACACTCCTCGGCACCGACTCGCGCGAGGCGGTGGAACGGGCGCTCGCCCACTACCGCGAGCGCTTCGCCGACGTCGGGCTCTTCGAGAACGCGCCCTACGACGGCATCGCGGAGGCGCTGTCGGCGCTGCGCGCCGCGGGCCATGACCTCTATGTGGCGACCTCCAAGCCGCGCGTGTACGCCGAGCGCATCGTCCGCCACTTCGCGCTCGACGCTCACTTCGTGGCCGTGCACGGCTGCGAGCTGGACGGCACGCGCGAGGACAAGCGCGAACTCCTCGCGCATCTCCTTCCGCACCATGGCCTCGCGCCCGCGGCGACGACGATGGTGGGCGACCGCGGCGTGGACATGGTCGCGGCGCGCCACCACGGCGCGCACGCGATCGGCGCACCTGGGGCTACGGGTCCCGCGAGGAGCTCGCCGAGTCGGGCGCCGATCGTCTCTGCGACCGGCCGGGCGAGCTCGTCGCCTGCACTCGCCGGCTGCGACGCACCAAACTGAGACACGGGGCGCGGCGCAGGCACCGCCGCGGTGCGGCGTCGGAGGGGATAGACGCCGCCACGCTCTCTGGAACGCCCCGAGGGACTCGTTGGCACGCTTGATGCTGATGCCTAAGCGTCCATTCCTTCGCGAGGCGCGCCATGAGCCTGTTCAAGAATCCGTTCAACGCCGAATCCCGACTGACCTGCGCCTGCGGCCGCCATGCGTCCGCCGCCGAGCACGAGGCCGCCGCGCGCGACGCCGAGGCACCTCTCGGGCCGCGCCCTGCGAGACGGCCGTGATGAAGGCGCTGTTCCCGAAGGACGCCGAGCGCCGCCGCTTCCTGCGCGCCGTGGGGTCGAACGCGGCGATGGCGGCCATCGCCAGCGTCTTCCCGCTGGGCGCCCTGAACGCCATGGCGCAGGAGAAGGGCAAGGTCGAGAAGAAGGACCTCAAGGTCGGCTTCATCCCGATCACCTGCGCGACCCCGCTCATCATGTCGGCGCCGCTCGGCTTCTACGAGAAGCAGGGGCTCAACGTGACGCTGGTGAAGACGGCCGGCTGGGCGCTCATCCGCGACAAGATCATGAACAAGGAGTACGACGCCTCGCACCTGCTGGCGCCGATGCCGCTCGCGATCTCGCTGGGCGTGGGCTCCGGCGCGCTGCCGATGAACGTGGCCACGATCCAGAATTCCAACGGCCAGGCCATCACGCTGCGCACTCAAGCACAAGGACAACCGCGACCCGAAGAAGTGGAAGGGCATGAAGTTCGCCGTGCCCTTCGAGTTCTCGATGCACAACTTCCTGCTGCGCTACTACGTGGCGGAGCACGGCCTGGATCCCGACCGCGACATCCAGATCCGCGTCGTGCCGCCGCCCGAGATGGTGGCGAACCTCCGCGCGGGCAACATCGACGGCTACCTCGGCCCGGACCCGTTCAACCAGCGCGCCGTCTACGACCAGGTGGGCTTCATCCACCTGCTCACCAGCGAACTGTGGGACGGGCATCCCTGCTGTTCCTTCGGCGTGCGCACCGAATGGGTGAAGGAGAACCCGAACACCTTCGCGGCCCTCTATCGCGCGGTGCTCAACGCGGCGGCCATGGCCGCCAACCCCGGCAACCGCACCACGATCGCCAACGCCATCGCCCCGGCCAACTACCTCAACCAGCCGGTGCCGGTGCTGGAGCAGGTCCTCACCGGCAAGTTCGCCGACGGGCTGGGCAACGTCAAGAACGTTCCCAACCGCATCGAGTTCGACCCGGTGCCGTGGAGCGCGCTGGGCGTCTGGATCCTCACGCAGATGAAGCGCTGGGGCTACCTCAAGGGCGACGTGAAGTACAAGGACATCGTCGACCAGGTCTACCTCATGACGGACGCGAAGAAGCGCATGAAGGAGGAAGGCATCCTCGCGCCCGCCGACATGCCCAAGAAGATCATCGTCATGGGCAAGCCTTCGACGCGGCGAAGCCGGACGCCTACGTCGCCGGCTTCGCGATCAAGAGGGCGTAACGCGGCGTGGAGCGCGATGGACGTCGCGAACGAGCGCAATGCCGTCGCCACGGCCAAGTCCGCGATCCTCTCGCTGCTGCTGCTGGCGGTCGTCCTGCTCGCCTGGCACATCGGCACGCTGCCGAAGGGCGGCGCCGCCCAGGCGGTGGATCCGGAGTACGCGAAGCTCATGGGCCTGGACAAGCCCAAGAGCGACGGCCTGCCGACGCTCGGCGCAGATGGGCGAGACGATCGTGAAGCAGCTCTCCGACCCCTTCTACGACGCGGGCTCCAACGACAAGGGCATCGGCATCCAGGTCGCCTACTCGCTCGGCCGCGTGGCGCTCGGCTTCGCGCTCGCCGCGCTCGTCGCGCTGCCGCTGGGCTTCGCCATCGGGCTCTCGCCGCTCATCCACCAGCGCGCTGAACCCGTTCATCCAGGTGCTGAAGCCCATCTCGCCGCTCGCCTGGATGCCGCTCGCGCTCTACACGATCAAGGACTCGACCACCTCCTCGATCTTCGTGATCTTCATCTGCTCGGTCTGGCCGATGCTCATCAACACGGCGCACGGCGTGGCGAGCGTGCGCCGCGACTGGCTGAACGTCGCCAAGACGCTGGAGGCCGGCACGGTGCGCACCGCCTTCCAGGTGATCCTGCCCGCGGCGGCGCCCGTGATCCTCACCGGCATGCGCATCTCCATGGGCATCGCGTGGCTGGTGATCGTCGCGGCCGAGATGCTGGTGGGCAACCTCGGCATCGGCTACTTCGTCTGGAACGAGTGGAACAACCTGTCGCTCGTCGAACGTCATCTTCGCCATCCTCGTGATCGGCGTGGTCGGCATGATCCTCGACTTCCTCTTCGGCCTCGCCCAGCGCGCGGTCGCCTACGTCGAATGAGCCGACGTCCTTCCTGCAGGTCCGCGGCCTCGCCAAGCGCTATCGCGCCCGGGCGCGAAGCGCGGTGTTCGAGAACGTCGCCTTCTCCATCGAGCGCGGCGAGTTCGTCTGCGTCATCGGCCATTCCGGCTGCGGCAAGACGACGATCCTCAACATCCTCGCCGGGCTCGACGCGCGCGAGCGCCGGCGAAGTGGTCATGGACGGCCGCGAGGTCGCGGGTCCGAGCCTCGACCGCGGCGTCGTCTTCCAGGGCCACGCGCTGATGCCGTGGCTCACGGTGCGCAGGAACATCGCCTTCGCCGTGAAGTCGCGCTGGCCGGACTGGCCGCGCGCGAAGATCGACGCGCACTGCCAGAAGTACATCGATCTCGTGCGCCTCACCGGCAACGAGGACAAGAAGCCCTCGGAGCTCTCCGGCGGCATGAAGCAGCGCGTGGGCATCGCGCGCGCCTTCGCGATCCAGCCGAAGATGCTGCTGCTCGACGAGCCCTTCGGCGCGCTGGACGCCCTGACGCGCGGCGCCATCCAGGAGGAGCTCACCGCGATCTGCGCCGAGACGCAGCAGACGGTCTTCATGATCACGCACGACGTCGACGAGGCGATCCTGCTCGCCGACAAGATCATGCTGATGACCAACGGCCCGCAGGCGCGCATCGCCGAGATCGTCGTGAACACGCTGCCGCGCGACGCGCACCCGCCACGACGTGCACCACCACCCGCACTACTACCGCATCCGCAACCACCTCGTCGACTTCCTCGTCCACCGCTCGAGGCTGCTGCAGGAAGGCCGCAGCCGAGGACGCGGCCAACGAGGAAGGCCCGCGGGTCGTGATGCCCGGGCTCGCCGAAGACGACGAAGCCGCCGCGCGGCGCCGCGCCCGGCGCTGCTCAAGCAGGTCAAGTGAACCCCCAACTCCCGGAGGAAGCATGAAGAGCTCGATGAAGGAAAACGCCGCGCTGGCCGCCGTGGCCGGCATGAAGCCCATGACCCGCGAGGACGTGACCGACCTCATCTACTCGGCGAAGGTCCAGAAGGGCATCAAGTGGGCCGACGTCGCCAAGAAGGTGGGCGAGTCGAAGGAATGGGTCACCGCCGCCTGCCTCGGCCAGATGACGCTCACCAAGGCGCAGGCGGAGAAGGTCGGGAAGATCTTCGGCCTGCCCGAGGCGGCCGTGAAGCTCCTGCAGGTGGTGCCCTACAAGGGATCGCTGCCGACCGCCGTGCCGACCGACCCGCTGATCTACCGCTGGTACGAGATCGTCAACGTCTACGGCACGACGATCAAGGAACTCATCCACGAGGAGTTCGGCGACGGCATCATGAGCGCCATCGACTTCTCGATGGACATCACGCGCGAGCCCGACCCCAAGGGCGACCGCGTGCACGTCGTGCTCTCCGGCAAGTTCCTGCCCTACAAGACCTACTGAAGCAGACGGGACCGTCCGCTAGGTATCGAAGGCCGCAGAACGAAGCGCCACGCCGTGCGCGCCGTGGCGCTTCGCTTCGGCGAGGTCGGCGCGCGCGAGCCCGCCGATCGCGTAGGCGGGAAGCGGGCAGTCGCTTCACCAGCGCCGCGAAGGCGTCCCAGCCCAGCGGCGCCGCCCCGGGATGCGAGGCGGTGGCCTTCACCGGCCCCACCACCACGTAGTCGAGGCCCAGCGCTCGCGGCCTGCGCGATCTCGCGGGCGTCGTGGCAGGAGGCGCCGACGATCGCGCCCCGCGGGACGCGCGGTCGCGGCCATCAGCGCCGCGCGACGTGAGGTGCACGCCATCGGCCTGCGGCCAGCTGCCGCAGTCGCTGTTCACGACGACGAGCGCGCCGAAGGGCGTGCCGCGCGTGAGCGCGCGCGACAGGAGGAACTGCACGCGCTGCGGCTCCAGCCCCTTCTCCCGGATCTGCACGAGCAGCCGCTCGCCGATCACCTGCGCCGAGAGCTTGAGCGACCAGGCGTCGAAGCCGGTCTCCGCGGCGTTGGAGACCACCATCACCGCGGGGAGCGCCAGCGCGGCGAGCACCGGCGCGTTGGCGGGCAGCATCGGCGAGACGTCCGGCGACTCGACGCGCTGCCAGGCGATGGCCTGGTCCTCGAGCGGCTGCGGCTCCCCGTCCCACGCCGTCACCCGGAAGAAGTGCAGCCGCACCGTCGCGTGCGTGTAGGCGTAGACGCGCGTGATCCACGGCGTGGCCTCGCGCACGGCGATGCCGAGCTCCTCCTTCAGCTCCCGGTCCAGCGCCGCGCGCGGATCCTCGCCGGCCTCGATCTTGCCGCCGGGAAACTCCCAGTAGCCGGGATAGGGCTTGCCCTCGGGGCGGCAGGCGAGGAGGAAGGTGCCGTCGGGCCGCTCGATGACGGCGGCGGCGACTTCGGTGATCGTCGTCACTTGCGCGCCGCGGGCGCCCGCGCGGCCCACGTAGTCCTTGGCGAACTGCCAGGCGATCCGGCCGCTGCGCGAGCCGCGCTCCAGCGCCCACAGGAGCGCGGCGGGCTTCATGTCCGCGCCCGCCTTCCCGCCGAGGGCGCCCGACCCAGTGCGTCGCGATGTCGAGGTACTGGTCCTGGTCGAAGGGATAGAAGGAGAGCCAGAGGCCGAAGCGCTCCGAGAGCGAGATCTTCTCCTCCGTCGTCTCGCCCGGGTGGATCTCGCCGCCGACGTGCCTCGTCTCGAGGTTCTCGTTCATGAACTCGGGCATCAGGTGGCGGCGGTTCGAGGTGGCGTAGATGAGGAGGTTGTCCGCGGAGCCGGCGATGGTGCCGTCGAGCGCCACCTTGAGCGACTTGTAGCCCGGGTCGGAGGCCTCGAAGGAGAGGTCGTCGCAGAAGACGACGAAGCGCTCGCGCCGCTCGGCCACGAGGTCCACGATGTCGGGAAGGTCGACCAGGTCGGCCTTGTCCACCTCGATGAGCCGCAGGCCCTTCTTCGCGAACTCGTTCAGGGCCGCCTTCACGAGCGAGCTCTTGCCCGTGCCGCGCGCGCCCGTGAGGAGCACGTTGTTGGCCGGCCGGCCGGCGACGAACTGCGCCGTGTTCTCGCGCACGCGCTTCTTCTGCTCGTCGATGTCCAGGAGGTCCGCGAAGGCGATGGCGTGCGGGTGGCGGACGGGGTCGAGGAAGCCGCGCCCGTTCGCGCTTGCGCCAGCGGAACGCCGTCCCGGCGGACCAGTCGACGCCGGCGCGCCGGCGGGCAGGAGCTTCTCGAGGCGGTCGATGAGGGAGTCGACGCGGCCGAGGAATCGGTCGAGGGAATCGGTCATTTGAGGCGGAAGACGAGCAGCCAGTAGTAGTGCGTCTCCTCGAGGTGCGCCTCGGCGGCGAACGGGCGCACGGCTTCGGCCAGCTCCGCGGCCGTCGGGAAGTTCTTGAGCACCTCGTGCGTCTCGCCGGAGAGGAGCGGGCGCACCTGGTAGGTGTTGCCCTCCGCGTCGCGGCGCGACACGGGCGTGGAGCTGCCCTCCACGTAGCGGTTGTCGAGCATGGCGACCAGCGCGCCCGGCGGCAGCGCCTTCGCCACGCCCGCGAGCCACCGCGCGAGGTCGGACTTCCTCACGTGCGACCACCAGAATCCGGCGAAGGCCGCGTCGCAGCCCTGGCAGAGGTCGCCGGGCGCGAAGGCATCGGCCTTCGCGAACGTGACGCGCCCCTTCGCGATCGGCTTCTCGCGGGCGATCTCGAGCACCGGCTCGTTGATGTCGCAGGCGGTGACGTGGACGGCCTTGCTTGGCGATGAACTGCGTCCAGTAGCCCGTGCCGCAGGCGATCTCGAGGACGCGGCGGCCCGCGAAGAGCTTCGGCAGGCGCTCGCGCAGCCAGGCGAGCTCCTCCTGGCGCTCGGCCTTGTCGTAGATGCGCTCGTACTCCCGCGCGCGCTTCGCGTAGTAGGCTTCGAGCTGCGGCGTCACGGTGCCGGTCATCGGTTCCGTCCGGGGGCTAGCTGCGGTAGTCCGCGTTGATCTTCACGTAGTCGTACGAGAAATCGCACGTCCACACGGTGGCGCTCTCCACGCCCCGGCCCAGGCCCACGCGGACGGTGATCTCGGCCGGCGCCATCACGGCCTTGCCCTGCTCCTCCGTGTAGGCCTGCGCGCGCCCGCCCTTCTCCGCGACGAGCACGTCGCCCAGGTGCAGCGTGACCTTCTCCGGGTCGAGGTCGGCGACGCCCGCCGTTGCCCACGGCGCACAGGATGCGCCCGAGGTTGGGATCGGAGGCGAAGAAGGCGGTCTTCACCAGCGGCGAGTGGGCGATCGCCTTGCCCACGCGCATGCATTCCTCGCGCGTGGCGCCCTCCTCCACGACGATCGTCATGAACTTGGTGGCGCCCTCGCCGTCGCGCACGATCGCCTGCGACAGGATCTGCGCGACTTCCAGCACGCATTCGGCCAGGCGCGTGAACTCCGCCGTGCCCTCGCCGACGATCTTCGGGTTGCCGGCGCGGCCCGTGGCGATGAGCACGAAGGAATCGTTCGTCGAGGTGTCCCCGTCGACGGTCACGGCATTGAACGAGCGGTCGGCGACGAAGCGGACCATGTCCTGCAGCGAGTCGTGCCCCACGGCGGCGTCGGTGGCGATGAAGCCGAGCATCGTCGCCATGTTGGGCTGGATCATGCCCGCGCCCTTCGCGATGCCGGTGACCGTGATCGTGACCCCGTCGATCACCACCTGCCGCGACACCGCCTTGGGGACCGTGTCGGTGGTCATGATCGCCGCGGCGGCATCGGCCCAGCCATCCGCGCGCAGGTCGCGACCGCCGCCGGGATGCCGGCCACGATCCGGTCCACCGGCAGGTGCTCCATGATCACGCCCGTCGAGAACGGCAGGACGGAGCCCGCGGGGACGGCGAGCGCCTTCTCGGCCGCGGCGCACACGGCCCGCGCGTTGGCGAGGCCCTGCGCGCCGGTGCCCGCGTTCGCGATGCCCGTGTTGACCACGATGGCGCGGATCGGGCGCTTGTCGGCGAGGCGCTCGCGGCAGACGGTGACCGGCGCCGCGCAGTAGCGGTTCTGCGTGAAGACGCCCGCCACGCGGCTGCCTTCGGCGATCGAGACGACGAGGAGGTCCCGGCGGTCCTTCTTGCGGATGCCGGCTTCGGCCACGCCGAGGCGCACGCCGGCGATGGAGAGGAGGGTTTCCGCGCGGGGCGGAGCGAGGTTCACGGCCATAGGCCGGGAATTATCGCCCGAAAGCGCGCCGGGCGCTCAGGGCGCCTTGGGGCGCAGTCGCGCCATGGCGAGGGCGTCGACGTAGCGCCCGTCCCGCAACGCGTAGGCCCGGTGCGTCCCTTCGACCTCGAAGCCGAACTTGCGGTAGAGCGCGATCGCGCGCGCGTTGTCCGCGTAGACCGTGAGCTCGAGGCGCCAGACGTTGAGCCACCCGTCGGCGAGCCCGGTGAGGGTCGCCATGAGCGCGGTTCCCACGCCCTTGCCCTGCCACGCGGAGGGCACGCCCATGCCCAGCGTCATCGCATGCGCGCGCCGCGGCGAGGTGCCGACGGGATGCAGGCCCGCATTGCCGACGATCTCGTCGCCGGAGCAGGCCACGAAGACGTAGTGCCCCTCCACCGGCTCGGCGAGGCGCTTGCGCCATGCCTCGCGCGAAGGGTGCGGCAGCTGGAGCGTGCCGCTGTAGGCGCTCTCGTCCTGGAAGTTTCGCCAGATGCCCTCGAAGTCCGAGGGCTCGGCGCGGCGCACGGTGATCCCCATGCGCGGCAGGATGGCGACACGGCGGCCGGGCGTCAACCCGGCCGGCGGCTCAGGCGAGCTTGCCGTGGCAGTTCTTGTACTTCTTCCCGGAGCCGCAGGGGCACGGGTCGTTGCGGCCGACCTTCTGCCCGGCGCGGACGAAGGGCTGGGCCGCCGGCTCGGCCGCGGGCTCGCGACCTCGGCGCCCTCGGCCGGCGCCTGCGCGAGCGCCTCGTCGTAGTCGGCGTGGTGGTACTGCACGTTCTTCACGGCCTGCGCGGCCTCCTCGGCCCGGCGCTCGGCCTCCTCCACCTCCGCCTGCGAGCGGATCTGCACCGCCATCAGGTGCTGGGTCACCTGGCGCTTGATCGAGTCGAGCATCGCGCCGAAGAGCTCGAAGGCCTCGCGCTTGTACTCCTGCTTGGGCTGCTTCTGCGCGTAGCCGCGCAGGTGGATGCCCTGGCGCAGGTAGTCCAGCGCGGCGAGGTGCTCGCGCCAGTGCGAGTCGATCGACTGCAGCATCACCGAGCGCTCGTACTGGTGCAGGACTTCCTTCTCGATCGGCGCGAACTTCGCGTCGTACTCGGCGGCGGCCTGCTCGATCACCTTCGCCGCGATCTTGTCCGAGTCGAGCGTCTCGTCGGCCTCCGCCCACGCCCGCACCGTCGCGACCGTGAAGAAGTCGGATTCCAGCCGGCGCTCGAGGCCCTCGAGGTCCCACTGCTCCTCGACGCTGTCCGGCGGCACGTACTCGCGGACCACGGACCCCAGCACGTCGGCCCGGATGGCGGAGATCGTGGGCGAGATGTCGGAGGTCTCGAGGAGCTCGTTTCGCTGCGCGTAGATGACCTTGCGCTGGTCGCTCGCGACGTCGTCGTATTCCAGCAACTGCTTGCGGATGTCGAAGTTGCGCGCCTCGACCTTGCGCTGCGCGTTCTCGATGGAGCGCGTGACCATCTTCGCCTCGATGGCCTCGCCCTCCGGGATCTTGAGCGAGCGCATCACCGCCTGCAGGCGCTCGCCGGCGAAGATCTTGAGCAGCGGGTCCTCGAAGGACAGGAAGAAGCGGGAGGAGCCCGGGTCGCCCTGGCGCGCCGCGCGGCCGCGCAGCTGGTTGTCGATGCGCCGCGACTCGTGGCGCTCGGAGCCGATGATGTGCAGGCCCCCGGCGGCGACCACTTCGTTGTGGAGCAGCTGCCAGTCCTCGCGGATCTTCGCGATGCGGCGATTCCTTCTCCGCGTCGGCGATCGCCTCGTCGGCCTTGATGCGCTGGATCTCGGGGTCGGGGTTGCCGCCCAGCACGATGTCGGTGCCGCGGCCCGCCATGTTGGTGGCGATGGTGATCATCTTCGGCCGGCCCGCCTGGGTGACGATCTCGGCCTCGCGCGCGTGCTGCTTGGCGTTGAGCACCTGGTGCGGGAGCCCTTCCTTCTCGAGCATGCGAGGAGATCAGCTCGG
The DNA here is from genome assembly GCA_963783635.1 of uncultured Gammaproteobacteria bacterium. Taxonomy (GTDB): domain Bacteria; phylum Pseudomonadota; class Gammaproteobacteria; order Burkholderiales; family Usitatibacteraceae; genus FEB-7. The sequence goes on from CAWAOC010000007.1 coordinate 162,747, forward strand.
AGTTCTCGATCGAGGTCGTGCCCAGCAGCACGGGCTGGCTGCGCTCGTGGCAGTCCTTCACCTCCTCGATGATGGCCTGGTACTTCTCCTTCGCGGTGATGAAGACCTGGTCGTTCGAGTCCTTGCGGATCATCGGGCGGTGCGTGGGGATCAGCACCGTCTCGAGGCTGTAGATGTGCGAGAACTCGAAGGCCTCGGTGTCGGCCGTGCCGGTCATGCCGGCGAGCTTCTTGTAGAGGCGGAAGTAGTTCTGGAAGGTGATCGAGGCGAGCGTCTGGCTCTCGTTCTTGATCGCCACGCCCTCCTTCGCCTCCACCGCCTGGTGCAGGCCGTCGGACCAGCGCCGCCCGGCCATCATGCGGCCGGTGAACTCGTCGACGATCACCACCTCGTCGCCCTGCACGACGTAGTGCTGGTCGCGGTGGTAGAGCGCGTGGGCGCGCACGCCGGCGTAGAGGTGGTGCATCAGCATGATGTTGGCCGGGTCGTAGAGGCTCGCCCCCTCGGCGAGCAGCCCCGCCTTCGTCATCAGCTCCTCGGCGTGCTCGTGGCCCTGCTCGGAGAGCGTCACGTTGTGCAGCTTCAGGTCCACCCAGTAGTCGCCCTCGGCCTTCTCGTCCTCCTGCTTCACCAGCGAGGGGATCAGCGCGTTGATGCGCCGGTACAGGTCCGTGGAATCCTCGGCCTGGCCGGAGATGATGAGGGGCGTCCTCGCCTCGTCGATGAGGATCGAGTCCACCTCGTCGACGATCGCGTAGTTCAGGCCGCGCTGGAAGCGCTCCGCGACCTGCGTGGCCATGTTGTCGCGCAGGTAGTCGAAGCCGAACTCGTTGTTGGTGCCGTAGGTGATGTCGGCGAGGTAGGCGGCCTGCTTCTCCGCGTGGTCCATCGACGGCACGACCACGCCGACCGTGAGCCCCAGGAAGCGGTGGATGCGCCCCATCCATTCCGCGTCGCGGCGGGCGAGGTAGTCGTTCACCGTGACCACGTGCACGCCCTTGCCGGTGAGGGCGTTGAGGTACGACGGGAGCGTGGCGACGAGCGTCTTGCCCTCGCCGGTGCGCATCTCCGCGATCTTGCCCTCGTGCAGGGCGAGCCCGCCGATGAGCTGCACGTCGAAGTGGCGCATGCCGAGCACGCGCTTCGAGGCCTCGCGCACGACGGCGAAGGCCTCGGGGAGGACCTCGTCGAGCGGCGTGCCCCCGGCGACCTTGGCCCGGAGCTCGGGCGTCTTCGCCGCGAGGGCCTCGTCGGAGAGCTTCTCGATGGCGGGTTCGAGGGCGTTGATGATGTCGACCGACTTCCGGTACTGCTTCAGGAGGCGGTCGTTGCGGCTGCCGAAGATGGCCTTGAGGACGTTTGCGAACACGGGGATCGGGCGCTGAGAGGGGGACGGATGCGAAACCGGCCCCATCGGGGCCGGAGAGAGGCGAAATTATAAGGTGAAATGGGGTCGGGCTGCCGGAATGCAACCCCGGCCCGGGCCGGGGCCTACCGGCGCAGGGCGACGGGAACCGGCCCGACCTTCTTGTCGAGCGCGAGGAACTTGTTCGGGTTGAGCGGCACGCCCTTCTCCCGCACCTCGAAATGCAGGTGCGGCCCGGTGGTGCGCCCGGTGTTGCCCACCTGCGCGATGAGCTGGCCCTTCATCACCACGTCGCCGACCTTGACCGAGCTCTTCAGCAGGTGCGCGTAGCGCGACGTCAGGCCGTTGTCGTGGTCGATGTCGACGATGTTGCCGTATTCCGGGTGGAACGCCACGTTCGAGACGACGCCGCCGGCCGCCGCCATGACCGGGGTGCCCGGCGTGGCGATGATGTCCACCCCCGTGTGCAGGGCCGACCTGCCCGAGATCGGGTCGATGCGGTAGCCGAAGTTGGAGGAATAGAAGCCCTGGAGGACCGGCAGCGTCGTGGGAATCGTCTTGCGGGCAAGGCGGTCGTCCATGAACACGGAGTCGAGCACGCCCAGCTTGTCGCTGCGGTCGTCGATGATGCGCGAGATCTCGTCGAGCTTCTGCTTGAATTCCGAGCAGCGTCAGGTCGCGGGAAAAGGCCGGCGACGGCGCGGCGCCGCCCTGGCCGGGCTGCTCGTCGAAGCGGAACTCCGTGGGCTTGATGCCGGCGGCCTTGGCCAGCCGCTCCCCGAAGGCGTCCAGGCGCATGATGCGGGCCTGGAGCTCGCCCACCTTGACCGCCATGGAGTTGAGGTTCTCCCTCATCTCCGACTCGTTGCGCTTGAGGTCCTCCTCGTGCAGCGCGCTGAGGAGCGAGCGCAAATAGGGGTTGCGCAGGTCGGTCGAGAACTTCATCGTGACGACATAGGTCGCCATGGCCAGGAAGAAGCCCGACATCAGGATGCCGAGGGCCACCATGATCACCTGGGTCTGGGACAGGGTCACGCTTCGGGTCCTGGCGAGGCTGTCCGAAACCAGAATAATGTTCATCCGTCACTCCTTCGTCGCCAACGATGGCCACCGAACCGCTCGCCCGAATGCTGCGAAACAACCCCGACCTGGCTCCGGTCCGCGACCGGCTGGAACAGGTGAGGCTACTTCAGGGACGCTATCGGTCCGTCGTACCCGCTGAGCTCGCTTCCACGAGCCGGGTGTGCGCCGTTGATGGAACGACTGTTGTGATTCGCGCAAGCAACGCGCCGGTCGCCGCCGCCCTGAGGGCAATGGCGCCGAGACTGCTGGCCGGCCTGAAGGATGACTCCCGGTCCGGCATCCCCCCGCAAGGGAAAAATTCGTTGAAAATCAAGGCGGAACAGGAGCTTACCGCATTGCGCGTCGAAGTTCAAGTTGACGTGCCGCCCCCGGTCCGGAAGGTCCGCCCCCGCGAGAAGGTCCCCGTGGAGCGGCTGGCCGAGGTGGCGCGGGGGCTCGCCGACTCGCCGCTCAAGGACGCCCTCGACCGGATCGTCGGGAATCAGAGGAAGAGCAGCACCCGCTCGAAGAGGTAGAACAGGGCGAAGGCGACCACCAGGAGGGTCACGAGCTGGATGGTCTTGCCGGCGATGCGCAGGTACTTCCGGTCCCGGGTGGCGAGGTAGGCCCCGCCGAGGGCCAGCAGGAAGAGCGAGCGCGAAGAGGACGACCGCCCGCAGGACGAACAAGGCCTAGGCCGGCTGGAGCTGGATGTTGGCGAAGGCGGCCGGCAGGTCGCCGGCTTCCGCGAAGGTCACTTCCTCCCAGGCCGAGGCATCCTCGAGGAGGGCGCGCACGAGCTGGTTGTTGAGCGCATGCCCCGACTTGTGGCCGAGGAAGGCCCCGATGAGGGGGTGGCCGGAGAGGTAGAGGTCGCCGACGGCGTCGAGCGCCTTGTGCTTCACGAACTCGTCGTCGAAGCGCAGGCCCTCGCGTTGAGCACCCGGAAGTCGTCGACCACGATGGCGTTGTCCAGCGAGCCGCCCCGGCCGAGGCCGGCGTTGCGCATCGCCTCGACGTCCTGGGTGAAGCCGAAGGTGCGCGCCCGCGCGACGTCCTTCACGAACGAGACCTCGCCGAAGTCGATGTCGACCGTCGTCTCGGACTGCTCGAAGACCGGGTGGCGGAATTCGATCGTGAAACCCACCTTGAACCCCGGGAACGGGCGAGAGGCTCACCCGCTTGTCGCCCTGCTCGATCGAGATCGTCTTGAGCACGCGGACGTACTTCTTGGCCGCGGCCTGCTCCTCGACCCCCGCCTGCTGGAGGAGGAACACGAAGGTGGCGGCGCTCCCGTCCATGATCGGGACCTCCTCCGCGGACACGTCCACGTAGGCGTTGTCGATTCCCAGGCCGAAGAAGGCGCTCATGAGGTGCTCGACGGTGGAGACGCGCGCCCCGTCCTTTTCCAGGACGGTCGCCATGCGCGTGTCCACGACGTTGTGGGCGCGGGCGGGAATGGCCGGGTTGCCGGGAAGGTCCGAGCGGCAGAAGACGATGCCCGTGTCCGGCGCGGCGGGGCGCAGCACGAGCGCGACCTTGCGGCCGGTGTGGACACCGACGCCGGTCGCCTTGATGGAGGTCTTGAGTGTGCGCTGGCGGATCATGGGGTCGCCCCGGGTCCGCTCGTGGCGGCCGGGTGCTTCCAAAAGCGTAATTCTATCATCATCTTAGGGCTCCCCGCCGCGGCGCCCGCGAAAATGAAAAAGGCCCGCTTGCGCGGGCCCGAAAGGAAGGCGGGCACGGCCGCCGGGAGACAGCGGCAGCCGTGGGTGCCTCATGTTCCCGCCTTCGCGGGATCGACGACCCGGGACGGGGCTTGGCTCCCCGCCCCGGACCGTCAGTCCGCCTGCTTTCGCAGGAATGCGGGAATGTCGAGCGTCTCCATGCCCGAATGGCGCAGGGCGTCGACCGTCTGGTCGCGCCGGCGCCGGAACGCGGCGGGCTGCTCGAGCTCCTCGTAGTTGACCGCCGTCGGCTCGTCGTGGGTGCCGGTGCGCTGCACCATCGAGAGCGTCGGCTGGCGCTGGGCCGCGGCGCCGCCGAGGCCCGTGGCGACGATCGTGACGCGCAGGCGCGTCGCCGATCGACTCCTCGATCACGCTGCCGTAGATGATGGTCGCGTCCTCCGCCGTGAAGGAGCGGATCGTGTTCATGACCTCGTGCACCTCCTTCAGCTTGAGGCTCTTCGAGGCGGTGATGTTCACCAGCACGCCGCGGGCGCCGGCGAGGTGGATGTCCTCGAGGAGCGGCGAATGCACCGCCTGCTCGGCGGCCATCTGCGCGCGCTCGGGGCCGGAGGCCATGGCCGAGCCCATCATCGCCACGCCGTTCTCGCTCATCACGGTGCGCACGTCGGCGAAGTCCACGTTCACGAGGCCGGGGCAGTTGATGACCTCCGCGATGCCCGCCACGGCGCCGTTCAGCACGTCGTTGGAGGCGCGGAAGGCGTCCTCGTAGGTGACGTCCTCGCCCAGCACCTGCATGAGGCGCTCGTTGGGGATGATGATGAGGGAGTCGACGTGCTGCTTGAGCGCGTCGATGCCCGACCGCCGCCACCTTCTGGCGCTTGCCCTCGAAGTCGAAGGGCTTGGTGACCACGGCGACCGTGAGGATGCCCATCTCGCGCGCGATCGAGGCGACCACGGGCGCGGCCCCGGTGCCCGTCCCGCCGCCCATGCCCGCGGTGATGAAGAGCATGTCGGCGCCGCCCACCAGCTCCTCGATGCGGCTCCTGTCCTCCTCGGCCGACTGCCGGCCGACCTCGGGGTTGGCGCCCGCGCCCAGGCCCTTGGTGACGCCCGTGCCCAGCTGCAGCGTCGTCTTCGCGAGGTTGCGCTTGAGGGCCTGCGCGTCGGTGTTCATGGTGATGAACTCCACGCCCTGCACCCCGTTGTTGATCATGTGGTCCACGGCGTTGCCGCCGCAGCCACCGATTCCCACCACCTTGATCACCGCTTCCGGCGATTGGGCTTCCAGCAACTCGATCATGTGTCGTCTCCTTTGTTTTGACTGCGATTACCCCAGCCTGCCGCCTGCTGCCTGCCTGCTGACCCTAGAAATTGCCCTTGAACCAGGCGCGCATCTTCTCGAACACGTCCTTGAACCCCGTGCCCGCGATCTTCGCGTGCTGGTCCCGCTTCACCTGCTCCAGCCCCGCGAGGAGGAGGCCCATGCCGGTCGAATGGCGCGGGCTCCGCACCACCTCGGCGAGCGCCCCCGCGTACTGCGGCAGCCCCACGCGCACCGGCATGTGGAACACCTCCTCGCCCAGCTCCACCATCCCCTTCATGAGGGAGGTGCCGCCGGTGATCACGATCCCGGAGGAGAGGAGCTCCTCCAGCCCGCAGGAGCGCAGCTCCCGCTGCACCAGCGAGTAGAGCTCCTCGACGCGCGGCTCGATCACCTCCGCCAGCGTCTGGCGCGAGATCTCGCGCGCGCCCCGGTCGCCCACCCCCGGCACCTCGATCATGTCGTTCACGCTCGCGAGCTGGCGCAGCGCCACCCCGTGGCGGATCTTGAGTTCCTCGGCGTCCTTGGTCGGCGTGCGCAGCGCCATCGCGATGTCGTTGGTGATCTGGTCGCCGGCGATCGGGATCACGCTCGTGTGCTTGATGGCGCCCTCGGTGAAGACGGCGAGGTCGGTCGTGCCGCCGCCGATGTCGACGAGGCACACGCCCAGGTCGCGCTCGTCGTCCAGCAGCACGGCGTCGGCCGAGGCGAGCGGCTGCAGCATGAGGTCGCGCACCTCGAGGCCGCACCGGCGCACGCACTTCATGATGTTCTGGGCGGCGGAGACCGCGCCCGTCACGATGTGCACCTTCACCTCGAGGCGCATGCCGGACATGCCGAGCGGCTGGCGCACGCCCCCCTGCCCGTCGATGATGAATTCCTGCTCGAGGATGTGGAGCACCTGCTGCTCCATCGGGATGTTCACGGCGCGCGCCGTCTCGATGACGCGGTCGATGTCGTACTGCGACACCTCCTTGTCCTTGATCGCCACCATGCCGTGCGAGTTGAAGCTCTTGATGTGGCTGCCGGCGATCCCCGTGATCACGTCGCGGATCTTCACGTCGGCCATGAGCTCGGCTTCCTCGAGCGAGCGCTGGATGGCGGTCACCGTGGACTCGATGTTCACCACCGTGCCCTTCTTGAGGCCGCGCGAGGGGTGGCTGCCCATGCCGATGAGGTTGAGCGTTCCCTCGGGCGTCACCTCGGCCACCAGGGTCACGATCTTCGAGGTGCCGATGTCGAGGGCCACCAGGATGTTCCGGCTCTCGCGGTTGCGGTTCACGATCATGGGTTCGCCTTGTCGTTCATGCGCGCCGGCCTTTCGGCGCCGTCTTCGTTTCCTCGGGCGCCACGCCGCGCAGCGCGAATCCGTTCGGGTAGCGCAGGTCGGCGTTCGTCGCCTTCCCCGCGTCCTGCGGCAGGCGCGGCCACACGGCCGCGAAGCGCGCGAGCCGCGCCTCGACGCCGTCGCGCCCCAGCTCGAGCGTGAGGCCCGAGGCGAGCTTCGCCTGCCAGGCGCGCCGCTTCGACAGGCGCAGTTCCACGACCGGGCTCGCGAGCGGCGCCGCGGCCTCGCGCGATGCCCTTCCAGGCCGCCGCCATCTCGGGCGCCGTCCCCTCGGGGCCGGAGAAGCGCGGGAGCGCGCCCTCGTAGGCCGCCGCGAACACTTCGCCCCGCGCGCTCACGAGGCGCGTCTCGTCCCACCGGGCGAGCGGCACGTGCGCCTCGATCGCCACCTCGAGCGTGCCCGGCGACACGCGGCGCACCGCGCAGTCGCGCACCCACGGCAGCCGCTTCACGGCGTCGCGCACGTCCGGCAGCGCCACGTCGCGGGCCTCGCCGCCCCCGCAGCCCCGCGGCCAGGCGCTCGAGGTCGGCGGCCGGCACGCGGGCCGTCTCGCCCGTGAAGCGGACGACCGCGATCGGGCGGCGCGCGAGCGCGTCGTAGCCGTACCAGGCGCCCGCGCCCAGCAGGGCGACGGGCGGCCACCGCGCCGGCGGCGCGCAGCGCGAGGGCGACGGCCGGCTTCATGGCCGCGTCTCCAGCGCCGCGCCCTCGAGGATGCGCAGGCAGAGGTCCGGATAGCGAGAGCCCGACCGCCCGCGCCGCGATGGGCACGAGGCTGTGGCCGGTCATGCCCGGCGAGGTGTTCATCTCGAGGAACGAGTACGCTGCCGTCGGCGACGCAGCATCACGTCCGCCCGGCCCCAGCCGCGGCAGCCCAGCACGCGGAAGCGCGGCGAGCGCGACGCGGCGGATCTCCTCCTCGACGTCGGGCCGCACGCCCGCGGGGCAGTGGTACTTCGTGTCGTCGGTGAAGTACTTGTTCTGGTAGTCGTAGTTGCCGCCGGGCGCCTCGATGCGCACGAGCGGCAGCGCCTCGCTCGCCGAGGACGCGTCGCGGTGAGCTCCTGCCCTGCGACGAATTCCTCGGCGATCACGAGCGGGTCGAAGCTTCGCGGCGAACGCGTACGGCCGGCGCGAGGTCCGCCGGCCGTGCGGACCTTCGTGATCCCGAGCGTCGAGCCCTCGTGCGCCGGCTTCACGAAGACCGGCAGGCCCAGCTCGGCCGAGCACGCGCGCCCAGTCGGTGTCCGGCTCGCGACGGCGTAGCGCGGCGTCGGGATGCCGGCGGCGATCCACACGAGCTTCGTGCGCCACTTGTCCATGCGCGAGCGCGGAGGCCATGACGCCGCTGCCGGTGTACGGGATGCCCATCACCTCCAGCGCGCCCTGCACCGTGCCGTCCTCGCCGAAGCGGCCGTGCAGCGCGATGAACGCGCGCCGGAAGCCTTCGCGCTTCAGGTCGAAGAGCTCGCGCTCCTTCGGGTCGAAGGCGTGCGCGTCCACGCCCTTCTCGCGCAGCGCCGGCGAGCACGGCCTTCCCGGAGATGAGCGAGATCTCGCGCTCGGCCGACGGGCCGCCCATCAGGACCGCCACCTTGCCGAGGGCGCGCGCGTCAGCCATGGGTGCCCCCGCGCCGGCCCACGATGCGCACCTCGCGCTCCAGCGCGAATCCGGTCGACTGCCTTCACGGTCGCCTGGACGTGGTCGATGACGGCCTCGATGTCGGCCGCGCTCGCCGAGCCGAGGTTCACGATGAAGTTGGCGTGCTTGGGCGAGACCTGCGCGCCGCCCACGGTGTAGCCCTTGAGCCCGCACGACTCGATGAGCCGCGCCGCATGCTGGTCGGGCGGGTTGCGGAAGACGCTGCCGGCGTTGGGCAGGCTCAACGGCTGCGTGGCCACGCGCCGCTCGAGCAGCGCCTTCATGCGCGCCATGGCCTTGGCGCGGTCGCCGGGCGCGAAGGCGAAGGTGCCCGCGACGAACCACTCGTCGCCGGCGACGTGCTTCGCCACGTGCCGGTAGCCGATGTCGTAGTCGCCGCGCGTGCGCACGCGCAGCATCCCGGCGCGGTCGACCGTCGTCACGTCGACCACGTTCTCCCATGTCTCGCCGCCGTAGCAGCCGGCGTTCATGGCGAGCGCCCCGCCGACCGTTCCCGGGATGCCGGCGAGCCATTCGGCGCCCTCGCAGTCGTGGCGCGCGACGAAGCGGGCCAGGTGCGGCGCCGGGACGCCGCCGCCCGCGACGAACGCCTGGCGCGAGTCCAGGGAGCCCGCGGCGCGGATCCCGCCGAGCGCATGGTGCGTGTACACGACGGCCCCGTCGAAGCCGCCGTCGCGCACGAGGAGGTTGCTGCCGAGGCCGACGAAGAGGATCGACTCGCCCTCGGGCCGCGTCGCGAGGAACGCCTGGAGGTCCTCGACGTCCGCGGGCTGGTAGAAGAGCTTCGCGCGCCCGCCCGCCCGCCAGCTCACGTGCCGGTCCATCGGCTCGTCGAGGCGCAGCACGCCGCGAAGCGCCGACGGCGGCGGCGGCGGAACCGGCGCGCCCAGGCGCGGCCTTCGCGATCGGGTTCATGCCGCGCCCCCCGTCGCGCGCGCGAGATCCGGCGCGAGGCCCGCGACGCTTCCGGCGCCCATGGTGACGACGACGTCGCCGTCGCGCACGGCCGCGAGCACCGCGTCCTTCATCTGCGCGACCTGCTCGACGAACACCGGCTCCACCTTGCCCGCGACGCGCACGGCGCGCACGAGCGCGCGCCCGTCGGCGGCCACGATGGGCGCCTCGCCCGCGGGGTACACGTCGGCCAGGACGAGCGCGTCGACGCTCGACAGGACGCGCACGAAATCCTCGAAGAGGTCGCGCGTGCGCGTGTAGCGGTGCGGCTGGAACGCGAGCAGCAGCCGGCGGCCCGGGAACGCGCCGCGCGCCGCGGCCAGGGTGGCCGCCATCTCCGCGGGGTGGTGGCCGTAGTCGTCGACGAGCGCGAAGCGCCCTCCCGAGGCGAGCGCCACCTCGCCGTAGCGCTGGAAGCGCCGCCCGACGCCGGTGAACTCGGCGAGCGCCTTGGCGATGGCGGCGTCCGGGGCGCCCACCTCGCGCGCGACGGCGATGGCCGCGAGCGCGTTGAGGACGTTGTGCTCGCCGGGCAGGTTCAGCGTCACCTCGAGGGGGTCGGCGCCGCTGCCGGTGACGCGGAAGCGCATGCGCCCGGCGTCCCAGCGCACGTCCTCGGCGCGCAGGTCCGCGTCCGTGCGGATGCCGTAGGTCACCATGGGGCGCGCCACGCTCTTCATGATGGCGCGCGCGTGCTCGTCGTCCTTGCACACCACGGCGAGCCCGTAGAACGGCAGGTGGCCGAGGAACTCGACGAAGGCGCCCTTCAGGCGCTCGAAGTCCTGCCCGTAGGTCTCCATGTGGTCGGCGTCGATGTTGGTCACGACCGAGATCACCGGCTGCAGGTAGAGGAAGGAGGCGTCGGACTCGTCGGCTTCGGCGACCAGGAACTCGCCCTTGCCGAGCCGCGCGTTGGTGCCGATGGAATTGAGCCGGCCGCCGATCACGCAGGTGGGATCGAGCCCCGCCTCGCCCGAGCACCGCGGCCACGAGCGAGGTGGTGGTGGTCTTGCCGTGCGTGCCGGCCACCGCGATGCCCTGCTTGAAGCGCATGAGCTCGGCCAGCATCATCGCCCGCGGCACGACCGGGACGTGCGCCTCGCGCGCCGCGACGACCTCCGGGTTGTCGGGCTTCACGGCCGAGGACACGACGACCGCGTCGGCGCCCGCGATGTTGCCCGCCGCGTGGCCGATCGCCACGCTGATGCCCAGCTCGCGAAGCCGCCGCACGGCCATGCCCTCGGCGATGTCGGATCCGCTCACCGCGTAGCCCAGGTTCGCGAGCACCTCCGCGATCCCGGACATGCCGGAGCCCCCGATGCCCACGAAGTGGATGTGCTTGACCTTGTGCTTCATGCCGCCGCCAATTGCTTCGCACAGGTCCGCGCAGCGGCGCGTGGCGTCGGGCTTGCCGGCCGCCCGGGCCGCGGCGGCCATGGCGGCGAGCTTGTCGCGCGTGAGCCCCGCGAGCAGCGCGGCGAGGCTCGCGGGCGTCGTCTCGAGCTGCGCCAGCCGGATCGCGGCGCCGCGCGACTCCAGGAACCTCGCGTTGGCCGCCTGCTCCTCGGCCACGAACCACGGCAGGGGGAAGAGGATCGCGGCCACGCCCGCCACGCCGATCTCGGCCACCGTGATGGCGCCGGAGCGCGCGACGAGCACGTCGCACCACGCGTAGCGCGCGGCCATGTCGTCGATGAAGGCGACGACCTCCGCCTTCACGCCCGCGTCCCGGTAGCGCTGCTCGAGCGCGGCGAAGTTGCGCTCGCCCGCCTGGTGGACCACCTCGGGGCGCGACGCCTCCGGCATCGCGGCGAGTGCCGCGACGATGAGGTCGTTCAGCGTCTGCGCGCCGAGGCTCCCGCCCACGACGAGCAGGCGAAGCGGCCCTGCGCGCCCGGCGTAGCGCGCCTCGGGCGCGGCCACGCCCGCGATCTCCTCGCGCACCGGCGTGCCCAGCCACTCGACCTTGCGCGGCCGGGGGATGCGGTCGCCGACGCGATGGCCCGTGCGCGCCTCGAACGCGCCTTCCATCCCGGCCACGACGCGGTCGGCCACGAGTGCCAGCGCGCGGTTCGCGAGGCCCGCGGTGGCTCCGGGCTCGTGGACCACGAGCGGCTTGCCCCACAGGGCCGCCATCATGCCGCCGGGAAAGGCGACGTAGCCGCCCATCGACAGGACGACGTCGGGCCGCACGCGAAAGAGGATCGCGCTCGCCTGCCAGAAGGCCACGAGCAGCTTCAGCGGCAGCAGGAGCCATGCGAGCGCGCCCTTGCCGCGCACGCCCGTCATGCTCACCGTCTCGCATCGGATAGCCGGCCCGCGCGACGAGGTTGCTGCTCCATGCCCGCGGGCGTGCCCATCCACGCGATCCGCCAGCCGCGCGCGGCGAGCTCCTTCGCGATGGCGAGCCCGGGAAAAATGTGACCGCCCGTGCCGGCCGCCATGATGAGGATGGTCCTTCATTCGCAACCTCCCCACGAAGCGAGGTCACATTTCGGCGCAGGCTAACTGGCGCCTCGCCACGTTAAGCATGCAGCAGGTCAGCCGAGCCGATGTGACCCCCGTGCCGGCCGCCATGATGAGGATCTGCGGCATCCGCGCATGGTCGATTTCGAAATCGACGCGAAGGATCGCCACCGCGACGCAGTTGATGACGATGCCGGTGCCGCCGAAGGACAGGAACGGGAGCGTGAGGCCCTTGGTCGGCAGGAGCCCCATGTTCACGCCCATGTTGATGAACGCCTGCGCGGCGAGCCACACGCCGATGCCCTGCGCGACGAGCGCCGCGTAGTAGCGCTCGAGGCTCGCGGCCTGGCGGCCCACGGCGAAGGCGCGCACCACGAGGAAGAGGAAGAGCGTCAGCACCGCGGCCACGCCCGCGAAGCCGAGCTCCTCGGCGATCACGGCGAGCAGGAAGTCGGTGTGCGCCTCCGGCAGGTAGAAGAGCTTCTCGACGGAGGCGCCCAGCCCGACGCCCAGCCACTCGCCGCGCCCGAAGGCGATGAGCGAGTGCGAGAGCTGGTAGCCCTTGCCGTACGCGTCGGACCACGGGTCCATGAAGCCGAGGATGCGCTGCAGCCGGTAGGGCGAGGAGACGATGAGGACGACGAAGGCGGCCGCGAGCCCGAACGCGAGCACCACGAAGATGCGCCAGTTGAGCCCGCCCAGGAAGAGGATCGTCATCGCGATGGTGGTGACGACCACGAGCGCGCCGAAGTCCGGCTCGCGCAGCAGCAGCCCGGCGACGAAGAACATCACCGCGAACATCGGCAGGAACCCCTTCTTCAGGTCGTCCATGAACGCGGCCTTGCGCACCGTGTAGTCGGCGGCGTAGAGCACCACCAGGAGCTTCATGACCTCCGAGGGCTGGAACGTGACGGGGCCGAGCGCGATCCAGCGGCGCGCGCCGTTCACCTCGCGGCCGATGCCGGGGATCAGCACGGCGATGAGCAGCCCCACGCCCGCCATGAAGAGCCACGGCGAGGCGACCTGCCAGTGCCGCACCGGCACCTTGAAGGCCAGCCGCGGCCGCGGCGAGGCCGGCGGCGAGGTAGATCCCGTGCCGGGCGAGGAAGTAGTGCGAGCGGAATCCCGTGAACCGCTCCGCGTCGGCCATGGCGATCGAGGCCGAGTAGACCATCACCAGCCCGAACGACGCGAGCAGCACCGCGCTCCAGACGAGGGCCTGGTCGATGGCGGTGTCGCGGCGCGCGGGGTTGTAGAGCATCAGCCCTCCATCCGCTTCGCGAGCGCGCGCGCCGCGGCCGCGAAGGCCTGCGCCGCGCTGCTTGTAGTTGGCGAACATGTCGAGGCTCGCGCAGGCGGGCGAGAGGAGCACCGCGTCGCCCGCGGCCGCGAGCCCGAAGGCCGCCTCCACCGCCGCGTCCATCGAGGCTGCGCGAACGCACGCGCACGCCCGTGGCGGCCAGCGCCGCTTCCAGCGGCCGGCGCGTCGCGCCCGATGAGGACGACCGCCCTCGCCTTGCGCTTCACGGCCGGCGCGAGCGGGGCGAAGTCCTGGCCCTTGCCCTCGCCGCCGGCGATCAGCACGACCGTCTCGCGCATGCCCGCGAGTGCGGCGACCGTGGCGCCCACGTTCGTTCCCTTCGAGTCGTCGTAGAAGACGACGCCGCGCGCCGCCGCCACGCGCTCGACGCGGTGCGGAAGGCCGCGGAACTCGCGGATGGCGCGCGCCAGCGGCTCTCCGCCCAGCCCGGCGCTGCGGCACAGCGCGTGCGCGGCCAGCGCGTTGGCGGCGTTGTGCAGCCCCGCGACCGGCAGCTCGTCCAGCGCCACGATGGGCTCGCGGCCTTCGACCAGCCAGCCGTCGGCCACGCCCCATTCGGCGGGTCCCGCCGGCGGCCCCAGGCCGAAGGTGACCGCGCTCGCGTCGCCCATGCCGAGGCTCCAGGGATCGTCGCGGTTGAGCACGCGGGTGCCGCAGCGGCGGAAGATGCGCGCCTTCGCCGTCGGCGTAGGCCTGCATCGAGTCGTAGCGGTCGAGGTGGTCCTGCGAGAGGTTGAGCATCGCCGCCGACTCGAGCGCCAGGCTCGACGTCGTTTCCAGCTGGTAGCTCGACAGCTCGATCACGTAGCAGTCCGGGTGTCCCGAGGCCCGCGCCTCGGCGAGCGCGTCCAGCACCGGCAGGCCGATGTTGCCGGCCACCACCGTGCGCCGGCCCGCGGCGCGCGCCATCGCGCCCGCGAGCGCCGTCACGGTGCTCTTGCCGTTGGTGCCGGTGATGCCGATCACGCGTGCCCCGGGTGCCGAGCGCGCCACTTCGCGCCCGAAGATCTCGACGTCGCCGACGACCTCGAGGCCGCGGGCGACGGCTTCGCGGAGGATCGGCTCGCGAAGCGCAATGCCCGGACTCGCAGCGACCGCGTCCACGCCTGCCAGGCTCTCGAGTCCGAAGGGACCGAGGTCGACGCGGATTCCGGGGACCGCCTCGCGGACCGCTCCCAGGGCCGGAGGCGCTTGCCGCGTGTCGGCGCAGCGCAGCCGCGCGCCCGCCTGAGCGAGCCAACGAACGCACGAAAGCCCCGTGTCACCGAGCCCCAGAACGAGAACGGCCTTGCCTGCCCAGTCGTCATGTCGCATCTCCTTGCCGTGCCTAGCGCAGCTTCAGGGTCGAGAGACCGAACAGCACCAGCATCATCGTGATGATCCAGAAGCGCACCACGACCTGGTTTTCCTTCCAGCCCTTCAGCTCGTAGTGGTGGTGCAGCGGCGCCATGCGGAAGACGCGCTTGCCGGTCAGCTTGAAGGAGGCCACCTGGATCACCACCGAGAGCGTCTCCACCACGAACACCCCGCCCATGATGAAGAGCACGATCTCCTGCCGGACCACGATCGCCACCATGCCCAGCGCCGCGCCCAGGGCGAGCGCCCCCACGTCGCCCATGAAGACTTCCGCCGGGTAGGCGTTGAACCAGAGGAACGCGAGCCCCGCGCCCGCGATGGCGGCGCAGAAGACGGCGAGCTCGCCGGCCCCGGAGATGAAGGGGAAGCCGAGGTACTTCGAGAACACCGCGTGCCCCGTCACGTAGGCGAACACGGCAAGCGCCGCCGGCGATCATCACCGTGGGCATGATCGCGAGCCCGTCCAGCCCGTCGGTGAGGTTCACGGCGTTCGACGTCCCCACCACCACGAAGTAGCCCAGGATCACGAAGCCGATCGCGCCCAGCGGGATGGCCACCGTCTTGAAGAAGGGCACGATGAGCTCGGTCTGCTGCGGGAGCTTGGCGCTCCACGCGAGCACCGCGACCGCCACGAGGGCGATCACCGACTGCCAGAAGAACTTCGCGCGGGCCGAGAGCCCCTTGGGATTGCGGTGGACGACCTTGCGCCAGTCGTCGATCCAGCCGATCGCGCCGAAGCCGAGCGTGGTGGCGAGGCAGATCCACACGTAGCGGTTCTCGAGGTCCGCCCAGAGGAGCGTGGTCACGACCACGGACACGAGGATCAGCGCCCCGCCCATCGTCGGCGTGCCCGTCTTCACGAGGTGCGTCTGCGGGCCGTCGTCGCGCACCGCCTGGCCGATCTTGTAGGCCGTGAGGCGCCGGATCATCGCCGGGCCGATGACGAACGAGATCGCGAGCGCCGTGAGCGCGGCCAGCACCACGCGCAGCGTGATGTAGGTGAAGACGTTGAAGGCGCGGATCTCGACCGCGAGCCGTTGGGCCAGTTCAAGCAGCATGGCTTGCCTCCGCGGCGAGTCGCTCCACCACCCGCTCCATCTGCATGAACCGCGACCCCTTCACGAGGATCGTCACGCCCGGGCGCGCCTCGCACGCGCGCCTCCGTGGCGAGCACCTCGAGGGTCGGGCAGTGCACGGCGCCCTTTCCGAAGGCCTCCACCGCGTGCAGGCTCAGCGGCCCGAGTGCCAGCAGCCGCTCGATCCCGGCGCCCTTCGCGAACGCGCCGATCTCGGCGTGCAGCGGGGCCGCGGCCTCGCCCAGCTCGCCCATGTCGCCCATGACGAAGACGCGCCGGCCGGTCGCCCGCGCGAGCACGCGCAGGGCCGCCTTCATCGAGTCGGGGTTGGCGTTGTAGGTGTCGTCCAGGATCACGGCGCCGCCCGCGCCGGGCTTGCGCTGCAGGCGCCCCTTGGCGCCCGCGAAGGCGGCGAGCCCGGCCTGGATCGCGTGCGGCGGGACGTCGAGCGCGAAGGCGGCGGCGCACGCCGCGATCGCGTTGCGCGCGTTGTGCTCGCCGGGCACCTGCAGCGTCACGGCGAAGGCGTCGAGGGGCGTGACGAACCGCACCTGCCCGTCCTCGAGCAGGCCGCGGACGTCGGCGGTCTCCGCCGTGCCGAAGGTGACCACGTTGCGCCCCGCGGCGAGCCCCTTCCAGTAGCCCGCGAAGGGGTCGTCCTCGTTCACGAGCGCGATGCCGCCCTCGCGAAGGCCCGCGTAGATCTCGCCCTTGGCCTGCGCGATCGCCTCCACCGTGCCGAGGATCCCGATGTGCGCGCGGTGGGCGTTGTTCACGAGCGCCACGCCCGGGGAGGCGAGGCGCGAGAGGTAGCGCGATCTCGCCCAGGTGGTTCATGCCCATCTCGAACACGCCGTAGCGATGGTGGTCGCGCAGCCTGAGGAGCATCAGCGGGACGCCGATGTCGTTGTTCAGGTTGCCCTCGGTGGCGAGCACGTCGCGCGCGCCCGCCGCAGTACGCGGCGAGGATCGAGGCGAGCATCTCCTTCACCGTGGTCTTCCCGTTGCTGCCCGTGAGGGCGAGCACCGGCAGCGAGAATCGCGCGCGCCACGCGGCGCCCAGGCGCCCGAGCGCCGCCCGGGTGTCCTTCACGAGGATCTGCGGGATCTCGCGCTCGCGGCCCACGCGGCGCGAGACGAGGGCCGCCGCCGCGCCGCGGCCGATCGCCTGCGGCACGTAGTCGTGCCCGTCGAACTGCTCGCCCGCGAGGGCGACGAAGAGGTCGCCGGGCGCGATGGAGCGCGTGTCGGTCGACACGCCCGAGAAGCCCACGCGCTCGCCGGCCGGGACGCCGCCGGTGGCGCGCGCGGCCTCGTCGAGGTCCATCATCGCGGCGGGCAGGGAGGCGGCCGGGTTCATCGCGGGCGGGCCTCGAGGGCGGCGAGCGCCACCTCGGCGTCGCTGAACGGGTGGCGCACGCCGGCGATCTCCTGGTAGGTCTCGTGGCCCTTGCCGGCGAGGAGCACGACGTCGCCCGGCGTGGCCTGGTGGATCGCCGTGAAGATCGCGACCTGGCGCTCGGCGACGCGCCTCGGCGCGCGCCGCTCAGGACGCCCGCCATCACCTGGTCGATGATCGCCTGCGGATCCTCGCCGCGCGGGTTGTCGCTGGTCACGATCACGTGGTCGGCGAGCCGCGCGGCCGCCTCGCCCATGATCGGCCGCTTGCCCGCGTCGCGGTCGCCGCCGCAGCCGAACACGCAGTGCAGCCGGTGGCCGGCCGCGACGACGGGGCGCACCGCGTCCAGCGCCTTCTCGAGCGCGTCCGGGGTGTGCGCGTAGTCGATGACCACGAGCGGGAGGCTGCCGCCGCCCAGGCGCTCGAGGCGCCCCGGCACGGGCTTCAGCCGCGCGACGGCGGCGAGCGCGGCGCCGAATTCCACGCCGCTCGCGAGGAGTGTCGCGATCACCGCCAGCAGGTTGGAGACGTTGAAGGCGCCGAGCACCGGCACCGCCACCTCGCCCGCGCCCCAGTCGCCCTCGATGCGCAGGCGCAGCCCCGCCTCCGTCTGGGAGACGGCGCCCGCGCGCAGGCGCCCGCCCTGGAGCCCGTAGCCGATCACGTCGACAGGCGATCCGCGGAGCCGGTCCGCGAATCGCCTTCCCCAACCGTCGTCGACGTTGATCACGGCGCGGCCTACCCCGCGCGCGTTGAACAACCGGTACTTGGCCTCGGCGTAGGCCTCCATCGTTCCGTGGTAGTCGAGGTGATCCCGCGTGAGGTTCGTGAACACCGCGACGTCGAACTTGATCCCGGCCGCGCGCCCCTGGTCGAGGCCGTGGCTCGAGACTTCCATCGCCGCGACCTTCGCGCCGCGGCGCAGGTAGTCGGCGAGTTCCCGCTGCAGCACCACCGGGTCCGGGGTGGTGTTCTTCGCCTCGGCGCGCTCGCCCACGAGGCCGTTGCCCAGCGTGCCCAGCACCGCCGCGCGGCGCCCGAGGCCGTCGAAGGCCTGCGCGACCCACTGGCGCGACCGAGGTCTTCCCGTTGGTGCCGGTGACGCCCACCATCCAGAGCTTCGCGGACGGGTCGCCGAAGACGAGGCCCGCGATCTCGCTCGCGCAGGCCGCGCAGGTTCTCGATCGCGAGGTTGGGCACGTCCCAGCGCGGGTTCCACGCGAAGCCCTGCCGCTCCCAGATGACCGCCGCCGCGCCCCGCGCGATGGCGTCGGCGATGTAGGCGCGGCCGTCGAGCGCGCTGCCCGGGTAGGCGACGAACACCGAGCCGAGCTTCACCTGCCGCGAGTCCGTGGTGAGGTCGACGAGGGGCACGCCCAGCTGCGCGAGGCGGTCGGCGAGCGGGGAGGATGCGCGCGGAGGCTGCGCCACGGCGATCATCCTTCGCCTCCCGCGGCCGGCGCGCGCGCTTCGGTCGCGGCCGGGCGCGCGGGCGCCTGGACGTTGAGCGTCTGCGGCGCGTCCGGCGGCACCGACATCATGCGCAGCGCCGCGCCCATGACCGAGGAGAACACCGGCGCGCTCACCTCGCCCCCGTAGTACTTCGCGCCCGACGGCTCGTCGAGCATCACCGCCACGATGAAGCGCGGGTTCGACACGGGCCCGAAGCCCACGAACGAGGACACGTACTTGTGCTCGGCGTAGCCGCCCGCCTCGGCCTTGTGCGCCGTGCCCGTCTTGCCGGCGACGCGGTAGCCGGGAACCGCGGCGCGCGGCGCGGTGCCGCCCGGGCCCACGGCCATCTCCATCATGCGGGCGACCTCGCTCGCCGTCTCGCGCGACACGAGGGGCCGGCCGATCGGCAGGCTCTCGCGCTTCACCAGCGACAGCGGCAGCAGGTGCCCTTCCCCGGTGAAGATCGTGTAGGCGCGCGCGATCTGGAGCAGCGACACCGACATGCCGTGGCCGTAGGCCATGGTCGCCTGCTCGATCGGCTTCCATTTCGCGGCGGGACGCAGAAGGCCCTTGGCCTCGCCCGGGAACCCCGTCTGCGGCACCGCGCCGAAGCCCAGCTCGCGGTAGAAGGCGCCGATGTCCTCCGCCGGCATCTGCAGCTGGATCTTGGCGGTGCCGACGTTGGAGGACTTCTGGATCACCTGCTGGACGGTGAGCACGCCGTGCGGGTGCGAGTCGCTGATCGGTCCAGCCGCCGACCGTCATCGTCCCCGGCGCCGTCTGGATGAGCGTGTCGGGCTTCACGATGCCGGCCTCGAGCGCGGCGGCGATGGTGAAGGGCTTCATCGTGGAGCCCGGCTCGAAGATGTCGGTGACGGAGCGGTTGCGCGTCTGCCGGCCCGTCACGTTCGCGCGGTTGTTGGGGTTGTAGTCGGGCTGGTTCACGAGCGCCAGCACCTCGCCCGTGCGCGCGTCGAGCATCACGAGCGAGCCGCCCTTGGCGCGGTTGGCCTCGACCGCGGCCTTGAGCTCGCGGTGCGCGAGGAACTGCAGGCGCTGGTCGATCGAGAGCAGGACCTCGCGGCCGTCGCGCGGCACCTTGAGGCTTTCCACGTCCTCGACGATGCGCCCCTTGCGGTCCTTGATCACCTTGCGGCTGCCGGGCACGCCCGCGAGCGTGGCCTGCTGGGCGAGCTCGATGCCCTCCTGGCCGCTGTCGTCGATGCCGGTGAACCCCACCACGTGCGCCATCACCTCGCCCGCCGGGTAGTAGCGGCGGAACTCGCGCTGCTGGAAGACCCCGGGGATGCTGAGCGCCATCACCTTGAGCGCCTGTTCGGGCGAGATCTGGCGCTTGAGCCAGACGAACTGGCGATCCTTGTTGGCAACTTTCTGGCGGATCTCGGCCGCGTCGAGGCCGAGCGCCTTCGCGAGCGAGCGCAGCTTCGCCTCGTCCGCCTCGAAGTCCTCGGGGCTCGCCCAGATCGACTCCACGGGCGTGGAGATGGCGAGCGGCTGGCCGTTGCGGTCCTTCACGGGGCCGCGCGAGGCCGGCATCTCGACGACGCGCCCGTAGCGCGCCTCGCCCTTCTGCTTCAGGAAGTCGTGGTTGATGCCCTGCAGGTAGAAGGCGCGGGCGCCGAGCACGGCGAACCCGGCGGCGACGAGGAACAGCACGACGCGCGAGCGCCAGCCCTCGAGGCGCAGGCGCAGCTCCGGCGTGCGCTTCTCGAACCTCATCGCTTCGCCTCCGCCGGCGCGTCCTGCGCGACCACGCGGGTGGCGCCCGGCTCGGGCAGCCGCATGCCGAGCGAGCGCGAGGCCATGGCCTCGATCCGCTTGTGGGTGGCCCAGGTGCCCAGCTCGAGCTGCAGCTGCGTGTACTCCTCGTCGAGCCGCTTGGCGGCCGCCTGCCCCGACTCGAGGTCGACGAACAGCTTCCTCGACTTGTGCTGCGCGGTGATCACGCCGAGCGCGCAGGCGACGAGCGAGCAGCAGGAGGAGGAAGTTCACGCGGGCCATGGCGGCGTCCCTCTCAGGCCCCGGTGCGCTCGGCCACGCGCAGCGTGGCGCTGCGCGCGCGCGGGTTCGCGGCGAGCTCGGCCGGCGACGGCCGGATGGCGCGCCCGACGAGGCGAAGCCGCGGCTCCGGCAGGTCCCGCGCGCGCACCGGCACGCCGCGCGGCAGCTTGTCGGCGCGCGCGCCTTCGCGCAGGAAGTTCTTCACGATGCGGTCCTCGAGCGAGTGGAAGCTGATGACCGCCAGCCGCCCGCCGGGCTCGAGGAGGTCCACGGCCTGGGGGAGCGTCACTTCGAGCTCCGCAAGCTCTTGATTGAGGTGAATCCGAAGAGCCTGAAAGGTCCGGGTCGCCGGATGCTTGCCCGGCTCGCGCGTCCGAACCGCGCCACCCACGACCGCGGCAAGCTGCCCTGTGGTCCGGATAGGTTCGCGGCCCCTTGCCGCAACAATCGCTCCTGCAACCTGTTTAGCAAACCGTTCTTCCCCATAGGTGCCGATGACCTCCCTGATTTCTTGTTCCGTGGCCCGGTCGAGCCATTCGGCCGCGGTCTCCCCGCGGGTGGTGTCCATGCGCATGTCGAGCGGGCCGTCCTTCGCGAAGCTGAAGCCCCGCCCGGCCTCGTCGAGCTGCGGGGACGACACGCCCAGGTCGAGCAGCACCCCCGCCACGCGCTCGATCCCGCGCCCCGAAAGCTCGCGGGTCATCGTCCGAGAATCGCCCATGGATCAGCTCAAAACGTCGATCCGCGATCGCGTGAGACGCAAGCGCCGCGGGGTCTTGATCAAAAGCGAGAAGTCTTCCGCGAACACCGAGCAGGGCGAGGATGGCCGCGCTGTGCCCGCCGCGGCCAAAGGTGCCATCGACGTAGATCCCGTCGGGACGGACTCGGAGGGCAGCGACGGCTTCTTCGAGAAGGACCGGGACATGGGCTACCTCACTCACGGGTGGAAAAGACGGGGGCGCCTGGGGCCGGGGGACCGCTTTCGGCTGCGAGCGGTCGGCATCCCGGGGGCACCGGCCGCGTCACAGCGAAAAGTTCTCCATCCCGGGTGGCAAGACGGGACTGCCTCCGGCGGTGAGCCGGTCGAGCTGTTGCTGCCAGCGCTCGAGGTCCCAGATCTCGTAGTAGCTCCCCTGCCCGATGAACATCACGCGCTTGTCGATGCCCGCGAATGCCCGCAGCTCGGGGGAGATGAGGAGCCGCCCCGCCCCGTCGAGCGCGATCTCCTCGGCGAAACCGACGAGGAGGCGCTTCCAGCGGGTTGAAGGCGGCGTCGAGGCTGGGGAAGGACATCACCTTCGCCCGGACCGGCTCCCAGGCGGGAGCGGGGTAGAGCAGCAGGCACTTGTCCGGGTGGGCCGTGAGCACCACGGGCACCGTGCCGCCCTGGGTCAGGGGATCGCGCACGCGCGTCGGCACCGCCAGGCGGCCCTTCGCGTCGAGATTGATCTGCGATGCTCCCTGAAACACCGTGCTCCCCCTTTTGAGGTCATTCCCGCGTTCCGGTAGCACCGGACTCCTAGGATTTCCCAATTTTTCCCACTTCCGCACACTGTATTGAGTCGATCCGGGGGAGTCAAGGGGGGAATTCAGGATTTTTTCTTGTGCGACAGGGACTTAGCTGCGCTTCCTCGCCGGAATTTTCAGATTTTCTATAGTCAATGTTTTCAACAGGTTACAAAACCAAGTGAAAGTTGTTTGATAAGATCGGTACTCGAACTGTCGCCTGGCGGCGTCGCCAGGGCCGGCCGCGGATGCCGAGAGGAGGAGTCATGCTGCATCGCACCATCGCCCTGCGCTGCGCCGCCGCAATCGCGGCCCTGGCGCTCGCGCTGCCGGCCTTCGCCGAGCGGCTTTCGTCGCCCGATCCGGCGCACGCCCTCGAAGGCGCGGCCCTCGTGCGCGCGCTGCGCGCCGGCGGCTTCACGCTCTACTTCCGCCACACCGCGACGGACTTCTCGCAGAACGATCGCGGGATGACGACCTACGGCGAATGCGCGTCCCAGCGAAACCTCTCGGAGGCGGGCCGCGCGCAGGCGCGCGAGATCGGCGACATGATCCGCGCGCTTCAGCTCCCCGTGGGGGAAGTGATCGCGAGCCCCTTCTGCCGCACGATGGAGACGGGCCGGCTCATGTTCGGCCGCGCGGAGCCCTCGACCGTCGTGCGCGGCTACGAGGGCACGAGTGTCGGCGAACGCGGACTACACGAAGCTCGTGGCGCTGCTCGCCTCGCCGCCGGCGCCCGGCACGCTGCGCATGGTCACGAGCCACGGCAATCCCGTTCCGGGCGATCGCCGGGCCGCCGCATCTGGACGAAGGCGAGGCTGCGGTGCTCAAGCCCGCGGGCAGGGATTTCGTGGTCGTGGCGCGCATCAGGCGCGAGGACTGGCCCGCTCTCGTGGCCGCGGCCAGGCCGTGATCCCTACATCTGCCGGAAGAGGTGCGCGAAGGGCTGGCTCACCGGCAGGATCTCGGGCCGGTCCTTGATCCGCAGGATGACGTGTCCCTTCAGGTCGCGGCCGACGCTTTCCACCGCGTTGAGGTTGACGATCGTCGCGCGGTGCATTTGCCAGAACATGGTCGGGTCGAGCTCCTCGACCAGTTCCTTGATCGACATGCGGATGAGTCCCTCGCGACGGGCGGCGACGACGCGCGTGTATTTCATGTCCGACTGGAAATACTTCACCTCCTCGATCGTGATGAGCTGGACATCCTGGCCGCGCGAGGCGTTGATCCAGCGCAGGTGCCGGCCGTTGCGCGAGGGCGGGGTCGCGAGGCTGTCCAGCAGGCCATCCAGGCGGGCCGGCGCCGCCTTGAGCCGCTGCTTCACGCGCTGCACCGCGGCCGCGATGCGCGCCCCGGAAAGCGGCTTCATCACGTAGTCGACGGCGCCCTCCTCGAAGGCGGCCACCGCGTACTGGTCGTAGGCCGTGACGAAGACGACGTGCGCGCGCCCGCTGGCCCGGCGCGCCACCTCGAGGCCGGAGGACTCGGGCATCTGGATGTCGAGGAAGAGGACGTCCGGCCGGTGCGTCTCCAGGGCGCGGATCGCCTGGCGCCCGTCCTCGACGAGCGCCACGATCTCCAGCTCCGGCCACGCGGCGGCCAGCAGCTCGCGAAGCTGCTCGCCGAGCACCGTCTCGTCTTCAGCGAGGACGGCTCGCGGGTTCACTGCCGGTCTCCAGCGCGGGTCCGTCGGTGCGCAGGCGCGGAATCGCGGCGCGCAGGAAGGCGATCAAGTCGTCCAGCAGGGCCTCGGCTCGCGCCGGGTTGTCCTCATAGGTCAGCTCGATGTCCTCCAACGCACGGAACACCGCGGCGGGATCGACCTTCGCGTGGGCAGCCTCGAGCTGGGCGGCGAGCAGGACGCGGCTCGCCTCTGAGCGCGCGATTTCCGCCTCGGCGAGTGCGCGCGCGGCCCGGCGGGCGTTGCGCAGCGTCACGTAGATGAACATCGCGAGCCAGCCGTGCACGACCCCGTCGAACCCTGTCTGGAACACGGCGATGTTCGTCCTGTATTTCTCGGGGACGGTCTTCGAGGCGAGGCTCGAACCGCCCGAGATGATGCGTGTCGGCGCGATTCGCAGGTGGTCCGACAGCGACCAGGCGAGCCCGACGCAGACGAGGCTCGCCGCGACGGCCCCGGATGCATAGCGCCACAGGGAGGGCCACTCGTCCCGGCCAACGCTCGCCTCGACGGCGGCGACCGCCAGCAGGAATACCCAGGCGAACGCGACATAGAAGGGCGTGTGGTAGACGATCTTCCAGGGCGTGAAGTAGAAGCTGAGATGGAGGTTCTGGAGCGGCACCAGCACCCCCAGCAAGACGCCCAGCGCCGTCGCACACGCCCAACGCCTCCACGTGAGGGCATGCCGGGCGCGTTCCCGGGCCGCCGGCGAGGTCGCCGGCCGAGGGCCGGCCACGGGCGGCGCCTTGCCGAGGAAGGGACTTGCCGCGCTCATCGCGGCTCCCGGGCTTGCCCGGCCCATCGGTGCGGAAGCCGGATCGTCGCGGTAATGCCGCCTTCGGCGTTGGCCGCCAGCTCGAGCTCTCCCGCGCCGTTGAACAGGGTTTCGAGTCGCGCCCGAATGTTGGCGAGGCCCACGCCATGGCCGGACCGTGCCCGGAATCCCACGCCATCGTCCGCCACGCGGATCTCCAGCACCCCCTCCCGGCTGCCTGCCGAAATGCTCAACGAGCCTCCGGCCGCCCGCGGGCCGATGCCGTGCTTGATCGCATTCTCGACGAGCGTTCCCACCATCAACGGAGGAACGGGTGCGAACTCGACGTTCGCCGCCACGTCGACATGCACGCGCAGCCGCCCGCCCATGCGGACCTGGAAGATCGCGAGGAACGATCGCGCAAGCGCGATCTCGTCGCCGAGCGGAATCTCGCGCTGCCTTGCAAGGCGAGTGGCCACGTGCAGGTAGTCGGTCAGGTTCCGGAGAAGCGCGCGGCCCCTTCCCGGTTCCCGCTCGTAGAGTCGCTTGACGCTGGCGAGCGAGTTGAAGAGGAAGTGCGGCTCGATCTGCGCCTGGAGCAGTCGCAGCCGCGATTCGGTGACCTGCTTGTCGATTTCGACCCGTGCGAGCCGCGTCCCGTGAAGCCGGCGCTGCGTGTCGCGCTCGCGGGCGGCGAACAGCAGGATCGCGGCCAGGAGCCCGCCCGTCGACAGGCCCCGGATGTAGAACGCCAGCATGTAATGCCATGACTGCCAGGCCTGGGGTTTCAGGGGATCGAAATTGGCCACGAGAGTCCGTTGAGCCGCGGTGCCGACCGGAATCGCCAGCGCGCCGACGGCGACCGCGAGCGCAAGGGCCGCGACCCGGATGCGCAAGGCCGATCGGGCCGTCCATCGTTCGGTCTTCACGACCAGGACGAACAGCGGCAGCGCGCACAGGAGATAGACCGCGAAGGCTCCCAGGAACCTGCGCATCCCGCCCGAGACGTCCCCCGGATCGAGGTTCCATAGCGCCGGCCGGGCCGCGAACATGAGGCAGACGGCCACCAGGGCGCCCAGTCGCAACGGGGTGATTCCGCGCAGCCAGGCGGCGCCGAACGGCGCGTGCTCGGGGTCGTTGACGAGAAACCCGTGGGGAATCGTCAGCGTCAAGAGACCTCCGGCTGCGCTCCCCCACCGGCAGGCGGGCGACCCGGGCGAGGGTGAACGAATGCGGGAGAAGGCGGCAGGGACATGTTCACCCCCCTGATGCTGCCGTGTGATTCCCGGCGACCCATGCTACTCCGTGCTTCGCATCACCGCAGGGAGGAGTGCCGGCGTCATCGGGTCCCGGGAACGCGGGAAGGGCCGAATCCGTCATTGAGCGTGCCCAGGAATGCGGTGATCGCATCGATCTCGTGCTCGTTCAGTCCCTCGGGGGCCGATGCCGCCGGCCGGAACGGGACGAGCGTGAGGTCGACGTTCGCGCGAAAGGATCCGGGCACGTCGTCGAGGTGCGTCCCCTCGCGGTACCAGCGCGCGGGCGTGGAATCGCGCGTGGCGTGGAACGCCACGGCATCGCGCAGGCGCGCGAAGACGCCGTTGTGCATGAAGGCCTGCCTGAGGGCCGCGTTGCGCAGCGTCGGGACCTTGAAGGCGCCGCACAGGCTGTCCTCGGCCACGCGGGCGCGCCGCGGCCCGCACAGGCCCAGGTCGAAGAAGGCGGGGTCCGCGTTCGCCGGAATGCGCGCATTCCGCGGCACGCCGATGTTGTGGTAGCTGAAATCGGTGAAGAGCAGGTCGGAGGCGACCTGCGGGGCGTCCTTGAAGGCGTGGCATTGCGAGCAATTGCCCTTCAGGGGATCGCCGAAGAGCCGCAGGCCCTCCTTCTCGAGGTCCGAGAGGACCGCCGCGCCGGCGAGCGCATTGTCGTACTTGGAGGAAAACGGAGCGAATCGCGCGGTTCGCTCGAACGCGGCGATGGCTCGCGTCGCGGATTGCACCGCCAGCGGCGGCGCGTCGAACACGCCGGGCCCGAATTCCTCGGCCAGGAGCGGCCCGTACGGTGCGATGGCGAGGCGCGCCGCCAGCTCGCCCTCGCTCGCGAGGTTCATCTCGCCCGCGGCGAAGAAGGGCATGCGCGCCTGCTCCTCCAGGCTCGCCGCGCGCCCATCGAGGAACTGGCCGCCCCTGGCCACCCGGCGGATCCCTTCCGTCACGACGCTGAACACGGGCGTGAATCCCGCGTACATCGCGGTCGGCGTGTTGCGCAGTCCCAGCGTGGCCCCGTCGGCGGCGAACGGCACGCCGACGGTGGAGCCGAAGTTGCCCGAGAACGCGGACAGCGGATCGTGGCACGACGCGCAGCTCTGGCCCGGGGGATCGGAAAGCGACGTATCGAAGAAGATGCGCTTGCCGATCACCTCCAGCCTCGAAAGGCCGTTCTCGTCGGAGGCAACGGCCGGCGACGAGGGCTCGCCGCCGCCGCAGCCCGACACGAGCAGCGCGCCGAAGGCGGCGGCGGCCCCCGCCTCGCGCCAGGACCGGCTCGTCACGGGACCCGGCCTAGTGGCAGACGGTCGTCGGCGACCCGAAAACCTGCCGCATGATGGGCTTGCTTTGCGACACGCCATTGACCGTGTAGGCGAAGGTGCCCGTGTTTGCGTCGGCGAAGGTCAACGTCCCGGTCCCCACTTGCGTCACCGTGACCCGCGAGGAATCGAAGGGAACCGCGTTGAACGCCGGCCCGGTCGTGCGATAGAGGGCGCCCGCGTAGGTGCCGGGTGCGGTGAGTCGCGCGTCGGACATCACGAGCCACAGCCCGCGGCCGTCGACGTCATAGGTGAACCAGGTGACGAACAGGATGTCGCCCTGGTGCGTGATGTTGACGCCCCAGCCCGATTCCGACCCGGCGGGCGACCGCCACCAGAGGTCCTGGTAGCTTTGCCGCGAACCCGTCCCGGGACTCGCCGAGCAGGTGGAGACGGGGGACGAGAACGCCTGGCGCGCGATCGCCTTGGACTGCGCCACCGCGCCGATGACATACGAGAAGGTGCCGTTGTCGGCATCCGCAAAGGTGAAGGTTGCGGTCCCGACCGGCGTCACGCCGACCTGCGCGGAATTGAACGGCACGGCGCTGAACGCCGGGCCGGTGGTGCGATAAAGCGTCCCGGAATAGGTGCTGTTCGCGGTCCGGCGCGCGTCGGAAACGACAAGCCACATCCCGCTGCCGTCGGTGTCGTAGGTGAACCACGTCGCGAACAGCGTGTCGCCCTGGTGCGTGATGTTCAGTCCCCACCCCGATTCGCTCCCGGCGGGCGAATTCCACCACAGGGCCTGGAAGTTGCGGGAAGGCGGGGCGGCGGCGACGACGGCGCTGCGCCCCGCGAAATTCTGCGGCGAATTGGAGGCCGTGCTGCCATCCCGGCCGAGCGACAGCGTTCCGTCGGTCGGCAGGCCGCCATGCACCCACTCGTCGACGTCCGCGAAATTGACCTGCCCACCGTTCACGAAGAAGAATCCGTTGGGGACCACGAAGTCGGGCGCCAGGAATCCCCAGGGCGGCAAAGCCCTCCGTGGCGATGATCATCGTCCGGCCGCCGCTGTCTCCCGGAAGGTCGTTCGGGAACGTGAAGGCGTGCGTCACCCCGGCGGCGCTGGCCGTCAGGCCATGCCCCCCCACGAACTGCTCGCCGTTGAACTGCACCGCCAGCTCGAGGTACTGGACCGTGCCATCCGCGTTCGAGTAGAGCTCGGTCATCTTCCAGAGATGGAAGCTGGCGCCGGCCTGCGCCGCCATCAGGCAGGCCATCAAGGCCAGGAGCCGCTGGATCGTCTTCATCGTCGCTCTCCGTCCGCAGGGCGCGTCACCGCCGTCGGCGAACTGTGGGCGCACGCGCGCCTCAAGGCGAGGCGTTTGCGACGGACGCCACGAATCGCCGACGGAACCGATGGAACGCGGACGGACTCGCGGCGCTAGTTGTCCTCGCCGCCGTGCGCCGGAGCCCACTTCGGCGCGATCGTGAGCGTGCCCGTGACGCAGCCCGTCGTCGTCGTGCCCGCAAATACGTCGACCACCTGCGCGCCACGCAGCCACCCCTCGCTCACGAAGCCGTAGAGCCTGGCGCTCATCGTGACATCGTTGTTCATCCTGCCGCCGACGTGCGCCGTGAAGGATCGCGCCGAGCCGTCGGTGGCGGTGACCTCGTAGTCGGCCTCGAGGTACGTCCGGCCTTCGACCTGGTCGAATGCGCCGGGCAGCCCGAATACGACCAGGTCGCCCGTGACGGCGCCCGTCGCGGTGCCCGCATACACGAACACGGTGCCGGGCGGAGCGTCGTCCGTCATCGCGGCGGGGCATTTCGAGAAGTTCACGTGGACGTTCCCGGATTCGCCCGGGCGAAGCCAGGGCGGGATTGGCGAGCAGCATGGCGGCGGCGATGGTGCTCAGTGCGGCTTTCGCATTCATGGTGGTTGTCCTTTCGATGCAAATCTTCTGGACCCGCGTTCCTTCCCGCGAGGCCCGCGAATGTCCGCCGGGCACGACCAACCTAGGCGCGGGCGCCACGCCCTGCCAGCGACTTCCGACGAAGGCGAAAAAGGGGCGACCACGCCGAAAAAGCGCGGACGAAATCCTGCAGTGCCTGGCGAAAGTGGGGCGACCGGGTCAGTTCAGGGCGCAGCTCGCGCCCGTCGCGGGGCGCCATTCGAGACCTGACGCCGTCGCGAAAGCGCCCTCTGCGCGCAGCACTCTGCAACCTGCCCGCGTCGTGTGCGACCGCCATGCGCCCTCCGGCGAAGGCGCCCGATCCCTCGATGGCGAGATTCGCGCCGTCGAGGCGACCCGCGATCGGGCCCCATCGCTTGCCGTCGATCTCGATCTCGCCGGCAGACGAACTGGTAACGACTGGCGCACGCGAAGGCGGCGCGGCGCTTGCCTGCACGCCGCACCAGAGGCCCTCGACGCGCGCCGGCACGATCCACAGGTGCACGCGGCTCGACTTCGCCAGGCCGATCGTCTTGTCCGGCACCGCGAGCTCCAGGGACTCGGTCGGCGATCCAGTCGCCCATGTCCCAGTCGTGCGACACGATGCGCGTGCCGGGGCGGAGCGCGAGGATGGCCGGGCGCAGCTGCAGGTTCACCTCCGGCAGGAGGTACATCGTGACGACGGTCGCGGGCGCGAGGTCGGTCTTGAAGAGGTCCTGCTCGAGGAAGCGCGCGCGCGCGGAGACGCCTGCGCGCTGCGGCATTGGCGATGCTTTCCGCCACCAGCCGCGGATCGATTTCGACGCCCAGTCCCGTGGCGCCGCGCCGCGCGGCCGCGATCACGATGCGTCCGTCGCCGGAGCCCAGGTCGATCACGTGGTCGCCCGCCTTGACCGCGGCGAGGTCGAGCATCGCCTGCGTCACGTTGTCCGGCGTGGTGATGTAGGGCACGTCCTCGCCGAGCGCGGCGAGCAGGGGGCCGGGCGGCGCGGCGGCGGCGGCACCGGAAAGGAGCGAGCAGCAGGGAAAGGAAAATGTGAAGCAAGCCTGTAAGCGGGATTCTGTTACGCCCCTTGCGAGGTATGACGATCATTCCTCTAGGCGCCGCGTTGCCGCGGCGCTCGAGCCACCTACCCGCAGACTCGGCGGGCCGCGTCGTCGTCTGCCTATTTGGTGTTGCTCCGCGTAGAGATTGCCCGTTTCACCCTGCCAATCGAACCGGCAGACTCGTCTCTGTTGCTCTGATCCTCGCCTCACGGCGGACGGGAGTTACCCGCTACGCTGCCCTGTGGAGTCCCGACTTTCCTCCGCACCGCAACTGCGGCACGGCGACCGTCCGGCCTGCTTCACCCCGCCATTCTACGGAGTATTGGCGCCCGCACCCCGTTTGGGCCGGAAATGCTCGGGGCAGTCGTAGTACGACTCGCTCGCCGGTGCCGGGATGCCACCCCGGGATGCCGAACGCCGGCAGCGGCGCCATGGCCTTGGGGGAGGTGAACCGGGACGCGCTGCGCGAAGTGCGCCGCGAGGAGCGCGTCGACCTCCTCGACCTGCGACTGCGGCGAGCAGCATCGCGAAGAAATCGCTCACCGGCAGGAACACCGTCTTCGCGACGACGCCATCGAACGGCTCGAGGCGCCTTCTCGAAGAGCGAATGGCCGAAGGCGACGAAGCGCACCTTCTGCGCGAGTTCCTCGCGCCGATGCCAGAAGAGCTCCTTCCATTCGAAGTCGACTGATGAGGCGCAGCATCGCCGGCGAGCTCGAGGCCACCGCGACGCCGCCCTCGTCGAAGAGCGTGAGCGCGTCGCGCGCGGGGCTGCGGCGCCGCGCCTCCTCCTCGCCGCCCTCGGCGAGCATCGCCGCGTGCTGCGCGTTGATCGCCGCCTTCGCCTTCGGGAAGGCGATCCACGCGAGCGCGTTGAAGAGGTCGTGCCAGTTCTCCGGCCGCGTCTCCACCTCGCCGGATTCGGCGATGTGCAGCTCGTAGTACGGCCGGCCCTCGTCGCGCTGCGTGCGCGGCGGGACGAACCGGACGGGCATCCCGCGCGAGGTCACGACGCCCGCGGCGAGCGCGGTGAGGTCCTCGTGCGTGGGCCAGCGGCCGGGATCGAGCCGCGCGATGGCGGGCGCGATCGGCGCGAACACCGGGCCGCGGAGCCGCTCCTGCGCGGCGGCCCAGTCCACGCGCGCGTCCCGCGCGGCCTCAGCCCAGGAAGCGCCAGGCGAGGCGCTCGCCGGCGCGCAGCGGCACCACGGTCTCGGCGCCGAAGGCATAGTCCGCGGGCACGTCCCAGGGCGCCTTCTCCAGCGTGACGGTCGCCGTGTTCCGGGGAAGGCCGTAGAAGTCCGGGCCGAAGCGGCTGGCGAACCCCTCGAGCCGGTCGAGCGCGTTCTCGCGCTCGAACACCTCGCAGTAGAGCTCGAGCGCCGCGTGCGCGGTGTACATCCCGGCGCTTCCGCAGCACGACTCCTTCGAGGCCCTCGCGTGCGGCGCGGTGTCCGTGCCGAGGAAGAACCGCGGGTTGCCCGACACCGCCGCCTTCACCAGCGCCACGCGGTGCTGCTCGCGCTTGAGCACCGGCAGGCAGTAGTGGTGCGGCCGGATGCCGCCCGCGAAGATCGCGTTGCGGTTCATGAGCAGGTGGTGCGCCGTGATCGTGGCCGCGATGTTCGCCGGCGCGCTCGACACGAAGAGGGCCGCCTCGCTCGTGGTGATGTGCTCCAGCACCATGCGCAGCTTCGGGAAGCGGCGCTCGAGCGGCTGCAGGACCGTCTCGATGAAGACCTTCTCGCGGTCGAAGACGTCCACGGCCGGGTCCGTCACCTCGCCGTGCAGCAGGAGCGGCATGCCGTGCGCCGCCATCGCCTCGAACACCGCGTCGCACTTGCGGATGTCGGTCACGCCGGAATCGGAATTCGTCGTGGCGCCCGCGGGGTAGTACTTCACCGCCTTCACGAAGCCCGACGCCTTCGCCTTCGCGATCTCGTCGGGCGGCGTGTTGTCCGTGAGGTAGAGCGTCATCAGCGGCTCGAACGCCGAGCCGGCGGGCAGCGCCGCGAGGATGCGGTCGCGATAGGCGCGGGCCTGCTCGACCGTGACGACCGGCGGCTTCAGGTTCGGCATCACGATCGCGCGGCCGAACTGGCGGGCCGTGGCCCCCACGACGGACTTCATGAGTCGCCGTCACGCAGGTGGACGTGCCAGTCGTCGGGGCGCAGCAGCGTGAGCGATTCGGCCATGCCGGGATTATAGCTGCGCAGCGGACAGGGCCTCGATGATAGGGACCGTGGGACGGTGTCCCGGGACCGCAATCGCGATCGCTTCCCCGACCTCCCCTTACTCCCTACCTTCTTCGCCATCGCCAGAGCCAGCTGGTAGAGCTCGCTGCGATTGACGCCCGGTGATCTTCGCAGCGAGCGCCGCGGCCTGCTTGACCGAGAGCTCCGCCAGGAGCACCTCGAGCACCCGCTTCGGATCGACGGAAGTCGAAGTCTCCACGGGCCGGCCCTCGACGACGAGCACGAATTCGCCGCGCGAGCGGTTCTCGTCGGCCTTCACCCAGTCGACCGCCTGCGCGAGCGGCACGCGCGCGATGGTCTCGAACATCTTGGTGAGCTCGCGGCAGACGACGACGTCGCGCTCGCCGAGCGCGGCGTGCAGGTCGCGCGAGGGTGGCCTCGATGCGATGCGGGGATTCGAAGAGCGCGATGGCCCAGGGGCCCGGCGGCAAGTTCCGCCAGCCGGCGCTTGCGCTCGGCGCCCTTCGACGGCAGGAAGCCCGCGAAGAGGACGCCGTCGGCCGCGATGCCGCTCGCGGAGAGCGCCGCGGTCAGCGCGCTCGGGCCGGGGATCGGGAAGACGGGGAAGCCCTCCGCGCGCACGCGGTCGACGAGGAGCGCGCCGGGATCG
Organism: uncultured Gammaproteobacteria bacterium; assembly: GCA_963783635.1. Lineage (GTDB taxonomy): Bacteria > Pseudomonadota > Gammaproteobacteria > Burkholderiales > Usitatibacteraceae > FEB-7. Next base: position 195,586 of record CAWAOC010000007.1, read on the forward strand.
CTCACGGCGGGCGTGCCGGCGTCGCTCGCCAGCGCCACGGACTTGCCTTCGCGCAGCAGGGCGACGATGCCCTCGGCCGCCGTCCGCTCGTTGTGCTCGTGCAGCGCGATCACGCGCGCGCCGATGCCGAAGTGCGGCGAGGAGGGACTTCGTGACGCGCGTGTCCTCGGCGGCGACCACGTCGCAGGCGGCCAGGGTCTCCAGCGCGCGGGCGGTGATGTCGCCGAGATTCCCGATGGGCGTGGCCACCACATATAATCCGACGGGCAGCACGCCGTCCGGCCTTCCGCCGCCGGCGAACCGGAGTCGCCGCTCTTGCCTTCGCCCTTCGCGCGCTTCACCGCGATTCTCCTCGCCGCGTTTCTCGCGGCTCCGCCCGCATTCTCGGCCGACCCGCCGCGCGAGACAACCTTGCCCTCCGGCTTCGCGCCTTCCACGGTCGTCACGCCGCTGCGGGACCCGGCGGCCCCGCCCGTCGCGACGCAGGCCGCCCCGGCGCCGGCGCACAGTCTCGGCCCGGCCTGCCCCCGCCATCCGCCGCGGCAGCCCATCCCCGAGGGACCGGCGCCGCACGTGGCGCTCATCCTGCCCGCTGTCGTCGCCGGCTGCTGGGCCGCGTGGCCGACGCGGTGCGCCAGGGATTCCTCGCCGCCGGCGAGGTCGCGGGCAGGAACGCCCTGCCCGTGCGCGTGTATTCCGCCGTCGACGACGGCCCCGCCGTCCTCGAGACTCTGCCAGCAAGGCGCAGCAGGACGGCGCCGTGCTCGTGGTGGCGGGCCTCACGCGCGACGGCGCCACCGGGCTCGCGCGGAGCGACTGCCCGCGCCAGCCCACCCTCGTCCTGAACCAGCCCCAGGACACGAGCTGCCGGCGAGGATGTACTCGATCTCGCTGCAGGCCGAGCAGGAGGCGCGGCAGGCGGCGCTCATGGCCATCAACGACGGCTGGCGCGCGGCGATCGTCATCACCTCGCCCTCCCCGCTGGCCCGCCGGGTGCCGATGCGTTCGAGCGGGAATGGGGCCGCGCCGCGGGCGAGGCGCGCCGGGTCGTGTTCGCCGGCAATCCGGACGACGCGCCCGCGATCAAGGAGAGGATCTCCGCGCTCAAGGGCGACATGGTCTTCCTGGCCCTCGACCGGGCGGCCACGCGCGCGGTGCGCCCCTACATCTCCGGCACGCTCCCGATCTACACCACCTCCATCGGGGTCGACCCGCGCGCCGAGGCCACGGTCAACGTGGACCTGGAGGGTGTGCGTTATGTGGACATGCCCTGGTTCGTGCAGCCCGACCATCCCGCCGTGATGATCTACCCGGCCCCGCAGGACGCCCGATGGCGGTCGAGCAGGAGCGCCTCTACGCCCTCGGCATCGATGCCTACCGCCTCTGCGGCCTGCTGCTGCAGTCGGACGCGAAGGCGGTCTCGCTCGATGGCGTGACGGGGCGCATCAGCCTCGATGCCGACCGCCATTTCTCGCGCTCCTCGTCCCGGCGGGCTTCGACGCCGGCCGCGCCGTCGCGCTGCCAGCCCGCCCAATGACCTCCGGGGCCCGCGCCACCGCCCGCCGTCGCGGCGAGGAGGCGGAGGAGCTCGCCGCGCGCTTCCTCGCGGGGCAGGGCCTGGAGATCGTGGCGCGCAACTACCGCACCCGCTTCGGGGAGGTCGACCTCGTCGCGCGCGACGGCGCCACGCTCGTGTTCGTCGAGGTGCGGCTGCGCATCGTGGGGCGCCTACGGCGGCGCCGCCGGCAGCGTCGACGCGCGCAAGCAGCGCCGCATCGTCGCCGCCGCCCGACACTACCTCGCGCGGCTGCGCGCGGAACCTGCGTGCCGCTTCGATGTCATTACCCTCCAGGGACGCCGCCGCGACGCCCGCGTGGATCCGCGGCGCCTTCGACGCCGCCTAGGACTACAATGCCCACGCCCGACAACAGACGAGCGACACCTTCCATGGACCACGCCGCCAGCGTCCGCAGCCATTTCCAGGACGCCATCGCGCTCAAGCAGCGCATGAGCGAGACGATGGCCCCCGCCATCGCCGGCGCGGGCGAGGCGCTCGCCGCCGCCCTCGCGCGCGGCAACAAGGCGCTCGCCTGCGGCAACGGCGGCTCGGCCGCGGACTGCCAGCATTTCGCGGCCGAGCTGGTCGGCCGCTTCGAGCGCGAGCGCCCGGGCCTTCCCGCGGTCGCGCTCACGGTGGACACCTCGGCCCTCACGGCCATCGCCAACGACTACTGCTACGACGCCGTCTTCTCGCAAGCAGGTGCGAGGCGCTCGGCCGCGAGGGCGACGTCCTCCTCGCGCTCTCCACGTCGGGCAACTCGAGGAACGTGATCGAGGCCATGAAGGCCGCCAAGGTCGCGCGGCATGGCCGTCATCGCCCTCACCGGCCGCGACGGCGGCGCGATGGCGAAGATGCTCGGCCCCGGACGACCATCACCTGAACGTCGCGCACCCGCGCACCATGCGCATCCAGGAAGTGCACATCCTCGCGCTGCACTGCCTGTGCGACATCGTCGACAACGTCCTCCACGGAGAAAAACCATGAACCGCAAGCTCCTCGCTCGCCGCCGCCCTCGCGGCCTCTGCTTCCCGCCCTCCAGGGCTGCGTCGCCGTCGCCGCCGTCGGCGCCGGCACCGTCGCCGTCATGGCGAACGACCGCCGCACCACCGGCATCTACGTCGAGGACGAGAACATCGAGTGGAAGGTGATCGCGAAGCTCACCAGCAGACTTCCAGGGCTCCACGTCAACGCCACGAGCTTCAACCGCAAGGTCCTCCTCACCGGCGAGGTCCCCGACGAGGAGACGAAGAAGGCGGTCGAGGACAGCGGTGAAGGCCATCGCCGCAGGTGGCGAGCGTGGCCAACGAGCTCTCCATCGGCGGCAACTCCTCGCTCACCTCGCGCGGCAACGATTCGCTCATCACCACCAACGTGAAGACCCGCATGGTCGGCAACGGCAAGTTCTCGACCAGCCACGTGAAGGTCGTCACCGAGGCGGCCGCCGTGTACCTCATGGGCCTCGTCACGCAGGCCGAGGGCGACGCGGCCGTCGACATCGCCCGCTCCACCTCCGGCGTCAACGCGCGTCGTGAAGGTCTTCGAGTACATCCCCGACCCCGCGAAGAAGAATTGAGCCCGGGCGCCGCCTCCATCGCGGAGCAGCTTCGCGCCGCGGCGCAGCTGGTCTACGGCGGGCGCTTCCTCCAGGCGGAGGCGGGCGCCCGGCAAGTGCTCGCGCGCCAGCCGCGCAACGCCGAGGCCCATTACGTGCTGGCGCTCTCGGCGATGTTCCAGAACCGCCATGCCGAGGCCCTGCCCCCCGTCGAAAGGGCGATCGCGCTGGACGGCGCGAACGCCCAGTATCCCTTCGTGCGGGCCCTGTGCCTCGCCGGCGCGGGCCGCCTCGACGAGGCCATCGCCGGCTACCGGCGCGCGCTCGCGCTGCGCCCGGCGTTCTTCGAGGCCTGGGCGAACCTCGGCAACCTGCTCGAGAAGGCCGGGCGCTTTCCCGAGGCGCGAGGACGCGTACGTGCCGCGCTGAAGCTCAGGCCCGCGGACGCGCTGGTGCTCAACGGGCTCGGCATGTGCCATCTCGCGCACGGGGACCTGCCGCGGCCGCGGAGGCGCTTCCCGCGGGCGGTCGCCGCCGATCCGGGCCAGGCGACCGTGCGCAACAACCTCTGCCACACGCTCGGCAAGCTCAGGCAGTTCGACGCCGCCATCGCGCACGGGTCGAGGCGGTCCGCCTGCGCCCGGACTACATCGAGGCCTGGCTCAACCTCGGCGAGGCCTGCTACAAGGCCGGACGCGATCCGGAGGCCGTCGCCGCCCTCGACCGCGCGCTGGCCCTCGATCCCGGCAACGGCGGCCTGCAGCACCTGCGCGACTCGATCGCCGGCGTGCAGACCGGCCGCGCGCCCGACGACTACATCCGCAGCGTCTTCGACCGCTCGGCGGCCGACTTCGACCGGCACCTGGTGGGCGACCTCGAGTACCGCACGCCGCAGAAGATGGCGCAATTCCTGGCGCCCTGGCTCGCCGGCCGCGAAGGGAAGCTGCGCATCGAGGATCTCGGCTGCGGAACGGGGCTGTCCGGCGTCGTCCTCAAGCCCTATGCCGCCCGCATGGCGGGCGTCGACCTGTCGGGGCAGATGCTCGCCCGGGCGCGCGAGCGCAATCTCTACGATGCCCTGCACGAGGCCGAGATCGCGGCCTACCTGGACGCGAAGCCCGCGGGCGGGTGCGACCTCGCCGCGGCGATGGACGTGTTCGTCTACGTGGGCGACCTCGAGGCCGTCTTCCGCGCGGTCGCGCGCGCGCTGGCGCCGGGCGGGATGTTCGCGTTTTCCGTCGAACGGCTCGAGGACGATGGCGCCTTCCGCCTCGCGCGCTCGGGCCGCTACGCCCACTCGGCCGCCTACCTCCGCGCCCTCGCGTCGGCCCACGGCGCTCGTGGAATGGAAGATCGAGGATACGGTCATCCGCAAGGAGGCCGGCGAGCCCGTCCCGGGCTTGCACGCCGCCTTCACGAAGGCCTGACTCAGGCCATCTTCCGCGCGAGGAACCGCATCAGCGGCCCGACCAGGGGCAGCTTCGCGTAGAGCTCTCCCGCCGCATCCCAGTAGTCGCGGTGGTAGGTCACGCGCCCGTCCGCGCCGAAGCGCACCACGGAGAGCCCGTGGATGCGTCTGCACCACGTCCGGCTTCCAGGCCTTCACCCGGAAGTCGAAGTCCCAGATGAGCACGGCGCGGTCGCCCTCGAGGATCGTCTCCGTGATCGTGAAGCGGGGCTCCTCGAGCGTCGTCGTACATGTGCCCGAAGATCCGGGCGAGCTCCCCGAGGCCGCGCACCTCGTTGAACGGGTCGCGGAAGTACGCCTCGGGCGCGTACACGCCGTCGAGGGCCGCGAGGCGATCGCGGCGTGACGCGCCTCCCAGTACGCCTTGAGGCGGGCCAGGGCGTCGGCGCTCACAGCCCGGTCGCCTTGCGCACGGCCGGGAAGTAGCGGCCGTAGGGCAGCAGCTGCAGCACCTTCAGGAAGCGCGTGAAGCGCTTCGGGAAGTGGATCTCGAACTCGCCCCGCGCCAGCCCCGCGACGATCTCGTCCGCGCGCTTCCTCGGGCTCGATGAGCGCGGGCATCTTGAAGTCGTTCTGGTCGGTCATCGGCGTCCTCACGAAGCCCGGGTTCACGACGCAGACGCCGATGCCCTTGGGCTGGAGGTCCAGGTAGAGCGCCTCGGCGAGGTTGATCACCGCCGCCTTGGTCGGGCCGTAGACGAGGCTCTTCGGCAGCCCGCGGTACCCGGCCACGGAGGAGACGAGCGCGATCGTGCCCGAGCCCTGCTCGACGAGGCGCGGCACCACGGCGGCGAGCACGTTGAAGGCGCCCATCAGGTTCATGTCGACCATCGCGCGCGCGGCGGCGAGGTCCAGGTCCCACGCGCGCATGGGCTTGTACTCGCCCGCCATGAGCACGACGAGGTCGATGCCGCCCCAGGCCTTGCCGAGCCTCGCCGCCGCCTTCTCGAGGGCGGGCGCGTCGGTGATGTCGAGCGGCAGCGCCAGCGCCGTGCCCTTGCGGATAGCGCGCGGCCATTTCCTCGAGCGGGCCGGCGCGCCGCGCGGACAGCGCCACGCGCGCGCCCGCCGCGGCGAGCGGTCGGCGAGCGCCGCGCCGATGCCGGTGGAGGCGCCGACGATCCAGCAGCGCGGTCCTTCCAGTCGCGAATCGGGGGGTTCAGGGCCATGGGGCCTCCGCGGCCGGCTAGCGTTTGCGGAAGAAGATCGTCACTTCGCCGAGGCGGATGCCGAACTTCGAGAAGGACGTCCTGTTCACGAGGGTCGTGTCATCCACGAGCCACATCCAGTCGTCCATGTCGAGGTGGATCGTACTGCCGTCCTCGCGCTTCGCGTCGAGCACGTAGTTCCAGCGCAGCGCGTTGCCGGCCGCCTCGCCCTTCGCCTCGCCCACCACGTCCGCCGCCGTCCCGACGTAGCGGTTGCCGCTCTTGCGGATGGTCCACACGCGCGTCTCCTTCGTGCCGTCGGCGTAGGTGAAGCGCTCGTCGAGCGTGCCCGTGTCGCCCGCCCAGGTGCAGGTCATCTCGACGGTCATGCGCTTGATGACCTTCCCGGAGCGGTCCTGGACGATGCCCCACGCGTCGACCTGGCCGTTGAAGTATTCCTTCAGGTCGAGCGCCGGCTTCTCGCGCGGCGTAGTCCTGCGGCGCCACCGACGCGCACCCCGCGACAAGCAGCACCGCGAGTCCAGTCAACAGTGTTCGAATCATCGTGATTTTCCCTTGCTCATGCTGGTGGTGATCGTCGTTCATCGGCGTGCATTCATCGGCGTTCATCGGCGTCCCCCGCCCTGCCCCGCGACGCGGAAAAGAAGGGCGAACGCACCAGCGCCACCGCCGCCATCGCCTTCAGCACGCACGGCAGCAGGGCGTACACCGCCGCCAGCACGAAGAGCGATTGCGGCGAGTTGTCCGCCTTCGGCGCGTAGCCGAAGCCCTGCAGCAGCGGCAGCGCGATCCCCGCCGCGAGCGCCAGGTTCAGCTTCGTGGAGAGGCTCCACAGCCCGAAGTAGGCGCCCTCGTTGCGGCCCCGGCCTTCGCGCTCGTCCACGTCGATCACGTCGGCGAGGAGCGAGGGCGGCAGCGCGAGGTCGGCGCCGAGGCCGATGCCCGACATCACGCAGATCGCCAGGTAGGCCGCCGCGCTGCCCGGGCCGAGGAAGAAGGCCCAGACGAAGGCCGCGATGGACAGGATCATCGCGAGGAACCAGGCCCGCCCCTTGCCGATGCGCCGCGAAAGCCAGGCCCACATCGGCAGGCCCGCCGCGCCGGCCGCGAAATAGGCCACGAGGAAGACGGCGGCCAGGTCGGGACGCCGCACCACGTCCTCGATGAAGAAGAGCACCAGCGTGGCCGGGATGGCCGCCGCGATCCCGTTGAGCACGAACACCGCGAGCAGGCGCCGGAAGTGCGCGTTGCGCAGCGGCAGGGCGAACGCGCCGAACGCCGCCGTGCCGGCGGGGGGCACCCGCGCGTGCGCCGGCGGCGACCCGCGGATCGTCACCGACGGCGGCCACGATCGCGAGCGGCGCGAAGAGCGAGGGAGAACTGCGCGAAGCCCTCCCGCTCCCCCGCCGACGCCTTGAGCACTTCCGGCAGGGCGGCCGCGAGGAAGACGCCCACGAGCGCGAAGCCCTCGCGCCAGGCCGTCACGCGCGTGCGCTCGGCGACGTCGTCGGACATTTCCGCGCCGTGCGCCTGGTAGCTCACGGTGACCAGGCTGAACGCGGTGTAGACCACCACGAGGTTCGCCACCAGCCACCCGCCGAGCGCGCCAGGGCCCGCGAAGGGCGGATTGAAGAGCCCGAGCATGCCCGAGGACGAGGAGCGGGACGCCGGCGCCGACGAAGACCCACCGGCTGCCGCCGCGCGAGCGCCTGCGGTCGCTCCACCAGCCGAGCAGCGGATCCTGGACCGCGTCCAGGATGCGCGCCGCCAGCAGGATCGCGCCCACGCCCGCCAGCGACAGGCCCAGCGTGTCGGCGTAGAACTTGGGCACGTGCACGTAGATGGGCAGCGCCGCCATCGCGAGCGGCAGCCCCAGGAACCCGTAGGCCGCGAGGCGCGCGGGCGAGTCGTCCGGTCGCCGCCACCCTAGCGGCTCGAGGCGCAGCATCTGCGCGCGCAGCTTCGGCTCGGAGGTGCCCGGGTCGAGCCAGATCGCGAAGAAGGCGCGCGCGAATTCCGGATCGGCCACCGCGCCCAGGAAGCGGTCCTGGCTGTAGAAGCGCGCCTCCCGGCCGGGAAGGCTCACGCCCACCAGCCGGTCGCCCGGCTTGATGTCGGGGAAGACGCGGTCCATCGCACTCTCCCAGCGGCGCAGCTTCTCCGCGATCGGTGTAGCCCAGCCGCTTCATCTCCGCGAGGCTGCGCTCGGTCAGGTCGCGCCCCTTGATGCTCATCGCGTAGCGGATGTCGAGGGCGAACGGACGCTCGGACGACCACGCGTCGCCCGGCACCCACAGCGAGGAGTCGTACACGTGCAGCCCGAACCAGCGCAGCCGTCCCTCGCCCAGCGGCCTGAGCGTCGGGAAGCTCGGCGGCGAGCGGCGCCGGCAGCGGCAGCGCCCGGCCTGCGCGAGCGTCGCCCCGAGCGAAGACGATGGCGGCGGCGAGGGCGCGCCTCACGCAGGCCTCTCCAGCCCGAGGTGGATCACGTCCGATGCGCCGGGCGTCGAAGCCCACCTCGCAGTAGTGCAGGTAGAAGCGCCAGAGGGCGAGGAAGCGGTCGTCGAAGCCCAGCGCCTTGATCGGAGCGCTCGCTTCGCGTCCACGCGCCTCGCGCCAGCGCCGCAGCGTCTCGGCGTAGTGCAGGCCGAAGCGGAAGGGCTCGTGCGCCAGGAGCCCCGCCGAGCGCGCGACCTTCGCCAGGCGCTCGAGGGAGGCGAGCATGCCGCCGGGGAAGATGTACTCGCGGATGAAGTCGCTCGTGCGCCGGTACTTCTCGAAGGCCGACTCGTCGATGGTGATGGCCTGGATCGAGGCGCGGCCGCCGGGCTTCAGGCGATCGCGGACCTTGCGGAAATACGCGCGGCCACCAGCGCTCGCCCACCGCCTCGATCATCTCGACGGAGACGATGCGGTCGAACTGCCCCTCGAGGTCGCGGTAGTCCTGGAAGCGCAGCTCGACGCGGTCCTCGAGCCCCGCCTCGCGGATGCGGCCGCGGGCGTAGTCGAGCTGCGCCTGGGAGATGGTGATGCCCGTCCACGCGGCAGCCGCGCGTGCGCGCGGCGTACTCGGCGAACCCGCCCCAGCCGCAGCCGATCTCGAGGACGTGGTGGCCGGCCTCGACGCCCATCGCGTCCAGCATGCGCTCGTACTTGGCCTCCTGGGCCTTCTCCAGCGGAGCCGTCGAGGCCCTGCGTGAAGAGCGCCGAGGAGTAGGTCATCGTGCGGTCGAGCCACAGCGAGTAGAAATCGTTGCCCAGGTCGTAGTGGGCGTGGATGTTCTTCCGGGAGCCCGCCCGCGTGTTGGGGCGAAGCAGGTGCGCGACCCGGTAGAGGAAGCGCCACCACCGGGTTGCCGTACCACAGGGCCTCGAGGGCGGCCTCGTTGGCCTCGCACAGCCTCGAGGAGCGCCGTCATGTCCGAGGTGGCGATGAGCCCGTCGCGCCAGCACTCGGCCACGCCGATGTCGGCCGCGCGGACCATGCGGCCCACCGCCTTCCAGTCGCGGATCTCGAGGTCGGCCGAGGGTCCCTCCTCGGCGCCGGCGAAGACGCGCCGCACGCCCTCGGGCGTGGTGATCGCGAGCCGCCCCTTGCGCAGGCGCGAGAGCACGCTGAAGAGGATGCGGGAGGAATAGGTCGGCGCGGGCAGCTGCGCGAGGGTCTCTTGGGTGTTCACCGGGTCGTCTCCTGGAGCGGCGGCTCGGGTTTCGAAAACCAGGGCACGCGCTTGAGCCATAGCCGAAGCGCCTGCCAGTGGATGCGGGCAACGACGCCCGCGGTCATGAGGGGATAGGCGAAGAGGGCGCGGGCGAGCGAGGCGGCGCCGATGGGCCGCGCCTCGCCCTCGATCGCGGTCACGAGGAGCTTGCCGTCGCGGTCGTGGTAGTCGATCTGCACGAACTGCCGACCCTCGTCGCCGGCGAAGCGGAAGCGGTAGTAGCCCTCCACCTCGCAGAAGGGCGAGACGTGGAACACCTTGTCGGCGCGCAGCCAGTCGCGCGGGCCGATGGCGCGGCCGTCGGCGTGCGCGAGCAGGTAGTTGTGGCGCTCGCCGAAGGTGTTGGACACCTCGCACAGCACGGCCCGCAGCGCCCCGGCCCGGTCGTGGCAGTGGAAGATCGCGATGGGATTGAAGACGTAGCCCAGCACGCGCGGGAAGGCCTGCAGCAGGATCTCGCCGTCGGCCTCGCGCACGCCCGCCTCGCGCGAGCTGCGCGCGCACCCAGGGCTCGAGGGCCTCCCGTCGCGCGGGCCGTGGTCGCGCGACATGAGCGAGAGCAGGTTCCAGCGATCCACGGAGAAGATCCCGCGGCCGGCGTGCGCCAAGGCCCGACGAGCGGCACGCGCAGGAAGAACACCGGGTAGGCGAAGGCATGCCGCACCGGCCGGCGGCGGCAGTGGAACACGCGGCCGAAGAGGATGCGCGCGCCGTTCATGCGGTCCAGGGGGTGGGCACGCCCATCTGCCGCGCCACGTTCACGCGCCGAGACGAGCCCGTCCTCGTGGAACCCGTTGCGCGTCCACGCGCCGCAGAACCACGTGCGGTTGCGGCCCTGCAGCGCCACGACGCGGCGCTTGGCCTCGTCGGAGCCCTCCAGGAACACCGGGTGGTGGTAGTCGAAGCTGCGCGAGGACCTTCTCGTCGCGCGGCGCCTCCACCGGGTTCATCGTCACCATCACGGGCGAGGCGAACGGCAGCGGCTGCAGCCGGTTGAGGAGGTAGGTGAGGCAGACCGGCTCGTCGGAGAGCTCCGGCTTCGGGGCGTGGAAGTTCCAGCTCGCCCAGGCGCGGCGACGCCGCGGCAGCAGCCGCTCGTCGGTGTGCAGCACGGCGCGGTTGGCCTGGTAGGGGATCGCCTTGAACACGGCGCGCTCCTCCACCGAGGGCTGCTCGAGCAGGGCCAGCGACTGGTCGGTGTGCGTCGCGAGCACCACCTGGTCGAAGCGCCTCGCGTCCCGTGGTCGGTCGCGAGCTCCACGCGGTCGGCGTGCCGGCGAACCTGGTGGACCGGGGTCGAGAGGCGCACGTCGGGCAGCGCCGCCACGAGCTTGCGCACGTATTCGCGCGCGCCGCCCTTCACGGTGCGCCACTGCGGCCGGTTCGAGACCGCGAGCAGGCCGTGGTTCGCGCAGAAGTGCAGGAAGGTGGCGAGGGGGAAGCGGTTGATCTGGGTCGCCGGGGTCGACCAGATGCAGGCCGCCATCGGGATGAGGTAGAGCTCGCGCACCTCCCGGCCGTAGCCGCGCGCGTCGAGGAACTCGCCCAGCGTGCCGGTGACGCGGCGCCGCCGCCCTGCGCGAGCCGGGAGGCCTCGCGGTTGAAGCGCAGGAGGTCCGAGAGCATGCGCAGGAACCGCGGGTTCACGAGGTTGGCGGGCTGCGCGAAGACGGTGGCGAGGTTGCTCCCGGACCACTCGAGCGCGCCGTCGCCGATGCGCACCGAGAAGGACATCTCCGAGTTCGCGCTCTCCACGCCGAGCGTGGCGAAGAGCTTCACGAGGTTGGGGTAGGTGCGGTCGTTGTAGACGAGGAAGCCGGTGTCGACGGGATGGGTCTCGCCGTCCACGGTCGCGTCGACGGTGTTGGTGTGGCCGCCCGGGATAGCCGTTGGCCTCGAAAAGCACCACCTCGTGGCGCTTCGAGAGCAGCCACGCGCAGGCGAGACCCGAGATTCCGGCGCCGATGACGGCGATTTTGGACATGGGGCGCTAGGTTGGGGCAGATTGGCGCCCGGCCTCCCATCGGACGAAAGGCCCACGCCGGGGCATGGACGGCCGTTGTAATGGAGCAATTCGGTGTCAGAGCACCGTGTCTGACACCGAATGTCGATTCCAAAGTAACCCGACCCCTTTGCACTAGAATGCCCGGATGGCCGCCCCCGCATTCGAAGCGAAGATCTGCGAGCCGCGCGATTTCGCCGCGCGGGCCGGCGCGCTCGCGCGCCCGCTCGTGTTCACCAACGGCGTCTTCGACATCCTGCACCGCGGGCACGTGACCTACCTCGCCGAGGCGCGCGCGCTGGGCGCCACGCTCGCGATCGCCCTCAACTCGGACGCGTCGGCGAAGCGGCTGGGCAAGGGCGACGACCGGCCGATCAACGTCGCTCGCCGACCGCCTGGCGGTCGTCGCGGCGCTCGAATGCGTCTCGCTCGTCACCTGGTTCGACGAGGACACGCCGCTCGCGCGCATCCTCGAGTGCCGCCCCGACCGGCTGGTGAAGGGCGGGGACTGGGCGCCGGACACGGATCGTCGGCGCGGCCGAAGTCCGGGGCTGGGGCGGCACGGTGCACTCGATCCCCTTCCGGCACGACCGCTCGACCACGCGCCTGCTCGAGAAGATCCGCCTCTAGACCCCGAGAAGCTACCATGAACGACCGCGCACCCTTCCCCGCCCGGCTGGTCGATGCGCTCCGCGCCGTCGTCGGCGACCGCGGCCTCGTGACCGAGGCGGCCGACCTGGCAGCCCTTCACCGTCGACTGGCGCGGCCAGTTCAACGGGCGCGCGGCGCTCCTCGTGCGGCCGGCCTCGACCGCGGAGCTCTCGAAGGTCGTGGCGCTCCTCGCCGAAGCCGGCGTCGCGATCGTCCCGCAGGCCGGCAACACGAGCCTGTGCGGCGCGTCCGTCCCCGATGCGTCCGGCACCCAGGTCATCGTCAACGTCTCGCGCATGAACCGCGTGCGCGCGATCGACCTCGACAACGACACCATCACGGTCGAGGCCGGCTGCATCCTCGCGGACCTGCAGCGCGTGGCGGCCGAGAACGGGCGCTTCTTCCCCCTGTCGCTCGCCGCCGAGGGCAGCTGCGAGGTGGGCGGCAACATCTCCACCAACGCCGGCGGGACGCAGGTGCTGCGCTACGGGAACATGCGCGAGCAGGTGCTGGGCCTCGAGGTGGTGCTGCCCGACGGGCGCGTGTGGGACGGCCTGCGCGGGCTGCGCAAGGACAACACGGGCTACGACCTGAAGCACCTCTTCATCGGGGCGGAAGGCACGCTCGGCATCGTGACCGCGGCGGTGCTCAAGCTCTACCCGATGCCGCGCGCCATCGCCACGGCGCTCGTCGCCGTCCCCGATCCCGCGGCGTCCGTGGCCCTCCTCGGCCGGCTGCGGGCCGCCTGCGGCGAGCGCCTCACGGGATTCGAGCTCATCGGGCGCTACTGCCTCGACCTCGTGTTCAAGCACATCCCCAATCGCCGCGACCCGTTCGCGCAGCCGTACCCCTGGTACGTGCTGGTGGAGCTCTTCGATGCCGCGCAGGGCGCCGGGCTCTCGGAGATCCTCGAGAACGCGCTGGGCGCGGCCGTCGAGGAAGGCCTCGTGACGGACGCCGTGCTCGCCGCGAGCGAGGCGCAGCGCCTCGACCTCTGGGCGCTGCGCGAGGACGTCTCCGACGCGCAGAAGGCGGAGGGCGTCTCCGTGAAGCACGACGTGTCCGTGCCCGTGAGCGCCATGGCCGCGCCTCATCGCGGAGGCCAACGCCGCCCTCGAGGCGGCCTTCCCGGGCATCCGCACGGTCGCCTTCGGCCACGTGGGCGACGGGAACCTGCACTTCAACGCCTTCCCGCCGCCGGGGGACGGGCGCGACGTCGCCGCCTGGACGCCCGAGGTGAACCGCGTGGTCTACGGCGTCGTGCAGGCGCTCGCGGGCTCGATCAGCGCGGAGCACGGCATCGGGGCGCTGAAGATCGACGAGCTGCCGCACTACAAGGCCGCCCTCGAGCTGGACCTGATGCGCGCCATCAAGAAGACCCTCGACCCGCGCGGGATCATGAATCCCGGCAAGGTGCTGCGGCCATGACCACGCAGATCCCGGACGACGCGAAGGCCTTCTTCGACCTCGCCAACCGCTTCGTCGCGCAGGCCAACGACCTCGCCGAGGAGCATGGCCGGCCCCGCGTCGCGGCGGCGATCCTCTGGGCCGCCTCGCGCTACGGCGCCTTCGCGTGGGCCATGAGCGGGGCGCCCGGCAAGCAGACGCCGGAGGAAGCCCTCGACCTCTTCGGCGCGCAGTACCGCAAGATGATGGAGGACAACCTCGCGCGCATGCTCGAGGAGTTCACGCCGCCGGACCCGTAGGCGCGCGCGTGCGACTTCCGCGGCCCGTCGGGAGCTTACATCGGTAATTCGCGCGGCCGGCCGTTCTTGGGCATCATTTCCCCATGAACTCGACGGCGCTGGCCGACGACATCGCCGTACTCGAGGCCTGCCTGGACGCGCCTTCCGAGCCGGCGGCCGAGGCGTTGGCCCTCTCCCTCGCTGAGCGGCTCACCGCCGCGTCTCCCGCGGACCCCCGCGCGGCGCGCGAGCTTTCCGTGCGCGGCCTGCTGGTGGCGAACCACCAGTTCTACCGCACCGGCGACGTCGCCCGTTGCGGCGAGCTCCTGCGCGCCGCCCTCGCCCTCGTGCGAGGACATCGACACCGGGCCTGCGCATCAACGTGCTGCTGCGGTGCGGCGAGTTCGAGCTGCTCACCTTCGACATCGGCGCGGCGCTCGCGCACACCTCCGCCGCGATGGGCCTCGCGCGCGCCGCCGGCCTGCGCATCGACGAGGCGCGCGCGTGGGTCAACTACGGCATGGCCCTCGACTCGGCCGGGCTCTACCGCCAGGCGGACGAGCACTGGGCCCACGCGCTCGCCGCGCTCGAGGGCACCGACGAGATGCGGCTGCGCGGCAACATCTGGGCGCTGCGCTGCCCGCTGGGCTTCCGTCTCGGCGTGGGCCAGGAGGAGCGGCGGCGGCGGCCTGCCGGCAGGCGCTCGCCTGCGCGCTCGCCGCGCCGCGCGCGCTTCCGCGACTCGATGGCGTCCACGGCGCTGTGCAACTGGGCCGCCCTCGACATCCAGCAGGGGCGCGTGCGCGAGGCCCTGGAGCACCTCGACCGCGCGGCGTCGTATCCCAATCTCGGCGTGCGCCCGCGATGGCTGATCGAGGTGCTGCGGGCGATGGCCGCGGTGCGCAACCGGAACAAGCCCGGCACGCGCGCCGCGCTCGAGGCCCTGCTGGAGCCCGACCGGGCGCCGCCGATCGCCTACGTGATCGAGACGATCTCCGTCATGGCCGCGATGTACGCCGGACATGGGCGACACCGTGCGCGCGGGCGAGACGCTCGCGAGGCTCTCGACGGAGCGCGCGCGGGCGCTGTGGGCGATGCTGCGGGGCCCCCGGTTCGCCGGCGGCCCGGCGCAGGCCGGCATCGCGCCGCGGGAAGCGGCCGCCCACGGCCGACGAGACGACGGGCCTCCTCGAGCGCCTCGCGGTGACCGCCGAACTGCGCGACGACGCGACCGGCAAGCATTGCTTCCGCGTCGGGCGTCTCTCCCTCCTTCTCGGGCGACGCGCGGGATTGCCGGAGGCGGAGCTCGCGAGCCTCGACCTCGCGGCGCGCCTGCACGACATCGGCAAGATCGTCATCCCCGACGCGATCCTGCTGAAGCCGGGCCGGCTCAACGAGACGGAAATGCACCTGATGCGCACGCACACGACCATCGGGGCCGACGTGCTGTCCAGCGGCGCGCTGCCGATGCTCGGCTCCGCGCGCGCGATCGCCCGGCACCACCACGAGCACTGGAACGGCGGCGGCTATCCGGACGGCCTCGCCGGCGAGGCGATCCCCGTCGCGGCGCGCATCGTGGCGCTGGCCGACGTCTACGACGCGCTCACCCACGAGCGGCCCTACAAGGCGGCGTGGACCCACGACGTCGCGATCGGCTACATCGCCAGCATGCGGGGCGCGCAGTTCGATCCCGCACCTCACCGACCTCTTCCTCGCGATGATGGCCGAAGCGCGCGCCGACCTGGCCGCGTTCATCCGCGATGCCGAGAGCGCCGCGGTCGACTCGCCCTTCGTCGTGGCGCAGGCCCGCGTCGCCCGGGCGCTGCAGGAAGCGACGACCTAGGCCTCCGGCCGCGCCCGCGTCACTTCGCGGCGCGCAGCCGGGCCGGCTCCTTTTCCGCCTCCCGGCGCCCGTCGCCGGCTCCGAGCGCCAGCGCTCCGCCTGGAGCCGCACCACGTCGGAAAGGGAGCCCGTCTGCGCGAACCGCTCGCGCAGCCAGCGGCTGTCGTTCACCGCGTTCTCGGCCCGCGCGCCGATGGCCGAGAGCGCGTCGGCCGAGCCCAGCTCGTCGCCCAGGCGCTGCACGCCGTAGAGCGTCGCGAGGAGGTCCTCCCGCAGCCGGATGTGCGTGCGCGCCTTGGCGTCCGCGAGCATCGCCTCGAAGCCGAAGCGGCACGCCTGGAAGCGGTTGTAGCCGTAGACGAGGTACTGCGGCGCGATGGGGTCGGTGCGCCGGTGGCGCAGCAGGTCGGCGGCCAGCGCCTGCGCGTAGGCCGCGAGCTCCGCGGCGGCCGATACCGTGAGCGGCGTGTCCCCGATGCGGATCTCGATCGTGCCGTACTCGGGCTTGGGCCGGATGTCCCAGTAGAAGTCCTTCATGCTCGCGACGATGCCGAAGCCGGCCATCTCGTCGAAGTAGCGGTTGAAGGCCTCCCAGGAGCCGACCTCCGGCATGTGGCCCGCGAGCGGGAAGGCCGACACCGCGTGCAGGCGCGAGGTCTCGAACGACGTGTCCTCGCCCTGGCAGAAGGGCGACGAGGCCGACAGCGCGATGAAGTGCGGGATGTAGCGCGCCATCCGGTGCGTGAGGTAGACCGCGTCGTCGCCGGACTCCACGCCGATGTGGATGTGCTGCCCGAAGACCGTGAACTGCTTGGCGAGGTAGCCGTAGAGCGAGGACACCTTCAGGAAGCGCTCGGCCGGGAAGATGCGCCGGTCGCTCCAGTGGTGGAAGGGGTGCGAGCCGCCGCCGGCCACCGCGAGGTTCAGGCGCCCGGCCTCCCGCACGATCGCGTCGCGCACCTGCACCAGCTCGTCCCTCAGGACGTCGAAGCGGCGGTTCACGGCGGAGTTCACCTCGATCATGCTTTCCGTGATCTCCGGCTTCACCTCGCCGGGGAACGCCCCCTTGCCGAGGCGGCGCAGCAGGTCGGGGGCGCCGCGCGTGAGGTTGTAGTCGCGCGTGTTGAGCACCATCAGCTCCAGCTCGACGCCGAAGGTGAGCGCTTCGGACTTCGCGAATTCGAGGGGCATGGCTTCCTCCGCCTATCGGGTCGCGCCGACGCGGTTCGGGCACCGCGGGCCTCGCGGCCAACGGGCCCGGCTCGGGCGGCGTCTCGCCGGCGAAGCGCAGGCCCCACTGCACCGCGAGCGGGCCGGCGATCTCCATCACGATGACCGAGGCGAGGAGCACCGCCGCGAGCGGACTGGCCGAACTCCGGATAGAGCCGCACGACGTCGTGCTGCAGCAGCAGCGCCAGCGACGACATGGGCAGCAGCGTCGCGCCCAGCGCCAGCGCCTGCCGCACCCGCACGCCCCCCAGCGGCGCGAAGAGCCAGGACGCCGGCGAACTTGGCCGCGGCGCGCGCGGCCACGAAGGCCGCCGCCACCCACCCGGCCGACTCGAAGGCCGAAAGCGGCAGGCTCGCGCCGGTGATCACGAAGAGCACGACGTAGAAGAGGCGCGAGGCGCGCCCGAGGTCGACCGCCATCAGGTCGTGCCGGCTGCTCCGCGCCGCGCGAGAACATCCCGAAGGCGAGGAGCGCGAGGATGACGGAGAGCTTGGCCGTCTGCGCGAGCCCCACGGCCGCCACGACGAGTCCCGCGACCAGGGTGAAGTGCAGCTCGGGGCTGCGGTCCAGGCGGCGCGCGAGCGTCCTCGCGACCGAGGCCATGGCGCCGCCCAGCGCGAGCGAGCCCGCGAAGAGGTACAGCGGATGCAGCACGGCCGTGTCCAGGTCGAGGCGCACCTCGTAGTGGATGGTGGCGAGGAGGATGGTCACGATGACCGAGGCGAGCAGGCTGTTGAGCGCCACCAGGGTGAAGGCGCGCTCCGTCACCTGTCCCTCGGCGCGCGCGTCCTGCGCCACCAGCAGCACCACCGCGGGCGAGGTGGCCATCGCGATGGCCGCGGCCAGCCCCGCCTGCACCGGCGTCGAACCCGAAGTTGCACGAGCGTGGCGAAGACGATGCCGAAGGTGAGCGCGCTCTCGCCGATGGCGGAGGCCGTGAGGGTCCAGTCGCGCTTGAGCCAGCCGATGTCCAGGCGGCGGCCGAGGTCGAACAGGACGAGGCCCAGCGCGATGTCCACGAAGATGCGCGCCTCGTCCAGCAGCGGGCCGAGGTTCATCGCCGCGGCCACCGGCGCGATGGCGAAGCCCACCAGCACGTAGCCGATGATGCGCGGCAGGCGGAGCCGGCGGGCGACTTCGCCCCCCAGCATGCCCGCCACGAGCAGCGTGCCGAAGAGCAGCGGATAGCTCAGCGTGAGCGGCAGCGTCGGCAGGAACCGGAGATTCCATGTCTTCCCTCCTCCCGGCCAGGCCGGAAGCACCTGCGGTCAGCGCCTTGCCGGCCTCGCGGCCGGCGAACGTCGGGGTGGAGAAGACACGCCTCCTGGGCGGAGGTCTCGGCGGGCAGCGTGCGAAGGCACGGCCCGGGTTATGATTGGCGCACAAGAAACGGTACGCTTCCGCTCAGACCGGCCGGAAAGCCCCGAGTTCCCGGCCCGGACCGGCGGCCCGGTGACGTCCGGCGACGAACCTACACCATGGCGCAGACGCAGTACACCAACACCCTTCCCCTGGACTCCATGCTCATGGAGTACAAGCTCGTGTCCATCCTGGGCGTCGGCGGGTTCGGCATCACCTACCTCGCGCGCGACACGCACCTCGAGAAGGACGTGGCGATCAAGGAGTACTTCCCCGCGAGCGACGTGACGCGCGTGGACAACGGCACCGTCACGCTGACCAACACGCAGCGCACCGAGGACTACCAGACGGGCCTGGACCGCTTCCTCAAGGAGGCGCGCACGCTGGCCGGCTTCAGCCATCCCCACATCGTCCGGGTCAACCGCTACTTCAAGGCCCACGGCACCGGCTACATGGTGATGGACTACGAGGACGGCGAGTCGCTCAAGACCTGGCTGGAGAAGTACCCCTTCCCGCCGGAGGAGACGATCAAGTCGCTGCTCGCCCTGCTCCTCGACGGCATCGGCAAGGTCCACGCGGCGGGTTTCCTGCACCGCGACATCAAGCCCGACAACATCTTCATGCGGGCCGACGGCAAGCCCGTCCTCATCGACTTCGGCTCCGCCCGCCACGCGATCGGCGGCTCCGAGCGCACGCTGACCACCCTCGTCACGCCCGGGTACGCCCCCTTCGAGCAGTACACGTCGAAGTCCGAGCAGGGGCCGTGGTCGGACATCTACGCGCTCGGCGGCGTCCTCTTCTACGCGGTGACCGGCGAGAACCCGCCCGACGCGCTCTCCCGCATGAAGGTCGACACCGTCGCGGACGCGCTGGCCCGCGCGCACGAGCGGTACTCCGGCCCGTTCCTCGACGCGATCGCCTGGGCCCTGGAGCCCGACGAGAAGAAGCGCCCCCAGACCGTCGCCGAATGGCGACGCAGGATCCTGGGCGACGTGGCGGAGGAGGCGGCGCCCGCGCCCGATTTCCTCGTCGACGAGTTCGGCGCGGAGACGACCGCGGCGCCCGGCACCGGCGACCGGCCCGGCGGCCGGACCGGCGACCGGCCCCGCCACCATGAAGGCGCCGCACACCGCGCCGCCCACGGCGCCCGCGACGGCGCGCCCGGCGGGGCTCACCGGCTCGCCCGATACCCAGGACATCTCGCGGTTCCTCGAGCAGCGCGAGGAGCTCGATCGCGCGGTGAAGGCGAAGTTCCAGCGCGTGCTCTCGGTGATGTTCACGGACCTCAAGGGCTCCACCGCCATCGCCGAGGCCTCGGGCGACATCGCGGTGCGCGCGATGCTCAAGCGCTACCACGACCTGTGCCTCATCGCGGTGAAGCGCCACGGCGGCACGCTCGTGAAGACGATCGGCGACGGCTCGCTCTCGCACTTCGAGGGCGCGGACGCGGCCTGCCGCGCCGCCTGCGACATCCAGCGCGGCATGGAGGACATCAACCTCGCCAAGACGTACAAGACCCTCCTCCTCGCGAGGATCGGCATCCACACGGGCGAGTGCATCCTCGAGAAGAACGACATCTTCGGCGACGTGGTGAACACCGCCTCGCGCTTCGAGTCCTCGGCCCATCCGGGAGAGATCTTCGTCTCGGAGGACACCTACAACGCGCTCCCCGACAAGAGCGAGTTCTACGCGCGCTTCGACCGCGAGGTGACGCTCAAGGGCAAGAGCATGCCCTTCAAGGGCTACATCGTCTTCTGGGACCCGAAGGAGGTCGAGCTCGACAAGGCCCGGCCCCGGGAGGCGGTCGCCGAGAAGCGCGCCACGCCGGCCTGGAAGCTGGCGCTCTACGTGGCCGTGCCCGTGCTCGCGATCCTCGTCGCCGCGATCTGGATCACGGGCGGCGACAAGTTCGCGGGCGAGTCGCGCCGCACGATCGAGCACTCGATCCCGAACGAAGTAGGGCGGGCGGCGGCCCGCCCGGCCGCCGCTACTTGCCGCGCTTGGCGCGCCAGCGCCTCAACCCGAAGAACACGCCCACGCACGCGAGCAGCAGGCCCAGCCCCGCGGCCGCGTAGTAGGCCTCGGGACGCGTGTAGAGGAACGATTCCACGGGCGAGTAGCTGCCCTTCTTGCCGGTCGCGTAGCGCGCGCCGGTGTCCATGGCGCTCACCGAGGGCTCGGGCTCGGCCGGCTCGATGAGGACCAGGTCGCCCCGCGTCTGGCCCTGCACCGCCGAGGTCGTGAGGAGCGCGCTCGCCATCAGCAGGTCCTCCGCGCGCTCCGCCGTGAGCAGGGTCACGGTCCGCCCCGAGTACCAGGGGGACTGGAACTGCATCAGCACGCCGCGGTTGTTGCCCAGCGCGCCCTTCTGGCGGCTGGTCGCCGAGGCGGTGAGCGCGGCGTTCCATCCGCGGACCACCGGGTAGGGCACCTGCATCTCCCCGTCGATGACCTTCAGCGGCGCCGCCTTGAGCAGCTCCGCCCCCAGGCTCGCCATGCGCCCCACGACCAGCACCTCGCCCTCGGTCGCGGGCTTCTCGTAGGTGAACGCCATCTCGAAGAGCGGGAAGCCGTTGCGCTGCGTGGCGACCCCCAGCACGTTGAGCGCCGCGGCGAGCACGCGGTCGTCCTTCTCGGTGAGCCAGATCCATCGCCTCGTGCCCGTCGGGCCAGCGGGTGATCGGGAAGCCGCTGTGCATGAAGAGCTCCAGCCTCGGCATCTCCACGAAGTGCGGCATCGGCGGGAAGGAGATCGTGGAGTTGCCGTAGACCGTGAGGAACATGCCGTCGGGCTGGATCAGGTCGCAGACCTGCCCCCCCGCGTGCAGGTTGCCCGCGAACTCGATGGTGTTGGTGCCCGGCTTGAAGACGTAGGTGGGGATCTCCAGCTTGTAGCCGTCGATGAAGTTGCCCGACGGGCTGTCGAGCACCACCGCGCGCACGCCCTTGCCGTTCACGGCGATCGAGAAGGACGAGTCGTTCTTGAGCCCGGCGCCGTAGGAGAAGTTGATGGACGAGCTTGGCGTACTGGTTGGGCCGGATGTGGAAGTCCGGCGGCAGGCGGAAGGTGATGCTGCGCGCGCCCGGGTTGATGCCGACGAAGCTCTGCGTCGGGAAGTTGAGGGTGGAGAGCTCGTAGACCTGGTCGGTCGCGATCGTCTCGCGGCCGCTGTACTGCTTCACGTCGGGGATCGAGAACCCGAACGCCTCGAGCTCCTCGGAGCCCGGGAAGCGGAAGCTGATGTTGGTGAAGGTGATGGCGGCGAGCTTCACCGCCTCGTCGGTGTCCCCCGTCACCACGAGGAGCGCGCGCTTCGGGTCGGGCGCGCCCTGCGCGCCGACCATGGGCATGACGCGCAGCACGCCCGCCCTTCGAGGCGCGCAGCGTGCGTGCCCGGGCCGACCACCTTCGCCGCGAACGCGCGCTTGCCGATCAGCACGTTGTCGACGCCGGGCCGCGGGGCGCGCGAGACGGTGAAGCTCACCGCGCGGTAGTCGAAGCGCCGCGCGATGCCCGAGGCGACGATGCCGGCCAGCGTGGCGCTCTTCGCGGAATCGTCCTCCGTCACGAGGTGCACCTCGCCGGACGGCATGAGCCGCGGGTCGAAGACGAAGCTCGACAGGGCGGAGAGCTCGTGCGGCACGTCCTTCCAGTCGTAGTCCATCTCCACGTAGGAATCGCGCAGGGAGATGTTGGTCCACAGGTCCGGGGCGCAGGGGCTCTCGCACTGGTTCTTCGAGAAGTGCTGCGCCACCTGGAACGACAGCGCGTTGTAGCCCGGCTGCAGCAGGTTCGTCGGGATCTCCACGCCCAGCTTCACCTCCGGGGCCATCGGGTTCAGGCGCACCTGCGCCACGGGGTGGCCGCCCATCTTGACGACGAGCTGCGAGCTCTCCGGGATCAGGTTGGTCGACACGGTGTAGCGAAGGTGCAGCACCAGGCGCTTCACGTCCCAGCGCTCCGGCACCGGCACCGCCACCTCGCGCTCGTCGCTCACGCAGCGCAGCTCGAGCTTCTTGAGGGCCGTGAGGTCCTGGAGCTTCAGCTTGATCGTGTCGGCCGCCGCGGGCAGCGCCGCGCAGAGCAGGAGAAACAGGAGAGTTCGGATTCGGGTCATGCCTTTGCCTCCGCGACGCGCTTGAAGCGCGAGTCCTTGATCTTGCGTATCCGGGCCCAGACGAAGCGCAGCACGATGGTGAGGCAGATCCACGCGCCGTGCAGGCCCATCCTGGTCAGGTTCCAGAAAACGGTGACGAGGGGGACGCCCCGCTCGCGGGCGCTCCAGACGTCCAGCCAGCGCCCGCTGTCGCCGTAGACGTAGTGGACGACGTCCGGGAAGGTCTGCGGCGGGGTGAGGAAGTGCGCGCCGCACAGCGTCGCCGGGCCGCGCCGCTGGACCCGCCGCACTTCCGCCTCGAAGTAGCTCACCAGGCCGTCGGCGCTCGCGGCCTCGACGATCACGCGCTCGCGGTCCTTCACGTCGAAGTCGAAGTTCGAGACGAATCCCAGCCCCGAGAGGGACAGGTCGACCAGGTCGACCGCCACCCGCGCGCGCACCCGGGGGAACTGCACCATGGCCTGGCCCGAGACGACCAGCCGGTGGTGCCGGCGCGCCTGCCGCCGATCCCACAGGGCGCCGAGCGACACGACGCAGAGATAGATGTTGTACAGGCTCCACGCCAGGGTCACGTAGATCGTCTCGCGGAACTCCGGCTGCAGCCAGATGCGCGTGAGGCCCGAGCCCGCCGCGAGGCGTTCAGGCAGAGGATCGCGAAGAAGAAGAACGACAGGACGTTCAGCTGCTCCTGCTGCATGCCCAGTCCCTTGGGCGTCACCTTGAAGGCGGGCTTGCGGGGGTTGCGCAGCGTCGAGAGCACCGCCGGCGCGAGGAAGACCGACTGCACGCTCTCGTAGATCTCCGAGAAGAACGGGCGCCGCGTGCGCCCGAACAGGAAGTCGGACACGATGAAGGTCGAGACCACGTAGGGCAGGGCGTACGCCATGACCTGCATGGCCGAGGCATGGTAGATGCTCAGGCCGAAGAGGAGGAACCCGGCCGGGGCGACGAAGTAGACCACGCGCACGATGCCGAAGAACCAGAAGAGGCAGATGTTCAGGTAGCAGATCCGCTGGGCGATCGTGAGCCCCTTGCAGAAGAGCGGGTTGTGCAGCAGGAAGATCTGCACCATGCCCTGCGCCCAGCGCGTGTGCTGCACCACGTAGTCCGAGTAGGCCTCGGGGGCGAGCCCGCAGACCATCGGCTTGTTCACGTAGAGGCTGCGGTAGCCGCGGCGGTGCAGCTCGAACGCGGTCTCGGCGTCCTCGGTGATGGACTGGCCGCTCACGCCGCCGATCTCCTCGATCGAGGTGCGGCGCATGACCGCCGCGGAGCCGCAGAAGTAGCTCGCGTTCCAGGTGTCCATGTCCGGGGTGGATCACGCGGTAGAACATCTCGCTCTCGTCCGGCACCGGCGCGCCGCCGCCGAAGCTGCGCTCGGCAGGCGCCGCGTTGGCGAAGAAATGCGGCGTCTGCACGAGGAAGAGGCCCGGATCCTGCAGGAAGTGCCCGACCGTGTCCTGCAGGATGTTGGCCGTCGGCACGTGGTCGCAGTCGAGGAAGAGGATCAGCTCGCCGTTCGAATGGGTGAGCGCCGTGGTTCAGGTTGCCGGCCTTCGCGTGCAGGTTGGTCTCGCGCGTGAGGTAGTTCACGCCCAGGCCTCTCGCCACCTCCTTGAGCAGGTAGCGCCGGCTGCCACGCCTCCTCGCCCCGCGCGGGGTCGTTGCGCTTGGCGAGCGTCGCCCCGTCGTCCAGGATGTGGACGCGGAGCGGTCCCTGGGATAGTCGATCTGGGTGGCGGCGAGCGCCGTCAGGCGCACGATCTCCACGTCCTCGCTGTAGGTGGGGATGAAGACGTCCACCGTGGGCCACAGCGAGCGGTCCTCGGGCAGCGGCGCGGGCGCCGCGCGCGAGCGGCGAGAGGTTCACGAACAGGCTCATGAGCTGCAGCGTGAGCGAGTAGAGCTCCGCGAGGTAGAGCGCCGTCATCCCGATGAAGTCGATCGGGTGCGTGTAGATGAGCGTCTCGAAGGACCGCCACCAGATGTAGCGCAGCGCGAGGAAGGCCGAGACCAGGACGAAGACGTAGCGCCACGGCGCCTTCCGGGACTTCCGGAAGAGGTTCATCGCGAAGAGGACCGCGATGCAGATCCATCCGGCGCCGAGCTGGAGCACGTTCGAGAAATGCGCCTCCCGCAGGTTCACCATGTAGAGGAGGATCCCGGCGCCCGAGCACGAGCGGCGCCGTGATGGCGAGGTGCTTGGCGCTCGCCGCCGCCGCGGGGGAAGGCCGGGGAAGGATCGCCGCCACGCTATTCCCCCCTCGCCGCCGGCAGGTCGGCGCCCACGACGCTGCGGCGCGGCTCGAAGAGCACGCGCAGCTCGAGCCGCGCGATGTTCTCCGCGTAGGACGGCGAGAGGCTGCGCCCGACCATGGCGCCCACCTGGAGGTACGGCGTGGCCTGGGCGACGGCCGCCAGCCGGATGGCGGCCTCGTGGCCCCGTGTTCTTCCGCCGGGATAGGTCCTCCCGTCGGGGTCCAGGGGCAGGACGGGCGATCTCGTCATCGCGCTTGTCGAAATAGCCGCCGGAAAGGCGGCCGCGAACGAGCCAGCGCCGGTCCTCCTCCGTCATGAAGTCGAGGGCGGCGCCCGCCCGCGCGTAGCGCTGCGGGCTGAAGTAGCCGCCGTGCCCGATCGTCATCTGGCCCAGGTTGCGCCGGTATCCTTCGAGGCCCGCGTAGGCGCTCGCGGCGGCATAGGCGAATCCCGCGAAGCCGAGGTCGCGGCCCAGCGTCGCGTCGACGACGGCGCGCGTGTTGTCCTGCACGAGGGTGCCGGTGATGTCCTCGCCCCGCACGCGCAGGCCCATGGTCCACGGCGCGTCGCCAAGGCGCAGGAACCGCGCCTCCACGCCACGGCGCATCACGCCGCCCCACGGCGTCCCGGTCCAGGGATCGCGCATCCCGGCGTAGGAGAGCACCGTCTCGCGCACCGGCTCGGCGAACACGGCGAGCGCCGACTGGCCCCACGCCGGCGTCAGGGCCAGCTCCGCCGCGCCCACCGTCCGGGCACCTATCGGCCCGCCGTCGGGCCCGCGGCCCAGCGCGGCCATCAGGGCGAAGCCGCGCTCGTAGCGAACGGCGACCCGCCCCTCGTTCACGGTGGCCTTCGTCTGCAGCTGCGGCGTCGGCCCGGCGCCCGTCGGGGCGCTGCCGACCAGCGCCGTCGACGACAGCGTGCCGGCATCGAGCTCCGCGCGGTCGCCGCGGATCGCGATCGCGGTCCAGGGCGAAAGCCCGGAGGCGACCTCGAAGGCCGGCCACAGCGACTGCCGCATCTTGCCGAGGCCGGGTTCGCCCGTCTTCTTGCGGAATCCGCCGCCGAGCAGCGCCTGCAGCACGCCGGGGGAACCCGCCTCGCCCCAGCGCTTCGGATCGAGCGCGCGCGCCTCGAGGAAGCGGCCATTGCGGAACGCGTCCTCGCCCTGGCGCGCGGCCACCAGCGTGCGCAGCGGCTCCTTCGCCGCGAGGTCCGCGGGAATCGCGCCGGCGCCGCCCGACGCGGCGATGAGGCCCTCGGCCGACTCGCGGTCCGGCGACTCGCGGTAGAGCGCCGCGAACCGGGCCGCGGAACGCTCGCGGTTGCCGAGCCGCAGGTCGCACCACGCCTGCATCGCGCGGGCGTAGCGCGGCAGCTCGCCCTCCTTCGCGGCCTTCTCGAGCCCGTCCGCGGCTTCCGCATAACGCTCGAAGGCGTAGTCGTGCTGCGCGATCGCGACCCGCGCGTCGCGTCGCAGCGCGGCGCGGCCCGGGACATCCGGCGCCAGCTTGTCGGTGAAGGCGAGGACGCTCTGCGTAGTCGCGTTCCCGCATCGCCGCATGGGCGAGACCCGTGATGGCGTCCTCCCAGTCCGGCGACCAGGCGTAGGCGCGCCCGAACCACAGGCGGGCATTGGCCGCGTCGCCCGCCTCGAGCCAGAGCCATCCCAGGCCGACGGCCACCCCGGTGTCGCGGAACCCGACGATCGATTCGCCCAGGTCCCTCGTGAACCGCGTGGCGCGCTCGAGGGCGGGCCCCTCGTCGGCGCCGCGATCGGCGAGGATCCGCTCGTAGACGATGCGGCGGTAGCGCTGCTCGCTGCGGGGATCCTTCTGCATGCCGGCCTCGCGGGCCTCCCAGCGCAGGTAGTCGGCCCTCGGCACCGCGCTGCGGGCGCGCTCGAGGGTCGACAGGCGCATCACCGCGTCACAGCCCGTGACGAGCGGCTCGAGGAGGGTGGCCGCGCGCGCCGGCTGGCCGGCGGCCGACAGCGCGTCCGCCGCCGCCCAGGCGCGTCCCGGCTGGCCGCATTCGAAAGTGGCGCCCGGCGCGGTGGCCAGCGCCACGAGCGCGGCGCCGTCCGACTGCTCCACGGCGCGGTCCACCCGCTCGCCCCATTGCCGTGAAAGCTCCGACGCGCGGCGCGGCTCCGGCGAGGCTTCGAAGGTTGCGGGCACCGCGGGGGCGGCCGCGGCGGGCCGCGGCGGACTTGCCGCCGGGCGAACCGGTGCGGGCGGCGTCGGCGCGGGCGGCTTGGCGGAAGGGGCAAGGGGCGGCGGCGGAGCGCGCCCGCCCGACTTCGGCGCGGGAACCGTGTTGACCAGCCCGCCGCGCTCCTCGTGGTACAGCACGCGGGGGCTGCCCCCCTCCTCGTGCCGCAGGACGGATCCGGAGGCGGCGGGAGGCGGCACATCGGGGCCCGCCGGGGCGGCGGTGCAGGCGAGCGCCCATGCGAGTCCCGGCATCCACCGGAACCGCACGAAGCCATGCTTCCGCTCTGCGACGACGTCTTCCATCTCGTGCGCCCACTCCCGTTCTTGTTCGGTACGTGTTCACGAGGCACCTCGGTCGCAGGGGAGCATGGCTTCTCCCCCGGGCGCGGCTCGCCACGGGTAGCGCGCAGTATCCCTCATTCCCCATCGAATGGCACGGCGCGGCGCGCGAGCGCCGCGAATGGCTACAATGACCCCATGAAATGCCGCTTCTTCCAGAACACCATCGCGCTGGTCTACGACTTCGACGGCACGCTCTCGCCGCAGCCGATGCAGGAGTACACGGTGCTGCCCCGCATGGGCATCGCGCCGCGCGAATTCTGGGACAAGGTGAACGAGGAGGCGCGCGCGACCGAGTCGGACATGATGCTGGTCTACATGCGGCACATCCTCGAGTCCCTGGACAGGAAGAAGATCGCGGTGAAGCGCGAGGACTTCGCGAAGATGGCGCGCGCCATCCGCTACTTTCCGGGCGTGGAGGGCTGGTTCGCGCGCGTGAACGCCTACGTCCGCAAGCGCAGCGGCGGCCGGGTGAAGGTGCACCACTACCTGATCTCCGCGGGGCAGAAGGAGATCCTCGACGGCGTCTCGATCCGCAAGCACTTCAGGCGCATCTACGCCTCCGAGTACCACTTCAACCACCACGGCGTGGCCACCTTCCCGAAGATCCTGGTCACCGACACGCTGAAGACGCAGTTCCTCTTCCGCATCAACAAGGGGAAGGAAGCGGTCACGGAGTCGATCAACGAGCACATGCCCGAGGCCGAGCGGCCGATCCCCTTCCACAACATGATCTACGTGGGCGACGGGATGACCGACGTGCCCTCGATGGCGCTCACCAAGAAGAGCGGCGGCCACACGGTGGCCGTGTACAACGAGCGCAAGGAGCGCGAGAAGGCGCATCTGCGTGAAGCTCCTCGACGCGGGGCGCGCCGACTTCGTCGCGGAGGCCGACTACCGCCGGGGCAGCAAGCTCTCGAAGCGCATGGAGCTGCTGCTGGACGCGGTGATCGCCGACATCGCCTACCGCCGCGAAGCCTTCGAGTGCCGCGCCGAGCACCGGGCCGGCTAGATGGGGCCGCTCACCTTCAGGGCGCTGCGCCTGCTGGCCGACGGGCACTTCCACTCGGGCGAGCAGGTCGCCGCGCCAGCTCGACCGCTCGCGCGCCGCGCTCTCCGAGGCGCTCAAGGGCGCGGCGGAGCTCGGCATCGAGGTCTTTTCCGTTCCCGGCAAGGGCTACCGCCTCGCCGAGCCGATCGAGTTCCTGGACGCGCACGCGATCGTCGGCGGGCTCGGCCCCGTCGCCTCGCGCGTGCGCCTGACGCTCCTCGACGAGGTCGACTCCACGAGCACGCGCCTCGCGTCCCTCGCGCAGGCGGGCGCGCCCTCGGGCACCTGCGTGGCGGCCGAGTGGCAGCGGGCAGGCCGCGGCCGCCGCGGGCGCGCCTGGCAGGCGGGGCTCGGGGCCTCGCTCACCTTCTCGCTCCTGTGGCGCTTCGAGCAGGGCCCGGGACACCTCGCCGGCCTGTCGCTCGCCGTGGCGGTGGCCGCCGCGCGCGCGCTCGAACGCGCCGGCGTGCAGGGCGTCGGCGTGAAGTGGCCCAACGACCTCGTGCACGACTGGAAGAAGCTCGGGGGCATCCTCGTCGAGACCTCCGGGGAGATGCTCGGGCCCACCGCGGTGATCGTGGGCGTGGGGCTCAACTACCGGCTCGGCGACGCGCTTGCGCGCCGCATCGACCAGCCCGCCACCGACGTGGCCTCCTGCGGCGGCGACCTGCCTTCGCGCAACGCGCTCCTCGCGGGCCTCCTCGCCGAGCTGGTCGCGGCCCTCGAGCGCTTCGGCCGCGACGGCTTCGCCGCCTTCCGCGAGGACTGGAAGGCGCGCCACGCCTACGCCGGGCGGCTCGTCACCGTGCTCGCCGCCGACCGGCCGGCCCGCGAGGCGACGGTGCTCGACGTCGCGGAGGACGGCGCGCTCCTCGTGGCCGCGGACGGGGGCACCGAGCGGCTGACCTCCGCCGAGATCTCGCTGCGGCCCGCATGAACGCCATCCCCGCCACCGCCACGGCGCCCGTCCTCGCGATCGACGCGGGCAACACGCGCGTGAAGTGGGCGCTGCGCGTCGGCGGCGCGTGGGCCGCGCGCGGCGCGATCGCCACCGCGGATGCCGCGGCGCTGGGCCGCGACTGGCCCGCGATGCCGCCGGGAACGCGGGCCCTGGGCTCGAACGTCGGCGGCCCCGCGGTGCTGGCCCGGCTCCACGAGGCCTGCGCCCGGCACGACCTTCGCCTGTCGGTCATCGCCTCGCGGCAGGAGCAGCTCGGCGTCCGCAGCGCCTACCGCGACCCGGCGCAGCTCGGCACGGACCGCTGGGCGGCCCTCATCGCGGCGCGCCATGCCGCGGCGGCGAACCAGATCGTGGTGAACGCGGGCACCGCGCTCACCGTCGATGCGCTGCGCGCGGACGGCCTCTTCGCCGGCGGCCTCATCGTGCCCGGGATCGCGCTCATGCGCCGCTCGCTGGACGGCGGCACGGCGCAGCTGCGGCAGACCGAGGGCGTGTTCGACCCGTTCCCGAAGAGCACGCCGGATGCGATCACCACCGGCTCGGTGCAGGCGGCGGTGGGCGCGATCGAGCGCATGCGCGATGCGATGGCCGCGGCCGGCTTCGCGCCCGAGCGGATCCTGCTCTCCGGCGGCGCCGCGCCCGCGCTGGGGCCGCACCTTCCCATGCCCGTCACCTTGGACGACAATCTCGTCCTCGACGGCCTGGTCCTCATCGCGCGCGCTCCCTGACGCCCCGTGTCCCGCCTGCTCTTCTTCCTGCTCCTCATCGCCAACATCGCCTTCGGCGCGCACCTCTGGCTCACCGCGCCGCCGGCCGAGCCGGATTTCTCGCAGCGCGAGCGCAACCGCGACGAGGCGAAGATCGTCGCGGTCATCCCGCCGCTCATCGCCGCGCGCAAGGCCGAGGAGACGCGCATGCAGGTGCAGACGCTCGCCGGCGCCGCGTGCGTGGAGTTCGCGGGCGTGGCGCCCGCCGACCTGCCGCAGGCCCGCGAGGCTTTCGCCGCCATGCAGCTGGGCGACCGCCTCCTCGAGCGCAGGGTGGAGGAGATCACGCGCCACTGGGTCTACGTTCCGCCGGCGAAGGACCGCCGCGCCGCCGAGCAGGCCATCGCCGCGCTGCGCAAGCAGGGCATCTCCGACCTTTCGCTCCGCCCGGACCACGCCATCTCCCTCGGCGTCTTCTCGACGGAGGAGGCCGCCCGCCGCTATCTCGCGCAGGTGGAGGCGAAGGGCGCGAAGGGCGCGCAGGTCGGCCCGTTCGCCAAGGAAGTGAAGGACTCCGTGTTCCTCGTCCGCGACCCCGACACGCCGCTCGTCGCGCGGCTCGCCCTCCTGCAGCGCGAGCACCCCGCCTCCACGCTACGCGCGGTCGCGTGCCCCGCCGCCGACAACGCGGCCGGCCCCGGCGCAGGCCGCGAGGAAATAGCGTCACCGGCGCAGGAAGCGGATGTCGCCGTAGTAGGCGACCGTGTGCTCGCCGGTGTTGTCCGAGTCGCTCATGATGCCGATCGCCCGCACGCGCGGCGGCTCCTCGCCGAAGGCGCGGCGGTAGTCCTCGAGCAGATTCACGCGCTCCTCGTGCCAGGTGCCCAGGTCCTTGCGGCCGCTGCCGGCGACGATCATCTTGATGCGCGTGCTGAAATGGTGCGTGATGATCGCGCCTTCGGGGAGCTGGTTCTCCCAGATGTACATCATCGTCGCGTAGGGCAGCTCGTTGCCGCCCATGGCCTTCGCGAGGTCGTAGTTGATCTGCTCCGCCGCCGGCAGCCGGTCGCGCCCGCCCTCGAAGACGACGATCACGCGCGCGGGCGAGTCCTCGACGTGCGCGAGCGTGTTGTCGGCCTTGCCGTTGAGTTCGGGCACCTTCCACTTCCAGGTGAGCCACGGGTACTCGTGCAGGTCCGCCACGGTGTCGAACTGCAGCCCCGAGGCCGAGGAGTCCGCCGTCGCCTGCAGGGCGACCGTGCCCTCGAGGGGAACGAGCCGGTAGTCCGTGGGCTTCTTGAAGCGCGTGAGCCGGACCGGCTTCCAGCCCGGCGGCAGCACGTCGAGCGCGGCCGGCGGCGGAGAACGGGCGCCGGGTCGGGCGCCGCGCGACGGCGAGCGCGGCGCCAGGGCGCCGGCGGCACGGGAACGCTCGCGCAGGCCGCCGCGAACAGGGCGGCCGCGAGGCTCGAGTGCGCCGGACGAATCATGTTATGGGTTATCCTGCCTGCGAAGCGCGGTGGCGACAGTCTAGCCGCGTTTTCCCCGATTGCCGCATCGAGCCCTCCCCGCGCCCGAATGAGCCCGAGTCCGCCGCCTGCGCCACCCTCGTCCTCGCCGCCGTCCTCGCTGCCGGCTGCGCGGCGATCGATCCCTACAACATCGTCTCGCGCGCACGCGGCCGCCGACGCCCTGCCCGACGACCCCGGTGCCGCCGCCCGCGAGCCCGACGCTGGGCCAGGCCACCCGGATCGCGGCGTTCGACTTCGTCTGGACCACGGTCAACGAGCGCTACTACGACCCGGCGTTCAACGGCGTCGACTGGACGGCCGCGCGCGAGCGCTGGGCGCCCGCGCGCGCTGGCCGCGGCCACGCGACGAGGATTTCTGGCACGAGCTCGACCGCATGACCGGCGAGCTTCGCGACGCGCACACGCGCGTGGAATCGCCGCGGCGCGCCGAGCGAGATCGCGCGCTACGAGTCCGTCAGCCTCGGCTTCGCGTTCCTCCCCGTCGACGGCAAGCTCGTGGTGACGGGCGTGAACGCGCCGAATCCGATGCGTTCTGGGCCGGCGTGCGGCCCGGCATGACGCTCGTCGAGATCGAGGGCGAGCCCGCGCAGGCCGCCTACGCCAAGGCGCTGGCCGAGACGCGGCAGAGCTCCACGGCGCAGGCGCGGCACTTCGCCGCGGCGCGGCGCCTCTTCGAGGGCGAGCCGGACATCGGCGATGACCCTCGCCTTCGTGCGCGGCGACGGCACGCCCTTCGACGGCCTCGCTCAAGCGCAAGCGCATCGCCACCCCGCCGCGCGTCGCGCATCGCGTGCTGCCCTCGGGGTTCGGCTACATCCGCCTCACCAGCTGGGAGCAGTCGATGCAGGGCCGCATGATCGCGCGCGATCGAGGCGCTCAAGGACACGCCCGGCCTCGTGATCGACCTGCGCGGCAATCCCGGCGGGTCGGCGCTACATGGTGAAGGCCGTCGCCGAGCAGTTCTTCAAGGGCAAGGTCGCGTACGGCCGCACGCTCACGCGCACCGGCAAGCCCGTCACCATCGCGTTCGACTGGATCGAGCTGGTCAAGCTGAAGCAGGAGCTCGAGGGCACCGGCACCTATCGCCGGCCCGGTCGCGGTGCTGGTGAACGACGGCAAGCGCCAGCGGCAGCGAGCTCTTCGCCGGGCATGCTGCAGTCGCAGGGCCGCGCGACGGTCGTGGGGCAGATCTCCTGCGGCTGCCTGCTCGCGCTACCTGGGCTATGCCGACGTCCCGGGGGCGGCAAGCTCGCCTACAGCGAGGTGGCCTTCGAGTTCGCCAACGGCAAGCGGATCGAGGGCGAGGGCGTGGTGCCCGACGTCGCCGGTGCCGGTGACCGTGGCGGACCTGCTCGTCGGATCGCGATCGCGCGCTCGAGGAGGCGCAGGAGCGCCTGAAGGACATGCGGCCGCAGGAGCGGGCAGCGGTGGCTGGCGGAACGCGGCGACGCCTTGAACGCTGACGCCGCCTCCCCGCTCAATCCCGGCGTCGCGCGCCGCGAAGTGTTCGGCGTGGGCGATGTACGACTTCGCCAACTCCGGCTACACCACCGTCGTCCTCACCGCCGTCTTCAACGCCTACTTCGTCGCCACGGTTGCCGGCAACGCCCCCTGGGCCACGTTCGCGTGGACGGTCGCGCTGGGCATTTCCTACGCGATCGTGATGGTCGCGGGCCCGGTCGTCGGCGCCTGGGCCGACGCCCACGCGGCGAAGAAGCGCGCGCTCGCGGCCACGCACGGTCGCCTGCGTGGCGGGAACGGCGCTGCTCGCGGGCGCCGGGCCCGGGCGACATCGCGTGGGCGGTCGCGTTCATCGTCGTCTCCAACGTCGCCTATTCGCTGGGCGAGAACCTCACCGCGGCGTTCCTGCCGGAGCTCGCGCGGCCCGCGGCCGTGGGCAAGGTGTCCGGGCTGGGGCTGGAGCCTGGGCTATTTCGGGGGGCTCCTCTCGCTCGGCCTGTGCCTCGCGTGGGTGATGAGCGCGCCGGCGCGCGGCGCGACCACGGCGCAGTCCGTGCCGGGGACGATGCTCATCACCGCGGCGCGTCTTCGCGCTCGCCTCGCTGCCCACGTTCCTGCTGCTGCGGGAGCGCGCGGTGCCCGTGCCGCCCAGCCGAGCGCCAGTCGCACGCGCTTTGCGCGCCTGGCGCGCACCGCGCGGCGAGGCCGCCGCCTACCGCGACCTGCTCGCGGTCTTCGCCTGCGGCACCTTCTACCAGGCGGGCGTGGCGACGGTCATCGCGCTGGCCGCGATCTACGCCGAGCAGGTGATGGGGTTCGGGATGAAGGACACGATCCTCCTCATCCTCGCGGTGAACGTGACGGCGGCCATCGGCGCCTTCGCCTTCGGCTACGCGCAGGACCGCATCGGCAAGGTGCGCGCGCTGCGCTACACGCTCTACGGCTGGATCGTGATGGTCGTGGTGGCCTACTTCGGCACGACGCAGGCGGTGTTCTGGGTCGCGGCCAACCTCGCCGGGCCTCGCCATGGGCTCGTCGCAGTCGGCCGGGCGCGCCCTCGTGGCCTACTTCTCGCCGCCCGAGCGCAGCGGCGAGTTCTTCGGGCTGTGGGGCGTCGCCACGCGCCTCGCCTCGATCCTCGGGCCCGTCACCTATGGCGCCGTCACCTGGGCCACGGGCGGCAATCACCGCCTCGCGATCCTCGTGACCGGGGTATTCTTCATCGTCGCGATCGGCTGCCTGGCGCCTGTCGACGAGCGCCGGGGGCACGCCGCCGCGCATTCTCCCGAGACGCCATGACGCTTTCCTGCCCTCTTCCTCTCCCACGGCGCGCCGACGCTCGCGCTCGCCAACAACTTCTTCACGCACAGCTGGGCCGAGCTCGCCGTTGTCCTCGGGCGGCCCGAGTCGATCCTGCTGGTGTCGGCGCACTGGGAGACGCCGTTTCCCGTGGTGTCCGGCGCGGCGCGGCTCGACACGATCCACGATTTCAGCGGCTTCCCGGAGGAGCTCTATCGCGTGCGCTATCGCCCGCCCGGCGCGCCGGCGCTCGCGAGCCGCGTCGCGCAGCTCCTCGGGGCCGCGGGCCAGCCGCCGGCGGTCGACCCGGACCGCGGCATCGACCACGGCGGGTGGGTGCCGCTGCGCTGGATGTACCCCGATGCGGACATCCCGGTCACCCAGCTTTCCGTGCAGACGGAATCCGGCGCCCGCCATCACCTCGAGATCGGCCGCGCGCTCGCCCCCCTGCGAAGCGAGGGCGTGCTCGTGATCGCCTCGGGCGGCATCGTGCACAACCTGGGCGACCTCGACTGGAACGGCCGGACGGACGAGCCTTTCCCCTGGGCCGTGGCCTTCAACGAGTGGATGGCGAAGAAAGTCGAGGAGGGCGCCGTCGACGAGCTGGCCGACTACCGCAGCCTCGCCCCCCAGGCCGAGCGCGCCCATCCCACCGAGGACCACCTCGTGCCGTTCTTCGTGGCGCTCGGCGCCGGCGGCTTCCCGGCCCGCCGCATGGCGCTGGGCATCGACATGGGCTCGCTCGGCATGGACTGCTACGCCTTCGGCGAGTAATCGATTCGGTGCCAGGCTCCACGTGCCAGGCTCACGTGCCAGGCTCGTGAGCCGGCACCGAATCCTTAGCGCCAGATCCGCTCTTCGGAGAATCCCAGCTCCGCGAAGTCGGCCGCGCGCAGGTCCGCCTCGTTCGCGCAGAAGAACTCGTCGAGCTGCGGCGGCGCCACGGGCGTGCCCGCCAGCATCGCGTGCGCCTGCCCGCGATGGTGGATCTGGTGCTCGAAGACGTGCGCGAGCAGGCGGTGCATCGCCTCCTCCACGCGTCCCTTGCGGCGCAGGATCGCGACGGGCCGCTCGAGGTCGGCGGCGGCCCAGCGACTCGCACAGCGCGATGAAGCGCCGGTCCACGGCGTTCTGCGCCGGCGCGAGGTCGGCCACGCGCGCGAAGGGCTCCGCGGGATCGTAGAAGGCGCCGATGTCGGGATGCGGCTCGCGCCCGTCCATCGCGCGCTCCATCGCGTCCGCATACATCCAGTCGACCGTCACGATGTGGTTGAGCGTCGCCTTGAGGGACGGGAAGAAGCTCGTGCGGGGGGCCGCGAAGTCCGCCTGCGAGAGCGCCGCGCAGGCCTTGAGGAGCCGATGGTTGGCCCAGGCGTTCTGGTAGCGCCCAGGCGGCGAGGTGGCGCTCCAGCGTGATCATGGCGCGACCGGCGTGGCGGGCGGAAGCTTCAGGCCGCGGCGCCTCATCTCGTCGCGCACGCGATCCGGGCGGTCGCTGATGATGCCGTCGACGCGCAGGTCGAGCATCCTCGCGATGTCCGAGGGCTCGTTCACGGTCCACACGACGACCCGCAGGCCCAGCGTCTTCGCCTCCGCGATCTTCGCGGCGTCCACGTCGCCGAAATAGGGCGACCAGATGCGCCCGCCCGCCGCGCGCACCATCCTCGGCACCGAGCCGTGGTCCCGCAGCTGGACACCGGCCGTCCAGGGCGACGCCGCGGGATCCTGTCCGGCCGGGGCCGCGACGCCGGGCGACGGGCCGCCCCCGATGTTGTCCAGCCACTTCTGCTGCGCGGTGAGATACACCGTCGGGATGGCCGGCTCCTCGCGCTGCACCACGGCGAGCGTGCGCCAGTCGAAGGACTGGATGACCACGCGCGACTCCATCCCGGCTTCGCGGATCGCGGCGAGGAGCAGCTTCGCGAAGGGCTCCGGCGCCAGCGTCTCGCCGGGCGCGACCGGCGTGAGCTTGGTCTCGATGTTGAAGCCGACGCGGTCGTTGCCGCTCCTCTTCACGAGCGCGAAGAGCTCCGCGAGCCTCGGCACGCGGGCGCCGTCGACCGCCTTCTGGTCGGGGAAGCCCTTCGCGTAGTTCGTCCCGGGCTTGAGCCGCCCCACGTCGTACCTCGAAAGCTCCGCGTAGTCGAGCGAGTGGATGGCCGGGCCCCGCTTCTCCAGCCACTGGCCGTCGGGTCCCCGCGTGATGGCCGGATTGAGCGAGGCATCGTGCGAGATCACCACCACGCCGTCCTTCGTGATCCCGGTGTCGAGCTCCAGCGTGTCTACTCCCAGCGACAGCGCGTTGGCGAAGGCGGCCAGGGTGTTCTCGGGCGCGAGCCCGCGCCCGCCCCGGTGGGCCTGGAGATCCAGCGCCGGGGCGAGGAACGGGACCGAGGACAGGAAAAGGACTGCAAGGGCGCGAAGCATGGGTCCTCGGGTCGGGTGGCGCAGGGGGAGACTACTTTACCGCACCCCATTGCCCCATCCGCCCAAATGGCCCGATCATTGGGGTCATGGCCACCCCGCCCGCCCCCGCGCCCGTCCGCAAGCGCACCCTCTACGACATCCTCGGCATCGCGAAGGATGCGGGCGCCATCGACATCGGCCTCGCCTACAAGGCGAAGATCGCGGCCCTCGAGCGCAACCCCGGGGCGGACCCGAACGAGGTCAACCTCGTCCACGAGGCCTACCACGTCCTGTGCATGCCCAACGAGCGCGCGGCCTACGACGCGAAGCTCATCACGATGGCCGAGAAGGCGGCGGCCAGGGAGTCGGCCCGCAGCCCCGATCTCGTCCTCGAGCCCGAGGAGGACGAAGCCCCGCCGGCCTGGAAGAACAAGTACGTCCTCACGGGCGGCGCGCTCGTGCTCGCGTTCCTCGCGTTCTGGATGGCGCGTTCGCCGCCGAAGCCCGAGCCGAGGATCGTCGCGCAGCGGGAACTCCGGCCCGAGGCCGCGCCGAAGGCCGGCGCCCGCTCCCGCGCCCGTCGCGCGCACCGCCGAGGAACTCTTCGCGGAATTGTCGCGCAGCACCGCCCGCATCACGGTCCACGACGTCTCCGGCCGCGCCGTCGGGCTCGGCAGCGGCGTGGTCACCGGCATCGGGACCGTCATCACCAACTGCCACGTGGCGACGGCGGGCGGCTCCCTCACGGTGAAGGTCGGCTCGGAGCAGTTCTCGGCGAGCGTCGAGGTCGCGGACGAGGAGTACGACCTGTGCCGCCTGTCGGTGACGGGCCTCACCGCGCCCGCCGTGACGATCGGCACCGCCGACTCGCTCAAGACCGGCCAGAAGGTCTTCGCGATCGGCTCGCCCCAGGGCCTCGAGCTCACCATCAGCGACGGCATCGTCTCCGGCATGCGCGACCTCCCGCAGGGCCGCGTCATCCAGACCACCGCCCCCATCTCGCCCGGCTCCTCCGGCGGCCCGCTCTTCGACGCCTACGGGCGGCTCGTGGGCATCATGACCTTCCAGCACCGCTCGGGGCAGAACCTCAACTTCGCCGTTCCCGCGGACTGGATCGCCAACATCCGCTCGCGAAGCGCCACGAATCCGATGACGGAATCGATGTCGAGGTCGATGGCGCCGAACTGATGACGAGAGCCGCCCTTCTCGTCGCCCTGCTGCTGCCCGGCATCGCCCTCGCCGGCCGGCCGCTTTCCACCGAGGACGCCTCCACGCTCGACGACAAGGCCTGCCAGCTCGAGTCGTGGGTGGATCGCACCCGGGGCGACACGACCCATCTCTTCGTCGTTCCGGCGTGTTCCTACTTCGACACCGAGTTCCAGCTCGGCGCGGCCCGCACCCGCGAATCCGGCAGCAGCTTCACCAGCGCGACCTTCTTCCAGGCCAAGCACGCCTTCAGGAGCGTGGACGACGGCGCCTGGGGCATCGGGCTCGTGGCCGGCCTCGCGCGGGCCCTCGGCGCGAGGAGAAGAACGACTGGGGCGATCCGTACTTCATCGTCCCGGTGAGCTTCGGCCTCGGCGAGGACAAGGACACGCGGGCGCTGCTGCACCTGAACATCGGCACGACGCGCAACCGCGCCGAGGCGCGCAACCTCACGATCTGGGGGATCGCGATCGAGAAGCCGGTGACCGACAGGCTCACGCTCCTCGCCGAGGGCTTCGGCGAGAACTCGCGCGACCCCTTCATCCGCGCGGGCGGGCGCTACACCGTGTTCGAGAAGTTCGACGTCGACCTCACTTATGTCACGCGCGCCGGCGGCGACAAGGAAGACCGCTACTGGTCCCTCGGTTTCCACTGGGAAACCGCGCCGTTCCTCCCCTGACTCCGACTCGGGGACGCGTCCGCGGACACGTCCCCGAATGACAAACATGCGGCGTCCCCTCCTGTCACTGCTCATCGCGGTCCTGGTCGCCGCCTGCGGCCGCGGCCCCGCCGCGCCGGCCGCGCCCGGCAGCTATTCGGACGCGATGACACTGGCCGCGAAGGCGTGGACGCTGAATCGCTGGAGCGAGGTCTTCGCCGCGTGCGAACTGGCGTTCAAGTACGCGGACCGCGAAGGCGACGCGAAGGTGATCGGGGCCGTCGACTGCCTCGGCGAGGCCGCCGCGCGCATGGGCAAGCCCGGGCTCGCGCTGCCCCACCACGAGCGGCTCTTCGACGCCTACGCGGACCGGTTGAAGACCGCGAGCTCCCGCCACCGGCTCGCCAACAATCTCGGCGTCCTCCTCATCCAGCAAGGGCGCCGCGAGCAGGGCATCACGGTGCTGCGCGAGGCCCTCGAGGTGTATGCGGGCACGCCCTACCACATCGGGAGCCAGCGACTCGTTCCCCGCGCGCGCCATGATCGTGAAGAACCTCGCGCGGGCCTGGTACGAAACGGCGAGCGATCCCGAGGCCCGGGCGTGGGTGCGGGAACAGGGCGCGGACTTCCTCGCGCAGATGGAGGGGCAGGAAAGGAGCGTGCACCTGCGGATGGGCGCCTCGAGCGCGATGTATTCACTCGTCCTCATCGGCCGGCGGCAGGCCCTGCCCGAAACACCCGCCTGGGAAGCCGTCGCGCGCGCGTGGGAACCGCTAGAGGCCGAGATCGACGCGCGCAGCCCCCAGTTCGCCCGCGGCTGCGATAACGTTCCGCTGCGGGAAATCCTGCTGGAAGTCTGCATGCGGGAGCTCGAGGGCCCCCGGTAGCGCGCTTCAGTCCTCGCGCTCTCCGTGCTCCGGCGTGGAGGAGATCTTGTGGATCGAGATGTCCGCGCCGTCGAACTCCTGCTCGGCGTCGAGGCGGATGCCGACCGTCGCGCGCAGCGTGCCGTAGATGGCGAAGCCGCCGCCAAGCGCGATGGCGATGCCGAGGAGCGTGCCCGAGAGCTGGCTCATGAAGGCGACGCCGCCCAGCCCGCCCAGCGCCTTGGCGCCGAAGATGCCGCACGCGATGCCGCCCCAGGCGCCGCACAGGCCGTGCAGCGGCCACACGCCCAGCACGTCGTCGATCCTCAGGCGGTTCTGCGTGGCATTGAACATCACGACGAAGAGCCCGCCGGCCACGGGCCCGTGGCGAGCGCGCCCAGCGGGTGCATGACGTCGGAGCCCGCGCACACCGCGACCAGCCCCGCAAGCGGCCCGTTGTGCACGAAGCCCGGGTCGTTGCGGCCCACCACCAGGCCCGCGATCGTCCCGCCCGCCATGGCCATGAGGGAGTTGACGGCGACGAGCCCGGTGATCTTGTCGATGGTCTGCGCGCTCATCACGTTGAACCCGAACCAGCCCACCGAGAGCACCCACGCGCCCAGCGCGAGAAACGGGATGCTGGAGGGCGGGAAGGCGACCACGCGGCCGTCCTTCGTGTAGCGGCCGTGCCGCGCGCCCAGCAGCAGTACCGCGGCGAGCGCCACCCATCCGCCCATCGCGTGCACGACCACGGATCCCGCGAAATCGTGGAACTCCGCGCCGAACGCGCCCTTCGCCCAGCCCTGGAAGCCGAAGGCCTGGTTCCAGGCGATGCCCTCGAAGAACGGATAGAGGAAGCCCACGAGCGCGAAGGTGGCGACCAGCTGCGGGTTGAAGCGGAACCGCTCCGCGATCCCGCCCGAGACGATCGCCGGGATCGCCGCCGCGAAGGTGAGGAGGAAGAAGAACTTCACGAGCTCGTAGCCGCTCTTCGCGGCGAGGCTCTCGGCACCGGCGAAGAAGTTCACGCCGTAGGCCACCGAGTAGCCGATGAAGAAATACGCGATCGTGGAGATGGAAAAGTCCACCAGGATCTTCATGAGCGCGTTGACCTGGTTCTTGCGCCGGACCGTGCCCAGCTCCAGGAACGCGAATCCCGCGTGCATCGCCAGCACCATGATGGCGCCCAGCAGGATGAACAGGACGTCGGACGACGTCTTCAGCGCTTCCATGGTGATCCTCCCCGATGCGTTGCGGTCTTCGCCGCGTTGGCCGCGGTCGTGGCGCCACTATACGCCGCCGTAACCGGCGGATCGGGGACAGGTGTCGGGGTTTGCCGGAGGTCAAGGCGATGGGGCCGGCGTGAGGCACAATGGCGCCCACCATGAGAGCCCATACGCCTCCTCGCCGCCTCCGTCCTGTGCCTGCCCCTCGCGGTGCTGGCGCAGGCCCCCGCGCAAGCCTTGCCGGCCATGCCGTCCAACCATCCGCCGATCGGGGGGAGCGCGCAGCCTGCCGCGCCTTCGCCCTGGGCGGAGCTCGCCGACTACACGATCACCGCGAAGGTGCCGCCGAAGGGCGAGACCGGCACGTGGAAGATCCGCGCCTTCGCCGATCCCGCCGACGTCGTGGTGGAGCTGGACACGCCCGCCGCGAAGGGCCGCACGAAGGGCAACCTCATGCTGGTCGGCGGGCAGGCCATCGCCACGAAGGGCTACACGCCCGAGAAAGGCTACGAGGTCGACCCCCTCGACGTGGCGGTCCTGAACCTGAAGGTCCTGACTCGCCTCCTCGACGCCGCGGCGCCAGGCGGGCCGGCGTCGGTGAAGGGCAAGGTCGCCGTCAACGCAGGCGACGAGAAGACGCCGATCTACGTCTCCACGCCCACGGCGAACGCCACCTTTCGCGCCCCCTGGAAACTCAAGGGAACGGTAGAGCGCGTGGACGCCGGCACGATCGCCTTCCGCCTCGAGATCGACGTGGCTGCGGGCGACAAGCCGGGCGAGCGCGTGAAGTGGAACTACTGGGGACAGGCAGGCGGCGATCCCCGCGGCCGCGTGCTCGAAGGCGCGACGAGCCTGGCCGGGTGGACCGTCTACAGCATCGGCCCGCCGAAGAGCGACAAGCCGCAGTCGCATACGACGCTGCGCTTCGCGGCCACGCCGCTGCCGGGACCCTTCGCCACGCTCAAGGACCTGCGCGCGGCACTCGCGAAGAACCCCTAGGACAGCGCGAGCAGCGGGAAGGCCTCGCGGCCCGTTTCCTCGCCCTCCGGCGTGCGGCGCACGAGCTCGCCGGTGACGAAGTCGTACTCCGCGTGGGCGGGATCGTTCCACTGGTTGAGCGTGTACATGCAGAAGGGCGGGAACAGTCCCTGCGTGGGCTCGTCGGGGCGCAGCGCGAAGACATAATCCGGCTGCGTGCGAAGCGGGTAGCCGTCGTGGCAGTAGCGCACCCAGGCCCGCTCGCCCGCCACGACGATGCTCCAGAAGGGCGCGCGATCGTAGAGCTTCAGGCGCACGCGCCGCCCCGCATCCCGCAGCGCCTTGAGGTGCGCGATGCTCGCGCCGATCTCCTGCCGGTACAGCGCGTCCGCCTCGATCGGGTCCGGAAGCGAGCGGATGCGGCTGCGCGCGCCTTCGCTGAAGGGGTTGAGGAGCAGCACGCGTGCCTCGAAGCTGCGGTCCACGAGATCGCGGAAGGGCGCGCCCTCGTCCGCGAAGGTGTGGAAGCCCGTGACGGAAAGGATGAGCGCGTCGCGGGCGGCGAGCGCCGCCTTTCGCTCGGCCTTCGGCGACGCGGGCCCGCCGTCGCGCCGCACGTGCACGAGCGCGGCGACGTCGTGCAGGCGCTTCACGCGCAGGCCCTCCCACGCGAGGTGCAGCGCATTGAACAGGATCACGAGCACGGCGGCGAGCGAGAGCTCCGTGACCAGGAGCAGCTTCGAGCTGGCACTCACGCGCGGCCACCACTCGTACAGCACGAAGGTGGCGGCCGCGGGCAGCGAGAAGGCGATCGCGACGGCGAGGACGGACACGAACGCGTGAAAGACCACTTGCTGCATCACGGCGAATCCGGGACTTCGGGGGTGGAGTGCGTGCATGGCGAAATTCCTCGGCGACGATGGCGTCAACTCGTTCAGAGCGCCCGTCACGCCGCAGGTTCCGCCAATCCTTTCCGCTGTCGCCCGATGGCGACGCTATCGTCCCGCGCAGTGCTCGGCGATGGCCGCCACGATCTTCGGGATGAGCGCGGCCGGCAGGTCGTGACCCATGCCCTCGAACTCGAGGAGCTTCGCGCCCGGAATGTGACGCGCCACCTCGCGCC
This sequence comes from uncultured Gammaproteobacteria bacterium, assembly GCA_963783635.1. Lineage (GTDB taxonomy): Bacteria > Pseudomonadota > Gammaproteobacteria > Burkholderiales > Usitatibacteraceae > FEB-7. The sequence continues at coordinate 238,234 of CAWAOC010000007.1, forward strand.
CCGCCGCCTTGGGAATCAGCGGATCCTCGGTGCCGTGGATGACGAGCGTGGGGACCGCGATTTTCTCCAGCTCGGCGCGCCGGTCGCCCGAGGCCAGCATGGCGAGCATCTGGCGCGCGGTGCCGTGGGCGTCGTAGCCGCGATTCGCCACGCGCTGGCAGAGCTCGCGAAGCGCCTTCGGATCGACGGGGAAGCCGTGGCTCCCGATCACCTCCATCACGTGCACGAGGTGGTCGGTGACGCTGGCGGGATCGTCCGGATCGTCCGGGCGGTGCAGGATCGCGCCGAGCGCCCGGGGACGCGCCATCGCCACGAACGGGTTGCCGCTCGAGGACATGATCGAGGTGAGGCTCGCGACGCGCTTCGGGGACCGCGCCGCCAGCACCTGCGCGACCATGCCGCCCAGCGAGGCGCCGACGACGTGCGCGCGCTCGATGGACTAGCGCATCGAGCAGCCCCGTGACGTCCCCCGCCATGTCCGCCAGCGTGTACGGGGCGCCCACGTCGCGGCCCATCAGGGACCGCGCCATGGCCACCGGCACCGGCACGTGCGTCTTCTCCTCGATGCGCTCCGAGAGCCCGCAGTCGCGGTTGTCGAAGCGCACCACGCGGAAGCCCGCCTTCACGAGCCCTTCGACGAACGCATCCGGCCAGAAGACGAGCGGCATGCCGAGGCCCATCACGAGCAGGATCGGCGGCGCGCCGGCTGCGCCGCTCGTCTCGTAGGCGATGCGGATGCCGTTCGCGTTGACGGTCGGCATCGCGCGGGCCTAGTACCAGCCCGGGCGCGTCGGGTCGCGGTAGAACCACTCCCGCGCCCCGTTGCGCTCGAAGGGCTTCCACTTGCCTTCGGGCTGCGCGAGGCGGTCGGCGATCGCGTACCACGCGTAGGGGCTGAAGCCCAGGCCGAAATGGCTCGCCTGGACCTCGATGTTCTCGTGCCGCGGGCCGGGCTTCTCGATGCTGCACTGCCAGGCCACGATGCCGTCGGTGCGGCTGTAGATGGAGGTGGTGGGCACCGTCGGCGGGATGCGCAGCCGCTCGTGGATTTCCGGCGCGCCGATCTTGTGGCCGGTGACGTACTCGTAGAGCCGCCACGCGTTGGTGGCCTTGGGATGCCCGGTGAACGGCGTGCCGAGCGTGATCACCTGCCGCACCTTGCGCGGCGACTCCTTCGCGAACTCGCGCGCGTAGAGGCCGCCGAGGCTCCAGCCGATGAGGGAGACCTTGCGCTTGTGGCGCTTGTGGATCGCCGCGAGGCGCTCCCGGCAGGCCTCCAGCACGCCCTCGCGGGGCCCCTTGTTCGCGCCGAGGTCCCAGCCGTAGGCGACGTAGCCCAGTTCCTCGAGGAAGCTGCGCAGCGGGTTCGTCGTCGCATCGGAGGCCATGAGGCCGGGGAAAAGGAGGACCGGGTGGCCGTCGCCCTTCGGCGCCTTGTTGAGGAGCGGGCGCAGCATGAGCGAGACGCCGTATTCCCACGGGGCGCGCCATTCGAGCGCGAGGCGCAGGAGCCCGGGCGCCCGCGCCATCCCGTATTCGTACCAGTGCTCGACGTTGTAGGTCGTCTGCGTCATCCGGCCGTCTTCTTCAGCTCCTCGTGCGAATCGTACAACGCGCGGACGAGCTTGCGCGATGTCCGGCACCGCCTTCCTGGCCGCGACGAGGCCGAAATCCAGGGAGCCGCAGTAGCTCTGCACGGTGATGTTGAGGCCGAGCCCGTGCTCGACGATGGAGGCGGGCCAGTAGGTCAGCATCTTCGCCCCCGCGAGGTAGAGCGGCGCCTGCGGGCCGGGCACGTTGGAGACGACGAGGTTCGCGAGCGGCGGGTACGCCTTCACGCCCTGCGTGTAGCCGTAGGCGCGGGCGGCGGCGGCCAGCACCCACGGCGCGCCGATCGAGGGGAAGTCCGTCGGGATGATCGACTTGGCACTCGACGGTGAACGCCTTGGCGTTGCCCGCGGAGGACGCGGATGGCCTGCAGGCGCTGCAGGGGATCGGCGAAGTGCGTGGCGAGGTTGGCGAGCACCATCGTCGCGCGCGTGGAGTAGTCCATGTCGTCCGCGGCCCGCAGCGACACCGGCATCGCGGCCACCAGCGGGCTTCTCGGCACGGCGCCATGGCCCATGAGGTAGCGGCGAAGCGCCCCGCTCACGAGGGCGAGCACCACGTCGTTCACCTTGGCGTCGTGGCGCTTCGCGATCGCCTTGACCTCCGCGAGCGGAATCGAGGCCGTGGCGAAGGCGCGTTCCGCGGTGATCGGCACGTTGAGGCAGGTCGCGGGGCCGATGGGCAGTCCGAGCCCGCCGCCCTTGCCCTTCTTCGCGCCCGCCGCCCGCGGATCCGAGGCTCGACCTCACCACGCGGGCCAGCTCCGGCATCTGGCGGATGAGCTTCGCTGTATTCGCCGGCGCTCTTCCTCAGCGCGGCGCCCAGCAGTTCGCGCCATCCCCGGCGACTTCTCCAGCGCGCGCTGCCCCGGCTTCGGCACCTTGCGCGGCACGGGCGAGGGATCGAGGATCGCCTGCGCGAGCTGCACGCCCGCCGCGCCATCGAGCGTGGCGTGGTGGATCTTCGAGTACCAGGCGACGTGCCCGGAGGCGAGGCCCTCGATCACGTAGAACATCCACAAGCGGGCGGCTCCGGTCGAGCAGCTCCGAGTGCAGCTTCGCGACCGCGGCCTCGAGCGTGGCCATCGTGCCGGGCTTCGGGAGCCGGATCCGGCGGATGTGCCAGGCGAGGTCCACCTCCCGGTCCTCGACCCACATGGGGCTCGCGAGGCGAGCGGGAGGGTGGCGATGCGGCGGGTGAAGACGGGTGCCAGGTGCAGGCGGCCGGCGACGTGCTTCACCGCCCGGTCGTAGAAGGTGGCGCGTTGCCGGGCCGGCACCTGGTAGAGGTGCAGGGACCCCACGTGCATCGGGGTCTCGGGCGTCTCCAGGTACAGGAACGCCGCGTCGAGGCCGGAGAGCGGTTTCACGGGACGATGGTAGCGTATCGCCCCATGAACGCGACATTCCAAGGGTTTCCTTCGCGCGTCGCTAATCGACGTACCCCACCTCGCGTTGATGCCTGATGCGGAGAATCCGGACCGTGTCGCCAGCCGGATCGAAGCGGTAGAGCGCGAGATATCCGGTGGAGTCGCGGGAGATGACAAGCTCGCGCTTTTCGCCCTCGCCCCGCCGTCCGATCAAGGGGTGATGCTCCAGGACCCCGAACGCCTCGATGATCGCCTCCAGGGCGTAAGCCAAGGATTGCGGCGCTGCTTCGACCAGGAACTCTGCCAACCTCTCGAGATCTTCGATCGACCGCCGCGAATAGACTATTTGCGCCACGACACGGGCTTCGGCCGTTTCGGATTCCTGCCTGCGGCCTTCGCACGCAGCCACGCTGCCACGTCCTCATGGGCATAACCGGCCCCGGTTTCAAGCATTTCCCGATCCGCTTCGTCCGCTTCCCTGAAGAAGGCGGCGCGGCGTTCCATCGATTCGACGGCTGATTCCAGCGCGCGAACCATCAGCGAATGGGCGCTTTCCCCGCCCTGCCTGGCGAGGCGGTCGATGCGATCCTTGAGTTCGCCCGGGATCTTGAGGCTGGTGGGTTGGGTAGCCATGGATTCGGAAGCGTGAGTAGTCATATCCTACTACCTCGGGCAGCGTGCGTGTGATTCCCATCAAACGCGCTTGCCGGCCCCCGGAATACAGGGTGTGTCGAGCATCACGTCCCACGGGGGCGACGATCCTCCGGGAATTGAGCCAAAATAGCCCTTTCCGCAGCGCAGCAACCGCCCCGAGCCCCCATGCCCAACGATACGAAGACGCCGGAAGGCGCCCACATCACCAATTTCATCAAGCAGCGCGTCGAGGCCGACCTCGCGAGCGGCAAGTACGCCCAGCGCCGGTGGGGCGGCAAGCCCGGCAAGCTCGAGGTCCACAAGGACGCCCCGCTCGACCCCGCGAAGATCCGCACGCGCTTCCCGCCGGAGCCCAACGGCTACCTCCACATCGGGCACGCGAAATCGATCTGCCTCAACTTCGGGCTCGCGAAGGAGTACGGCGGCATCTGCCACATGCGCTTCGACGACACCAACCCGGAGAAGGAGGAGCAGGAGTACGTCGACTCCATCATCGGCGCGGTGAAGTGGCTGGGCTTCGAATTCGGCGCGAAGGACGAGTACCTCTACTTCGCGAGCGACTACTTCGACCTCATGTACGAGTTCGCCGAGTGCCTCATCGAGCACGGCGACGCGTACGTGGATTCGCAATCGGCCGAGGAGATGCAGCAAAGCCGCGGCAGCTTCCAGGAGCCCGGCAGGGATTCGCCCTTCCGCAACCGCACGCCGGCCGAGAACCTGGCCCTCTTCCGCGAGATGCGGGACGGCAAGCACGCCGACGGCGCCCACGTGCTGCGCGCGAAGATCGACATGGCCTCGCCCAACATCAACCTGCGCGACCCCGCCATCTACCGCATCAAGCGGGCCACCCACCACCGCACCGGCGACAAGTGGTGCATCTACCCGATGTACACCTACGCGCACCCGATGGAGGACGCGCTCGAGAACATCACCCACTCCATCTGCACGCTGGAGTTCGAGGACCAGCGGCCGTTCTACGACTGGGTGCTGGAGAGGCTCGCGACGCACGGCATGCTGCAGCGGCCGCTCCGCAGCAGATCGAGTTCTCGCGGCTGAACCTCACGCACACGGTGATGAGCAAGCGGTTCCTGCTGAAGCTCGTCGCAGGAGAAGTACGTGGACGGGTGGGACGACCCGCGCATGCCCACGCTGGTGGGGGCCCGCCGCCGCGGCTTCACGCCGGAGGGGTTCCGGATGTTCGCCGAGCGCATCGGCGTCTCCAAGGCCGACAACTGGATCGACCCTTCCGTGCTCGAGGACTGCATGCGCGAGCACCTGAACGAAGTGGCGCCGCGCCGCATCGCCGTGCTCGACCCGCTCAAGCTCCTGATCACGAACTATCCGGAAGGCCAGTCCGAGGAGTGCTTCGCGCCCAACCATCCCGCAGAAGCCGGAGTGGGGCAAGCGGCTCGATCCCGTTCTCGCGCGAGCTGTGGATCGAGCGGGAGGACTTCAACGAGGAGCCGCCCAAGGGCTATTTCCGGCTCTTCCCCGGCAACACCGTGCGGCTCAAGTACGGGTTCGTCGTGAAGTGCACGGGCTGCACCAAGGACGCGCACGGGAAGGTGATCGAGGTGATGTGCGAGTACTTCCCGGACTCGAAGTCGGGCACGCCGGGCGCGGACCATCACAAGACGAAGGGCGTGATCCACTGGGTTTCCGCGGCGCAGGCCTATGAGGCGGAGGTGCGGCTCTACGACCGCCTGTTCAAGGTGCCCAATCCCGGGAAGGCGACGGGGAACTACCTGGACGACCTCAATCCGGATTCGCTGAAGGTGATCCGGGCGTACCTGGAGCCTTCACTGAAGGAGGCGAAGGCGCGAGGAGCGGTTCCAGTTCGAGCGGCACGGGTACTTCGTGGCCGATCCCTCTGCCAGTCAGGCCGTCGCCCCGGCATTCATACGGACGGTCACCCTTCGCGATTCCTGGACCAAGTCCGGCGCCTGATCCGCACAACGCGACGCGGCCTTCCAGGCTGCCGTCCGCGCCGTTGGCGCGCATCTTTACTCCGAGAGGCCCATGCCGCAGACCTTGAATTTCTCACTCACGCCCGACGAGCACGTCGAGGCCGTGCGTCTCAACACGGCCCGATTCGTTCGAAACCTGGAACATCGGTGGCTCCATTGGGGATCGTCTTCCTCTTGTTCGGCGCAATCGGCTTTACCCTCGTGCTCGCGGTCCTGCTGGAGAAGCCCGGCTCGAGCGACGCCGCCAATTTCACCTCGGGCATCGGCACGGTCCTTCTGCTGTGGGGTCTCGCGGTGTTTTCCCAGCAGCGGCTGTTCGCCCGCACGCTGCGCAAGAGCCGCTATCTTGCCGGGCAGGACTGCACCCTCGCCCTCGGCCCGGACGGCGTGCGCGAAACGACCCCTGACCGCGAATCGTTCAACCGGTGGTCCGCCTTTCAGGGCGTGGAGGAGATGCGCGACTTCGTGTTCCTCCGGCACGACAACGCCTATTTCGTCCCGATCCCGAATCGGGCCTTTGCCACCGACGACGAGCGTCGGTCTTTCATTGCCGTCGCTCGGGAGCGCATTGCCGGCAGTGTCGCCCCCCCGGCGCAGGCAACGGATAGCGGGGCGCCACACATCGAGCGGGTCCTTGGCGCCGCATCCCGCCTCGCACCTGCGTCGCGGCGCTGGCGCGGGCGCCTCAATGCGCTCGTGCGCAACGCCCTCAAGATCGCCTTCCTGTTGCGCGTCCCCGAAGACGACCTGGCCACCACGTGGGGAAAGATCGCCGGCGCGATGGTGGCCACGCTTATCGCCCCGACGCTCTACGCGCTGGTTTCCATCGGGTCGAACGGCACGGTCGAGGTCTGGGGCCTGCCCGGCACCGTGTTTCACTTTTCGCTGATCCTGGCCTGCGCCGTCGTCGTGGGCTACCTCGTGGGAAGACCGGGCGCGGTGCCCGTGCTCGTGTATGCAAGCCTGCTCGGGTGGTGTGTGGTCGACGTCGCCACGGTGCTCGCGTACGTGGCGAGCAGCGCCGGCCCGCGCGGCGGGCCGGCGTATCACGAACTGTTCGCCTACGTTCCCGCCGCGTGGTTCGCGTTCATCGTGGGTCGGTTTGCCATCACCCTGGTGCCGTTCCCGGCGCCCCGGCAAGGCTGGGTGCTTGCGGCGTGCACGCTGCTTCTCGCGATTCCCCTGGGATCCGTGGACCGCGAGCGAAGCCTATGGACGCGAGACTACAGTGGCGAGCGCGATGGGGCGGGCACAGGACGAAGCGCGAGTCTTGCGGTGGGTTCCGAGGATGCGTTCTACCTTCAGCCCAAGCTCCTCGAGCGCGAGCTCGCCGGCATCAAGCCTGGCCGCAAGGGCATCGTCGACCTGTACTTCGTTGGCATGGCCGGCTACGGTTCCCAGGACGTATTCATGCGCGAAGTGGACGCCGTTGCGAAGCTCTTCACCGACCGATTCGGGGCCGAGGGCCGAGTCGTGAAGCTGGTCAACAACCCCAAGACCATCATGAGTGGGCCGATCGCGAGCGCGAGCAGCTTGCGAGCCGTCCTCAAGAAGATCGGCCAGACCATGGATCGGGAGGAGGACGTCCTGTTCCTGTTCCTCACCTCCCACGGCTCCTCCAAGCACGAGTTTTCCCTGGAGCTCTGGCCATTGCGATTCAACGAACTCACTCCCGCCGTGCTGCGGAGCATTCTTGATGAGTCCGGGATCACGAATCGAGTCATCGTGGTCTCCGCGTGCTACTCCGGCGGATTCGTCGATCAGCTCAAGTCCGACAACACGCTGGTCATCGCCGCTGCGGCGCCGGACAAGAATTCGTTTGGCTGCAGCAACGAAAACGACTGGACCTATTTCGGCAAGGCCTATTTCGACGAGGCCCTCCGGCAGACGAACTCGTTCGTGGAAGCGTTCGAGTCGGCGAAGCCCGTTATCCTCGCTCGCGAGACCAAGGAGAAATTCGAACCCTCGGATCCTCGCATGGCCATCGGCGAGGCGATCAAGCCTGTCTTGGCGAGGCTGGAACAGCAGCTGGGCACAGCGATGGCGACAGACGTCGCGCCCGCATCCCCCATGGAGGGCGGCAAAGGACCCGACGCACTGGACGTATACGTCAACCTCGTATTCGATCCGTCTTACGTGCGGGCCTACTACGACACCTGCAGGCAAAACATGGTGCTGGGCGGACCTGACCGCACTGTGGAGCGCACACCCGGAATGTTCGGCGGCCTCGACAAGCGCAGCCCGCTGTGGCCTCGCCTCGTCGCCGCCTGGGAGCGCTACTCGGAGGACTTGTGCAGCAGGTCCACCGATGCGGAATGGCTTCGGGCCGCCTATCGCCGTCAGGTCGATGCGGTCATGGGCGACAGCGACCTCTCCCCCGTGATCAGGTTCTTGACCAGCGATGCCGGTCGAAGCTGGCATTCCAAGGAGAAGGCCGTCGCCTTGGGGCAGGCCGAGGAATTGGCGAAGTTCCAGCGGGACACCGGCGCCGCCTTGTACCAGCGATATCGGAAGGAAGAGGAGAAAGTGCTCATGGAGTACCGAAAAGGCAACGGCACGGGCCGGTAGGGGTGCCTGGGGGAAAGCCAGGCTCCCTCCCGGGATCAAAGCGACATCGTCCCGGGAAGCCGGGTCACGCCTTCCCCATGAAATCCCCCTTCCGCAGCGCCACGCCCTCGTGCCGGAGGATCGCGTAGGCCATCGTCACGTGGAAGTAGAACTTCGGCAGGGCATGGTTCAGGAGATAGGGCGTCCCCTTCACGCGAGATTGTCGCGTCGCGCGCCTTCCAGCTCACGACGCGCTCCCCGGCGCCCTCGAATTGCTCGGGGCCCAGCGTCTCGAGGAAAGCGACCGCTTTTCGTATCCGCGCGCCGAGCTCCGGAAACGATCGTCTCGGCTTCCGCCGAACACCGGCGCCTCCACCCCCGCGAGGCGCGCCGCGCCGTCGACCGCCGCGTCCGTGGCGATTCTCACCTGCTTCACGAGCGGATACATGTCCGGGGCGAGGCGGCTCGCGAGCAGCGCCGCCGGGTCGATGTTCCTTGCCTCGGCATCCGCGGCGGCCTTGTCGAGGATCTTCGCCAGCTGCCCGAGCATGCGGATGAACACCGGGACGGAAGTCTCGTAGAGGCGGTGCCTTCATCGTCCTGCGATCCCGAATCGTCGAGGGTGGCGCCGGCGCGTCACGACTTCCCGAGGAAGTCGCCCTTCCCGATCTCCACGCCGTTGTGCCGGAGGATCGCGTAGGCCGTGGTGATGTGGAAGTACAGGTTCGGCATCACGTGGTTCAGCAGGTACGGCATCCCCTGCATCGACTTGGTGGCGGTTCGCGTCTTCCAGGTGACGGTGCGGTCCTCGGAGCCGTCGATCTGCCCGGGCTTGAGCGTCCGGAGATAGTCCGTCGTCCTGCGCGTGCGCGCGACGAGGTCCGCGAACGTGGCTTCGTTGTCCTCGAACGCCGGGGGCTCGAGCTGCGCGAGACGGGCCGCGCCGCCCTTGGCCGCATCCGTCGCGATCTGCACCTGCTTCGAGAGCGGGAACATGTCGGGATACAGCCTGCTCGAGACGAGGACCGCCGGGTCGATCTTCCTCGCCTCGGCATGGGCGGCGGCCTTCTCGAGGATGGCGGCCAGGTTGTCGAGCATGCGGATGAAGACGGGGACGGACGCCTGGTACATGGAAATGTTCATTTCGTTCTCCGTGGGGCAAGCCGCGTCGGGCTGCGGGGTCGCCAGCGTAGCGCAATTCGCGCGACGTGCGGGCCGGATCGTCGAAACCGCGGGCGATGGACCCTCCGGACGGTAGAATGCCCTCTTGAGGAGGGGAATCCTTCCTCGATCCCACGGAGCCCCCGAGCGCAAGGCTGCCCATGAGCGCCCCATCGCGCCCTCCCGCCGGCGACGAGCTCGACTTCACCAACGAGCCCCCCGTCCCCCCGCCGCCTCCGCCCCCGGAGCAGGTGGAGCGTGCACGCGCTGAAGCGAAGGAGGGCATCCCGCAGCTCGTCGAGTCGGGGTTCATGGTCAGCATCGCCCGCCGCTCGCCCGTGCGCATCCCGCCGAACAACGGCCAGAAGTACTCGATCCTCGTGGTGGAGGACGACCCGGATCTCGGGCAGCTCGTGATCGACATCTTCATGACGGCCGGCTTCGAGATGCACTGGGCGTCGAACAAGAGCGAGATCAACCAGCAGATGAACCGCCGGCCGGCCGTCGACCTCGTCCTCATGGACATCGACTTGCCGGACACCAACGGCCTGCAGGTGCTGCGGCGAATCCGGTCGCATCCCAAGCTGATGAAGCTGCCCGTGATCATGATGACGGGGAAGTCCTCGGCCGAGGATGTGGCCGCGGGGCTCTCGGCGGGGGCGGACGGCTACGTGTCCAAGCCCTTCATGATGAGCGGGCTCGTGAAGGCGGTGAAGCAGGTGCTGGGGATCGGGTAACTCCCCCGTGCCCCTGCCCTGGAACCCACCGATCCATGGACTCTTCGCACTCCTCCTGCTTGCCGGCCTGGCCGGTATCGACGCGCGCGCGGAGGATCCCGCCCCGCCCCCGGCGAATCCCCGGACGAAGATACGCGCTTGTCGCAGCCTTCCCCGACCAGTTCCACGTCGTCTACGAAACGCGGTCGGGCGACCGGCCCTCCGGCTTCAGCAACCGCGTGGATCAGTACCGGCGCACGACGCTCGAGGCCCCGGGCGGGACCTTCAACCGGGTCGCCCTGGCCGCGCTGGAAAAGGTGATCGCGCGCCGCGACCCCGGCGCACGGTTCGTGTTCCTCGCGAAATCGGGCGAGACGCCACGCGGCATGGCCGGGGTGGATCGCGAGGAATTCCGGCTTCAGCGCGTGCGCGAGGAGTTGCAGGGCCTCCCCCAGCGCAGCGGCTGGCACCGCATCGTGGTCGCGCTGCCGACGTACCGGGTTCTCGACCACGACGGGATAGCCGCCCGCGTGGAAGGCTTCGGCCTCTTCATGCAGCCCAACTGCCAAAGCGATCCCGGCTCCTGCGGCCTCGCGTTCCGGCCGAAAGGCAGCGGCGCCACGGTTCGCACGCCGGAGGGCGAGGAGACGCGGGCGAGCTTCTTCGTGGCGCCCTATTCCTACGTCTCGGTCGTGATCCTCGACCCCGGGACGCTCGCGGTCCTGGAGCGCGAGCAGATCCTGGACCACCAGAAGCTGTTCGATCCGCAGGCCGGCACCCTCGACCTCGGGCAGAACATCCCGAAGGCCGTCCTCGCCGGCCAGGTGGTGCACGTGATCGAACGGTCCGTGGCCAGCGCGGTCGCCCGCACGGAACTCGCGGGGAAGGTGGAGGTTCACGAGATGCGGGAAGTGAAGCCCGGGCCCTCGCCCCCGGCCCCTCTCCCGCGGGGAGAGGGAAGCAAGCCCTAGCCCATGCAGAAGACGTTGAGCTTGTTGCCGTCGAGATCGCGGAAGTAGCCGGCGTAGAAGCCCTCGCCGCGCGGCCCGGCGGGGCCCTCGTCCCGGGCGCCAAGCTCGAGCGCCTTCTTGTGGATGCGGTCGACCTTCTCGCGCGAGTCGACCACCAGCGCGACCATCACTCCGTTGCCGACGGTCGCGGGCTTCCCGTCGAACGGCTTCAGGATTCCGAGCGCGGGCTTGTCCATGGCCACGCCCCACGCGTAGCCGCGGTCGAGCTCCATGAGCCTCTTGACGCCCAATTCCGCAAGGAGGGCATCGTAGAAAGCCGCCGCGCGCGGCAGGTCGTTGGTTCCAAGCGTCACGTAGCCGATCATCGCTTGCTCCTTTGAAATGAATCCCTCACCCCCAGCCCCTCTCCCGGAGAGAGGGGAGCTTTCAGACGCGGACGTTCTTGAACTGCCAGGCGTCGGTCGGGATCGACGTCCTCGGGGAAGAGGACGCCCGCGCCCATCGAGCGGCGACCAGTCGCTGAACTTTCCCACCATCTCGCCGAGGTAGGGCAACGCCACCTCCAGCACCTCGCGGAAGTCCATGTCCTCGGGGTCGACGATGCCCCGGTCGGGGTGCCGCATCGCCCAGATCACGCCGCCCAGCACGCCGGCGGCCGTCTGCAGGCTGGTCGCGTTGTTCTGCGGGCACAGCGAGCGCGCCTGCCCGATCGTGAGCCGCGAGCCGTACCAGTAGGCGTTCTTCGCGTGGCCCGCGAGCAGCACGCCCAGCTCGTCCATGCCCGTCTCGATGTCCTCGGCGCCCAGCTCGCGGCGCCATTGCTGCAGCCGCCATCCCTTCCCCGCCAGCTCGTGGATCGACAGCACGGCGTCGTCGCACGGGTGGTAGGCGTAGTGCACCGTCGGGCGGTAGGCGACGCGCTCCCCCTCGCGCACCGTGAGGTAGTCGGCGATGGAGACCGACTCGCCGTGGGTGATGAGAAAGCCGTGGTACGGGCCTTCGAGCGGCGTCCAGCTTCGCACGCGCGTGCCGGCCCCCGGCCGGTCGAGGTAGATCGCGGCGTCGCAGCCGTAGCCGTGGTGGTGGCCGTCCGCGGGGAAGTGGCGCTCGTGCGAGCCCCAGCCCAGCTCCGCCGGCTGGCAGCCCTCGCCCGCGAACCCTTCCACGGACCACGTGTTGACGAACTCGCCGGGACGCTTCGCCGTGGCCGAGACCTGCGTGTCGCGCTCGGCGACGTGGATCACCTTGACGCCCAGGCGGTGGGCGAGCCCGGCCCAGCCGGCGCGGTCGTGCGGCTCGCCGCCTGCGAGGCCCCCGGTCGCGGTCGCGACATCGAGCAGCGCCTGCTTCACGAAGTGGGACACGAGCCCGGGATTCACGCCGTGGGTGAGGACGGCCGTGGGTGCGGGCCCCGGCCGGCGAAGCGCCAGCGCCGCCTCGCGCAGGCCGTAGTTCGAGCGCTGCGAGGCCGTCTTCGTGGTGTCGTAGTAGCCGCCTTCCCAGGGCTCGATGCAGGCGTCGAGGTACAGGACGCCCGCCTCGCGGCACCACGCGATGAGCTCGACGCTCGAGATGCCGATCGAGAGGTTCAGCAGGAAGTCTCCCGCCTTCAGCTCCTGCGAGAGGATGGCCCGGTAGTTGTCGGGCGTGACCTTCTCGATGCGGATGTCGATGCGGTACTCCTCGGCGATGTCCCGGTGGGTCGGCTTGTCGGTGACGATGCGGATCCGGTCGCGGCCCAGTCCCGTGTGCCGCAGCAGCAGGGGAAGCACGGCACGCCCGATGCAGCCGAAGCCGAGGATGAGGATCCGGCCCCGGAACTTGGTGAGGGTCTTGTTGTTGGAGGTCATGGCGCGTGGAAAGGAGCGGTCGCACCGCATATTACCGGGAGCGCGGCGGCGACCGCCATCATCCGCGCCGCTGCCGCTCGCTCGCCTTTCGCGCCGGACCCGATTTGACGCTCCCGCGGGAGCGAGCGTAGCCTCCGGTGGCCATTCGCGGGCAGGGCACGAAGGCCGAGAACGTGATTCCCGCCGTCAAGGTGGTGGGCAACAGCTGGATCTCCCTCATGGCCTACCAGTCGAAGGGGTACGCGTACATCTCGCCGTAGGCCGTGCCCGATACGCCCGTTTCTTGCGTTACCGCAACTTGTTGCGCCGCAGCGACGGACTAAGATACGCAGCAACCCACCACCCCAGGGGAAGGACAGGCCCGCCATGAGCGATCGCTTTCTGTCCCAGGTTCGCGGCACGCTGGCGCAGATCCGCGCCGACGGCTTCTACAAGACCGAACGGGTCATCGCGAGCCCGCAATCCCCGGCCATCCGCCTGGCCGGCGGCGCCGAGGTGCTCAACTTCTGCGCGAACAACTACCTCGGCCTGGCCGACGACCCGCGGCTCGTCGCGGCCGGCAAGGAAGCGCTCGACCGCCACGGCTACGGGATGGCCTCGGTGCGGTTCATCTGCGGCACGCAGGACGTGCACAAGGAACTCGAGGCGGCGCTCGCCGCGTTCCTCAAGGTCGACGACTGCATCCTCTACTCGAGCTGCTTCGACGCGAACGGCGGCCTCTTCGAGACGCTCCTGGGGGAGGAAGACGCCGTGATCAGCGACGAGCTCAACCACGCGAGCATCGTCGACGGCATCCGGCTGTGCAAGGCGAAGCGCTACCGCTACCGCAACAACGACATGGCGGACCTCGAGGCGAAGCTGCGCGAAGCCGACGCGGCCGGCGCGCGCTTCAAGCTCGTCGCGACCGACGGCGTGTTCTCCATGGACGGGATCGTCGCCAACCTGAAGGCCATCTGCGACCTCGCCGAGCGCCACGGCGCGCTCACCATGGTGGACGACTCCCACGCGGTCGGCTTCGTGGGCGAGGCGGGGCGAGGCACGCCCGAGCTCTGCGGCGTCGAGGGGCGCATCGACATCCTCACCGGCACGCTCGGCAAGGCGATGGGCGGCGCCTCCGGCGGCTACACGGCCGGGCGGCGCGAGATCGTGGAGCTCCTGCGGCAGCGCTCGCGGCCGTACCTGTTCTCCAACTCCCTGGCCCCGGTCATCGCCGCCACCTCCCTCAAGGTGCTCGAGGATCCTGGCGAGCGACGAGGGCTCGCGGCTGCGTGCCACGGTGCGCGCCAACGGCGAGCACTTCCGCCGCGAGATGGCGGGCCTCGGGTTCGACCTCGTGCCCGGCCGGCACCCGATCATCCCGGTGATGCTGGGCGATGCCGCGCTCGCCACGCGCATGGCCGACGCGCTGCTCGCCGAGGGCGTGTACGTGATCGGCTTCTCCTATCCCGTCGTCCCGAAGGGCAAGGCGCGCATCCGCACGCAGATGAGCGCGGCGCACACGCCCGAGCAGATCGCCCGCGCGGCGACGGCCTTCGGGAAGGTCGGCCGCGCGCTGGGCGCCATCCCATGAACCGTGTACACGTGCCAGGTTCACGTGCCAGGTTCACGTGCCAGGTTCGCGTGCCAGGTTCGCGTGCCAGGTTCACGTGCCAGGTTCACGTGCCAGGTTCACGTGCCAGGTTCGCGTGCCTGGCACATTTGAACGGGTGAACCGATGAAGGCACTGGCAAAACTGGAGCGCGCCCCCGGTCTCACGCTCACGCGCGTGAGGAAGCCCGAGGTCGGGCACAACGACGTCCTGATCCGCATCCGCAAGACGGCGATCTGCGGCACCGACGTGCACATCTGGAAGTGGGACGACTGGGCGCAGAAGACGATTCCCGTGCCGATGCACGTCGGCCACGAGTACGTGGGCGAGATCGTGGCGATGGGCCAGGAGGTGCGCGGCTTCTCGATCGGCGACCGCGTCTCGGGCGAAGGGCACATCACCTGCGGCTTCTGCCGCAACTGCCGCGCCGGCCGCCGGCACCTGTGCCGCAACACCGTGGGCGTGGGCGTCAATCGCGAGGGCGCGTTCGCGGAGTTCCTGGTGATCCCGGCCTTCAACGCGTTCAGGATCCCGGACGACATCTCCGACGACCTCGCGTCGATCTTCGATCCCTTCGGCAACGCCACGCACACCGCGCTCGCCTTCAACCTCGTGGGCGAGGACGTGCTGATCACCGGGGCCGGGCCCATCGGCATCATGGCGGCGGCGATCGCGCGGCACGTCGGCGCGCGCCACGTCGTGATCACGGACGTGAACGACTACCGGCTGGGGCTCGCCGCGAAGATGGGCGCCACGCGCGCCGTCAACGTCGGGCGCGAGAAGCTGCGCGACGTGATGGAGAGCCTGCGCATGACGGAAGGCTTCGACGTCGGCATGGAGATGTCCGGCGCGCCGCAGGCCTTCACCCAGATGCTCGAGCACATGAACCACGGCGGCAAGGTGGCGCTCCTCGGCATCCCGCCGCCGGGCATGGCGATCGACTGGAACCAGGTGATCTTCAAGGGCCTCGAGATCCGCGGCATCTACGGCCGCGAGATGTTCGAGACCTGGTACAAGATGGTGGCGATGCTGCAGAGCGGGCTCGACCTCTCGCCCGATCATCACGCACCACTTCCCCGTCGAGGAGTACGAGGCCGGCTTCGCGGCGATGCTTTCGGGCGCAGAGCGGCAAGGTGATACTCGACTGGACGTGATCAGATTAGTGCAAGCTGACAGATTACGGGAGATCGTAGTGCGGATTACGAAAGTAACCTGATTACCGAAGGTAAGGAGACGCAATGAGCCAGTACCCCCCGCTACGGCTGCACGTGCCGGAGCCCTCGGCAAGGCCGGGCCGCGAGACGGACTTTTCGTACCTGCTGGTCTCGCCCGCCGGCGCGGTGCGGCGCCCGCCCCTGGACGTGCGGCCTTCCCAGACCGAGGACCTCGTCGATGCGCTGGTGCGCGTGCTCGACGACGAGGGCCGCGCGCTGGGGCCCTGGGATCCCGAGGCCGACCCGCAACTGCTGCGCGCGGGAATGCGCGCCATGCTCAAGACCCGCGTCTTCGACGCGCGCATGCTCGTGGCGCAGCGGCAGAAGAAGATCTCCTTCTACATGCAGAGCCTGGGGGAGGAGGCCATCGGCATCGGGCAGGCGCTCGCCCTCGAGCCGGACGACATGTGCTTTCCCACCTATCGGCAGCAGGGCATCCTCATCGCGCGCGGCTATCCGCCTCCTCGACATGATGTGCCAGCTCTTCTCCAACGCGCGCGATCCGCTCAAGGGGCGGCAGCTCCCGGTCATGTACTCGGCGCGCGGCGCACGGCTTCTACTCCATCGCCGGCAACCTCGCCACGCAGTACATCCAGGCCGTGGGCTGGGCGATGGCGTCCGCGATCAAGGGCGACACGCGCATCGCCTCCGCGTGGATCGGCGACGGGTCGACGGCCGAGTCCGACTTCCA
The DNA here is from genome assembly GCA_963783635.1 of uncultured Gammaproteobacteria bacterium. Taxonomy (GTDB): domain Bacteria; phylum Pseudomonadota; class Gammaproteobacteria; order Burkholderiales; family Usitatibacteraceae; genus FEB-7. The sequence continues at coordinate 254,570 of CAWAOC010000007.1, forward strand.
CAACGCGCTCACCTTCGCCGCCGTGTATCGCGCGCCGGTGATCCTGAACGTGGTGAACAACCAGTGGGCGATCTCCTCGTTCCAGGGCATCGCGGGCGGCGAGGCGGCCACCTTCGCCACCCGCGGCGTGGGCAGCGGCATCGCCTCGCTGCGCGTCGACGGCAACGACTTCCTTGCCGTGATCGCCGCATCGCGCTGGGCGGCGGAGCGTGCGCGCCGCGGGCTCGGGCCGACACTCATCGAATGGATCACCTACCGCGCCGGGGCGCACTCGACCTCGGACGACCCGTCCAAGTACCGGCCCGCGGACGACTGGGCGCGCTTCCCCCTGGGGGATCCGGTCGCGCGATTGCGGAAGCACCTGACGGCGATCGGGGCATGGTCCGACGCGGAGCACGAACGCACCACGAAGGAACTCGAGGAGGAGGTCGCCGCCGTGCAGAAGGAGGCGGAGAGCTACGGCACGCTCGCCTCGGGCCACGTGCACGACGCTTCCACGATGTTCGAGGACGTGTACAAGGACATGCCGGAACACCTGCGCCGGCAGCGCAGCCAGCTGGGAGCCTGACCATGGCCTCGATGACGATGATCCAGGCCATCCGCTCCGCCATGGACGTGATGCTGGAGCGGGATGACAACGTGGTGGTGTTCGGCGAGGACGTGGGCTATTTCGGCGGCGTGTTCCGCTGCACCGACGGATTGCAGGCGAAATACGGCACCTCGCGCGTGTTCGACGCGCCGATCGCCGAAAGCGGCATCGTCGGCGCGGCGATCGGCATGGGCGCCTACGGCCTGCGCCCGGTGGCGGAGATCCAGTTCGCCGACTACGTCTATCCCGCGTACGACCAGATCGTGTCGGGCGCCGCGCGGCTTCGCTTCCGTTCCGCCGGCGACTTCACCGCGCCGCTGACCATCCGCATGCCCTGCGGCGGCGGCATCTACGGCGGGCAGACGCACAGCCAGAGCCCGGAGGCGCTGTTCACGCACGTCTGCGGCCTGCGCACGGTGATGCCCTCGAACCCGCATGACGCCAAGGGGCTGCTCATCGCCTCGATCGAGTGCGACGACCCGGTGATCTTCCTCGAGCCCAAGCGCATCTACAACGGCCCCTTCGACGGCCATCACGACCGGCCCGTCGTGCCCTGGACCGGGAACCCGCTCGCCGAGGTGCCCGAGGGCCACTACACGGTGCCTCTCGAATCGGCGGCGGTCTTCCGGCCCGGCGCCGCGCTCACCATCCTCACCTACGGCACGATGGTCTGGGTGTCCGAGGCAGCGGTGCGCGAGACCGGCATCGACGCCGAGATCATCGACCTGCGCAGCCTCTGGCCGCTGGACCTGGAGACCATCACGCGCTCCGTCACGAAGACGGGCCGCTGCGTGATCGTGCACGAGGCTACGCGCACCAGCGGCTTCGGCGCGGAGCTCGCGGCACTGGTGCAGGAACACTGCTTCTTCAGCCTCGAGGCGCCGATCGAGCGCGTCGCCGGCTGGGATACGCCCTACCCGCATGCGCAGGAGTGGGCCTATTTCCCGGGCCGG
>CAWAOC010000008.1:0-742306 GCA_963783635.1 uncultured Gammaproteobacteria bacterium
GCTGGCGCCTGCGGATCGATGCCCACCTCGAAGCCGGATTTCCGGACCTCGCGCGCGGCACGGTGGCGTTCTGCTGGCCGGTGCTCGCCGAATACGACGCGCGGTTCCTCGCGCGCAAGCTTCGCGAGCGAGGTGCGGCGACGGCATTGCCGGTGGTGGTGGCGCCGCGCACGCCGCTCGCCTTCCGCGAGTGGCATCCCGGCGTGCGGCTGGCCGAGGGGGCGATGAGGATTCCGTACCCGGTCGAATCGCGCGAGGCCGTGCCGGACACGGTGCTCCTGCCCATGAACGGCTGGGACGCGCAGGGCTACCGGCTGGGCTACGGCGCGGGGTTCTTCGACCGGACGCTCGCGAGCCTCGCGGTGCGCCCGCGCGTGATCGGCGTCACCTACGAGATGGCGCGACTGGAGACCATCCATCCCCAGCCCTGGGACATTCCCGCGGATTTCGTCGTGACGGAGCGGGGCCTCTACCGTCGGGCGTCGGACGGCTGGCTCGTCTTCGAGGGCGGCTGACAGCGCATCCTTCCCGTCCCATCCCGAAGCCGTTCAACGCAACCGCAGCGCCAGCTCGGCGAGCACGCCGTCGATCACCGAATCCCAGTCCCCCGCGCGTGCCTGGCGAAAGAGGCGCATCGAGGGATACCACGCCGTCGTTGCCCCGGCGATTCCCCATCGCCAGTCGGGGCTGTAGGGCAGGAGCGTCCAGACGGACTTGCCGAGTGCGCCCGCGAGGTGGGCGACTGCCGTGTCCACCGTGATGACGAGATCGAGGCGGGAGATGATGGCCGCCGTGTCCTCCCAGTCGGCGATTCGCGAGCCCACCTCGAGGGCGAGCGGAATCCCCGTTCCGGCCTGGTTGTCCTCGACCTGGAGGCCCACGGCCCCGCCGAGCCCTTCGGCCAGGCGCGCCGCGAGCGCCGGCGGGAGGGAACGTCGGCGGTCGTTCGCATGGCGAGCGCTGCCCTTCCAGACGAGCCCCGTGCGCGGCCGGGGCACGCCATCGATCTCCGGCGACCACTTCGCGGTCCGCTCCGCGATCGGCGCCAGGTAGCGACCGCGCCAGTGCGGCGACTCTCGCGAGCGCAAGCGGTGCGCGCCCGCGTCGATGATCGGCGCATGGAAGTCGTGAGCGGGGCGCTCCGCGAGGTTCGAAAACGCGCGGCGCACGCCGGGAACGCGCCCCATCAGCGAAACCAGCGGCGGCTGGCAAAAGACGTCGATCGTCGCTCCCTCCTCCGCGTACCACCCCAGGAAGCGCGCGAATTGGATGGTGTCGCCCTGCCCTTGCTCGGCGTGTACCAGGATGCTCCGGCCGGAAAGCGGCTCGCCGCGCCACCTCGGCATGCCGAACGGGTAGTTGGCGTAGTCCCCGTAGCCGAGGCGGCGGGTGCGCCATTCGTACTCCGGCCATCCGCGCTCGTAGTCGCCTTCGAGCAGCAGCGCGAGGCCCAGGTTGAAGTGCGCCTCCGGAAAATCGGGCGCCAGCTCGAGCGCCCGGCGAAACCGGGACTTGGCGCCCGCGAGATCGAGCTCGTCCTGGGCGAGGAGGCCGTCGAGGTTGAAAGCTTCCGCAAGCGGCGATGGGGCCTCCAGGAGGGGCCGGAGGGACTCGCGCGCGGCTCCCGTATCGCCCCGCTCGCGCAGGGCGATCGCCTGCGCCAGCACGGGCGCCGGCGCCAGGCGGCCATGGCAATCCCTGAAGCGCTTGCCGCTGCCGCAAGGGCAGGGGTCGAGACGGCGGACGGAAGCGAACGGGTTCGTGGAGGACACGGCGATTTCGCAGGGCAGGAAGGCGATTGCCGGACGGATCCGGACTGGGTCGTGGTGCCGGGAGGGGGACTCGAACCCCCACAGTGTTGCCACCGGCGGATTTTGAGTCCGCTGCGTCTACCGATTCCGCCATCCCGGCTTGGTGCCCTTACCCCGGCCCTCTCCCGGAGGGAGGCCCGGAGAGGGTCGGGGTGAGGGGCAAATTATAATCGACGGGTGAAACTCTTTGACTTCGATTACCCGCTACCGGCCGATTCGCTGGAAGGCGGCGCGACTTGGTAATCACCAGCCTGCCGGGACGGATCGAACTCATCGGCACAATTTCCACCGTATCCGGCATGTAGCGGCGAAGCGGCCGTAGACGGGCATCGTCCCGTCCTCGGCCGGCCGGGTAGTCCCGCTTCGAAAGCGCCTATCCTTGCGGTGGGCGCTCTTCCTTCCCGTTACCGGATGGCTCGGCACCCACCCGACGGCGATCAAGCCAGCTCCGAGACGAAGGAGGTCCGCGGTCGGATCACGCCCCGTTGACCCCTGTCCACAAGAAAGGGCCGGCGCCGGATCAGCGCATTCGAATCACCACAAAGGGAGGCCTCCATGAAAGCCCGCGCCACGATACGCACCGCTCTTGCTTGTGCAGCCGCCTTGATCCTGTCCACCGGCGCCAATGCCCAGACTCTTCCGGGCCTACCTCGCGAGCGACGGCAACGATGCCAACGCCTGCACGCTGCCGCAGCCTTGCCGCCTGCTGCAGAGGGGGCTCGCGGCCGTCGCCAGCGGCGGCGAGATCTGGTTGCTCGATTCCGCAAACTACAACACGGCGACGGTAATGATCGACAAGTCGGTATCGATCCTTGCCATTCCCGGCGCGGTAGGCAGCGTCCTTGCCATCAATCAGCCGAGCGGCGGGATCGCTCCGCCCTTGGCCACCCCGGCCATCCGCATCTCGGCCGCGGGCCTGCTGGTCTCGCTTCGCAACCTCGTCATCGTCCCCTCTCCGGGTAGCGCCAACGGCACCTCGGGAGTCGAGCTGTCGGGCGGCTCGGTGCTCGGAATCGAGCACAGCGTGATCGCGAACATGCCGAGCCATGGCGTATCCGTCTATGGCGCAGGAATGTTGCGGATCACCAATTCGGTCGTTCGCAGCAATGGCTATGCGGGTGTGCACCTGCAAGCGGGCGCCAAGGCCGAGATCTCCGGAACCCAGCTCCTCGGCAACGCGATCGCCGGGGTCTATGCCCTGAGCACGGGGGGATCACGACGACGGCCACTCTCAGCGACTCGATTGTCTCGGGAGGCACGTACGGGGTTGGCACGGCCACCATCACCGCCGGCGACGTTCGCCACATCTCGGTTACGGGCACCACGATCGAGGGAGCGACCTACGGACTCCATAGCAGCAACTCCACGTCGGGAACGGCATCCCTCACGTTGAGCCGCTCCACGATCGCGAACAATAGCCATGCGTGGACGATCGATGGCGCGACGGCTGTCATCGAGAGCCCTGGGAAACAACCACATCGCCCATAACGTGAATGCCTCCACGGGATCCTTGACGCTTATCGCGCTCCAGTAGCCAGGGCCGGTTCCGAGGGAACGCACCACGGACATTGCAGTCGCAGGAGCCGGCAGCGGTCGGCGCGGGGGGCAGCGCCAGCGGTGCGCGCACGCCATGTCTCCGGTGCCGGGAGAGGGGTCGGGGGTGAGGGGCAAACTATAATCGACGGGTGAAACTCTCCGACTTCGATTACCCGCTCCCGCCCGAACTCGTCGCGCAGCACCCGGCGCACGAGCGCGCCGCGAGCCGCCTGCTGCGCGTGGAGCCGACGGGCGAATTGCGCGACCTCGCCTTCGTCGACCTGCCTTCGCTTCTCGACCCGAGGGACCTCCTCGTCTTCAACGACACGCGCGTGATCAAGGCGCGGCTGCGCGGGCGCAAGGACACGGGCGGGGAGGTGGAGGTGCTCGTCGAGCGGGTGCTGGACGCGAGCCATGCGCTCGCCCACGTGCGCGCGAGCAAGACGCCCAGGCCCGGGCGCCGGCTCGTCTTCGCGCCGGGCGTCGCGGCAGAGGTCATGGGACGACGGGGGGATCTCTTCGAGTTGCGTTTCGAGGCGGATGCGCCGGTGCTCGACATCCTCGCGGCGCACGGCGAAGTGCCGCTGCCACCCTACATCACGCACGCCCCGGTGGCCGACGACGAGTCGCGCTACCAGACCGTGTACGCGGCCGTGCCGGGCGCGGTGGCCGCGCCGACGGCGGGCCTGCATTTCGACGAGGCGCTGCTCGCGTCGATCGCGGCGAAGGGCATCGCCTCGGCGCGCGTCACGCTGCACGTGGGGGCCGGGACCTTCCAGCCGGTGAGGGGCGACGACATCGCCTCGCACGTGATGCACGAGGAGTGGTACAGCATTCCCGGCAGCACGGTGAGCGCGATCGCCGCGGCGAGGGCGAGGGGCGGGCGCGTCGTGGCGGTCGGCACGACCACGCTTCGCGCGCTTGAATCGGCGGCCGCGGGCGGCGAGCTGCGCGCGCAGGCCGCAGAGACGCGGCTCTTCATCGTCCCGGGGTTTCGGTTCCGGGTGGTCGACCGCCTGGTCACCAATTTCCACCTGCCGAAATCGACGCTGCTCATGCTCGTCTCCGCGTTCTCGGGCACGGACCTCATCCGCCGCGCCTACGGACACGCCATCGCGAATCGCTACCGGTTCTTCTCCTACGGCGACGCGATGCTCCTCGATCGTTGCGGTGTCTGAACCAGGCGGTGCCAGAAGAGCGGTGTCAGACACCGCGGTTAATCGGTACCGCGGTCAATCGTTGGCGGCGCGCAGCCGCAGGACTCCTCGTCGACCAGCAACGCCACCGCGCGGGAGGGCGGCGACCATCGCCTGGACGAGGGTGAGGCCGGGCGAGTGACGACGTAGGCTTCCCCGGGACCGACGACGAAATCGCGCGGCTCGCCTTCCTCGGTGATCCAGACCGTGCCCTCGTTCGACTGGATGCGCGTGCCGCAGGCATCGTCGAGCGAAAGGAATTGGCCGGCTTCGAGGCTGAGGACGGGCGCTTCGACTCTGAGGTTCATGGCGGTCTCCTTGCTGGATGCTTGCCGGGAATGCAGAATGCCTTGCCGGTGCCGCCAGTATCGTGAGGGTGACCCTGAGGCACAAACGAAATGCGCGCATGTCTTGCATGAGGTGGAAGCATGCATAACCCGAATCGTCCCTTGCCCCCGCTCGACCTCGTGCGCGGCTTCGAGGCCGCCGCGCGGCGCCTGTCCTTCACCCAGGCCGCGTCGGAACTGTTCGTGACGCAGTCGGCGGTGAGCCGCCAGGTGCAGGCGCTGGAGGAGTTCCTGGGCGTGAAGCTCTTCGAGCGGCGCCACAAGGCGCTCTCCCTCACGGAGGCGGGCCAGGCCTACTACCGCTCGGTCGCCTCCGCGCTCACCGAACTGCGCGCCGCGACGCAGCGCCTTCGCGAATCGACGCGCGGGCACGTCCTCACCGTCACCACCACGGTCTCGTTCGCCTCGATCTGGCTCGTGCCGCGGCTCGGGCGCTTCCGGCAGGCCCACCCGGGCATCGACGTGCGGATCGCCGCAACGCACGAGGTGGTCGACCTCGCGCGGGAGGGCATCGACCTCGCCATCCGCGACGTCCCGTCAGGAAAGGAACCGCCCGGGTCCGTCCGGCTCGTGGGGGAGCGCCTCTGCCCGGTGGCGAGCCCGGCGTACCTGTTGGAGGCGAAGGCCCCGCTCGCGAAGCCCGCCGACCTGAGCCGGCACGTGATGCTGTTCCTTCACGACGCCCACGGGCGCTGGCCCTGGCTCAGCTGGGCGGCGTGGCTCGAGGCGAGCGGCGTGCCCGACCTCGTGCCGGGCGGCACGCTGACCTACGACCAGTACGACCAGGTGATCAATGCGGCGCTGCACGGCCAGGGCGTGGCGCTCGGCCGCCTGTCCGTGGTGGAGTCGCTCATCGAGGACCGCCGGCTGGTGCCGCTTTTCGGGAAGGGAATGCTGGTTCCGCGGGCGCTGCACGCGGTATTCGCCCCGGGCGCGGGGACTCGCCCCGAGGCGCAGGCCTTCGTGGCCTGGCTGCAGAAGGAAATCGGCTAGGCCGCTTCCTTCAACTCGACCCAGGTCGTGTCGATGGCCTGCACGACCGTGCGCCCGTCGTGGGAGACGACGAAATTCTCGCCCGGGTTCACGACGAAGTCGCTGCAATCGCCTTCCTCGGTGATCCAGACCTTGGCGCCGCGCGGGCAGATGCGCACGCCTTCCGCGTCGTCGAGGGTGAGGACCTGGCCCGGTTCGAGGATGACCTTGGAGGACGTGAGATTCAGGTGCATGGTGGCTCTCTGGGTTGCCGCGCAGCCTCGAAACCCGAGGACGCGCTTCGATGCGATTATGCTGCACCGCAGCGAATCGGGGGACAAACGAGATTTCCGAAGGCAATGAGTTAGTTTTCCTAATCTGATTAGGAGGCCCTCCCCATTGATGCTTCTCAGGCGCGCCGGGGGCCCCGTTTGTATAATTCGGGTCCCATCAATGCAGGCGACCGGTCCCTTGGCGCACGTACGGACAGCTTGGCCGGAGGATTCCCGTGGATGACGTGGTGACGTCGACGCCGGTGGCGAAAGCCGGCCTCGCGGCCGCGGGCATCCGCGCGAGCCTCGATTGCGCGGACCTCTACGCGCTGCCCGCGCGGCTGGGCGCCGAGGCCCCGTTCCTGCCCCAGATCGCCTGGTCGGATTCCGAGACGGGCGGCGAGCGCTGGCTGGGGCTCGGCGAGATCGACAGCATCGTCGCGCCGGCGGGCGCGGGCTTCGAGAGCGCGCTGCAGGTCCTGGCGCGCGCGCGGGAGCGGCTCAAGGTCTTCGCGAGCCTCGCGCCGGATCCGTCGCTCATTCGCTACATCGGCGGCATCGCCTTCGATCCTCGCCAGGGCGCGAACCCCGGATGGCCGGACGGGGAGGCCGCGCGCTTCGTCCTGCCCCGCGTCATCCTGCGGCAGGCCGCCGGACGAACCGAGGCGATCGTGCTCGGCACGCCCGAGCCCGAGGCAAGGCGCCTCCTCGACCGCATCCAGGCGGCGGCCCGCGAGGGCGCGGCGGCCGCGACGCCGATTCGCATCACGGAAACGGTGCTGCCGGAATCGCGCGGGCGCTGGAACGGCGCGGTCGAGGTGGTCCTTCGCGCCATCGAGTCGGGCGCGGTCCGCAAGGTCGTGCTGTCCCGCGACATTCTCGTCGACGCGGACCGGGCCATCGACGCGTGGGAGTTGCTGCGCCTCATCCATGACCGCAATCCGCATGGGCTGCGCTTCTGCCTGAACTTCGGCGGCGATTCGGCCTTCCTCGGCGCGAGCCCCGAGCGGCTCGTGTCGCTGCGCGGTTCCTCCATCGCCTGCGACTGCCTCGCCGGCACCATCGCCCGCGGCCGCTCGCCCGAGGCCGAAGCCGCCAACGCCGCCAGGCTCCTCGCGAGCGAGAAGGACGGCCGCGAGCATCGCATCGTCCTCGAGGAAATCCTCGCCGCCATCGGGCCGCACGTGAGCCGCGTGGAATCGGCTGCCGCGCCGCGCATCATGACGCTCCCCGAGGTGTTGCACCTCTGGAGCCCGATCCGCGCGCAATTGCGGCCGGGCGCGGGGCTCAGCGAATTGGTCGGCGCCTTGCATCCCACGCCGGCCGTGGGGGGCTCGCCGCGGCTGACGGCCATGGATCTCATTCATGCGCTCGAGCAGCGTTCGCGCGGCTGGTATGCCGGCCTCGTCGGCTGGGTCGGGCAGGATGCGGCCGATTTCGCCGTCGCGATCCGCTCCGGCATCGTGAAGGGCAATCGCCTGACGGCCTTCGGCGGCGCCGGCATCGTGCGCGGCTCCGACCCGCACGCGGAGTGGGACGAGACCGCGCGCAAGGCCGCCTCCTTCATCCACCTGTTCGCGGAGCGCGCGTGACCCTTCCCGGCGGGGGCGTCGCCCCGAGCGCGGGCGACGGCCTCCCCGGTCCCGCGGCGACGGCGCACGCGAACCTCCTCTGGGCGCGGGCCCTCGTCGAGGGACTCGCCGCCGCCGGCGTGCGCCACCTCTGCCTGAGCCCCGGGTCGCGCTCCTCGCCGCTTGCGATCGCCGCGCACCTCGATGGCCGTCTCGCCCTCTCGATGCAGATCGACGAGCGCAGCGCCGCGTTCCTCGCGCTCGGCATCGCGAAGGCCACGCGGATGCCGGTCGCTCTCGCGTGCACTTCCGGAACCGCCGCCGCCAATTACCTGCCGGCCATCGTGGAGGCATCGCTCGCCGGCGTGCCGCTGGTGGTGCTGACCGCGGACCGCCCGCCGGAGCTTCGCAACACCGGCGCGTCGCAGACCATCGACCAGATCTACCTGTACGGTTCGCACGCGCGCTACTTCCGCGATCTTCCCTGTCCCGATGAACCGGGTTCGTCACCCGCGATGGCCGCGCAGGCTGCGCGCGAGGCTTGCGCAGTGGCCGCCGCCGGCGCCGGCGGACCGGTGCATCTCAACGTGCCGTTTCGCGAGCCGCTGGTTCCGCCGCCCGCGGAGAGGGCTGCGTGCGAGGCCGAGTGGTCCGCCGTTGCGGCGACGCTTCGCGCGTCGAATGCGCCGGCCGCTGGCGCTGCGCCGCGCGCGGTTCCGGGACTTCCCGTGCTCGCGGCGCTGGCCGCGCGCATCGCGAAGGCGCGCCGTCCGCTGATCATTGCCGGCCCGGGGGCGGTCGACTGCGCCGAGGCCGCGTCCGTGTTCGCCCTCGCGCGGGCGGGCGGCATTCCCGTCTTCGCCGACATTGCCTCGGGCTTGCGCGGTGCAGCAGTTCCCGAGGGCGTCGTTGCGTGCTCGCACGCCGATCTCTTCCTGCGCGACGAGGCCGTGGCCGATCTCGCGCCCGACTTCGTCCTGCGCCTGGGCGGCATCCCGACCTCGAAGACGCTGGCGACCTGGCTCGCGCGCCACCGCCCGCCCGTCGTCGCGATCCAGCCCGACGACCGCCGCCGCGATCCGGACGGCATCGTGGGCGAGGTGGTGGTGGCGAGCGCGGGCCCGACCTGCGAAGCGCTCGCGACCCAGGTCGGGCGCGTCCCGCTCGACAAGGACTGGTCGGAAACGCTCGCCATCGCGGAGGCCGGGGCGCGGGCGCTGCTCGATCGCGCGCCGCGCGAAGCGGCCGCCGTCGCGGCGGCCTGCGCGGTGCTCCCGAAGCGTGCCGCGCTGTTCCTCTCGAGCAGCATGCCCATCCGCTGGGCGGAGATGGTCGCGGGACGGCTGGCCGACGGCGTGGAGGTGTTCGCGAACCGCGGCGCCAACGGCATCGACGGCATCGTCTCCACGGCGGTCGGCGTGGCCCGCGGCAGCGGCAGGCCCACGCTGCTGGTGACCGGCGACCTCGCGTTCCTCCACGACGCGGGCGGGTTGCGCGCGGCGCGGGAACTGCGCACGCCGCTCGCGATCCTGCTTCTCGAGAACGGCGGCGGCGGCATCTTCTCGCACCTGCCGGTGGCCAAGCACGAGGATCTCTTCGAGCCCCTCTTCGGCACGCCGCACGGCTGCGACCTCGCGGCCGTCTCGCGCGCTTCCGGCATCGAGCATGTCGTCGCCACGAGCCTCGCCGAAGTCGCGAGCCTCGCGGCCGGGACGTTCGCGTCGGGCAAGGTGCGCGTCATCGAATGGCGGACCGATCGCGGCGAGACGCTGCGCGAGCAGCAGGCGCTCACGCGGCTTCCCCGCGTTCATGCCGATCGCGTCGAGGCGGGCGGGCTTGCCTGGACCGTTCGCAGCCGCGGGCCGCAGGTGGGCGTGCCGCTCGTCCTGCTGCATGGCTTCACCGGCACCGGCGAATTCTGGCTGCCCGCCGCCAGGGCGCTGCCGCGCCGGCGCTGCATCTTCCCGGACCTGCCGGGGCATGGCGGCACGGATGCGCCGCTGCCGCCGGAGGCCTGGCGCCTGGATCGCGCGGCCGACGCGCTCGCTGCGTTGCTCGACAATCTGGGTTGCGACCGCGTGGCGCTCGCGGGCTACTCGATGGGCGGGCGGCTCGCGCTGTCCTTCGCCCTGCGCCATCCGGGGCGCGTGGCGGCGCTGGCCCTCGTCGGCGCCACACCCGGCATCGCGGATGCGAGCGAACGCGCCGCGCGTGCCGCCGCGGATCTCGCGCTCGCGGATACGATCGAGCGCGACGGCATCGAAGTCTTCAGCCGGACATGGGAAGCGAATCCGCTGTTCGCGACCCAGGCGTCGCTGCCGCCGGCGCTTCGCGAGGCGATGCGCAACCAACGGCTCGCGCAGGATCCCGTGCGGCTCGCGGCGTCGCTGCGCGCCTTCGGCACGGGCTTCCAGCCGCCCGTCCATGACGAGCTCGCGCGCCTGGACATGCCCGTGCTGGTGATGGCCGGCGAGCACGACGCCAAGTTCGCCGCGATCGCGCGCGACATGGCGGGCCGCATTCCCCGTGCAAGGCTCGCCATCGTGCCGGGAGCCGGCCACGCCGTCCCGCTGGAGCAGGCGCCCGCGTTCGTCGCGGCGCTCGACGAATTCTTGAAAGGGAGCATCGACGCATGAAGAAGAAACCCGCCACCGCGACGCCCAAGGCAGGCGCCATCGCGTGGAAGGCCGTCGGCAAGTTCGAGGACATCCTGTACCACAAGGCCGAGGGGATCGCGAAGCTCACGATCAACCGTCCCGAGGTGCGCAACGCCTTCCGGCCGACGACCCTCAACGAGCTCACGCGCGCCTTCAAGGATGCGCACGAGGACCCGGAGATCGGCGTCATCGTCCTCACGGGCGCGGGCGACCTGGCCTTCTGCTCCGGCGGCGACCAGCGCATCCGCGGAGCCAAGGGCTACGTGGGCCTCGACGGCGTGCCGCGCCTCAACGTGCTCGACCTCCAGAAGCAGATCCGCTCCTGCCCCAAGCCCGTCGTCGCGATGGTCGCGGGCTATGCCATCGGCGGCGGCCACGTGCTGCACGTCGTGTGCGACCTCACCGTTGCCGCGGACAACGCGCGCTTCGGCCAGACGGGCCCTCGCGTCGGCAGCTTCGACGGCGGCTTCGGCGCGAGCATCCTCGCGGACCTCGTGGGCCCCAAGAAGGCGAAGGAGATCTGGTTCACCTGCCGCCAGTACGACGCGAAGCAGGCGCTCGAGATGGGACTCGTCAACGCGGTCGTCCCGCTCAAGGACCTCGAGAAGGAAACCGTGGCCCTGTGCCGCGAGATCCTGCAGCACAGCCCGCTCGCGCTGCGCTGCCTCAAGAGCGCGTTCAACGCCCACTACGACGGCGAGGCTGGCATCCAGGAGCTCGCGGGCAACGCGACGCTGCTCTACTACATGAGCGAGGAGGCGCAGGAAGGCCGCAACGCCTACGTCGAGAAGCGCCGCCCCGACTTCGGCAAGTTCAAGCGCGTGCCCTGACCGGGCGGCCCGCGCGGGCACCGACTTGCGCCACGACTTCATCCCCTACGACATCGCCTTCCGCGAGGCGATCGCGACGGGGGCGGGCGCGTGGCGCGAGCGCCGAGGAGCGTGGCTACGCATCGAGGACGACCAGGGGCGCGTGGGCTACGGCGAGGCGGCCCCCCTCGCGCCGATCGCCTCCCCCGAAGCGCTCGCGAAGGCACTCGAAAGCGGACCGTTCCGCGACGCCGCCTTCGACCTCGCCACGCTGGACATCGAGGCGCAGCGGTTCGGGCGGCCACTGGCCTACCTGCTGTGCGACGCGCCCCGATCGCACGTGGAAGTGAATACCCTCGTGCTGGGAACCGGCGCCGAGGCGGCTGCGACCGAGGCGGCCCGCGCCGTGGAGGCGGGCTTCCGCACGCTGAAGCTCAAGGTCGCGGCCGCATCGCCGGTGGATGACATCGCGCGCGTGCTTGCGGTGCGCGAGCGCGTGGGCGCGGGGGTCGCGATCCGAATCGACGCCAATGGCGCGTGGGACGAGGCGACGGCGCTGCGCGTGCTTCATGCCCTGGAGTCGTGCGACATCGAATACGTGGAGGACCCGGTGGCGGGAGAACTGCGCACCGTGGGCCGCCGCACCAACATCCCCGTGGCCGCCGACCCGCGCACACTCGACGAGGGCTGGCGCATCCTGCGCGAACGCGGCGCGGACGTGCTGGTGCTCAAGGCCATGGCGCTGGGCGGCGTAAGGCCCACGCGAGACCTCGCGATCGCGGCCATCGACATGGGGGTCGGCGTGGTCATCACCTCGATCTTCGACACGGCCGTGGGCGTGGCCGGTGCGCTGCACCTCGCGGCGAGCCTTCCGGGGCCGGAGCGCGCGCATGGGCTGGCGACCGTGGGCCTGCTGCAGGAGGCGCCGGTCGAGGGGCTCGAGCCGCCTCATGACGGTCGCATGCAATTGCCGAAGGGGCCGGGCCTCGGCGTGCGGCTGCGGGAGCGCGCGCCTTGAAACGCGACGCGCCTGCTGTCGTTGCTTGGGGGGAGACGCTCACTTACGGATCGCTCGAGGCGCGCGTCGCCGGCGCGACAGGCCGGCTGCGCACGCTGGGTGTCCGCGACCTCGGCCGCGTCGGGCTCTGGGCGGAGAATTCGGTGGAGTGGATCGTGATCGCGCTCGCGGTGGCGCGTGCCGGGGGCGTGCTGGTGCCGCTCAACACGCGGCTCACCGATGCCGAGATCGATTGGCAGGTGAATCGCGCAGCGTTGCAGGTGGTGATCGCGGGCGATGCGTTCGCGGCGCGCGCGGTGAATGCGAGCCGCCTCGTGTCGCTGGCGGAATGGCGCACGCTTGCGGTCGGCGACACTTCCGACGCCTCGGGCTACGTCGACCCGGCGCGCGACGCGGCGATCCTCTTCACGTCCGGGACGACGGGGCGGCCGAAGGGCGCGATGCTCACGCGAGGCAACCAGGTCGCGAGCGCCCGCGCATCGGCGGCCGTATTGCCGCTTGGGCCCGGCGATCGCTGGCTCGCGTCGCTGCCTTTCTTCCACGTGGGCGGGCTGGGCATCGTGCACCGCTGCCTGCTCGCGGGCGCCAGCGTCGTGCTGCCGGCCGCGTTCTCGGCGGACGAGCTCGGCCGCTCCATCGAAGAGCAGGGCGTCACGCACGTCTCGGTGGTCGACGCGACCCTGCGCCGGATCCTCGAGGCACGAGGCGGCCGCGCGTTGCCGGAGCGCGTGCGGGCGGTCGTCGTGGGCGGCGGCCCCGTGAGCCCGGCGCTGCTGGACGTGTGTCCGCAGGCGCTCGCTTCCTACGGCCTCACGGAATCGTGCGCGATGGCTACCCTCGTGCGCCCCGGCGCGCCACTCGCGCAGCGCCGCACCGCGGGGCAGGCGCTCCCCGGCATCGATCTGCGTATCGCGGTCGACGGCGTGATCGAGGTGCGCGGACCGACCGTGATGCGCGGCTACCTCGACGATGCTGCCGCCACGGAGGCCGCGATCCGCGACGGGTGGCTCCGTACAGGAGATCTCGGCCAACTGGATGCGGATGGATGCCTTCGCGTGCTCGCGCGCCGCGACGACCTCATCATCTCGGGCGGCGAGAATGTCTACCCGGCGGAGATCGAGCACGCGCTTCGCGAACACCCGGACGTCGCAGACGCCGTGGTGATCGGCGTGGCGGACGAGAAGTGGGGAGAGGTGCCGCTGGCGGTCGTGGAGCTGCGCGGTCCGGGCGCTCCCGACCTGCGCGCCTTCCTCGAGTCGAAGCTCGCGCGCTACAAGCTGCCGCGCATCGAGTTCGCAAGGGAGATTCCCCGGCTCGCCAATGGCAAGCCCGACCGGGCCGCAGTGAAAAGGCGTCCCTTGTAATCTGATTACGCGGCGTGGAGGCGGGAGTTCGCCGACACGTGCTGCTTCAGGAACTCCATCTGGTCCGCGAGGATGCGGCGGTTGGCGAGGATGAGGAATTCCGCGCGGTTGGGCACGTAGGGCGCGTAGAGGAGCTGCATGCGCGCCTCCTCCGGCGTGCGGTTGCCCTTCCTCTGGTTGCAGGAGCGGCAGGCGGTGACCACGTTCATCCACGTGTCGCGCCCGCCCCGGGACATGGGCAGGATGTGGTCGCAGGTGAGCTTGAGCGGCGGGAAGTAGCTGCCGCAGAAGGCGCAGATGGCGCGGTCGCGGTGGAAGAGCTCGCGGTTGTTGAGCGGCGGGGTCTGGTGGAAACCCTTGATCGCGAGCGCCTTGCCGCGGATGGCGATGATCGAGTTGGCGGTGATGCTCGAGCGCCGGCCGGTGAGGTGGGAGCGCCCGCCCCAGATCGTGAAGGCCTCGCGGCCGGTCTCCCAGGCCACGCGTTCCTTGGCGTAGTACCAGACGGCCTGCTGCCACGTCACCCAGCGGTGCGGGACACCGTGCTGGTCCAGGGTGAGGATGAGGGGGAGCGTGCGGTTCATCGTTTGAATCGGCTTTTTGCCAGTCAAATCGGGAACTTGCGATAATGCTGCCCAGTAGCCACTGCAATTTACCACATCTGATTGTCAGCGCTCGCTCGCTTGCCGGGCGGCGCACCCACCGAAAGACCGCCATGAACCTCGATCGCGTCGACGCCGGCAAGGACCTCCCCAACGATTTCAACGTCATCATCGAGATCCCGATGAACGCCGACCCGATCAAGTACGAGATCGACAAGGCCACCGGCGCTCTCTTCGTGGACCGCTTCGTGCAGACGGCCATGCACTACCCGTGCAACTACGGCTACATCCCGCACACGCTCTCCGACGACGGCGATCCCACGGACGTCCTCGTGGTCACGCCCTTCGCGCTGATGCCCGGCGTGGTGGTGCGCTGCCGCCCCATCGGCATGCTCAAGATGAGCGACGAGGCGGGCGGCGACACGAAGCTCCTCGCGGTGCCCATCGACAAGCTCACGCCGCTGTATCGCGCCATCGAGACGCCGCGCGACCTGCCCAGCATGATGCTCGAGCAGATCACGCACTTCTTCGGCCACTACAAGGATCTCGAGCCCGGCAAGTGGGTGAAGATCGAGGGGTGGGTCGGCCCGGAGGAGGCCAAGGCCGAGATCCTGGCCAGCGTGAAGCGCTACAAGGCGCCGAAGAAGAAGTCCTAGCTTTTTTCCGCGTCGCCCGTCGCGGGCCAGAGCATCGCGGCCCCGCGCACGCCGCTCGCGTCGCCATGCTTCGCGCGGGCGATCGGGGGCGAGGCCTTCGCGTAGGTGATGGCCGCGATTCGCGCGGGCAGGTTCGCGTAGAGGTGGTCGAAGTGCGACAGGCCGCCGCCCAGCACGACCACGTCCGGATCGATGAGGTTCACCACGTGGGCCAGCGCGCGCGCGAGGCGGTGCTCGTGGCGCTCGAGGCTCGCGCGGCAGGCGGCGTCGCCCGCGGCGCCGCGACGACGATGGCGGCGGGATCGAGGCGCTCGCCGGTCACCTTCTCGTGATCCTCCCCGAGGGCGGGGCCGGACACGAAGCGCTCGATGCACCCTTCGCGGCCGCAGTAGCACCGCGGGCCCGGGAATTCGTCGGCCGACATCCAGGGCAGCGGGTTGTGGCCCCACTCGCCGGCCAGCGCGTGGGCGCCGCGCAGCAGTCGCCCCTCGATCACGATGCCGGAGCCCGCGCCCGTGCCCAGGATCGCGCCGAACACGACGCGGTGCCCGACGCCGGCGCCGTCGAGGGCCTCGGAGCAGGCGAAGCAGTTGGCGTCGTTCTCGAAGCGCACTTCGCGCTTGAGCGCGCGCGAGAGGTCGTCCTTGAAGGGCCGGTCGTTGAAGACGGTGGCGTAGGCGTTGCGAAGCAGCCCCGTGGCCGGCTCGATGGCGCCCGGGTGCCCGAGGCCCACGCGGCGCTGGCCGTCCCAGCTCGCGCTCGGCTTCGCGTCACGAGCGCCGCGAGCTGGGCCACCGAGTCCTCGTACGCGTCCGAGGGCGTGGGCACGCGGCGGCGTAGGAGTTCCGTGCCATCGCGGTCGATCGCCGCGAGTTCCGTCTTGGTGCCGCCGAGGTCGATGCCGATGCGGATCAACGAATCGCTCCTAGAAGGCCTGGTCCCACGGGATGGAGAGCCGCGTGGCGCTGTTGATGAGCCCCACCATGCTGTAGGTCTGCGGGAAGTTGCCCCAGAGCTCGCCGGTCGCCGGGTTGAGGTCCTCGGAGAGCAGGCCGAGGCGGTTGCGCCTCGCGAGCGTCGCCTCGAACAGCGCGCGCGCCTCGTCGCGCCGGCCGAGCGCGGCCAGCGCGTCGATGTACCAGAAGGTGCACACCACGAACGCGTTCTCCGGCGCGCCGAAGTCGTCGGGCTGCGGTGTAGCGGAAGATGAAGTCGCCGCGGCGCAGCTCGCGCTCGACGGCGGCGACCGTGCCGGCGAACCGCGGGTCGTCCGCCTTCAGGAAGCCCAGCTCCGCGAGCAGCAGCAGGCTCGCGTCGAGCTGGTCGCCCTCGAAGGTGGCACACGAAGCTGCCCTGCTTCGCGGACCAGGCCCGCGCGTCGATCACGGCGTGGATGCGGTCGGCCTCGGCGCGCCAGCGGCGCGACGGCTCCGCGAGGCCCAGCCGGCGCGGCGATCTTGGCGAGCCGGTCGCAGGCCACCCAGCACATGACGTGACGAGAACGTGTGCACGTGCGACGAGCCGCGCAGCTCCCAGAGGCCCGCGTCGGGGCTCGCGTGAAGCTGCACCGCCCGCTCGCCCAGCACCTCGAGGCGGCGGAAGAGGCCGGCGTTGCCCACGGCGGCCAGGCGATTGTCGAAGAACGCGTGCGTGGCCGCGAGGATCGCGGAGCCGTACACGTCGTTCTGCACCTGCCGGAAGGCCTGGTTGCCGACGCGGACCGGCCCCATGCCGCGGTAGCCGGGCAGGGACGCGACCACGGTTTCCTCCAGCTCGGCGCGCCCGCTGATGCGGTAGACGGGCTGCAGGTGGCCATCGCTGCCGGCCGCCACGTTGATGATGTAGCCGAGGTAGCGCTCCATGGTCCGCGTGGCGTTCAGGCGGTTGAGCGCGTTCACCACGAAGTAGGCGTCGCGCAGCCAGCAGAAGCGGTAGTCCCAGTTGCGCCCGCTGTCGGGCGCCTCGGGGATGGAGGTCGTGAGCGCCGCGACGACGGCGCCCGTGTCGTCGTAGGCGGCGAGCTTGAGCGTGATCGCGGCGCGGATGATCTCGTCCTGCCATCGAAGGGGATGGAGAGGTCCCGCACCCAGTCGTGCCAGTAGTCCGTGGTGAGCTCGAGGAAGCGGCGCGCCACCTCCGCCACGGACCCCTGGAGCGACTCGTCCGGCCCCATCAGGAACGCGACCGCGTCGCGCAGGACGAAGGGCATCTCCTCGAGGATCGCCGTGATCGAGCAATCCGTGGTGAGGCGCATCACCTGGGTCGAGCCGACGAAGCGGATGTGGTTGGAGCCCGAGGTCACCTCCGGCCGCCGCCGGCCGTAGTCGTCGGCCGGGCGGAAGCGGATGCGCACGCGCGGGCTGCCCGCGATGGGCCGGACGATGCGCACGAGCTGGGCCGGGCAGAAGAGGCGGCCGAACTGGCGGAAGCGCGGCGCGAAGTCGACGATCTCGACGCCGCCGCCGCGGTCGTCGAAGAGCCGCGTGACGAGGATGGGCGTATTGGGCAGGTATTCCTGCTCGGTGCGCGCGAGCCAGCTCAACTCCACCGCGGCGAAGCCGAAGTCGGCCTCTCCGGTGGCTTCGCGCAGCAGGGAGCAGAACACGGCGTCGCCGTCGAAGCGCGGCAGGCACGCCCAGACGATCTCGCCGGCGCCGTCGATCAGCGCGCCGACGCTCGAGTTGCCGATGGCGCCCAGGTGCAGGTTCTTCATGCCGGCGGTCTCTCCCTCGGGTTCGTCCGGCGTCGCCGCGCCGAGGTCGGCCAGCCAGCGGGTCACCGCCTCCGCATCGTCGAGCCGCCAGCGCGCGCGGGTCGTGCCCGGCCCCACCTTCACCGAGTCGCCGCCGATGCGGTTGACGCGCTCGAATCCCAGCTCGTCGGTGAGGTCGTCGCCGACGAAGACGGGCCGGCGGCCCGCGAAGGGCGCCTCCGCCATGAATTCGTCGATGGCCGTGCCCTTGTCCTTCCCGCTGGGCTTCACCTCGAAGACGAACTTGCCCGGCCAGCAGCTCGAAGTCGTCGCCCAGGGCCACCACGGCCTGGCGGGTCTCCCGCTCGGCGAGGCCCTCGAGGGCCGGGTCGCCGCGGAAGTGCAGCGCGAGGCTCGCGCCCTTTTCCTCGAGGAGGAGGGCCGGGTGGGCGCGGACCAGCTCGCGCAGCCTCGCGGCCTGCCCCTGCAGCCGGGTGGCGAGCGGGCGCGTGGAAGTGAAGGCGCCCGTCGGCCGAGCGCCGCTCGGTGCCGTGCTGTCCCGCGACGGCGAACCGCGCCGGGGCGAAGAGCGCGTCGATGTCCGCGATCGCGCGGCCGCTGATCAGGGCGAGGGCTCCGCCGGCCGCCTCGCGCGCCGCTCGAGGAGGGCGCGCAGCGACGGGTCGATGCGCACGGCGTCCGGACGCTCCTCGAGGGCCACGAGCGTGCCGTCGATGTCGAGGAAGACGGCCGCGCGCCGGGGCCAGGGCGGCGCGCCGGCCCTCGTGTCGCCCGTCCGGGCCCGCTCGTGTCCGTTCGCTGTCGCATCGCGCCGATTGTTGCCCGAATCGCCGTCCGCGTCATGAGGTCCGCGCTCCCGAGGCGACGGCGGAGGCGCGCGCACCCGCGGCGAGGCGCCTGCGATTGCGCATGCGCGCCGCGTCCAGGAGCATCCGACCGGCCCAGCGGTACACGTTGAACTCCTGCAGGAGGCCCCGCATGCTGCGCATGCGGGCCCGCTGCTCGTCGGGGGGCATCAGGAGCGCCTCGCGCACGGCCGCGGCGCACTGCTCGGTATCGTAGGGGTTGACGATGAGCGCCTCGGGAAGTTCCCGCGCCGCGCCCGCGAACTGCGACAGCAGCAGCACGCCGCGCTCGTCCTCGCGCGTGGCCACGAACTCCTTGGCGACGAGGTTCATGCCGTCGTGCAGGCTGGACACGAAGCAGAAGTCGGCGCCGCGGTAGTACGTGTACACGCGCCCGGCGTCGTGATGCTCGATCTTGAGGATGATGGGCGGGCACGCCGGCGACCCGAAGCGGGCGTTGATGCGCTGCGCGGCGGCGCGGACCCGCGCGTCCAGCGACTGGTATTCGTCGATGCTGGAGCGGCTGGGCGCCGCGATCTGGACGAACGAGAGCTTGCCGATCCACGCGGGCTCCAGCTCGAGGAAGCGCTCGATGGCCGCGAAGCGCTCGAGGATGCCCTTGGTGTAGTCGAGCCGGTCGACGCCCACGCCGAGGCGCGTGTCGGGCGGGATCCCCAGCTGCTCGCGGACGATCCGGCGGCAGTCGGGGACGGGCGGCTGGCTCGCCAGCCCCTGCAGCGGCCACTCGATGGAAATGGGGTAGCGGTGGACCTCGGTGGGTTCCCCGCCGTAGGAGATCGTGAAGGTCTCCCGGTCGACGCGCGCCTCGAGGTAGCGGTCCACGGTGTCGAAGAAGTTGTTGCAGTGGAACTGGGTGTGGAAGCCGAGGATCGAGGACCCGAGCAGCCCCTCGAGCAGCTCCGCGCGCCAGGGGCATACGCCGAAGGCCTCCGGGTTGGGCCAGGGGATGTGCCAGAAGGTGATGATCGTGGCCTCGGGGAGCCGCTCGCGGATCATCCGCGGCAGCAGCGCGAAGTGGTAGTCCTGGACGAGCACGATGGGGTTGGGCGTGCGCGATTCCGAGACCACGGCCTCGGCGAAGCGGCGGTTCACGGCGCGGTAGTGCTCCCAGTCGGTGGCGCGGAACACGGGACGCGTGTGCGCGATGTGGCACAGCGGCCACAGCCCCTCGTTCGCGAAGCCGTAGTAGTAGCCGGCCTCCTCCTCCTTCGAGAGCCAGACGCGGCGGATCTGGTAGGTGGGGTTCTCCGGCGGCACGCCCACGTGGTCCTTCGCGTCGACCACCTCGCGGTCGGCGTTGCCGGCGCCGTGGGCGATCCACGTCCCGGAGCAGGCGCGCATCACGGGCTCCAGCGCCGTCACCAGGCCGCTCGCGGGGCGCAGCACCTCGAGGCGCTCGCCATTGCGCACGTGGATGTAGGGCTCGCGGTTGGAGACGATGAGGATCTCGTCGCCCTTCAGGTCCTGCCGCAGGATCGTGCGGAGCGTCTCCGGGACCCAGGTCATCTGGGATTCGTCGCGCATGCGCCGCTCCGTCTCGAGGTCCCGCACCAGCGCCTCGAGGTCGCGGGCGAGGGGCTTCAGCTCCCTGGCGCGCGGCTCGGGGGATTGCGCGAGGAGCTGGCCGCGGATCAGCGCCTTCATGCCGGCGACCCAGCCGCGCCAGGAAATCTCGGCGATCACCACGGTGATGAGCGCGATCACGAGGCCGATGCCGGTGAAGAGATACACGATGTACTTCCGCGTGTCGGCGCTGCGCCTCTCCACGAAGCTCATGTCGTGGACGATGACCAGCTCGCCCACGCGCGTGCCGTCGATCACCACGGGGTTCGTCGCCACGTGCAGCGAGCCGCCGGCGAAGTGGTGGACGCGGCCGGCCTCCTCGGGCGGAAGGCCGGGCGGGCGGCAGGCGATGTCGCGGGGCAGCGTCACCGTGCGGTAGGCGAACTTCCCCGAGGCGTCGCAGTAGCCGATCGCGAAGAGCCGCTCGTCCTGGATGAGGCGGCTGAAGGTCGCCTCGAGCCGCTGCTGGCGGGCCCGGTCGCCCAGGTCGGCGGTCATCGCCTCGGCCAGCGGCTCCTGCACGGCGGCCGTGATGAGCTTCGTGCGGATGTCGAGGTCGCGCACGAACCACTTGAGCGTGAGGTCGTCGACGAGCGGTGCGACGCCGTAGGCGATGGCGCCCAGCGCGAGGATGAGCGGGATGATGAACCGAAGCGACAGCCGCATGGCCGGGGGGTTTCTGCCGGTGCGCCTCGCCGGAGCTTCTGACGGCTGCGATGGCGCGAGTTGCGGGCCCCCGCGCGCTCGAACGGGGGGCGAGCGTCCATTCTATCGCCCGATCGCCGTTTCGGGGCGGGGCCGCGGATTCAGTCGACCGGTGTCGCCTCGACGCGACGCACGCCGAGCCACGCGAGCAGGGCCAGCGCCCCGCCGATGAGGGCCATGCCCGCGAGCTCGTGGGGCGGCGGGCGCTCGCCGAGCTGGATCCAGGACGCGATGACGGCGATGACCGGCACCGCGAGGGTGTTGAGTCCCGTGACGCCGGCCGAAGCGTGCGAGAGCACGTAGGTCCAGAGCCACCAGCCGCCCGCCGTCGCGAAGACCGTCGAATAGGCGAGCGCGATCGCGTACTCGCCGTTCCAGCGCGGCGCCTCGTGCGGGTGCAGGAACGAGAGCAGCACGAGCGGGATCGAGCCGAAGGCGAGCTGCCAGGCGGTGAAGGTGAGCGGCTCCGTGTCCTTCGTGGGCCAGCGCTTCGACATCACGGCGGCCAGCGCCCACACGGCGCCGGAGCCCACCGCGAGGAGGCTGCCCTCGAGGCTCGTGAGCTTCCACGGGCGAGACGATGAGGACGAGGCCGGCGAAGGCGAGCGCGACCGAGAGCCACTGCGCGCCGCGCATGCGCTCGTGGATCATGAAATGCGCGAACACGATCATCCAGAACGGCATCGTGTAGGTGAGGACCGAGGTCTTGCCGGGGCCGGCGGCGAGCAGCGCGTAGTGCGACAGGATGACGAACGCCCCCACCTGGACGAAGCCGAGGACGATCGCCATGCGGTAGCGGTCGAGCGTGAGCCTTCGGCCGGTGACGGCGATGATCGCGAAGAGGAGGATCGTGCCCAGCACGAGGCGCTCGGCCGCGAAGTCGAAGGGGTGCGCGTGCCGGAGCGCGATCTTCATCGCGATCCACGAGTAGCCCCAGATCGCGCACAGGGCGGCCATGGCGGCGAGCGGGACGGAGCGGGGGTTCATTGCGGGCGGCGGGTAGAATTGCGGCGAACCCTGCGACTCTACCATGGCCGACTCCCCCGATTTCCGCGTGCGCCTCGTCGAATGGCGCGATGCCTCCGAGGCGCTCACGCGCATCCGCACGACGGTCTTCGTCGTCGAGCAGAACGTGCCCGCGACCCTCGAGATGGACGGGCGCGACGGCGATTGCGCGCACGCGCTGGCCGAAAGCGCTTCGGGCGAGCCCATCGGCACCGGCCGCCTCATGCCCGACGGGCGCATCGGCCGCATGGCGGTGCTCGCCGCGTGGCGCGGCAAGGGCGTCGGTGCCGCGATCCTGGACGCCTTGATGGCGGAAGCGAAGCGGCGCGGCTTTCGCGAGACCTACCTTCATGCGCAGTCGCACGCGAAGGACTTCTACGCGCGGCACGGCTATGCGGTCGAAGGCGACGAATACCTCGAGGCCGGCATCCCCCACATCGGCATGCGCGCCCGCCTATAGCTTCGGTGCCAGGTTCGGAGCCAGGCACTGGCAGAACGTGTCACGTGAACCTGGCACGTGAACCTGGCACGTGTACCGGGTTCAGGGGAAGGGGTAGGGGAGGGGCTGGATGTCGAGGGCGGGGCCGGCGAGGGAGCCGTGGCGGAGGGACTTCTTCTCGATGGCCTCGAGCTGCGCGACCACCAGGGCTTCGAAGCCGCCGTCGGGCGACGGGGCGACGTTGGCGACGGTGCCGGCGGACTGGTCGCCGAAGGCCTCGCTGTAGACGCTGTCGCCCGGCGCGAGCGGCGCGGCCGAACGGACCCGCACGGCGCGCTTCTTGAGGATGCCGCGGTACTGCGTGCGGGCGACGATCTCCTGCCCGGGGTAGCAGCCCTTCTTGAAGCTCACGCCGCCCACGAGCTCGTAGTTGGCCATCTGCGGGACGAAGGCCTCCTGCGTGCCGGGCACCACCTGCACCACGCCGTCGCGGATGAGCGGAGAGCCCACTCCTCGAGCGTGGCTGCGCGGCCCTCCGGCGCCGTCCCGAACGACGACGGCGCGCGATTCGCCCAGCCGGAACGCGCCCGCGGGAATCGCGCCGTCCCACAGGCCGAAGCGCGGCATCGCGGCCGACACGTCCTCGACCTTCGCCTTCGGCCGCAGCACGAACATGCGCAAGCGTCTTCGCGAACGCCTCGGCAAACGCGGCCGGGAGCATCAGGAGATAGCCCTCGGCATCGCGCGCCAGCACGAACGTCGCGAGGAGCCGGCCCTTGGGCGTGCACCAGCCGTTCCATTGCGCGGCGCCCACGGCCAGCGCCTTCACGTCGTTGGTGAACTGGTTGTGCAGGAATTCGGCGGCGTCGTCACCCGAAACGCGGATCAGGGCGTTGGAGGGAGAGAGGTCGCAGACGCGGGGCAGGGCGGAGGTCACGGGGCGAACATGGCGGCGAGGGTGGAGGCATTCAAGTATAGCGGCGGGGGGCCGGCGAACGACCCTGCCTGGCGTGTGGTCATCGCGCCGGGGCCTTCGCGGCGGGTCGAGGCCTGGGTCTTCGCCGTCGGCCTGGCTGCGCTCGCCGCCCTGCTGGCTGCGGACGCTGCCGCCCGTGGCCCAGGCGCTGGGATCCTCCTGCTGGGCGGAGTCTGCGTGCGAGCGATCCGTCTCCACGCGTGGCACGAGGGACGCGGGGCCGTGCGGCGATTCGCCGTCGACCTCTCCGGCCGCATCGACGTGGCGTTCGCGAGCGGCTTCCCTTCGCTCGGGGCGCGTCGCGCCCGGAAGCTTCGTCGCGCCCTGGCTCGATCGTCCTGCACTGGAAGCCCGACGGGGCCTGGCTCACGCGCGCGATCGTCCTGCTCCCGGACATGGCGGGGGAGCAGGACCTGCGCCGGCTGCGCGTCCTGCTGCGGTGGGGAACCGGCTAAGGGAGGTCATCGGTGCCGGGCACCGGTGCCTGGCACGGAATACATTTATAATTCGCCCATGAATTCGCACGTTGCGCCTGGGCAGCTCCTCCTCACGCTGCACGGCAGCGTCGCCCTCTCCCCCTTCCGCGTCGACAAGCTCGTCGCCGGCTTCAAGCCCGGCCTGCGCGCTGCGGTCGCGATCGACACCCGCTTCGTCCATTTCGCGCTCCTCGCAGGGCCGCCGACGGACGCGGAATCCGGCGTGCTCGGGAAGATCCTCACCTACGGCACGCCGGGCGGCGAGGACCCGAAGGGCGAGCTGCGCGTCGTGCTGCCGCGCTTCGGGACCGTGTCCCCGTGGTCCTCGAAGGCCACCGACATCGCGCACAACTGCGGGCTCGCGAAGGTGATCCGGCTCGAGCGCGGCGTGGCGTGGCACTTCGCGATGAAGAACGGCAAGCCCATCCGCGAGAAGACGGAGCGCGCGCTCGTCGAGGCGATCCACGACCGCATGACCGAGTCGGTCGTGAAGTCCTTCGACGAGGCCGCCGGGCTCTTCGCGCGCCACGAGCCGGGCCCGCTCGCCACGATCGACCTGCTGAAGGGCGGCCGCAAGGCCCTCGAGGACGCCAACGCGGCCCTGGGGCTGGCGCTCGCGCCCGACGAGATCGACTACCTCGTCGACAACTTCGGGAAGATGGGCCGCAATCCCACGGACGTCGAGCTGATGATGTTCGCGCAGGCCAACAGCGAGCATTGCCGGCACAAGATCTTCAACGCCTCCTGGACCATCGACGGCAAGGCGCGAGGACAAGTCGCTCTTCCAGATGATCCGCAACACGCACGCGCTGCACCCGCGCGGCACGATCGTCGCGTACTCGGACAATTCCGCCGTCATGGAGGGCGCGGAGATCGAGCGCTTCTTCCCCGACGCGAAACAGGGCTGGGGCTACCACCGCGACACGACGCACATCCTGATGAAGGTGGAGACGCACAACCATCCCACCGCCATCGCGCCGCATCCGGGCGCGGGCACCGGCGCCGGCGGCGAGATCCGCGACGAGGGCGCGACGGGCACGGGCGCCAAGCCCAAGGCCGGCCTCACCGGATTCTCCGTCTCGAACCTGCGACCTCCCCGGCCAGCGCGAGCCCTGGGAAGGCGACTACGGCAAGCCCGGGCGCATCGCCTCGGCGCTCTCGATCATGGTCGAGGGCCCCATCGGGGGCGCGGCCTACAACAACGAGTTCGGGCGGCCCAACCTCGCGGGGTACTTCCGCACCTTCGAGATGAACGTCGCGGGCGAGGTGCGCGGCTACCACAAGCCCATCATGCTCGCGGGCGGGCTGGGCAACCTCTCGGCGAAGCACGTCACGAAGCAACCGTTCGACGCGAAGACCGTCTTCGTGCAGCTCGGCGGCCCCGGCTTCCTCATCGGGATGGGCGGCGGCGCGGCCTCCTCGATGGCGAGCGGCACCAACACCGAGTCGCTCGACTTCGATTCCGTGCAGCGCGCCAACCCGGAACTCGAGCGCCGCTGCCAGGAAGTCATCGACGCCTGCTGGCAGATGGGAGAGGCGAACCCGATCCTCTCCATCCACGACGTGGGCGCGGGCGGGCTGTCGAACGCGCTGCCCGAGCTGGCCCATTCCGGCGGCGTCGGCGCGGACATCGAGCTTCGCGAGGTGCACATCGAGGAGCCGGGCATGACGCCCATGCAGATCTGGTCCAACGAATCGCAGGAGCGCTACGTGCTCGCGATTCCCGAGGACCGGATCGACGAGTTCGACCGCCTCTGCGAGCGCGAGCGCTGCCCCTACGCGGTGGTCGGCATCGCGCGCATGGACGGCCGGCTCGTGGTCGAGGACACGCTCTTCGCGAACGACCCCGTCGACATGCCGCTCGAGGTGCTCCTCGGCAAGCCGCCGCGCATGCACCGCGACGTGAAGCGGCTGTCCCGCGCGCCCGCCCCCTTCGATGTCTCCGCCGTCGATCTGCGCGAGGCGGCCTACCGCGTGCTGCGGCTGCCGACGGTCGCGGACAAGACCTTCCTCGTGACCATCGGCGACCGCTCCGTGGGCGGGATGTGCGCGCGCGACCAGATGGTGGGCCCGTGGCAGGTGCCGGTGGCCGACTGCGCCGTCACCACGATGGGCTACGGGACGTTCCTCGGCGAGGCCATGGCCATCGGCGAGCGCACGCCGCTCGCCCTCATCGACGGGCCCGCGTCCGGGCGCATGGCGGTGGGCGAGGCGATCACGAACATCGCCGCGGCCGCGATCGCGGACAATCGGCGACATCAAGCTCTCGGCCAACTGGATGTGCGCGGCGGGGCACCCGGGCGAGGACGCGTCCCTCTTCGACACCGTGAAGGCGGTGGGCATGGAGCTCTGCCCGGCGCTGGGCGTCTCCATCCCCGTGGGCAAGGATTCCATGTCGATGAAGACGACGTGGAAGGACGCCGCGACGGGCGAGGCGAAGGCCGTCACCGCGCCGCTGTCGCTCATCGTCTCCGCGTTCGCGCCGGTCGTGGACGCGAGGCGGACCCTCACGCCGCAGCTGCGCATGGACCTGGGCGAGACGGAGCTGGTACTCGTCGATCTCGGCGGCGGCCGCAACCGGCTGGGCGGCTCCGCGCTCGCGCAGGTGCACGGCCAGGTCGGCAACGTCGCGCCGGACGTGGACGATCCCGCGAAGCTCGCCGCCTTCTTCGGCGCGATCCAGTCGCTCAACGCGGCGGGGCGGATCCTCGCCTACCACGACCGCTCCGACGGCGGCCTCTTCGCGACGCTGTGCGAGATGGCCTTCGCGGGCCGCGCCGGCGTGACGGTGGTCCTCGACAACCTCGCGCTCGACCCGAAGCAGCTCGACGTGGACGGCCACGAGCGCCAGACGGACGTGCTGGCGGGGAATCTCGCCGACCGCATCCTCGCCGTGCTCTTCAACGAGGAGCTGGGCGCGGTCCTCCAGATCAGGAAACCCGACCGCGCGGCCGTGATGCAGGCGCTTCGCGACGCGGGGCTTTCGCGCGAATCGCACGTCATCGGGCACCCGAACGCGGACGGCCAGGTGCGCGTGATCGTGAACGGCAAGCCCGTGCTCGCCGAGAAGCGCGCGGACCTGCACCGGGCGTGGTCGTCGGTGACGCACGCCATCCAGCGCCTGCGCGACAACCCGGCCTGCGCGGACCAGGAATACGACCGGATCCTCGACGAGAGCGACCCGGGGCTCAACGCGAAGCTCACCTTCGCGCCGGACGAGGACATCGCCGCCCCCTTCATCGCGAAGGGCGCGCGGCCGCGCATCGCGATCCTGCGCGAGCAGGGCGTCAACGGCCAGATGGAGATGGCGGCGGCGTTCGACCGCGCCGGCTTCGCGGCGGTCGACGTGCACATGAGCGACATCATCTCGGGGAGGACGAAGCTCTCCGACTTCAAGGGCTTCGCGGCCTGCGGCGGCTTCAGCTACGGCGACACGCTCGGCGCGGGCGAGGGCTGGGCCAAGTCCGTGCTCTTCAATGCCCGCGCGCGCGACGAGTTCGAGGCGTTCTTCAACCGCGCGGACTCGTTCGCGCTCGGGCGCCTGCAACGGCTGCCAGATGGTGTCGAACCTCAAGTCCATCATCCCGGGCGCGCAGAACTGGCCGCACTTCGAGAGGAACCTCTCCGAGCAGTACGAGGCGCGCTTCACGCTGGTGGAGGTGCAGAAGTCGCCCTCGATCCTCTTCGCGGGCATGGAAGGCAGCCGCATCCCCATCGTCACGGCGCACGGCGAGGGGAAAGCCACGTTCAGGGACGCGAAGACGCTCGAGGCCTGCCAGTACCTGGTGGCCGCGCGCTTCGTGGACAACCGCGGCAAGCCCACGGAGGTCTATCCGTACAACGCCAACGGCTCGCCCGGCGGCATCACCGCGGTCACGACGCCCGACGGGCGCTTCACGATCATGATGCCGCACCCCGAGCGCGTCTTCCGCACCGTCCTCATGTCCTGGCACCCGGACGGCTGGGGCGAGGATTCGCCCTGGATGCGCATGTTCCGCAACGCTCGCGCCTGGCTCGGCTAGCGTCCGCGGTGTCAGACACCGTGTCTGACACCGAGTGACGTTAGGAGGTCGAATGTACGTCGTGATCTGGCGCTACAAGGTCGACCCGGCGCAGACGGCCAAGTTCGAGAAGGCCTACGGGCCGAAGGGCGAGTGGGCGACGTTCTTCTCGGCGTCGAAGGACTACCTCGGCACGGAACTCCTCGTCGACGACGAGCGCCCGGGCGAGTACGTGACGATCGACCGCTGGGAGAGCGAGGAGGCCTACAGCGCCTTCCTCGGCGATCACGAGGCCGACTTCGACCGGCTCGACCGGCGCTTCGAGGCGCTCACGCTGTCGGAAAGCCGGCGTGGG
Source organism: uncultured Gammaproteobacteria bacterium (assembly GCA_963783635.1). Lineage (GTDB taxonomy): Bacteria > Pseudomonadota > Gammaproteobacteria > Burkholderiales > Usitatibacteraceae > FEB-7. The sequence continues at coordinate 27,911 of CAWAOC010000008.1, forward strand.
CGCCTACGGCGTGGCCGCCGCGAAGAAGTGAGCGCCCGTCGCCTGCTCGCGGATGGGGCCGGGCGATCGCGAGGCGGCCGGCGAGCTTTTCCTCGCGTTCCTGCAGGCGGATCCGCACTACCTCGACGTCGCGGCGACCTACGGGGATGGCGGGCCCGAGGCGCTCGCGCGCGCGCTGGCGCTCTTCGTCGAGAAGCCGGAACTCGGCTTCGTGTGGATGGTCCGGCGCGGCGCCGAGGTCGTGGGCTGCTGCGTCGTCTGCTTCGCCATCTCCACCTCGCGCGGCTCGCTCGTCGCGAAGCTCGACGACGTGAACGTCCGGCCGGGACTCGAGGGGCAGGGCATCGGCTCGGTCCTCATGGATTCCCTCAAGGCCGAGCTGCGGCGGCTCGGCGTGACGCGCATCGACACCGCCACGCATTTCGACAATCCCGGCGCCCGCCGCTTCTACGAACGCCACGGCTTCGCGACCCTGCGCGAAGAGCGCCTCAGCTGCCTCCTCTGAAATTCGGGGACGTGTCCGCGGACACGTCCCCGATACCTGTCCCTAAGGCTTGCGGGCGCGGGACGCGAGCAGCGAGGCGACGACGAGGCCGGCCAGCGCGCCCACCCACTGCCAGACGGGCATGAAGATGAGGATCAGGGCGCCCTGCGCGTCGAGATGAATGAAGAAGGTGTCCACATAGGCGATGGCTGCCGCGCCCGCCACGACGAGCGTCGTGACGAGCAGCGCGATCGCGCCGGCCCTGGACGTGCGCATCCCGCCGGCCGCGAAGGCGAGCGGGGCGTAGGGCGAGACGCACCACGCCATCAGGCCGAGGATGAAGCCCAACCCGCTCCAGGAAAAGGTCATGGCCCAGACCATCAAGGCGAGGGTCGCGAGGGCGCTCGCCGTGGCGACGATGCGTATCGCGAGAACGAGCCCCGCGTTCACCGCCGCTCGACCTTGCGAAGCCATTCCTCGCTGATGCGATAGCCGGGATACGCGCGGCGGAACTCGGCGAGCTCGCGGTCGGCCTCGTCGTGCAGGCCCTTGGCGCGCAGGTCGGCGATGCGCTCGAGGCGCCGCTCGGGCGTCTCCAGCGCCTGCGACATCACCTTTTCCTGCGTCGTGGCGTCGCGCGAGAGTTCCGACTTCGCGCGAAGGGCGGGTTGCGGCGCTGCCCGCTTCGCCTCGGCCGGTGCGACGGCGCCCGCGGCTGCGGGAGGCGCGGCTGTCGGCGCCGGAGCGATGTTCATGGAGGGCGACTGCATCGGCGCGCGAGCCGCCGCGGGTGCCGGTGCAGCGCGGGCGCGGGAGCAGAGGCGGCAGCGGGCGCGGGGCCGGGGAGTGGCGGGCGCGACGGCCGGCGCAGGCGGTTCCGATCGTGCCGGTTCCGGCGCGAGTCGTTTCGCCTCGGTGGCCGGCGGCGCTTCCTTCGCGAGCGAAGCCGGTGGTGGGGCGGCAGGCGCGACGGATTGCGGTGCGGGCGCGGCGGTTGCAGCCGCCTGCGTCGCGGGCGCTACCGGCTCCTCCTTCTCCGGCGCAGCCTGCGGCACGGGATACTCCGCGCTGCCGGAGGAAACGGGCGTGCCGTCGACGACGATCGGCTTCTCGCGATCGACGTGCAGCGAGATCCCGATCGCGAGGGCGAGGACGGCCGCGATCGAGACGGGGATCTGCCAGCGGCGCACGGCTCCGGGGCGCGAACCCGCGGCGCGGCGGGCAGCCGCCTGGATCGCCGCGTCGAGCGCGGGCGAGGGCCCGTCGCCCGGCAGCTCGCGATAGGCGCTGGAGACGCGGCCGTCGTCGCGGGAATCAGCCATCGAGGGCCTCCCGGAGCTTCGCCGTCGCGTAGCGCACGCGGCTCTTCACCGCTTCCTCGTTGGAGCCGGTGGCGGCCGCGATCTCGGCGATGGACATGTCCGCTTCCTCCTTCATCAGGAAAGCCTCGCGTTGCGCGGGCGGCAGCTTCTCGAGGGCGGCGGCGAACCGCGCCATCGCCTCCCGGGTCGACGCCTGCGCGAAGGGCTCGTTGGCGGCATCGTCCGGCGGATCGATGGCGGGGCCGTCCTCGCCGTCGCCGCCATCGAGCGGCACCAGCACCAGGCCCTTCTTGCGCCACACGTCCACGAGCCGGTTGTGGGCGATGGCGTAGAGCCAGGTCGTGAACTTCGCCCGCGGCTCGTAGCGCGCGCGGGCCTCGATGGCCTTCATCCACACTTCCTGGAAGATCTCCTCCGCGTCCGCCCGCGAGGGAAGCGAACGCGCGACGAACCGGAACACCGTCGCCTTGTGGCGCGCGTAGAGGCGGTCGAACGCGCCGGCATCCCCGCGCGCGAAGGCGACCATGAGCTGTTCGTCGGTCTCGGGCACGCGGGGAGTTTACGCCCCCCGCGCGGCCCTCGAGCGAGCCGGCCTCACGCGCCGGGCGGGCGGTGCAAGGAAGCGCAGTTCCGACACCGGGTCCGGCACGAAGCCCGGGAAGGGATTCGGGTCGCGGGCGCGGCGCGGCGCGGGGAGGATTCCCTGGGCCACGAGGTTGCGCTGGCTGTCGTAGTAGATCGTGATCGTCTCCACCGGGTAGGGCGTGGCCCGCTCGAATTCGGCCCACCGGGCGGGATTGGTTTCCGGGCGGCCGTGGCCGGTGCCCAGGGGCGATTCGGCCTGGGCGCGCTTGGCCGCGGAATCCCGCGATTCGCGCTCGGCCGAAGCGGCAGGGGCCGAAGGCGTGGCGACGCCGTTGGATTCCTGCTTCGCGAAGGGCATCGGGCGATACGGCTCGACGGCGACGGGCTCCGGGGGCTTGCGCTTGAAGAGCGCGACGCCGATCACGCCCACGTCGTCGGGCCTTCCGGTGCGCGCCGCGTAGGAATCGGGGAGCGACGTGAAGTAGAACGCGGCCGTGCGCTGCATGCTCTTGCGCCAGCCCGACACGTCCAGCGAGGCGTAGGAACCCACGACATAGCCGCTTTGCGAGGCCTGTGCCGTTTGTCCCGTGACCACGTTGACGCCATCCACGCTCACGACGGCGAGCAGGTCCTCGCCCGCGACGTTGCGCACGCGGACCTGGTATTCGTTGCCGGGCTGGCCGGCGACGTAGGCCCGCCCGTCCTTCCAGTGGACGGGCAACTCGCGGTTGGCGGTGCGGTCGATGACGGTGACGCGGGCGAGGCTTCCCGCCCCGTGGGCGCAGGCGGGCAGGGTGAAGGCGGCGGCGACGGCGGCGGCAGCGAGGGCGAGGCGATTCATGACGGCTCCTTCCGGGGCGCCCCGGCCGGGATGGCCGGGTTCACGTCATGAAACGGCGCCGGCCGCCGAAAGGGTCAACGGGTGATGACGACCAGCACGTTGCAGGGTGCGTGCTCGATGAGCGCCTTGGAGATGGAGCCGCGCCACCAGCGCGCCGCCCACCCGTCGAGATGGCGGTGGCCCACGACGATCAGGTCGGCGCCGGTCCGGGCCGCGCACTTGGCGATCTCCTCGACCGGGTCCCCGGAGATCACTTCGCCGTTGGCCTTGTGCCCGGCTTCCGCGAGGCGGCGGATGCCGTCGTCGAGGATGGTCTGGAACTGCGCCCGGTCCCGTTCCTCGCTGCCCACGTCGTAGACGCCCCCCTCGGCCCCGATGAAGGCGGCCGCCGACGGCATCACGGCGACGAGGAACAGCTCCGAGTGGCCCCATTCGGCGATTTCCTTGCAGCCGAGCAGGGCCTTCTGCCCGGATTGGGAACCGTCGTAGGCGAGCAGGATCTTCTTGTACATGGGTGCCTCCAGTCGGTGCGCGAGCCATAATGGTCGCCATGAAGCGCACGCAACGCAAGCTTCCTCTTTCGCGGGTCTACGGCCTGCTCGAGCCGGGGCCCGTGGTGCTGCTCGCGACCTCGCACCGCGGCCGCGCCAACGTCATGACGATGTCGTGGCACACGATGATGGAGTTCGAGCCGCCGCTCGTCGGCTGCGTGGTGAGCGGGCGCAACTTCTCGTTCGGCCTCCTGCGGGCCTCCAAGGCCTGCGTGATCGCGATCCCGCCCGCCTCGCTCGCCCGCAAGGTGGTCGCCGTCGGCAACTGCTCCGGGCGCAGCGTGGACAAGTTCGCGACGATCGGGCTCACGCCCGCCCCGGCCTCGAAGGTGCCGGCGCCGCTCGTCGAGGAGTGCTTCGCCAACCTCGAATGCCGGGTGGCGGATTCGCGCTTCGTGAACCGCTACAACTTCTTCGTCCTGGAGGTCGTCGCCGCGTGGATCGACCCGGCGGCGCGAAGCCGCAGGACGCTCCATCACCGCGGCCGCGGCGAGTTCTTCGCGGCGGGCCGGACGATGAAGCTGCCGTCGCGGATGAAGTGAAGCGCGCGCGGCGCTAGCCGCGCTTCTGGTAGGTGCCGATGAGCGTCGCCTGCCCCAGGACGTGCCCCTGCATCGCCTTCTCCAACGCCGCCTTCTTCGGGCGGCCGAGGTCGCCCAGCACCGTGTCCAGCGCGTAGAGCTTGTGGAAGTAGCGGTGCCGGCCGATGGGCGGGCAGGGCCCGCCGTAGCCGGTGCGCCCCCAGTCGTTCAGTCCCTCGCGCGTGCCGGGGGGAAGCGCGGCGGGCTTGATCGCGTCCGCGAGCCCGGTGGCGGTGGCCGGGATGTCGTAGAGCACCCAGTGCACCCAGGTCATGCGGGGCGCGGCCGGATCGGGCGCGTCCGGGTCGTCGACGATGAGGACGAAGCTCTTCGTGCCCGCGGGCGCGCCGCTCCACGCGAGCGGCGGCGAGCGGTCGTCGCCCTCGCAGGTGTAGAGCGCGGGAATGGGGCCGTTGGCGGCGAAGACGAGCGAGATCAGGGCAAGGCTCATGGAAGGCTCCCGGGAAGGGCCGCGCCGGACCAGGCGGATTGCACTTCGGCGGCGAGGGCCGCCGGGCGCTCCTGGTAGCGAGGCGAAAAGTGGAACGGAACGACGGCGCCGGCGCGGACCGCTCGCGCGATCTCGCCGGCCTGGCGCGCCGTGAGGTGGTTCTTGCGCTCGGCGTGGTCGCGGTCCTCGTCGAGGAAGACGCTCTCGATGAAGAGGAGGTCCACGCCGTCGAGGAGCTGCACGAGCGCGCGCACGTTCTCCTCCGTGTAGCGCAGGTCCGTGACGTAGCCGATGCGACGGCCGGGAACGACATCGAGGATCGCGGGACTCAGCTCGCCCACGCTCCGGATCGAGGTCGTGCGCACCCTCCCGATCGCGCCAGTGCACGGTGATCGTCCTGTCCTCGGGCGCGCTCGCGAGGATCGCCTCCTTGAGCTCCCGCAGCCACGGACCCGTGGCGAGGCCCATCGCGTCGAGCCGGTCGCGGGCCACCACCATGTGCGCCTTCTCCTCGAGGGCGAAGGCGAGGCAGGGGAGCTCGTGGTCGACGAAGCGGCCGCGAACGCGGAAGGTGGCTTCCTCGTGCAGCACGTCGCCCGCCGGCTCCCACGGCCCGCAGGCCTCGCGCGCGAACTTCGCCTTGCTGGAGAAGCAGGCGCGCTGGCCGCGGCCGTCGGTCGCCAGCTCGCGCACGTCGATCACGAACTCGGGCTCGTAGCGGTGCACCACGTTCCAGGCATAGGCGAGGAGCTTGTGCTCCACCCGCGCGATGAAGTCCGGCCCGCCGAAGAGGGTGATCCGGTCCTTGCGCCCGAGCACCACGCGCAGCAGGTTGTCGAAGCCCGCGAAGTGGTCCATGTGCGCATGGCTCACGAACACGTGCGTGAGCCGGATGAGCTTGCGCGGCGGCAGCGCGGAGATGTCGCCCAGGTCGAAGAGGACGGCGCGCCGCTCGTCGTGGAAGTCGACGTACAGGCCCGGGTCGCCGAACGCGTCGTTCACGAGCCGGGGTTCGAAGAGGGTGCGCATGGACGTGCCCGCCGGCGCCCTGCGGTTCAGCCGCCCGCGGGCTCTCCCAGCTCGACGTCGACCATCATCTCGTTGGCCAGCGCCTCCAGCCCGCGCCGCAGCTCGGCGTCGGGCAGGTCGCCGGGAACGGCGAGCATCGCCTTCACCTTGAAGAGGCTCTCCCCCGACATGGCGGCGCTCGAGACGTGGGTCTCCAGCTCCTCGATGCTCACGCCGCGCTGCGCGAGGCTGCCGGAGAGGTCGCGGACGATGCCGGGGCGGTCGTGGCCCACGAGTTCCAGGCGGACGCGCCGGCGTGCCGGGGCGGCGCCGCCGGCCTTGCTGCGCGCGATCACCACGTGCAGGTCCGGCGATTGCAGCGCGTCGAGCGCGGCGGCGAGCGCGTCGGCCTTCTCGTCCGACACCTCGAAATGCACCATGCCCGCGAACTGGCCGGCGAGGTTCGCCATGCGGCTCGCGGCCCAGTTGGCGCCGCAGCGCTGGGCGGCGTCGGACAGCTTGTTCACGATTCCGGGGCGATCGGGGCCGATCACGGTCACCACGAGCGAGGTGGTCATTGTGCTTCCCCTGGGGAGCGATTGTTCTCCGATAGATGATAGCGCTTGCGAGGGGTGAGGCGTTCCAGGCTGCGCGCATCGGGTCGATGTCGATGCGCCACGTCCAGCGGGCCGGGAAGCACAAAAAGGGCGCCCGCGGGCGCCCTTTCCGGTGAAGCGGGAAGCGAAGCGCCTACCGCTCCTCCACCTTCGCCTTGCTGCGCAGGTCCATCACCATCTTCTGGATCTGCTGCTGCTGGGCGCGCTGGCGGAACTGCTCCTTGAGCTCGTCGAACGCCGGCACCTTCAGGGGGCGCACGTCGTCCAGGCGGATCACGTGGTAGCCGAAGTCGGTCTTCACGGGCGCCGTGGTGGTCTGGCCCTTCTTCATGGCCATGACGGCGTCGGCGAAGGGCTTCACGTAGCGGGCGGAGGGGCCCCAGTCGAGGTCGCCGCCGTTGTCCTTGGAGCCCGGGTCCTTCGACTTTTCCTTGGCGAGCTTGGCGAAATCGGCGCCCTTGCCGAGGTCGGCGATGATGGCCTTCGCGTCGTCTTCCTTGTCGACCAGGATGTGGCGGACCTTGTACTCGTTCTCGCCCATGGACTTCTTGAAGTCCTCGTACTGCTTCTGCAGGTCGGCGTCGGTGATGGGACGCGCCTTGACCTCGCTCTCGAAGAGCGCGCGCACGAGCACGGCCTGGCGGGCCATGTCCATCTGGGCCATCACGTCGGGGTTCTTGTCGAGGCCGCGCTTCTGCGCCGCCTGCACGAGCACCTCGCGGTTGATGAGCTCCTCCTTCACGGCCTGCGCGCGCTCGGGCGTGTTGGGCTGGCCGGTGGCGGTCAGCTCCTTGTTCATCGCGTCGATGCGCGATTGCGGGATGGTGACGCCGTTCACCACGATCTTTCCGGAGGCGGCGGCGAGCGGCGGGAGCCTTCTTCGGCGCCTTTTCCTGGGCGACGGCGCCGACGGCGAACGTGCCCGCGACGAGCGCGACGGCGAGTGTCTTCAGGGTGGAATGCATGAATGTTCCTTTTCGTGGGGTCAGAACTGCTCGGGCGCGAACGCCTCGATCTTCAGGGCGTGGATCTCGCGTTTCATGAGGTCGCCCAAGGCCTCATAAACCATTCGATGCCTTGCCAGCGGGGGCTTCCCGCGGAAGGCTTCCGAAACGATGGTGAGCTGCCAGTGCGCGCCCGTGGCGCCATGGCCGATGTGCATGTGGTCCTCGTCGACGAGGGCCACGCTTTCCGGCGCGAGCACGGCGAGGCGTTCGCGGATGGCGCCCTCGAGGTTCACGGCAGCGCTTTCCTGAACGGCTTCACGGTCACCCGCGCGTACACGCCGGCGGCCACGTACGGGTCCGCGCTGGCCCACGCGAGGGCGAGCTCCCGCGAGGCGAACTCGGCCACGATGAGGGAGCCCGAGAAGCCGGCCGGGCCCGGGTCCTCCGCGTCGATGAGCGGGATGCGGGCCCGCGATCACGAGCCGGCCCTCGGACTGCAGCGCCTTCAGGCGCTCGACGTGCGCCGGCCGCGCCGCGAGGCGCTTGTCGAGGGAGCCGGGGACGTCCTCGGCGATGATCGCGTAGAGCATGCGTCAGGGCTTGGGGATGTCGGGGGCGGCCGCGTCGGCGTCCTTGGGTTCCTCGTCGGGCAGGTACCGGGCCATCCAGAAGGCCTGCGCGACCACGAACGCCAGCATGAGGCCCATGCCGCCGAAGAGCTTGAAGTTGACCCAGGTGTCCGTGTCGAAGTTGTAGGCCACCCAGAGGTTGAGCGTTCCCTTGAAGAGGAAGAAGACGCCCCAGGCCACGCAGAGCTTCGTCCACGCGTGCTCGGGCATCGCGATCCCCTCGGACATCACCGCCTTCACGAGGTTCGTTCCGAAGGCGAGGCCCCCGAGGAACACGGAGCCCGCCAGCCAGTAGAGGACCGAGGGCTTCCACTTGATGAAGGTCTCGTCGCGCAGCAGGAGCGTCGCGCCCCCGAAGAGCACGATGATGACGAGGCTCATCCACTGCATGTTCGACACCTTCCGGCCCCGGAAGAGCACCCACCCGACCTGGCGAAGGTCGCGGCGATGGCCACGCCCGTGGCCACGTAGATGCCCTGGAACTTGAAGGCGACGAAGAAGAGGATGACCGGGAAAAAGTCGAAGAGGAGCTTCAAATCAGGAAAAGCCTCGCAAAATCAATCCGCTATTTTCGCCCATTCAATGGGCGGCTGTCCATTTGAGATGCCGGGCCTCGATACGTTCCCTGACGGCCGGCGCCACGCCCGGCGACAGGGCGAGCGCCAGCGCCTCGGCATAGAACCCGGCCCGCTCGTCGGGCAGGGCCGCGTCCAGCGCGTCGAAGGCGTAGTCCATCATCGCCGGGTCCTCGGTGCGGATGGCGGTGATGGCGAGGTTGGCGTGCAGGACGCGCCACGGGCGCTCCGGGTTCGAGCGCTCGAGGTCCGCGGCGAGGCGCGGGGCCACGTGGGCGAGGATCCCCTGCGTGAGCCCGAACACCGCGGCCAGCGCCGGCTTCGACCGGGCCGCGTTGGCGCGGTGGGCCAGCGCATTGACCACGGGCTCGACCGGGTCGATGGCCGCTTCGTGGCGGATCGCCCAGAGGGCGACGCCGAGCAGGAAGTCGGCGGTGTCGGCGAGGAGGGCGGCATCCGGCGAGCGCGCCGCCGCGGCCTCCACGTGGGCGAGGTCCGTGAGCATCGCGGCCACCAGCTCGTCGACGCCTTCGACGGCGATGCGTCCCGAGCCGCCGTGCTGGCGGTCGAGGGCCTGCAGCGTCTCCAGGCCCCGGCGCGTCCGGTCCAGGTGGGCGGCGAGGGCCGGGGAGGCCGCCACGGCCCGGTCGCGAAAGCCGGGCAGCCGCGCCGCCAGTTCCGCCGTCGCGACCTGGCCCTCGTCGCCGAATGCGATCTTCTTGATTTCCATGGGAAAAGAATTGGGGACGTGTTCCGCCGAACCGTCCCCGAAGTGGCTGCCGAAGGGCGAATTCTGCTATAATTTCAATTGCTTCCTCAAACTTCCTGCCGTTTGGACAATTACGACCTGCACAACCACTCGACCGCGTCCGACGGGTTGCTGTCGCCGACGCAGCTGATCGAGTTGGGCGCAAGCCACGGCGTGCAGGCCATGGCGCTCACGGACCACGACACGATCGACGGGCTCGAGGAGGCTGCCGAGGCCGCGAGGCAGGCTCGGCATCCGGTTCGTGTCCGGCGTGGAGATTTCGGTGAGCTGGGGCGAGACGACGGTCCACGTGGTGGGCCTCGGCATCGACCCGGGCTCCCGCGTGCTGGCCGACGGGCTCGCGTCGGTGCGCGACGGAAGGCTGGGCCGGGCCAAGGAGCATGGCCGCGCGGCTCGAGGCGCTGGGAATATCCGGCACGCTCGAGGCGGCGCTGGCGCTGGCCGGGAGCGAAGACCAGGTGAGCCGCACGCACTTCGCGAGGCACCTGGCGCAAGTGGGGGCGGTCAGGGATGCGCAGCACGCGTTCGACAAGTATCTCGGCAAGGGCAAGCCCGCGTTCGTGCAGCACCAGTGGGCGCCCCTCGAGGACGCCCTGCGCTGGATCCTCGGCGCGGGGGGCATCGCGGTGCTGGCGCACCCGGGGCGCTATGGACTCAAGCCCCTCGGCCGTGCGACCCTGCTGGACGAGTTCAAGCGCCTCGGTGGCGAGGCAATCGAGGTGGTGACCGGAAGTCACCGCCCCGAGGAATACGCCACCTGGCGCCGCGTGGCGCAGGAGTACGGTTTCCTCGCGTCCCGCGGCTCCGATTTCCACGGGCTGGGCGAAAGCCCGGCGCAACCGGGGCGGCTGCCGCCGCTGCCGGCCGCGCTCGAGCCCGTGTGGACCCGATGGGCGCATTAGCCGCCCGGTAACGACTGGCCACCGGCACGCCGGAGGCCGCAAGCGAAAGAGGAACGGAAAGACGCGAGGCCCGCGGCGCCACAGGCGGGCACAGCGCAACTCCACGCCAGGAATGTCGGAATTCTTCACGGTTCATCCGGAGAACCCGCAGCCGCGCTCCATCAAGGCGGTCGCGGAAATCGTCCGCGCGGGAGGCGTCATCGCCTACCCGACGGACTCCTGCTACGCGCTCGGCTGCCACATCGGCGACAAGGCGGCGATGGAGCGCATCCGCCGCATCCGCAACGTGGACGAGCGCCACCACCTCACGCTCATGTGCCGCGATCTCTCCGAGGTGGGGCAATTCGCGAAGGTGGACAACATCCAGTACCGGCTCATCAAGGCGAACACGCCCGGCAACTACACCTTCATCCTGCGGGCCTCGCGGGACGTGCCGCGCCGCCTCCTGCACCCGCGGCACACGATCGGCATGCGCATCCCGGACCACACCGTGCCGCTGCTGCTGCTCGCGGAGCTGGGCGAGCCGCTCCTGTCCTCCACGCTGATCCTCCCCGACCACGGCGTGGCGCTCAACGACGCCGAGGAGATCCGCGGCCACCTCGACCACCAGCTCGACGCGATCATCGACGCGGGCCCCTGCGGCCTGGACGTGACGACCGTGATCGACATCTCCGGCGACCAGCCCGTGCTGCTGCGCGAGGGCAAGGGCGACATCCGGCCTTTCGGGTTCGTGAAGGCGGCACTGCACTGATGGACTTCCAGGGCATCATCGTCTACATCGCGGTCTACGCGATCCCCGTGGTGTTCGCCATCACGCTGCACGAGGCCGGGCACGCCTACGCGGCGAAGTACTTCGGCGACAAGACGGCGTGGATGCTCGGGCGCACGAGCCTGAATCCCGCGCGCCACATCGACCCGATCGGCACGATCGTCGTTCCCATCCTCACCGCCTTCACCGGCTTCCTCTTCGGCTGGGCCAAGCCCGTGCCGGTCAATTTCGAGAACCTGCGCGACCCCAAGCGCGACATGCTCTGGGTGGCCGCCGCGGGCCCGGGCGCGAACCTCGTCATGGCGCTCCTGTGGGTGCTCGTGGCCAAGGTGCTGCTCACCGTCGGGGGCACGGGCATCGCCTACGAGTTCTGGATCCGCGTCGCCGACGCCGGGATCAAGGTGAACGTGGGGCTCGCGGTGCTGAACCTCTTCCCGCTGCTCCCGCTCGACGGGGGCCGCATCCTGTGAGCGTGCTGCCCGACCGGCTCGCCTACCAGTACTCGCGCCTCGAGCCCTTCGGCATGGTGATCCTCATCCTGCTCATCGTGTCCGGCGCGCTCTGGTGGGTGATCGGCCCGGTGATGGCGCGCGCTCCTCAAGAACCTCTACTCGCTCCTCGGCTTCTAGGAAAAACAGAACCATGTTCCAGGATCGTGTCCTTTCCGGCATGCGCCCCACGGGCGCCATGCACCTCGGCCACTACCACGGCGCGCTCAAGAACTGGGTGCGCCTGCAGAACGAGTTCCCCTGCTACTTCTTCGCCGCGGACTGGCACGCGCTCACCTCGCACTACGAGGATCCGTCGGTCATCGAGACGACGGTGTGGGACATGTTCGTGGACTGGCTGGCGGCGGGCATCGACCCGGCGAAGGCCACGCTGTTCGTGCAGTCGCGCGTCCCGCAGCACGCGGAGCTGACGCTCCTCATGTCGTTCTTCACGCCGCTGTCCTGGCTCGAGCGCGTGCCGACCTACAAGGACGCGGTCGAGCAGCACGCGGAGCACGGCCGGGACCTCACGACCTACGGCTTCCTCGGCTACCCCCTCATGCAGGCGGCCGACATCCTCATCTACCGGGCCACGCGCGTGCCCGTGGGCGAGGACCAGGTCTCGCACGTGGAGCTCACGCGCGAGGTCGCCCGGCGCTTCAACCACCTCTTCGGCCGCGAGAAGGGCTTCGAGGAGAAGGCGGAGGCCGCGATCAAGAAGATGGGCCCCAAGAAGGCGAAGCTCTACCGGGAGCTGCGCAACCGCTTCCAGGAAAAGGGCGACGAGGAAGCGCTCGCGCTCGCGAGGGACCTGGTGGGCGACGTCCAGAACCTGTCGCTGGGCGACAAGGAGCGGCTCTTCGGCTTCATCGAGGGCGGCGGGCGCATGATCCTCTCGGAGCCCGAGGCGCTCCTCACGGAGACGCCCAAGCTCCTGGGGCTCGACGGCCAGAAGATGAGCAAGAGCTACGGCAACGCGATCCTCATGCGCGACTCGCCCGAGGACGTCACGAAGAAGGTCCGCACGATGCCCACGGACCCGGCGCGCGTGCGGCGCACCGACCCGGGCACCCCGGAGAAGTGCCCCGTGTGGAGCCTGCACCAGGTGTACTCGAACCAGGACACGCGCGACTGGGTGGTGAAGGGCTGCACGAGCGCCGGCATCGGCTGCCTGGAGTGCAAGCAGCCGGTCATCGACGCGGTGAACCGGGAGCTGGCACCCATCCGCGAGCGCGCGGCCGGCTACGAGGAAGACCCGACGCTCGTGCGCTCGATCATCCAGGACGGGTGCGAGAAGGCTTCCGACCTGGCCGACGAGACGATGCGCGACGTGCGCGAGGCCATGGGCCTCAATTACTCCTGAGAGTGACGCGGCCCAAATGCAGGGGACACGGATGAACACGGATGACACGCGGATTGAAGCCGAGGTGATGGCATGGCGAGTGCGTGCTCGTGGCTGGCGTCGCGGACGCTGCCCGCGGTGGCGGCGACGCCGGTGCCGTCGGGGAAGTGGAGCTTCGTCTTCCACGACAAGCGCGGCACGGCGGACCGGCCCCTGCGCGTGTACACCTACCGGCCCCGCCAGTGCGACTCGACGTGCCCGATCGTCTTCGCGATGCACGGCAAGAAGCGCATGGCCTCCAACGCCCGCGACAACCTGGAGCTCGCCGCCGACCGGCACGGCTTCATCGTGATCGCGCCGGAATTCTCGGAGAAGCACTGGCCGAAGGCGGCGGACTACAACCTCGGCGGCGTCGCGGACGAATCGAACCGCGAGAAGTGGGCCTACTCGGCCATCGAGCACCTCTTCGACGAGATGCGCGACGGGCAGAAGGACTACGCGATCATCGGCCACTCGGCCGGCGCGCAGTTCGTGCACCGGCTCCTCGTCCTGCTGCCGGACAACCGCGTGTCGGTCGCCGTCGCCGCCAACGCCGGCTGGTACCTGATGCCGGAGTGGCGCAAGGACAAGACCTCGAACCCCTATCCCCATTCGCTGGTCGACGCGCCGGTGGGCGAGAAGGAGCTGCGCCGGGCGCTGCAGCGCCGCATGGTGGTCCTCCTCGGCGAGCAGGACACCAACGCGAAGGACCCGGACCTCGACCAGTCGGAAGGCTCGATGAAGCAGGGCGCCACCCGCCTCGAGCGCGGCGAGAACTTCTTCGGCGCCGCCACGACCGCGGCCCGGGACCTGGGCGTGAAGCTCGCCTGGGAGATGTCCTACGTGCCGGGCGCCGGCCACGACAGCGCGAAGATGCTGAAGGCCGCCGCCGACTACGTGTGGGGCGGGAAGAAGTGAACGCGCAAGCCGCCAACGACGCCCTCTCGCCCGGCGACCAGCCGGCGCTCGACCTGGCGCTGCCCGTCGCGAAGATCCGCGGCGAGCCGCTCGCCGAGATGCCCAGCGACCTCTACATCCCGCCGGAGGCGCTCTCGGTCTTCCTCGACGCGTTCGAGGGGCCGATGGACCTCCTGCTCTACCTCATCCGCAAGCACTCGCTCGACATCCTCGACATCCCCATGGCGGAGCTCACGCGCCAGTACATGGAATACGTCGAGATGATGCGCACGCAGCAGCTCGAGCTCGCGGCCGAGTACCTCCTGATGGCCGCCCTCCTCATCGAGATCAAGTCGCGCATGCTCCTGCCGCGGCCGAAGCGCGAGGAGGATGGCGAGGCCGCGGACCCGCGCGCCGAGCTCGTGCGCCGCCTCCTCGAGTACGAGCAGATGAAGCGCGCCGCGATGATGCTGGGCGACGCGCCGGTCGCCGGCCGCGACTTCTCCGTCGTGGAGGTCTACGTGGAGCAGGCGCTGGCCGAGCGCCTGCCGGGCATCGCGGTGGCGGACCTCTCGGAGGCCTGGCGCTCGATCCTCGCCCGCGCGAAGATGACCCGGCACCACAAGATCACGCGCGAGCAGCTGTCCGTGCGCTCGCACATGAGCCGCATCCTGCGCACGCTCTCCGGCGGCGCCTTCACCGAGTTCTCGCATCTCTTCGAGCCGGAGCACGGCGTTCCCGTCCTGGTGGTGAGCTTCCTCGCCCTCCTCGAGCTCGCCCGCGAGTCCCTCATCGAAATGACGCAGCAGAGCGCCTTCGACCCCATCTACGTGCGACTGAAGAGCGAGCGCGCGCCGCTCACCATGACCTGACCATGACCGACGAAACCCTGAACGAGGCCGAAGCGCCCGTGCCCGTGGCCGAGCGGGAACCCCTCGACCTGACCCTCGTGAAGCGCGTGCTGGAGGCGGCGCTGCTGTCCACCGCCGAGCCGCTCACCGTGCAGCAGCTGAAGCGCCTCTTCGGCGGCGAGCTCGACGCCGACAGCCTGCGCAAGATCCTGGACGAGATCCGCGAGGAATGGGCGGACCGCGCGGTGGAGCTCACCGCCGTGGCGAGCGGCTGGCGCTTCCGCGTCCGGCCCGACTACCAGCGCTACCTCGACCGCATCTCGAGCGAGAAGCCGCCGCGCTACTCGCGCGCCGTGCTGGAGACGCTCGCGATCATCGCGTACCGCCAGCCGGCGACGCGCGGCGACATCGAGGACATCCGCGGCGTCGCGGTCTCGCCGCCGACGCTCAAGGCGCTCGAGGAGCGCGGCTGGATCGACGTGGTCGGCCACCGCGAGACCCCGGGGCGCCCCGCGCTCTTCGCCACCACCCGGAAATTCCTCGACGACCTGAACCTCCGGTCGCTCGAGGAGCTGCCCGCGCTCGAGGAGCTGCAAAGCGCCCTCGACGCAACCCTCGATGCCGCGCCGGCGTTCCCGGTGCAGGAGGCGCTCCTCGGCGCGCCTGAGGACGAAGCCGACGTCGCGACCCCCACCCCCGAAGCCGAGGCGAACGCGCCCTCGCAAGACACGGAGCACACAGACCATGCGGGATAGACCCTTTCGCACCCCTCGCGCCCCCAAACTCGACTGGCCCGGGGGCATCGTCCCCGAGTGGGCCAAGGTGCCCGGCGGCGCGCAGCGCCGCGGCAAGGGCGGCAAGGGCGCGCGCGGCAAGGACACCGGCAAGCGCGAGCGCCTGCAGAAGGTGATGGCGCAGTCGGGGCACGGCTCGCGCCGCAACCTCGAGATCCTGATCGCGCAGGGGCACATCACGATCAACGGCCAGGTCGCGAAGCTGGGCGACCTCGTGGGCCCCGGCGACCGCGTCAAGCTCGACGGCAAGCTCATCAGCCTGCGCTTCGGCACGTCGCTGCCGCGCGTGCTCCTCTACCACAAGCCCGAGGGCGAGATCTGCACGCGCGACGACCCCGAAGGCCGCCCCACCGTGTTCGCCAAGCTCCCGAAGGTGAACAACGCGCGCTGGGTGTCCATCGGCCGCCTCGACTTCAACACGAGCGGGCTGCTCATCTTCACGACCAACGGCGAGCTCGCCAACCTCCTCATGCACCCGCGCTACGAGATCGAGCGCGAGTACGCGGTGCGCCTCATGGGGGAGCTCACGCAGGAGCAGGTGCTGCTCCTCACCGGCGAGGGCGTCGACATCGACGGCGAGAAGTGCAGCTTCGTGCGCCTCGTCGACCGCGGCGGCGAGGGCTCCAACCACTGGTACCACGTGGTCCTCAAGGAAGGGAAGAACCGCGAGGTGCGGCGCATGTTCGAGTCGATCGGCCTGATGGTGAGCCGCCTCATGCGCGTGCGCTACGGCCCCGTCGAGCTGCCGAGCTTCCTCAAGCGCGGGCAGATGCGCGACATGGAGGAGGCCGACGTGGTGAAGCTCATGGAGTTCGCCGGCATGAGCGAGGGCGCGCCCCCGGCCGTGGACGAGGAGGAGGACGAGGAGGAATTCTCGCCGGGCAACGTGGCGCCCCCGGGCGAGAAGCTCGCGACGCACGACGAGGAGGACTACGAGGTCGAGGACGAGCTGCAGCCCGCCCACCTGCTGGAAGGCTGGAAGCCCAACGACCAACCCGAAGTGTTCGAGGAGGACGACGACCGCCAGCCCGACTTCGAGCGGCTGCCCGGCTTCAATCGCGCCACGGGCACGATGGGCCTGCCCGCCGGCCATCGCGGGCTGCATCCGTCGCGCGGCCCCGGCCAGGGGCCCGGCGAGGGCGCGGGCCAGAAGAAGCGTCGCGGCAAGCGCCGCGGGGCGAAGGCCGGCGCCGGAAACGTCGCCGCCGGTCCGTTCCACGGCAAGGGTCCGGGCCACGGCCCGCAAGGCCAGGGCCAGGGCCAGGGGCAGGGGCAGGGACAGGGACAAGGCCAGGGGCGCGGTCGGAAGCGGCCCCACGGCAAGGGCCAGGGGCACCCGGGCGCGGGCAAGGGCGCGGGGCCGCAGCAGGGCGGCGCCCAGGCGGCGCAAGGCCAGCCGCAACCGCAGGGCCAGGGCCAGCCGAAGGGACCCGCGCAGGGTCAGGGCGCGGCCGCCGGCGGGCCGGGCAAGCCGGGACGCAACCGCCGTCACCGCCACCGCAATCGCAATCGCGGCGCCGCCGGGGGCGAGACGCCCTCCGGCGGTGGCAATCGCGAGCCGTCCGGCGAAAACTGAGCATGCCGGGCGACCGCCCGGCCGGTTGACCCGCTCGCCCCGCTAGGACGCCTGCGGGAGCCCGCCGCCGCGCGCGAGATGCGACTTCACGCGGTCGGCCAGGCGCTTCACGCGCGCATCGAGGATGCCGTGCGATTCGAGCGCCGCCTGCGTCTGGAAGAGGTATTCCGCGCTGGAGCCGAACTTTCCCCTCGCGGTGGCGATGGCCTGGACGGTCGCCTCCAGCGGGAGCTTGCCCGCGTAGCCCGAGCAGGCCCGGTTCACGATGAAGGCGAGCGCGGGGAATCGGTCCGCGCCGGCGTGGAACTCGAGCCAGCGCGGGTGGTAGGAGCCCATCGACATCTCGCGCCGCCAGAGGGCGAGCAACTCGTCGCGCGAGGTCGAGCCCGTGAGCCGGAAGGCGAGCCCGCGGCAGCTTCCGCCGCGCTCGAGGGTGAGCACGAGGCCCGGGCGCTCCGGCGTGCCGCGGTTGATGCGCGACCAGAGGCAGAAGCTGCGGTGGAAGCCGTAGATGGTGCCCACGCGCTTCGCGACGAAGGCGAGGCCCGGGTTCCACATGAGGGACCCGTAGGCGAAGATCCAGAGGGGCGCGCGCGGGTCGCGCCCGGCGAGCGCCTCGTCGAGGGAGCGCTCCAGCGCCTCGGCCGAGAGCCTTTCGGCTTCGAGCCGCGCGGGGTCGTGGCAGCCGGCGGGACTTCGCATTCTCTACGGCGAGAGCCGCTCGAGCTTCCAGCCCGACGCCTCGCGCGTGTAGGCGAGGCGATCGTGCAGCCGGCTCTGGCGTCCCTGCCAGAACTCGAGCCAGTCGGGCAGCACCCGGTAGCCGCCCCAGTGCGGCGGCCGCGGCGGGTTGTCGCCGTACTGCGCCTCGGCGGCCTTCACGCGCGCTTCCAGCCACGGGACGGCTCGCGATCACCGCGCTCTGCGTGCTGGCCCACGCGCCGATGCGCGAACCCAGCGGGCGGATGGCGAAGTACTCGTCGCTTTCCGCGGCACTCACCTTCTCGACGCGGCCCTCGATGCGCACCTGCCGCTGCAGCTCCTTCCAGAAGAACGTGAGGGCCGCGCGCGGCCGGGCGGCGAGCTCGTGCCCCTTGCGGCTCTCGTAGTTCGTGTAGAAGACGAAGCCGCGCTCGTCGAGGGCCTTCAGGAGCATGATGCGCGCCGAGGGATTGCCTTCCTCGTCCACCGTGGCGAGCGTCATGGCCGTGGGCTCGGGCACCTGGGCCTCGAGGGCCTCGGCGAGCCAGGCGTGGAACTGCTTGAAGGGGTCGGCGTCGACGTCGTTCTCGTCGAGGCGCTTGAGGGCGTAGTCGCTGCGGATGTCGGCGATTTTCATGGGGGGCCGGAACGGGGACGATTCCCCTTTCTTCCGGAACGCCCATTATCGCGGAAATCGCGCAGTCTCCGCGAAGGCCGCCGGGCGTCGCGCGAAAGGCGGTTCCCGAGGCGGCGATCTACGGCCCGTTCGCCGGGCGGCGAGATATTCGGAGAAGATCCCCAGCGTCACGCCGCGCCGCGGGGCGGGGAAGCCGGCGGCCTCCAGGGCCAGGAGGACGTCGCCGGGGCTCACGCAGGCGTCGATCGTGTCCCAGTAGAACTGCATCAGCGTGCGCGCCTCGGCCCGCCGCCGCGCGCCTCCGGCCAGCAGCGGGGCGAGCCGCGTCATGAAGGCCTGCAGCGCGGCCGAGGCGAAACGGGAGCGCGGCCGCGAGATCTCGAGGATGCACGCCGTTCCCCCGGGGCGGAGCACGCGGCGGATCTCGCGGAAGAGCAGGCCCAGGTCGGAGACATGCCGAAGGGCGAACCCCATGGTCACGAAGTCGAAGCACGCATCGCGGAAGGGAAGGCGCTCGCCGTAGCTGCGGACGAGCAGGCTCGCCGGAACGTCCCTGGCGCGGTCGAGCATGCCGGCGCTGGGATCGAGCCCGACGACCAGGCCCGCGTCGCCGACGATGGCGGAGGCTTCCCGCGCGACGAGCCCCGTCCCGGTGGCGATGTCCAGGACCGCCATCCCCGGGCGAAGTCCCGCGCGCTCGAGCGCGTCGTGCCGGTACCTGCGTCCGGTGCCGAAGGCGAGGAGTGCCTCGACATGGTCGTATTCCGGGGCCGTGCGATCGAAGAGGTCGCGGACGAAGCGCTGCCTGCTGGCCTCGTCGGCCCAGTAATGGGCGATCGGGCCGATCGGCGGGGTGCGGGGAGCCGTCGGTGCTTGCTGCGAGGTCGCCCGGCCCGCCGGCGAAGTCACTTGCCGGCCTTCCCGGGCGGGCAGCCGAAGCGGGTCACGCGAATCGCGCCGAACACGGCCACCGCCTTGTCGCTTTCGTCCGCGGCGCCCACCGCGGTCCCGGTTTCCCGGGCGCTCGCGATCTTCGCGTTGCAGTGGGCCTCGATCGCGATCTTGCCCGCCACCGTGACGTTGGAGCGGAAGCAGTACCAGCCGTTGGGGTTGGCCAGCCGGATCGTGCTCAGGCCCGCCACGTTGACCGCGGGGCGCACGAGCACGAGGGCGGGCTGGGAGGTCTCCGGGTCGCTGCCCGACGAGCCCTGGCCGATCCCGAACACCTTCACGCCGGTGGAGAGGACGGAGGTGGCGGGCGTGCCCTTCCTGAAAGGCGACTTGGTACCCCAGGCGGCGATGCACTGGTCCAGGAACTCCTGTTCGCTGGCGATCGCCGGGAGGGCGAGCGTGGCGAACAGGAACGCGTACAGCAACGATCGCTTCATGCGGACTCCTCGCGCGCCGGCGGGCCGCTTGCCCTACAATTGCCCGCATACGAATGGCAGGATACGCGCCCCATCTCGGGACGTCGAACGCACTGCCGGGGAGGGGATCAATTCAGGTGCCTGAGGATACGCTCTCCCGGCCGGGCACGGCCGCGACGGACTGCGACGTGCTGGTGATCGGCGGCGGCCCCGCCGGATCGACGGCGGCGACCCTTCTCGCGGAGCGCGGGCTGCACGTCGTGATGGTCGAGAAGGGAACGCATCCCCGCTTCCACATCGGCGAATCGCTGCTGCCCGCGAACGTGCCGCTTTTCGACCGCCTGGGCGTGCGCGCGGAGATCGAGGCGATCGGAATGCCGAAGTGGGGCGCCGAGTTCGTGTCGCCGTGGCACGACCGGAGCGCGACGTTCGAGTTCAGCGAGGCGCTCGACCCGTCGATGCCGTTTTCCTACCAGGTGCGCCGCTCGGAGTTCGACGAGATCCTTTTCCGCCGTGCCGCCCGCGCGGGCGCCGAGACGATCGAGAATTGCCGCGTCCGCGACGTGGACCTGGGCGATCGCGACCGGCCGCCCGTCGTGCGTGCCACCGGTCCCGACGGCGCCGAGCGGGCCTGGCGCCCGCGCTTCGTGGTCGACGCCACCGGGCGCGACACGCTGCTCGCGAGCCGGCTGGGAACCAAGCGGCGCAATCCCAGGCACAACAGCGCCGCGATGTACGCCCATTTCCGGGGCGCGCGCCGGCTCGAGGGGCGCGCCGAGGGAAACATCAGCATCTACTGGTTCGAGCACGGCTGGTTCTGGTTCATCCCGCTGCGCGACGGCGCCACCAGCGTGGGCGCGGTGGTGTGGCCCTACTACACGAAGTCGCGCTCGAAGCCGCTGCCGGCGTTCTTCGACGACACGATCGCGATGTGCGCGCCGCTCGCCGAGCGCCTGGCGGGCGCCGAGCGGGTGTCGGAAGTCGAGGCGACGGGCAACTACTCCTATGCCTCCGACCTCTGCCAGGGCGACAACTTCATCCTGCTGGGCGATGCGTTCGCCTTCATCGATCCGGTGTTCTCCTCCGGGGTGTGGCTTGCCATGAACAGCGCGGCGACGGGCGTGGAGGTGGTCGAGGCGCGCCTGCGGGAGCCCGCGCGCGAGCCCTCGCGGCGGCGCGAGTTCGATCGCGTCATGCGCCGCGGCCCGAAGCAGTTCTCGTGGTTCATCTACCGCGTGACCAACCCCACCATGCGCGATCTCTTCATGGGCCCGAGCAACGCGCTGCGCATGAAGAGCGCGCTGCTGTCGGTCCTGGCCGGGGACATCTTCGGGCGCACGCCGCTCGCCGGCCCGCTGGCCGCGTTCCGGGCGGTGTACTACGCCTTCTCGTTCCTGAACCTGCGGCGCTCCATCGCCGCCTGGCGCCGCCGCGCAGTCAACATCCGCGAAGTGCCGGACATGCCGCTGCGCGCCGGCGACTGAGGCCCCGAACCCCATGCTGCGCATCGAATACCTTCCGCTCGACGTCGCCACGGACTACCTGAGGGACGCGGGCGCCGGGATCCTCGGGGTGATGGGCTTCCCGGCCGTGCCGGGGGAGTGCGCGGCCGACGTGCCCTCCGCGTGCGTGGCGGCGGCGAACCTCGCGCCCGGCGCCGGCGCGTCCGCCCTCTGCGAGGTGTGGGTATCGGAAGCCCCGGTTCGAAGGGGCGTCGATGCCGGCATCCGGTACGCGGTCGCCGGCGAATTCCTCTTCGGCGTCGTGTCGTTTCCGGAAGGGGCGGGGGCGATACGCGACCTTGCCGAGCGCGCGTACAGCGACATCTTCGCGATGCTCGGCAGGCACGAGTTCCCGCACGTCGTGCGCTTCTGGAACTACCTGCCGCGCATCAACGAGGAAGAGGGGGGCCTGGAGCGCTACCGGCACTTCAACCTCGGCCGCGGCGCGGCGTTCGAGGCGGCGGGGCGATGCCGCGCGGAATCCATTCCCGCCGCCTGCGCGCTCGGCACCGATACCGGCAACGCGCTCACCGTGTACTTCGTGGCCGCGCGGGAGGGCGGGCGCGCCGTCGAGAATCCCCGGCAGATGAGCGCCTATCGCTACCCGTCGGAGCACGGGCCGCACAGCCCCACGTTTTCGCGCGCGGTGCTCTACCCCGCGAACGGCGCCAGGATGCTCTTCGTATCCGGCACCGCGAGCATCGTCGGGCACCTCACCGTGCACGCGGGCGACGTCGCCGCGCAGACGCGCGAGACGCTCGCCAACCTCGGCGCCGTCTTCGCCGAGGCGGAGCGCCTCTCCCGACCCGCAGCCTTTCCGATGCGGGAGGCGAGCTACAAGGTCTATGTCCGGCACGCGGCCGACGTCGACGCCGTCCGGCGCGAGCTGGCCGCAGCGCTCGGCGAGGATGCCGACGTGAACTTCCTGCGCGCCGACATCTGCCGGCACGACCTGCTGGTCGAGATCGAGGCCATCGCGTACGCCGCCGAGACCGGAGGGCGGCCCGGCCGCTGAGATCGCATGGGAGAGCCGTTCAATCGACGCGCCTCGAGGCCGGTCGCCGCCGCGGGCCTCCTGGCGATGGCGGCGCTCGCCTGCGCGAGCGCGACGGCCCAGCAACCCGACGAGCCGCTCTGGGAGGCCGGGGCCGGCGTTCGCCGCGCTCCACCTTCCGGACTATCGGGGCTCGGCGCAGAGCCGCTGGTATGCGTTCCCCGTGCCGTTCTTCGTCTATCGCGGCGATTTCTTCAAGGCCGACCGCCACGGCATACGCGGGGTGCTCTTCGATTCCGACCGGGTCGACTTCAACCTCTCGGTGGGCGCATCGCTGCCCGTGGACAGCTCGAAGAACGAGGCGCGCGAGGGCATGCCGGACCTGCGGCCTTCCATCGAGCTGGGTCCCAAGCTCGACCTGACGCTCTGGCGCACGGGGGACCGTCGCGTCAGGCTCGACCTGCGGCTTCCCCTGCGCGGCGCCGTCACGATCGAATCCCACCCGCGCTACATCGGCGCGCAGTTCTTCCCGCACCTGAACCTCGACGTGAACGACGTCGGCGGGTTCGCGGGGTGGAACCTGGGAGTGCTCGCGGGGCCGGTCTACACCGACCGCCGCTACAACCAGTATTTCTATGCCGTGACGCCGGAGCAGGCCACCGCGACGCGCCCCGCCTACGATCCCGGCGGCGGATACGGCGGCGCGCAGTTCATCGCCGCGCTGTCGAAGCACTTCCGGCAGTTCTGGGTGGGCGGCTACCTGCGGCGCGACACGCTCGCGGGCGCCACCTTCGCGGGCAGCCCGCTGGTCACGTCGCAGCGCTACGTGGCCGGGGGCATCGGCGTGTCCTGGATCTTCTCCGAATCGTCCCGGCGCGTGCCGGTGGACGACTGAGGAACGGGCGCCGGCGATGGCGATCCTGCGCGCGCTGAAGACGATCCGGGACTACGCATCGCCGCGTTCGGGTTTCCCCTGCTGGTCGTCATGTGCTTCCTCTGGGGCATCGCCTCCGCCGCGTTTCTTGTCGTGCTGCCGGTCGCGGGCGGGACGGCGCGTCGGGCGCGTCGGCGCGATGGCCGGTTTCCGGGCCTACCTCGCCATCATGGAGGCGCTGGGCGGGCTGCGGCTGGACCTCTCGGCCCTGGACGCGCTTCGCGACCAGGGGCCCCTCATCGTGGCGCCGAACCACCCGTCCCTGATCGATGCGGTGCTCGTGGTCTCGCGCCTGCCCGACGCGATGTGCGTGATGAAGTCCTCGCTCGTCGGCAACTTCCTCCTCGGGCCCGCCGCGCGGCTCGCGCGCTACATCCCCAACGACACGCTCCTGGGCCTCGCCTCGCGCGCGGGCGACGAACTGCGCCTGGGCGGGCACCTCGTGCTCTTCCCCGAGGGCACGCGCACCGCGCGCCCCCCGTGGGGCCGTTCACGCCCGCCGTGGCGGTCGTCTCGCGGCGCACGGGGGTGGCGGTGCAGGCGGTCTTCATCGAGACCGACACGCGCTACCTGGGCAAGGGCTGGTCCGTCCTCTCGCCCCCCGGGTTTCCGCTGCGCTACCGGGCCCGGCTCGGGCGCCGCTTCGACCCGCCGAAGGACGTGCGCGGTTTCACGGAAGAACTGGAGCGCTACTTCGCGGCGGAGCTGGGCGGGCCGCCGCCGGACCCGGAGCGCCGGAATGGCTGAGCGTTCCGCGACGCACCTCGTGCTCATCCCGAGCTACAACCCCGGGCAGGCGGTGTACGAGACGGTGCGCGCGGCGCGCCAGGTCTGGGAGCCCGTGTGGGTGGTCGTGGACGGCAGCGACGACGGGACCGCCGGGAGGCTCGAGGAAATGGCCCGGTCCGACGCCGGCCTTCGCGTGATCGTGCTGCCGGCCAACGGCGGCAAGGGCGCGGCGGTGCTGCACGGCATCACGGTCGCGGCGGCCGAGGGCTACACGCACGCGCTCACCATGGACTCCGACGGGCAGCACCCGGCGGCGAGCATCCCCGCGTTCATGGCGGCATCCGGGGCGCGGCCCGAGGCCGTGGTGCTGGGCGTGCCGGTGTTCGACGCCAGCGCGCCCTCGCTGCGGGTGAAGGGCCGGCGCGTGTCGAACTGGTGGGCCAACCTCGAGACCCTCTGGCTGGGCATCGGCGACTCGCTCTTCGGCTTCCGCGTCTACCCGATCGCGGACCTCGCCGCGATCATGCGCCGGCAACCGTGGATGCGCCGCTTCGACTTCGACCCGGAGGCGGCCGTGCGCCTGGTGTGGCGCGGCGTGCCCACGGTGAACATTCCCGCGCCCGTGCGCTACCTGCGGCCCGAGGAGGGCGGCGTGTCGCACTTCAACTACTGGCGCGACAACGTGCTCCTCACCTGGATGCACACGCGGCTCGTCCTCGAGTTCGTGGCGAGGCTGCCCTGGCTGGTCCTTCGAAGGCTGCGGCCGTAGCCCGACCAGCCGCGGCGTGCGTCAGGCGATGCCGCCGTTGACGCCGATCACCTGGCCGGTGATGTAGCCCGCCTCGTCGGAGACGAGGAAGGCGACGAGGCTCGCGACTTCCTCGGCGCGGCCGGCGCGCTTCATGGGCACGAGGCGCGCGATGGCCTCGCTGCTGAAGGCCGCTTCGCTCATCGCGGTGGCGATGATTCCCGGCGCCACCGCGTTCACGGTGATGCCGCGGCTCGCCACCTCGAGCGAGAGCGACTTCGTGGCCGCGTGCAAGGCGCCCTTGGCCGCCGCGTAGTTGGCCTGCCCGCGGTTGCCGATCTGCCCGGCGACCGAGGTGATGTTGACGATGCGCCCCCAGCGCGTCCGGATCATCGGCATGAGGAGCGGCTGCGTCACGTGGAAGAACCCGTTCAGGGAGACGTCGATCACGTGGTGCCACTGGCCGGCCCGCATGCCGGGGAACGCCGCGTCGTCGTGCACGCCCGCGTTGTTCACGATCACCTGCACCGGCCCGGCCTCGAGGATCGCCTCCAGCGCCGCCGCCGTCGCCGCCGCATCGGTGACGTCGAAGGCGACCGCCTGCGCCTGCCCGCCCGACGCGACGATCTCCTTCGCGAGCGCCTGCGCGGCCTGCACGTTGCGGTTGCCGTGCACGATCACCTCGAAGCCCCGGGCGGCGAGCGCGCGGCAGATGGCCGAGCCGATGGCGCCGCTGCCCCCGGTGACGAGCGCGCGGCGCATCAGGCGCCCCCGCCGTCGAGCGAATGGCGCGATGCGTCGAGCACCACGGCGAGGCGGCCGCCGACGAGCTCGCGCCCGGCCGATTCGACGCGGAAGTCGTAGAGGAGCCCGCCGGCGTCGCCGCCGATGCGCTCCGCGCTCACCTCGAGCGGGCCGGCGACGTCGTCGAGGCGCCGCGCGCCGAAGGCCACGGAGCGCACGCTCGCGAGGAATCCGGCCGCGAGAGGCCGCGCGTCGCCCGCGAGAAGGGCACCGTGGGCGGCGACGGCCTGGGCGGCGTACTCGATGCCGCAGGCGACGGGAAGCTCGCCGCCGCGGCGCAAGGGATTGTCCGCCGCGCGGTGGCTGTCGGCGACGCAGCGGATACCGGCCTGGTCCCAGTGCAGGACCGAGGCGAGCAGGTTCATGCGGCCGCGGTGCGGCAGGTGTTCGTCGAGCCAGCGTTTGTCGCGTGCCGTCGCCGTCATCATCCGACCTCCGCCGCCAGGGCCAGTCCGTCGAGATATTCGATCACGACCCGGCCGGGGACGCCTTTCGCGAGCAGCTGCAGCAGCGCCAGCGAGCGCGCCGAGGGGATGGCGAGCCGCATCGCCTCGAGGCGGGAATCGGCGAGCTTCGTGGGCGCTTCGTCCCGGGTGAGCTCGAAGGCGACCGGCGTGCCGGGCCCCTCGAGCGCGTTCGCCAGCACAAGGGCGACGGCGAAGGCATCGGGCATCGGGCGCGCCGCATTCAAGGGTTCCGGATAGGGCGCGTCGTAGGCGACGACGATCACCGGCTCCCCGGGTTGCGCCGCGAGGCGGGTGGCCGCCTCGAGAAGCCCCGCCGCGAAGCTCGCGTCGAAGGCGCACAGGCTGTCGGCGGCCTTCATCGAGCCGGTGGCGATGCCCCAGTAGCCCGCGGGCGCGCTGTGCACGGAATTGTGGAATCGCGTCGGCGAGATCTGCCGGTCATCGGTCGCCAGGGCCTCGCACAGGGCGCTGCAGATGTCGCCGTCGCCGCCCGAGGACGTGAACACCGCCGTGCAGTCGCGCGCGTCGCGGTGCGCGGCCGCGGCGGCCTCGAGGCCGGCTGCGAGCGAGACGCGGATGCTCTTCCCCGTGCGCCGTCGTTCCGCCGGCGGCAGCAGGTCCGGCGCCGGGAGCGCCGTGGCGCGCTCGGCGAGCGGCGAGGCCGCCGCCGAGGACGCCGCGCCCCTCGGGCCAGCCCGTGAGCCCCGGGCCCAGGAGGCCGATGCCTTCGATGCGCGCGCGCAGCTTCATGCGACGCCGCCGGCGCCGGTTCCGAACACGAGGCTGCAGTTGGAGCCGCCGAAGCCGAACGAATTGCTCATCGCGCGCGCGACGGGCCGTCGCTGGAGGGTGGACTGGTAGCGAACGTGCAACGCGGGATCGAGGGTCCGCGTCCCGGGACTCGCGGGAATGAAGCCGTGGCGGATCGCGAGGAGCGCGATGGCCGCCTCGAGGGCGCCCGCCGCGCCCAGCGCATGCCCCGTCGCGCCCTTGGTGGAATTGCAGGGCACGGCGCCGGCGAAGACGGCCTGCACGCCCTTGTCCTCGGCCGCATCGTTGCTCGGCGTGGCGGTGCCGTGCAGGTTCACGTAGTCGATGTCGGCCGGGCGCAGCCCCGCGGAGGCGAGGGCGCCCTCATCGCCAGGCGCGCTCCCAGCCCTTCCGGATGCGGCGACGACATGTGGTGCGCATCGCTGGATTCGCCGACGCCCAGCAGCCAGAGCGCCCCGGCGTGCGCCGGGACGGCCGGCCGCTCGAGGAGGAAGAACGCGCCCGCCTCGCCGATGGAGATGCCGTCCCGCGCAACGTCCCAGGGACGGCAGGGCTCGCTCGAGAGCAACTGCAGCGAATCGAAGCCGTAGAGCGTGGTGAGGCAGAACGAGTCGACGCCCCCGACCACGGCGGCGTCGATGATCCCGGACGCCAGCATGCGGGCGGCGGAGGCGAAGGTCTTCGCGCCGGACGAGCACGCCGTCGAGACGGCGGCGCACGGCCCCGCGAGCCGCAGCCGCGCGCGCGTGTACTCCGCGACCGAAAACGTGTTGTGCGTGCGGCGATAGTCGAAGCCGGCGGGCAGGGCGCCCGTGGCCGGGTCGCGGTGGCGGTAGGCGATTTCCGTCTCGAGGATGCCCGCGGTGCTCGTGCCGATGAAGACGCCGATGCGATCGGGTCCATGGCGCGATGCCGCGGCCGCCACGGCGTCCATGAAGCCGTCCCCGGAAAGGGCGAGCTCCGCGAGGCGGTTGTTCCGGCAATCGAACGCCGCGAGCGGAGCCGGGATCTCCTGCTTGTCGACGTCCGCGACCTCTCCCACGAAGGTGTCGAGGCGCACGGTCTCGAACCGGCAGGGCGCCAGCCCGCTTCTTCCGGCGAGGAGCGCCTCGAGCTGGGACGCGAGGCCGCGCCCGAGGCAACTCGCGGCGGTGAACGAAGAGATGAGGATGGGATGCAAGATCGGGCGCGGGGCGTGGCTGTCGAATGGTAGCAAACTCCGCGCGCTCTCCGCCGTGCTTCTCAGGCGTCCGCGGCGCGGCCGGCCGGAAGCCGTGCGACGAGGAGGACGTTCGCGAACGGCGTGCCGGCGCTCATCGGCAGCGGCTCGACGGCGAAGCCGAGCGATTCGACGAGGCGAGCCCATTCCTCGATCGGCCTGCACCACAGTCGCGCGAGGCGATGGCCGCGCAGGCGCATGACCACGCGGTCGACCCACACCGTGCAGCGAAAGCGGAGCGACTCCGATTTCGCGCCCACGCGCAGGAGGAGGACGCCGCCGTCGCGCAGCGCCTCGCGGGCGCGCCGGAGCACGTCTTCCTGCGCCGCGAAGTCCACGTAGTGCAGGACGTCGAGGATGACGACCGCATCGGCTTCGCCGAACGCCGTCGTGCGCATGTCGCCGCACGTGAAGCGCGCGCAGTCGCCCAGGGCTCGCCGCGCCCGCTCGACGTCGCCCGCCATGAGGTCGATGCCGTGGAAGTTCCGCGGGAACGGGGGGCCTTGGCCAGGCTGCCGGCCAGTCGCCGCGCGTGTATCGGTGCCGTGCCGTGTCGAGGAGGGCCGCGAGCACGCCTTGCCCGCAGCCGATATCGAGCACGCGCGCGTCGTCGGGGATGTGGCCGCGTTCCAGGAGATGGCGGAAGACGGGATCGCGGCCGAGCTTGCCGGCGGCGAAATGACGCGCGAAGCGATCGCCTGACCCATAGCGCCGCGAGGCATCGGCGACGAGGGACCGGAAGAAGGGCGTGCTCAAGAATCGACCGCGTGGCGCAGCGTCACGGGCACCAGGTCGTCCTGCGCGATCGCGTCGAGCACGCGCGGAAGAACCTCGAGAACCACCGGGCGGCCGTTCGCGGTGCGGGCGGCGTGGCCGTCGTGCAGGAGCAGGATGTCGCCCGCGTCGAGGCCGCGCGTGAGCCGGGCGGCAACGCGCGCGGGGTCGCGATCGCGCGTGTCGAAGCCGCGGCGGGTCCATGTGGCGAGGCGAAGGTCCAGGCCGTGCAGCACGGGGTCGAGGAGCGGATTGCGAAGGCCCGCCGGCGGACGGAAGAACCGCGGCCGCGTGCCCGCCAGTTCTCCTATCGTCTCCTGGGCCGTGGCGATCTCGTGGCGCAGGCCGCTGGGCGTGAGGAACGCGAAGCTGTGCAGGTGCCCGCGCGAGTGGTTCTCCAGGGAGTGTCCGCGGCGCGCGATCTCGCGGCACAGGTCGGCGTGGCGCCGCGCCCTGTCGCCGATGCAGAAGAAGGTGGCCAACGCCCGCCGCTCGTCGAGGAGGTCGAGCACCGCGGGGGTCACCTCGGGATCCGGTCCATCGTCCAGGGTGATGGCGATCTCGCCGCGCGCGCGCGACGGCCCGGGAAGCCGAGTGAGGTTGGGACCGAGCCACGTGCTGCACGGCCACATGCCGGCAGCGGTGAGGAGCGCGTGATTGGCCGCGATCGCGCCCGCGGCCAGGGGCCACGCCTCGGGCCGCAGGAGGGCGCCGAGGCCCGCCAGGCAGTGCAGGCCGACGGAGCCGGCGATGACGGGCGAAGGACGCCAGCGCGATGGCGGCGAAGCGGGCGGGAGCACGCGGCTCATCGCGCGCCCTCCCGGGCCGCCGCGCCGAGCGTCTCGCCCTGCGCGTCGAGGAAAAGCGACCACAGTTTGCGCCAGGCCGGCCAGTCGTGGCCGCCGTCGATGGTGCGCGCGTGCCGGTTCGCCAGCGCCTGCGCCATGCGGCGCTGGCCGTCGGCGAAGCGGTCGCGGGTGCCATGGTAGAGGTGCACGGACGGGCGCGTGCCGCGGCGCGCCAGCCACGACCAGGCTTCGCGCTCGATCGTCGCCGTCCGCGGCGATCTCCGGCCGCCAGCTCGCCAGGCCCCCCGAGTCGTCGATTTCGCGAAGCACCTCGCGCGTGCCGGGGTAGGGGGAAAGCAGCACGAGGCCTTCCACTTCCGCCTCGTGCCGTGCCGCGTAGGCAAGGGCGGCGAGCCCGCCGAGGGAAATGCCCGCGATCCACACGCGCCGCCGGCCGCGCGCCCGTGCCGGGCCGATCACGTCCTCGTGCAGGCGCCGCCACGATCGAGCCGTCGGCCACCTCGGAGGCGCGCGTGCCGGACATGGCGATCTCCGCGGCGATCCCGCGGTCGCGCACCGCGGCGGGGAAGCCCTCGCGCACGAAATCCTCGGGCTCGCTGTACGTCCCCGTGAGCAGGACGATGAGCAGGCCCGGGTTCGGTTCGGAGGAATCGGTGTCGATCAGGGTGCGCATGGCCGGGGCGTCTCGGCGGCCATTATGCCGCAGCCCCGTCCGGCGGCCTCTCGCGGGCCAGCGCGGCGGCGAAGGCGAGCGACAGGAACGTGCCAAGCGCGACCGTCGAGCCGATCGCATGCAGGACGGGAATCGAGGAAAGCGAGAGGATCCCGAAGCCCGCGACGGTCGTGAGATTCGCGATGCCCAGCGAGGCCAGCGTGCGCAAGGCCTGGGCGTCGGGGCGCACGGCGACGCGGTCGAAGAAGAGCGCGTAGTTCGACCCGATGGCGACGATGAGCACGAGGCCGATGAGGTGGGGAATGGTGAGCCGCGTGCCGGCAAGCGCGTCCCAGCGGCCACGACGACGACCGCCGCAGCCAGGGGTGCGAGGATCCGGGCGGCGCGCCGGGCGCTGCGCAGGGCAACGGCCGAGGAGCACCGCGATGACCGCAACGCCCGCCGCGGAAAGCGCCTGCGCCTGGTCGAGATAGCCGGCGTACAGCCGGTCCGCCTCCGCCTTGAGGTCGATCGTGATGGCGCCGGGCACGTTCGCGGACGACACCGCGGCGCGCACCGCCGCGGCGTCGATGCCCCGCGCTCCGCCTTCCCGCACCGCGCTGCGCAGGGCGATCATCGCCGTCCACTGTCCCGAGGCGCTGGCGAAGAGGAGGCCGTCGAGGGCGAGGTCGAGCGTGGTGCCGGCAAACGCCTCGCGCGTGAGGGGGGATTGCGCGCGCGCCTTCTCGACGTCCGCCACGAAGGGTTCCAGCTTCTCCGGACGCAGCGGCAGGTCCGCGAGGGCGAGCGCCAGGCGTGCCCGCAGCGTGGCCGCATCGCGGCAGGCTCTGGCGGCGCGCCTGCTGCGTGGCGAGGCTCGGCAGGAAGCGGGCGGGGACTTTCGTAGCCGGACAGCGTTCCGGCGGTCACGAGCGGGTCGAGTTGGCGGCCCACGATTTCCGCGGCGGCGAGGGCCGCGTCCGCCGTCGGCCCCGTGACCGCCACCATGATCCGCGCATCCGGCGCGCCCAGGTGCGCCGCGCAGTTCGCGCGTCGAGCTGCCTTGGTGCGCCTCCGGAATCGGGTTGAGGCTCGCGAGGTCGGGATCCCACAGCGCGCCGGCGCGCGTGGCCAGCACCGCGACGGCCGCGATCGCGAGGACGGCACCGCCACGCGCAGGCGGCGCGCGAAGGCGAAGGCGCCGCGACGGCGTTCGCCGATGGCGGAGACGTCGCGCACCCGGAATCCCGCGGGCAGCAAGGCGGGCAGGATGTATCGCGTCACCGCGGCGGCGGCCACGAGCCCGGCGATGGAGTACAGGCCGAGTTGCGACAAGCCCGGCAGCCCCGAGAGGAGCAGGGCCGAGAAGCCGGCGATGGAGGTGGCCACGCCGAGCCGGATGGTCGGCCAGAACGCGGCGATCCAGATCGTCCCCGGCCGCCCCGTCGCGCCCGGCCTGCAGGAAGAGATAGATCGAATAGTCGACCGCCTCGCCGATGAGCGTCATGCCGAAGCCGAGCGTCATGCCGTGCACGACGCCGTGGCCCAGCGAGACGGCGGCGATGCCCGCGAGTGCGCCCGTGGCCACGGGCGCGAGCCCGAGCGCCAGCACGACCGGGGAACGGAACACCGCGAGGAGGATGGCGGCGATGAGGGCGGTGCCGAGGAGGGAGAGCCGCTTCACGTCGCCCTCGATCATCGCCCGCGCCTCGGCCGAGAAGACCCCCGGCCCGGTCATCACGAGCTGCGCGGCGGCGGCCGGACCGCCGGCGGCGAGCTGCGCGCTGGCGAACGCGCGCCGGGCCGCGGCGATGGCGCGCGCCTGGGCGTCGGTGTCCGAGCCGCTGGCGCGCGTCCGCGCGATGAGGAGCGCCCGCCGCCCGTCCGGCGACACCCAGACGCCGTCCTCGACGCGCGGGCCGCCCTCGGCGCGGTACTGCTCGATGAGGGTCCCGATCTCGCCCGTCGGATCGCGGGTGAACTGACCTGCTTCACCATCAGGCCCGCCGGCGAGGCGAGCAGCGCCACGTCTCGGAGATCGCCTCGCGCAGGCCCTCCACGGTGAAGCGGCGTTCCGTCACCGCCGGGCTGAGCAGCGTAGCGGTGCGCGAACAGGAGCTCGCGCTCGCGGTCGAAGCCGGCGCGTGCTCGCCGTTGGCCACGGCGGCGAAGTCGCCGGATGCGCGCGCAGGCGCCGCCGCGAGGGAGCGCGACAGGCCCGACCGGGCCGCGGCATCGGCGCCCTCGATGTCCAGCAGCATCAGCCGCGACAGCGGCCGTCGCGCAACTGCTCCACCAGGAACCGCTGCGCGGGCGTCGGCGCGGTCGGCAGGAAGGACGAAGGTCCGCGGCGAAGCGCGTGTGCGCCGCCTGCCAGAGGCACAACGCGAGCCGCCGCGCCAGCAGCAGCCACGCGTCCAGCGCCAGGACGCCGGCGCGTCACGGCGCCGGTCCGCTCGCGGATCAGTCATCACGGAGCGGTCGCCGTCGGCGCTGTCGATGATCTCGATGCGCTGCACGCTCGCCCCGCTGCCGCCGACCTCGATGCGCGAGACGAGCCTGGCCGTCGCCTCCGCAAGCGGCCGCAGGACGCAGGGTCCAGCGCCGCTCGTCGCCCTCGATGTCCAGCGCGTAGCGCGCTCGCAGGGCCGGCAGGTCGCCGGCCAGCGTGCCGCGGATCGTGTCGATGAAGGCCGCCGCTTCCGGGTGGTCGCGCAACGCCAGCGTATGGCGCTTGCCGTGGCGCTCCATCGTGAGGGTGTCGCCATCGAGCCACGAGGGTCTCGCTTCCCGGGGCGAGCGTGCGCTTCTCCAGCCGGTCGGGCGGCGTCAAGAGCAGCTCGCCGGAGGATTCCACGGGCCGGACAGCAGGGCCAGCATCTTCGCTCGTCGAAGGTCGCCAGGCCGGGCTGGCTGCGGGCGAGGTGGTCCATCAGGCGCGCGATGCGTCCAGTCGGCCGCGGTCGCGCCCGGCGCGAGGAGCGAGCGCCGCAGGCCAGCGCGACGGCGGCCAGCGCTCGCCGCGCGAGGCGGTCAGGAGGCCGTGGCGGTCCGGCCCAGAAGTCAAAGAAGTTGAACCAGTTGTACGGGTGCTCGCGCGCACAGCGCTCGAGCAGGGCCGCGTAGCGCTCGACCGCCACGCGCACGAGGCGTCGCGCTCGCTCGCGCCTCGGCCGCGGGTACGAGAAATCCGCCAGCGTCTCGAAGTGGATGTCGATAGCGGTTGGCGCCGCGATACAGCCCCGTCATGAAGATCACGCGGGCGCGCAGGATCGCCGCCATGCGCATCGGCCCGGTGGGAAACCAGGCGCGGCGCGCCGAGGAAGGCAGCGCGATGCGTGGGCTCCGCGCCAAGCGTGCGGTCGGCCAGGACGCCGACGAGGGTGCCCGCCTCGAGAAGCGCGCGGAGCTTCAGCATCGAGTCCAGCGGCCCAGCGGGATGATGCCCTCGGCCGCGCGCGGATCGATGGCCGAAAGCACGGCATTGAGCTTGCGGGCGTTCTCCTCGTACCATCGCCATGACCACCGCCGTCCGGCCGCGCCCGCGCCCCAGGCGCGAGCCGCCTCGAAGCTGCCGAGGTGCGCGCCCATGAGGAAGGCGCCGGCGTTTCGGGAAGCCCCTCGAACGACTCCTCGCCGTCGCACGCGGATGTCGAAGGGCTCGAAGCGGCCGCGAGATGAAGAACACCCGGTCGTGGATCGTGGTGGCGAAGGCGAGGAAGTGCCGGTACTGGTCGCGAGCGTGGGCCGTCGGCCCAGCGCGCGGCGCAGGAAATCGCGGGAGACGCGCCGCGCGCGGCGCGGAGAACGCGAGGAAATAGGCGGCGATGGGATGCAGCAGCACGCGCGCCGGCGCCGCGCCCGAGGGCAGCGACACCCGGACCATGAAGCGCATGAGCCGGGCTGCCGCGCTCCGGCGCCGCGTCCACTCGGACGCCGTCGGCTCGCCCGCGCCCGCCGGCTCGCGGGTCGATGAGGGGCTCATGCCGCGCCGGATCCCGGCGCGCGGGGCGCGGCGAGGCCGGTCGGCGACCACGCGCCCGGCGGCGCGGATCTCCCAGCGCACGGCGCCCGTGGCGAGCCGCTCGTGGCTCAGCGACCAGGGCCTCCCCGGGCTTCGCGGGGCTGAGGAACTTGGCGCTCGCGAGCGTCCATTGCTCCGGCGGCCGGCGCTCCAGCGACTCGAGGACAGCCATCGCCTCCTCGAGCAGCACCACGCCGGGCAGGATCGGCCGGCCGGGGAAATGCCCCTCGAAGGCCGGGTGCCGCGCGTCGATGGCGAGCGGCGTCTCGCCGCGGCCGGCGCTCATGCGCCGCCCCGGGATCGTGCCGCGCGCGCCGTCGCCGCAGCTCGCGCAGCGCCTCGAGCGGGAATCTTGCCGGTGAAGCGGCGCGGCAGCGCCTCCACCATCACGAGCGGCCTCGGCAGGAAGGCCGGGTCGATGCGCTCGCGAAGCGCGGAGAGGATGGCCGCGGGCGCGAGGCCCGGCGCCACCGCGAAGGCGACGAGGCGCGTCACGCCGTCCGGACTCGACCTCGTCGGGCAGTGGAACACGCCGTCCACCACGCCCGGGATCGCGGTGAGCTGGTGGTTGAGGTAGGCGAGCGAATTGCGCTTGCCCGCGATGTTCACCACGTCGGCGGTCCGGCCGTGCAACAGGAAGCGCCCGTCGTCGCCCGCGGCGATCTCGATCACGTCGGAGAGGGCCGTGGGCTCCGTCGATGTGCGCGCCGCTCGCCCATACGCGACCGTCCTTCTCGCGCAGGCCGATCCCGTCGAAGGCGAGCCACTCGGGCGACTGCGTCGGCCGTGCGCGTGGCGAGCTGGCCCGTCTCGGTGCATCCGTAGATCTCGAGGAGCCTCGCGCCCGTGCGCGCCTCGGCCTCGCGGGCGAGGGCCTCCGACAGGGGCGCCGTGGCGGCAGACGAGGGTCTCGAGTCCGCGCCACCTCGCCGCTCGCCAGCCAGTTGCGCAGGTGGAAGGGCGTGGTGACGAGCGTGCGCGCGGGCGGCGTGCGCCCGATCGCGTCGTCGATGTCGGCGGGGTAGTAGGGCCGCTCCGCGCGAGAGCGCAGCGCCCGACAGCAGCGGCAGGAGAACCGTCGACTCGAAGCCGTACATGTGCTGCGGCGGCACGGTGCCGAGGATCGCGTGCCCCGGGCCCGTGATGCCCAGCCGCATGCGCCTCCGCCCGGACGTTGCGCGCGAGGCTGCCCCAGGTCTTCGCATGGGGCTGGGGTTCCCCGGTGGAGCCGGAGGTGAAGACGATCGCGGCGACGTGCGTCGCGGCGACGGCGGGCGCCTCGGGGACTTCGGGTTCCGCGGGCGCGCTGAACGCGAGCGGGGCGCGAGGCAGGTCCATCGCCAGGGACTCGTCCTCGGAGACGAAATACGCGTCTGGCGCGAATTCGCGCATGGCGCGCACCAGGGCCGGCGTGGTCGCGGGGGGAAGGAGCGTCGTCTGGCCACGCGCGACGGCGGCCAGGAGCGCCACCGAGAAACAGTAGCGGTCGGTGCAGCAGTTGAGCACGTGGCGGCGGTCGGGCAACGCCGCCGCGGCGCATCGCACGTCGGCGAGCAGGCGTCCCGCCGTGACCGCGACGCCGCGCCGCCACGCGGCGATCGCCGCCGGGTTGCGATGTCCGACAGGGGAAGGAGCTCGCCGGCCGGGAAGCGCTGCGCGGACGGCATGGGCCCGGGACCGGTCAGCGGCGCGCCCCGGAAGGCGCGGAGGACGGAGTGTCGCCAGAAGGCGCGCAGGCCGTCGAGGATGCCGGCGCGCTGCCTTCCGGGAAGGACGCGCCTTCGCACGGCGTATTCCACGGCGAACATCGTCGCGACCAGGGGGAGCGTGAGGAGGTTGGCGAGGATCGACCACGCGGCAACCTGCCCCCCAGGTAGAGCAGGCTGGAGAGGGCGGCAAGGCCGAGGAAGAAGAGCGTCCACGCGAGCGTCACCTGCCGCGAGTAGCGCGTCTCCTCCGGGGACAGCGGGCCATGGAGGAGCCGGGCGAAGCGCGTGCACAGCGGCTCGCACTCCCCCGCGAGCGTGCGGCCGAACATGGCGCCCAGCAGCAGGTTGGTGCCGACGTGCTCGAGGAAGAAGAGGTCGGGGAACTGGCGCTCGAGCGAGTCCCAGCCGGCCCAGAGCAGGGCCGCGGCCGCGGCGAGGGCCAGGAGCAGCGGGGCGCGGCGCTTCGCGCGGCGCACGGCGACGGCGGCGAGGCGGCCGCGGGTACCAGCGCGAGCACGGCGCCGAGGGTGGGCGAATGCCCGAAGGCGAGGGCGTAGTGGGCCAGGACTGCGCCGGTGACCGACAGCAGGGCGAGCGCGACGACGGCGAGGCGCGTGCGCTGCGCCGGCGTCACTTCGTTCTCCGCTCCGCCACGGTGGCCGCCAGGTTCGCGAGCGACCGGAAGATGCGCGCATTGTCCTGGTCGTCGTCGCGCAGCTTGAACCCGTAGCGTTTCGAGACGACCAGGGCGACTTCGAGGATGTCGATCGAGTCGAGCCCCAGGCCCTCCTTGTAGAGAGGCGCCTGCGGGTCGATGTCCTCGGCGGCGATGTCGAGGTTGAGCGCGGTGACGACGAGCTCGGCGATCTCGCGGACGAGGGCCTCGTCCGGCAGCTTGCCGGCAACCGGCGCGTGGTCTACGGAATCAGCCGTCATGGGGGCGGGAAGGGATTGGAAGTCGGTCCCGGCAGGCGGCCGGGGCATCGGCCATGGAGCGGGAAAATAATATCACGGCGGGTGCACCCGCCTGGTGCGCTACGCCCCGGAAAACCCGCAGCCTCCCGGCGCAGCACGAAGACGAAACCCGGCCCCGCGGAAAGCGTCGGCCACTCGAAGGCAGCCTTCGGAAAGGCGCGCTCCAGGGCCTTGCGGTTGTGCCCGATCTCCACGACGAGGAGCCCGCCGGGGTTCAGGTGGCGCTTCGCGTGCGCGAGGATGGCGCGCGTGTGCGCGAGGCCGTCGCGGCCGCTCGCGAGCGCCATCTCCGGCTCGCGGAGGTATTCCTCCGGGAGCTTGCGCATCGCGGCGGCGGTCACGTACGGCGGATTGGAGACGATGAGGTCGTACGTCCGGTCCCCGATCGCGCCGAAGAGGTCGCTCTCGACGAGACGGACGCGCTTGCCGAGGCGGTAGTCGGCGACGTTCCTCGCCGCCACCGCGAGCGCGTCGGGCGAGAGGTCGGCCGCATCCACGTGCGCCTTCGGGAACGCCAGCGCCGCGAGGATGGCCAGGCACCCCGAGCCGGTGCACAGGTCGAGGGCCGCGCGCACGCGCGCCGGTTCCTTGATCCAGGGCACGAGCCGCGGTCGCAGCAGCTCCGCGATGAAGGAGCGCGGCACGATCACGCGCTCGTCCACGTAGAAGCGGTGCGGCCCGAGCCAGGCTTCCTTCAGGAGGTACGCCGCGGGCTTGCGCGTGCGGATGCGCTTGCGCCACCAGCGCGCCGGCCGCCCTGGCGCGATCGGCGTCGACGGCGAGGTCGAGGTAGGGGCCCAGCTGGTCCACCGGCAGGCCCAGCGCGTGCAGCACGAGCCAGGCGGCCTCGTCGATCGCGTTGGTCGTGCCGTGCCCGAACGAGACGCCCGCGCGCTCGAGCCGCGCCGCGGCATCGAGCACGAGGCTCCTGACGGAGACGCCTTTCGAGGGGACGGTGCGGGCCACGGCGGCTATTTCACGCCGAGGAGATCCTCGCACGCGAGGCGGTAGACCTCGGCCAGCGGCTCGATCTCGTCGAGCGACACCGCCTCGTTCACCTTGTGGATGGAGCGGTTGACGGGCCCGAACTCGACGACCTCGGGGCAGATCTCCGCGATGAAGCGCCCGTCGGAGGTGCCGCCCGTGGTGGAGATCTCCGGGGTCACGCCCGACACCTCGCTCCACCGCCCGCGTGAGCGACTCCACGAGCCGGCCGCGCGGCGTGAGGAAGGGCTTGCCGCCCAGGATCCACGCAGATCTCGTAGTCGAGCCCGCAGCGGTCGAGCACGGCGTGCACGCGCGCCTTCAGCCCCTCGACGGTGCTCGCGGTCGAGAAGCGGAAATTGAAGTCGACGACCGCCTCGCCCGGGATGATGTTGAGCGCGCCGGTGCCGGCGTGGATGTTGGAGACCTGGAAGGTCGTCGGCGGGAAGGACTCGTTGCCCGCGTCCCAGGCGGTGGCGGCCATCTCCGCCAGCGCCGGGGCCAGCTCGTGGACGGGATTCCTCGCGAGCTGCGGATAGGCCACGTGCCCCTGGACGCCCTTCACGACGAGGCGGCCCGACAGCGAGCCGCGGCGCCCGTTCTTGATCGTGTCGCCGAAGCGCTCGGCGGACGTGGGCTCGCCCACGATGCAGTAGTCGATCGTCTCGCCGCGCGCGCGCAGCGGCCTCGACCACGCGCACCGTGCCGTCCAGCGCCGGGCCTTCCTCGTCGGAGGTGATGAGGAGCGCCAGCGATCCCGGGTGCGACGGGTGCGCGGCCACGATCCGCTCGGCGGCCACGACGAAGGCGGCGATCGAGGTCTTCATGTCGGCGGCGCCGCGCGCGAAGAGCTTGCCGTCCTTGATCGTGGGGACGAAGGGGTCGGTGTGCCACTTGTCCGCGCGGGCCCGTCGGCACCACGTCGGTGTGGCCCGCGAGCACGACGAGCGGCTTCGCCTCGCCGCGGCGGATCCAGAGGTTGGTCACGTCGCCGCACTGGATCGTCTCCGCGCGGAATCCGAGCGGGACGAGGCGGTCCGTGGATGAGGCGCTGGCAGCCCTCGTCCGCGGGCGTGACCGAGGGGCGGGCGAGGAGCGCCTTCGCGAGCTCGAGCGTTTCGTTCTTCATCGCGTTCCGGTGGCGGGCGAGTGCTGGCGGCGGGCCACGGTGGGGCCGACCCGCTCCTCGATGTATCGCCGCAGCGGGGCCTTGGCCCCGAAGAAGAAGAACACCTCGGCGCACACGAAGAGCGGCCCGATGAGGAGCTGCTTCGCGTCGTCGAAGAACGCGGGCTTCATGCCCTCGAAGCGGTGGCCCCAGAACTGCAGGGCCCAGCCGGCCGCGAAGAGCGCGGCGGCGAGCGCCAGGCTGCCCGCGGCCGGGAGGCGGGCCGTGAGCTCGCTCGCGGCCGCGCACATGAGGAAGAGGGTCGCCGCCATGGCGGCGCCGAAGGCGGGGTCGAGCCGGAAGTAGTACACGCAGGCGGCGATCGAGGCGACGGCCGCCAGCGTGACGGCGACGCCCCCCACCGGGACGCGACGAGGGCGAGGGCCAGCACGATCGCGAAGACGATGAGCGGGATGCCGAAGAAGTGGGTCGCGATGTTGCGGCGGTCCCGGTGGTACGCCGCGTACTGCGTGAGGTTTTCCTCGAGGCTCTTCACGCCGCGGGCGTCAGCTGAAGCGCGGGTCGGAGGGCTCCTCCGAGATCTTGAACTCCTGGAACGACGGGCCGCCCGGGGAATTGCCCGGGCTGAGCGCCGCCGGGTTCTTCACCCGCTCCGCCATGGCCGGCATGATCCCGGAGTTGCCCAGCAGGAGGCCCAGGTTCGTGGCGGAGTCGGCGTTGGCGAGCGCCTCGTCGGTGGAGATCTTGCCCTGGCGCACCAGCCGGAAGAGGTCCTGCTCGAAGGTCTGCGAGCCGGGCGACATGCTCTTCTCCATCATCTCCTTCACCTCGCCCACCTCGCCCTTCTCGATGGCCTCCGCGACGTTGCGGGAGTTGAGCAGCACCTCGACGGCGGGCGTGCGCTTGCCGTCGACGCGTCTTCACGAGGCGCTGCGAGACGATGGCCCTGAGCGACACCGAGAGGTCCTGCAGCAGCATCGGGCGCACTTCCAGCGGGAAGAAGCTGATCACCCGGTTCATCGCCTGGTAGGAGTTGTTGGCGTGCAGCGTGGCGAGGCACAGGTGCCCGGAGAGCGCGTAGGTGAGCGCCATGCGCATCGTCTCCTGGTCGCGGATCTCGCCGATGAGGATGCAGTCCGGCGCCTGGCGCATGGCGTTCCGGAGCGCGTCGTGGAAGGCGTGCGTGTCGTTGCCGACCTCGCGCTGGTTGAAGATGCACTTCTTCGGCGTGAAGACGTACTCGACCGGGTCCTCGATGGTGAGGATGTGGTTGGCCGCCATCTGGTTGCGGTAGTCGAGCATCGAGGCGAGGGTGGTCGACTTGCCGGAGCCCGTGGCGCCCACGACGAGCACCAGGCCGCGCTTCTCCATCACCAGCTGCAGGAGCACGGGCGGCAGGTTCAGGTCCTCGAGCTTCGGGATCTCCGCCGTCACGTAGCGGATCACGCAGGCGACCGAGCCCTTCTGCCAGAAGACGTTCACGCGGAAGTTGCCGATCCCGGGCATGGGCTTCGAGAGGTTGAGCTCCAGGTCCTTCTCGAAGGTCGCGATGTGCGCGGGCGTGAGGAACTCGTAGATGATCTTCTTGACCGTCTCCGCGTCCATCACCTGCGGGTTGACGGGCATGATGTTGCCCTGGATCTTGATCATGATCGGCGAGCCGACGGAGAAGAAGATGTCGGAGGCCTTCTTCTCGGCCATGAGCTGCAGGAGCTTCTCGATGAACATGGGTTTCTCCGGTTTCCGGGGGCGGTCGCGTCGACGGGGCTAGTCGCCGCGGAGCAGCTCGTTGATGCCGGTCTTGGCGCGGGTCTTCGCGTCCACCTGCTTGATGATCACGGCGCAGTAGAGACTATACCGCCCGTCATGGCCGGGCAAGTTGCCGGACACCACCACGGAGCCGGGCGGGATGCGGCCGTAAGGTGACCTCGCCCGTGGCGCGGTCGTAGATCTTGGTCGACTGGCCGATGTAGACGCCCATCGAGATCACGGAGCCCTCGCCGACGATCACGCCCTCGACGACCTCGCTCCTCGCGCCGATGAAGCAGTTGTCCTCGATGATCGTGGGGTTGGCCTGCAGGGGCTCGAGCACGCCGCCGATGCCCACGCCGCCGGAAAGGTGCACGTTCTTGCCGATCTGCGCGCAGGAGCCGACGGTGGCCCAGGTGTCGACCATCGTGCCCTCGTCCACGTAGGCGCCGATGTTCACGTAGGAGGGCATGAGCACCACGTTCTTCGCGATGAAGGCGCCGTGGCGCGCGGCCGCGGGCGGCACGACGCGGTAGCCGCCGGCGTCGAAGTCGGCCTGCGAGAAGTTGGCGAACTTCGAGTCGACCTTGTCGTAGTAGTGCGTGAAGCCGCCCTGCATGATCTCGTTGTCGCGCAGGCGGAAGGAGAGCAGCACCGCCTTCTTGAGCCACTGGTGCGTGATCCACTCGCCGCCCCGCTTCTCGGCCACGCGCAGGCGCCCGGCGTCCAGCTCGGCGAGGACGGCCTTCACGGCCTCCACCACCTCGGGCGGGGCGGATTTCGCCGAGAGGTTCGCGCGGTTCTCGAAGGCCTGCTCGATCAGGGCTTGCAGCGTTTCCATGGCGGTTCTTTTCGTCATCATCGTTGGGGGGTGGCGCCGCGCGCCGCGCGCGGGCGAATTCGGCGATGCGCCGGCCGGCCTCGGCGGCCTCCGCGACCGTGGAGACGAGCGCGATGCGCACGTGCCCGCGGCCGGGATTGGCGCCGTGCGCCTCGCGCGAGAGGTAGCTGCCCGGCAGCACCGTGACGTTCGCGGCCGCGTACAGGTCGCGCGCGAAGGCCTCGTCGTCGCCGGGCACGGCGGCCCAGTAGTAGAAGGCGGCCTCGGGGCGCGCGAGCGGCAGCGCCGGGTTCACGAGGTCGAAGAACGCGGCGAACTTCTCGCGGTACAGGCGCCGGTTCTCGCGCCACGTGCGCCTCGTCGTTCCAGGCGGCGATCGAGGCGAGCTGCACGGTGTTGGACATCGCCGAGCCGTGGTAGGTGCGGTAGAGGAGGAAGTCCTTGAGGACGCCCGCGTCGCCGGCGGCGAACCCGGAGCGCAGGCCCGGCGCGTTGGAGCGCTTGGACAGCGACCCCATCACCACGACCTTCTCGAAGCCCTTGCGCCCGAGGCGATGCGCGGCGGCCAGCGCCCCCAGCGGCGGCGCGGACTCGTCGAAGTAGATCTCGCCGTAGCACTCGTCGGAGACGATCGTGAAGCCGTAGCGGTCGGCGGCGGCGAAGAGCCGCTCCCATTCGGCGAGCGTCATCACGCGGCCGTTCGGGTTGTTGGGCGAGCAGGTGAACACGAGCCGCGTGCGCTTCCAGGCGTGCTCCGGGACGCTCGTCCCAGTCCGGCGCGAAGGCGGTGGCGGCGGAGGCGTTCACGAAGAAGGGGCGCGCGCCGCCGAGGAGGGCCGCGCCCTCGTAGATCTGGTAGAAGGGATTGGGGCACAGCACCAGCGCGTCGTGCTCGCCCGGATCGA
This sequence comes from uncultured Gammaproteobacteria bacterium, assembly GCA_963783635.1. Lineage (GTDB taxonomy): Bacteria > Pseudomonadota > Gammaproteobacteria > Burkholderiales > Usitatibacteraceae > FEB-7. The sequence continues at coordinate 70,354 of CAWAOC010000008.1, forward strand.
GCAGGGCCTGCGCGATGGCGAAGAGCGCCTCGCGGCTGCCGAGCGTGGGCAGCACCTGCGTTTCGGCGTCGACCGCGGGCAGCCCGTGGCGCCTCGCGAGCCATGCCGCGATGGCGCCGCGCAGCTCCGGCAGGCCCCTTGGTGAGCGGGTAGCGCGCGAGCCCGCCGAGATGGGCGGTGACGGCATCCTTCAGGAAGGCGGGCGTCGGGTGCTGCGGCTCGCCGATGGAGAGGTTCACGTGCGCGAGCCCCGGCGGCGGCGTGACGCCGGCCAGCAGGACGCGCAGCTTCTCGAAGGGGTAGGGCTTCAGGAGCCCGAGGCGGGGATTCATCCCCCGATTATCGCCCGAACAGGCGCTTGAACGGCAGGCGCAGCCACCACCGCAACCCGCCGCGCCGCAGGATTTCGTGCGTCGCGCTCGGCGATGCCCCGGGATTGCTCGGAGACGGTGCGCTCGGCTTGCGCGAGCCGGCTCTCGAGCTGGCCCGCCCACGCGAGGGCCTCGTCGCGCGATTTGACCGCCTCGTCGTGCGCGCGCCGCATATCCTCGAGGTGCCTGCCCAGCGTCTCGAGCTGCGCGCCCGCCACGCCCAGGTCGCGCATCACCTTCTCGTAGTCCCGGTGCGCCCAGTCGTCGCGGTCGGCAGAGGACCGAGAGCGTGGCGGGCAGCATGCCGAGCGTCCCGATCGAGCGGCTGGCCGCCACGAGGAAGTAGAGCGGCTCGTCCAGGGCCGTGCAGGCATCCGCCGGGTTCGCTTCGGAGACCTCCGCGAGGTGGCCCGTCTCGGCCTTGGGCTCCGGGGCGATGACGGAAAAGAAGCTGGGCCGCTGGCCGTACCAGCGCAGGTGCCGGAACCGGCGGGCGACGAGCGACTCCAGCTCCTCGCGATACAGCTCCTTCACGTGGAATTCGTTGTCGAACCCGCGCCGGTCGCTGTACTCGCGCTTGTTGGGGCAGGAAAGCAGGAGCAGCCCGTCGGGGGCCAGCACGCGCGCGATCTCGTCGAGGAACGCCTCCTGCTCGCGGATGTGCTCCACGGTCTCGAAGGAGATGAAGAGGTCCGCGGACGCGTCCTCGAGCGGCAGCTTCGTGCACGGCGCCTGCACGAACGAGAGGTTGGGGATCCCGGCATAGGCGGCCCGCGCATGGGCGACGGCATCGGCCGAGAGGTCGGCGCCGACGACGCTCGCCGCCGTCCTCGCGAGGAGCGCCGACCCGTAGCCCTCGCCGCAGGCCGCGTCCACCACGCGCATGCCCGCGGCGAAGCGGGAGGCGAAATGATAGCGGTGCCAGTGCTCGACCCAGATCTCGCCGCGCGCGCCGGGGACGAAGCGCTCGCCGGTGAAGGGCAGGTCGGTCGAAGGCGGTTGCGGGGTCATCGCGGCATTATAGGCATGGCCCGACGGGCGGCCGGGCCGGGACGGCCTATCGGATCAGCCGCCACCGCCTGAGCCACTCCACGACGGGCTTGCGCCGCGCGGCCAGCGGGCCCAGCAGGCGGTTGCCGAACACGAAGCGCTTCACGTCCTGCCCGGCCGCGCTCATGGGCGTCCTGCCGCGCACGTAGGCGTCGGCCATCTCGGCGATCTCGCGCGGGGAGGCCGTGATGAGAAGCTGTTGCTGGCGCCGGAGCGCGTCCGCGTAGGCCCGGTCGAGGAGGGCCTGGCGCTCGGTGGCGTCGCGCGTCTCGGCGGGCACGCGGTATTTCGAGGTCGTCTTTTCCACCAGGACGAACTCGTCCCGGAGCGTGTAGCGGGTCCACAGGTTCCAGTCCTCGAGCTGGTCCATGTCCTCGGCGAAGCCGCCGTGGAGCTCGTAGAGCGAGCGGTGGAAGAGCACCGCCTGGATGGGCAGGAAATTGTGGTGCCACAGCGTGACGCGGTCGAAGGGCTGGCGGTGCACCGTGGCGTGCATCGTCTCCTCGTAGTCGGCGCGCTCGCGGTCGCGCACGAGCGTCTTGGTCTCCCACGCGAGCCCGTAGGCGCCCTTGGCGCCGGCCGCCAGCGCCGCGTCGAGCAGCACCTCCACGTGGTCGGCGAAGAACACGTCGTCGTCGTCGAGGAAGTTGAGCCACTCGCCGGTGGCGATCGCGAGCGCCCGGTTGCCGGCCCGCGAGCGGCCCGCGTTCTCGCCCATGGCCTCGTAGCGGATGTCGAGGCGGTCGCGGAACCCGTCGACGATCGCGCGCGAGGCGGGCTCCCCGTCCTCCACGACCACCACCTCGAGGTTCGCGTAGGTCTGGTTGGCGCAGGAGGCGAGGGCCTCGCGAAGCCACGCCGCGCGGTTCACGCGTGCGGATGAGGATCGAGACCTTGGGCGTCGGCTCGCCGGGATGCTCGCGCCGCGAGCGGAACTCGTGGAACGCGCCGTCGCGCCGCGTCTCGTAGCCCCAGCCCGCGAACTGCGGCCGGAAGCGGTCCGTGGGCGGGACGCGCGAAAGGAGGAAGCGCGGCGACCGGGCGAGCGCCTTCAGGCCCGCCATCGCCAGCCCGCGCCGCCGTCCCGGGAAGGAGCGCGGCGCGAGGATCTCGGCCGCCAGCATCGCGAAGCCCTGCACGATGCGCGCGATGCCGCCGTAGCGCATCCGCAGGCACAGGTTCGTCTGCACGCCGCCGAAGACCTGCAGCGGCTTCACTTCCGCCGCCGCCTTGTAGGTGCGGTGCACGACGCCGCACCGGGGCTGGTAGGTGATCCGCCACCCCTTCGCGCGCAGGCGCCAGGAGAGGTCCACGTCCTCGCCGTACATGAAGATCGCGTCGTCGAAGCCGCCGGCCGCGTCGTAGGCCTCGCGGCGGAAGAGCGTGGCCGCGCCGCTCGCCCACGGCGCGTCGAGCGTGGCGGGATCGTAGGCCTTGGGATGCTCGTAGGGAATCTGGCGCATCTCCCAGGCGGCGACCTTCGCGTCGTCCTTCGCGGCGATGTCGACGAGGCGCTCCAGGGCGCCGGGCTCGACGATGCAGTCCTGGTTGACGACGAGGAGCCACGGCGACGTCCCGCGCTTCGCGTTGGCGTTGTGCCCGCGGCCGAAGCCGAGGTTCTCCCCGGAGCGGTGCACGTCCGCCGTCGCGAAGGCGCCGGTGGCGAGTTCCGGCATGGCGCGGATGGCGTCGGTCTCTTCCGCCTCCGGGCTGTTGTCTTCCACGAGGAGATGCAGGCGGAGCGGGCCTGAGGCCTCGGCGAGGCTCGTGAAGAGGGCAGCGAGGAGTTCCGGCTCGGGCCGGTAGGTGACGACGCTCAGGTCAACGTCGTGCATTGAACGCGAGCTTGAGGAGCAGGCGCCGCAGCGGCGAGGGCAGGCGATCCAGCGCTTCCTTGTTCAGGCGAAGCAGCGTCGGCTTCCTTCGCGAGGACGCTCGCGCGCCTCGTTGCGACGGCGCAGCTCGTCCTGGACCGCGCGGACGTCGGCCTCCAGCTTCGCGATCCAGCCGCGCGCCTCCGTCTCGAAGGCGTGCGCGCGATGGCGCGTGTCCTCCAGGGCGGCCAGCGTCTGCGCGAGCTCGTCGCAGAGGCGCACGAGCTCCACGCGGAACAGGGTGCCGTCGAGGTTGCGGGCGACGAGCGATTCGATGTCCGCCTCGCTCGCGCGGTCCGGCGCGGCCGGATCGATGCCGAACCGCGCGTAGAGGGCGTCGAGGGAGCGGGTCATGGCGTCGAGGGGCGGGATGCGCGCGGGATCGGGACGCGCGAGGGTGGATTGTACGCGAGCCCTCTCGGGCTCCCTTTCGCCGCCGGCCAGCGCCCGGACCTCGCGCGCGACGACGTCTGCGTCGAACGATCCGGGCAGGAGCCAGCCGCCGCCGTGCGCCGCGATGCGCTCGGCCAGCGCCCCGCGCGGCGCGGCGAGGACCGGCACGCCCGCGGCCCACGCGTCCGAGAGCGCGTAGCTGAAGCTCTCGGGGACGGTGTTGGGCATGAGCACGAGGCTCGCGCCGTAGCCGCGCAGCAGCGCCGCCGCGTCGCCCTCCGCGAACGCGCCGTGCACGAAGAGCCGTCCGGGGATGCGCCAGCCGGGATGGAGCTGCCGGTCGAGGTAGCCGATGACGACGAGCGCGATGTCGCTGCCTTCCAGCAGCGCCGCGATCTCCTCCACGAGGTCGGACGCCCTTGTGCGGCCCGAGGGCGCCGAGGAGGGCGACGACGCGGCCCGGCCGCTGCCGCAGGAACTCCGCGCGGGGCCTTGCGGTGTCAGACACGGTGTCTGACACCGTGTCTGACACCGCGGAGCCGTTGGGGACGACGTCGACCGGGAGGCCGGGCACGTGCTTCGCGGCGAGGTCGGCCAGCCAGCGCGAGGGGGCCAGCACCGCGCGGCACGCGCGCAGCGTCCGCGAGGTCTCGGCGAGCCAGGCGGGATCGGGCTGGAGCGGGTCGTCGGCGGCGAACGCGTCCGCATGCAGGAAGAGGATGTCGTGCAGCGTCGCGATGCGCGGCACGCCGAGGACGCCCGCGGCCCAGTCGCCGCGTTCGCGCGGGGCGCGCGTGAGCTGGTGCAGGTGCACGAGGCCCACCCGCTTCGCCCGCAGCCACGCCGCGAGGGCGTCCGTCGCGCCGTCGGCGAGCGGGTAGAAGCGCCGTCCGGTCGCATCCTCGATCACGTCGACGCCGTCGCCCGCGTGCCAGACGAGCTGCGGCCGCGCGACGGTGCGCACGATGTCGCGCACGTGCCGGTCGACGCCGCCGCCGAAGAGGCTCGTGACGTGCAGGATCGCGGCTGGGGTCATCGGGAGGGCGCGAAAAGGAACGGTAGAATGATGCCTGAAAGTGCCGCGCATCCCTTCGCTCCCCGTCCTGTCCCTCCTCGTCGGCGCCTCCCTCTGGGGCGTCGTCTGGTATCCCTATCGCCTGCTCGGCGCCGCGGGCCTCGACGGCGCCTGGGCCTCGGCGCTCACCTACGGCCTGGCGCTCGTCGCGGGGTCGGCGATCTTCTTCTCCCACTGGCGCGACGTGCGGCGCGCGCCGTGGGCCTGCCTCGCGATGGGACTGGCCATCGGCTGGAGCAACCTCGCGTACGTGATCGGCGTGCTGGAGGGCGAGGTGATGCGCGTGCTCCTCCTCTTCTATCTCGCGCCGCTTGTGGACCGTGCCGCTGGCGCGCGCGCTGCTGGGCGAGCGCCTCGACGTCCGCGGGGGCGTGGTGATGGCGATCGCCATGGCCGGCGCCGCGGTGATGCTCTGGCATCCGGAGGTGGGCGTGCCGTGGCCCGCCTCGCGGGCGGAGTGGCTGGGGGTGGCCGCGGGATTCCTCTTCGCGCTCGGCAACGTCCTCGTGCGCGCGCTCGCCGACCTGCGCGACACGACGAAGTCGCTCGCGATCTGGGCGGGGGTGACGGCGGCGGCCGTCCTCTACCTGCCGTTCTCGCCCACGACGACGCCCGAGGCGATCCGCGTCGCGGCGATCTCCTGGGCCATCTGGGTGCCGGTCGGTCTCGCGCTGCTGGCGATGAGCCTCGCGCTCCAGTTCGGCCTGTCGCGCGTGCCCGCCAACCGCGCGATCGTCATCCTGCTCTTCGAGCTGGTGGTCGCGGCGGTCGCGTCGTACTACCTCACCGGCGAGCGCATGCGGGTGCAGGACTGGATCGGCGGCGGCCTCATCGTGATGGCGAGCCTCGCGAGCGGGCTGCGGAAGGGGGCCTAGGGCCGGCCCCTCGCTTCAGGCCGCGGCCATGGCCGGCGGCGTGCGCGTCACCTCGCCCGTGACGGCGTCGATCGACGTGCCCGGCTCGGCGATGATCACCTTCGCGTTCGGCAGGCGCTTCTCGACGGCCACCCGGAACTCCGTCCAGGGCGAGGAGGAGACGCCCATCATGCGGTGGAAGTTGTCGTGCGGGGGGTAGAGCACCACGATCTTCGGGTCCAGCGCCGCCGCACCCCGCGCCACGTCGTCCGTGAACGAGAGCTGCATGCCGGCGAGCAGCACGTCGGTGCGCACGCGCCTGCCGAGGTCGGCGATCTCCGCGTCCGTCATCTTCGAGTTGAAGCCCTCGTTGTAGTTGAGCACGGTGAGCCCGCCCGGCAGCGTGACGTGGAAGCCCGTGTAGTCGGAGTAGAACGGCGCGTTCGTGGCGCTCGACCACGCCCACGCGAGCTGCGTCGCGTTGCCCTGGAAGACGGCCTTGGCGAGCGCCTTCCAGAGGTTGATGTCGCGGTGCTGCCACTTGAAGGTGGTGATGCCGAAGCCGCGCACGTCCACCGGCTCGAAGGGCTCCACCGGGTGCAGGCGCTCGCGCGGGACGCGGCTCCTCCAGCGCAGGTAGTCGCACACCGCCTTCGTGCCCACCACGTCGGCGCCGCTGCGCGCCACGACGGCGGGGGTGTCGAGGTAGTGCTCCTCGTGGCCGTGGGTGACGCAGACCACGGTCGCGTGCGCGAAATCCTCCAGGCCGTACCAGCGCGCGCCGCAGTACTCGCGGAAGAACGGGTCGAAGAAGAGGGTGCCGGCGTCCGCCTCGATGGCGAGCGCCGACCAGCCGTAGTAGCGGATCCTCGGGTTCATCGGGACGCCCCTACTTCAGCTCGACGATCGCGTCGACCTCGACCGCGGCGCCCGCGGGAAGGCTCGCCACGCCGACGGCGGCGCGCGCGTGCCGGCCGGCATCGCCGAACACCGCGACCATCAGGTCGGAGGCGCCGTTCACGCATTTGGGCGCGTCGGTGAACTCCGGCGTGCAGTTCACGAAGCCGCCGAGCCGCAGCACGCGCGAGACGCGGTCGAGGTCGCCGCCGCAGGCGGCCTTCAGGTGGGCGAGGATGTTGAGGCCGCACTGGCGCCCGGCCGCGTAGCCGTCCTCGATCGTGACGCCCGCGCCCAGGCGGCCCGTGACGAGGAGCTTGCCGTCCTTGAACGGAAGCTGCCCGGAGATGAAGACCGTCTTGCCGCTCACGGTGAATCCCACGTAGTTGGCCACGGGCGCGCGCGGCCACGGGCAGCTCCAGGCCGAGGGCGGCCAGTTTCTCTTCTGCTTTCGACATGCTGTTCTCTTTTCCGTTTGCGTTGCGGGGTTGCGGGACGCCGGCGGCCTCGCGGGGCCTCAGGCCTTCGCCTGCGGCGTGACGGGCGCGCGGGCGGTGGGGATGCGCTTCGCCCCGGGGTCGAACCCGGCGCTGTTGCGGAAGATGTTGGGCTTGCGGTAGATCGCGAGGATCACGCAGCCCTCCGCCGAGTGGGTCTCGTGCATGGACTGCGGCTTCCTCCACACGAACTCCCCGGCGCGGGCGATGCCGTCGTGGTCCGAGAAGGACCCCGAGATCACGTAGGTCTGCTCGATCTCGGGGTGCTTGTGGAAGGGCAGCGTCGTGCCCGGCTGCCAGCGCAGCAGGCACGTCATCTCTCCCCGCGCCTTGTCCTCGTAGAGGACCTTGATCTCGATGCCCTCGAACTGCGAGGGCTTCCATTCCATGTCGGCCGGCTTCAGGTACACCGACCCGCCGGGCGTGGGCTCGAGGTGGCCGTGCAGCCTTTCGGCGGCGCCGGCCGTCGCGGCGACGGGGTTCGCGCTCATGCCAGGGGTCCCTTTCCGAAGTAGTGCGCGTAGCCGGCCTTCTGGTCGACCTGCACCGTGTTGTGCCAGTACATCACGCGCTTCGCCCAGGCCTTCTGCGAGTCGACCACCTTGGCGAAGAGCGGGTTCTCGGCCGAGCGCTTCCTCACCACGTTGTTCCAGGCCTTGAGCTGCGCGTCGAGAATGGGCCGGGGCGTGATGAAGGCCGAGACCTTCTTCGACTGCTGCAGCTCGATCAGGTCCTGCGACATGCGGTGCATCTCCTTCCACAGCCCGTCCGAGCTCGCCGCGTGCGCCGCGTATTTCAGGATCACCTTGATGTCCTCGGGCAGGGCGTCGTACTTCTTGCGGTTGAACATCACCTCGCAGAAGTTGTTGGACATGTGGTAGCTCTGCTGGAAGTAGAACTTCGCCACGTCCGGGAAGCCCATGATGCGGTCGTCGGTCGCGCTCGCGAACTCGGCGCCGTCGAGCACGCCGCGGTCGATCGCGGGGACGATGTCGGCCGGCGCCATCTGCACGGTGGACATCCCCAGCTCGTTGAACATGTCGACGGCGAGGCCCGAGGTGCGGAACTTGAGGCCCTTCAGGTCCGCCAGGCCCTTGATGGGCTTCTTGAACCAGCCCATGGGTTCGCACGGCACGGGGCAGAAGTGGAAGCTCACGACGTCGAGCTGCGCCGCGGCGAGGATCTCGGCGTAGAGCTCCTTGCCGCCGCCGTACTCCATCCAGCCCAGCAACTGGTTGCCGTCCATGCCGAAGTCCGGGCCGGCGCCGAAGAGGCCGAAGGCGGTGTTCTTGCCGAACCAGAAGGCGGGGATGCCGTGGCCGCCGTCGATGACGCCCTTGCCCGTGGCCTCCATCACCTGCAGCCCCGGGACCACGGCGCCGGCCGGCAGCATCTCGATCTTCAGCCGCCCGCCGGTGAGCTCGGCGACCTTCTTCGTGTAGTCGACGGCGAGCTCGTGGTAGATGAACTTCACCGGCCACGTGCTCTGGAAGCGCAGGGTGATCGGCGCGGACTGCGCGCGCACGATGGCGGGAAAGCCCAGAGCAGCGCGGCGCCGGCGCCGGCCGCGGCGAGGAATCGCCGGCGCGAGGGCTGGCGGGTTTCGGTCTTCGGTTCGGAATGGCTCGACATGACGATCTCCCTGGGTGGTGGGTGACTCGGCCCTGCGGGAACGGGGTGCGCTCTGGGTTGGCGCTCCCGGCGTTGCGCTCGTCCGGGAGTGACCTGCATATTGTCCATTGGGAAACTTCTTGTCAACATGGACGAGGGCCGGAAGGTGGTCTTTCCGAGGGAATTCTGTTAGTGTGCTGAAAACAAAGGCAATTGAGGGCGCCGTCTCGGGTCGGGAAAGTTTCCCGATAGCCTGGGGGACGGGAAACAAGGAAGGCCATGAAAGCCGCGATCCTCGTCTACGAAGGCACCGAGCCCATCGACCTCGCCACCTACGGCGTGCTGTCGATGGCTCGCCGCGTGGCGCCCGAAGTGTCCATGTTCCTCGTGGCCGAGCGGGCCGGCCCCGTGGCCCTGGCCGGCGGGCTCACGGTCGTCGCCCACCACGGCTACGAGGACGCGCCCGCGGCCGACGTCCTCGTGATCACCGGGGGCCCGGGCTGGGAGCGCGAGTCCGCCTCGCCGGCCACCCTCGCGTTCGTGCGGCGCTACAGCGAGGGCATCTGCGTGGCGGCCGTGTGCACCGGCGGCATGATCCTCGCGGCCACGGGCCTGCTCGACGGCCGCGCGGCCACCACCAAGTGCGAGGTGAGCGGGGCGGAGACCTCGCCGCTCGCGCTGATGCGCAGCCGCCATCCGGCCATCCGCGCGCTCGACGCGCGCCTGGTCGATTGCGGGCCCGTCCTCACGGGCGGCGGCGTGACGCTGTGCATCGACATGACCCTGCATCTCCTCGCGCGCTTCCTCGGCGAGGAGGTCGCGCGCGAGACGGCGCGCATCGTCGAATACTCCGCCGCGCTGGGCGCGAACGAGGCGCGCCTGCCTGCCGTGACGGCGCCGCCCATGAGCCGGGAGACGACGGGCAACGGGGACGTCGGCAAGCTCATCGGGGCGCGCATCGCGGCATTGCGAACCCAGCTCGCGATGACGCTCGACCAGCTCGCGGCCGCCACGGGATTCAGCAAGGGCTACCTGTCGAAGATCGAGAACTCGCGCAAGGTGCCGCCCATCGGGTCGCTCTCCCGCATCGCCGCGGCGCTGCGCACGGACATCACGGAGCTGCTGCACACGCCGTCGGAAGCGCAGGCGGGCGGCTTCTCGGTGGTGCGCGCGGCCGAGCGCCAGCCCGTGGTGCGCGGCGGCACGGCCTTCGGCTACGACTACGTGAGCCTCGCCGACAAGCACCGCGACAAGAAGATGGAGCCGTTCCTCTTCACCTTCCCGTCGCAGATCGACAAGTACGTCTTCTTCGAGCACGAGGGCGAGGAGTTCATGTTCGTCCTCAGCGGCCGGGTCGAGTGGCAGGCCGGAAGCCACAAGCTCGTCCTGGAGCCGGGCGACAGCATCTACTTCGACGCGAGGCTGCCGCACCGCGGCCGCAGCCTCGAAGGCGAGGCGCGCGCCATCGTGGTGACCTTCAACCCGAAGCCGGGCGGCTGAGCCGGTCGCGGGTCGCGGCTACGGGCCGTCCCCGGGCGCGGGCCCGAGGTCCACGCGCTCCGGCGCCTTCCATCCCTTCATGCGGTAGTCGGCCTCCACGGTCGTGTAGATGCCGCCGCGCACGTAGAACTCCGCGGTGAGGCGCATGAAGCGCGGGCGCGTGGCGGCCACGAGGTCGTCGAGGATCTCGTTCGTGACCGCCTCGTGGAACCTGCCCTCGTTGCGGAACGACCAGACGTAGAGCTTCAGGCTCTTCAGCTCCACGCACTTCGCGTCGGGCACGTACTCGAGGTGCAGCGTGGCGAAATCGGGCTGGCCGGTCTTGGGGCAGAGGCAGGTGAACTCCGGGATCTCCATGCGGATCACGTAGTCGCGTCCCGGGTTCGGGTTGGGGAAGGTCTCGAGGTCCCGCGAGGCGATCTCGCGCGGCCCGCTGCCGAGGGACTTCAGGCGCGGAGCGGGCCTGTCGAGGGCAGGTCGCAGGTCTTTCCGGGGCGGCTTTTTCGGCGGGCATTGGGGACGGCGGAGGCGATCCGGTAAAATGCCGATTGTACGCGAACCCCCAGCCCCACCGGCCACCCGGCTCGGTGGGGCTTTCTCATAAGAAACAATACCTTGCGACTTACCTCCGTCAAGCTCTCCGGCTTCAAGTCCTTCGTCGACCCGACCCAGATCGCCGTGCCCGGCCAGCTGGTGGGCGTGGTCGGTCCCAACGGTTGCGGCAAGTCCAACGTGATCGACGCGGTGCGCTGGGTGCTCGGGGAATCGAGCGCCAAGCAGCTGCGCGGCGAGCACATGCACGACGTGATCTTCAACGGCTCCACCGAGAGGAAGCCCGTGAGCCGCGCCTCCGTCGAGCTCGTCTTCGACAACACGCTCGGCCGCGTGGGCGGCTCGTGGTCGCAGTACGCCGAGATCAGCGTGAAGCGCGTCCTTTCGCGCGACGGCGACTCGAACTACTACATCAACGGCACGCACGTGCGCCGCCGCGACGTGCAGGACATCTTCCTCGGCACGGGCCTGGGGCCGCGCGCCTACTCGATCATCGAGCAGGGCATGATCTCGCGCGTCATCACCTCGAAGCCGGAGGAGCTGCGCGTCTTCCTCGAGGAGGCCGCGGGCGTGTCCAAGTACCGCGAGCGCCGCCGCGAGACCGAGCTTCGCCTGGAGGACACGCGCGAGAACCTGGCGCGGGTGGGCGACATCCGCGCCGAGCTCGAAGCCCAGCTCGAGCGCCTCGCGCAGCAGGCCGAGGTGGCCGCGCGCTACCAGGACCTGCAGTCGCAGCTGGCGCTCAACCACAACCTGCTCGCCTTCACGCGGCTGCGCGAGGCGGAGCAGGCGAAGAACCGCTACGCCAACGAGGTCCTCAAGGTCCAGGTGGCCCTCGAGGCCGAGACGGCGAAGCTGCGCGACGCGGAGCGCTCCCTGGAGGAGCTGAGGAGCCGCCACTACGAGGAGACCGACCAGCTCTCGTCGCTGCAGGGCGCGCTCTACGCCGCCAACGGCGAGGTGCAGTCGCTCGAGCAGGAGATCGCCTTCCTCGGCGAGAACCGCCGCCGCATGGGCGCGCAGCTCGAGGGGCTCGCGGCCGAGATCGCGGAAGTCGAGCGGCGCATGGCCGAGGCCCAGTCCGACCGCGGCCGCTGGGAAGGCGAGATCGAGAGCGCCCGCGCCGCCATCGTGGCGCGCGAGGCGGAGCTCGAGTCGGCCCGCGCGGGGCTGCCCGCCGCCGAGGCGGCGCAGCAGAAGGCCGCCGCCGACGTGCGCGCGGCCGAGGCCGAGATGTCCGCGGCCGAGCAGGCGCAGGGCGTCGAGGAGACGCGCGAATCGCACGCGCTCAAGCTCCTCGCGCAGCTCGAGGCGCGCAAGAACCGCCTCAGGCAGGAGAACATGGCGCTCGTCTTCCCCGAGCCGGAGAAGCTCGCGGCGATCGCGGCGCAGCGCGAGAGCGCGCAGGCGGGCGTGAAGGCGCTCGAGGAATCGCAGCGCGGGATCGAGGCGAAGCTGCCCGCCCTCGAGGAGGAGCGCCGCCAGGCCGCAGCAGGCGCTGCAGGAGCGCACCCACGAGGCCGCGCGGCTCGAGGCGGCGCTGAAGGCGCTCGAGGCGCAGCAGGCCAAGCTCGACAACAACTCGCGGCTCGCCGACTGGACGAAGACCCACGCGCTCGACCGCGCCGAACGCCTCTGGCAGGCGATCCGCGTCGAAGCGGGCTGGGACGATGCCGTGGAAGCGGCGCTGGGCGTGCGCCTCAACGCGGCGCGGCTCGCGGACGAGGGCGACCTCGCCGAGCTGCTGCGCGACGCGCCCCCGGGCAGCTTCGCCGTGTTCGTCGAACGCGGCGCCCCCGAGGCCGCCGCGCCGGGCTCGCACCTCAAGGCGCTCGCCACGGTCGTCTCGAGCGCCCGCGCCGGCGTCGTGGCCTACCTCAAGGACGCGCTCGCGAACGTCTTCATCCTGCCCGAGGGCGAGGACGGACTCGCGCTCGCGCGCGTGCTGCCCGCGGGCGGGCTGCTGGTCTCGAAGGCCGGCCACCTCTTCAGCCGCCAGGGCGTGGTCTTCCACGGCCCGCAGTCGGAGCTGCACGGCGTGCTGCAGCGCCAGCGCGAGATCGAGGAGCTGCAGGCCAGGGCGCCCGCCGTCACCGCCGCGCGCAACGCGGTCGAGTCGCGGCTGCGCGAGCTCGAGACGCTCCTCACGCGAAACGCGGGACGAGGCGCGCCGCGTGCGCGAGGAGCTCGCCCGCGACGCGGCAGGCCGAGCACGCGCTCGAGGTCGAGCACCTCAAGCTGTCGCAGAGCTCCGAGCAGGCGGAGAAGCGCCGCGAGGCCATCCGCGCCGAGCTCGCCGACATCGAGCGTCGAGGAGGCGAAGGAGCGCCTCGAGATGCAGGAGGCGCAGCACGCGCTCGAGGCCGGGCTCGCAGAAGATCGAGGCGGTGGTGCAGCGCCTGCAGGAGCTGGAGGCGGGCGCGAAGCGGTCGCGCGGAGTCGCTCAACGCGGCGCGCGCGGCGCGTCATGGCCGCGGAGCGCGCGGTGCAGGAGGCGAAGTTCCACGAGCGCAGCTGCCACGAGAAGGTCGAGTCGCAGGGGCAGCTCGCCGTCTCCCTCGGGGAGCGCATGGCCGCGCTCGCCGCGAACCGCGACAACGTCTCCGGGGAGCTGGGCCGGCTGGAGGAGGGCAGCGTGCGGGAGCGGCTCCAGGCGGCGCTCGCGGTCAAGGCGGAGCGCGAGCGCGCGCTCGTCGGATGCGCGGGCGGGGCTCGAGCACCTGACGGACGAGCTGCGCAGCCCTCGAGGAAGGCCGGCTCGCCGCCGAGCAGACGCTGGGCCCGCTGCGCGAGCGCATCACCGAGCTTCGCCTCAAGGAGCAGGAGGCGACCACCCACGCCGAGCAGTACGCGCAGCAGATCCAGGAGGCGGGCGTCACGCGCGAGGAGCTCGCCGAGAAGCTGGAGAAGCGCGTGCGCTCCGCCGGCATGCAGGCGGAGATCAACCGCCTCACGGAGGAGATCGCGGCCCTCGGCCCGGTGAACCTCGCCGCGCTCTCGGAGCTCACCGCCGCCCGCGAGCGCAAGAACTTCCTCGACGCGCAGGCCGCCGACCTCGCGCAGGCCGTGGAGACGCTGGAAGCGGCCATCAAGCGCATCGACCGCGAGACGCGCGACCTCCTGCAGGGCACCTTCGACACGGTCAACGCGAACTTCCAGGAGATGTTCCCGGCGCTCTTCGGCGGCGGGCAACGCCTACCTCAAGCTCACCGGCGAGGAGATCCTGGACGCGGGCCTGCAGGTCTTCGCCCAGCCGCCGGGCAAGAAGAACGCCTCCATCCAGCTCCTGTCGGGCGGGGAGAAGGCGCTCACCGCCATCGCGCTCGTGTTCTCGCTCTTCCGGCTGAACCCGGCGCCGTTCTGCCTGCTGGACGAGGTGGACGCCCCGCTCGACGACCCCAACACGGAGCGCTTCTGCGAGCTCGTGAAGCAGATGTCGGCGCAGACCCAGTTCCTCTTCATCACGCACAACAAGATCACGATGGAGATGGGCCAGCAGCTCATCGGCGTCACGATGCAGGAGCCCGGCGTCTCGCGTATCGTGGAAGTCGACATCGAGTCCGCCATGGAATTCGCCCGGAAGCAGGCCGCCTAGGAGGCAAGCGCCCGCATGAGCGACCTTCAGCTCGCCCTCATCGTTCTCGGGGCCGTCTTCGTGGCGGCCGTGGCGGGCTACAACGTCCTGCAGGAGCGCCGCGCGCGCAGGCGCGCCGAGGCCGCCTTCCGGGGCACCCATTCCGACGCGCTCCTCGACCCCGTGGACACGCGCCGCGAGCCGGTGCTCGGCGCGCTGCCGGGGGACGTGCGCGACGACCCGGCCCTGGGCGCCCTCGACGAGGTCATCGAGCCCGGCGATCGCCGCGCCGGCCGGGGCATCGCCCGCGGCGGTGCGTCTCCAGCCGCATCGACGCGATCGCGCTCGTGCTCGCGGACGAGCCCGTCCCGCGCGCGCAGCTCGAGCCGCTCCTCGACGCGCTGCAGGCGCACGCCACGCCCGTGAACGTCGAGGGCCTCGTGGACGAGCAGTGGATGCCCGTGCGAGGAGTCGCCCCGCGACGAGTGGCGCGAGCTGCGCGCGGGACTCCAGCTCGCCAGCCGCGCCGGGCCCGTGGCCGAGGAGGAGATCGCCGCCTTCAACGAGACCGTGGCGGGATTCGCGGCCTCGATCAACGCGGTCTCGCAGCGCGAGAGCCCGGCGGAGGCCGCGGCGCGCTCGCGGGAGCTGGACCGCTTCTGCGCCGAGGCCGACATCGAGGTGGCGGTGAACCTCGTCGGCCGCGCGGGCGCGACCTTCTCGCTTGCGCGCGTGAAGTCCCTCGCCCTCGAGAACGGCTTCGCCGAGACGGGCTCGGGCGTCTTCGAGCGCCGCGGGCCGGACGGCACGGTGGCGATGCGGCTGCGGCCCCTCGACGGCGAGCCGCGGCGCGACGCGGGCTACGTGACCGGCCTCACCTTCGCGCTCGACGTCCCGCTCGTCGCCGATCCGGTGGCCGTGCTGGACGACATGGGCCGCGTCGCCGAGGCGTTCGGGCGCGACCCTCGGGGGCGAGCTCGTCGACGACGAGCGCCGTCCCCTGGGCCCGGCGGGACTCGCGGCCATCCGCCGCTCGCTGGAGGCCGTCGTCCGCCGCATGGAGGCGCACGGCATCCCCGCGGGCGGGGCGCTCGCGCGGCGGCTCTTCTCCTGACGATGGCGGCGCCGCGCGACGTCGCGGAGCGGGTCCTCGGGCTGCGGCGCGAGATCGAGCGCCACAATCACCTCTACTACGTCCTCGACGCGCCGGAGATCCCCGACGCCGAGTGGGACGCGATGTTCGCCGAGCTGCAGGCGCTCGAGGCGGCCCACCCGGAGCTCGTCACCGCGGACTCCCCGACGCAGCGCGTGGGTGCCAAGCCCGCCGAGGGGTTCGCGGAGGTCACCCACCGCGTGCCGATGCTCTCGCTCGCCAACGCGTTCACCGACGAGGACGTCGCCGCCTTCGACCGGCGCTGCCGCGAGGGCCTCGACGCGCCGGCGGTCGAGTACTCGTGCGAGCTCAAGTTCGACGGCCTCGCGGTGAGCCTCGCCTACGAGGACGGCGTGCTTCGTCCGGGGGGCCACGCGCGGCGACGGCGAGACGGGCGAGGACGTGACCGCCAACCTGCGCACCGTGCAGCGCCATTCCCCTGCGCCTGCGGACGGCGAAGCCGCCGAAGCTCCTCGAGGTGCGCGGCGAGGTGCTCATGCTCCGGCGCGACTTCGAGGCGTACAACGCGCGGGCGCGGGAGGCGCGGCGAGAAGGTGCTCGTCAATCCGCGCAACGGCGCCGCCGGCGGCCTGCGGCAGCTCGATCCCGCGCTCACCGCGAAGAGGCGCCTGTCGTTCTTCGCCTACGGCCTCGGCGCGCACGACGGCTGGCGCGTCCCGCCCACCCACGCGGGCCTGCTCGACGCGCTCGCCGAGCTGGGCTTCCCCGTCGCGAAGGACCGCCGCGTGGCCACGGGCGAGGCGGGCCTCGTCGCCTTCTACCGCGAGGTGGGCGCCCGGCGCGAGCGCCTGCCCTACGACATCGACGGCGTGGTCTACAAGGTGAACGCGCTCGCCCAGCAGGAGACGCTGGGCTACGTCGCGCGGGCGCCGCGCTGGGCCGTCGCGCACAAGTTCCCGGCGGAGGAGGCCACCACGGAGCTCCTCGACATCGGCATCCAGGTGGGGCGCACGGGCGCCATCACGCCGGTGGCGCGCCTGGCGCCCGTGTTCGTGGGCGGGACCACCGTGTCCAACGCCACGCTGCACAACGAGGACGAGATCCGCCGCAAGGAGGTCTGGCGGCGCGACGTCGTGGTGGTGCGCCGCGCGGGCGACGTGATCCCGGAAGTGGCGCGCGTGGCGAAGCCCGGCCCGCGCGAGGAGGCCGACCGGTTCGTGATGCCCTCGGCCTGCCCCGAGTGCGGCTCGGCGATCGCGCGCCTCGAGGGCGAGGCGGTGGCGCGCTGCACCGGCGGCCTCATCTGCCCGGCGCAGCGCAAGGCCGCGCTCCTGCACTTCGCGTCGCGCCGCGCCATGGACATCGAGGGCGCTGGGCGACAAGCTGGTCGAGCAGCTCGTGGACGCGGGCCTGGTGAGGACGCCCGCGGACCTCTACCGCCTCGACCCCGCCAGGCTCGCCGCGCTCGAGCGCATGGCGGAGAAGTCGGCCGCCAACGTGCTCGCGGCCATCGAGCGCAGCAAGGACGCCACGCTCGGGCGCTTCGTCTTCGCGCTCGGCATCCGCCACGTCGGGCGAGGTCACGGCCAGGGACCTCGCCCGTCACTTCGGCAGCCTCGACGCCCTCATGGCCGCCGACGCGCAGGCGCTCACGCAGGCCCCCGACGTGGGGCCGGTGGTCGCCGAGAGCGTGGCGCGCTTCTTCGCCGAGCCGCACAACCGCGAGGTGATCGGCGAGCTGCGGGCCGCGGGCGTGCGCTGGACGGAGGGCGAGCCCGCGCGCGCCGCCAACGCGGGACCCTTCGCGGGTAAAATCGTCGTGCTCACGGGAACGCTCTCCTCGATGTCCCGCGACGAGGCGAAGGAGCGCGTCGAGGCCGCCGGCGGCAAGGTCACCGGGTCGGTGTCGAAGAAGACGGACTTCGTCGTCGCCGGCGCCGAGGCCGGCTCCAAGCTCGACCGCGCACGCGAGCTGGGCGTCGAGGTGCTGGACGAGGCGCGGTTCCGCGCGATGCTCGACAAGGCTGAAGAAGACCATGAAGAAGATCCGCAAGGCCGTATTCCCCGTCGCGGGCCTGGGCACGCGCTTCCTGCCGGCCACCAAGGCCTCGCCGAAGGAGATGCTCCCCATCGTCGACAAGCCCGCTCATCCAGTACGCGGTGGAGGAGGCCGTGGCCGCCGGCGTGACCGACCTCATCTTCATCACCGGCCGCGGCAAGCGCGCGATCGAGGACCACTTCGACAAGGCCTACGAGCTCGAGGCGGAGCTGCAGGCGCACGGCAAGACTCGAAGCTCCTGAAGGAGGTGCGCGACGCTGCTGCCGTCGGGCCTGAACTGCGTCTACGTCCGCCAGGGCGAGGCGCTCGGGCTGGGCCACGCGGTGCTCTGCGCGCGCCACCTCGTGGGCGACGAGCCCTTCGCCGTCATCCTGGCCGACGACCTCATCGACGCGAAGGTCCCGGCGCTCAAGCAGATGGTGGACCTGCACGTGAAGGACGGCGGCGAGCCTGGTCGCGGTGCAGAACGTCGACGCGCGCCGAGACCGGCTCCTACGGCATCGTCTCGACGCAGGCCGGCCGAGGGGCGGCTCGCGCGCATGACGGGCATCGTGGAGAAGCCGAAGCCGGCAGGACGGCGCCCTCGACGCTGGGCGTGGTGGGCCGCTACGTCCTCACGCCCGCGCATCTTCCGACTACCTCGAGGACGCGAGCCTCGGCGCCGGCGGCGAGATCCAGCTCACCGACGCGATCGCGCGCCTGCTCAAGCGACGAGCCCGTGTTCGCCTACGAGTTCCGCGGCCGGCGCTACGACTGCGGCTCGAAGCTCGGCTACCTCGAGGCCACGGTCGACTACGCGCTGCGGCACGAGGAGGTGGCCGCCGGGTTCCGCGCCTATCTCGACGAAGCTCGCCCGCGAGGGCGGGAACCGGCCGTGAACCGCGACGAGGCCCGCGGAGCTCCTCGCCCGCGCGGACATGGTGTGCCCGCCGCGAGGCGGTGCGCGCCGCCGTCGAGCGCGTCGCCGCGCGAGATCACGGCGAGCCTGCAGGACGAGTTCCCGATGGTCCTCTCGATCATGGGCGGCGCGGTGATCTTCACCGGGCCAGCTGCTGCCGCTCCTCGCCTTCCCGCTGGAGTTCGGCGCCATCGAGGTGACCCGCTACGGCAACACGACGACCGGGCCGCGACATCGACTGGCGGCTTGCGCCGAAGGAGGACGTGCGCGGGCGGACGGTCCTCGTGATCGACGACATCCTCGACGAGGGGATCACGCTCGCGGCCGTCCGCGACACGCTCCTCGCGATGGGCGCGAGCGCGCGTCCTCGCCGCGGTGTTCGCCGACAAGGACATCGGGCGCGGCAAGCCCATCGCGGCGGATTTCGTCGGCGTGCGCGTGCCCGACCGCTACGTGTTCGGCTTCGGCATGGACGCCTACGGCCTGTGGCGAAACCTGCCGGCCGTCTACGCGCTCGGGGCCTGACCATGCTCGCCATCATCGGCGGTTCCGGACTCGCCCAGCTCGCCAACCTGGAGGTCACGCGGCGGCAGATCGTGCGCACGCCCTACGGCGAGCCCTCGGGGCCGCTCACCTTCGGCCGCATCGGCGCGGGCGAGGTGGCCTTCCTCGCGCGCCACGGCTACGGCCACACGCTCGCGCCGCACGAGATCAACTACCGGGCCAACCTCTGGGCGCTCAAGGAAAAGGGCGTCACGCGCATCCTGGCGGTGTGCACCGTGGGCGGCATCGCGCCCGGCTACGCGGCGGGCACGCTCGCGATCCCCGACCAGATCATCGACTACACCTGGGGCCGCAAGTCCACCTTCTTCGAGGGCGCCGAGCAGCCGGTGGTGCACGTGGATTTCACGCACCCCTACTGCGAGGCGACGCGCGCCATGCTCGCCGGGGCCGCGGCCGAGGCCGGCGTGGCCGTCATCCCGCGCGGCACCTACGCCGCC
Organism: uncultured Gammaproteobacteria bacterium; assembly: GCA_963783635.1. Lineage (GTDB taxonomy): Bacteria > Pseudomonadota > Gammaproteobacteria > Burkholderiales > Usitatibacteraceae > FEB-7. Next base: position 89,674 of record CAWAOC010000008.1, read on the forward strand.
GTGCAGGGGCCGCGCCTGGAGACCACGGCCGAGATCGACCGCCTCGAGCGCGACGGCGCCGACCTCGTGGGCATGACCGGCATGCCGGAGGCGGCGCTCGCGCGCGAGCTGGGCATCCCGTACGCGGCGCTCGCGGTCGTGGCGAACCCCGCCGCCGGGCGCGGGGCGAGCGCGGAGGCGATCTCGCTCGAGGAGATCGCGCGACGTCCTGAAGGAGGCGATGGGACGGGTGCGCGAGGTGGTCGGAAAGGTGGTGGAGCGCCATGGCCATCCGTGAGGTGCTGCGCATGGGCCACCCGGTGCTGCGCCAGGTCGCGCGGCCCGTGGAGCGCTTCGGCACGCCGGAGCTCGCACGGCTGCTGGCGGACATGCAGGACACCATGGCGCACCTGGACGGCGCGGGACTCGCGGCGCCGCAGATCGGCGAGAGCGTGCGCGTGGTGATCTTCGGCGTCACCGCCAACCCGCGCTACCCGGACGCGGAGGAAGTGCCGTTCACCGTGCTCGTGAACCCGGTGATCGAGTTCCTCACCGACGAGATCGAGGACGGCTGGGAGGGGTGCCTCTCGGTGCCGGGCCTGCGCGGCGTGGTGCCGCGCCGCACGAGGCTGCGCTACACGGGCTTCGACGAGGGCGGCCGCCCCATCGACCGGGTCGCCGACGGCTTCCACGCCCGCGTCGTGCAGCACGAGTGCGACCACCTCGACGGCATCCTCTACCCGATGCGCATGCCGGACATGAGCCGCTTCGGCTTCACGGAGGTGCTGTTTCCCCGACATGGACTCCCGACGCAGGACGAACGTGAAGGACGAAGCGCCATGAGCACGCGAACCCGCCGCAACGCCCGGAACGCGACCTGAAGAGCGACAAGGGGCTGACCCAGATCCTCTACCTGCTGCACGCGCTCGCCCCGTTCACCGCGTGGCTGCTCGCCGTCATCGCGATCGTCCTGGGCGCGGCCAGGCGCGACGACGTGCGCGGCACCTACCTCGACTCGCACTTCTCGTGGCTCTCGCGCACCTTCTGGTGGGGGCTGCTGTGGATCGTGGTCTGCGGCGTCCTCACCGCGCTCCTCGTCCTGAGCATCCTGCTCTCGCCGCTCTTCTGGCTGCCCTACACGGTGCTCTTCTTCTGGTACCTGTACCGCGTGATCAAGGGCTGGATGCGGCTGAACGACGGCCAGCCCGTCGGCTGATTCCCCGGAGACGCGCGGCGTGTTCAAGGTCCTGGTCGCCGACGACGCGCGCGTGCTGCGCTTCGCGACCCTGCGCATCCTCAAGCGCCTCGGGCTCGAGGCGGTCGAGGCCGAGGACGGCCTGCAGGCCCTCGAGCTCTTCGAGCGCGAGAAGCCCGACCTGGTGCTGATCGACGTGCAGATGCCGGGCCTGGACGGGCTCGAGGTCGTGCGCCGCATCCGGCAGATGAGCGGGGAGCACTGGGTGCCGGTCATCTTCCTCACCTCGATGGAGGACGACGCGGACTTCACGCGCGGCATCGAGGCGGGCGGCGACGACTACCTCACCAAGCCCGTGAGCCCGGTGGTGCTCGAGGCCAAGATCCGCGCGATGCGCCGGCTGGACGACATGCGCCGCGAGCTCATGGCGGTCACGATGGAGCTGCGCGAGGCCAACGACCGGCTCGCCCGCCTCTCGCAGCAGGACGGCCTCACCGGGCTCGCCAACCGGCGCCGGTTCGACCTGGACCTCCTTCGCGAGCTGGGACGCGCGCGGCGCGAGCGCCGGCCGGTGTCGCTCGTGCTCGCCGACGTCGACTACTTCAAGGCCTTCAACGACACCTACGGCCACCCGGCGGGCGACGAGTGCCTGCGCAAGGTCGCGGCGGCGCTGCGCTCGGCGTGCCGCCGGCCGGTGGACGTGGCGGCGCGCTACGGCGGCGAGGAGTTCGCGCTGATCCTCCCGGACGTGACCGAGGAGGCGGCCCGCCACGTGGCGGCCGAGGCGATGCGCGCCGTGGCGTCCCTGGAGATCGAGCACCGCGGCTCCGAGATCGCGCGGGTCGTCACGATGAGCTTCGGGGTCGCCGGCTGCGTGCCGGACGCCGACGTCGTGGCCGACGTCCTGCTCTCCCGCGCCGACCAGGCGCTCTACGCCGCCAAGCGGGCCGGCCGCCACCTCGTCGTCGCCTTCTCGGAGCTGCCGCTGCCCGGCGCCGCGTCCCCGGCGGGACTGGACCTCGATCTCGGCGACGCCGCCGCCGCGCCCGGCACCGTCCTGCACTGAGCGCCCGGGCCGGGCGTCACGGCTCCCCGGCGAGCACGCGGCGAAGCGCCGCCGCGAAGGCTTCCCGCCCGGCCTCGTCCTCGAGCGCCTCGCCGTTCACGACGAAGACGTCCTCGGCGCGCGCGCCCAGCGTGGTGACGCGCGCGTCCACCAGGTTGAGGCCGTGGTCGAGCATCGCCCGCGCGATGGCGGACAGGAGCCCCGGCCGGTCGGCGCAGGTCGCGAAGACCTGCCAGGCGTGCCGCGTGCGCGTGCGCACGATCTCGACCTTCGGCTCGAAGGGGAAGTGCTTCACCCAGCGCGAGACGCGGCCCGTCGGCGGCGCGCCCAGCGGCGCCTCCGGCGCGAGCGCGGCCGCGAGGCCCTCCTCGACCTTGTGGATGAGGTCGCGGTAGTGCTCGCCGTCCCGGGCGCGGGAGAGGACCTGGAAGCCGTCCAGCGCGAAGCCGTGCCCGGTCGTGTAGATCTTCGCCGCCGCGATGTCGAACTGGTGGCGCTCGAAGAAGCCGGTGATGCGCGCGAAGACGCCCGGCTGGTCGTGGGCGTAGACCATCACCTGCAGCCCCTCGCCGATGGGCGAGAGCCGCGCGCGCACGACCGGCCGCTGCGGCGCCGGGCGCAGGCAGAGCGTGCGCGTGTGCCAGCCGATCTCGCCCGCCTCGAAGCGCTGGAAGTAGTTCTCGCCGAAGTGCGCCCACAGCGCCTCGTGCGCGTGGTCGTCGTGGACGTACTGGCGCAGGATGCGCAGCGCCTCGGCCTTCTTCGCCTCGATCGACTTGGCCGCGTACTCCGTGTCGCCGCGCAGGATGCGCCGCGTCGAGCGGAAGAGGTCCTCGAGGAGCTTGCCCTTCCACGCGTTCCACACCCTGGGGCTCGTGCCGCGGATGTCGGCGACGGTGAGGATGTAGAGCGCGGTGAGCGAGCGCTCGTCGCCCGCGAGGGTCGCGAATTCCGAGATCACCTCGGGGTCGGAGAGGTCCTGCTTCTGCGCCGTGGCCGACATCGTGAGGTGGTTCGCGACCAGCCAGGCGACCAGCTTCGCGTCCGCCTTCGCCACGCCGTGCGCGCGGCAGAAGCGCTGCGGCGTCGCGCGCGCCCGAGCGCCGAATGGTCGCCGCCGCGCCCCTTGGCGATGTCGTGGAAGAGGGCGGCGAGGTAGAGCACCTCGGGCGCGTCGAACTCCTGCATGAGCTTCGAGCAGAACGGGTGCTCGAGGTCGAACTTGGGGAGCCGGAAGCGGCGCAGGTTCCGGATCACCATGAGGATGTGCTCGTCCACGGTGTAGACGTGGAAGAGGTCGTGCTGCATCTGGCCGGTGATGCGGCCGAAGGCCGGGATGTAGCGGCCGAGCACGCCGTAGCGGCTCATGCGGCGCAGCGTCCAGGTGAGGCGGTCGCCGCGCACGATCTCCATGAAGCGGCGGCGGTTCTCCGGGTCCTCGCGGAAGGCGCGGTCGATGCGCGGCAGCGCCCGCGAGAGCGAGCGCAGCGCGGTGGCCGAGAGGTTCGCGATGCCGCGGTCGTCCTGCAGGCGGCGGAAGGCCTCGAGGATCTTGCCGGGCCGCTTCTCGAAGAGGGCCTCGTCGCGCAGGTCGAGCGTGTAGTCGACGACGCGGAAGTCGGCGTCCAGCGCCCGGATCTTGCGCTCCTTGCGCGGCACGATGCGCGCGTAGAGGTTGGCGAGCAGGATCTGGTTGAAGCGCCAGTTGGCCTTGGCCGCGAGGTAGTAGCGGCGCATGAGGAGGTCGGAGGCGGCGAGCGACTTGGCGCCCTTGAGCTTCAGCTGCCGCGCGATCTCGATCTGGTGGTCGAACACGAGGCGGTCCTCGCGCCGCCCCGCCAGGTGGTGCAGGCGCAGCCGCAGGTCCTGCAGCACGCGCTCGTTGCGGACGATCCCGGCGGCCTCGCGCGGGGTGATGATGTCCTGCGCGGCGAGCTCGGCCCAGCTGCGCCCGAGGCCCGCGGCGCGCGCGAGCCACAGCACCGTCTGCAGGTCGCGCAGGCCCCCGGGGCTTTCCTTGATGTTGGGCTCGAGGTTGTAGGCCGCCTCCTGGAAGCGGTCGTGGCGCTTCCTCTGCTCCTCGACCTTGGCGCGGAAGAAGTCGCGCACGTTGCGGCGGCGCGGCGAGGCGCTCGTCCAGCTCCGCCACGAGCGCGCGGTTGCCGGCGACGAGGCGGGACTCGAGGAGGCTCGTGTCCACCGTCACGTCCTTGGCGGCCTCCTCGAGGCACTCGGCGACGGTGCGCACGCTGATGCCCGGCTCGAGGCCGCAGTCCCAGAGCAGCCCCACGAAGCGCTCGATGTCGGCGTCGGGCGCGTGGCCGTCGGGCAGCAGGATGAGGAGGTCGACGTCGGACTGCGGGAAGAGGGTGCCGCGGCCGTAGCCGCCGACCGCCACGAGCGCGATGCCGCGGTCGCGGATGCTGCCCGCCCAGAGGAGCGCGAGGAGCGTGTCCACCACCGCGGCGTGCGCCGCGAGGCAGCGCTGCGGGTCGGGGCGGCGCAGGTAGCGGGTGCGCAGCTCCTCGCGGCGCGCCTTCAGCCAGCGGCGGGCGTCGGCCGGGTCGCGCGAGCGCGGCGGGGCCGCGGAATGGGGCGCGGCGGCAGGCTGGTTCATCGGGGGCCGAGCGCGGGGGCGCGGCCGGCGACCGCGCTCAGGGCGCGACGGGCAGCGGCGCGCGGGACTTGCGCGAAGGCCGGGACGGCCGGCGCGCCCGCGGAAAGCGTGAGGACCTCGAAGCCGTCCGGCGTGACCAGGATCATGTGCTCCCATTGCGCGGAGAGCGAATGGTCGGCGGTGACGATGGTCCAGCCGTCGGCCAGCGCCCGGATGTCGCGGCGGCCGGCGTTGATCATGGGCTCGATGGTGAAGGTCATGCCGGCCTCGAGCGGCATGCCCTGGCCCGGGCGGCCGTAGTGCACGACCTGCGGCTCCTCGTGGAAGCGCCGGCCGATGCCGTGGCCGCAGAACTCGCGCACGACGCTGTAGCCGTTCGCCTCGGCGTGGCGCTGGATGGCGTGGCCGATGTCGCCGAGGCGTGGCGCCGGGGCGCACCTGGGCGATGCCCCGCCACATGCATTCGTAGGTGGTCTCGCACAGGCGCCGGGCCTGGATGGAGGGCTCGCCCACGAAGAACATGCGGCTCGTGTCGCCGTGCCAGCCGTCCTTGATGACGGTGATGTCGATGTTCACGATGTCGCCCTGCTTGAGGACCTTGTCGCCGGGCACGCCGTGGCAGACCTGGTGGTTCACGGACGTGCAGATCGACTTCGGGTAGGGCCGGTGCCCCGGGGGGGCGTAGTCGAGCGGCGCGGGGATCGTGCCCTGCACGTCCACCATGTAGTCGTGGCAGAGCTTGTCGAGGTGCCCCGTCGTCACGCCGGGCTTCACGTGCGGGGTGATGAAGTCGAGCACCTCGGCGGCCAGGCGGCCGGCGATGCGCATCTTCTCGATGTCCTGCGGGGTCTTGAGCTCGATTGCCACGGGGTCGGTAGCGGGAGGAAAGGCGCAATTATAGCGGCAGGCGGCGCGAGCCCGCGGCGCCAGCCATTGCGCGCCCGGGATACGATCCGGCCCGCCCGGGCTTCCCCCGCCGCCATTCGCGCGTGCAGTTCCGAACTATTTGAATACTTGGCCCTTTTCCGGCTATAATCGCGGTCTGTCCGGGAAGAAGTCGTTTTTTACCCCGGGCAAATACGCACCCTCGCCACTTTAAGGTCCCGGGCAACCGGGTTCGCGGGGGGAGGCCAACCTTAAGCTAGGAGTACTCCGTATGTCCGTCACCATGCGCCAGATGCTGGAGGCCGGCGTTCACTTCGGCCACCAGACGCGCTACTGGAACCCGAAGATGTCGCCGTTCATCTTCGGTGCCCGCAACAAGATCCACATCATCAACCTCGAGAAGTCGCTTCCGATGTACCAGGAAGCGCTCAAGTTCGTGCGCACGCTCACGGCCAACAAGGGGCAGATCCTCTTCGTCGGCACCAAGCGCCAGGCGCGCGACATCCTGAAGGAAGAGGCCATGCGCGCCGGCGCGCCGTACGTCGACTACCGCTGGCTGGGCGGCATGCTCACCAACTTCAAGACGGTGAAGCAGTCGATCAAGCGCCTGAAGGAAATGGACCAGATGATCGCCGACGGGTCCGTCGAGAAGCTCACGAAGAAGGAAGGGCTGCAGTTCTCCCGCGAGAAGGAGAAGCTCGACCGCTCGCTGGGCGGCATCAAGGACATGGGCGGCATCCCCGACGCGCTCTTCGTGATCGACGTGGGCTTCCACAAGATCGCGGTCACCGAGGCCAAGAAGCTCGGCGTGCCGATCGTGGGCGTGGTCGACACCAACAACTCCCTGGACGGCATCGACTACGTCATCCCGGGCAACGACGACTCGACCCGCGCCATCCGCCTGTACGCCCGCGGCGTGGCGGACGCGATCCTCGAGGGACGCAGCCAGGTGATCACCGAGATGGTGGCGCCGGCGGCCTCCTCCTCGGAGGAGTTCGTCGAGGTCGAGGACGCCGAGGAAGCGAAGGGCTGAGGCCCTTCGCGGCACTATCCCGCGTAAGAGGGGGCGCCAAGCCCCCTTTTCGCATCCGTAATGCGATTGGAGCGATGAATATGGCGGACATCTCCGCGAGCATGGTCAAGAACCTGCGCGAGCTCACCGGGCTCGGCATGATGGAGTGCAAGAAGGCGCTCGAGGAATCGGGCGGCGACATGAAGAAGGCCGAGGAGCTGCTGCGCATCAAGAGCGGCGCCAAGGCCTCCAAGGCGGCCTCCCGCGTGGCCTCGGAGGGCGCCGTGGGCATCCACGTCGCCGCCGACGGCAAGCTCGGCGCGATGGTCGAGGTGAACTGCGAGACCGACTTCGTCGCGAAGAACCCGGATTTCGCCGCCTTCGCGAAGGCGCTGGCGGAGCTGGTGGCCACCGCCAACCCGGCCGACGTGGCCGCGCTCTCCGGCGCTTTCCATCGGCGGCAAGACCGTCGAGGAGACCCGCCAGGCGCTGGTGCAGAAGATCGGCGAGAACATCACGGTGCGCCGCTTCGAGCGCCTGCAGACCGCGGCGCGCATCGCCCAGTACGTGCACGGCGTGAAGATCGGCGTGATGGTCGAGTTCGAGGGGCAGGACGCGGTCGGCAAGGACGTCGCGATGCACATCGCCTTCGCCAAGCCCCGGTTCCTCTCGAAGGACCAGGTGTCCGCCGGACGCGATCGCCGGCGAGCGCACCATCATCGAGGCGCGCGCGAAGGAATCCGGCAAGCCGCCGGAGATCGTGGCCAAGATGGTCGAGGGCGGCATCAACAAGTTCCTCGGCGAGATCACGCTCCTGGGCCAGCCGTTCGTGAAGGACGACAAGCTGACCGTCGAGAAGATGCTGGCCGCCGCGCAATCGAAGGTGCTCTCCTACCGCTTCCTCGTGGTGGGCGAGGGCATCGAGAAGAAGCAGGCGGACTTCGCCGCCGAAGTGGCCGCGATGACAAAGACGGCAGCCTGGCCTGAGCGTACCGGGTACACGTCCCAGGCCATGAACCCGCGTACCGCAACGCAAAGACGCCCATGACGACACCCGCCTACTCGCGCATCCTGCTCAAGCTCTCGCGGCGAGGCGCTGATGGGCGACGACGCCTTCGGCATCAACCGGGCCGTGGTCGAGCGCATCGTGCGCGAGGTGAAGGAGGTCGCCGAGCTGGGCGTGCAGGTGGGCGTGGTGATCGGCGGGGGCAACATCTTCCGGGGCGTGTCCGCGGGCGCGGCCGGCATGGACCGCGCCACCGCCGACTACATGGGCATGCTCGCCACCGTGATCAACGCGCTCGCCCTGCAGGACGCGATGAACCACGCCGGGCTCGTGGCGCGCGTGCAGTCGGCGCTCAACATCGAGCCGGTGTGCGAGCCCTACATCCGCGGCAAGGCGATCCGCTACCTCGAGGAGGGCAAGGTCGTCATCTTCGCGGCGGGCACGGGCAACCCCTTCTTCACCACCGACACGGCCGCGGCGCTGCGCGGCCGCGAGGTCGAGGCGCAGATCGTGCTGAAGGCGACCAAGGTGGACGGCGTCTACACCGCCGACCCGATGAAGGACCCGAAGGCGACCCGCTACGACAAGCTCACCTTCGACGAGGCGTTCGTGAAGAACCTGAAGGTGATGGACGCGACGGCGCTGGCGCTGTGCCGCGACCAGCAGCCTCCCGATCAACGTCTTCTCCATCTTCAAGGAAGGCGCGCTCCGGCGCGTCGTGATGGGGGAGGCCGAAGGCACCCTGGTCCACAGCTGAAACCCGGAGGACGCATGGCTCTGAACATGGCCGACATCAAGAAGCAGGCCGCCGACAAGATGGCGAAGTCCATCGAGACCCTCAAGCACAACCTCGCCAAGGTGCGCACGGGCCGCGCCCACACGGGCCTCCTCGACCACCTGCGCGTGGACTACTACGGCACGCCCACGCCCATCAACCAGGTGGCCAACGTGACGCTGGTGGACGCGCGCACGATCGGCGTGCAGCCCTACGAGAAGAAGATGGTCCAGGCCGTCGAGCGCGCCATCCGCGACTCCGACCTGGGCGTGAACCCGGCCACCTCCGGCGACATGATCCGCGTGCCGATGCCGGCCCTCACCGAGGAGCGCCGCCGCGACCTCACCAAGATCGTGAAGCACGAGGGCGAGGAGGCGAAGGTCGCCGTGCGCAACGTCCGCCGCGACGCGAACACGCACCTGAAGGAAATGCTCAAGAAGCACGACGTCTCCGAGGACGAGGAGAAGCGCGCCCAGGACGAGGTGCAGAAGCTCACCGACAAGGCGGTCGCGGACATCGACCGCATGGTCGCCGAGAAGGAAAAGGAACTGATGGCGGTCTGAGGCGCCGAGCCGCCGCCGCGCCTTCCGTCCGCCGCCGCGCCATGGAATCCGCACGACAGCAGCACGCTCGCGATCCCCGAGACGGGCGACGTGCCCCGCCACGTCGCCATCATCATGGACGGCAACGGCCGCTGGGCGAAGAAGCGCTTCCTGCCGCGCGTGGCCGGCCACCGCCGCGGCGTCGAGGCCGTGCGCGAGGTGGTGAAGGGCTGCATCGCGCGCGGCGTGCGAGTACCTCACGCTCTTCGCCTTCTCGAGCGAGAACTGGCGCCGCCCGCAAGGAGGAAGTCACCGTTCCTCATGCAGCTCTTCCTCAAGGCGCTCGAGCAGGAAGTGGAAAAGCTGCACGGCAACGGCATCCGCTTCAAGGTGATCGGCGACCTCTCCGCGCTTCGATCCCGTCATCGTGGAGCACATCCGCCGCGCGCGAGGCGCTCACCGCCGGCAACGACCGCCTCACGCTCACCGTCGCGGCCAACTACGGCGGGCGCTGGGACATCCTGCAGGCGGCCAACCGCTGCCGCGAGGAGCGACCCGGGCGCGGAGATCACCGAGGAGCTGCTCTCGCGCTACCTCTCGATGAACTACGCGCCGGAGCCCGACCTCTTCATCCGCACCGGCGGCGAGGAGCGCATCTCCAACTTCCTGCTCTGGCAGCTCGCCTACACGGAGCTCCACTTCACGCCGGTCGCTCTGGCCCGACTTCGGCGCGGCCGCGCTCGACGAGGCCATCGCCTCCTACCGCGACGCGCGAGCGGCGCTTCGGCCGCACGAGCGAGCAGCTGGCCGCCGCCCTTCCCCAGCCCAAGGTCGGCTAGACGCCGCCCGCCGGGACGCCGCATGCTCAAGACGCGCGTCCTCACCGCGATCGCCCTGCTTCCCCTCGTCCTGGGGATGCTGTTCCTCGCGAGCGCGGCCGCGTGGATGGCCTTCGCCCGCGCCATCGCGCTCGTCTCCTGCTGGGAGTGGTCGCGGCTGTGCGGCTTCGGCCCGGGCGCGCGCCGCGTGTTCCTCGTGGCCTCCGCGGCGCATCGCGGCGGCGCTCGCGGCCGCCTACCTGCGCGGCCCGGAGCGCGTCTTCGCCAATCTCGCGCAGGCCTCCTTCGTCGCGGCCGCCTATTTCTGGGTCTTCGCCGTGCCCGCGTGGCTGGCCCTGCGCCTGCGCCCGGAGCCGTGGGCCTCGGGGCTCGCGGGCTGGTTCGTGCTCTGGCCGATGTGGGCGGCGCTCGTGGTGCTGCGCGAGGCGAGCCCCTGGATCCTGCTCGCGTGCGCGGCGCTCGTCTGGGTGGCCGACATCGCCGCGTATTTCGCGGGCCGGCGGTTCGGGCGGCGCAAGCTCGCGCCCGCGATCAGCCCGGGCAAGACCTGGGAAGGCGTGGTGGGGGCCCTGCTGGGCGTGCTCGCCTTCGGCCTCGCCCTCGACGTGTATGCGCACGCCCGCCCCGGCCCCTTCGCGCCGCTCTTCGATCCGGCCGGCGGAGCGCTCGCCGGTGGCGGCCATGCTGGCGCTCGCCGCGCTCTCGGTGCTGGGCGACCTCTTCGAGTCCTGGATGAAGCGCGGCGCCGGGCGCAAGGACTCGAGCGCGCTGCTGCCGGGCCACGGCGGCGTCCTCGACCGCATCGACGCGCTCACGCCCGCGCTGCCCGTGGCGGCCCTGCTGCTCTCCTTCGCATGAAGCGCCTGACCCTCCTCGGCTCCACCGGCTCCATCGGCGAGAGCACGCTCGACGTCGTGGCCCGCCACCCGGACCGCTTCGAGGTCGTGGCGCTGGCGGCCCGCGCGAGCCACGAGAAGCTGGCGGCGCAGTGCGAGCGCTTCGTTCCGCGCTACGCCGCCCTGGCCGACGAGGCCGCCGCCGAGCGCCTGCGGGCGGCGCTCCGGGCGAAGGGCCTGCCCACGGAAGTGCTCGCCGGCCCGGCCTCCCTCGAGCGGGTGGCCGCGCTCCCGGAAGCCGACGCGGTGATGGCGGCGGTCGTCGGCGCGGCGGGGCTGCCGGGCACGCTCGCGGCGGCGCGCGCCGGCAAGCAGGTGCTGCTCGCCAACAAGGAGGCCCTCGTCGGTCTCGGGCTCGCTCTTCCTCGCCGCGCTGGCCGAAGGCGGCGGGACGCTGCTGCCCATCGACAGCGAGCATTCCGCCGTCTTCCAGTCGCTGCCGCGCGGCTTCGTCTGCGGGCGCGCGGGCGAGGCGCAGCGCACCGGCGTGCGCCGGATCCTCCTCACCGCCTCGGGCGGGCCGTTCCGCGCCACGCCCCTGGAGCGGCTGGCGCACGTCACGCCGGACGAGGCCTGCGCGCACCCCAACTGGGTGATGGGCCGCAAGATCTCGGTGGACTCCGCCACGATGATGAACAAGGGGCTCGAGGTGATCGAGGCCTTCTGGCTCTTCGGCGCGCCGCGCGAGGCGATCGAGGTCGTGATCCACCCGCAGAGCGTGATCCACTCGATGGTCGAGTACCACGACGGCTCGGTCATCGCCCAGCTCGGCGCGCCCGACATGCGCACGCCCATCGCCTGCGCGCTCGCCTGGCCCGAGCGGATCGAGCGCGGGCGTGGCGCCGGTGGACTTCGCCGCGCTCGGGCGCCTCGAGTTCGGGGGCGTCGACCACGCGCGCTTCCCCTGCGTGCGGCTCGCGTTCGCCGCCCTCGAGCGCGGCGGGACGGCGCCGGCCATCCTCAACGCGGCCAACGAGGTCGCCGTGGAGAGCTTCCTCGCCGGAACCCTGCCGTTCCCGGCCATCGCCGCGGTCATCGAGAACGTCCTGGGCGCCACGCCGGTCCAACCGCTCGATTCGCTCGAAACCGCCTGGCAGGCCGACCGCGAAGCCCGCGAGGCCGCCCGGCGCGAGGTTTCGCGCCTCGGGCGCGCGACCGGCTGAAATCGGCGAGAATCGACCCATGTCCGGCGCGCTCGTCACCATCGCCTCCTTCCTCGTCACCGTGGCCCTCCTCGTGGTGGTCCACGAGTGGGGCCACTACATCGTCGCCCGCCTCGCCGGCGTGAAGATCCTGCGCTTCTCCGTCGGCTTCGGCCGCCCCCTCGTGGATGCGCCGCAGCGGGCCGGACCGCACGGAATGGGTGATCGCGGCCTTTCCCCTCGGCGGCTACGTGAAGATGCTCGACTCCCGGGAGGGGGAGGTCGCGGCAGCGCCGAGCGCGCGCGCGCCTTCGACCGGCAGCCGGTGGCCAAGCGCATCGCGATCGTGCTGGCCGGGCCCGCCGCCAATTTCCTCGCCGCGTTCCTGCTCTACTGGGCGCTCTACGTGACGGGGCTGCCCGGCGTGAAGCCCGTCGTGGGCGACCCGCCCGCGCGCGAGCGCGGCGGCGGTCGGCGGGGCTCGCGAACGGCGACACGATCCGGGCCGTCGGCGGCGAAGCCCACGGCGACCTGGACGGACGTGCGCTGGCTCCTGCTCAAGGAGGCCGTGCGCGGCGGCGACGATCGCGCTCGAGGTGGAGCACGAGGGCGGGACGCGCAGCACGCGCTCGCTCGACCTCTCCGCGGCTCACGAAGGAGGACCTCGACCGCGATTTCCTGCAGAAGCTGGGCCTGAAGCCGTTCACGCCGCGCGTGCCCGCCACGCTGGGGCGCGTGATGCCGGGCGGCGCCGGCGAGCGCGCGGGGCTGCGCGAGGGCGACCGCATCGTCGCCATCGGCGGCGAGCCGGTGGCCACCTGGGGGCAGTTCACGGCTCGCGTGCGCGCCTCCGCCGGCCGGATGCTCGCGCTCGAGGTGGAGCGCGGCGGCGCAGCGGCTCGCGATCACCGCGGTGCCCGAGCCGACCGGCGAGGGCGAGGCCCGCATCGGGCTGCTGCGCGTCGAGCCGGGCGCCCGAGGTGCGGCGCGAGTGGGACGCGCATGACGACCACCGTGCGCTACGACCCGCTCGCGGCGGTCCCGAAGGCCGTGCATCGCGTGTGGGACCTCTCCGTCTTCAGCCTGCGGATGCTCGGCAAGATGCTGCTGGGCGAGGTGTCGTGGAAGAACCTCTCCGGCCCGATCACGATCGCCGACTACGCCGGCCAGTCGGCGCAGATGGGCTGGGTCTCCTTCGCCGGCTTCCTCGCGCTCGTGAGCGTGAGCCTCGGGGTCCTCAACCTGCTGCCCATCCCGCTGCTCGATGGGGGGCACCTGGTGTACTATTCGGCCGAGATCGTGAAGGGGTCGCCCGTCTCCGAGCGCGCGATGGAAATCGGCCAGCGCGTCGGCCTCGCCATCCTCGCCGGGCTCACCTTCTTCGCCTTCTACAACGACATCAACCGGCTCCTCACGGGCTGACTCCTTGAACATCTCCCGCTTCCTCGCCTCGCGCCTCGCCGTCGCCTGCGCGCTCTCCGCGGCGCTTCCGGCGCTGGCCATCCAGCCGTTCGTGGTGAAGGACATCCGCGTCGAGGGCGTCCAGCGCACCGAGGCCGGCACCGTCTTCTCCTACCTGCCCGTGAAGGTGGGCGAGCGCATCGACGACGAGAAGGCCGCCCAGTCCGTGAAGGCCCTCTACGCGACCGGCTTCTACTCCGACGTGCGCCTCGAGGCCGAGGGCGACGTGCTCATCGTCTTCGTGCAGGAGCGCCCCGCCATCGCGTCGATCGACATCGAGGGCGCCAAGGAATTCACGAAGGACAACCTCAAGGACGGCCTGAAGCAGGCGGGCATCCAGGAATCCAAGATCTACGACAAGTCGATCCTCGACCGCGCCGAGAAGGAGCTGAAGCGCCAGTACACCTCGCGCGGCTTCTACTCCTCGAAGGTGAAGACCACGGTGACCCCGCTCGAGAGGAACCGCGTGTCGCTGCGCTTCGACATCGAGGAAGGCGAGATCACGCGCATCGCCGACATCAACATCATCGGCGCGAAGGACTTCACCGAGCGCGAGCTCCTGCGCCAGATGCAGCTCACGACGCCGGGCTGGCTCACCTGGATCACGAAGGACGACCAGTACTCCAAGCAGAAGCTCACGGCGGACCTGGAGACGCTGCGCTCCTTCTACCTGAACCGCGGCTACCTCGAGTTCAACATCGAGTCCACGCAGGTCTCGATCACCCCGGACCGCGAGAAGATCTTCATCACCGTCGCGATCAACGAGGGCCCGGTCTACCGGCTGGGCGACATCAAGTTCGGCGGCGACCTGATCGTGCCCGAGCGCGAGCTGCGCGGCCTCGTCGCTCATGAAGGCCGGCGACACCTTCTCGCGCGAGAAGGATCATCGACAGCGTCAAGCGGATCACCGACCGCCTGAGCAACGACGGCTACTCCTTCGCCAACGTGAACCCGGTGCCCGGACCTCGACCGCGAGAAGCGCGTGGCCGGCTTCACGTTCTTCGTCGACCCGGGCCGGCGCGTCTACGTGCGGCGCGTGAACATCGTGGGCAACGGCCGCACCCAGGACGCCGTCATCCGGCGCGAGCTGCGCCAGCTCGAGAACTCCTGGTACTCCCTCGACAAGATCGCGCGCTCCAAGGAGCGCCTGCAGCGCACGGGCTACTTCTCCGAGGTGAACATCGAGACCCCGGCCGTGGCGGGCACGGCGGACCAGGTCGACGTCGGTGGTGACGGTCACGGAGCGCAACACGGGCAGCCTCAACTTCGGCGTCGGCTACTCGCAGGCCGACAACCTCACGATCTCCGCCTCGATCTCGCAGGCCAACATCTTCGGCTCCGGCAACCAGCTCGCCTTCCAGGTCAACAGCGGCTCGGTCAACCAGATCTACTCGCTCTCGTACCTGAACCCGTACTGGACCGTCGACGGCGTGGCCGCCGGCATCGACGTCTTCCGCCGCAACGTGGACACGTCGCTCCCTCGCGGTCTCGCAGCCTACCAGACGAAGTCCACGGGCGCCGGCGTCAACTTCGGCCTGCCGATCACGGAGTACGACTCCATCCGCCTGGGCTTCACCGTCGAGCACACGACGCTCACGCTCGACCCGCTGCGCGCCCCGCCGCGCTACTTCGACTTCGTGAACCAGTTCGGCGAGACGACCAACACGCTTCCGCACCAACGATCGGCTACGCGCGCGACACGCGCGACAGCCTCATCTACCCGACGCGCGGCTGGTACACCGAGGTGGGCCTGGAGGTCGGCCTCCCGCCGGGCGACCTCACGTACTACCGCGCCTCGCTGCAGCAGCAGTTCCTCTACACGCCGCGAGCGGCCGGGCTGGCTCACCCTGCTGCTGAACGGCGAGCTCGGCTACGCGGACGGCTACAACGACAAGCCGCTGCCCTTCTTCAAGAACTTCTATGCGGGCGGCGTGGGCTCGGTGCGCGGCTTCGAGGCGCGCCTCGCTGGGGCCGCGCGACCTGAACGGCGACGTGCTGGGCGGCAACCGGCGCGTGCATCGGCAACCTCGAGTTCCTCTTCCCGATGCCCGGCATCAAGGACAAGAGCGTGCGGCTGTCCGCCTTCCTCGACGCGGGCAACGTGTGGGGCGCCGGAGCAGAAGGTCGAGCTTCTCCGACCTGCGCGTCCGCGACGGGCCTCGCCGTCGGCTGGGATTCGCCGGTGGGCCCCCTCAAGTTCTCGTACGCGTATCCCATCAAGAGCAGAGACGGCGACCAGGTGGAACGCTTCCAGTTCCAGCTCGGCAAGATCTTCTAGGAATCGGAGCATCGTGGAAATGGACTGGCGCAAAGGCACTGGCGGCGGCGCTCGGCGCGATCGCGATGGGCAGCCTCGCGGCCGACGTGAAGATCGGGTTCGTGAACACGGAGCGCGTCTTCCGCGAGGCGGCGCCCGCCAAGCGCGCGCAGCAGAAGCTCGAGCGCGAGTTCTCCGCGCGCAACGCGGAGCTCGCGAAGCTCGAGAAGCAGGGCCGCGACCTGCAGGTCGACCTCGAGAAGGACAGCGTGCTGCTGCCCGAGGCGGCGCGGCGCGAGAAGGAGCGCACCCTCGCGGACGTGAGCCGCAACTTCCAGCGCCTGCAGCGCGAGATCCGCGAGGACCTGAACCTGCGCAGGAACGAGGAGCTCGCCCAGGTCCAGGAGCGCGCCACGCGCGCGATCAACCAGATCGCCGAGGCCGAGAAGTTCGACCTGGTCGTGCAGGAGGCCGTCTTCGCGAGCTCCCGCATCGACATCACCGACAAGGTCATCAAGGCGCTCGCGGACAAGTAGCCGCGCGAGGCCCCTGCCGTGTCCCCCATCCGCCTCACCCTCCAGGAGATCGTCCGGCAACTCGGCGGCGAAGTCGCGGGCGATGCCGCGCGTCGCGGTCGGCGGCGTGGCCACCCTCGACGAGGCCGGGCCCGGGCGAGATCACCTTCCTCGCCAATCCCCGCTACCGCGCGCCGGCTCGCCGCGACGCGCGCGGGCGCGGTCATCCTCGGCCCGCGGGACCGCGACGCGACCGCCATCCCGCGCATCGTGGCGGACAATCCCTACGCCTACTACGCGCGCACCGTCGCGCTGTTCCATCCCGCCGAAGCCCGCCGTCGCCGGCGTGCACGCGAGCGCGGCCGTCGACGCGACCGCCGTGGTCGCGGCCTCGGCGGAGATCGGGCCGTTCGCCGTGATCGCGGCCGGCGCCCGCGTGGGCGAGCGGGCGCGCGATCGGCGCGGGGTCGGTGGTGGGCGAGGGCGCCAGCGTGGGCGACGACTCGCTCCTCCACCCGCGCGTCACGATCTACCACGGCTGCGTGGTGGGGGCGCGCTGCATCCTGCACTCCGGCGCGGTCATCGGCGCCGACGGCTTCGGCATGGCGCCCGACGCGGGCCGCTGGGTGAAGATCCCGCAGGTGGGTCGCGCGGTCCTGGGCGACGACGTGGAGGTCGGCGCGAACACCGACGATCGACCGCGGCGCGCTCGGCGACACGGTCGTCGAGGACGGCGTGAAGATCGACAACCAGGTGCAGGTCGCCCACAACTGCCGCATCGGCGCGCACACGGTGATCGCCGGCTGCGCCGGGATCGCCGGCAGCACCGACGATCGGCCGGCACTGCGTGATCGGCGGCGGCGCGGGCATCGTCGGCCACATCACGATCGCCGACGGCGTCACGGTCACGGGCATGACGCTTCGTCACCAAGTCGATCACGGAGCCCGGGGTCTACTCCTCGGGGCTGCCGATGATGCCGCACGCGGACTGGCTCAGGAACGCGGCGCACCTGCGCCGGCTGAACGAGATCGCGCGACTCGCCCGCGGGAAAGGGGCCTCCGGAGATGACCATGGAACCGATGACGATTGAGGAAATCAAGGAGTACCTCCCGCACCGCTACCCCTTCCTGCTGCTCGACCGCATCGTCGAGTGGGAGAAGGACAAGCGCATCGTCGCGCTCAAGAACGTGACCGCGAACGAGCCGTTCTTCCAGGGGCACTTCCCGCACTACGCGGTGATGCCCGGCGTGCTGATCATCGAGGCGATGGCGCAGGCGGCCGCGATGCTGGGGCTGCTGTCGCTCGGGACAGAAGAACGACGGCAAGAACGTCTACTACTTCGTCGGCATCGACGACGCGCGCTTCAAGCGGCCGGTGCGGCCCGGGGACCAGCTCGTGATCGAGGTCGAGCTGCTGCGGCTGTCGCGCGGCATCGGCAAGTTCAAGGCGGTGGCGCGGGTCGACGGCGACGGTCGCCTCCGAGGCGCGAGCTCCTGTGCGCGCTGCGGCCGGTCGCAGCCTGAGGGCGCGAGCGCGCGATGACCGCCGATCCATCCCACCGCCATCGTCGATCCGCGCGCGCGGCTCGCGCGCGGGCGTGCGCGTCGGCCCCTACACCGTGATCGACGGCGACGTCGAGGTGGGCGAGGGCACCACGATCGGCGCCCACTGCGTGCGTCACGGGCCACACGACGATCGGGCGCGACAACCGCATCTTCCACTTCTGCTCCATCGGGGAAGCCAACCAGGACAAGAAGTACCGCGGCGAGCCCACGCGGCTCGCGATCGGCGACCGCAACACCATCCGCGAGTACTGCTCGCTCAACCGCGGCACCGTCCAGGACGGCGGCGTGACCACGGTGGGCAGCGACAACTGGATCATGGCCTACTGCCACATCGCGCACGACTGCCGCGTCGGCGACCACACCGTGTTCGCCAACAACGCCACGCTCGCGGGCCACGTCCACATCGGCGACTACACGGTGCTCGGCGGCTTCACCGGCGTGCACCAGTTCGTGAAGGTGGGCGCGCACGTGATGGCCGGCGTCTCCTCGGTCGTGCTGCAGGACATTCCCGCCCTACGTCACGGTCGCGGGGCACCCCTGCGCGCCGCACGGCATCAACGCCGAGGGCCTCAAGCGGCGCGGCTTCACGCCGGAGGCGCTGGCGGCGCTCAAGCGCGCCTACCGGACGCTCTACAAGTCCGGGCTCACCCTCGCCGACGCGAGGGCGGAGCTCGAGCGGCAGGCCGAGGCGGCCCCCGAGGTGAAGGCCATCGTCGACTTCCTCGCCACCTCGACGCGGGGCATCGTGCGCTGATGGCGGTCGGGAAGGGGCCGGCCGGGCAATGACCGCGCGTGGCCATCGTCGCCGGCGAGGCATCGGGCGACATGCTCGGGGCGGCGCTGGTGCGCGCGGTGCGCGAGCGCTTTCCCGGCACCGAGTTCTACGGCATCGCCGGCCCCCGGATGATCGCGGCGGGCGCGCGCACGCTCGTGCCGATGGAGAAGCTCTCGGTGCGCGGCTACGTCGAGGCGATGCGCAGCCTGCCGGAGCTGCTGCGCATCCGCTCGGGCCTCGCCGCGCAGCTCGTCCGCGACCGCCCGGACCTCTTCATCGGCGTCGACGCGCCCGACTTCAACCTCGGGCTGGAGACGCGGCTCAAGCGCGCGGGCATCCCGACGGTGCATTACGTGAGCCCGTCCATCTGGGCCTGGCGCCCGGGGCGGCTGCCCGCCATCGGCCGCGCGGCGGACCGCGTCCTCACGATCTTCCCCTTCGAGGCCGCCGATCTACGAGAAGGCCGGCATCGCCGCCACCTACGTGGGGCACCCGCTCGCCGACCAGATCCCGCTCGCCTCCGGCCGCGCCGAGGCGCGCGCGCAGCTGCGGCTGCAACGACGCGGCGACGGCCGTGGCGCTGCTGCCGGGCAGCCGGCGCGGCGAGCTCGAGGCGCACGCCGACCTCTTCATCGACACGGCGCTGCGCCTCGCGGCGGCGGCGCCCCGGGGCGCGCTTCTTCGTCCCGCTCGCGACGCGCGAGACGCGCGACTACTTCGAGACGCGCCTCTACGCGCGCGAGGCGCAGGGGCTCGACCTCACGATCCTCTTCGGCCATGCGCGCCTGGCGCTGCAGGCCGCCGACGTGCGCGCTCGTCGCGAGCGGCACGGCCACGCTCGAGGGCGCGCTCGCGCGCTGCCCGATGGTGATCACCTACAAGGTCCCGGCGCTCACCTACCGGATCATGATGCGAAAGCCCCTCCTGCCCTACGTGGGGCTGCCCAACATCCTCGCGGGCGAGTTCATCGTGCCGGAGCTCCTCCAGGACCACGCCACGCCCGAGAACCTCGAGCAGGCGCTGGCCAACTGGCTCGACCACAAGGTGGCGCGCGAGCGGCTCGCGGCCCGCTACGAGGCGATCCACGCCGCAGCTTCGCTGCGGCAACGACGAGCGCGTGGCGCAGGCGCTCTCGCCCTGGCTCTCCCAAGGACCTTCCCATGCCCCGCAAGCGCGCGCTGGCGACCACGAACTCGCGGCTCTGCGGAGTCGATGAGGCCGGGCGGGGGCCGCTGGCGGGCGCCGTGTTCGCCGCCGCGGTGATCCTCGACCCGGCGCGGCCCGTGCCCGGGCTCGCCGACTCGAAGCTGCTCGACCCGGCGCGCCGCGAGGCGCTGGCCGTGGCCATCCGGCGCGACGCGCTCGCCTGGGCGGTCGCCGTCGCCACCGTGGAGGAGATCGATTCGATGAACATCCTGCGCGCGAGCCTCGCCGCGATGTCGCGCGCCATCGAGGCGCTGCGGCGTCGATCCCGACGAGGTCGTGGTCGACGGGCTGCACGTGCCGCGCGACGACGTGGCCGTGCCGCGCGCTGGTGAAGGCCGACCGCCTGGTGGCCGCCGTCTCCGCCGCCTCGATCCTCGCCAAGACGGCGCGCGACGAGGAGATGGTGAGGCTCGACGCGGACTTCCCGGGCTACGGGTTCGCGCGCCACAAGGGCTATCCGACGCCCGAGCACCTCGACGCGCTGCGCGCGCTGGGCCCCTGCGGCATCCACCGGCGCAGCTTCGGCCCCGTGCGCGAGGCCATCGCCCAGCGCGACCTCCCCTTCTGGCGATGAAGACCGTCGCCTCGCGGGACAACGCCGCGTACAAGTCGCTCGCGAAGCTCGCCTCCTCCGCGGCCGAGCGCAGGAAGCGCGGGCTCTCCGTGATCGAGGGCGCGCACCTCGTCGAGGCCTGCCTCGAGGCGGGGCACGCGGTGGCGCAGCTCTTCGTGAGCCGCTCGGCCGCCGCCTCCGCCCAGGCGCTCGTGCAGCAGGGCGCGGGAGCGGTCGGCCGTCCTCGTGGAACTCGCGGATCCGCTCTTCGACGCGGTGAGCGGCGTGGAATCGCCCGCGGGCGTCCTCGCCGTCGTGGCCACGCCGTCCGGGCGCCCGGTGCCGCCCTCGGCGGGCTTCTGCCTCGCCCTGGAGGACCTGCAGGATCCCGGCAACGTGGGCACGCTCCTGCGCAGCGCGGCCGCGGCGGGCGTGGAGCACGTGCTGCTCTCGCCCGACCTGCGCCTTCGCCTGGTCGCCCAAGGTGCTGCGGGCGGGGCAGGGCGCGCACTTCGCGCTGAACATCGTGGAGGGCGCCGACCTCGCGGCCTTCGTCGCGTCCTTCGCGGGAACGACGATCGCGCTTGTGCGGCGAGGCGAAGGCTTCCCTCTACGAGACGGACCTTCGCGGGCCGGTCGCGTTCCTCATCGGCAACGAGGGCGCGGGGCTGTCGCCCGAACTCGAGCAGGCGGCGACGGTGCGCGCGCGCATCCCCATGCCCGGGCAGGGCGGAGAGCCTCAATGCGGGGGTGGCGGGGTCGATCGCGCTGTTCGAAGCGGTGAGGCAGAGGGGAGTGATGCGGGCGAGGATCGGGAAACGCGATGAACGCGGATACACGCCGATTGCCGCCGATGAAGCTGGAACGGTCATGTCGTCGCGACGCGTCTCGATTCGGCGCATCGATCCGTTTCAGCCGCGATCCGTCCCGTTATCGGGTCACCGTGCCCCGCTGCATCCATCCCCGCGAGTTCCGGGACGCCGCGCGATCGCACCCGATGAGTCGGAGCCCACCTCATGCAAAAAACTCCCGCGGAGAACGCCTCCGCACCGGCAGTACAAGTACTACGAGTTCGTGATGGCGGCCTTCGTGACCGTCCTCATCTGCTCGAACCTCATCGGCCCCGCGAAGGTCGCCCAGGTGGACCTGCCCGTGTTCGGGCTCCTCACCTTCGGCGCGGGCGTGCTGTTCTTCCCGATCTCCTACGTCTTCGGCGACATCCTCACCGAGGTCTACGGCTACGCGCGGTCGCGGCGCGTGATCTGGGCGGGATTCGCGGGCCTCGCGTTCGCCTCCTTCATGGCCTGGGTGGTGGTGGCGCTGCCGCCGGCGCCGTTCTGGAAGAACCAGGCGGCCTACGAGGTCGCCTTCGGCCAGGCCTGGCGGATCGCGGCCGCCTCGATGTTCGCGTACTTCTGCGGCGAGTTCGTGAACTCCTTCACGCTCGCGAAGATGAAGATCGCGACCGCAGGGGCGGTGGCTGTGGACGCGCACCATCGGCTCGACGATCGTGGGCGAGGGCGTGGATTCGCTGCTCTTCTACCCGCTCGCCTTCTACGGGACGGGCATCATCCCCGACGAGAAGCTGCCCGTCGTGATGGCTCGCGCAGTTCGTCCTGAAGGTCGGCGTGGAGGTCGTGTTCACGCCCGTCACCTACGCCATCGTGGGCTGGCTCAAGCGCGTCGAGCACGAGGACTACTACGACCGCGACACCGACTTCACGCCCTTCTCCGTGAAGGTGTGACCCCGTGACCAGGTACCGGACGTGTACCCGGTACGCAGGGCGGATTCTTGCCCGGTTCGCCCCTATTCGCGGGCGCGCAGGACGACCTTGCCGCGGTCGATCCGGACCTTGTCGCCCTCGCGCAGGTCCTCCGCGTCGTCCTGGCGGACGACCTGGAAGCGCCCGTCGTCCAGGCGCACGACGATCTCGTAGCTCACGACCGGGGGCTTCAGCTCGCGGCGCACGTCCGACGACGAACCCACGACGGGCTTGCCGCCGCCCAGCGGGACGGAGGCCACGAAGCCGGCGGTGGATTGCGCTCCGTCCGCGGTGATGCGCTGAGGTGTCTCGATGCGCTTCACGCTGCGCACGACGCCGCATTCCGGGCAGGAGGTCGCCGCCGGGGCGTCGACGGTGGCGGGGACCTTCGGCGTGTACTGGGCCGCGGCGCCGGCGGCCAGCGCGGAAAGGAGGATTGCAGCGGGGAGTGAGGGCTTCAAGGCGGCTCCTGGAGGAAGGTCTGCCGCGATTATCGGGCAAAATGCGGGTTCGATCGTGTCCGGAGCATCGCCGTGAATCCCGTCCGTCTCCTTTTCGCCCTGGCCGCCCTCGTCGCCGGGGCGTTTCCCGTCGTGCCCGAAGCCCTGGCCCAGGCCCCCGCGGGGGCGGCGCGCCCGAAGGTCGGCCTGGTGCTCGGCGGAGGCGGCGCCCGCGGCGGCGCGCACCTGGGCGTCCTCGAGGTCCTCGAGGAAATGCGCGTCCCGTTCGACTGCGTGGCGGGCACGAGCATGGGGGCGCTCGCCGCCGGCGCGTACGTGGCCGGGGTGTCGCCCGCCGAGATGAAGGAGACGATCGCCAAGACGGACTGGGCCGGCATGTTCGACGACAGCGCCGGGCGCGAGGCGGTGAACCTGCGCCGCAAGCAGATCGACGACCGGTTCTATTCCGGGCTCGAGTTCGGCGTGACGAAGGACGGCCTGCGCTACCGCGAGGGCGCGGTGGCCGGCGAGAAGATCAAGCTCTTCTTCAACGAGCTCGTCCGCGCGGACCTCGGCGAGAGGCAACATCGAGGAGCTGCCGATCCCGCTCACGCTCATCGCGACCGACATCGGCACCGGCGAGCGCGTGCCGATGCGCGACGGCAACCTCACCTCGGCGATGCGCGCCAGCATGTCGGTGCCGGGCGCGATCGCCCCGGTGGTGCGCGACGGCCGCAAGCTCGTCGACGGCGGCCT
Source organism: uncultured Gammaproteobacteria bacterium (assembly GCA_963783635.1). Classification (GTDB taxonomy): domain Bacteria; phylum Pseudomonadota; class Gammaproteobacteria; order Burkholderiales; family Usitatibacteraceae; genus FEB-7. The sequence goes on from CAWAOC010000008.1 coordinate 112,920, forward strand.
CGTGGACAACGTCCCCATCCAGGAGGTGCGCGATCGCTGCGGCGCCCAGGTCGTCATCGCCGTGAACGTGGGCTCGCCGCTCATGAAGCCCGAGGAGGTGACGCGGCGTGCTCAGCGTGATGGGCCAGATGGTGAACCTCCTCACCGAGCAGAACGTGGCCAAGTCGCTCTCGCTCCTGGGCCCGCGCGACATCTACATGCGCCCCGAGCTGGGCAACATCACCGCCGCCGACTTCAACCGCCAGATCGAGGCCGCGGGCATCGGGCGCAAGGCCGCCCTCGCGGTCGCCGACAAGCTGCGGGCGCTCTCCGTGTCGCCGGAGGCGTACAAGGCGTGGAGGAGCGCGCGTGCGCCTGGAGCCCGGCCCGAAGCCGCCGGTCATCGACGAGGTGCGCGTCGCCGAGACGCGATTCGTGAATCCGGCGGAGCTTCGCGCGTCGGTGCGCCAGAAGGAAGGCGAGGTCCTGGACTCGAAGGAACTCGCGCAGGACCTCGTCCTCGTCTACAGCCGCGGCGACCTCTCGTCCCTCGACTACTCGGTGCTCAAGGAGCGCGAGAAGACCATCCTCAGGCTCACGCCGCTGGAGAAGTCGTGGGGGCCGGACTACCTGCGCTTCGGCGTGAATTTCTCCTCCGACTTCCGCTCGGAGTCGCCCTACAACCTGCGCGCGCTCTACCGGAAGACCTGGATCAACAGCTTCGGCGGGGAATTGCTCACGGTGGCCCAGATGGGAAGCAACCAGGGGCTCGCCGTGGACTTCTACCAGCCCCTCGACTACCGGCAGCGGTATTTCGTCCGCCCCTACGCCAAGGTGGAGCAGGAGAAGCTGGGGTTCTACTTCGACGGCGACCGCGTGGCCGAATACCGGGTGCGCGACAACCGCGCGGGGCTCGACGTGGGCGTCAACCTCGACGTCTATGGCCAGGCCAAGCTGGGGTGGCTCGAGCGGCGCCTGCGCGCGACCCTGGACACGGGCGACCCCGTCCTGCCGGATTCGAAGGGGGAGATCGGCGGGGTCGCCGCGGGCATCGCGCTCGACACGCAGGACTTCGCCTTCTTTCCCACGAAGGGCTACCAGGCGAAGCTCGATTATTTCGACGCGATGCGCACGACGAACCTCACGGGCAAGTACGGGCGGCTCGAGGGCCGGCTGAATGGCGCCTGGTCGCCCGGGGATCTCATCTTCCTCGGCAAGCTCGAAGGCGGGCAGGCCACCCACGGGACGCTGCCGCTGGGCGACGCCTTCAGCCTGGGCGGCCTGGGCCGCCTGTCGGCCTTCGCGCCGTCGCAGATCATCGGCCAGGAAGCCTACGGGCTCATGTCCCTCCAGGCGCAATACCGCCTGACCAAGCCCATGCCGATCCTGGGGCTGTCGCTCCTCGCGGGCGTGTCCTACGAGGCGGGCTACATGAAGAAGCCCGTCACCGAACCCAACCTCACGGGCGGAATCGACTCCTACGGCGTGTACCTGGCGTCCAACACCATCTTCGGCCCGATGTACCTGGGCTACGCCACGTCGAAGGACCGGTCCGGGCGCTTCTACCTCTTCATCGGCACGCCCTGAGGGACCGGGCCTAGGGCGCGAGGCCCCTCCCGCACGCCCAGCAGAGCTCGAAGGCGGGCGGGTTCTCCTCGCCGCAGGCGGGACAGCGCTCGGGACGGACCCACGGCCGCGGTGCGGAAGGCCTCGATGACCTCGCGGGCGCGCGCCTCGTCGCGCGGGTCCTCGAGCCAGAGCTGGGGCGCGGCCGCGTCCACCGGAATCTCGCCGATCGCCCCCGAGGCGTTCGCGTTCAGGATGCGCACGCGGATGCCGCGCTGGGCGAGCACGCCCGCGAGGATGTGGGCTTCCGGAAGGTTGGCGGCGCTGTAGAGGCGCTTCAATACACCCGGCGCACCAGCTGCGCCTCGTGCAGCATGGTGGTCGCGATCTCCTCGATGGACTTGGTCGTCGAGTCGAGGAACGGGATGTCGGCCTGGCGCATGAGCTTCTCGGCGGCGGCCACCTCGTAGCGGCAGTTGGCGAGGTCGGCGTACTTCGAGTCCGGGCGGCGCTCCTTGCGGATCTGGTGCAGGCGGTCGGGCTGGATGGTGAGGCCCCAGACCTTGTGCTTGAGCGGGATGAGCGAGGGCGGCAGGCGGTTGGCCTCGAGGTCCTCGGGGATCAGCGGGTAGTTGGCCGCCTTGATGCCGAACTGCATGGCCATGTAGAGGGAGGTGGGGGTCTTGCCGCTCCTCGACACGCCGACCAGCACCAGGTCCGCCTCCTCCAGCCCGCGGTGGGTGACCCCGTCGTCGTGGGAGAGCGTGTAGTTGATCGCCTCGATGCGGTGGTTGTAGTCCTTGGCGTTGCCGGCGCTGTGGCTCTTGCCCACGGCGTGCATCGACTTCTGGCCGAGCTCCTGCCTCGAGGGGGACGATGAACTTGCCGAAGACGTCCAGCACCAGCCCTTCGACCTTGTTGATCTCCTCGCGGACGGGGTCGTCCACGAGGGAGCTGAAGACGAGGGGGCGCTTGCCGGAGTCGCGGTGCGCCGCGTTGATCTGGGCGACGACCTCGCGGGCCTTTTCCGTGGAGTCGATGAAGGGCAGCGTCACCCGCACGAAATCGATGCCGTCGAACTGGGAGATGAGGGAGGAGCCGAGGGCCTCGACGGTGAGGCCGGTGCGGTCGGAGACGAAGAAGACGCGGCGGCGATGGGACATGGAAGGTTCCGGGATCGTGGACTTCCCGCGCCGGGCGCGGGAAGGTCGGGGTTCGGTTGCGGACACCGCCAGTTTGATGCAGCGCAGCATCGTCCGCAAGCCTCCGATATAATTGCAAATTCCGATCGGCCCGTCACCCGAAACCTGCGAGCGAGCATGGCCAACGCCTACGTACTCCCCCTCGAAACGCTGCGCATGACCGACGTCGGCGTCGGTCGGCGGCAAGAACGCCTCCCTGGGCGAACTCATCAGCCAGCTCTCCGCGGCGGGCGTGCGGGTCCCGGGGGGCTTCGCCACCACGGCCCAGGCCTTCACGGACTTCCTCAACGCGAGCGGGCTGAAGGCGCGGATCGACGCGGCCCTCGCGAAGCTCGACGTCGAGGACGTGGGCACGCTCGCGAAGACCGGCGCCGAGATCCGCGAATGGGTGGCCTCGGCCCCGTTCCAGCCGGAGCTCGAGCGGCAGATCCGCGAGGCCTACGCCCGGGTCGCGGGCGACGCCGAGGCGAGCTTCGCGGTGCGCTCCTCGGCGACGGCCGAGGACCTGCCGGACGCCTCCTTCGCCGGCCAGCAGGAGACCTTCCTCAACATCCGCGGCATCGACAACGTGCTCGACGCGGTGAAGCAGGTCTTCGCCTCGCTCTACAACGACCGCGCCATCGCCTACCGCGTGCACAAGGGCTTCGCCCACGCCGACGTGGCGCTCTCCGCCGGCATCCAGCGCATGGTCCGCTCCGACACCGGCGCCGCGGGCGTGGTGTTCACCCTGGACACGGAGTCGGGCTTCCGCGACGTGGTCTTCGTCACCTCGAGCTACGGCCTGGGCGAGATGGTGGTCCAGGGCGCGGTGAACCCGGACGAGTTCTACGTCTCCAAGCCCTGCCTCGCGGCCGGGCGGCCGGCGATCCTTCGCCGCGGGCTGGGCGGCAAGGCCATCAAGATGGTCTTCACCAGCGAGGAGAAGGCCCACAAGTCCGTCGTCCAGCGCGACGTCGAGCCCGCCGACCGCGACCGCTTCTCCCTCACGCGACGCCGAGGTCGAGCAGCTCGCCCGCTACGCCGTGTCGATCGAGAAGCACTACGGCCGGCCCATGGACATCGAGTGGGGCAAGGACGGCGGCGACGGCCAGATCTACATCCTCCAGGCGCGGCCGGAGACGGTGAAGAGCCAGGAGAAGCGGCGCGACCACCTGACGCGCTACCGCATCGGCAAGCGCGGCGAGGTGCTCGCCTCGGGCCGCGCCATCGGCTCGAAGATCGGGCAGGGCCGCGTGCGCGTCATCAAGGACGTGGCCGAGATCGCCCGCGTGCAGGAAGGCGACGTCCTCGTGACCGACATGACGGACCCGAACTGGGAGCCGGTGATGAAGCGGGCCTCCGCCATCGTCACCAACCGGGGCGGGCGCACCTGCCACGCCGCGATCATCGCGCGCGAGCTGGGCGTGCCGGCGGTGGTGGGCTGCGAGAACGCCACGCGCGTGCTGCGCGACGGCGAGGAGGTGACCGTCTCCTGCTGCCGAGGGGGACACCGGCTTCATCTACGGGGGCAAGCTCGAGTTCGACGATCGTGGACGTCTCCCTCGACCGCATGCCGAAGATCCCCGTCAAGATCGCGATGAACGTCGGCAACCCGCAGCTCGCCTTCGACTTCTGCCAGCTGCCCAACGACGGCGTGGGCCTCGCGCGGCTGGAGTTCATCATCTCCAACATGATCGGCATCCATCCCAAGGCCTGCCTCGAGTACGCGCAGCTGCCGGCCGACCTCAAGGCCCAGGTGGCGCGCCAGTCGCGCGGCTACGAGAGCCCGAAGCGCTTCTACGTGGAGAAGATCGTCGAGGGGGTGGCCACCATCGCCGCGGCGTTCTGGCCGAAGAAGGTGATCGTGCGCCTGTCGGACTTCAAGTCGAACGAGTACCGGAACCTCATCGGCGGCGCGCACTACGAGCCGCAGGAGGAGAACCCGATGCTGGGCTTCCGCGGGGCCTCGCGCTACATCGCGCGCTCGTTCCGGGACTGCTTCAAGCTCGAGTGCGAGGCGATGCGCAAGGTCCGCGACGACATGGGGCTCACCAACGTCGAGATCATGATCCCGTTCGTGCGGACGCTGAAGGAGGCCGAGCAGGTCCACGCGATCCTGAAGGACTACGGCCTCGAGCGCGGGCAAGAACGGGCTCAGGGTCGTGATGATGTGCGAGATCCCCTCCAACGCCATCCTCGCCGACGAGTTCCTGAAGCACTTCGACGGCTTCTCCATCGGCTCCAACGACATGACGCAGCTCACCCTGGCGCTGGACCGCGACTCGGGCCTGGTGATGGAGGGCTTCGACGAGCGCGACCCGGCGGTGAAGCGCATGCTCTCGCTCGCCATCCAGGCGTGCCGCCGGCACGGCAAGTACGTGGGCATCTGCGGGCAGGGCCCCAGCGACTATCCCGACCTCGCCGAGTGGCTGATGGAGGAGGGCATCGAGTCGATGTCGCTCAACCCGGACACCGTCGTCGAGACCTGGCTGCACCTCGCGAAGGCCTCCGGAAAGGTCGCCACCGGCGCCCCATGACCGGCTGGCGCTTCGCGCGCCTCGACGAGCTCACGGCGCGCGAGGTCCACGACATCCTGCAGGCGCGCTCGGCCGTCTTCGTGGTCGAGCAGGCCTGCGTCTTCCAGGACGTGGACGGGGCCGATCCCGAGTGCTGGCACCTGTTCGCGCGGCGCGGCGGCGAGCTGGCCGCCTACTGCCGGCTCGCCCCGGCGGGCCTGAAGTTCCGGGAGCCGTCGATCGGGCGCGTGATCACGACGGCGGCGGCGCGGGGCACGGGGATGGGGCGCGCCCTGATGGAGGAAGCGCTGCGAAGGGCGCAGGCGCTGTGGCCCGGCTCCGCGGTTCGCATCGGCGCGCAGCTGCACCTGGAGAAGTTCTACGGCTCCCTCGGCTTCGCGAGGGACTCGGAACCGTACGACGAGGACGGCATTCCCCACATCGAGATGCTCAGGCAGGGAGAAAAGCGATGACGCTGAAGATCTACGGGATCGCCGCCTCGCGCGCGATCCGCAACCTCTGGATGGCCGAGGAGCTCGGCATTCGCCTACGAGCACGTGCCCATCCACTACCGCGACGACCCCGACGGGCCGCTCGGCAAGAACAACCCGGAATTCCGGCGCGCGAATCCCATGGGGCGCGTGCCCGCGATCGACGACGAAGGGTTCGGGCTGTCCGAATCGATGGCCATCAACCTCTACCTCGCGCGCAAGCACGGCAAGGGGCTGTGGCCCGCCACGGTCGAGGGCGAAGGCCTCGCCTTCCAGTGGTCGTTCTTCGCCGTGACCGAGGTCGATCCGGTCATCGTGGAGTGGGCGCGGCACGCCCTCGTGCTGCCCGAGGCGGAGCGCATTCCGGAGGTCGCGGCCGCCTCGCTCGAGAAGCTGCAGAAGCCGTTCGCCATGGTGGAAGCCGCACTCGCCCACCGGCCGTACCTCGCCGGCGGGGCGTTCACCGTCGCCGACCTGAACCTCGCCGCCACGATGTTCCGCGCGCGGCGCATGGACCACGCGGCGCGCCCGAACCTGGCGCGCTGGCTGGCCGACTGCTTCTCGCGCCCGGCCGCCCGGCGCGCGTGGGCGCTGCGCGGCGAGTAGGCCGCGCCACAACGCGAGGGGACGACCATGGGCAGCAAATTCGCGGGAAAGACGGTGCTGGTCACCGGCTCGACGAGCGGCATCGGCCTGGGGATCGCCCGCGCGTTCGCGGCCGAGGGCGCCAACGTGATGATGAACGGCCTGGGCGAGCCCCGGGCCATCGAGGCCCTGCTCGCGGGGCTCGTGAAGGAGTTCGGCGTGCGGGCGCTCTACCACCCGGCCGACATGACGAAGCCGGACGAGATCGCCGAGCTCGTGGCGACCGCCGAGCAGGAGTTCGGCGCCGTCGACATCCTCGTGAACAACGCCGGCATCCAGCACGTCGCGCCGGTGGACGAGTTCCCGGTCGACAAGTGGGACGCGATCCTCGCGATCAACCTCTCGTCGGCCTTCCACGCCACGCGCGCGGCGCTGCCCGGCATGAAGAGGCGCGGCTGGGGGCGCGTGATCAACGTGGCCTCCATCCACGGCCTGGTGGCCTCGCCCTACAAGAGCGCCTACGTGGCCGCCAAGCACGGCGTCGTGGGGTTCACGAAGTCGGTGGCGCTCGAGGTGGCGGAGCAGGGCATCACGGTCAACGCGATCTGCCCGGGCTACGTCATGGACGCCCATCGTGGAGAAGCAGCTGGAGGACCAGATCCGCGTCCACGGCGATCCCGAAGGAGAAGGTCATCTCGGACATCATGCTGGCCCCGCAACCGACGAAGAAGTTCATCAGGATCGAGGAGGTGGCCGGGGTCGCGCTCTACCTGGCCGACGAGGCCGCCGCGCAGGTGAACGGCACCACCATCGCCATCGACGGCGGCTGGACGGCCCGCTAGGCCGCGTCTGCGCTATCCTTCGACGCGCTGAATCGACCGAAAAGGAGACTTGCCATGAAATACAGACCTGCTTGCCGCCCTGGCCGCCCTCGCGGCCCTTCCCGCCGCCGCCGCGGATCCCCTCTACGAGGAAGGCTTCTCCGACGCGCCTGGGCGCGATGTTCTCCACGGCGGACACGACGCTTCGCCTCGACGCCGGCCAACGGCGCCCTGCGGCACCTCGATCTCGCTGGAGGACGACCTCGGGCTATGACCAAGGACAAGACGCTCCCGATGTTCGACGCCACCTGGCGCATCAACCCGCGGCACCGCGTCGAGCTGGGCTATGTCAGGCTCGCGCGCGACTCGCAGAAGACGATCACCGGCGAGATCCGCTTCGGCGACTCGGTGTTCCCGGTGAACGCGACCGTGAACTCGAAGTTCGACTCGGACGTCTGGCGCCTCACCTACGGCTGGTCCTTCTACCGCGAAGGCGGCAACGAGCTCTCGCTGCTGCTGGGCCTGCACACGACGTCGTTCAAGACGAAGCCTGTCGAAGATCGGCGGCGGCGTCCGGATCGCGGAGGCCGCGGACCGCACGGTTCCGCTGCCGACCATCGGGCCTGCAGGGCACGTGGGCCGATCGATCCGCAGTGGCGGCTCGGCGCCTGGGTGCAGGTCTTCTCGCTCAACTACGGCGACTACGAGGGCAGCCTGGTCAACGGCGCGTTCAGCGCCGAGTACCGCCTCAACCGGAACTGCGCGCTGGGCGCGGGCTACACGGTCTACGACTACAACCTCGACGTCACCAAGGGCAAGGCGCGCGGCAGCTTCGACTACCAGTTCGCCGGCCCCATGATCTACGTGACCGCGGGCTTCTGAGTCATGCCGGTACGGCGCCCGTAATGGCCCAGGCGTCGGACGCGGTCGAGGTGCCGCGCCAATCCGGTCGACGTCCCGTAATGGCCGCGCAGACCCAGGACGATTACAGTTGAAAGGCGTCGTGAAGGCAGCGGGGGTGTCGCGAAGCCGTCGCGGGCGGGGTGAGGCCGCGCCGGTCCTCGTCACCGGCTTCGAGCCCTTCGGCGGCGAGGACGTCAATCCCTCGTGGGAGATCTGCCGGCAGCTGCCCGCGGCCATCGGGCGCGCGCCCATCGATCGGGCTGCGCGTGCCCACCGAGTTCCGCCGCGCCATCGAGGAAGTCACCGAGGAGATCGAGCGACTGGAGCCGGCGCTGGTGATCCTGCTCGGCCAGGCGGGAGGGCGCGCGGCCGTGTCGGTCGAGCGGGTGGCGATCAACGTGGACGACGCGCGCATCGCCGACAACGCCGGGCATGCAGCCCATCGACGAGCCATCGCGCCCGCGGGCCCGTCCGCCTACTTCGCCACGGTGCCGATCAAGGCGATGGTGGCGGCCATGCGCGAGGCGGGCGTGCCGGCCGAGGTCTCGAACAGCGCCGGCACCTTCGTCTGCAACCACCTCCTCTACGGCGTGCTGCACTTCCTCGCGGCGACCGGCCGGCGGGCAAGGGCGGGCTTCATCCACGTCCCCTGGCTCGAGAGCCAGGCCGTGACCCGTCCCGGCCAGCCGTCCATGGCGCTCGCGACGATGGTGCGCGGCGTCGAGGCCGCGATCGCGGCTCCGCCCTGAAGACGCCCGTCGATGTGAAAATGGCGGCCGGCAAGCTCGACTGACGCGAACCCCATCCATGACCATGACCGACCAACCCCTCTGGGCCCCGTCGCCCGAACGCGCCGCGGCCTCGAACATGGCCGCCTTCATGAAGTTCGTGAACGAACGCCACGGGACGAAGCTCGCCGACTACGCGGCCCTGCACCGGTGGTCCGTCGATTCCATGGAGGAGTTCTGGGTCGCGGTCTGGGATTTCTGCGGCGTCATCGCCGAGACCCGCGGGCGAGACGGTCATCGCCGACAAGGCGAAGATGCCCGGGGCGCGCTTCTTTCCCGAGGCGCGGCTCAACTTCGCCGAGAACCTCCTTCGCCATTCGGACCGGCCCGGGGACGCGATCGCCTTCTGGGGCGAGGACCGCGTGCGCACGCGCCTTACGCGTGCGCAGCTGCGCGACGACGTGTCGCGCATGCAGCAGGCCCTCGCCGCCGCGGGCGTGAAGGCGGGCGACCGGGTCGCCGCGTTCATGCCCAACATGCCCGAGACGGTCGTCGCCATGCTGGGCGCGGCGAGCCTGGGCGCCACGTTCACCTCGTGCTCGCCCGACTTCGGCGTGCAGGGCGTGGTCGACCGCTTCGGGCAGGTCGAGCCGCGCGTCCTCGTGTGCTGCGACGGCTACTTCTACAACGGCAAGGTGAACGAGTCCCTGCCGCGCATCGCCGAGATCGTGGCGCAGCTGCCCACCGTGGAGCGCGTCGTGGTCGTGCCCTACGCCTCGGAGAAGCCGGACATCGCGGCCGTCCCGCGCGCGGTGCGGCTCGCGGACTTCCTCGCGCCCTTCGCGCCGAAGGCCCTCTCGTTCGCGCGCCTGCCGTTCAACCACCCGCTCTACATCCTCTACTCCAGCGGCACGACCGGCGTTCCCAAGTGCATCGTGCACGGCGCCGGCGGCGTGCTCCTCATGCACCTGAAGGAGCACGTGCTCCACTGCGACGTGAGGCCGGGCGACCGCCTCTTCTACTTCACCACCTGCGGCTGGATGATGTGGAACTGGCTCGTCTCGGGCCTGGCCGCGGGCGCGACCCTGCTCCTCTACGACGGCTCCCCGTTCCTCGGGCGCGGCAACGTCCTCTTCGACTACGCGGACGCCGAGGGCATGACCCACTTCGGCACCTCCGCCAAGTTCATCGACGCGCTCGCCAAGGCGGGACTGGAGCCGGCCCGCACGCACCGGCTCACCGCGCTGCGCGCGATGCTCTCGACGGGCTCGCCGCTCGCGCCGGAGGGCTTCGACTACGTCTACGCGAACGTGAAGAAGGACCTCTGCCTGTCGTCCATCAGCGGCGGCACGGACCTCGTGGCCTGCTTCGCCGGCGGCGCGCCGATCCTGCCGGTCTGGCGCGGCGAGCTGCAGTGCCGCGATGCTCGGGATGAAGGTCGAGGTGTGGAGCGAGGAGGGCAAGCCGCTCGCGGGCGAGAAGGGCGAGCTCGTCTGCACGGCCCCGTTCCCGACGATGCCGCTGGGGTTCTGGAACGACGCGGACGGGCGGAAGTACCGCGCCGCGTACTACGAGAAGTACGAGAACGTCTGGCGCCACGGCGACTGGAGCGAGGTCACGCCCCACGGCGGCATGGTGATCTACGGCCGCTCGGACGCCGTGCTCAATCCCGGCGGCGTGCGCATCGGCACGGCGGAGATCTACCGGCAGGTCGAGCGCCTGGACGAGGTCGTGGAGTCGCTCGTCATCGGCCAGGACTGGCAGGGCGACGTCCGCGTCGTGCTCTTCGTGAAGCTGCGCGAGGGCGTGACGCTCGACGAGGCGCTGGTGAAGAAGGTGAAGGACACGATCCGCAACAACACGACGCCGCGGCACGTGCCGGCGGTGGTGGCGCAGGTGACCGACATCCCGCGCACCAGGTCGAACAAGATCGTGGAGCTCGCCGTGCGCGCCGCCGTGCACGGGCAGCCGGTGAAGAACCTCGAGGCGCTCGCGAACCCCGAGGCCCTCGAGCAGTTCCGCAATCGCCCCGAGCTGGGCGCCTGAGCCGCCTCAGGCGCGCGTCATCGCCTCCATGCCCATGCGCGAGGTGCCGGGCGTGGCCAGGCGGCTTTCCACGAGGCTCGCGAGGAACGCCGGGGTCGTAGACCGCCAGCAGGTGCGGCTGCCAGTGCTCGAGGTAGTACGCGATCTGCGCCGGGAGGTCGTCCATCTCGCACGAGCACGGCGCCAGGTTGCCGCGTCCCACTGGAAGCGCAAGCCCGAGGTCCCAGAAGGCGGCGTTCAGCGGCCTCGCGCGCCGGCCCGGCGCCGCGGTCGGGTCGGTTCATGTCCATGGCGTTCCCCCGCTGTTGTGGCTGGCCCCAAGGTACTCGCGCAAATAGTTAAGTAAAAGTAAAATGAATTATGGTTTGCCTTAAGTGATCATTTAATGAGGAACGCCACGCTCCGCCAGCTGCGCGTCTTCGAGAGCGCCGCCCGCCACCTGTCCCTCACGCGCGCCGCGGAGGAGCTGCACCTCACCGCGCCCGCGGTGTCGATCCAGGTGAAGCAGCTCGAGGGCCACGCCGGCGCGGCGCTCTTCGAGCGGGGCGCACCGCGCCTCCGGCTCACGCAGGCGGGCGAGGAGGTGCTGCTGCACGCGCGCGAGATCCTCGGCCACATCCGCGGCGCGGAGGAGGCCATCGCCGAGCTCGACGCGCTCGAGCGGGGGCTGCTGGACGTCGCGGTGATCAACGCGGGCGACCACTTCTTCCCGTGGATCGTGGCCGCGTTCCGCAAGCTCCATCCCGGCATCCGCGTGCGCCTCACGGTGCAGAACCGCGACGAGCTGCTGGCGCGGCTGGCCGCCCACGAGACCGACCTCGCGGTGATGAGCCAGCCGCCGATCGAGCCCGGCCACGTCGCCACGGCCTTCGCGCCGCACCCGCACGTGATCGCGGCCGCGCCCGGGCATCCGCTCGCCGGCAAGCGCCGCGTCCCGCTGGCCCGGATCGCGGCGGAGCCGCTCCTCACCCGGGAGCAGGGATCGTCCACGCGAATCGCGATGGACCAGGCGTTCGCGGAAGCCGGCGTGGTGCCGCGAATCGAAATGGAAATCGCAAGCAACGAGACCATCAAGCAGGCGGCGGCGGCGGGCCTGGGCGTGGGCTTTCTCTCGGCGCATGCATTGCGCCAGGAGCTGGCACTCGGTAGCCTCGTCATACTGGACGTGGAGGGATTCCCCGTGATGCGGCAGTGGTACGTGGTGCACCGTCGCGACCGGAGGCTGCCGAGGATCGCGCAGGCCTTCGAGCGCTTCGTCCTGGAGCACGGCAGGGAACTCATCGGAACGGACGCGAGCCGGCCGAAGCGGCGGGGAGGGCGAAATGAGCGCGCGCTCGCCGACGTTCTACATCCTCTTCTCGGTGGCGACCTCGCTCCTCACCATGGCGCTCAAGTCGGGCGCGTACTTCCTCACGGGCTCCGTGGGCCTGCTGTCGGACGCGCTCGAGTCGGGCGTCAACCTCGCGGCGGCGCTGGTGGCGCTCGCCACGCTGTCCTACGCCCATTCGGGCGAGGACGAGGACCACAACTTCGGCCACGAGAAGGCGGAGTACTTCTCGAGCGGCATCGAGGGCGCGCTCATCTTCGTGGCCGCCGCGGCGATCATCTGGAGCGCCATCCCGCGCCTCCTGGCCCCGCAGCCCCTCGAGCAGGTGGGCGATGGGCCTCGCGCTGTCCGTGCTCGCCGCGGGCGCGAACCTGCTGTGCGGCTGGTTCCTGCTCAAGGGCGCGCGCGAGCACCGCTCGATCACGCTGGAGGCGGACGCGCACCACCTGCTCACCGACGTGTGGACCACGGTGGGCGTGATCGCCGCGCGTGGCGGTGGTGCACTTCACCGGCTGGCTCCTGCTGGACCCGCTCATCGCCATCGCCGTCGCGGTGCAGATCCTGTGGACGGGCTGGTCGCTCATCCGCCGCTCGTTCGACGGCCTCATGGACCGCGCCATCCCGGCCGACGAGCGCGAGCGGATCGTGGCGGTGCTCGAGCAGGTGAAGGCGAAGGGCGGCGACTACCACCGGCTGCGCACGCGCGTCTCCGGCAAGAAGAGCTTCGTCGACGTCCACATCCTGGTGCCGGGCGCGATGAGCGTGCACGACGCCCACGACCTCGCGCACCGCCTCGAGCAGGACATCGAGGCGGCCGTGCCGCACGTCGAGGTCCTCACCCACCTCGAGTCCCTCGAGGACCCGCGCAGCTGGGACGACCCCGACAGGCCGCCTGGACCGCCCGGGGCCGGGCCCTTGACGGCGCCTCAACTGCTATAGAATCGGCCCATGGCGACCGCCACCCCCGCATCCGATCCCGACGCCCGCCCAGGGCGTCGACCGCAAGCTCACGCTGAAGGAAGTGCTCGAGTGGCTCGTGCAGGACGGGCACGCCACCCGCGAGGACGCGGTCAAGCTCCTGCAGGACCACGCGCGCGCGCGGGGCGGCAAGCACCCGATCACGCTCATCGCCGAGGCGCGGCTGCGCTCCGCCGCCTCCGCCACCGGGACGCTCAACGCCGAGGCGCTGACGGCCTGGCTCGGCGCGCGGCTGAAGATCCCCTTCTATCACATCGATCCGCTCAAGATCGACCTGCGCGCGGTCACCGACGTGATGTCCTCGGAGTACGCGCAGCGCCGCGGCATCCTGCCCGTGGAGGCGACCGGCAAGGAGGTGACCATCGCCACCTGCGAGCCCTTCATGCGCGGCTGGGAGAAGGAGCTCGCGCGAGATGCTGCGGGTCACCGTGAAGCGGGTGATCACGAACCCCGCCGACATCGAGCGCTACCAGGGCGAGTTCTACAACCTCGCCAAGAGCGTGAAGCGCGCCGAGAAGGCGGGCGTGCAGACCTCCGGGCTCTCCAACTTCGAGCAGCTCGTGGAGCTCGGCAAGGCCGGCCGGCAGCTCGACGCCAACGACCACCACATCGTCCACCTCGTCGACTGGCTGTGGCAGTACGCCTTCGACCAGCGCGCGAGCGACATCCACCTGGAGCCGCGGCGCGACGTGGGCGTGATCCGCTTCCGCATCGACGGCGTGCTGCACGAGGTCTACCAGATCCCCTACCCGGTGCTGGTCGCGATGACGGCGCGCATCAAGATCCTCGGGCGCATGGACGTCATGGAGAAGCGCCGCCCGCAGGACGGGCGCATCAAGACGCGCATGCCCGACGGCGAGGAGATCGAGCTGCGCCTGTCGACGCTGCCCACCGCCCACGGCGAGAAGGTGGTGATGCGCATCTTCGACCCCGAGGTGCTGAAGCGCGACTTCGCGGACCTGGGCTTCACCAAGGACGAGAAGGAGACCTGGCACAACCTCACGAGCCAGCCGGGCGGCATCGTCCTGGTGACGGGCCCGACGGGCTCGGGCAAGACCACGACCCTCTACACCACGCTCAAGATGCTCGCCACGCCGGAGGTGAACGTCTGCACGATCGAGGACCCGATCGAGATGGTGGACGCGCGGTTCAACCAGATGCAGGTGAACCACGACATCGACCTCACGTTCTCCAACGGCGTGCGCGCGCTGATGCGGCAGGACCCGGACATCATCATGATCGGGGAGATCCGCGACCTGGAGACGGCCGACATGGCCGTGCAGGCCGCGCTCACCGGCCACCTCGTGCTCTCGACGCTGCACACGAACGACGCGCCCTCCGCCGTCACGCGCCTCATGGACCTGGGGGCGCCGGCCTACCTCCTCAACGCCACGCTGCTGGGCGTGATGGCGCAGCGCCTGGTGCGCACGCTCTGCCCGCACTGCAAGCAGAAGTTCGCCTTCCAGCGCGAGGACGACCACGCGACGTGGAACGCGATCTGCGCCCCGTTCAAGTCGCCGCCGCCGGCCGAGATCTACCGCCCGGTGGGCTGCCTCGACTGCCGCAACACCGGCTACCTCGGGCGCATCGGCATCTACGAGATCCTCACCCTCACCATCGACCTGAAGCGGCTGCTCGTCGTCCGAGCCGGACCTCGCGAAGTTCACCGAGGCCGCCTATCGCGCGGGCATGAAGCCCCTGCGCGTGGCCGGCGCGCTCAAGGTGGCGCAGGGCGTGACGACCCTCGAGGAAGTCCTCAAGGTCGCCCCCGTCGGATGAGCCGCCCGTGAAGAGGAGCCTCTACGACCTGGTCGGCGTGCCTCCGGTCGCGCCCCGCGAGATGATCGCCTCCGCCTGCCGCCGCCGCGTCGCGAAGCTCGAGCGCGAGTCGACCGACGAGGCGCGCACCGAGATCTTCGCCATCCGCGAGGCCTGGTCGATCCTGGGCGACGAGAAGCTGCGCGCGGGCTACGACGCCTCGCTCGCCGCCGAGAAGCCCGGGCCGGCCGGGGCCGGGCCGATCGACACCGCGGCCGCCCGGCTGGCGCCCGCGGCCATCGCGACCGAGCTCCTCAAGCCGCGCCGGCTCTGGTCGGAGAACTGGGAGCGCTACCGCAAGCTCGTCTTCGTCCATGTTCTTCGTGGGGCTCTTCGCCCTCTCGGCGGTCTACAACCAGAGCAACCGCGTGGCCGCGCAGAAGCGCCTCGAGAACGCCACCTACGAGGCCGAGTACGGCGAGCCGCCGCCGGGCGCGAGGAAGCCCGCGAAGGCGGAGGAGGCGAAGCCCGCCGAGCCGTTCTCCGCGGAGAAGTTCGAGCAGGAGCTGAAGGAGCGCGAGGCGCGCGATCCAGGAGCAGGTGGCGAAGGAGCAGACGGCGAAGGAAGACGAGTTCCGCCAGAAGAACGCAGCAGGAAAACAATCCCTCCGTCGACCCGGCGCCGCACGCGCTACCGCTAAGGGACGCAGGGACTGTCCGTGCGGCGGCGCCGGCGGCTCGCCCAGCAGCTCCCGCACCAGCGCGGACTCGCGCGCGTAGAACCCCTCGGTGTGGAACGTCTCCGGAAGCTGGTAGAGCTCGTAGTCGAAGTGGTGGCACATCTCGTGCACCAGCGTGCGCAGGAACGTGCGGAACTTCACCACGTCGTCGCGCGCGGCGGTGCGCATCCAGACGCTCACCCGCGCGACCTTCCCGTCGTTGTCCGGCTCGTAGAGGCCATGCAGTTCGCCGCCGGCGTCGCTGGGGCGGCGCGCGAGGATGCGCGCCCGGACCGGGGGCGTGGCGAGCTGGGCGTTGAGCGCGTCGACCAGCGCCTGGCAGGCCGGCTGCGGCCGCGCGCGGCTCCCCCGTGGCGAGCGCCGGCTCGATCGCCTTCGCGAGCGGCACCAGCGCCGGCCGCGTCGGGAAGCGCCACGCGGGCGATCGCGTCGCTCTTGCGGTAGATGCGCTGCCGGGACGGGGAGAGCCGGTCGTAGTAGGCGAAGGGCATGGCGTTCCGGAATTCTAATAGACTCGATGCGCATGAAAAGCCCGGCCTTCATCGCGCGGCTCGCACCGCGTTGCCCTCGCGGCCGCTCGTCCTCCTCGCCGGCTGCGCGACGCCGCCGCCCGCCGGCCGCCGCCCGGCCGCGCCTCGTGGTGCTGCTCGTCGTCGACGGGCTGCCGCAGCGGCAGGTCGACGGCCTACCGCGACCAGCTCGGGCCGGACGGCTTCAACCGCTTCCTGCAGCGCGGCGCCTGGCTTCGCCGACGCGCACTACGGCCACGCCTACACGCGTCACGGCGGCCGGGCCACGCCACGATACTCACCGGGCGCCTACCCGCAGCGCACCGGCATCATCGGCAACGAGTGGCGCGACCCGGCCACGGGCGAGCTGGGTCTACTGCACGGGCGATCCGGGCACCGCTATCTCGGCCACGCGACCGCGCCGCTGGCCGGCACGAGCCCGCGCAACCTCCGGGCGCGAGTCGCTCGGCGACGTGCTGCGGCGCGCAGACGCGCGCTCGAAGGTGATCGCCATCTCCGGCAAGGACCGCGGCGCCATCCTGCCCGCCGGCCGCGACGGGCACCGCCTACATCTACATGGCCCAGACGGGACAGTTCGCCTCGACGACCTACTACATGAAGGAGCATCCGGCGTGGGTCGCGGCCTTCAACGGCGCGCAAGCCCGCGGACCGCTACTTCGGCGCGAAATGGGAGCCGCTGCTGCCGGACATGGCCTACGCGCGCTCGGTGCCCGACGGCCAGCCGTGGTTCGCGACGCGGCGGCGCGCTGCCGAAGACGATGGGCGAGGGGCACGACGCGCCGGGGCCGCTGCTTCTACGGCGAGCCTGCTGCCGAGCCCCTTCGGCGACGCGCTCACGCTCGACTTCGCGCGCGCCGCCATCGGCGGGCGAAGTCGCTGGGGCAGGACGACGCGCCCGACATCCTCGCCGTGAGCCTCTCGGGCCACGACTACGTGAACCACGCGTGGGGCGCGCGAGTCGCGCCTGTCGCACGACCACGTGCTGCAGGTCGACCAGCTCCTCGCCGCCTTCTTCCGCGACCTCGACCGCAAGGTCGGGCGCGGACAATTACGTCGTGGTCCTCACGGCCGACCACGGCTTCATGCCGGTGCCGGAGTACGCGCCAGTCGCAGGGGCGCGACGGCGGACGGCTGCACCGCGGCCAGACGCTCGCGTCGCTGGAGGCGGGGCTCGCGAAGCGGTTCGGCGAGGGCCCCTGGGCGCGCGGCTGGAGCGCGCACGGCATCCTCCTCGACCACGCCGCTCGCCGCGAGGCGCGGCGTCGACGCGCGCGACGCTCGACGAGGAGGCCGCAGCGCCTCCTGCTCGCGGAGCCCGGCGTCGCGGCGGCCTTCACGCGCGCGCGAGCTCGAGGACGACTCGACGCCGGACCGCGCCCTTCCTCGATGCCGTGCGCAAGGCCTGGCACCGCGAGCGTCTCCGCGGACCTGCAGGTGGTGCCGAAGCCGGGCTGGATGCTCACCTCCTACGCGCACCGGCACGACGCACGGCTCGCCGCACGCCTACGACACGCACGTGCCGATCCTCTTCTACGGCCCGCGCGTGGGTGAAGCCGGGCCGCATCGATGCGCCGGCGCGAGGTCGTGGACATCGCGCCCACGCTCGCGGGCCTCCTGGGCATCGCCGGCGCCGTCGTCCGTCCGAAGGCCGGGCGCTCGCCGATCCGTGCCTTGACGCTCTACTACGCCGACCATTTCGTCCTGCCCCTGCCGCCCGGGCACCGCTTCCCGATGGCGAAGTACGCGCGGCTGCGCGAGCGGCTGGCGGCCTCGGGCGAGTTCCGCGAGGACGACTTCCGCGTGCCGCCCCCCGCGAGCGATGCGCGAGATCCTGCGGGCCCACTGCCCCGACTACCTCGGCGCGCGTGACGCGGGGATCGCTTTCGGCGAAGGAGGTCCGCGAGATCGGCTTCCCGTGGTCGGCCGGCGATGGTGGAGCGATCGCGCCGTTCCGCCGGCGCCACCGTGGCGGCCGCGCGCGACGCGCTCGTCCAGGGCTGGTCCGCGAACCTCGCGGGCGGCACCCACCACGCGTTTCGCGACCGGGGCGAGGGCTTCTGCGTGTTCAACGACGCGGCGATCGCGGCGCGCGCCGTCCAGGCCGACGCCGGGCTCGCGCGCGTGGCCGTCATCGACTGCGACGTGCACCAGGGCAACGGCACGGCGGCGATCCTGCGCGGCGACGACTCCGTGTTCACGTTCTCGATCCACGGCGCGCGCAACTTCCCCTTCGCGAAGGAGGCGAGCGACCTCGACATCGAGCTGGCCGACGGCACGGGCGACGAGGACGTACCTGCAGCAGCCTCGAGCGCGGGCTGGAGGAGACGCTCGCGCGCTCGCGGCCGCAGCTCGCGATCTACCTCGCGGGCGCGGATCCCTTCGAGGGGGATCGCCTGGGCCGCCTCAAGCTCACGAAGGCGGGGCTCGCGCGCCGGGACGAACTCGTGCTTCGGGCGCCTTCTCGCCGGGCGGCATCCCGGTCGCCATCGCCATGGCCGGCGGGTACGGCCGCGACATCGACGACACGGTGGCGATCCACGCCGCGACGATCCACGCGGCGAGGCGGATCCTGGGATGAGCGGGCGGCTCGAGGCGCTGGTTCGCGGCCAGCGGCTGGCGGGCCTTCGACTTCCAGCGCGAGGTGTGGGCGGCCTACCGGTCGGGCGAGTCCGGGCTCGTGCATTCGGCGACGGGAACCGGGCAAGACGCTCGCCGCGTTCCTGGGGCCCGTGGCGGAGGCGATCGAGGAGGGCGCCGAGAAGGCGCCGCCGCTTCGCGTCCTGTGGATCACGCCCATGCGCGCGCTGGCGGGCGACACGGTCCAGTCGCTCGCGAAGGCCGTCGAGGGCGCGGGACTCGCGTGGACGATCGGCATCCGCACCGGCGACACGCCCGCGGCGGAACGGGCGAAGCAGGCGAGGCGGCTGCCCACGCGTGCTGGTGACGACGCCCGAGAGCCTCTCGCTCATGCTCTCGCAGGCCGAGGCCGCGCGAAAGGCTCGCGACGGTGCGCGCCGTGATCGTCGACGAATGGCACGAGCTCCTGGGCAACAAGCGCGGCGTGCAGGTGGAGCTGGCGCTCGCGCGCCTGCGGCGCTGGAATCCGCGGCTTGCGCATCTGGGGGCTCTCGGCCACGCTCGGCAACCTCGACGAGGCGCTGGAGCGGCTGCTGGCCGGCGCGCCCGGCCGCGTCGTGCGCGGCGTCTCCGACAAGGCGGTCGTCATCGACACGCTCATCCCCGCCGACGTCGAGCGCTTCCCGTGGGCGGGCCACCTCGGGCTCGCGATGCTCCCGGAGGTGGTCGCCGCGCTGGAGTCCTCGCGCGCCACGCTCGTCTTCACCAACACGCGCTCGCAGGCGGAGATCTGGTACCAGGCGCTCCTCGAGGCGCGGCCGGACTGGGCGGGGCTGGTGGCGCTGCACCACGGCTCCCTCGACGCCGAGGTGCGGCGCTGGGTGGAGGAGGGGCTCAAGGAGGGCCGGCTGAAGGCCGTGGTGGCCACCTCGAGCCTCGACCTGGGCGTGGACTTCTCGCCCGGTGGAGCGCGTGCTGCAGATCGGCAGCCCCAAGGGCGTGGCGCGGCTGCTGCAGCGCGCCGGGCGCTCGGGGCACGCGCCGGGGCAGACGAGCCGCGTGAGCTGCGTGCCCGCGCACGCGCTGGAGTTCGTGGAGGCCGCGGCCGCGAGGCGCGCGGCGATGGCGCAGGCGGATCGAGGCGCGCCGGCCGGTGGACCGGCCCCTGGACGTCCTCACGCAGCACCTCGTCACCATCGCCGCGGGCGAAGGCTTCGTCGAGGCGGAGCTGAAGGCGGAGGTCCTGTCCACGCGCGCGTTCCGCGACCTCACGGACGCCGAGTGGCGCTGGGCGATGGACTTCGTCACGCGCGGGGGCGAGTCGCTCAAGGCCTACCCCGAGTACCGGCGCGTGGAGGAGGTCGACGGCTGGCACGTGGTGCGCGATGCCGCCATCGCCCGGCGCCACCGGATGTCGGTGGGCACCATCGTGTCGGACGCGTCCATGGACGTGCGCTACCTCAACGGCCGCCGGCTCGGGCACGTCGAGGAATCGTTCGTCGCGTGGCTCTCGCCGGGCGACGCCTTCGTGTTCGCGGGGCACGTCGCTGGAGCTGATCCGCGTGGAGAACATGACGGCGCTGGTGCGGCCCGCGAAGCCCGGCGCGGCCGACCGTCCCGCGCTGGCAGGGCGGGCGCAGCCCGCTCTCGAGCGAGCTCGCGGAAAGCGTGCGCGAACTCCTCGAGGCCCATCTCGAGGGGCGCGCGCAGGAGCCGGAGATGCGCGCGGTGGAGCGGCTCCTCGCCCTGCAGCGGCGCGTGGTCGCGCATCCCGCGCCGCCACGAGCTGCTGGTGGAGCAGTGCGAGACGCGCGAGGGCCACCACATCTTCTGCTATCCCTTCGAGGGGCGGCACGTGCACGTGGGGCTCTCCGCGCTCCTCGCCTGGCGGCTCGCGCGGACGCGCCCCGCGTCGTTCTCGCTGGCCTTCAACGACTACGGCTTCGAGCTCCTCTCGCGCGAGCGCTTCGAATTGCTGCCGCTCCTCAAGGCGGGCCTCCTGTCGCCGGAGAACCTGCTCGGCGGACGTGCTCGCGAGCCTCAACGCGGCGGAGCTCTCCAAGCGCCAGTTCCGCGAGATCGCGCGCGTCGCCGGGCTCGTGTTCCAGGGCTTCCCGGGGCAGCCCAAGTCGAGCCGGCAGGTGCAGGCCACGAGCGGCCTCATCTACGAGGTCTTCGCGCGCTGGGACGCGGGCAACCCGCTGCTGGGGCAGGCCGAGCGCGAGGTGCTGGAGCGCGAACTGGAATTCTCGCGGCTCGCGTCGGCCCTGCGCCGCCTCGTCGGCCTCGCCCGTCCTGCTGCGGCAGACGCACAAGCCCACGCCCTTCGCCTTTCCGCTGCATGGTGGCGCGGCTTCGCGAGAAGCTCACCAGCGAGAAGCTCGCCGACCGCGTGCGCCGCATGCAGCTCGATTTCGACCGCGCGGCGGAAGAGGCGGACGCGGACGACGGCGCCCAGGCGGAGCTCTTCCCGTGACCGAGTGCGTCGTCGCCGGCGAAAGGCTCGTGCTGCTGCCCGAGCGCGCGGCCTGGTGGCCCGCGGCGAAGGTGCTCTTCGTGGCCGACTTCCATCTCGGCAAGGCCGCGAGCTTCCGCAGCGCCGGCATCCCGATGCCCGCGGGCACGACCACGGAGAATCTCGAACGGCTCGATCGCGCGCTGGCCGGCCGGCCGGCGGCGCACCTGGTGATCCTCGGGGACTTCCTGCACAGCGTCGCGGCGAGGGCGGAGCGGACGCTGGAGCGGTTCGCGCAGTGGCGCGCTGGCGCGCCCGGACCTCGCCGTGACGCTGGTGCGCGGCAATCACGACGACCGCGCCGGCGATCCGCCGCGAGGAGTGGGCGGATGCGCTGCGTCGATCCCGGCGAGCGCCTCGGGCCCTTCGCGCTCGTGCACGATCCCGCGCCGGTCGCGGGCGCCTACGCGCTCGCCGGGCCACATCCATCCGGCGGTGCGGCTCTCGGAGCGCGGCGGGCAGTCGGTGCGGCTGCCCTGCTTCTGGTTCGGCCGCTCGCGTCGGCGTGCTGCCGTCGTTCGGGGCCTTCACCGGTTCCGCCCTGGTGCGGCCCCGCGCGGGCGACCAGGTCTTCGTCGTCGCCGACGACGAAGTCATCCGCGTCTGCGGAATGTCGACGGGACCAAGGGGTCAGGTACTTTTCAGCCTGCCACCTGCGGCGGCAACACACGAACCTGACGTTCCGATCATCCGTCAGCGGTCGGGAGGGCGGACCTCGCCGAAGCGGGGCAGGAAGACGCCGGTGCGGCGGTCCTCGAAGAAGTGCGTGAGGGTGCGGCGCACGCTCGCGAAGGCGAGCTCCTCCCAGGGCACCTCGTCCTCGCGCACGAGCTTCACCTCGAGGCTCTCCTCGCCCGGCGAGAAATCGAGGTCGAGCAGGCGCGCGCGGAAGAGCACGTAGACCTGGCTGATGTGCGGCACGGAGAACAGGGTGTAGAGCTGCTCCACCTCGATCCTCGCGTTGGCCTCCTCCAGCGCCTCGCGCGCGGCGCCCTCGGGCGCGGTCTCGCTGTTCTCCATGAAGCCCGCGGGAAGCGTCCACTTGCCGTGCCGCGGCTCGATCGCCCGGCGGCACAGGAGGATGCGGTCCTCCCACACGGGCACGGAGCCCACCACGACCTTCGGGTTCTGGTACTGGATGTGGCCGCAGGCGGGGCACACGGCGCGCGAATGCGTATCGCCCGCGGGGACCTTGTATTCCACCCTGGCGCCGCAGGCGTTGCAGTGGTTGATCGGGACGAGCGACGCGGGTCATGGGGGCGAGCTGGAGGGGCCAGGAAGCCATGGCCGGCCATGTTATCATAAGCCTATGAAAACTCTCGGAAAAACCATTCTGTGCGGCGGTGGCCATCGCTGGCGATCGGCCGCCAGGCGAACTTCGCTCCGGGCGAGAAGGTCATCGTCCTCAATTCCGGCGACGGCAGCATCTCCATCGTCGACCCGGTGACGCGCAAGGAGGAGAAGCGCGTGCCCGTGGGCAAGGAGCCGCACCACCTCATGGCCACGCCGGACAGCAAGGAACTCCTCGTCGCCAACGCGGCGAGCAACGACCTCGTGTTCCTCGACCCGAAGACGGGCGACATCCTGCGGCGCGTCCCCGACATCAGCGACCCGTACCAGATCGCCTACTCGCCCGACCGGAAGTGGTTCGTCTCCGCCTCCAACCGCCTCGACCGCGTCGACATCTACCACGGGGCGGACTTCAAGCTCGCCAAGCGCCTGCCCACCGGCAAGGTCCCGAGCCACATCGCGTTCTCCGCCGACAGCAAGCTCGCCTTCGTGACCATCCAGGAATCGAACGAGTTCATCGCGATCGACCTGGCGAAGCAGGAGATCGCCTGGAAGATGGCCACCGGCAAGCAGCCCGCCGGCATCTGGATGACGCCCGACGACAAGCACCTGCTCATCGGCATCACCGGCGAGAGCCACCTGGAGATCTACGACTGGCGCGCGCGCAAGATGGTGAAGCGCATCGTCACGGGGCTCGGCGCGCACAACTTCGCGGCCCGCGGCGACGGGCGCCACGTGTTCCTCTCCAACCGCATGGCCAACACGATCTCGATGATCGACCAGCAGACGCTCGAGGTGAAGGAAACTTTCCCCGTGCCCGGCGGTCCGGACTGCATGGAGATCACGAAGGACGGCAAGCAGCTCTGGACGACCTCGCGCTGGATCCGCATGCTCACCGTCGTGGACCTGGAGACGAAGAAGGTCGTCGAGCAGATCCCGGTGGGCAGGTCCCCGCACGGGCTCTACTTCCAGTCGCACGCCCCGCGCCAGTGAAGATCCGCTCCCTCCTCGCGGCCGCGGTCCTCGCGGCGGCGCCCGCCGGCGCGGCGCCCTGCGCGGGGACGGTCTACCTCACCTTCGACACGGGCCACATGGAGCCCGCCGAGGCCATCGCGGGCATCCTGGACAAGCACGGCGTGAAGGCCACGTTCTTCCTCGCCAACGAGAAGACGAAGCGCGGCGACACGTCCCTGGACCCGTCGTGGGCCCCGTACTGGAAGCGCCTGGCGGACGCGGGCCATGCCTTCGGCTCGCACACCTGGAGGCACTGGTACTTCGCCGGCGACACGGCGGCCGGCAAGGTCCGCTACGCCCCGATGGGCGGCACGCAGGGCGAAATGCTCGATGCCGCCGCCCTCTGCGCGGAGCTGAAGAAGCCCGAGGAGGCCTTCCGCGCCATGACCGGCCGCGGATTCGACGGCCTGTGGCGCGCGCCCGGAGGCAAGCTCACGCCGAGCGCGCTCGCCTACGCGAAGGCCTGCGGCTACACGCACGCGGGCTGGACGCCGGCGGGATTCAGCGGCGACGAGCTGCCCTCGGACCGCTTCCCGTCGGAGACGCTCATCGCCAAGCAGCTTCGCGACATCAAGGACGGCGACATCCTCCTGTGGCACCTGGGCATCTGGTCGCGCCAGGACCCGCTCTGGCCCCACCTGGACCGCCTCATCGGCGGGCTCAAGGCGAAGGGCCTGTGCTTCGCGCGCCTTCCGGACGACAAGCGGTGGATGCGCTTGAGTCTCGGATCGCTGTGGGCGAAGCTGCAGGCCGCCGTCTTCGAGTCGGTGGTGCAGCCGGCCGTCTTCCACCTCGGGCTGGCGAGCTGGCTCGAGGCGGCGTTCGACGCCACCGAGATCTTCCTCATCGGCGCGCCTCGAGGTGGTCGTGCTGGCCGTCGTCCTCGGCGCCCTGGAGAAGTGGCGCCCCGTCGAGGTGTGGGCGGACCGCCGGCCCGTGCGCGTGGACGTGATCTACACGCTGCTCGTGCGGCTGGGCGTGCTGCCGCTCGCGATCTTCTTCCTGCTCCTGCCGGCCGTGGACGGGCTCAACGGGTGGCTGCGGATGCACGACTTCATCCCGCCCGAAGCTCGAGGACGCCTTCCCCGCGCTCTTCGCGCATCCGTTCGTGTCCTTCCTCGCCTACCTCGTCCTCATCGACTTCGCGATGTACTGGCTGCACCGCGCGCAGCACGCCTTCGGCTTCTGGTGGGCGCTGCACGCGCTGCACCACAGCCAGCGCGAGATGACGTTCTGGACGGACGACCGCAACCACCTGCTCGACATGGTGATGACCGACGCGGTGCTCGCCCTCGTGGCGCTCCTGGTCGGCGTGGCCCCGGGGCAGTTCGTGGCCATCGTGGCCGTCACGCGCGCCGCTCGAGAGCCTGTCGCACGCGAACGTCCGCCTGTCCTTCGGGCGCGTGGGCGAATGGCTCCTCGTGAGCCCGCGCTTCCATCGCGTCCACCACGCCATCGGCCTGGGGCACGAGGGCCGGCGACCGCGGCCAGCAACTTCGCCGTGCTGTTCCCCGCCTGGGACCACCTGTTCGGCACGGCCAACCGGACGCGCGAGTTCCCCGCCACCGGCATCCGCGACCAGCTGCACGGCCGCGACTACGGCGAGGGGTTCTGGCGGCAGCAATGGCTCGGCCTGAAGCGGCTGGCGGGGCGCGCATGAGCTGGCTGCCGCGCGCATCGCGCGGGCATGGCTCGTCGCTCCGCTCGTGGCGCTCGCCGCGCCCGGAGATGCCGGGACGCGAATGGATCGCGCCCGAGGCGCGCGTCGCGCCGCTGCGCGTGGAGCAGGCCGTCGTCGCCTACCGCTGGGACGAGCCCCTCGCGAAGGTCGCGGAGGCACCCGGCGAGCGGCGCACGCGGGTGGGCGTCGTTCGCCCGGCGCCGCAAGGACGTTCGCCGATCCCGCCTGGCAGGCGGTCGCGGGGGGCTACGTGGCGCGATTCGACGTGGCCTCCGCGGGGGCGATGGGACTGCGCGTGCGGCTCGACCTCGACCGCGCGGGCGCCCTGGAGATGCGGGTGCGCGATCGCGCCGGGCGCGTGGAGGCCATGACGGTCCCGGCGGGCGCAGCCGAGGCGTGGGGCCCCTGGACGCGAGGGCGAGATGCAGGCGGTGGAGGTGTTCGCCGCGGCGCGGCCGGCGCCGGGCGCGCTGCGGGTCGGCGCGGTCGTGCATTTCGACCTGCCCCTGGACGCCAAGGCGGCCGGCGCCTGCACGATCGACATCGCGTGCGGCATCGGCGACGCCGTCCTCGATGCCGCGATCGCCGAGCGCAAGAAGTCCATGGCCCGCATCACCTACGTCGACGCGGGCAAGGCGTTCGTGTGCACCGGCACCCTCATCAACACCGAGAAGTTTCCCGCGCCGTACTTCCTGACCGCCAACCACTGCATCGGGCGGGCCGAGGTCGCCGCGAGCATCACGAGCTTCTGGTTCTACGAGGCGACGGGCTGCGGGACGGGCGAGCCGAACCCGAACTACCGCCAGGTGGCCGGCGGCATGGCGATCGACTTCGCGGACCCGAACACGGACCACACGCTGCTGCGTGATGAACGCCTCGCCCCCGTCCGGCGCCACGTATTCGGGCTGGAACGCGCCGCGCTCGTCGACGGCACCTCCGTCGTGAGCCTCTCGCATCCGGCCGGGGACGTGGCGAAGCTGGCGCTCGCCACGGTGAGCGGGACCGCGCGCTTCCCCGACTGGGAGCAGCCCGCGTGGCTCACGCGCTTTTCGCGCGGCATCATCCAGGGCGGCTCGAGCGGCTCGGGGCTCTTCACGATGGCCGGGGGCTCGCTGCAGCTTCGCGCCGTCCTGTCGGCGACGACGACGAACGCCAACGGCGGGCTTTCCTGCACCAACCTCGACCAGTACGGCGTCTACAACCGCCTGGACGTCTTCTATCCCGAGGTCGCGCGGCGGCTGGCGGCGAATCCCGCCGCCGGTGGCGGACGACCACGGCAACCGCCCTGCGGAAGCGACGGTCGTCGCGGTGGGGGCCGCCGAGACGACGGTGACCGGGCGCATCGACTACCCGGGCGACGTGGATGTCTTCCGCATCCCCGTGCCGACGCCGCGGGACGCTGATCGTGCGCGCCTCCGGCGGGATGGACACCGTGGGCGTCCTGCTGGACGCCGACGGCGAGCGCCTCGCCTCGAACGACGACGCGGAGACGCGGGCCGTGGACTTCGGGCCTCACCTACCGCGTGAGCTCCGGGCACCTACTACCTCGTCGTGTCGCGCTGGGAATCGGCGGGCACGGGGCCCTACGCGATCACCCTCTCGCTCGCCCCGGTGACCGACAACTACACGGACCTGTGGTGGAACCCGGACGAATCGGGGTGGGGCATCAACTTCAACCACCAGGGCCAGACGATCTTCGCGCACGCTCTTCACCTACGGCGCGGACGGCCAGCCGGACTGGTTCGTGATGTCCGACGGCGCGCGCCAGCCCGACGGAAGCTTCCGGGGCGATCTCTACCGCGCGAGCGGCCCGGCCTTCAACGCGGTCCCGTGGGGCGCCGTTCACGGTCTCGCCGGGTCGGCACGATGCGGGTGGCCTTCCCGACGCCCGATGCCGGCACGCTCACCTACACGGTGGACGGCATCGCGGTGACGAAGACGATCGAGCGCCAGCGCTTCTCCACGAACACGACCTGCGCGTGGTCCGCCTTCGACCGCAGCTACGCGAGCAACTTCCAGGACCTCTGGTGGAACGCCGGCGAGCCGGGATGGGGCATCAACTTCGCGCACCAGGGCGACATCCTCTTCGCGACGCTCTTCACGTACGGCGCCGACGGGCGCGAGCCAGTGGTTCGTGATGTCCAAGGGCGACCGCATCCCCGGCACGCGCAGCTTCGAGGGCACGCTCCTGCGCGCGTCCGGCCCGCCGTTCAACGCGAGCCCGTGGCAGCCGGTCACGCTCGCGACCGGTGGGCTCGATGCGGGTGGCCTTCTCGGGCGGGAACGCGGCCACGCTCACCTACACGGTCGGCGGCGTCACCGTCCAGAAGCAGATCGCGCGGCAGGTGTTCGGCACTCCCGCGACGCAGTGCGAAAGCGATGACTGATGGTGAGGCGCAGCGCCTGCCCTCCACGGGCGTGGCCACGATCGAGTCCATCGACCACGAGGGCATCGGCGTGGCCCACGTGGACGGCAAGGTCACCTTCATCGAGGGCGGCATCACCGGGGAGCGGGTGGCCTTCGCGCGCCGGCGCAGCCGCGGCAACTTCGACCTCGGCACGGTGACGGAGGTGCTCGCCGAGTCGAGCCAGCGGGTGCGCCCGCGCTGCGAGTACTTCGGCACCTGCGGCGGCTGCGCGATGCAGCACGTGGAGCCGGCGGCGCAGGTGGCGGCCAAGCAGCGCGTGCTGGAGGACAACCTCGCGCGCATCGGCAAGGTGACGCCCGAATCGATCCTGCCGCCCATCCACGGCCCGTACTGGGGCTATCGGCAGCGCGCGCGCCTCTCGGTGCACTACGTCGCCAAGAAGGGCGGGGTGCTGGTGGGCTTCCACGAGCGCAAGTCCAGCTTCGTGGCCGACGTGCGCTCCTGCGAGGTGCTGCCGCCGGCGGTGTCGAAGCTCATCGTGCCGCTGCGCGAGATGTTCACGACGATGGCGCTTCGCGAGCGCCTGCCGCAGGTGGAGCTGGCCGTGGGCGAATCGGTGACCATCCTCGTGCTGCGCCACCTCGAGCCCGTGGGGGAGGAGGACCAGGCGAAGCTCAGGACCTTCGCGGATCGCCACGGCATCCAGTGGTGGTTCCAGCCGAAGGGGCCGGACACCGCGCACCCCTTCTACCCGGAGGACGCGCCCGCCCTCGACTACCGGCTTCCCGAGTTCGGGCTTTCCATCGGCTTCCGGCCGACGGAATTCACGCAGGTGAACTCGGCCGTGAACCGCATCGCTGGTGAGGCGGGCGGTGGACCTCCTCGACCCGCGGCCCGGCGAGCGCGTGGGGGATCTCTTCTGCGGCCTGGGCAACTTCACGCTCGCGATCGCCTCGCGCGGCGCGACGGTCGTGGGCATGGAAGGGGCGGCCACCCTCACGGCGCGCGGCGAGGAGAACGCGCGGGCCAACGGGCTGCAGGATCTCGCGAGCTTCGTCACCTACGACCTCTACACCGACGCGCCCGGGGCGCTCGCGCGACTGGGGCCGGTGGCGAAGCTCCTCATCGACCCGCCGCGCGACGGGGCGATGGAGATCTGCAAGGCGCTGCCGGACGAGGGCGCGCCCTCGCGCATCGTCTACGTTTCCTGCAGCCCCTCGACGCTCTCGCGCGACGCGGGCGTGCTCGTGAACGTGAAGGGCTACCGGCTGCTCGCCGCGGGCGTGGTCAACATGTTCCCGCACACGGGGCACGTGGAGAGCATCGCGGTCTTCTCCCGCTAGCGGGCGGTCCCCCAATGACAAGGGGCGGCCGAAGCCGCCCCCTGTCGCGAAGCGGGAAGCGATCAGTCGCGATTGCCGCCGAAGATTCCCAGCAGGGCCAGCAGGTTGGCGAAGATGTTGTACAGGTTCAGGTACACGGCGAGCGTCGCGGAGATGTAGTTCGTCTCGCCGCCCGTGATGATGCGGTTCAGGTCGTAGAGCAGGAAGGCGGAGAAGATGCCCACCGCGATGACCGAGATCGCGACCATGAGCGCCGGCAGCTGCAGGAAGATGTTGGCGAAGGCCGCCACCAGCAGCAGCACCATGCCGATGAACAGGAACTTGCCCATCCCCGACAGGTCGCGCTTCGTGGACGAGGCGACCGAGGCCATGATCGCGAAGATCACCGCCGTGCCGCCGCCCGCCAGGCCGATGAGGCTGGCGCCGTTGCGGAAGCCCAGCACCACGCCCAGCATGCGCGAGAGCAGCAGGCCCATGAAGAACGTGAAGCCGAGCAGGATGGCCACGCCCCAGCCGCTGTTCTTCGTCTTCTCGATGGCGAACATGAAGCCGAAGGCGATCGCGAGGAAGGCGATGAAGCCGATCCCGGGGTTCGCCTGGAAGAACGTGAACTTCATCTGCACGCCGATCCACGCGCCGAGGACGGTGGGGATCATCGAAAGGGCGAGCAGGGCGTAGGTATTGCGCAGGACCCGGTTCTGCGCCTGCGCGATCGTCTGCGAGGGCGAGGCGGGCGTCGTGAGCGGGACTTGTTGCATAAGTGTGACTCCAGTCGGTAAGAGTGCCGGTCATCATTGACCGAGCGTTAGAGTAGGGATTAACCGGCTAAGTTTCAAGACGACGGGCATTGTCTTTCCCAATGGGCCCCGCGTTTTGCCGCGCTTTCGGTTAGACGGGAAAAAGCCCCGTTGCTACAATGGGTTATCGCAGCGGAGGGTTGGCCGAGCGGTTTAAGGCACCGGTCTTGAAAACCGGCAACAGGGTAACCTGTTCGTGAGTTCGAATCTCACACCCTCCGCCAGAAGCGCTTCGCCTGTCGTGGGGCATGGCTCCCTTGATCCGGCTATTTCGGCTCGATATGGAGTTCATTGAGCGCGATGCCCAACTTCCTCGAGTCGGTGCCCTGGCCGAGTTCCTGCGGGGACGTCGGATGCGGGACGACGATCTCGATGGTCCTCGACCTGCCTTCGTTCGCGAACAGCAACTCGATTTCCCGCGCCTCCGCAGCGAGGGTCATGGCGAACTGCTGCGCGCCAACGGAAACGCGGAATTCCGCGCCGACATTCGGGCCGAATGCCGCAGCCTTCAGGCGGAGCCTGAAGTGCTTCGGAAGCGGGTAAATGAAGTGCAGCTTGAGCGTGCCGGCGTTGGACCAGGTGGCCCAGTGCTCCGGATACGACAATCCTTCCGTTGCGGCAATGATGCCGGGCCATTCAGCGGTTCCCAGGAAAGCGAGCGATATCTTCCTGTCCATCCGGTACAGGGTATAGGCCCCCATGGGCCATTCGGAATAACCGCCTCCGACGATCGGATGATGTCCGAATGCGAGTATCCAGCCCGGGGCGCGCTCCGGCTTGCGCAGGAAGTCGGAGAAATCGAATTCGCGCCCGTCGGGCAGGACCCTTGCGTACCCCTTTGCGCGATCGACCTGGAAGAGCGCCTGGTACAGCCCGCCACCGGCAGGGCCGATCACGGCGAGCCACGAGTCGTCACCCCTGGGAATGATCCGCTTGGCGAGAAGCCCGGCCTCTTCGTACGCCGTCGGTGAAAGGGAGCCCCTGAGCTTGTCGTGGACCGCGGTCGACGAAACTGCGACTGCGAGCGGCATGAGCGCGAAGAGGAACAGCCTGGCGCCCAGCTTCTCCCTGATGATCCAGGTGACGAGCGT
Source organism: uncultured Gammaproteobacteria bacterium (assembly GCA_963783635.1). Taxonomy (GTDB): domain Bacteria; phylum Pseudomonadota; class Gammaproteobacteria; order Burkholderiales; family Usitatibacteraceae; genus FEB-7. The sequence goes on from CAWAOC010000008.1 coordinate 143,746, forward strand.
GGCGAGACTCAACGCGCCAAACGAATAGAGAAGGGTCCTGGTGTGGACCAGGCCCCAAAGCTCGGGGCAATCCACGAAGGACAACGGGTGGGAATCGAACCCGGTGAGCACGGCGTAGACGATCGCGACCCCCGCGGGCAGGGCGGCGACGAGGCGGATGCTGCGCGAAGTGCCCTCAGGCGCAATGCTGACCTGCGATGCGGCCACGACGAACAGCAGCGGCAGGAGGAAATTGTAGTAGCGGAAATGAAGCCTGGCGGCTTCGATGGCAATGCGCGATGACGGGCTTTCGCCGGGATACGAGTCCATGTAGGTCCCGGAAGTAATCGCCGTGTTGGCCGAGACGACCGTGAAGAGCGCGACGGCCACCAGCATCGAGGCGGTGAGCGCCAGCGCGAAGAAGCAGATCTTGAGCGGCCCCTGGCCGTCTTCCCCGGGACGGAAATACCTGAACAGGTGGCGGGTCAGGACGGCAACCGGCACGCTGAACATCAGGCAGACGGCGACTGCATGGGCCTTCAGGCTGGCGAGGGCCATGCCGACGAATTCCGCGTTCAGGAAGTCGCCGGCCCAGCTTTGCCACGCCAGCCTGGCGAATCGCGCATCCACGACCATCGCGGAGCCCGCGGCGCCCGCCAGGTACCCCGACACCCCCTTGAGCAACAGGGCCGGCAGGAGGAAGCAGGTCACGGCGATGAGAAAGCGCCTCCGCCAGTGTCCATCGTCGCTGCGCAGCGCAATGAACAGGAAGTAAGGCAACAGGCCGACCAATATGAAGAGCGCGCGCCCCTTGCCCATGGTGAGCAGTCCGAAGAGCAATCCGGCGATGAGCCACGACGTCCTGCTCGCATCGGCCGATAGCCGGAGCGTGAACCAGCCGAATGCCCAGAAGCAGAAGTACAGGAACGCCTCCGGCATGAAGTAGGCGGTGTAGCTGTTGATCGGGCCGAGCACGGACAGGGCGGCGACGACCAGGGCGGTCGGCCGCGAGGCAACCTGGCGGGCGGTTGCGTAGATGAAGGGCACGCTCAGCACGAAAAAGAAGACGTTGAGGATCCTGGCGCACTAGAGGAAGCCGTCACCGCAATGATTGGTGAGCCTGTAGATGACCAGGTAGAGATAGTCCGAGCGGCTGCTTTCGGCGAGAGGCCGCAACCGGCTGGCCAGGCTGTAGAAGTATTCGTCCCGCATCACCGTCGGGTACAGCCCGGTGTTCCGGAGCACGAGCGGCAGGAAAACGCCCGCGAGGAGGGCGAAAAGCGCGCCTGGCGTGACTGTGATGCGGTCGAAGGGCCTGATCGTCTTCATGGGAGGGAGGTGCGTCGGTGGTCGCGTCGCGGGCCAGGCGGGAAGCGTGGGGCGCTCACCCTTCGCGGGCCCTCGCCGTGTTCTCGTCATCGCCGAGCGAGAGCCACCCTTGGTATCGGACGAAGGCTCCCGATTCGGCGACAAGGTCCTTGCGTGCGCGCGCCGCGAGCGATTCCCGGAGCCGGGTGTTCAGGAGCCACCACCACCGCGCGGGGTAGTAGGCGAAAACACGCGGGGAGCCGGGCGATACGGGGTACAGCGACGCGATCTTTCGCCGCGGGGGGAACAGCTCTCTCATGATGACGGTTGCCCGTCGTCCGAGGCCGACCGCGCCATCGAGCGCCCGCGCGGAATGGCGCGTCGTCGAATCCTGGAGGAAAAGGACGGCCCAATCGACCAGGGAATGCTCATCGAGCGCGAAGGACTGGCCCTGGTAGTCGATCGGAAGCGGTCCGTGGTAATGATCCGCCATGCGCAGCAGCAGGACGCAGCCGCGCAGTCGTCGCGCGGCCCTTCCGAGATTCCAGAATAGCGGCCAGTCCACGGGCGAGGTGCGCAAGAGATGGGCGATGTAGGTCAGTGCGAGCGGGCCGTTGTTCAGCTGGTGATCGTACGCGGCATGCACGATCAGGTGAAACAGCAAGTCGGTCGGGGACGCGTAGCGGATTTCGGCGTCTCCCGTCATCCGGGTCATGGTCCGCGCCCAGTACCCGGGGTCGTCGGCGGGGTCGGGGACGTCCGGCGAATCGGGGTCGCGGTGGAAGAGCCGCCCATGGAATTCGACGGGGTGTCCGCCGGGAAATCGCAACGGGGGGTAATGCACGCCGCTGTCCAATACGGATTCGGGGTCGCCGGGCACCCGGGCGGTGCGCACGAGGCCGCCATCGATGAGCTTTCGATACGCCTCGGGCCCTCTTTCCGGCGCCACGAGAATGTCGATGTCCCGCAAGGGGCGAAGCGCCGGGTGCGGATAGCAGTGGAAGGCCAGGTACGCACCCTTCAGCGCGACGTGCGCGATTCCGGCCTGTTCGAGGATACGGTGCGCCAGCAGCAACTCGCGTTGCACGGCCAGGCTGCGCAGGGTTGATTTCCTGAAATCCCGCGCGAGCCCTGCCAATACGTATGACAGGAACCGGCAAGCCGGTCCTGTCATGCGCGAGTCTCCAGTGGAGCAGCGGGGCGAGACGGTATTGGCCGACCAGGCTCCGGATCACCGCCCAGTGCTCGCTGCCAGGGCGCCCACGATGTCGCGGGATACCGAACGCCGGGTCGAGACCAGGTCGAGCAGGAGAGCCTGAAGGTGGCGCAGGCCCGCGGTCGGTCCAGGGCGAGGCGCATTCATGGCGGAAACGCGACGGCAGGACGGACTTCCTTCGAGGGTTCCTGGACGGCGATCCGGCCGGCATCCAGGACGACGACCTGGTCGGCGCGTCGCAGGTTCGGTAGCCGGTGGCCGATGACGACGACGGTGAGGTCGCCATGCAGGCCCTCGATGGCCTCGCAGATGCGGGCTTCGTTTTCCAGGTCCAGGGCACTGGTCGCCTCGTCGAGGATCAGCAGGCTGGGCCGCTTGAGCAGCGCGCGGGCGAGGGCAAGTCGCTGGCGCTCGCCGCCGGAGAGCCGCACGCCGGCATCCCCGACGACGGTTTCCATGCCCTGGGGCAGGCGGAACACGAACGAGGCCGCCGCGCGCTCCAGCGCCTGTCTCAGCGCGTTCTCCGTGGCATCGGGTTGCCCCCAAAGCAGGTTGTTGCGGATGCTGTCGTGGAACAGGTAGACGTCCTGCGGCACGTAGGCCACCTGGCGGCGCCAGGCCCGGCGGCGCGCGCCCGCGACGGGGACGCCGTCCACGGACATTTCACCGGCGTCCGGCGCCAGCAATCCCGTCAGGACGTCGGCCAGCGTGCTCTTGCCGGCGCCCGACTGTCCGACGACGGCCGTCGTGGACCGCGCGGGGAAACGCATCGACACCCGATCCAGCGCCGGCGCATCCCGCCCGGCATAGGCAAGGGTTACCTCGTGGAGGCAGATCTCCCGCGACACCGGCCATGCGGGGGAGCCTTCCCTTCCTCCTCCGGCTCGGCCGCGGTCCGGCATTCGGCCAGAAGGCGGTCGGTCTCCTGCAGCGCCGGCAATGCGTGCAGCCAATGGTGGAACTGCTGCTGGGCCGTCATGAACAGCGGAATCAGCCGGCTGAAGATCAGCACCAGGGTCAGGAGTTCCGGGACCGGGGTGGCCCAGACTTCGAGGCCGACGTAGAGGTAGGCAACCAGCAAGGCCGCCCCGCCGAACTGGAAGAGTGCGCGCGAAAGGCTGCTGCTCGAAGCGAACCGCACCTGCTCCTGGCGCAGTTGGGTGGTCACGCGGGTGAAGTGGGTCGACGTGCCGGGTCTCGCTGCCGAGGATTTTCGCGACCTTGATTCCGGCCAGGCTGTCCTGGACGCTGCCGTGAAGCGCCCGGCTGGCGGTGGACAGGCTCTGGCCGAGTTTCAGCGCCTTGTTGCGTTGCCCCGAGAGCAGCCAGAACACGAGGCTGCCGCTCGCGACGGCGAGGGCGGTCATCTTCCACGACAGCGCCACGGCGGCCGAGAGATAGGCCAGCATGGTGACGAGCGCGGCCAGCAGGGAGAGGCCGAAATTCAGTCCGACACCCACCCGCGTGACGTCCGTCAGGAGCAGGCTGGCGTGATCGGATCGGCGCGTGCTGGCCAGCCAACGCCATTCCGCCCCCAGCAGGGCGGCAAAGCACTCGCGCCGCAACCGGTCGACCAGCTCATGCTGCAGGCTGCTGCCGGCGCGTTCGCGCGCGTATTGCGCGGCGCCGCGAAGGGCGACGAGCGCGAGGAAGGCGGTGAGCAGCCCGCCGGCGGTCCGCGGCAATCCGACGAAGGCCAGTCCCGCGAGGATTTCACGAGCCAGGCCGTGTTCGGCGCCGCCTCCGCCGAGGAGGGCGAGCAGCGGCACCAGAAGGAGGATGCCGACGCCTTCCATCAAGCCGGCGGCGATCATCAGGGCGAACAGGCCGGCGACCGCGGCTCGCCGGGCGCTGCCCGAACCAGGCGCAGGAATGCCCGCAGCGACTTCATGCCCGGGCCGATCCCGGGGCGACGAAACAGCCGACCACCGAGAAGCGGCCGAAACCGGTACCGCCGGTGACCGCGCACCCTGCCAGCCGCCACCCAGGCGTGGGCCTGCATCCCGTCCGGCCGGGGATCGAGCGACACGCCGAAGTAGAGGGCGTAGGGGATGCCGTAAAGCCCGAGCAGCACGCGCGCGGCCACGGCCTGCGGAAAGCAGTTGGAATCCCACGGGGTGTAGCGGGCCGCGAGCCGGACGGCGCGGCCGATCAGCAGCGCACGGCTTTCCTGGCGCGCGTCGAGCAGCGGCACCCACGGCGCGGCGCCGGACAGCTGACCTAGCCGTGGCGCGAGGCGGCGGAATGACGTCGCGACGATCAACGCCTTGCTTGCGCCCAGGATCAGCCACAGCGGCAACAGCCAGAGTTGCACGAACAGCGGCAGCCCGAGAAAGGTGCGAGCCTTTCGCCGAAGCCTGGTCAGCATCGCCGCTCGGGCCGGATGCACGAGATCGTCGGCGAAGCGGGGCGGTGCGCGTGCGCGGGCATCGGCGGAATTCCCGGCGGCCCGGCCCTCCTGCGTCGTGTCTGCGGTTGACTCATGGGGTGTATCCTTCGCCGAAGGCGGTGATGGTGCCGCCCTTCGCAGCGTTGGTGGATTGTCCAGGCTTCGAACGACTGCCCAGGGGCATGTAGTCCCGGGCGAGTGTACCGTGGAGCGCGCGCCCGCAACAGGCGGCCCTGCCGCGGGGCTACCGCAGATGAATTTGCCGAAAGAGGTGAGGCGACATGTCAGGTCCGGTGAATGTCCAGGTTCGCACGGAGGATTTCAGCGTGCGCATTCCCCCTCCGAAGATGATCACCGTGCAGGAGGAACTCGCGCTCGTGCGCAATGCGCTCGCGCGGGACCCCGGTTCGCCCGAGCTTCGCTATCGGCTTGCCCACCTGCTTTCCACGATGGACAAGTTCGACGAGGCGATCGACTTGTTGCGCGGCCTGAGCGTGGAAAGGAGCGAGTTCCGCGTGCTTCACCTGCTCGGCACGAACCTCCTGGCGCGCGAGAACGCGCAGGACACCATCGCCGCGCGGCAGTTCGCGATGCTGGCCGTGGATGCCGCCGAAAGCCGTCGCGACAAGGCGCGCGCCCTCGCGTCGCTCGGCAAGGCGCACGTGCGCATGGCGGAACTCAAGGAAGGCCGCGACCGGCTATGCGAGGCCCTGGACGAGAACGTGGCCAACAAGGACGCCTACAAGCGCCTGGCGATGCTCGACTTCCAGACCGGGCGGGTACGCGAGGCGAGCGACTTCGCGGAGGCGATGCTCGCCAGGGGCGTGGGCCACTCGCGGGTGCTCGGCGTTCGCCCGCTGGCTTTCGCCCGGCTCGGGCAAGTCGACGAGGCGCACGAGGCCGTCGGACTGGATCCGTTTCTTCACAGGACCTTCCTGCGGCCGCCGCCCGGCTGGCCGACCATCGAGGCGTTCAACAAGGAGCTTGCCGCCGAGCTCCTGGCCCACCCCGGGATACGGTACGAGCGTTACGGCGTGGCGTCCGCGCACACCTGGCGCGTCGACGAGCCGGCGCTGGCGCGTTCCCGGCTGGTGCCGGTGCTGCACAAGCTGATCCGGGAGGAGGCGATCGCCTATGTTGCCCGCCTCGCCGGAAAGGACCATCCGTGGCTGAGGGCGCGCCCGTCGAAAACCTTCCTGCACAGCTGGTGCGTGATGACCGACGGCGACGGGTTCGAGGAATGGCACGTTCACCAGAATGGCTGGATCAGCGGAGCCTACTACGTGGAGGTGCCCGATTACATCGTGAACGGCGACGGGCCCGCGGGCTGCATTTCGTTTGGCCTGCCCGCCGGAATCGTCGGCGAGGATCGCTGCGCCGAGTACGGCGAGACCATCATCCGGCCGGAATCGGGGCTCCTGCTGCTCTTCCCCGCGCACGCTTTCCACCGGACCTTCCCGCACAACGGCGACCGCCGCAGGATTTGCATCGCCTTCGATATTGCGGCCGACTTCTAGCGCCGTGGGGGGGGCGCATCCGGCGCAGGCGATGTGCCGCGCGTACGGCCTCTCGGTCGGATCCGCTGGCCTGTCCTCGGCGCGATGGCGATAGCCCCCGACGAGCCGGCCTTCTCGCAGCCGCCCGACATCGAGGTCCTCGACGGAATCGCCGAGCTTCCGGAGCCGTCCCACGTGCCGGGAGCGCGGCGCCACGCGTTCGTCTACGAGCAACGCGGCATCGGGCGATTCCTTTGCGACCGCGGCCGGCGCATCGTGGCCACCCGCTTTGCGCAGGCGGGGGAGGTCGAGTTCCTCAGGGCGCTGATCGCAACGGCGCTTCCCGCGGCCCTGTGGATGCGCGACGAGCTGGCCCTGCACGCCGCCGCCGCCGTCTTCCCCGAAGCGGCCGGGCCATCGCGATCGCCGGGCCTTCCGGCAGCGGGAAATCGACGATCCTCGCCCAGCTCGTTGCCCTCGACGCGCGCGTGGTCGGCGACGACACGATCTGCGCTCGCGTGGTCGATGGTTCGGTCCAGGCCAGCGGCTTGCCGGCGGCCTGCCTCCTGCGGACGGACTCGGCCGTCCAGGACCGCGAGCGGGAGATTCGCCGAGTGCCTGAAGCGCAGCAGCTGCCGTCGGCCGGCGTGGGGGCGATCCTTGTGCTCGACCACCCGCGCCGCGCCGGAACTCCCGGGTTCCGTCGATTGACGGGCACTACGGCCCTCGAAGCGATGCTCGGCATACGCCATCGCCCGTGGATTCCGCGCTTGCTGGGAAGCGAAGGGGCGATGCTTCCGAAAATCGTGCAGCTCCTGCAGCGAGTCGAGGTATATTCCTGGACACGCCCCGAGGGCGGACAGGCGCTCGACGCCCGGGAATTGCGGTTTCTACTGGATCTGGGGTGATTCATGACGGATGTGAAGTGGAAGAAGGCCGCCGACTGCGTCGGCAGCAACGTAGACGGGGCCCTGGTGCTTCTCGACATAGACGGCGGGAAGTACTTCGCCCTCAACGGGCCCGCTGCGGATGTCTGGGAGGCGCTCGACGAGCCGATCACGGCAAGCGGCCTGGTCGACTACCTGGTCGGCAAGTACACGGTCGCTCCCGAAGAGTGCGCGGCCTCGGTGGAAAAGCTCCTCGATGATCTCGCCAGCAAGGGGCTCGCGAAGCCGGCGGCCTGAGTCCGGCTTGCCGTGGACGGGGTAGCGGTGTCGCCGGCGACGGGCCTTGCCAGCCGGACCCACCGGGCGCTCGCGTTCGGGTTGCGGTGGGAGAGCGACCTGCCTTTGTCCCGCTTCGAGCCGGTGCCTGCCGACGGATCGCCGGCGGACATCGTCGTCAGGCAGGCCACTGCCCCGCTTCGAACGCGCGAGGTCGTGATCGGATTCGGCGGCGCGGCGCTTTGCACCGACGGAATCCGCTACGACGCCGCAGAGGAAGGGACCTTCGACACGATCGGCGCCGATCGCGTCGAATGGTTGCCGGGCAAGGCCTGGACCGGCGCATTTCCGGAAACGTTCTACGGCACGCTCACGGCGCTCCTGCTGGGTTGGCGCGGATGGATTCCCGTGCATGGCACGGCCGTCGACGTAGGCGGCAGGGCGGTGCTCGTCTGCGGGCCATCGGGCTCCGGCAAGTCGACCCTTGGCGCGGCGCTGATCGCCCGGGGGGCCAGGCTGATTTCCGACGATCTTTCGGTCGTGGCGGTGCCCGAGGGCGGCGACGCGGGGCTGCTGTATGCCGGACGTCCCGCGATGCGGCTGTTTCCCTCGATTGCCGGCTACCTGAGTGCCGCGGGCCCCGGCGTCGGCCGCGGCGAGGCCGCCGCCGGCGACAAGGAGATCGTGCACCCGCCGCGCGTGGCATCGCTGGAGCCCATTCCCCTCGAGTCGGTGATCATCCTCGGCTCGCAGTCGGCAACGGCCGCCCCGGCTGAGGCGGCGGCGCTGTTGCACGCGAACCTGTTCCGTCCCCGGTGGATGGCCAACATCCCCGGTTACGCCGAGCGCAGCAGCCGCATCTCGCGGATGGCGAAGTCGCTTCGGGTGGTGTCGATGCCCGGGGTGGGGGTGCGCGATGCGTGGACATTCGCGGCGCAAGCCGCGGTGGCCCTGGAAATGATCGGGGCCCGAACGGCATGAAGCCGGGCAAGCGCGTCCGGGGCGGGAAGGCGGGCCCGCTTGCCACTGGCCGTGTCGAGGATTAGCATCGCCACTTGGTCAGCCGAGCGATAAAAAAGGGGAAGCGACATGGTCGAGAACAAAAAAGCTGAAAACGGTGCCGATGCTCGCCTGAACTGGGTGGAGCCGGAAGTGCGTGTCCTCTCGGTGAGCGAAACGGCGCTCGCGCCCGGGGTGGGCCCGGACGGCGAGACCATCTGGACCGACTGCACGCTGTCCTGAGGGCCGCGGGGGCGGTCGCCCCGCACTGCGGTCAGGCGCCGTCCGCGCCTTTCCACCAGACGAAGAACTCCGCCGCAATGGCGGTCATCTGGGCCAGGTTGGCTGCCCTGTCGTCTGCCGCACCGTGCCTGGCCATGCTGGCCAAGGCGCCCTCCAGCCATTCGAGGTCAAGCCATTCGCCGGCGCCTGCCGCCCGGTAGAGTTCCATGCGCTCGAGCGGTTGCTGCGCCTGCCTGCGCAGGCGCAGCGCATGGTCGGGAGAGATGGGACATCCGGACCTTCGAAGCCGCACGGAATCCGGCAGCCGATCCTTCAGCATGGCGCGCGCCAGGGCCCGGTTCGCGCCGCCGTGATGGAGATAGCGGGCCGGCATGGCCGCGGCGAGGCGCAGCAAGCGCCGGTCCCGGTAGGGCATCAGATGGCGCAGGGACGCGGATACCGTCGCGGTAGGGGTCATGGCGTTCTTGCGGATGGCCGGCCGGAATCCCCACAGGTCACGCTCGCCGGGATGGGGGTCGGGCGCATAGGCGGCGCGCCACTGGTGGCGCCATTCGGGCGGCAGGGACGCGAGCAGGTCGTGCGAGAGGCGCGCATGAAAGCCGCCTGCCGGCCAGTCGCCGCGTTCGAGTTGCGCCCTGAGCCACGCCCGCACGTCACGGGCCCGCTGCAGCAGGGACTTGGAAAGCGACGCCAACGGCAATTTGTTCGTCAGCGTCAATTCGCCGTAGGCCCCGTCGAACAGTGCGTTGGCCCCGCCGGCAAGCGCGGCGTCGTAGAACGCGTCGTAGAGATAGTGCCGGGCTGAAACCAAGGGCAGCTCCGCCCGGGCGAACATCCTCGCGGAGGGCCTGAAGACGCTCGCATGGACGTCCGGGCTCATGAACTCGATGGGCTGGCCCAGCGTTTTCGCCACGGACGTGGCGTAGTCGCGCTCGTCGGGAATCCCGCTTTCCGCAGGGGCCACTGACGTGAGGAAGAACATGCCCTGGCCTTCGCCAAGCTCCTGCGATGCCAGCCAGGCGAGCAGGGACGAATCGAGACCGCCGCTGAGCATGAATGCGGAAGTGCCGTGGCGCCGCAGGCTCTGGCGGACGATCCGGCGCAACGTCGCCTCGAGATCGGCGACGGCATCGTCGAAGCTTCCTTGCCAGTCTGCCGGCGCATCCGGCACCCGAACCGCGCTCGTGCGCCTCGCGCCCTCGCCGAACGTCTCGCTGGTTCCGGGCACGACCCGCCTCGCCCCGCGAATCGCCGTTTCTCCCGTCATCGCCCGGCGCAATCGCGCGCGGCTCATCTGCATGGGCAATCCGGCCCGGTCGAACGCGGCGTCCACCCAGGCCAGCCGGGAGAGGCGTCGAAGTTCGGGCGACACCGCAACGCGCCGGCCGTCGGTCGCGAAGTACATGAGGTCGCGACTGGCCTCCGAAGCCAGCAAGGTGAGCCTGCGGGCCGGCAGGTGCCACCGGAGCAACGACCACTCCCCGAGCATCCGCGAAGGCGCATCGTCTCCGAAGCGTTCCAGCGCGGCGAGCGCGAGTTCGGCCGGCGGCGTGTCCGCCGGTCGCCCGAGCTGGCGGGCCAGATCGCCGGGCTCGTCCAGGTAGCCGAGGAACGCCGCCACGCCATCGCCGCAGGCCGCGAAATCGATCGATCCGGACGCCGCCTGCGAGTCCACCACACGCACCGCCAGCCCGTTCGCGTGGCGCTCGCAGGAACCCGGCGGCGCGGCGAACCCCATGGCCTGGAGGTCGAGCGGGTCGAGCGGGGCGCCGTCCAGCGACGCCAGGGCGTACAGGCCGGCTTTCATGCCTTTTCGCCCCGGGTGAACCAGCCGGCGTAGACGAGCCGCGGACCGCCGGAGGTGACCGGCAGCACGCGATGCTCCAGCCTGGGCGACACATCGAAAACCAGCGCCGAGCCCGGCTCGTCGTGCTTGTGCCGCAACAGCACTTCCCCGGTCGCGACGGCGCGAAGCTCGAACTCCCCGCCCTCGTACGGCTGCCGCGAAAGGTTGATCGTGATCGCGAGGCGGCGTCCAGGCTCGTTGAGATCGTTGTGCCAGGCAAGGTGGTCGTCGGCCCCGGGACGCATCCGGGCCACGCGGCCGCCGATGGAATCGAGCGGGCCGCACCGGGTCGCGTCCTCGATCCAGCGCATGAGGCTCGCCCGCTTGAGCGCGAGCGTCAGGGCGGCGCCGGCGATGTTCGGCGTCTCGAGCTCCCGGTGGCCGACCTTGTCCACGACGTCCGGGACGAACTGCGCACGCTGGCAGATCTTCGAGAGCATCGCCATGAACGCCGGATCAAGCGCGCCCTCGCAGTGGAAAGCGCTGCGCCGGGCGAAGCTCTCCGCGGCCCTGCCCTGGTCGTCGCCAATCAGCGTCCGCGAGGCGCCGATGGTGAATGGCGAAGGATCCCCGGCCGGCATGCTACTCCCGGACAGCCGCGGCCTGCGCAAGCCGCGGCCTCGCGGGCATCGAGGGGGACATGATCCGCGTGGCGGCGAGCAGCACGTCCTCGCCGACCGAAAAATCCCTGCCCTTCGGCGTGCGCGCGCTCGACTCCCCGGCAACGGCGGTCGAGCGGATCGCATCGAGGAGATCGGCGTGAAAGGGCAGGCGCGCCATCGCGTCGCGCGTCGCCGCCCTGCGGTCCGCCCAGAACCATCGCCAGGCCTCCTCCGGCACCAGCTCGGAGCCGCGCAAATCGGCGCCGTCGTAGAAGCCCTTGCCGAACAGCACCGACTGCACGCTCCAGTTGCTGAAGATCATGTCGGAGCGGGGGTCCGAGAAGCTCGGCATCACGTGCCGCCACAGCTCGAGATTCTCGCGAAGCTGGTCGGAGTGCTTCGCATCGTGGCGAACGGCCTTCCAGTACGGGGTGTCGTCGCGATTGCTCAGCCAGAAGTGCAGACCGAGGAAATCGCGCACCTCCTCGTAGAACCTCTGCGCCGAGTGGTTGAACTGCCGGGCCAGCGGCTCCTCGAAGTCGGTCGAGGGGAAGTTCTGCAGCAGCCATCGCGACGCCAGTTCTATCGACAGGATCGCGGTGGACTCCAGCGGCTCGAGGAAGCCGCCGGACAGGCCGATCGCCACGCAGTTGTTTACCCACGAGCGGCGGTTGCGGCCGATCCGCATCCTGATGGTTGGATTGGGCAGCGAGGCCGGATCCCGGCCCAGGAGTCCCGAAAACTCCTCGCGGGCGTCGGCGTCGGACTTGAATGCGCTGGAATAGACGTATCCGGTGCCGTCGCGGGAATGCAGCGGGGTGCACCAGCTCCAGCCGGCCTCCATCGCCGTGGCCACCGTGGCCGGCACGATCGACCGGGGATCGCTGCGCGGGACCTGGACGGGGATGGCGCGATCGTTGAGCAGGTAGTCCGAATAGGAAACGAAGGGCTCCTCGAGGGCGCCGTTGATCAACAGGCCCCTGAAGCCGGTGCAGTCGATCACCAGCTCCACCGGCCAGTCTCCCTGCCGCTCCAGTCGCAGCGAGGAGATGAAGCCGCGTTCGTCCAATGCCACGTCCTGCAGGTCGTCCTGGAGGTAAGTGACGCCGCGGGCAATGCAGACTTCCTTCAGGAACTGGCCGAACAGCGCGGCATCGATGTGGTAGGCAAACTGGAGCTCGCCCTCGAACGCCGGCGCGCCGACCTGTCGCGGGCCCCTGAAATTCTCGATGGCCTCGCGGGCATGGCTGATGGTCCTGATGAAGTCGTTCCCCTGCGCGTTCTCCACGCCATGGAGGCCGTACTGCTGGAACGCATAGCCCGGGTTGCGCCCGCGGACGGCCGCACCTCCCGTGAACGGGTGAACGTAGCTGTATGGCTTGCCGTTCCCATCCACCTGCCAGCGGTCGAACCGAATCCCGAGCTTGAAGGAGGCATTGGTGCGCGCCATGAACTCCGCCTCGGAAATTTCCAGGATCCGAAGCGTTCCCTTCAGCGTCGGGACCGTCGCTTCCCCGACCCCGATGGTCGAAATTCTCGGCGATTCGATGAGCGTGATCTTCACGCCCGGCCTGGCCGTAAGCCCCCACTGCAGACGGTGATTGAGGTATGCGGCCACCATCCATCCCGCGGTTCCGCCTCCCACGATCGTGATGTTGGTGATCGGCTTGCCCATTCTCGATTCTTCGACGGGGAGTGAGGAAAGTCGGAATGCTACCTTCTTTTCAGGCCCGGATCGTCGTCGCCGAAGTGGCTCGACAGGGAGCAGTCATGTCCATCCAGCCTCCGGATGTCGGTCGGGGCACCAGGCACGTCGAGCACCGATCGGATCCTGAAAGACCGGTCCAGGAAGGTGACCGTTCCCGGCAACAGGTGCCGGAAGCGGCGGCTCGAATAGGTCGAGGCGCCGACGGCGATGCTGTCGACCCCCACGGAAAGCCCGCGGGTCATCATGGTGCTGATCGCCATCCGGCGCCCGTCAAGGGTGATCAATTCGCCAGCGACGGAGCCGCAACTCAGCAGGGTGCCGTCCTCGAGGACGGCCAGGTTGTGGCATCCCTGGCCGGGAAGCTCCAGGCTGTCGAGCGGGCGCCACTCCGGATCGAACAGGGCGACGGTGCTCGCAAGCCCCGTCCGCTCGCCGCCGCGGTGCAGCAGCAACAGGTTCGTGTCGCCGATTCGCAGCAGGGAATTGGCGTGCACGTACCCGTCCGACCAGTCGTACCTGCCGCAGGGAGGAAGCGGATGCAGGCGCTCCATTTGCGTCCCGTCCGGCAGGCACCTGAGGAGCCGCTGGTTGTAGGTGTCGAGTAGGTGCAGGCGGCCATCGATGAAGTCCATCTGGTGGCAGCCATTGTCCAATCCCTTCGCGACGACGTCGCCCCGGACTATGGCGTCGCCGTCCCGGGCAAGCCGAACGATGCGTCCGCGTCCGGTATCCGACCTCGGGAGGTCGCACGATTCGAATGCGTAGATCGACGCTCCGCACAGGGTGAGCCCGAAGAACATCCCGTTGGCGACCAGGGAGACGCGGTTCTCGTCCACGGCGAACAGGCCCTGGCGAGAGGCGACCAGGTGGGAAAAGCCGGCGAGCCCGGGGTTGACGACGCGCACGGTGTCGGTCAGGTAGGCCGACTCGGCCAAGGCGAGGCTGATTCGCTCGGACCTGCTGAGCACGGGTTCCGGATACACGGGGGTTGCCTGCGGCGTGGTTGGCTGCGAAATGCGGGCCGGGGATTGCATGGCGACCCGGTCGGCGCGCTCGATTCCCGCGTATCTTATTGCCAAATCGAGAACTTCACCCAGTCCCATGACCATCCCGCAATCGAGGGGGCGATCGGATTTCCGGTCCGACATCAACGGCCTGCGTGCGTGGGCGATCGTCGCTGTCGTCCTGTACCACTTCGATGTCCCGGGGTTCGGCGGCGGGTTCGTCGGGGTGGACGTGTTCTTCGTCATCTCCGGGTTCCTGATGACCCGGATCGTCGTCGACGGACTGGAACTCAAGCAGTTCAGCCTGCGGGATTTCTACTTCTCGCGCGCAAGGCGACTGGCTCCCGCGCTGGTCGTCCTGTGCGCCGTCCTGCTTTCCCTCGGCTGGTTTGCGTTGGCCTCCAACGACTACCGGACCCTCGCGACCCATGCGCTGTTCAGCCTGGCATTCATCTCGAACCTGAAGTTCTGGTCGGAAGGTGGCTATTTCGACGTGTCATCGCACGAGAAATGGCTGCTCCATACCTGGTCGCTGTCGGTGGAGATGCAGTTCTGCCTGGTGCTTCCGCTGCTCCTCATGCTCGCCTGGAGGTTGCACCCCGGCCGACGAACGGCATTGTTCGTGATAGTCGCAGGCCTGGTCGTTTCCCTGGCGTCGTCGATGCTCGCCAATGCCGCGCATCCTCGCGCCGCGTTCTATTTCATGCCAACCCGGACATGGGAAATGCTGTGCGGCGGATTGATCTATCTGGCGGGCTGGAACGTGCCGGCCGGCAGGTCGAGGTGGGTCGAATGGCTCGGGGTCGGCCTGATCGCCGCCTCGGTGATCGACATGGGGGCCGCGGCACATGGGCCGGGTTGGCGGATCCCGCTTTCCGTCGCCGGCACTGCCTTGGTGCTTGTCGCGGCACGCCCACGCTCGGGATGGACGGGAACCCCTGTCATGCAATGGCTGGGCACGCGTTCCTACTCGCTGTATCTATGGCACTGGCCCGTCGTCGTCGCGCTTCGCAATCTCGATATCCCGTATGGCCCCTCGGTCGTTGCCGCCGGGCTGCTTGTCACGCTTGCGTTGGGGATGCTGTCGTTCGCCCTGGTGGAGCGTCCCAGCCGAGCGAGGCTGCAGGCGAGACGATTCCGGATGTCGGTCGCGCTCCTCGCCATGCCGGCTTTCGCCGTCGCCGGCTTCGCGGTAGCGGCAAGGGAGGGAGACGGCTTCCCCTTGCGCCTGCCGGCCGGCGTCGAGCTGGCGGCGCAGGAGAGGAACAACAGGAATCCCTATCAGGGACGCTGCCTGGCCGTGACGGGGATCGAATCGCCTTCCTGCGTCTACGGCGGGCCGACCATCCGCGCCGTGGTGATCGGGGATAGCCATGCCGATGCGGTCGCCACGGCGGTCGCCGCGGCATTGCCGGGCGCGGACGGCGGGGTGCTGAACTGGAGCTACGTCGGCTGCCCGACGTGGCTTGGCGTCCGGTTCGTTCCGCGGAAAGCCTCGAGCGAATCGAAAAAATGCATGGAGTTCAATGCGTGGGCCCTCCGGAAACTCGAGGACTTGCCGGCCGGAGTCCCGCTCATCGTGGTCAATCGCACGACGATGTATGCAGGGGGGCTCAACGAATTCCAGGGAAATGAAACCGATGCCAACCTCGTGGTGTTCAGGAAGGCGCGCGCGACGCCGGATCCGAAGTCGCAGCAGAAATTCTCCAGCCGCCTCGCCGAGTCCGCTTGCGAATTTGCCAGGACGCGCCCGGTTTATCTCGTCAGGCCGATTCCGGAAATGGATGGCAGCGTGCCGAAGATCCTGTCCCGGAGGTTGGCGTTCGGCATCAGGTCGGACGTGTCGGTATCCCTGCAGGAATACCACGCCAGGAATGCCCCCGTCTGGGCCGCGCAGGATGCCGCTCGCGATCGATGCGGGGTGCGCATCCTCGATCCCTTGCCCTACCTGTGCAGCGATGGGCGCTGCTACGGATCGCGCGACGGGCGGCCGCTGTACGTCGACAACAACCACCTCAGCGAGCATGGCAATCGCTTCCTCGTCGCGATGTTCGCCCAGGTATTCGCGGAGCAACGGCCCGGTGATGAAGCATTTCCGTCGCCGACCTGGCTGGGCCCCGTCCTGGGTCGCGCCAACCTGGAGAAGGGCCCGACTGTCACGCGCTGAGCCGGTGCAAGCGTCTTGTGTTATATGGTGCTTTGCATCGAAATGGCGGCCACACCCTCCGCCACTGCCTCCCGGGAGAAATCCATGCGCCGCACCCTGATCATTCTCGCCGCCAGCGCCATCCTGCCTGCCGCCCTCGCCGCGCCTCCCGCGCCCGCGGGCCCCCAGGACAGCAAGTCCTGGCTCGAGGCGCAGGGGCTGGAGGCCGCCGCGAGCAAGGAATTCCAGGACTTCGAGGCCATCGTCGCCCGCGTGAAGGGTGCGAAGGACGCGCAATCCGCCCAGGAGCGCGTCGTGGTCTTCGCGAAGGGCAAGCTCGCGTGGCAGACGAACCCCAAGGAGCTCGTCGAGCCCACGCAGAAGTTCGCGCTCCATTCCCTCGGCCGCGACCTCGACGGCAGCGGCCAGCCGCAGCTGCACTTCTCGGGCTACTCCGGCGGGGCGCACTGCTGCACCACGCACTACGTCTACAAGCTGAAGCCCCAGGTGAAGCGCCACGCGGTGTATCCCGCCAAGAACGTGGGCGGGACGGATTTCATGGACCTGCCGGGCCGCAAGACCCCGATCATGATCTCGGCCGACGACTCGAGCGCCACCGTGTTCGCGCCGTACTCCAACTCCTACTTCCCGCTCGTGGTGCTGGAGGTCTCGCCCAAGGGCAAGTTCCAGTTCGCGTACGACCTCATGCGCCCGCGGCTGCCGGGCATGCCGCCGCCCGTCTGCGCCGAGCCCGCGGCCACGGCCAACCCGTGGCTCAAGGAGCGCTGCGCGGAGTTCGCCGGCGCCAAGCGAAAGACCCGGACGACGGAGATCCAGGCGAAGCTGCAAGCGAGATCAAGAGCTCGCGCTCGGCCGACAAGGTCAAGTGGGACGACTACTACGCCACGGGGGTGCTCTCGGCGGTCGCCGCGGAGATGAACCGCCACGCCTACACGGGCTACGCGGCGGCCGGCATGAACTGGATGGAGACCGTCTGGCCGGGCAACGACACCATCAAGGTCGCCTTCCTCGAGAAGCTGCGCGAGTCGCGGGCGAAGAGCGTCTTCGCCGACGACCTGCGGGTGCTCGCGACCGACACGCGCTAGGGGCGGGGCTCGCCCGCGGCGGCTTCCGCGGCCGCGGGGACGCACTTCCGGATCAACGCGACCTTGATCGCGTCGTTCACGACGAGGCTCGCGAACATGCAATAGCCGAGCACCGCGAACACCTGTTCCCAGGGCAGGCTCGGCAGGCCCGGGAGGCCTATCCGCGTGAGGGCCGTTCCGATCACCAGGTTCGCGCCCAGGGCGGCCAGGAGCGACCGGCTGGGCATCGTCGCCCAGAACCGCCGCCGCTCGCGCGCGGACACGATGGAGAACACGGCGAGGTAGAGCAGCATCAGGAAGCTGAAGGAGCTCAGCGCCTCGGCGTGCGTCGCCAGCCCGAAGGGCGCCCAGCAGGCCCACAGGAGGAGGAGCGCCTCTCCCACCATGGCGACCCCGAGCACCGCCGACACCGTGACGTAGCCCCCGATCTCCCAGGTCTCCGGCCGGGGCGACGGGCGAACGCGGTCGGTCGCGAGGGCGATCTTCGCGAAGTCCGTCATGAAGACCAGCACCAGCATGGCGAAGGCGGAAACCACGAACCGGCCGGTCACCACGAACGCGACGGCCACGTAGGCCGACTTGAGGATCGTCCGGCTGATCTTGTTGATGATCCAGGTGAGGATGCGCTGGTAGATCGCGCGCCCCTGCGTGACCAGGGTGACGATGTTGATGAGCCCGGGCTCGGTCAGGACCACGCTCGCCGCGGCCTTGGCGACGTCGGTGGCGGTGCTGACGGCGATGCCCACCTCCGCCTGGCGCAGGGCGGGCGCGTCGTTGACGCCGTCGCCCGTCATCCCGGTCACGTGCCCCGCCGCCTGCAGGTGCTTCACCACGAGGAACTTGTCCTCCGGATAGACCTCCGCGAAGCCGTCGGCGCCGGCGAGGAGATCCACCGCCTCGTTTCCGGCCGCGGCGCTTGCCGCCTTCAGGTCCGTCACGCGGCGGATGTTGGCGAGCCCCACGCCCTGGCCGATCTCGCGCGCCACCGCCAGCGCGTCGCCGGTGAGCATCTTCACGCCGACGCCGAGGCCGCCCAGCTCGGCGAGGAGTTGCCTCGCGTCCGCGCGGGGCGGGTCGTACAGCGTCACCAGCCCGATCAGGGTCGGGGTTTCCGCATCGAAGCCGCGGGCCACCGCCAGCGTCCGGTAACCCTTCGCGGCCGATTCGCTTACGCGGGATTCCAGCGCCTCGATGGCGGGCGGCTGCATCCCGCAGGCCTGCGCGACGGACCGGACGGCGCCCTTCATGACGCGCAGGCGGCGCCCGGCCTGGTCGAAGACCGCCTCCGTCCGGCGGCTTTGCGCGTCGAAAGGCGCGAAGGAGACGGGAGCGAGCGGGGGAGCGCCGTCGATCGCGCCCTTCTCCTTCGCGGCGGCCAGGAAAGCGAGGTCGATGGGATCCTGGTTCGCCTCCTGCGAGGCCTGCGCGCCGGCGAGCAGCACCTCGGCATCCTTCGCGTCGCCCAGCGCGATCACGCCGGTGACGGCCAGCCGGTTCATGGTGATCGTGCCCGTCTTGTCCACGCAGAGCACGTCCATCGTCGCCGCGTCCTCCGCGGCGCTCAGGCGCGTCACCAGGACGCCCTGCTTCGCCAGTTCCCGCGAGCCCACGGCCATGCTCACCGTGAACATCACGGGGAGGGCGACCGGCACCGCGCTCATGAGCAGGACGAGCATGAGCGGGACGACCTCGAGGAGCGGCGCGCCGCGCAGCACCGACAGGACGATCACCGTGGCGATGAGCGCGCCGACGATGAGGAAGAGCCAGCGCACGACTTTCGCGACGACCGCCTCGATGTGCAGCTTCGGGCGCGCCTGCTGCACCAGTTCCGTGGTGCGCCCGAAATAGGTCCGCGCGCCCGTGAGGACGATCACGCCGTTGCCCTCGCCGCGCCGGACCACCGAGCCCGAGGAGAGGATGTCGCCCGGCGCCTCTTTCGACATCGGCCGATTCGCCGGTGAGGGCCGACTGGTCGACGCGCAGCTCGCCGGCGAGGAGCTTCGCGTCCGCCGGGACGATGTCCCCGGCGCGCAGGCGAACGATGTCCCCGGGCACCAGCTCGCGGGCGGGGACGACCTTCCAGGCGGCATCGCGCAGGACGCGGGCGCTCACCTGCAGGCGCCGGCGCAGCGCCTCGACCGCGCCGGATGCGCGGCGCTCCTGCAGGAAGCCGAGCACGGCGTTGACGACGAGCAGCGCGCCCACGACGGCGAGGTCCGCGAACTTCCGCAGCACCGCCGACAGGACCATGATCAGCTCGAGCATCCACGCCGACAGGCCCCAGAACTTCGCGAAGAAGTCGGCGACGGGGTGCCCTCGCTTCTCGGCGACCTCGTTGTAGCCCTGCTCCCGCAGGCGCGCCGTGGCGTCGCCTTGCGCGAGCCCCGCCTCCGGGTCGACCTCGAGCGCGGCCAGCACCTCCCCGATCGTCGCCGTGGCGAAGTCGGGCGGCATCCCGGGTGACGGGTTCATGGACGGGCTCCTGGCCACCGGCACGACATCGATGGGGCGATCCCGGATGGTGCGGTGCACCATTGGACCGCCATCCGGGGTAAAATGTTCACTTTCGTCCGACGCACAACACCACAAGCAGGCCCCCCGTGTCCCTCATCGTCCAGAAGTACGGCGGCACCTCCATGGGCAGCCCCGACCGCATCCGCGAAGTGGCGCGGCGGGTCGAGCGGTTCGTGAAGGAAGGCCACCAGGTCGTCGTCGTGGTCTCGGCCATGTCCGGCGAAACGAACCGCCTCCTCGCCCTCGCGAAGGAGCTCAATCCCGATCCGGATCCGCGCGAGATCGACGTCATCGCCTCCACGGGCGAGCAGGTCTCCATCGGGCTCCTCGCGCTCGCGCTGCACCGGCTGGGCGTCAAGGCGAAGAGCTACACCGGCTTCCAGGTGCGCATCCTCACCGACGACGCCTACTCCAAGGCCCGCATCCTCGCGATCGACGAGGACAACATCCGGCGCGACCTCGCCGACGGCAACGTGGTCGTGGTGGCGGGGTTCCAGGGCATCGACGACAAGGGCAACATCACCACGCTCGGCCGCGGCGGCTCGGACACGACGGGGGTCGCGCTCGCCGCCGCGCTCTTCGCCGACGAGTGCCAGATCTACACCGACGTGGACGGCGTCTACACGACCGACCCGCGCGTCGTCCCCGAGGCGCGGCGCCTGGACACGATCACCTTCGAGGAGAT
Source organism: uncultured Gammaproteobacteria bacterium (assembly GCA_963783635.1). Classification (GTDB taxonomy): domain Bacteria; phylum Pseudomonadota; class Gammaproteobacteria; order Burkholderiales; family Usitatibacteraceae; genus FEB-7. The sequence goes on from CAWAOC010000008.1 coordinate 164,150, forward strand.
GCTGGAGCTCGCCTCGCTGGGGTCGAAGGTCCTGCAGATCCGCTCCGTGGAATTCGCGGGCAAGTACCGCGTGAAGCTGCGGGTGCTGTCGTCGTTCACGGACGTGAACTCCACCGACATGGGCACCCTCATCACCTTCGAGGAAGACCAGAACATGGAACAGGCCATCATCAGCGGCATCGCCTTCAACCGGGACGAAGCCAAGATCACCGTCGTGGGCGTCCCGGACCGCCCGGGCATCGCGGCCGCCATCCTCGGGCCCGTGGCCGACGCCAACATCGAGGTGGACATGATCATCCAGAACGCCTCCATCGAGGGGCTCACGGACTTCTCGTTCACCGTGCACCGCAACGACTTCAAGCGCGCGATGCAGATCCTCGAGTCCACCGTGAAGCCCGCCATCGGGGCCCGCGCCATCGTGGGCGACGACAAGATCGCCAAGGTGTCGCTCGTGGGCATCGGCATGCGCACCCACGCGGGGATCGCCTCGAAGATGTTCCGCGACGCTCGCCGAGGAGCGCATCAACATCCAGATGATCTCCACCTCCGAGATCAAGACCTCGGTGGTGGTCGACGAGAAGTACATGGAGCTCGCCGTGCGCGTGCTCCACAAGGCCTTCGAGCTCGAGAAGCCGGCCGCCGAAGAGCGCATGAAGGCCTGACGGTGAAATGGGGTCAGGTTACTTTGCACATTTCTTGTGCAAAGTAACCTGACCCCATTTCAATGCGCGGGCCTTGCCTTACAATGCGGCGCGAGCGGACACGATCCGCCTCGCGCCGTTTCCTTTCGAAAGGCCCGCCCGTGAAGCGATTCCTCGCCGCCCTCGCCATGACCCTCGCCATCCCCGCCCACGCCGAAGCCGACGACCCCTACCTCTGGCTGGAGGACGTGTCCGGCGAGAAGGCCATGGCCTGGGTGAAGGACCAGAACGCCCGCAGCCGCCCCGCGATCGAGAAGGAAGCCGGGTTCCACCCGCTCCTCGACAAGTTCACCGACATCGCCAACTCGCGCGACCGCATTCCCGCGATCTCCAAGCTCGGCGACTTCGTCTACAACTTCTGGCAGGACAGCGCCAACCCCCGCGGCCTGTGGCGGCGCACGACGCTCGCGGAGTACCGCAAGGCCGCGCCCGCCTGGGAGACGGTGCTGGACCTGGACAAGCTCTCCGCCGCGGAGGAGCGAGCAGTGGGCGTGGAAGGGCGCCACCTGCCTCTACCCGAAGTTCGAGCGCTGCCTCGTCTCGCTCTCGCGCGGCGGCGGCGACGCCGTCGAGATCCGCGAGTTCGACCTGGCGAGGAAGGCCTTCGTCGAGGGCGGGTTCCGGCTGCCGGAATCGAAGGGCGGCGTGGCCTGGATCGACGCCGACACCATCTACGCGGCGCGCGACTTCGGCCCCGGCACGATGACCCGCTCGGGCTATCCGCGGGGCGTGAAGCGCGTGAAGCGCGGCCAGGCCATCGCCGACGCGCCGGTCGTCTTCGAGGTTCCCGAGACGGACATCGGCGCCTGGCCCTCCGTGACGCACGAGAAGGATTCGCGCGTCGAGATGATGACGCGCGCGATCTCCACCCGGCGCAGCGAGGGCTACGTGGTGCGCGACGGCAAGCTCGTGAAGCTGGACCTGCCCGAGACGGTGGACGCTTCCGTCAGCGCCGGCACGCTCTACGTGCGCCTGCGCGAGGACTGGATGCTCGCGGGCCGGCAGTACGTCGCGGGCCAGCTCCTCGCCATGGACCTCGAGAAGTTCCTCGACAGCGGCACCGACTTCGACGTGCTCTTCACGCCGGGCCCGCGCGTGTCGCTGGACGCGTTCGTGCCCCTGAAGTCGATGGTGCTCCTGGACCTCCTGGACAACGTCTCGAGCCGCCTCGTGGAGATGAAGCGCGGCGCGGACGGCCGCTGGACGAAGCGCGACGTCGACGCGCCCCGGCTCGCCACGCTCAACGCCGTGGCCTGGGACCGCCGCGAGTCGGACGAGTACTTCCTCTTCGCCTCCGGCTTCACCCTGCCCACCACGCTCTACTTCGCGAAGGGCGGGACGGACGCGCGGGAGAAGCTCAAGAACCTGCCGGACTTCTTCGACGCCACGGGCCTGGAGGTCACGCAGCACGAGGCGACCTCGAAGGACGGCACGAAGATCCCGTACTTCCAGGTGATGCGCAGGAGCGCGAAGCTCGACGGCAAGAACCCGACCATCCTCTACGGCTACGGCGGCTTCGAGATTTCGCAGGTGCCTTCCTACAGCGCGTTCGTCGGCAACGGCTGGCTCGCGAAGGGCGGCGTCTGGGTCCTGGCCAACCTGCGCGGGGGCGGCGAGTTCGGGCCGGCGTGGAACCAGGTCGCGCGCCGCGAAGGGCGCCAGAAGGCGCACGACGACTACGCCGCGGTCGCCGAGGACCTCATCGCCCGCAAGGTCACCTCGCCCGCGAAGCTCGGCATCCTGGGCGGCAGCCAGGGCGGGCTCCTCGTGAGCGCCACGATGCTGCAGCGCCCGGAGCTCTTCGGCGCCGTGGTCGCCACCGTCCCGCTCATGGACATGAAGCGCTACCACAAGCTGCTGGCGGGGGCCTCGTGGATGGGCGAGTACGGCGACCCCGACAAGCCCGAGGACTGGGCGTTCATCTCGAAGTACTCGCCCTACCAGAACGTGCTGCGCGGCCGCCCGTACCCGAAGATGCTCATCACCACGTCCACGCGCGACGACCGGGTGCACCCCGGCCACGCCCGCAAGATGGCCGCCCGCATGCAGCAGTTCGGCTACGACACGACCTACTTCGAGTACACCGAGGGCGGGCACGGGTCCGGCACGACGCCCGCGCAGACGGCCTACACCTGGGCCTTCATCTACACGTACTTCGCCCGCGCCCTCATGTAGGGGCGGCGTCCGAGAGTACCCCTGGAAGACGACTCCTGTGACGGGCGTTCACACGGCCGGTGATGGCGGCCGGGGCGGGCTATGCTAGGCTGATCGAAGCACAGCCTAGGCGCATGCGCACGCTCGTCCCTTGAGAATTCCCCCCGGACCCGAAGCGACGGCAGCGATCCGCAGGCCGCTCCTGGCCGTCCCGCTTCGCATCGTGCATGCAGCGATGGTCGTGGGGCTCGGCATCGCGACGGCTCGAACTTCGCCTTCGGCGTCTTCACGACGGCCGTGGCCACCGGTCTCGGCGCGGGCATGTGCCTCGTCGCCTGGCGGATCGCCGCCGCGGGCGGATCATGGCCTCCGCCATGATCACCTTCTACGTCATCGTGGCCATCCTGGCGGTGCTCGTCCTGGTGGGCCACGGCACGCGGGACTACGGCCTCGTCGCCATCCCGGGGGTCGTCTTCGCGGCGAGCGTCTTCCTGCGGCCGCGGGCGTACTGGGGGCTCGCGGCCAGCGTGATCGCGGGGGTCCTGCTGCTCGGGCTCGCCGAGTACACCGGGGCGTTCCGGCCGCGGGCGGTTCCGGCCACGGGGCCGCGGGAGATCGCTGAACCTCCTCCTCATCGTGGCCGCGAGCGCCGTCGGCGGCCGGGGCCTCATGTTCGCCATCCGTTCGGCCCTCGCTGCGGGAGGAGGCGCTCTCCGGGGCCCTGCGCGGCTCGCAGGAGCGCATCCAGAAACTCTTCCGCGCCGAGCCAGAACCCCATCATCGTGTGCCGCCTCGAGGACGGCCTGATACTTCGACGGTAACGACGCCTACCTCAGCGCTCTTCGGCTATGCCCGCGAGCAGATGATCGGCCGGACGGCGGTGGAGCTGCGCGTCTGGGAGGACGCCGCCGAGCGCGAGCGATTCGCGCGGCTCATGCGCGAGCGGGGGGTCGCTGCGCGACTATCGTGACCCGCATGCGCAAGCGCTCGGGCGAGATCGATCGAGGTCCTGCTTCTCGGCCGATCTCGACCGAGATCGGGGGCGAATCCAGTGCCTCCTGGCCTCCGTCGTCGACGTGACGGCCCAGCGCGAGGCCGAGCAAGCCGCGCGGAGTTCACTGTCCACCCGGGATGCCGTGACGGGGCTGCCGAACCGCGTCGCGGCCCTCGACCGGTCCTGGACCACGCCATCCAGCGGGCCGACGGCCTCCGGGCGGGACCCTCGCCGATCGTCCACTTCGACATCGACCGCTTCAGGGCGATCAACGAGCGCTGGGTTACGCGGCGGGGGACACGCTCCATCGCGAGGTCGCCGACCGCCTCCAGGCTGGGCCATGTCGCACGGGCGACACGCATCGCCCGCATCGCGGGCGACGAGTTCCTCGTCATCGCGGAGGACGCTGGAGCGCCCCGAGGAGGCGAAGGCGATGGCCGCCCGCCTGATGAGGAGGCGTCTTCGGACGGCCCTTTGTCGTCGATGGCAAGGAACTGCACGTCACGGCGACGGCCGGCGTGAGCGTGGGCCCGGACTACGCCGTCGACGCCGAGAGCCTGCTGCGGCGCGCGGACACGCGATGCATGTCGCCAAGGGCGAGGGGCGCGGCGGCTACCGCTTCTACGACCAGGCGATGAACGAGCGCGTCCGCGACCGGCTCTTCGTCGAGTCCAGCCTGCGGGAGGGCATCGCCCGCGGGCGAGCTGCGCCTCGTCTACCAGCCGAAGTTCGACCTCGCGACGGGCCAGGTCACGGGCCTCGAGGCCCTGGCGCGGTGGCGGCATCCCGAGCTCGGCGAAGTGGCGCCATCGATCTTCATCCCGATCGCGGAGGAATCCGACCTGATCCACGAGCTCGGGGCGTGGGTGCTCGGGGAGGCCTGCGGCCAGCTCGCGCGCTGGAGCGCGCGGGACTTGCCTGCGTCCCGGTGGCGGTGAACCTTTCCGCGCCGCAGTTCACCCCGGACCTGCCGCGGCTCGTCGCCGAGAGCGCGCAGCGCGCATGGCATCGCCCCGGAGCTGGATCGAGCTCGAGGTCACCGAAAGCATGCTCATCAAGAGCCCGGAGACCGCGCGACGGCTGCTGCAGCAGGTCGCCGTGCGCGGCAGCCGCATCATGCTCGACGACTTCGGCGTGGGCTATTCGTCTCTCGGCTACATCAAGCACCTCGACCTCGACGGCATCAAGATCGACCGCTCCCTCATCCGCGACATCGTGGGCAGCCGCCGCGACGCGGCGATCGTGCAGGCCATCGTGGGACTCGCCCACGGCCTCGGCCTGCGCGTCGTGGGCGAGGGCGTCGAGTCGGAGGCGCAGGCCGACGCTCCTGAAGGACCTGGGCTGCGACGAGGTCCAGGGATTCTTTTTCAGCCGCCCGCGTGAGCGGGCGAGGAGATCGGCCGCGAAATTCCTCGCGCCGCTGCCGGCGGCAGAGATCCAGCTGCGGACTGACGTCCGGTCGCCGTACCGGGCACGCGAATCCGGCCCGCGGCTTGACCGGGCGCAAGGGACGGCGCAGGCGCCCCTCGCTAGACTGGAAATCTCCCCTCGCCATCGCGTCGCGCCATGGCCCTGCTCGAGATTCGTGAAGTCACCCGCCGCTTCGGCGGTCTCGCCGCCGTCGACCGGGTGAGCCTTGCCATCGAGAGCGGGCGAGTTCTTCACGCTCCTCGGGCCCTCGGGCTGCGGCAAGACCACGCTCCTGCGCATGATCGCGGGCTTCGACGAGCCCGACGAGGGGGAGCTCTTCCTGGACGGAAAGCCGCTCGCGGGCATCGCGCCCGAGAAGCGCCCCGTCCACACCGTCTTCCAGAGCTACGCGCTCTTTCCGCACATGACGGTGGCGGGCAACATCGCCTTCCCCCTCGAGATGGCGGGGCGGCCGCGCGAGGAGATCGACCGGCGCGTGCGCGAGACGCTGGCGCTGGTCCACCTCGAGGACAAGGGCGAGCGCCTATCCCGCACGAGCTTTCCGGCGGCCAGAAGCAGCGCGTGGCGCTGGCCCGCGGCCTCGTGAACAAGCCGCGCCTGCTGCTCCTCGACGAGCCCCTGGGCGCGCTCGACGCGAAGCTGCGCGAGGAGATGCAGGTGGAGCTCATCAACCTGCAGCGCGACGTGGGCGTCACCTTCGTCTTCGTCACGCACGCGCAGCAGGAGGCGCTCGCCCTCTCGCACCGCATCGCGGTGATGAACAACGGCCGCGTCGAGCAGCTCGACACGCCCGACCGCCTCTACACCGCGCCCGCCAGCCGCTTCGTGGCGGACTTCATCGGCAAGATCAACCTGATCGACGGCGGAGGTCGTCGGCAACTCCGCACGGCCACCTCGGCGCTGCGCGCCGCGGCGCTGGGCGACCTCGCCGCCGAGCTGCGCGCCGGCGCGAAGGCCGGGCGAGCGCGGCGCGCTCGCCCTGCGCCCGGAGCTCGTGCGCGTCGCCGGGCACCTGGAAGCCGGTGGACCTGCGCAACCGCTTCGCCGGGCACGTGAAGGAACTGCTCTACCTGGGCGACGTGACGCTCTACAAGGTGCAGCTCGAGGGCGGCTTCCTGGTCGAGGCGCTGCTCGCCAACGCCGCGCCCGGGCGCGCCAAGCTCTTCAAGGTGGGCGACGCGGTGGCCGTCGGATGGCGGCACGACGCGGGGGTGTTCCTCCGTGGATGAGCGGCGCGAGGCACGGGAGGCGGGCAGCGCGCGGCTGGACGCGCTGGCTCGTGGCGGGCCCGCCGACGCGCCTTCCTGCTCGCGTTCTTCCTGGTGCCCGCGCTCATCGTCGTGGCGGCGAGCTTCCGCGAGCCGGGCGAGTTCGGCGGGCTGGTGCCGCTCGCGGCCGGCGTCGGCGGCGGCCTTCTCGCTGGAGGCCTACCGATTCCTGTTCGGCGACCTCGTCTACGCGCGAGATCTTCGCGATCTCGTTCGCGGTCGCGTTCGCGACCACCCTCATCTGCATCGTGCTCGCCTATCCGCTCGCGTGGCTCATCGCGAGGAGCCCCCGCAAGCGGCGCGACCTGCTCGTGCTGCTGGTGATCCTGCCCTTCGCGAGCAACTTCCTCGTGCGCATCTACGCCTGGATCATGCTGCTCGGCCCGGCGAACCTCCTCTACACGCCCTTCGCGGTGATCGCGGGCATGGTGTACGTGCACCTGCCCTTCATGGTGCTGCCGCTCTACACGAACCTCGAGAAGCACGATCCCGGCGCTGCTGGAGGCCGCGCAGGACCTGGGCGCCAACGCCTGGACCCGCTTCTGGCGCGTGACCTTCCCGCTGTCGCTGCCCGGCATCTACTCCGGCTCGGCCCTCGTCTTCATTCCCGGTGCTGGGGATGTTCGCGGTGCCCGAGCTCCTCGGCGGCACGGGCGACATCCTCATCGGCAACCTCATCAAGGAGCAGTTCCTCGACAACCGCGACTGGCCGCTCGGCTCGGCGCTCTCGATCGGGCTCACGGTCGCGGTGCTGGCCTTCGCGGGGCTGGCGGCGGCCGGGGCGCGGCGCGGCCTCAAGGGGACGGAGGCGGTGTCGTGAAGCGGCGCTCGCAGTGGCTGCTCTGGGCGCGCATCGCTCGCGGTGTACGCGTTCCTCTACGTGCCGCTCGCGGTCGTGGTGATCTTCTCCTTCAACGACTCGACGCTCAACGCCGAGTGGGTCGGGTTTCACGCTCGCGTGGTACGAGAAGCTGCTGGGCGACGGCGAGATGCTGCGGGCGGCGGGCAACTCGGTCGCCATCGCGCTCGCTGTCGTCGAGCGTGGCGACGGTGCTGGGCGCCATGGCCGGCATCGCGATGCACCGCTACCGGATGCCGTGGCTGCCGCTGCTGGTGCTCACCCCGGTGGCGATGCCCGAGATCCTGCTGGGCGTGTCGCTCCTGCTCTTCTTCCGCCAGGTGCTCGACCTCACGCTCGGCCTCTTCTCGATCCTGGTGGCGCACATCACCTTCTCCATCGGCTTCGTGGCGGTGATCGTGCGCGCCCGGCTCGCGGGCATGGACGAGGGCATCTTCGAGGCGGCGCGCGACCTCGGCGCCACGCCCTGGATGACTTTCCGGCGCGTGACCTTGCCGCTCATCCTGCCGGCGCTGGTGGCCGGCTTCCTGATGAGCTTCACGCTCTCCATCGACGACTTCGTCATCACCTTCTTCGTCGCGGGCGTGGGCGTGACGACGCTGCCCCTGCAGATCTACTCGATGATCAAGGTGGCCGTGACGCCCGAGGTGAACGCCGATGTCGACGCTCCTCATGGCGCTGACGCTGACGCTGGTCCTCGTGGCCACGCGCCTCGCGCCCGACATCATGCGGAGGGGGCGGTGAGGGCGCTCGCCGCGGCTGCTGCTGGCTGGCGTTGCTGCCGGGGCGGCGGCCGGCCGAGGACGTGCTCTACCTCTACAACTGGAACAACTACATCAGCGACGAGACGGTCGCCGCGCTTCGAGGCGCAGCTGCGGCTGCCGCCTCAAGCAGGACTACTACTCGGACAACGAGGAGATGCTCGCCAAGCTGGAGGCCGGGCGCGGTGGGCTACGACCTCCTGGTGCCGACGGGCAACGCCGTCGAGTCGCTGATCCGCCGCCAGGCGCTGCGGCCGCTGGACAAGGCGAAGCTGCGCGAACCTCGGCAACCTCAAGCCGGAGTTCCGCGACCTCTGGTTCGATCCGGGCAACCGCTACTCGGTGCCCTACGCCACCTCGATCACGCTGATCGGCTACAACCGCGAGAAGATGCGCGAGCTGGGCCTGCCGACCGACACCTGGGCGCTCGATCTTCGAGCCGCGCTACCTGGCGAAGATCAAGGGCAAGGTGACGGTGCTCAACAGCCAGCGCGAGCTCCTGGGGGCGGCGATGCGCTACCTCGGCTACTCGGTGCAGGAGCGCGACCCCGCGCGCTGGGCCGAGGCCAAGGCGGTGATCCTGCGCGCCAAGCCCTACTGGGCGGCGTTCTCCAACAGCACCTACATCAAGGACCTCGCCATCGGCAACATCTGGGTGGCGCACGGCTACTCCAACGACATGTTCCGCGCCCGCGAGGATGCGCAAGGCGGCGAGGCGGCCCTTCACCATCGGCTTCACGACGCCGAAGGAGGGCGCGGTGCTGGCGCGTGGACAGCTTCGTCCTGCACAAGTCCGGCCGGCGGCCGGACCTGGCGCACCGCTTCATCGACTTCATGCTCGAGGGCGAGAACGCCGCCGACGTCTCGAACCTCATCGGCGCGGGCAATCCCAACGCCGCGGCGATGGCGTTCATCCAGCCGGACATCGCCGGCCGAGGCCGCCATCTTCCCGCCGCCCGCCGACCTCGCACGCCTGGAGATGCTGCGCGACTTCGACCCGGCCCTGCGGCGCACCCTCTCGCGGCTCTGGACCGAAATCAAGGTCCGGTAGACTCGGGGACGTGTTCGCGGACACGTCCCCAAAGCCTGTCCCGGCTGCGTGGTAGAATTCGCCTTCCCGGAGAGATGACCGAGTGGCCGAAGGTGGCGCCCTGCTAAGGCGTTATGTGGGCTTAAACCTGCATCGAGGGTTCGAATCCCTCTCTCTCCGCCAGTATCCTGATTTCCAAAAGTCTCTCGACGATTGGAAGTCGCACAGAACCCCGCGCCACGCGGGGTTTTTTGCGTCTACCTCCTGACTGCCCCGTTCCGTTGGGTCCCCGAAACCCGGTCTCTGGCCCGACTTTTCTCAAGACCTCGTGACTTGTTGGGGGGTGGTGCGGAAACTCGAGATGGCCGCGGTGGCGGGGACATCTGGCCTGCTCACATGCAAGGAAGCCGCACGCAAAGAAACGCCAGTCATTCAAAGCCTTGCGACCACTCTCTATTTGGTTAAGAGGTTGAAGCACGTCCAGGTCGTTTCGAACTGCGTCATCGCAGCGCCATACATCGGACAGCAACGTCACGCCAAGTCGCCGCGCGTAGCCCGCGGACCAGCCCATCCGACTGCCCACGTTGACCTGCAGGATTGAACTCCCAATACTCAGTCCTGCATTGGGGGCACTCGACGCATGCGAATAGTCTTCAGCCGCAAGGGATTCGACTCTCAGTACGGGCGCGTTGCCAGTCCGATTCTTCCGGACGGAACGATGTTTTCGCTACCGATCCCGGTACCTGGAGACCCTCATCAGCTCGGCGATCTTCGCCCCGGGGGGCGCGACCTCGCAGGCATCGTTTCCGATCTCACGAGGGGCAACGTTGTCGCATCAATGCCTATCCACCTGGACCCGGACCTCGATGCGTCGACGATAGCGAGACCGCCAGGATGGCGCCCTGCATTTGGGCAGACTGCAGCTGCGCAGGCACATCTGGAAAATCAAGGGATCGGTCCTGGCGACTTGTTTCTGTTCTTTGGCTGGTTTCGAGAAGTCGAGCATGCAGGTGGAACGTGGCGATACAGGCGAAGCGCGCCAGACATCCATGCACTCTTTGGCTGGTTGCAGGTTGAAGAGCGGGTCACGGTAGGGCACGACGCGAGCGCAGCAGTGCAGCGCCACCCGTGGCTCGCTGGACATCCCCACATCGTTGGCGCCGCCAGCTATAGCAGCTCCAACAATTCCATCTATGTCGGGCGCAAAGCCCTGCACCTGGCTGGAAGGGACCTTGAGTTGCCGGGCGCTGGTGTCCTATCGCGGTTCCGCAGGGACCTGCAGCTCACGGCGCCTGGACGTACCCGATCCTGGTGGCGTCTGCCTGCGTGGTTTCATCCGCGGGCCGGGCGCCCGGTCCTTTCGTATCACACCGACCCAAAGCGCTGGTCACTGGAGGCAGAGGCAACGACTCTACGTATCGTAGATAAGGGGCAGGAGTTCGTGCTGGACACTGCGCATTACCCGGAGGCGATCTCATGGGTAGCGAAGCTCCTGCAGGGGCCGACATGATGCCGCGCATCTTCAGGTACGTAGTGCGCTATGACTCAGGCGTCGCCCCAAGGCCGTTCGACGGCTATTGCTCTCTCGCGATTTGCAAGCCAAAGATCAGAGCGAATGCCGTCGTTGGCGACTGGATCATAGGATTTCGCACTCGGTCCCCGGGTGATGTGATCTATGCAATGCAGGTCGAAGAGGTGCTGAGCTTTGCGGACTACTGGGCAGACAAGCGCTTTCGGAACCGTCGCCCGGGCGCCACTTCCACGCCCGACAACATCTATCGCCCTAGGCGCGATGGTGTTCTCGTACAGGTGCCGAATCATGTTCACGACGCAAAGTCGGTCGCGACCGATCTCGGTGGGAAGAACGTACTGTTGTCGCGGCGGTACTGGTACTTCGGCAACAACAGTCCAATGATTCCTACGGACCTCGTACACCTGGTTCACACGGGAATCGGGCACGCCGTGAACAAGGGACGACGACGCGACGATGTAGATCACTTGGTGAAATGGCTTCTGGCATGGCCCAAGGGATTACATGGAACTCCTGTCAATCCGACCCTCGTGAACATTGAAATGAAGACTCATAGGTCATGCTAGTCGGCCAGTTGCCGCTCAGGAAAACCACCATGACAGATAGAGATGACACAACCACGACGGAGGAGCGACTTGTCGCGGCGGGGCGCGGAAAATGGTCTATCGCCGGAGTGCCGCATAAAGGGTGGACCTGCGTAGATATAGAGGACCTGGGTGAACCTTCCGCCGAATGCGAAATGTGCGAGTCACAGTCGATTCGGTATGTTCACCACATGCAGCACCCGCAGTATGCGAATGTGCTTGCTGTGGGGTGTGTCTGCGCTGGTCATATGGAAGGAGATCTAGCGGCCTCTCGGCGCTCGCGAGGCGACAATGCGGAGCCGGGCATCGAAGCGAACCCGTTGGCTCTCGCGTGCATGGAAGGTATCGATAAAAGGGAATCCTCATATCAAGGCGGATGGGTATCGCGTCACCGTCTATCCGAGAGGTGGTGGCTGGGCATGCACGATCGCTGCCTTGGACGAAAGTACCGTTCAGCACTCGCGAAGAAACTTCAAGACACAGAACGAGGCCAAGCTAGCCGCCTTCGACCAAATCACAAAGCTCATTTCCGGGGAATTGAGTTGAGAGGAGAGTGTGATCGCGACTGTGGTGAAGTGCCGTCGATGGATCGGAGCGGCATTGTTCTCTAGCTTGGTGGTTTCAGGGGTCAGCTGATTCTTATGGGTAAGTGCCTCGGTCGCCCCTTCCCGGATCCACACCCAAAGCCGGGCGCTCGTATGGGGCGCTGTCCCGTGACCAAGTAGTGCCCTAGTAGACAACTGATGGCTAGTGAGCCAAAGTATTGGTTTTACGGGCGAAATTCCACAAGGAATCGACGTGTCGGTCACAACTGACCTAGTCGTATACTCGGGCGCCGTCAATATGGCGGGCTATCACCTTGTTTGTGATGCCCTGCAGACCAAGAAATCGGCCAAGACCCTGCTTGTCCTGGCAACCCCTGGTGGCGATCCCCATGCAGGGTTTCGAATCGCGCGAGCGCTTCAGCATGGGTATGAGTCCTTCGATGCGCTGGTTCCAAGGTATTGCAAGAGTGCAGGGACTCTAATCTTGATCGGTGCGTCAAAGTTGTACCTGGACGACATGAGCGAGCTGGAGTCCCCTCGACGTCCAAGTGAAGAAGGGTGACGAACTTATTGGGCGTAATTCAGGCTTGGACATCTTCCAAGCCGTGAACTACCTCCAGAACCAGTCAATGGCGGCCTTCCGCAATTACTTACTTGAATTGACGCGCGACGCGGGACTTTCCACTCGGGTAGCTTCAGAAATCGCTTCCGGCCTTACCTCGGGCCTATTTGAGCCGATTGCGGCTCAGATCGATCCGATTAAATTGGCCGAGATGCAAAGAGCGACCGAGATTGCCTTCGAGTATGGGAATCGCCTGAATGATAAAAGTGGCAATTTGCGCGCGATGGGTTTGGCAAGGTTGGTGACAGGATATCCGTCGCATAGCTTCGTTATTGACCGCAAAGAGGCGAGACAGATCTTCATCAGAGTTGAACGACCGGGCGGACTGCTTGCTCAGGCTAGTATTGCGCTGCGTGCAGAGATGGAAAAAAACATCGATTCTGCAACGCCAAGTGTGCAGTTACTGACGATGCCAATTGGAATAGAGGAAACTACAAATGTCGACGCATCAAATGCCGGCAATGGTGCAGCGAGCGCTCAGGGAGGCGTCGAAGAAGTCTCTCCAAATCGCTCAAGCTCTGAGCAAGGCGAAGGTGCAGGGGCAAGTCCCGACGGAGCAGGGCCCGCAACAACTCCCGATGGACAAGCGCCTCCTGGCGCTGCTCCACAAGTCAGAGTAGTCGGCGGCGCCAAGTCGTAACTGACAATCGTCCGCAGTACTGGGCCAGTAATGATCCGGAAGCACTGGCGCGTAGGTCTAACTTTAAGCCGCCAATTCCGTTGTGAGGTGGAGCCCGGTAGATTCTGAGCGGGCCCCCGACCTTTGCCTTGGTTGGTGAGAAAGGCGCCTGGGGGTTCGGTATGAACCTTCATGGCTGCCACTTTCCACTCGAAACCCCTGCTCGCCGTTCAGTCCCGCCCAGGTCGTCGGCATCATCCTGGCCCTGGGCGTGATCCGATTGCACGAGCGGCGCAGCCGCGAAGATCTAGTTGATAGCCTGACCGAACAGAGCGTTAGTACTGGCGTCCTGACCACCAAGGAGAACGCCAGTGACTAGCAGCGTTGTAGCCCGGGTCGCGGCCCTGAAGTCCGCGCCCGTGAAAGACCTGAAGCAGATGTGGCGCGAGCTCTTCCAGCAGGAGCCGCCGCCGTTCAATCGCCGATTCCTCGAAAGCCGCCTGGCCTACCGCATCCAGGAGCTTGCCTACGGCGGATTGAAGAGGGAGACCATCAAACGCCTGGAGCGGCTGGGCGAGCAGCTGGATGGAGGGAAGGCCACGCTGCGCCGCCGCCGGGTGGACGGTCGCCCAATCGCCGGCACGCGCCTCATCCGCGAATGGGATGGCGCGCGCCATGAGGTGACGGTTGGCATCGACTACTTCGAGTACCAGGGGCGGCATTACACGTCGCTTTCGAGTGTCGCCCGGGCGATCACGGGCACCCAGTGGAACGGGTGGAAGTTCTTCGGGTTTCCGTCGTCGCGAGGCTTTTCATGACGGCGCCGCGGAAACTCTGTTGCGCGATCTACACCCGCAAGTCCACCGATGAAGGGCTCGAGCAGAACTTCAATTCGCTGGACGCCCAGCGCGATGCCTGCGAGAACTACATCGCCAGCCAGAAATCTGAAGGCTGGCTGATGCTGCGGGAGCGCTACGACGATGGTGGCTTCTCGGGCGGCAACATGGAGCGGCCAGGCCTCAAGCAGCTGCTGGCTGACGTTCGCCGAGGGATGGTCGACATCATCGTCGTCTACAAGATCGACCGGCTGTCGCGCTCCCTCGCCGACTTTGCCAAGCTGGTCGAGATCTTCGACGAGCACAAGGTGACTTTCGTTTCCGTCACCCAGGCCTTCAACACGACAACCTCGATGGGGCGGCTCACGCTCAACATCCTCCTATCGTTCGCGCAGTTCGAGCGCGAGCTCTCCGGCGAGCGGGTGCGCGACAAAATCGCCGCCTCACGGCAGCGCGGCATGTGGATGGGAGGCATGCCCCCCCTGGGCTACGACGTCGTCGAGCGGAAACTCATTCCCAACTCGGAAGAGGCGAGAATCGTCCGGGAGATGTTCACCCGCTTCGCGCAGGTGCCCTCCATGGCCACCCTGGTGAGGGATCTGCGCTCCCGAGGAATCACGACTAAGGCCTGGACGACCGCGACGGGTAAGGTCCGAACTGGGCGGCTCGTCGACAAGGGATTCATCTACAAGATCTTCAACAACCCGGTGTATATCGGCATCGCCGCTCACAAGGGGCGACACTTTCCGGGGGAGCACGACGCGATTGTGGATAAGGCTCTTTGGGACCAGGTCCACGAGCACCTTACCAACGGCGACTCGCTCAAGAAGGCCTGGCGGGGCGCCCGCATCTCCAAGCCGGAGGCCATGTCGAAGGCGCCTTCCCTACTTCGCGGGCTGCTGTATTCCGACCAGGGACGAGCATTCACGCCGGGTTACACGGTCAAAGGCCCAAAGTACTACCGGTACTACATCAATACGCAGGCCATAAAGCAGGGCGCCGCGACCTGCGAGGTTCGCCGGATGCCCGCTGGCGAAATCGAGACCGTTGTCGTCGAAAAACTCCGACACGTACTGTGCTCGCCGGAGGTACTGGCCCACGCGGTCCGCGAGGTTTGCGCTCCAGCGACCGGACATTGGCGAGGCAGCCGCGATTCAGGCGCTTCAGATCCGATCGACGCTCGTGTGGAATGAGCTCTTCCCCGCCGAGCAGGCGCGAATCGTCCAAGCCGTTATCGAGCGGATCACCGTGCGCCTGGACGGCATCAGCATCAAGTGGAAGTCCGAAGGCCTCACCAAGCTGCTGCGTGACACCCTCGCGCCGGCGCCGATGCGGAAGGCCGCATGATGGGACCCGCGACGCAAGAGCATGACGACCGAAGTCCCGATGAGCTTCCGTCGCCGGGGAGGGAAGGCGGTCATCGTGCTGCCGGACGGGTCCCGCGCCGCCAGACAGCAGGAGGCCACGGTCGACAACACGATGATCAAGGTAATTGCGAGAGCCTTCCGCTGGCAGCGACTGATGAATGAGGGCGCCTACACCAGCATGGATGAGCTGGCACCGCCGAGAAGATCAGCCCGTCCTACATCAGCCGCATCCTGCGGCTGGCCTACCTCGCCCCCGACATCGTCGAGGCCATCGTCGAGGGGCGGCACCCCGCCCACTTGACGATGAAGGACCTCCTGGAGCCATTTCCGCCGGAATGGGGAAGGCAGGTGGACCACTTCCTGCGTCGCGGCTGATCCGGCCTGTCCCGGCTGGGTAGTAGCCCGGGAGAGTGCCAGGCGACATTAAAATAGTTATTAAAAACAGTAAGTTACATAATTTCTGGCTTGCCGGCGACGATACTGATCAGCGCGGCCAGGAATCTCGCCGCCCGAAATGGGGGGATTGACAATGCGATAAATTATTGCAAATATATCAAACATGACAGATCACACATCCCATTTGCCCCTCACCCTTCGCGCCATCCGCGCCAAGCTCAACCTAACCCAGGAGCAGCTCGCCGACCGCTTGGGCGTCTCCTTCGCCACCGTCAACCGGTGGGAAGGTGGCGGCACCAAGCCCCAGCGTGCGGCGATGGAGGCTATCACCGCTCTTGCGCACGAGGCCGGCTTGGACGACGAGCCTGCCGATGCGCTCGCATCAACACCGTCCACGTCGGGGCGCCGCCGAGGGCACGCCGCCGCTGGGGCTGTGCCCACTACCAAGCCGATGGAGCAGATGCTGTGGGACGCTGCCTGCTCGATCCGCGGCGAGAAGGACGCCCCCAAGTTCAAGGACTACCTGCTGCCGCTCCTGTTCCTGAAGCGGCTGTCCGATGTGTTCGACGACGAGATCGGCCGTCTGGCCGAGGAGTACGGCGACCGTGCGACGGCGCTAGAGATCGCCGAGTCGGATCACTCGTTGCTGCGCTTCTACCTGCCGCCCGAGGCCCGTTGGGGCGTGATCAGCGGGCGCGAGGCTTTCGACTGGCCGGCGGATGATCGCGGTCGGGCCACCGCACCAAGGACATCGGCGAGCACCTCACCAAGGCCGTGCGCGCCGTCGTCAAGCACAACCCGTCGCTGTCGGGCGTGCATCGACGTCGTGGACTTCGCCGCCGAGCGCAACGGCGAACGCGACATCAATCCGGCCAAGCTGCGTGGCGTCGTCGAGACATTCTCCGACCCGCGCTATCGCCTCGGCCTGGCAGACGTCCAGCCCGACTTCCTGGGCCGCGCCTACGAGTACCTGCTGCGGAAGTTCGCCGAGGGTTCCGGCCAGAGCGCCGGCGAGTTCTTCACGCCGACCGAGGTGGGCTTCCTGATGGCGCACATCATGCGCCCTCGCCCTGGCGAAGACCTGCCACGACTACGCCTGCGGCTCGGCCGGGCTGCTGATCAAGCTGCAGCTCGTCGCGCGCGAACTCGATCCGACCAGCACGCGTGCCGCTCAAGCTCTCCGGCCAGGAGCTTGCAGGCCGAGAGCTACGCCGTCGCGCAGATGAACGCGATCATCCACGACATGGAGGTGGAGCTCGCGCGCGGCGACACGATGATCAACCCGAAGTTCCGCGACGGCGAGCGGCAAGATTCGTGGCCACGACATCGTGGTGGCCAACCCGATGTGGAACCAGCCGTTCGCGCCGGACCTGTTCGCCAACGATCCGTTCGACCGCTTCCGCACCGCGGGCGGCATCACCAGCGGCAAGGGCGACTGGGCCTGGCTGCAGCACACCCTGGCTTGCCTGAACGAGCACGGACGCGCCGCCGTCGTGCTCGACACCGGCGCCGTCACGCGCGGCTCCGGATCAAGAACGAGGACAAGGAACGCAACATCCGCAAGTGGTTCGTCGACCAGGACCTGATCGACGGCGTGATCCTGCTGCCGGAAAACCTCTTCTACAACACGACCGCCGCCGGCGTGATCGTCGTGCTTGAACAAGCGCAAGCCGACCGCGCGCAAGGGCAAGATCGTGCTGCTCAACGCAAGCCGTCGCTTCACGAAAGGCCGGCCCAAGAACTACTTGCCTGAAGAGGACATCCGGCCACTGGCGGCGACGTACCTGAAGGGCGAGCCGTCGATGGCGAGATCGCCGTCATCACCACGGCAGCAGGCTGAGGAGCGGACTACAACCTCAGCCCAGGCCGGTGGGTTCCGCAAGGCGGGGACGCCGAACACCGCCCGATCAAGGACATCATTGCGGACGTGTTAGTGCTCGACGCCAGAGCACGCCAGATCGATGACATTCTCGCCCAGCTCTGCACGCCTATGAAAAATCCGAATTGGAACTGGCGACCTCTCGGAGACCTGTTTGAAATCGGGGCCGGGAAAGACTATGTCAGCGGCCGCGCGCGCCGGCGCACAGAAGGTGCCTTTCTTGCGTACCTCGAACGTATTCTGGGACGAGATAGACATTACGACGGTGGACGAGATGTCCATGTCAGAGGATGAGCTTGCTGGCAAGAGTCTCTTGCCCGGGGATCTGCTGGTCTGCGAAGGCGGGGAAATTGGCCGGGCAGCGGTGTGGGAGGGGCAGGTCGACGTGATGTCCTTTCAGAATCACTTGCACCGCCTTCGTCCATAGCGTGCTGATGTAGAGCCGCGGTTTTACGTCTACTTCCTTCAATGCGCTTTTACACAGCTTGGCATTTTCGAGGGGGCGGCAATAAGACGACGATTCCGAATCTTTCACGCAATACGGCTAGCAGCGCTCGAAGTGCCGGTTCCGCCGTTGGCTGAACAGAGGACGATTGCTCGCTCGCTGCAACACTGCGTGAAGCCATAGGCGTACATGCCAGCGCAAGCGTAACGCGCTACAGAGCTGAGGAATGCGACCATGCGCGAGCTATTCACCCGCGGAATACGCGGCGAGCAGCGGAGGGACACCGAGATCGGCCCTCTCCCGAGAGCTGGGGAGTCGCGCGGATTGAAGAGATCGCATTGCGAACGCAATACGGTCTTTCACTCAGAGGACAAACGCAAGGGGCGGATCCGATTCTGCGGATGAACTGCCAAGAGGATGGGCATGTCGTCTTCCGAGACTTGCAGTACGTCGATCTCGACGATGCTACGTACACGACTTACCGCCTTGACGGATGGTGATCTACTCTTCAACCGCACAAACAGCATAGAGCACGTTGGTAGGACTGGCGATCTATGAGGGCGTGACGCGAAGCGGTATTCGCGTCGTACTTGATTCGTCACTGTCGACAGCGGCCGCTGCCTTCCACCGCAAACTCCTAACTTCTACATGAACTGGCCTGCGGTCCACAGCCGATAGCAAGAGGATCGCTAGCGAAGCGGTCGGCCAAGCAAACATGAACTCGACAAGCATGCGACGATTCCATTTCCGCTGCCCCCAGCATTGGACGAGCAGCGCGAGATCGTCGAGCATCCTCGACGCGATCGACCGCAAGATCGACCTGCACAAACGCAAGCGCGCGTGCTGAAGGAGCTATTCAAGTCGCTGCTCCACAAGCTGATGACCGGCGAGATCCGGTCCCGACCTCGATCTGTCCGCGCTGACCAAGTCGCCTCAGCTGGTGGAGGCTGCCGCATGAGCACCTCAAGATCAGCGAGGCCGGCACCGTCCAGTTCCCGATGGTGAAGCACGCCGTCGAAATCGGCTGGACGCCGCTCACGCCAGACGACGCCCGCGCCAAGCGCGGCGGCGAGGCCGGCATGTTCTTCCGCGACGAGCTGGAGGCCAAGCTCGCGGAGTTCAACCCCTGGCTGACGCACGACGCGGTGCGCTCGATCGTGGAGACGCTCGATGCGATGCCGTCGACCATCGATGGCAACCGCGAGATGCTGGCGTGGCTGCGCGGCGAGCGGCAGTGGTACGACGAGGCCGAAAAGCGCCATCGTCGCGGTGACGATCATCGACTTCGAGAACGTGGCGACCAACGAGTTCCACGTCACCTGGGAGTGGAAGATCAAGCCGCCGGCCCGCAAGGGCAACCGGGCCGACGTGATGTTCGTCGTCAACGGCGTGCCGGTCGTGCATCGTCGAGCACAAGAACCCGAAGGACGGCGACGCCATCGAGCGGGCCATCAAGCAGCTCCGCCGCTACGAGCTGGAGACGCCGGAGCTGCTCGGCCGCGCCGCAGTTCTTCAACGTCACGCACCTGCTCGACTACTGGTACGGCGTGACGTGGAACGCGAACCGCCGCGACATGGCGCGGTGGAAGCAGACGCCCGAGGAGACCTACCGCTTCGCGGTGCAGTCGTTCTTCGAGCCCACCGAGTTCCTGCGCACGCTGCAGCACTGGATCCTGTTCTACGTCCAGGACGGCGAGACGCGGAAGTCCATCCTCCGCCAGCACCAGCGGCGCGCCATCGACGCGATCGTCGACGCGCTGCGCCGACCCCACCAAGAGGCGCGGTCTGGTCTGGCACACGCAGGGCTCGGGCAAGACGTTCACGCTGCTGACGGCCGCGCAAGCTGATCCTGGAGGACAAGGCGCGCTTTGCCAACGCGACGGTCATCCTGGTCGTCGACCGCACCGAGCTCGAGGGGCAGCTCAAGGGTTGGGTCGAGCGGCTGCTGGGCGAAATGCAAAGCCAGGACATCGCCGTCAGGCGGGCCAACAACAAGGCCGAGCTGCAGGCGCTTCTGGACGCTGACTTCCGCGGACTGGTCATCTCGATGATCCACAAGTTCGAGGCGATCCGGAAGGACAGCTGCCTCCGCGACAACGTCTACGTCTTCATCGACGAGGCGCACCGCTCTGTGGCGAAGGACCTCGGCACCTACCTGATGGCGGCCGTGCCGAACGCGACGATCATCGGCTTCACCGGCACGCCGATCTTGCGGACGCGCAGGGCGAAGGGACGTTCAAGATCTTCGGCGCGCGAGGACGAGCAGGGCTACCTCGACAAGTATTCGATGCCGAGAGTCATCGCGGACGAGACCACGCTGCCCATCAAGCACGTGATGGCGCCGAGCGAGATGACGGTGCCCGCTGAGCGGCTGGACAAGGAGTTCTTCGAGCTGGCTGCCGGCGAAGGGGTCACCGACATCGAGGAGCTGAACAAGGTGCTCGACCGGGCCGTCGGGCTGCGCACCTTCCTGACTGCCGATGATCGCATCGAGAAGGTCGCGGCGTTCGTGGCCGACCACTTCCGGGAGAACGTGCTCCCCCTGGGCTACAAGGCGTTCGTGGTCGCGGTGAACCGGGAGGCCTGCGCCAAGTACAAGCAGGGCGCTCGACAAGCTCCTGCCGCCGGAATGGACGGCGGCCGTCTACACGGAGAACGCCGCGGACGTGGTGGATCGCCCCCTGGTTGCGGAGCTGCAGCTCTCCGAAGAACGTGAGGAGGACGTTCGACTGCTGTTCAAGAAGCCGGCCGAGGATCCCAAGATCCTGATCGTCACGGACAAGCTCCTCACCGGCTATGACGCGCCGGCGCTGTACTGCCTGTACCTCGACAAGCCGATGCGGGACCACGTGCTGCTGCAGGCGATCGCGCGCGTGAACCGGCCCTACGTCGACGCCAACGGCGTCCAGAAGCGGGTCGGCCTGGTGGTCGACTTCGTCGGCGTGCTGCGCGAGCTGAAGAAGGCGCTGCAGTTCGATTCCGCGGACGTCAGCGGGGTGATCGAGGATCTCGATGTGCTGTTGCAGGACTTCCTGCAAAGGATCGCCAAGGCGGAGCAGGACTACCTTCAGGTGGAGGCCGGCACCGCGCCCGACGAGCGGCTGGAAAAGCTCGTCTTCGGGCGCTTCCTGGCACCCGAGGCGCGCAAGTCGTTCTTCGAGGCCTACAAGGAGATCGAGATCCTGTGGGAAATCCTGTCGCCGTCCCCCGAGCTGCGCGACCACATCGACACCTACAAGCAGCTGTCCCAGCTCTACGCGGCCGTGCGAAACGCCTACGCGGAGAAGGTCGGGTTCATAGCCGACCTTGCCTACAAGACCCGCCGCTTGATCGAGGCCAATGCAGAGCAGCATGGGCTGGGGCGCCTGACCAAGACCGTGACCTTCGACGTTGAAACCCTGCAGGCGCTCCGCACCGACAGCGGGTCGGACGAAGGGAAGGTCTACAACCTCGTGCGCGGTCTGCAGAAGGAGATCGACGACGATCCGGCTGCCGCGCCTGTGCTCCAGCCCCTGAAGGAACGCGCCGAACGCATTCTCAAGGACATGGAGGAACGCAAGACCACCGGCCTCGCCGCGATGGACCAACTGGCCGCGCTGGCCGTGGAGAAGGACGCGGCGAAGAAGGCCGCCCAGGGCAGCGGACTGTCGACGCGGGCGTTCGCGGTCTACTGGGTGCTCCGTGAGGACGCTGCAGTGAAGGCCGCCGGCATCGATGCCATGGGCGTCGCGAAAGACGCCGAGGCCCTGCTTGCCCGTTTCCCGAACGCGGCGGTGAATGCTGACGAGCAGCGGCGGTTGCGCGCTGCCCTGTACAAGCCCCTGCTTGCCCTGAGCTCGGAGGAGAGGGCCCGCGTGGTCGACCTGGTGACGCGGATCCTTTTGGCGGAGGCGGAGGCATGAAGTCGTCGCTTTATCCCGCACAAGAATTGCGTCGACAGGCGCAGACCTGGGCGGTGAAGTTGCGCGTCAATCCGCGTGTCATCCGTGTCCAGGAGATGCGGCGGAAGTGGGGGTCGTGCTCGTCGAAGGGAACGGTGACGTTGGCATCGGACCTGGTGCGCCGAGACAAGGCATTTCAGGACTTCGTCATCGTCCATGAGCTATTGCACCTGCGCGTCGCAGAAGCATGGGCGACTGTTCAAGGCGCTGATGAGTGCACATGTGCCCCGCTGGCGGGAAATGGAAACCCGCCAACGCGAGGTTTAAAGAAAGAGTACCCAGGACGCTCCGCGGGGACCGAAATGGCGGGGCAGTAGTGGTGAAGATGGCCCAGCAGGCCCATCACCAAATCGTGAGAAGGATCTGACATGAACGATGCCGAAAACCTTTCAAAGCTCCTGACGCACCTTCCGCCCGCCGTGTTTCACGGGTTCATGAAAAGCGAGTTCGGCCTGGAGATGGCCGCGCTAGACCCAAAGCAGGGCAAGCGAGAGCAGCGAGCGGCAATGCAGGCCGAGCTTTCCAGCCTCCCGGTGAAGGAGCGCCAGCAGATCGAGGAGGTGGCTCGAGCGGCTCGTTCTGCTGTCCGACCCTGCCGGGCAGGATGTGGTCAACGGATTCGGCAAGAACATCTTCGATCAGATAGCCGCCGCTGAGTTTGCCGCGATCGACAATCAGTACCAACGTTCCCTGTGGCTCTACGTCCACGAGCGTGCCCTCTTTGATGAAGCGCTTCAGGCGCGGCAGGCCGATGTATTTCGCCAGAGTGCCTCGTGCTACTCGGGGTTTGTCGCCCCGAAGGGCCTTACCGTCTCGGAAGACGAGGCCATCCGGAAGAAGTTTCACGAGGCGATCGCGGGGATACTCGTGTGTGCACCTGATCAGGTTGCAGTCCAGGTGTTCAGGCGACCCCGCGCCGGGGCGGAGTCGGGCGCCGACGTGGAGCTGCACCAGATCAGCATCCACTACAACCAACCGCCGGAGGTCGTCGACCGGGTCGAGCACAGCCAGCTTGTACCCCAGGACCTCGTTCGGGCCATTTCCTCGTACGTTACCTACGAGCCCGGTACTGGTTACCTCGAGGTCCTCTCCAAGGACGCCACCAACCGGCAGGCAATCGTCTGCCTGGTGGCCGATACGCTGCTGCAATCCCCGATCAATGGGGAGAAGATCCCTTTGAAGCAGTACGACTACCAGAGCCTGGCGGCCCCGCGGAATTTCGACGTTGGGGGCGAGAGCATTTCTCGGTGAAGGTTACCGAACTTGGCTACTCGGCGCCGGGGCACCGGTCGATGCGTGTCGCAATGTGGTCCAACGATCCGGACGACATTCACGCCGCCGCACGAACGCTCATCAGCCCGACATTCGCGTTCAGCAGCTACCACATCGACTATGCCAAGGTAGCGATCCATACAAAGAAGGTGGGCAAGGATCGGGCGCGGACCATCGTCGTGGTGCTGCGCGACCAGAACAAGTGCAACGTTAAGACCAAGCGGGAGCGCGACCGTGCGCTTTGTGACCGCCTGCTGGCGAAGTGGAATCTGGTGAAGGAGATCGCGGTTGCCGTCCAAGCGCCTGCCGACCAGCTCGCTGCGTGAGCTGATCTCACTCTTCGAGAGGGCACATCACTTGGTCGGTGATGGAGACGGGCGGCGTGTGCGCGGCCTGCCGGCGTGGGAGGTTACGGGCAGGACGGGTCTATCAGCCGCGGAGCGCGCGTCCTGGACTGAGTGCGTGGGCTATGCCGGTGAATGCCAGGTGCCGTGGCGGGACGAGCAGGTTCTCGTGCCGCTCACGGAGACCGACGACCCATCGCAGTACGAGTACCAGTGCCCCGAGACGTTCAGGAAGAAGCGCGTTGCGGCTGCCGACGTCGCTATTCTCGCCGTGGACGAGAGGCGCTTCCTGAACGGGATTGCTGATCTCCTCGGCATAGTCAAAGCCACGAGAGGCGGTATCCAGATGGCGGCGGTGGAGGGGATGCTCTGGAAGCTCGGCCAGGCGGCGATCGCCAACGCACGCGTGGACGTTTGGATCGCGCGCGGCCTTGGCACCTCACTCGGGGAAGCCTTCAAGCACTTCCAGAAGAGTGACCTTCCTGACATGGGTCTCATCCTGACCACCGGACAGGCGTTGCCAGAGTTCACACAGTCGCCGCGGGCATACAGGGTAGTTGCGCTAGGCGATGTCCTGGTGGATGACGCCGGTAGCCCGCGAATTGACATCGACCACCTCCACCGCGTGCTCGTGTCCGCGCCCGGTCAGCCTGTTGAAAAGTCATTGCCGGTACGGTTCGATAAGCAGTCCGGGGATCTCGTCTTCACGACCAAAGTCTTCCGGTCCGTGGCAGATCAAGGGGGCCCGCCAGCGGGACGTAGTGGGTTACCTATTCGATCAATACTGCCAAGGTCGTCGCTGGGTCGCGCGGCTGAGATCCTGGCCGCTGCCTAAAGAAACAGACCCGGAGGAAGCCGGCGGATCCAGGACATCTTTAGCGGGCACCCGACTTGGAGAGAGTTCGTCGCCAGAAAAGGCCGCGGGGTCTACGGCTTCAACCTGGACTAGAACGTAAAATGGGCCCGAAGTAGCCGCCCGTGGGTGCCGGGGCCGGCAGAGTCCATCTCTGACGGCCCCGGACGCTGAGGTTAGGCGGCCTTCGCGAGCACCACCTCCGGATCCTTCGCCTTCTTGCGCACGACGATCATTGCCGCACGTTCGAAGCGGTCTTGGGCAATCAGGTCGGCGATAGCAGACCAGAGCTCCGGGTGATACGTCTTGAGCACCAGCGTCACGAAGTAGGCCTCGTCCGCGCCGACCGAGCGCGCCAGGATGCGCGCCCGCTCGATTGGAACCTTGCTGCACCCGGTCTTCATCATGCTCACCATGTTCACGCTTTCGAATCCAGTCTCGGCTGCGATGGCACGTTGCGTCTTTCCACTGGATTCGATATGCGCCTTGAGAAACTCCGTCACTTCGTTTGGTACTTTCATGGGCGATTCCTTTCACGGTTCCCGACCGGGACATTCCGGATTTCGGTTGTTACTGAGTCATTGTAGTCAGGGCGTACGTTCTCTAAAGAAATAAAGTCTGCCGCTATGAAGTTCTGTTCGCGGCGGTATAATGGGGTCTGAAAAATAGACTGGAAGCTAGGATGCCCGACCGTCGAACACCCGTGCCCGATGCCGAGATCTTCGGAAAATTCCTTGAGCACTGCCGAAGGGACAAGGGCCTGACCCTGGAGGATGTGGCGGCGAGCGCTGGGGTCTCCAAGCAGTTCGTCCACGACCTCATGACGGGCAAGCCCAACACCGGTCTGGCGAAAGCGTTGCGCGTTGCCTCTTCGGTCGGGCTCACACTGTTTTCGCATCGCCGTCCGGCCGGCGTCACCGTGCCGCAGTGCAAAGGCGAGTCGGAGCCGACCCCGATGCCGAGAAGCGGGGGCGTCTTGCAGCCGAGGAACGCGAGCTGAGGCAGAACGACGAAGTGAGCGCCATGTTGCGATCTATTGGGATTGATGAAGAGTTGTAATCCGGACTCGGTGCGAGGCTTAGGACGCGGGCCTGCATCGCCGGCAAGAACGGCATAGGCGACGGATTCAGACTGGATAATGAATCGATGGGCTCGCCCGCTGGGTACCTTTCCGGCATCATGGGTGTGTCTCGCACAGCCGCTTGAAAATGCCCATGCGCCTCTTCCTCGCCGCTCTCGTCATGACCGTGTTCCCCATGACGGCAGCCGTTGCCCGCACCTGCGAGATGGACGCCGATTGCGATGCAGGAAGCATTTGCCAGAAGGACCTGAAGGCTCCGGCAACGCGGCCCGGTCTTTGCCAACACGATCCGCGTGTGCCCCAGGTACTCCTCGCGCCGCAGGGTGTGGCCGTTCCGCGTTCTGACCGCGATCCTTCGACCCGGGTGCCCACCAATGCGCGCAACCCTACCGGGTATGCGCAGTGTGCTGCCGACCGAGACTGCCCAGACGGATTTACCTGCACGCGACGAAACACCAGCGAAAGCTGGTACTGCCGGAAGCGCTGACTGCCATCTAGAGAAGGCCAGCTGGGCGGAGGAGCCATGCCATCTACGGCCGGCCGGCTCTGATTGGGATTGCCTAGATATTGCTGGCGCCCACCTTCCGGCTTTGCAGCCCACCGCTGCGACCCATCCCATACATGAGCCCATACATCGGGGTGGCAGACGCCCATACATGACATTTCGGACGATGCACTCGTGATCTTGATGCTGTGCACGAGGTGCAAACGTGAGTCTGAAATGTACATCCGAGGGCGCGCTCGCGGCAGTTCGCGAAGCGCTAGATGAGCGGCCTAATGCCGCGTTCCTGAAAGCCGCGGTCAACGCTGCCGCCACCCGATCGTTTCGGGCGGGCGTCAGCTTCGGCTTGATGCATGCCGACCGTGAGGACCTCTATCAGGAGGTGATCCTCGACCTGCTCGAGCGGGCTGAGCGCTTCGACCCTGCGAGGGGTGGCGCCGGGACGTTTACCGGCGTGGTGTCGGAACACCGGACAGCGGATTTCCTGAATGAGCTAAAGAAGGACCGCGCCCGCCTGAGCCTCTTCTCCGATGGCGAGGCCGCCAACGATTCGGAGGCGTCAGGCGAATCGGACCCGCGCGACGAGATCGTGGTGTCCCTGTGGGCCGAGGACCGGGACTTTTTCGAAGACAGCAACACCCTTCACGACGTGGAGGCGGCGCTCGCGTATATGGACGGCGAGCAGCTTGCCCTCTTCGATCTCCTCCAGGCACACCAAGACCTCTCCGGCGCCTGCCGGGCCTCAGGGCTCTCTTCGGCCACCTTCTACCGGCGCGTTGCTGATCTGCAGATGCACTTGCGGATGTTCGGCTTCCGTTCGGCCGCCTAGATCGCGATGACCGTCATGAGAAAACCCCGCGCCACGCCCGGTATGAATCTGAAGCACCCCGAAGCCCCCGAGCCCAACCCCTCCAAGGAGAACAAGTTGACTGCAGCGCAGACATCCCCGATCACCCAGCCGGACCCCCGTGGTCTGGTAGCCGATGTCGGCCGCGCAGGGCTGCGTTCGCTGTACAAGCCCGCGATGCCGCTGACCGAGGGCGGATTCTGCGACTGGATCGCCAACGCGATGGTGGGGCCGTCGATCGAGTACCACGAGGGATTCCTGCTGCTCGATCGCTCCGAGACTGCGAGCGAGTTGCCGACCAAGGAACGCGCCCGACTGCATGCAGTTGCCCGCCGCGCGTGGATCGCCTGCGAGCTGGGGCTCGTGCACCTCTTCGCCTCAAGGTGGAGGAGGCCCGCTACCGCTACATCGCCGTCCGCTCCACCAGCGCCCTGCCGCCCCCGAAATCCGGAACCGCCTTCGCGTCGCGAGACTCGTTCCTGTCCCAACGTAAGTCCCACTGAAGGAGCTTCACCATGATTCCTGAACCCGAAGTGCTGGACGAGGTTGGCCAGGCTCCAAGTGGCCGACCTTGAGACGCATGCCGTTGCCGAGCTCGACCAGGTTGATCAAGCGGGTCACTGGCCGCCAAGGAGCGCCGCTCGCAAGTACGAGCAGCTCCTGCAGGCCGCGCTGAACCACCGCTTCAGCGAGCGCGCCCAGCAGCTGCGCCAGGAGGCGGGCAAGACGACCGGCACCGTCCGCTTCGAGGAGGACGGCTACGTGGTCATCGCCGACCTGCCGAAGAAGCCCGAGTACGACCAGGCGCAAGCTCCGGCAGGCGGTCGAGGCCCTGCGCAAGTGGGGCGAGAACCCGGAGGACTACGTCGGCATCGAGATCAAGGTCGCCGAGACCAAGTACAACGCGTGGCCGCCGGCGGTCCGCGCAGCTCTTCGAGCCCGCGCGCACCCTCAAGACCGGCAAGCCCACCTACAAGCTGGAACAGTTGAAGCCGGGCGCGGTTGCCGCGGCCGCCAACGACAGCATGTACTGCGAGGAGCGCTGATGGCCATCTCCCTCGCGCAACTCACCCGCGCCAACGCCCCGAAGCCGCCGCGCATCCTGATCCACGGCGTGGCCGGCGTCGGGAAGACCACCTTCGCGTCCGAGGCCAACAAGCCGGTGTTCGTGCAGACCGAGGATGGTCTCGGGACCCTGGCGTCCGCCCACTTCCCGCTCGCGCGCACCTACGAAGAGGTGATCGAGGCCCTGGCCGCGCTCTACACGGAGCCCCACGACTTCAAGACCGTCGTGATCGACAGCGTCGACTGGCTGGAGCCGCTGGTCTGGGCGAAGGCCTGCCGCGACAACGGCTGGGCCTCCATCGAGGACGCCGGCTACGGGAAGGGCTACGTCGCCGCACTCACGTCTCTGGCGCCAGTACATCGACGGACTGAACGCCCTGCGCGACGACCGTGGCATGACGGTGGTGCAGATCGCCCACACCGACATCAAGCGCTTCGACAGCCCCGAGCACGACCCCTACGACCGCTACGTGATCAAGCTGCACACCCGCGCCGCCGCGCTGCTGCAAGAGCACTCCGACGTCGTGCTGTTCGCCAACTACCGGATCTCGCACCGTCAAGGCCGACGTCGGGTTCAACAAGAAGGTGAACCGCGCCCTGGGCTCCGGCGAGCGCGTGATCCACACCGCCGAGCGCCCGGCCTTCCTCGCCAAGAACCGTTACGGCCTGCCGGAGACCTTGCCCCTCGATTGGCAGGCGTTCGCGCAGGCGATGCCGGACACCTTGAAACCGATGCTTCATCGAAACCGAATCCGCGCCGGACGCCGCGGCCAACAGCCTCTGACCCTGAAACGGAGAACCCCTATGTCTTCACTCGGCCAAACTTTCGACGCCTCCGCCGTCGAGCCCCTCGGCACCTACGAGGTCTTGCCGCCCGGCAAGTACCTGGTCGCAGATCGTCGCGAGCGAGATGCGCGTGACCAAGGACGGCCGCGGCCAGTACCTGTACCTGGAGCTGGACGTGCTCGAGGGCAAGTACACCGGGCCGCAAGCTCTTCGACCGCCTGAATCTGGTGAATGCCAACCCCGACACGGTGCAGATCGCGCAGCGCACGCTGTCGTCGATCTGCCGTGCGGTCGGGAAGATGCAGGTCAGCAACTCCGAGCAGCTGCACCTGATCCCCTTGATCGCCGACGTGCGCGTGCGCCCGCCGAAGGGCCAGTACGGCGAGTCCAACTCCATCCGTTATCTCCCCGTGTCGGCGCCCACGGCGCCCACAGGTGGCCCCCGCGACGGCCGCTGGGCCCAAGGTCGCCGCCGCCGCCGCGCCGGCCCCGACGGCGCCCGCGGGCGGCCTGCCCTGGAAGCGCCAGGCCTAGGACGGCGCATGACCGAGCACACCGTGCCGGCGGCGCCGATCGACATGCCGGAAACCGTGATTGGGTGCCGGAAGCTCCTGGCTGCCCTGCAGGACGACATCGCCTCCATCCGGGTCCAGATCGCGACCAACGACATCCGGCGCCAGACGGCCCGGAAAGGGCTCGACCCGGACTGGTTCCACCGGGCGAGGACGGCGCTGCGCCTCAAGCAGCACGAGGTGGCGCAGGTCACCGTCCACATGGCGAGCCTCATGCGAGGCGGTGCGGCGCGATCGGTTCAAGGACACGTTGATCGAAGTGCTGCGCGAGCGACTTCGACGACGACGAGTGGGCGAAGTCGCTCGATGAGGCCCGTGCCCGACAGCATGAGGCTCGAGGAGGAACGTGGCTGAGCTCCCGACCATCACGAGCCCCACCCGGGAGGCCATCTTCCACGGCTACGAGGAGGACGCCAGCGAAGGCTTCCGGCCCCACCTGGGCGCCTCCCTCATCGGCAAGGACTGCGAGCGCGCGCTCTGGTACGACTTCCGCTGGACGACGCGCTCGCGATTCGCGGGGAGGGTGCTGCGGCTTTTCGAGACCGGCCAGCTCGAGGAGGCCCGGCTCGTCCGGAACCTGCGGCGCACCGGCGCCACCGTGCTCGAGGTCGACCCGCAGACCGGGCGGCAGTGGAGGGTGGAGGCGCTCGGCGGCCACTTCGGCGGGTCGATGGACGCCGTGGCGATCAACCTGCTGGAGGCGCCGAAGACCTGGCACGTACTGGAGTTCAAGACCCACGCGGCAAAGAGCTTCGCCGATCTCGTCGCCAAGAAGGTCCGCGAGAGCAAGCCGCAGCACTTCGCCCAGATGCAGGTCTACATGCACCTGGCCGGCCTCACCCGGGCGATGTACCTCGCCGTCAACAAGGACGACGACGACCTCTACGTCGAGCGCGTCGAGGCGGATCCCGCGTTCGCCGAAAAGCTCCTGGAGAAAGCCCGCCGCGTGATCTTCGCCGCGGTGCCGGGGGCGCGGATCAGCGAGGACCCCACCTGGTACCAGTGCCGCTGGTGCGACCACGCCGGCGTGTGCCGCGGTGAGGCCGAGCCCGCCGTCAACTGCCGCACCTGCCTGCACGCCACGCCCGTGGAGGGCGGTTGGACCTGCGAGCGGCACCAGAAAGCCCTCACCGAGGCTGACCAGCGGGCGGGGTGCCCGTCACATCTCTTCGTGCCGGCGCTCGTGCCGGCCGAGCAGGTCGACGCTGGCCCGGACTGGGTGGATTACCTGTTTCCCGGTGGCCTGCGCTGGCGCGACCGGGGTTTTGAGAAGGCTTACGTTACTGCGGAGACGTGCACATGACCTTGAACCTGAGGACGTACCAGAGTGCCGCCATCAACGGCATCTACAACTACTTCCACGCCGAGACCGGGAACCCCCTGATCGTGATCCCCACGGCCGGCGGCAAGTCGCTCGTGATGGCGAACTTCGTCGAGGGCGTGCTCAAGGCCTACCCCGACCAGCGGATCCTCATCGTCACGCACGTGCGCGAGCTCATCGAGCAGAACCACGCCGAACTCATGCGGCTCTGGCCGGAGGCCCCCGCCGGCATCTACTCCGCCGGCCTCAAGCAGCGCGACATCCACGCGCGGATCCTCTTCGCCGGCATCCAGTCCATCCACAAGCGGGTCTACGACGTGCAGCAGTGCGACCTCGTGCTGATCGACGAGGCGCACCTGATCCCGCGCACGTCCAACACCATGTACCGCCGCTTCCTCGATGGGCTCAAGCGCCTGAACCCGGCGATGAAGGTGATCGGGCTCACCGCGACGCCATTCCGGCTCGATTCCGGCCTGCTGCACGAGGGCGAGGACGCGATCTTCACCGACATCGCCTACGAGGTGTCGGTGCGTGAGCTGATCGACGACGGGTTCCTCGCGCCGCTCATCTCCAAGCGCATGGCGACCCAGCTCGACGTCTCCGGGGTGGGCACGCGCGGCGGCGAGTTCATCGCGCGGGACCTGGAGTCGGCGATCGACAAGGACAGCATCACCCAGAGCGCGCTCGACGAGGTGTTCGCCTACGGCTCCGACCGCCGGAGCTGGCTCGTCTTCTGCGCCGGCGTCGACCACGCGCATCACGTTCGGGACGCCATCCGCGCCAGGGGTGTGGCCTGCGAGACCATCGTGGGGGATACGCCCAGCGCCCAGCGCGAGGCCTTCATCAACGACTTCAAGGCCGGGCCGCATCCGGTGCCTCACGAACGCGAACGTGCTCACCACGGGCTTCAACGCCCCGGCGGTCGACCTGATCGCGATGCTGCGGCCCACCAAGTCGGCGGGCCTCTACGTGCAGATCGTCGGCCGGGGCTGCCGCATCGCCCCGGGCAAGGAGAACTGCCTGGTGCTCGACTTCGCCGGCAACATCGCGCGCCACGGCCCGATCGACATGGTGAAGCCGAAGCGCCCGAAGGAGGGCGAGGACGGTGTCGCGCCCACCAAGGACTGCCCGGACTGCCACAGCATCGTCCACGCGGCCGTGCGGGTCTGTCCCGGACTGCGGGCACCAGTTCCCGCCGCCGGTGGTGAAGCTCGAAGCCCGTGCCAGCCAGCTCGACGTGGTGTCCGGCGGGCAAGCCCGAGTGGGTGCCGGTCCAGCGGGTGACCTACGCCCGCCACGAGAAGCCGGGGAAGCCGCCGTCCCTGCGCGTGGAGTACACCTGCGGGTTGAACGCCCACCGGGAGTGGGTCTGCATCGAGCACGAGGGCTTTCCGCGGCAGAAGGCCGCGACGTGGTGGGCGAACCGGGCGCCCGGAGTGCCGCTGCCGCGGCGGGTCGACGAGGCGCTGGCGGTGGCCGGGCAGCTGCGTAGTCCCTCGGCTATCGCCGTTCGCCCCAGCGGTCGTTACGTGGAAATCGTCGGCGCACGGTTCTGATGCTGTGCGCCATCTGCCGGCGCGATGCCCGGGGTTTCGGGTTCGCGCCGGCGCTCATCCGCGTCGAGGGTCCGAGCGTGAAGCTCTGCTCCCGGCGCTGTCAGGACTTGGTCGCGAGGTGGAAGGGCATGATCGATCCGAACAAGCACGAGACGGCTGCGCTCGCCGCGGCCGCCGTGACCGGGGGTGAATACGTGGAGGCGATCGGGAAGACCGATCTCGCCACCTGGACGGGGCCCGAGTGGGCAACGCTCGTCGACACGATCGTGACCGCCTTCCAGGACAGCCTGCGCGCGGCCTACGCCGACGATCCTCCGCTTTGATGCCGGCCATGACCGGCAAGAACTTCATGGCGCAGTTGGGCGCCACCCTGGTGGACCGCGGCTGGCCCATCCTGCCGATCCAGCCCCGCTCCAAGAAGCCGGGCATGTACCGGCGCGGCGCCTGGCACGACTACCCGAAGTGGAGCCGGCACTGCGAGCGCGATACCACGGAGCACGAGGTCGATGTCTGGGCCGACTGGCCCGAGGCCGGGATCGGTGTGGCCGCCGGGCGCGTCATCGGCATCGACATCGACGTGCTGGACTCCCCGGACATCGCCAAGCAAATCGAGGCCCTGGCCAAGCAGATGCTCGGCGATACCCCGGCGGTGCGGATCGGGCACGCGCCTAAGCGCCTGCTCGTGTACCGCGCCGTCCAGCCCTTCAGCGGCTTCAAGTACCCGCCCATCGAGGTGTTGGGCCTGGGGCAGCAGTTCATTGTCTACGGCGTTCATCCGGACACCGGCAAGCCCTACGACTGGCCCGTGGACACGCTGGCCGACTTGAAGCCGGAGGAGCTCCCGGCGATCACCGAGCCGCAGGCGCGGGAGTTCGCGAAGGAGGCGTACCTCCTGATCCCACCGGACCTGCGGCCGAAGACCCTCGGAGTGGGGCTTCGAGGGGTGACCGACTTTGCGAGCCTGCCTGCGCAGCGGGGCACCCTCGAGGCGGTGCAGGACGCGCTCAAGTTCGTCGCCAACGCCGACGTGGACTACGACAGCTGGGTCCGCATCGGCATGGCGATCAAGGGCGCGCTGGGCGATGCGGGCTGGCCGCTTTTCGAGGCGTGGTCGGCGAGCTCGACGAAGAACGACGTGAAGGCCACCGCCAAGGCCTGGCGCAGTTTCAAGCCCGAGCGCATCGGCGCCGGGACGATCTACAAGCTGGCGCTCGATGCGGGGTGGGAGCCGGCACCCGATCTCCAGCTCAACGGCGAGATCGTCATGAACGGGCACCACCCGGCTCGCCAGATGCTGGAGGCCCTGCAGACGAGCGATCCCATCACCACGGAGCCCGACGCGGCGGCCGCGCTGCCGCCCCCGAAGCCGCTGCCGGCTGGCTGGGACAACGTGGGCGGCGTGATCGCCGACATGATGGCGCTGATGGCCTCGACCGCGAAGCGGCCGCAGCCGGTGCTGGCGCTGGGCGCGAGCCTGTGCGCTGTGGGCGCGCTCATGGGGCGCAAGTACCGCACCGAGAGCAACATCCGCTCGAACCTGTACGTCGTCGGCATCGCCGAGAGCGGCGCCGGCAAGAACCACAGCCGGGTGGTGATCAACGAGCTTTTCCGGAAGGCGAACCTCCTCCAGTACCTCGGCGGCAACAAGATCGCTTCCGGCTCCGGGTTCCTCACGGCCATCCAGCGCCAGCCCGCGATCCTCTTCCAGTTGGACGAGTTCGGGATGTTCCTGTCGGCCGCCGCCGACCGAAAGCGCTCGCCGCGCTACGTGTGCGAGATCCTGGACCTGATGACCGAGCTCTACACGACGGCCGGCACGACCTATTTCGGGGTCGAGTACGCGAGCACCCAGCACAACAACGCGCACCGGGCGATCCACCAGCCCTGCGCCTGCATCTACGGCACCACAACGCCGCTGCACTTCTGGCAGGCGCTGCAGGCCGCCAACGTCGCCGACGGCTCGCTCGCGCGCTTCCTGATCATGGAGAGCGAGGACGACTTCCCGGACAGCAACGACATCTTCGGCACGATCGACCCGCCGCAGGATCTGATCGACCGGCTGCTCCTCATCCACGACGGCGGCGGCAAGCTCAACGGCAACCTGACCGACGTGGGGGCCATCGACGAGGTGTTGGTGGAACCCCGGGTCGTGCCCATGACGCCGCAGGCAAGATCCGCCTTCCGGCAGCTGGATCAGGAACTGGTGGGTCAGTTGCGAATGTCCCGGGGCACGGGGTACTCGTCGATTCTCGCGAGGATCGAGGAGAACGCGACCAAGCTGGCCTTCATCCGTGCTGTTTCCCGCGATCCTGTCGATCCCCGGATCGAAGACCACGATGCCCACTGGGGGATCATGCTGTCGCGGCATTGCGCGGAGCTCACCATCCGCGAGGCAACTGCCCGGGTGTCCGAGAACCAGGTCGAATCCCACCACAAGCGCGCGATGCAGATCCTGCGCGATGCGGGCCAGGCGGGGATGTCCAAGAGCGAGTTCACGCGCCGCACGCAGTTCATGGACCACCGGAGCCGCGATGGGGTGCTGCGCACGCTCGCAGAAGCCGGACTCATCGAGACGGTGATGCTTCAAAACAAGGGCCGACCGAGCCAGTGGATAAAGGTCTTGTAAATGAATGCGTTAGTGGCGCGCGGGGGCATTCTTCAATTCTTCATTTCTTCAAGGGGAGTGTCCCTTATATACATATATCCAGACCCCCCTAGAGATCCTCGCGTGCGCGTGCGCGCGCCCAAAATCTAAAGATCAAAAAAATAAAGTATCTAGATTGAAATAATGAAATATTGAAATATCTCTCTATAGGACTACGCCAAGACCCACTAGGTTGAAGGAATGAAGTATTGAAGAAAGTCCCTGATCCGAATTCAGTCGGACATGAGGGAGCCGCATCAGCCCTGACCCGGCGATGAACGTGCTCCTCCAGGTCGCCTAAACGCCCCCAGGAGGAGTCTGTGTCATCACCTGCTACATCCCCTCATCCCACATCCGTAGCGGCCTCTGGCGCCGTTCTTGCGCTCGACCTTGGGCAGAACACCGGCTGGGCGCTGCGTCAGCCCAATGGCCTCGTGACCTCCGGCACAAATGGCTTCAAGCCGGGACGCTTCGAGGGTGGCGGAATGTCGATGCTCCGCTTCACCACCTGGCTCGGTGAACTTCACGTGAGCGCAGGGCCGCTGGCGATCGTGTACTTCGAGGAGGTGAGGGCGCACAAGGGCACGGCGGCCGCCCACACCTACGGCGCGTTCTTAGGCCAGCTCTCGGCCTGGTGCGAAGCGAACCGGGTGGCCTACGCCGGCGTGCCGGTTGCGACGATCAAGAAGCACGCCACCGGCAAAGGCAACGCCGGCAAGGATCTCGTCATCGCGGCGATGCGGGCGCGGGGCTTCGATCCGGGCGACGACAACGAAGCGGACGCGCTGGCGATCCTGCAGTGGGCGCTGGCCCATGGCGTGGTGGAGGGCGGCCGCCATGGGTAAGAAGCGAGCACGTGAGCCTCAGGCTCTGGCGCACGGAACGGTCGTCCAACTCGCAGGCGGCCGGCTCGCCGAGTGGAATAGCTTTGCCGAGGAGGGGACGACCTACCGGACCGAGCATTTCCGATGCATCGACACGCTGGGCACCATGCTGCGCAACGGATCAATCACGCAGGAAATGCACGATGCCGGGCAGGAGTTCAACCGCAACTTCGCCTACGCCCAAATGAACCCTGCAGGCGCCCCGCCACTGGATCGCATCCGGGGTGGCGGCCCGTGGCGGGACAGCATGACCGAGCGTTGTGCGTGGGCTCGCAAGCGCCTCAACAAGGCCTTGGATGCCGTGGGCGGCATCAACAGCCCCGGCGGCTGCGCCGTCTGGCACGTCGCCGGCCTCGGGCGCAGCGTCAAGGAGTGGTCTGCCCTGGAGGGGTGGAACGGTCGGCCGCTCAATCAGTACGAGGCCAAGGGGATCCTGGTAGGCGCGCTCGCAGTGCTGGCGGTGCATTACGGGTACGCGCGCGGCGAGAACCATTGTCAGGACAACGTCCGGACGCTATAATGGCCGCTCAATCGTCAATGGAATCGCCCATGAGTGCCGCCCCTCCAAGACCGAGCGGATCGATGTCCGCGCGAGCTCCCCGGTGAAGCAACTGCTTCAGGAGGCCGCACGTACTGCGCACAAGAACGTGAGCGAGTTTCTCTGGATGCCGGCATCGCCGCGGCCAATCAGACCTTGGCGGACCGGCGGCGCTTTGAGTTGCCGGCAGCCAAGTGGCGCGAGTTTCAGGCGGCACTTGACCGACCGGTCGCCAAGAAGCCGAAGCTTCGGAAACTCCTCTCCGAGCGCGGGTTACTGGATTGACCGCTCGGCGATTCGAGGCGATCCGGAAGATCGCCTCGTCGGATGCAGTCGAGTCCTTCGACTGCGGCAATACGGCGCTCAACCAGTTCCTGCAGCGCCATGCGCTGGCGGCCCAACAGTCGAGAGCGCGCAGACCTACGTATCCTGCTGCGACGGCGTGGTCGCTGGCTACTACAGCTTGGTGGTCGGCGGTGTGAAGCGCG
The DNA here is from genome assembly GCA_963783635.1 of uncultured Gammaproteobacteria bacterium. Lineage (GTDB taxonomy): Bacteria > Pseudomonadota > Gammaproteobacteria > Burkholderiales > Usitatibacteraceae > FEB-7. Next base: position 200,866 of record CAWAOC010000008.1, read on the forward strand.
ACAGGTGCCGCGCATCGGTCGAAGCACTCCATCCGTGCCCGTGATGATCCTGGCGCGGCTTGCGGTGGATCGGGAACACCAGCGCATCGGACTCGGCAAGGCATTGTTGAAGGACGCGCTAAAGCGGACGGCGCAGGCGGCCGACATCGCCGGTATTCGCGCGCTACTGGTGCACGCCAAGGACGAAGAGGCTCGCAAGTGGTACCTGCAATGGGAGTTTGAGCCCAGCCCGACCGACCCGATGCACCTGTTTCTCCTCATGAAGGATCTCAAAGCTTTGTTGCGCGGAGCGTCGTGAATGGGGGAGCAGGGTGCGCGGCATGATCGATGCGAGGAGCCGGCTGCAATTCATCGAAAAGCGATTGACGCGTAGATATCGAAGACTTAGCATTCAGCTACTTCGCAAAGATGCGCCCGCAAGGTTGAGCCCTGCGGGCGTTTTCATTTGTGGCGTTCGATTCACGGGTCCTTCCTGGCCGAAGAGCCATGCGGGAGGCGCGAGCGCGGCACTCCCTACCGTCAGAGTGCAAACCTAGGTTTGCAGGTTTGCGGTTTGCACCCCCTCCTCAAGCCCGCCCACGACTCGGATCGTCGGCGGGTTTTTCATTTCAACTGTGTGCGCCTCTTGCGGCCCGGTCCGGGGTCTACTCCTTCCCCGGGTCGGGCCGCTTCCTTTGGGATGCCAGAACCGAACATGCTCAACGTCGAGTACCGGAAGGTCGAGACGCTGATCCCCTACGCCCGGAATCCCCGCACCCACAGCGACGAGCAGGTGGCGAAGATCGCGGCCAGCATCGTCGAGTACGGCTGGACCTCGCCCGTCCTGGTCGATGGCGCGAACGGCATCATCGCGGGCCACGGACGACTCGCCGCCGCGCGCAAGCTCGGCCTCACCGAGGTGCCGGTGATTGAACTCGCGCACCTCTCGCCCACGCAGAAGCGCGCGTACATCATCGCGGACAACCGCCTGGCGCTCGACGCCGGCTGGAACGACGAACTGCTGGCGCTTGAGTTGGCGGAGCTGACCGAGGCCGGGTACGACCTCGCGTTGACGGGGTTCGATGCGTCCGAGATCGAGGCCCTGCTGGCGGACGATGCCGACCGAGGCGGCGACCCAGAGAGCGATGCCGACGGACCGGACGCGGCCGATGACGTACCCGAGGCGCCAGCGGTGCCGGTCTCCCGGCCGGGCGACGTATGGCTCCTGGGCGCCCATCGCCTGATCTGCGGCGATGCCAGTGACCCCGCCGCGGTCGCGGCGCTGATGGAGGGCTCGCAGGCGCGCCTCTGCTTTACCTCCCCGCCCTACGGCAACCAGCGCGACTACACGAGCGGCGGCATCGCCGATTGGGACGGCCTGATGCGCGGCGTGTTCGCCCGGCTCCCGATGGCCGAGGATGGCCAGGTGCTGGTGAACCTGGGGCTCATCCATCGCGACAACGAGTTCATCCCGTACTGGGATGCGTGGCTCGAGTGGATGCGGACCCAGGGCTGGCGGCGCTTCGCGTGGTACGTGTGGGATCAGGGGCCCGGGATGCCGGGCGACTGGGCAGGACGATTCGCGCCGAGCTTCGAGTTCGTCTTCCACTTCAACCGCCAGAGCCGCAAGCCCAACAAGATCGTCCCCTGTAAGCACGCCGGCCAGGACTCGCACCTGCGGGCCGATGGATCCTCCACCGCCATGCGGAGCAAGGCCGGCGAGGTCGGCGGCTGGACGCACGCAGGCCAGCCCACGCAGGAGACCCGGATCCCGGACTCGGTGATCCGCGTGATGCGCCACAAAGGCAAGATCGGCCAGGACATCGACCACCCAGCCGTGTTCCCGGTGGCGCTGCCCGAGTTCGTGATCGAGGCCTACTCGGACAAGGGCGACACGGTCTTCGAGCCCTTCGGCGGAAGCGGTACCACGATGCTGGCGGCCGAGAGGACCGGACGCGCCTGCCGTTCGGTCGAGATCGCGCCCGAGTACGTGGACGTCGCCATCAAGCGCTTTCAGCAGAACTACCCTGGCCTACCGGTAACGCTGGCGGCCACCGGGCAGTCGTTTGAGGAGGTCCGCAGGGAGCGGCTCTACCTCACGGAGGCCGCGGCATGACCTCCTCCTGGTTTGCCGACAAGATCGAGCGGTGGCCGACGGCCAAGCTGCTCCCCTACGCCCGCAACGCGCGCACCCACTCGGAGGAGCAGGTCGCGCAGATCGCCGCCTCGATCGCGGAGTTCGGCTTCACGAACCCGATCCTCGCCGGGGCCGATGGCGTGATTGTCGCCGGCCACGGAAGGCTCGCCGCCGCGCAGAAGCTTGGCCTGGAGACGGTGCCGGTGGTCGTGCTGGATCACCTGACGCCCACGCAGCGCCGGGCGTTGGTCATTGCCGACAACCGGATCGCGGAGAACGCGGGCTGGGACGACGACGTGCTCCGGATGGAACTCGCTGCCCTGCAGGATGAGGACTTCGATCTCGCGCTCACCGGCTTCGATGCCGATGCGCTGGCCGAACTCCTGGCAGATGAGAACGGTGCCGGGAGCGGCGAGACCGATGACGACGCCGTCCCCGAGGTCACGGAGACCCCTATCTCCCGCCCCGGCGACATCTGGGTCATGGGCCACCACCGGTTGCTCTGCGGCGATGCCACATTGGCCGAGTCCTACCAGAAGCTGCTCGGAGACGGGCCGGTGGACATGGTCTTCACGGACCCGCCGTACAACGTGAACTACGCCAACTCGGCGAAGGACAAGATGCGCGGCAAGGATCGCGCGATCCTGAACGACAACCTGGGGGATGGCTTCTACGACTTCATCCTGGCGGCACTGACGCCGATGCTCTCCCGCTGCCAGGGCGCCGTGTACGTCGCGATGTCCTCCAGTGAGCTGGACGTCCTGCAGGCAGCGTTCCGCGCCGCGGGCGGCCATTGGTCCACCTTCATCATCTGGGCCAAGAACACCTTCACCATGGGCCGGGCCGACTACCAGCGCCAGTACGAACCGATCCTCTACGGCTGGCCGGACGGCTCGCAGCGGCATTGGTGCGGTGACCGGGACCAGGGTGACGTCTGGCAGATCAAGAAGCCGCAGAAGAACGATCTGCACCCGACCATGAAGCCGGTGGAACTCGTGGAGCGCGCCATCCGGAATTCAAGCCGGCCAGGGCAACTGGTGCTCGATCCCTTCGGCGGATCCGGCACCACACTCATTGCGGCGGAGAAGGCGCAACGGCGGGCGGCGCTGATCGAGCTCGATCCGCAGTACGTCGATGTGATCGTGCGCCGGTGGCAGGGATGGACAGGGAAGCAGGCAACCCGGGAAGCTGATGGACTGCCATTTGGCACTCAAGAGGCCATGCAACGGCGCATGGTGACCGACCAGATCCAGGCAAAACAGACGTCAGAGAACTTTGCGCACCAGTCCACTCAACGAACCGATTGAAAGGGGCCGAATGGACGCTCACTCATCTTCCGAAGAAGTCCGAATCGACACGTTTGGTGTGATACGTACCAGTCGTGGTGACGCCCACATTGAGATATCGAATCATCAAGACTTAGCTAAGCGGCGACCATCAATGAGCACCATCTTCGGCTCGAATTTTTCAACAGTAGCCGAGACTGCCTCCGGCGAAATACGACCGCAGTGGTGATGAATACCCCCTTCTTTGCTCTCTTGCCATGCAACGCACCGACAAACTTTTGAATGTCAGGACGCCCGAACCGCTGCCGTCCCATTTCTTGGCTGTGTATGTAGACAACATCGAGGCCGAGGCGATCCTCGCTAATGACCCCATCAATGCCTTCGTCTCCAGACTTCCCGATGGCTTGGCCTGCGTCGCGACGCGAACCACCGTACTCCGCATTTCAATGTAGCAGCCCCACTAAGCTAAGGGTCTCGAACTGAATTGTTCGAGGAGCCCGACTTAACGCGACCCAGTAGCTCCGGACGCTAGGCTGGCGCGCAACCGCGAATACGCGCCCTCCAGTCGCTTCTTCTGGCGTGGCTCCCGACTCGGTGTGGCGTGGAGACTGCCCCAGAAGATGATCTTGCTCAGTGTCATCTTCGCTGTCCTCGGGTCTTGCGAGAGCGAAACCTTCGAGGAACTCAGGAAACGGTGGGCTCCGATGAAAGCGAATGTCGACTTTGCGGGAACGGGGGCGCCTTCATTACTTCTTTTCCGCCGTTCTGCGTGATTTGGTGAACGCCTCGCGTCTCGTGAGCGCGAAGCAAGTTAGCCTGTTGGAGGTAGTTAGTAGCCCAATTGTCAGCCGATTCGCGAAGCGCGCCTGTCGCCCGCTCGGGAGGAGCTGATTCTTCTCTTCCTCGCTGAGGCCAAGCTCCCTTGCAAGTGCATCGCGAGCCTCTGCGCTCGTGTGTTCCTGTCCATCGCCTGCGTTACGAAGCAAAGGCAGCATGCAAAGCTCTGAAAGTCAGGACCTGGCACGAAGCGTCTCCTTGAGCTTCTTAATCTTTGAGAATCAGCGGCCTGAGGTCGGACGGCTGAAGACAACGTCAGATAATCAATGGTGAGTTGTCTGCAACCGCAAGACAACTCGCGGTCAGACGACCGAAGGGCTGTGAGTGGCTTCGGTACGATGTTTGGGACTTACAAGTCCAGTTCTTCCTCGATGATCTCGCAATGGATCACGAAGCCTGTGAGGTAGGGCAGCCCGCGCGGGATGCCGTACTGCTTGCAGGTCTGGCGCCCGATCTTCCAGCCCATCCACTGTTGGGTGGCGGCGTGGATCGCGTCCGCCAGGGCGAGACCGGCGTGCATCTGGTTCAGGACGTCATCCGCAAAGTGGCGCCCGTGGCGGCTATCGAGGAAGGCCCGGACCGCGTCCGGGGGCTGGCCCGTGGCCTCCGCAAGTGCGGTCACGGCCGTGGGCCACGCGGCGGCGGCGTTTTCGGTCATCGTTCCCCAAAAGCCCCAGGCTTCGTTTTGGGTGGCGGGGATTTGTGTGGTGGTCGTCATCTTGGGCTCCGTTGGTTGTGTTGTGCGATGACTGTATGAACGCGCTGTTCAATGCAAAGCCAAGCGCTATTGGGCGATCGGCGGACTCAGATGCTGATGACATCGAGGTTTCGGCCCCGTAGGCGCACCGGGACTCGGTCCGTCGTAGTTCCTCCGGTGCACTCCTGGTAGTCGGCGAGGATCGCCTTGAGGACCGCCCGCAAATACCGTTCCGGCTGTCGGTAGCCGCGCAGGGTCTCGAGTTGACCCGGCAACGTCGGTCACGTTGAACCACTCGTCGGGCATCACGGTGTCGCACAAGCTCCACCACACCGCCATGCCTTGGGCCTCGACGAACTGTCTGGCCCCGGTGAACACAGTAGGGGTGCTATCGGGGTAGCGCAGGCGCGGGCTCTGGAAAGTCTATGGACTCGCACCCCCTTAGGCCCCGATCCGGTAGACGCGCTCGCCGCCTTCGACTCTTGTCCGAGACGATGTTGAGGCCGAGCTTCTTCTTGAGCGCCCCGGCAAAGGCGCCGCGCACCGTGTGCGCCTGCCAGCCGGTGGCCTCGCAGATCTGCGAGATCGTGGCTCCCTCGGCGCGCTGCAGCATCTTGATGATGGTGGCTTGCTTGCTGTTCTCGCGCGTACGCGGACGGGGGGTCGCGGTTTCTTGCGCCTGCGCCGCGACGGGAGGCGCTTCGTTGGCGGTTTCCTCGGCGCTTGGGGCAACAGGGGCCAGCGCGGGGCGCGGGCAGCCCAGGGCGTCGTAGCCCTCGGCGGCCGCGAACCAGTCGGTGCCGTCGGTGGTGATAAGGGCGCGGTTGAAGAGCCCTTCCAGGACTTTCTTCCGGGCGCCGCCTTTGATGTTGTCCGGGAACCACTCGATCTTGCCGCCGGTGTTCTGGATGGCAGAGGCGAGGATGGCGTGTTGGGCGGGGCTCAGGTCGGTCTTGCTCATGTGCGACTCCTTGGTGGTGGTTGATGGTGTGACGTGATGAACGCGCTCCTTCCGATGGAAGCCAAGCGCTTTCTGCTTCATTTCGACGATGTCCTTTGCGTGCCCGCGCGACGCGCTTTCGCGGCCTTGTGGGTGGGCACCCCCTGTTCCGCACCGGCCTTGTAAGCAGCCGCCAGGGCCTCGCGCAGGCTCCAGACCGCGACATCGTGGAAGTCCAGGCTGTCCGAGTTGCGGGTCTCCAGGGTCTGGATCCCGAGGTGGCTTTGGGCGATCTGGGTCAGCAGGGTTTCGATCGTGTTCATGGGCGTTTCCGGGGGAGGTGATTGAAGTCGAACGTATGAACGCGCTTCTCTCGATGGAAGCCAAGCTGAATCTGCAAGAGGATTGAAGGCTCCGATGGGGATCTCGATTCGCGCTTATGCCAGGCACCGCGGGGTCACCGATACGGCGGTTCACAAGGCGATTCGCGCCGGTCGCATTACCTCCGAGCCGGACGGCACCATCGATCCCGAACGCGCTGATCGGGAGTGGTCGCGCAACACGGAGCCGCCGAAGGTCGGGCCGAACAAGACGGCGGCTCGGGCCGCAGTGCCGGACACGTCGGGCGATGCACCCACGGCGCTGCCAAGCGGGGGGACCTCGCTCCTGCAGGCCCGGACGGTCAATGAGGTCGTGAAGGCGCAGACGAACAAGGTGCGCCTCGCTCGGCTCAAGGGGGAGCTGGTCGATCGATCCCAGGCGATCGCCCACGTCTTCAAGCTCGCCCGGTCCGAGCGAGACGCCTGGCTCAATTGGCCAGCGCGGATCTCGGCACAAATGGCCGCCCGGCTCGCGGTCGACGCGCATGCCATGCACGTGGCGTTAGAGGCGGCCGTGCGCGAGCACCTGCAGGAGCTGGGTGACATGCGTCCGCGGGTGGATTGATGGTGGATGTGGATTACGAGGGTGCGATCGAGATCGAGCGCGCCTGGCGCGAGGGGCTCACGCCCGATCCGCTTCTCACAGTCTCGGAGTGGTCGGATCGGCATCGGATGCTCTCCAGCAAGGCCTCGGCCGAGCCGGGTCGCTGGCGCACCAGCCGCACGCCCTACCTGAAAGCCATCATGGACTGCCTCTCGCCCACCTCACCGGTGGAGCGGGTGGTGTTCATGAAGGGGGCGCAGCTGGGGGCGACCGAGATGGGCTCCAACTGGATCGGCTACGTGATCCACCACGCGCCGGGACCGATGATGGCGGTGTGGCCCACGGTCGACATGGCGAAGCGCAACTCCAAGCAGCGCATCGACCCGCTGATCGAGGAGTCCGGGGTGCTCGCGGAATTGATCGCGCCGGCCCGGAGCCGGGACTCGGGAAACACCATCCTCGCCAAGGAGTTCCGCGGCGGGGTGCTGGTGATGACCGGGGCCAACAGTGCCGTGGGGCTTCGCTCGATGCCGGTCCGCTACCTCTTCCTCGACGAGGTGGATGGCTACCCGGTGGACGTCGAGGGCGAGGGGGACGCGATCTCGCTTGCGGAGGCTCGCACGCGGACCTTTGCGCGCCGCAAGATCTTCATCGTCTCAACCCCGACCATTTCGGGGGTGAGTTCGATTGAGCGGGAGTTCGAGGCGTCGAATCAGTGCCGCTACTTCGTACCCTGCCCGTACTGCTCGCATCGGCAGTGGCTGCGATTCGAGCAGCTGCGATGGGAAAAGGGGCAACCGGAAACCGCGGCCTACGTCTGCGAATCGTGCGACGTGCCGGTCGCCGAGCACCACAAGGCGTGGATGCTGGAACACGGCGAGTGGCGTGCGATGGCGCCGGAGAACGGGACCAAGACGACGGGGTTTCACCTGTCCTCGCTCTATAGCCCGGTGGGCTGGCGCAGCTGGCGGGAGATCGCCACCGCCTGGGAGGCGGCCGTGAACAAGGAGTCCGGGTCGGCGGCCGCCATCAAGACGTTCAAGAACACCGAACTCGGCGAGACCTGGGTCGAGGAGGGCGAAGCCCCCGACTGGCAGCGGCTCCTGGAGCGCCGGGACAACTACCCGATTGGCACGGTCCCCGCCGGAGGGCTCCTCCTGGTCGGCGGCGCCGACGTCCAGAAGGATCGGATCGAAGCCTCGATCTGGGCGTTCGGTCGCGGCAAGGCGTCCTGGCTCGTCGAGCACCGGATCCTCATGGGCGATACCGCCCGGGAGGCGGTCTGGCGCGATCTTGGCGCACTGCTCGCCGAGCAATGGACGCACGCGTCCGGCGCCACGATGCCGCTGGCGCGATTTGCGCTGGACACGGGCTTTGCCACCCAGGAGGCCTACGCCTTCGTGCGGGCGTCGCGGGACTCGCGCCTCATGGCGGTGAAGGGCATTGCCCGAGGCGCAGCCCTCATCGGCACGCCCCAGGCGGTGGATGTCTCGCAGGGCGGCAAGAAGCTCCGCCGGGGGATCAAGGTCTTCTCGGTCGCAGGGGGAATCGCGAAGCTCGAGTTCTACAACAACCTGCGCAAGATCGCAGACGTTGAGGAGGACGGGGTCACGATCCGCTACCCCGCGGGCTTCGTGCACCTGCCGCAGGTCGATGCCGAGTTCATTCAGCAGCTCTGTGCCGAGCAACTCGTCACCCGACGCGACCGCAATGGCTTTGCCCACCGCGAGTGGCAAAAGATGCGCGAGCGTAACGAAGCACTCGACTGCTACGTGTACGCCCGGGCCGCCGCTGCGGCTGCCGGGCTCGATCGATTCGAAGAGCGCCATTGGCGCGAACTGGAACGACAGCTGGGAATTGCACCTCCGGACGAGGTGCCACCCCCGCTTCAAGCATTGGATCCCCACGAGGCCACCCCTAGCGGTGGCCTCGGTGCTTCTGGGGTCCGCAAATACGGCCGGCGCGTGATCAAGAGCCGCTGGCTTTCCTAACCACGACAAAGGAACAACCATGAGTTTGCAGACCCGCATCGAGAGTCTGGTCGTTCGCATCGCCCAGGAGTTCAACGCCGTCAATACCAAGACGGGGGCTCTCGCCAACCTCACCACGGCCGACAAGTCCAACCTCGTTGCCGCGATCAACGAGCTGAAGACCATGGTGGCCAATGGCATCGACGATGCCAGCATCACGCTCACGAGCACCTATTCGTCGAGCAAGATCGTCTCCCTCCTGGACGCCCTCAAGACCGAGATCCTGGGCGGGGCGGACGCGGCCTACGACACGCTGGTCGAGATCCAGCAGTACCTGCAGAACAACACCTCGGGGCTGGATGCGCTGCTCGCGGCCGTCAATACGCGCGTGCGCTTCGATGCGGCGCAAACGCTCACGGTCCTCGAGCAGCAGCAGGCTCGCACCAACATCGGTGCCGTCGCAACCTCACGCGGTCGGCGACACCGACACCGACTTCGTCGCGATCTTCGAAGCGGCGCTCGTCTAATGTCGCTCTCCGATCGCATCGCGGGCCTCGCCGCCCGTATCGGGTTCGAGGTCGGAACCAAGGTCGATGCCACCCACCCGGCGCTTGCGCGGGCGTGGGTGAGCTTTGGCTATGTGGCGGGCCAGACGGTCATTCATCACAGCTACGGCGTGGCCAGCGTCGAGCGCCTGGCGGCCGGCCAGTACCGCGTCCACTTTCGCCACCCCGATCGCCGACGCCAACTACTGCTGGACCGCCATTGCGCGAAGCGTGAGCACGTCGGGCTCCCAGCGCCTGGCGGTCGCCGCCACGTCGACGGACGAGCGTGCAGCCGCCCACCTGGATGTTCGCTGCGTCAGCACGCTTGGCGGGCTCTCCTGCCGACTCGACCGAAATCAACGTGGTGGTGTACCGCTGATGGCCTACTCGCAAGCCCAACTCGAGGCGCTGGAAGCGGCCCTTGCCAAGGGCGAGCGGCGCGTCACCTTTGCGGACAAGACGGTCGAGTACCGCACCGTCGAGGAGCTGGCGGCCGCCATCAAGGAGGTAAAGCGCGGCCTCTTCGACGATGCCGTGAATACTGGTCTCTGGCCCCGGGCCCCGCGCCAGGTCCGCATCACCACCCGAAAGGGCACCTGATGAGCTGGGTGTCCAGGATCCGGCGCGGCCTGTTCGGTGGCGGCACGCCAACCTATGACGGGGTGGGCTCGGGCCGGCGCGCGATCGCCTGGCAGGTGGCGAACCCCGGCGCGGTCGCCGCACTTGCCTTCAGCCAGAACGAACTGCGTGCCAAGAGCCGGGATCTCGTTCGCCGCAATGCCTGGGCTGCGGCCGGGGTCGAGGCGTTCGTAGCGAATGCCATCGGCACCGGCATCAAGCCGCAGTCGATGGTGGCGGACCTCACCTTGCGTGAGGCGATCCACGCGCTGTGGTGGGATTGGTGCGAGGACGCAGACGCCGCGGGGCTCACCGACTTCTACGGTCTCCAGGCGCTTGCCTGCCGCGCCATGGTGGAGGGGGGCGAGGCGCTGGTGCGCCTTCGCTACCGCCGCCCCGAGGATCGCCTGCCGGTGGCACTCCAGCTTCAGGTCCTGGAGCCCGAGCACCTGCCGGCCACCATGAACACGGAACTGCCCTCGGGCAACGTCGTGCGCGCGGGCATCGAGTTCGACCGCCTCGGGCGTCGTGTCGCGTACCACCTGTACCGCTCGCATCCCGAGGACGGGGCGCTGGCGCCGATGTCCGGGACCGGCGGCATGCAGACCGTCCGAATCCCGGCCTCCGAAGTCATCCACCTCTTCCGGCCCTTGCGGCCGGGCCAGCTTCGCGGCGAGCCCTGGCTTGCCCGGGCCTGGTGAAGTTGAACGAGCTCGACCAGTACGACGACGCGGAACTGGTCCGGAAGAAGACGGCGGCCATGTTCGCCGGCTTCGTCACCCGCCTCGCACCCGAGGACAACCTCCTGGGCGAGGGGCAATCGGACGCGACCGGCGTGTCCTTCGCAGGGCTCGAGCCGGGAACGATGCAGCTACTCGAACCCGGCGAGGACGTGAAGTTCAGCCAACCCGCGGATGTCGGGGCGAGCTATTCCGAGTTCCTGCGCATGCAGTTCCGGGCCGTGGCGGCCGCCATGGGCATCACCTACGAGATGCTCACCGGCGATCTCACCCAGGTGAACTACTCCTCCATCCGCGCAGGGCTCCTGGAGTTCCGGCGCCGCTGCGAGGCCATTCAGCACAGCGTGATCGTCCACCAGTTCTGCCGGCCCATCTGGCAAGCCTGGATGGAGCAGGCGGCGCTCGAGGGCGTGCTCGCGCTGCCCCGCGTTCACGCGCCGGCGCCGCGAGTACCAAGCCGTGAAATGGATTCCCCAGGGCTGGCAGTGGGTGGATCCCAAGAAGGAGTTCGACGCGATGGTGACTGCCATCCGGGCCGGCCTCCTCTCCCGGTCGGAAGCGATCTCCGCCTTCGGCTACGACGCCGAGGACATCGATCGCGAGATTGCCGCCGACAACGCCCGCGCGGACGCGCTGGGATTGGTTTTCGAGTCGGACCCGAGGCACGACAAGGCCCCCGCGGGCCAGCAGTCGGCGGCATCACCGCCGCAAGACCAACAGGACCCCTGACATGCAGCTCGTTCATCTGGCGTCCCGACTCTACGGGACGCCGCTCCTCATTGCGCGCCCGAAACTGGACGTGATCCTGGCGGTCCTGGGCCCGCGCATCGGGCTCCTCGAGTCGGAGGCCCAGATGGCGCTACCGCCACGCGCGGCGCGGCTACCCCGTCTGCCCGTCGGGATCGCCGTGATTCCGGTGCACGGCACGCTGGTGCGTCGCTCCGTGGGGTGTGGATGCGGCATCGGGCCTGACGTCCTACAGCGAACTCGGCGCCCGACTCGATGCGGCGCTGGCCGACCCGCAGGTCGACGGGATCCTCCTGGACATCGATTCGCCGGGAGGCGAGGCCGGTGGCGTCTTCGAACTGGCCGCCCGCATCCGCGCGGCGAACGACGTAAAGCCCATCTGGGCGCACGCCAACGACGCCGCCTATTCGGCCGCCTACGCGATCGGCTGCGGCCGCCTCGCGCCTCACGCTCTCGCAAACGGCTGGCGTCGGTTCCATCGGCGTCATCGCGCTCCACGTGGATCAGTCCGTGAAGGACGCGAAGGACGGTCTCACATACACCGCGATCTACGCCGGCGAGTCGCAAGAACGACTTCTCCCCGCATGCGCCGCTCTCGCCGGAGGCGGCCACCACCCTGCAGGCCGAGGTCGATCGCCTCTACGAAATATTCGTGGGGCATGTGGCCCAAGCGCGAGGGTTGGAGCCCGAAGCCATTCGCGGCCTCGAAGCGGGGCTCGTGTTTGGTGAGGCCGCCGTGACGGCAGGACTGGCCGATGCCGTCGCGAGCTTCGAGGAAGTGGTCGGCGACTTCGCCTTGACCCTTGAAGCCCGACGTCGCCTCACCGCCAACGGCGCACGCGCCTCGCCCACCGGAGCGAGCACAACCAACCCGAGTTCCTCACAACCCAATCGATTGGAGACCTCCATGAATCAAACGAGTACCACCGCAACTACCGGATACGACGCCCTCGGAATCGGAGCCGAGCGTAGCCGACCCCCAGCTACTCCCACGGATCCGGCTGCCGATGGCTGCCGCCACGCCCGCCGCCCCGGCTGGTACGCACGCCCGAAGTGAAGCCCAGGCAATCGCCGAGATCTGCCTTATCGCCGGCTGCCCGGATCGCACGGCGGAATTCCTCGCTTCCAGCGTCTCGGAAGCGCAGGTACGTCGCGCGCTCCTGGAGGCTCGCGCCGCAGCAGCCCGAGATCAGCTCTCACATCACCGCCGATGCGGGTACCACCGCGCATCCGGCGGTGAGCCCAGTCGTCGCTGCCGTCAAGAAACTCATCTCCAAGGAGTAAGCCATGCCTTCCATCTCTGAACCCAAGAATCTCGGCGACCTTCTCAAGTACGAGGCGCCGAACCTCTACTCCCGCGACCGGGCAACCGTCGCCTCGGGCCAGACCCTCGGCTCTGGGGACCGTCGTCGGCGTGGTCACCGCCACGTCGAAGCTGAAGGCGCTCGATCCCGCGGCCACCGATGGCACGGAAGTCGCCCGTGGGCGTCATCGCCAACGACGTCGATGCTGCGCTCGCCGACCGCGAGGACGGGCTCCTCATCGCTCGTCACGCCATCGTCGCGCAGCAGCGCACTGGTGTGGCCTGCCGGCATCACCGCCGAGCTCAGAAAGCCGCCGCCGATGGCGCAGCTGAAAGCGCATCGGCATCTTCGTTCGCGACGCCGCCTAATCGACCCATCAGGAGCACGATCATGCAGAACCCGTTTCAGCAATCCCGGCGTTCTCGATGGCGAGCCTCACGGCGGCCATCAACTCATCCCCAACCGCTATGGGCGGCTCGAGGCGCTGGACCTCTTCCCGGCCAAACCGGTGCGCACCCGCTCGGTCATCGTGGAAGAGACGTAACGGCGTCCTGAACCTCCTGCCGACGCTGCCTGTGGGGAGCCCGGCGACCGTCGGCGCCCGCGGTAAGCGAAAGCTCCACTCCTTCGTGATTCCGCACATCCCGCACGATGACGTGGTGCTCCCCGAGGAGGTCCAGGGCGTTCGCGCGTTCGGCTCGGAAACCGAAATGGAGTCGGTCGCCTGCGTGATGGCCCAGCATCTGGAGACCATGCGCAACAAGCATGCGATCACGCTGGAACACCTGCGCATGGGTGCGTTCAAGGGCGTGATCCTCGATGCCGATGGGTCTGAGCTGCTACGACCTCTACACGAGTTCGGCATCACCCCGCAGTCGGTCAACTTCCAGCTCGACACGTGACAGCCACCAACGTGCGCGGCAAGTGCACGGACGTGGTCGCGGCACATCGAGGAGAACCTGCAGGGCGAGTTCATGACGGGCGTGCGCTGCCTGTGCTCCCCGGAGTTCTTCGCAAAGCTCACCGGCCACGCCAAGGTCGAGAAGGCCTTCGAGAACTGGCAGCAGGGGCCGATGCTCATCGAGACGACGTCCGCCAGGGTTTCACCTTCGGCGGCATCATCTTCGAGGAGTACCGGGGCCAGGCGACCGACATCGCCGGCGATGTGCAGCGCTTCATCGCGCCTGGCGAGGCCCACGCCTTCCCGCTGGGCACTGGACACCTTCGGGGACCTACTTCGCGCCGGCGGACTTCAACGAGACCGTCAACACGATCGGCCAGCCGCTCTACGCGAAGCAGGAGCCGCGCAAGTTCGAGCGCGGCACGGACCTGCACACGCAGTCCAATCCGCTGCCGATGTGCCACCGCCCGGGCGTGCTCGTGAAACTCACGATGGCCTAAGCCATGGGGCTCATCGAGCGGATCTACGAGGCGGCGGCCAACGTGGGGTTTCTGAAGTCCTGCCGCTGGACGCCCTCCAGCGGCGGGGCACCGCAGACCTTCGACGTGGGCTTCGCCGCTCCGGATGAGACGATCCTCGAGGGCCTCACCGCGAGCACCGAGTACGTGATGTCCTATCCCGCCACGGTCTTTGTCGGCCTCGCTCCCCGCGAGACGGTCGAGATCGACGGCGTGGCTTTCCAAGTGCGCGAGATCCGGGCCGTGGGCGATGGCTCGGAAATGCGCGCCAAGCTCACCCGGCTCTAACCCCATGGCTGGCAACTCGATCCGGGAGCAGATCCTGCTCGCGGCGCTGGAGGCCTTGCGGCCAGCAGCCGAAGGCCTCGGTGCAACCCTGCACCGCTCCCCCACGGTGGCCGTGACGCGGGAGCAGTGTCCGGCGCTCGTGGTGTTTCCCGAGTCCGAGGCGATCACCGAGCGGGCGAACGACCGGGTCACCCGGGAACTCACCGTTCGCGTGGTGGCGCTGGCCCGGGCGGTGCTCCCTGATGTCCCCGAAACCCAGGCCGACGAGCTCCTCACGGCTGCCCATGCCGCCTTGATGGCCGACGGCAACCTCGGGGGCCTGGCGCTCGGCATCCGCGAGCAGGAGACCGAGTGGGAGGTGGAAGACGCCGATGCCGTGGCGGCCGCGATCCCCGCGCGCTACCGGATCACCTACCGGACGTTTGCCGCTGATCTTTCCATTCAAGGATGAAACCTATGACGCGAGTCGTATTGCTGCGCCCGCATACCCATGCGGGAAAGCTCTACGGGGTCCGCGATCGGATCGAGGTGGATAGCGCGACTGCCGACTGGCTCGTAAGCCACGGCATCGCCGCCCTCGACCCGGCACCCGCCGCGGCCCCGCCTGAACCCAAACCCCACTACCGCAAGGAACCCAAGCCATGAGCACCTATGCCTCCTTCCAGGGCCGCGTCTTTCTGGGCAAGCGCGATGTCGCAGGCCTTCCCATCGAAGTGCGCTCGCCCGGCAACGTCGCGGACTTGAAGCTCTCGCTCAAGACCGACGTGCTGGAGCACTACGAGAGCCAGACCGGCCAGCGCTCGCTCGATCACCGCATGGTCAAGCAGAAGTCCGCCACGGTGAACCTCACCATCGAGGAGTTCACCAAGGAGAACCTGGCACTCGCCCTCTACGGGAACCACGTGACCGGTAGCACCGGGCAGCGTGACCGACGAGCCGGTGGGTGGAGCCACGCCGGTCGTGGGCGACCGCTACTTCCTGGCGCATCCCAAGGTCTCGGCCCTCGTGGTGGTCGACTCCGCCGGCACGCCCGCGACCCTCACCCTCGGCACGCACTACACCGCCGACACCGACTTCGGATCCATCCAGTTTCTGGACGTCACCGGCCTCACGGCACCCTACAAGGCGAGCTACACCTACGGGGTCGGCGACCGAGATCGGCATCTTCACGCAGCCGCTCCCGGAGCGGTACCTCCGCCTCGAAGGGCTCAACACGGCGCAGGCCAACGCCAAGGTGCTGGTGGAGCTCTACCGGGTGGCCTTCGATCCCCTGAAGGAGCTCTCCCTCATTTCGGACGAGTACAACAAGTTCGAGATGGAAGGCTCGCTCCTGGCGGATACGACGAAACCCTACGACGCGCTCCTCGGTCAGTTCGGCCGGATCGTCCAGCTGTAAGGCGCTGACCCATGAGTGATCTGGAAACCCTCATCCCGCCCGGTGTGCAGATCACCGTGGCGGGCGAGACGCTGACCCTCAAACCGCTCAAGGTCGGGAGCCTGCCGGCGTTCCTGCGCGCCATCTCGCCCGTCATGCAGAGCCTCACCGCGCCGGCGATCGACTGGCTGGCCCTTTTCGGGGAACGCGGGGATGACCTCCTGTCGGCCATCGCCATCGCGGTCGGAAAGCCTCGGGAGTGGGTCGACGACCTCGCGGCCGACGAAGCGATCCTGCTGGCCGCCAAGGTGATCGAGGTGAATGCCGATTTTTTTACCCAGACGGTGATCCCGAAGCTGGACGGCCTCTTCGCGCAGATGAAGCTGGCACCCGCGCAGCCGTCTGGTTCGACGCCATCCAGCGGCTGATCCAGTCACGGCCACCGGCTTCCCGACGTCTTGGACTACACCCTGGGTCAGGTGCGCGGCTTCCTGGACGCAGTCGCACGCGCCGAAGCGGCCGAGGAGGCCCGGCTTCTCTCGGTGATCGCCATCGGCACCCGAGGCGACTCCCGCCAACTGGACCAGACCCTCGACCGACTGACCGACCGTGCGCATTGCCATCCGGATCGATAGCAAGGCGGCCGGCGCGCAGCTGCGTCGCTGGGGTGGCGAGTACCGCGAGAAGGTGAAGAAGGCGGTCTCCCAGGCCATTCGTGGCGAGGCCGCCGAGCTACGTGAGGATGTGCGCAGTCACGTTGGCTCTCGTCTCGCCGTCGTCCGGAAGTCCTTCCTCAAGGGGTTCACGGCCCGCGTCCTCGACAAGGATCCGACGCGCCTGCCGGCGCTCTACGTGGGCTCGCGCATTCCCTGGTCGGGGATCCACGAGAAGGGTGGCGCCATTGGCGGCCGGATGCTGATTCCGATCCACGGGCGCGTGGGGCGCAAGCGCTTCAAGGCGCAGGTGGCCGCAGCTCATGCGCGGCGGTAACGCCTACTTCGTGAAGAACGCCAAGGGGAACATCGTCTTGATGGCCGAGAACATCAAAGAGCACGACCGGCCACTGGCGGGCTTCAAGCGTCGCTACCGCAAGGCGGAAGGGGTGAAGCGCTTGAAGCGCGGCGCCAGCATTCCCATCGCGGTCCTCGTACCCAAGGTGGTCCTCAAGAAGCGCCTGGACGTCGAGCGCCTGGTCGCCAGCCGCATCCCCCGCCTTTCCGCCGCAATCGAAAAGCAAATCCGCACCCTGGACTGATCCATGGCCCAACGCATTTCCATCCTCGTTGCTCTCGAAGGTGCCGACGAGGGGCTCAAGCGCGCCATCACGTCGGCCGAGCGTAGCCTCGGGGAACTTGCCGACCACCGCCAAGACCGCCGGCGACAAGGCCGCCGCCGGAATGGCCGAAGTGAAGGCGGGGATGTCGGCCTTCAGCGAACAGGTGGCCAGCGCCAAGACGCAGCTTCTCGCGTTCCTCTCGATCAACTGGGCAGCCGGTAAGGCCCAGGAGGTGATCCAGATTGCGGATGCGTGGGCCATGATGTCCGCGCGCCTGAAACTTGCCACCGCTGGCCAGCAGGAATTCACCACCGCGCAGCGCGAGCTCTTCGCCATCGCCCAGCGGATCGGGGTCCCGATCCAGGAGACCGCCACCCTCTACGGGAGGCTCCAGCAGGCCGTGCGGATGCTGGGCGGCGAGCAGAAGGACGCGCTCGCCATCACCGAGAGCATCTCGCAGGCGCTTCGCCTGTCCGGGGCGTCGGCCACGGAAGCGCAGTCCGCACTCCTGCAGTTCGGCCAGGCACTCGCCTCCGGGGTGCTCCGCGGGGAGGAATTCAACTCCGTCGTCGAGAACAGCCCGCGGCTCGCGAAGGCGCTCGCGGACGGGTTGGACGTGCCCATTGGGCGTCTGCGGAAGATGGCCGAAGAGGGACGCCTCACGGCGGATGTGGTGGTCAACGCCCTCATGAGCCAGAAGGACAAGCTCGCCACCGAGTACGCGCAGTTGCCAGCGACCGTGAGCCAATCCTTCCAGCGCCTTCAGAACGCCTTCGGCCAGTGGGTGAGCCAGGTCGATCAGTCGACGGGCATGACGAAGAAGCTGGCAGAGGCCCTGACGTGGCTCTCGCAGAATCTGGACACGGTGATGCAGTGGCTAAAGCGCATTGCCGAGGCCGGGCTTGCGGTCTTGGTCTACCGACTGATCCCCGCGCTCATCACCGCCTGGCAGGCGGCGGGCGCCGCAGCGGTGGCTGCAGCCAATGGGGCCACGGCCGCGTGGGCGAGCGTGAATCTCTCGGTGTCGAACGCGGTGGCAAGCATTGGCGTGCTTCGGGCCACCTTTGCGGTGCTGGGTGCCTTTCTCGCGGGATGGGAGATCGGCACGTGGCTCTCCGAGAAGTTCGAGTTCGTGCGTAAAACCGGCATCGCCATGGTGGAGGTCCTGATGCGCGGGATCGAGGAGCTGCGCTACCGCTGGGAGATGTTTGCCGCGCTCTTTACCTCCGACACCGTCGCGCAGGCGACCCAGCGCCATCAGGCGCGGCTCGCGGAGATGAACCAGGTCTTCGCGCAGATGTATGCCGATGCCGGCAAGGGAACGGCAGCGGCTACGGGCGCCATGAACACGGCCGCATCCGTTGCCGAGGAAATCGCGCGGCGCCTGGAGGCGGTCCGGCAAGGCACGCAGGAAGCCGTCGCCCGCGGGGTGGAAGCCGTCCACGCCGCCCTGGAGAAGCTCAAGTCCCGGTTGGGGGAAGTGGAGCAGGCGGTCGGCAAGGCGAGCCAAACCGTGGACGATGCGACCGCCAAGATGGCCGAAGCCTACAAGGGGCTCACGGCCATTCTGGATGCGAACCTGCAGCGGCAGGTCGATGCGGTCAAGGCGCGATACCAGCAGGAAGTGTCGGCATTGGAGGCAACCGGCCAGGCCGAGGCCACGCGGATCAGTCAGTCGACGCAGCTCCTCACCGAGTCCCTCACCCAGCAGACGGGGCTACGCCGGCAGGCCCTGACGGAGGCGATGGCGCTCATCGATCAGGAGTCGGCAGCCCGGATCGACGCTGCCCGTCGCCAGGGGCAGACAGATGCTGAGCGATCGGCCAACGTCCAGCGGGTCGAGAACGAGATCCTCGCGGCCAAGCGCCAGACGATGACGCAGGCGCTCGCCGAGTATCGGAGCCACATCGATGCCCTGAATGCCGAGGCGAACCGGCACTTGGCCGAGGTGAACCGGATCGAGCAGGAGAAGCGGCGCCTCTCGATGTCCACGGAGGAGCGCATTCGCGACATCCAGCGTCAGGGGATGAGCGAGTACGAGGCCACCGAGGATCGTAAGAGCCAGATCGCGGAATACCAGGAGCAGGCGCGCCGGGCGCTGGCGAATGGCTCCTTCGAGGAGGCGCGAAGCTATGCCCAGAAGGCCATGGACTTGGCCTCCCAGGTGGCCTCAAGCCAGACGAGTGAAGCCAAGCGCGGCGAGGATGCCCGGCGTCAGGCAGAGCAGGGTGCGTCCCAGGTCGCTCTCCTCGAGGCCCGTGCCCGAGAAGCCTCCCGAAATCAGGAGTACGGCAAGTCCGAAGCCTTGATGCGGCAGGCGGATCGCTTGCGTGCCGAGATCTCGCAGCGGACCCAGGAGGCGGACGCCGCCATCACGCGCGGGCAAGCAAGGGGTCAATACCGCCATCCAGGACATCCGGTCCTCGGAAGAGATTCTCGGCCAGGCGCTGAACGCCGAGGCGACCGCGCACCGGAATGCGGCACAGACGGCGGTCACCGCCCGCGACCAGATCAAGCAGACGCTTACCGAGACCCAGACCCAGGTCGACCAGCTCACGGCGAAACTGCGCAGGGCCTCAAGGTCACGATCGACGCCGATGCTTCCCGTTTCACTCAGGCCCTCGCCGATCTGGACAAGGCGCTTGCCGAGAAGCAGCTTCTCGTCTCCATTCAGGCCGACCTGCAGCAGGCCGAGAAGCAGCTGCGGGAATACGAGCTACTCCTGAAGGAAGGAAAGACCCTCCCCATCAACGCCGATGTGGGCAAGGCCAGGGAAGCGCTCGACAAGCTCAAGACCTACGCCGAGCAGAACGCCCAGCTGGATCTGCGGGTGGCGACCGAGAAGGCGCAGGCCGCCATCACCAACGTCGACGGGATGATTCGTGCGCTGGATCGGATCCAGACCGAGTCTCGCCATCAGGTGAGCGCCAACGTGGACGCCGTGCGGTCCCAGATCCAGTCCTTGAACGGCGCGAATACGAGCAGCACCCACACGATCACGGTTCGCCGAGTCGAAGGCAACGCGACCGGCGGCCTCGTCGGTGCTGGCGCACGGCACGTTCTTGCCGACGGCGGGGAGCGTGGCCTCCGCATTTCCGCGCATGGCGGGCGGATCGGTGCCGGGCTCCGGGCACAACGACACGGTGCCGCGCACGCTGGAGGCCGGCGCCTTCGTGCTCCGAAAGGCAGCCGTCCGGAAGTACGGCGGTGGGGCGCTCTCCCGGCTTGCCAATGGCGTGGCGCGCTTTGCGTTCGGGGGCCCCGTGGCAAGGTCCGGCGGCTCCGAGCAAGGCGCCCGAGAAGCGCACCCCGGAGGACCGGGATCGAAGGCGCCCCGCGCCTCCGAAGCGAAACCGCGAGGCCATCGAGGCCCTGAAGCTCATCGAGCTGGGCCTTCGGGGGATGGACGAATACACCTTGTGGCTCGAGCGCACCTATAGCGGCGGCGTGAGCCTCGACATGCGCTACAAGACCATGGAGCGCTACCGGGCACAGGCCGCGAAGGATCGCGACATCGTCCAAGCCCTCATGGGCAGGAACCAGCTCACCGGCAACGAGCGCGGAAATCTCGCCACGCATCCAGCAGACGTGGCGCACGGCCATGGCGCAGCCGCTCGCGTTCGGCAAAGACCTGGAGCGCGAGCTCATCGCCTACATGGAGCAGAACGAGGCGCGAGGCTTTGCCGAGGGCGGTCCTGCTGCTTCTGACTCCGTCCCGGCCATGCTCACGCCCGGCGAGTACGTGGTGAACAAGGCAGCGGTCGCGCGCTTTGGAGCCGGCTTCTTCGAGTCCCTCAATAGCCTGGCACTGCCGGCCCGCGCGGTCGCTGCCCGCGTCCAGGGCTACGCCTCCGGGGGCTCTGGTGGGACTGGGCTCTCCCGCGCTCTCGCTCACGCGGCCTGCGCTGGAGGCCAACGCCGGTCCCACGCGCACCGTCCGGGTCGAGTTGGCCTCCGGCGATCGCCGGGTCAACGCCACCATCGATGCCGGGGACGAGTCCCGGCTCCTGCAGATCCTCGAAGTCGCCCGCGCTCGGGCAGCCTGAGTCCCTAACGACATGCAGCTTAAGAACCTCACCGATGGGGTGGTGCTGGCGTTGCCGGACGACCTCCTGTGGACCGATGAGCACGCCTGGAGTCCGGTCGTCGCCAACATCTCCTACCTCTTACCGGCGCACTCCTCGTGCAGTCCGGCACCCGGCAGGCAGGCCGCCCGATCACCTTGGTGGGTGCCGCCGACATGGCGTGGGTCACCCGCGCCGTGGTGGAGACGCTCTACGGCTGGGCGGCTGATCCGCTGGCGGTCGACTCGGGTCGCTTCGAACTCACGCTCGCCGATGCGCGGGTCTTCATCGTGGCCTTCCGCTTTGGCGATACCGCGATCGAAGCGGAGACCGTCATGGGCTTTCCCGCCCGGTCGGACGGCGACTACTACCGCCTGACACTTCGCCTGATGGAGATCTAGCAGATGGGCATTCTCGCAGGCGACGTAAAGCTCGTCGCATCCCAAGTCATGGACGACGTGGTAAGGCGGTGGCGCGCCGACCTCGAACGTCATCCCGGACGGCGCCAGCAACTCGGTCTTCAACGACATCTAGCGAACTCGACCGCGCTGGCGGCCGGGTCAACTTCCGCAAGGTCTTCGCGAGCATCCAGACACCCACCACGGACGGGTACTTCGGGGCAAACGTGATCGTGGCCGATCCGCCGGACGATCCGCGCGTGTCGGTGACGATATTCAAGACGGGCGAGGTCTTTGACCAGCGCGAGGACGCGGCCAATCGCGTCGAGGCCTATCTCAACAAGGGATCCCTCTGGGAAGGCTACCTCTTCGAGAACCACATCACCGGTCAGCGCTCGATCCAGATATTTCAGCGCGAAGCGCGCCGCTGCCTCCGGTCATGGGAAAACCCTCTACCTCGGATGAACGAGGCGACCGGGTAAGGAGTTCTCGCAATACGTCCGCGTGACGCGCGTGTCCGCCGAAGACTCGCACCTTCACCTACTCCAGAGCGGGACCTACCGGACTACAAGGCGGCGTCGTGACGTGCGAGCTCTCGGATGCGCTGCGCTACGACTTCCCAGGCTCGCCCCCCGACCGCACGTTCACGCCGGAACCGGCAAGACCAAGCGTGCGAGACACCCTGGTCGCGAACGCCGCGAAGTACTACGGCGCCGTTCGCCACCGTGGCACCGGTCGACATCGGCGACATAGCGCTGCAAGGTCGGAGACGATATTCGCCCAGATCGTCCCGGCGCCCAGACCGAGACGCCAATTGTGGATGCCCGCTCCAACGGCTTGAGGGGTGCCTACACCCAGAGCGGTGCCGCGATCACGCGATCCATCACGCTCGCCTTCACCACCATCCAGGCGCATCTTTGTGGGCGGCGGCATCTACCCCGGGAGCCTCACGGTCGCCCGCGCTGGCGTCACGCTGACCGATGCGGCGGGATCCTCATCAACGGCCCGCCGAGTGTCGGAACCGTCGACTACGAGAACGGGATCCTCGCGGCTCACCGAGAACGTCTTCGGGGCCATCGGGCGGCACCCACATCGTCACCTACATCCCGGCCGACATTCCGCCGCATGGTCTCCGACAGCTATCGGGATCAATGTCACGGCCGAGATCCCGGAGCATCAGCTACGCACTCACGCTTCCCTGCGATGCCGCTGCGTAACACCTTGAGCGTGAGCTACCTCGCCGATGGCCGCTGGTACATCCTGCGCGAGAACGGGGTCGGGGTGCTAGCAAGGGCTCGGATGCCGCCTACGGCGTGGGAACACTCAGCTACCGACCGGCTCGGTCGCCCTCACCCTGGGTGCGCTGCCCGATGTGGGAAGCGCCATCATCTTGCAGTTCTTTACTCGAACACCGCCGGGGTCACGACCAACACCGACCTCTTCAATGGCGCCAAGCTCTTACGCCCCGCTCAACACCTGCGGTAAGCGAGCGAAGAGCCGGGGGCCACGCGGATCCTCGCCGGGAGCCAGCTCATCGGTGTCCGTGGAAGACGGTACGGTGAAGACTGCGACCGATGACGGACTCGGGAACCTCACGGGCGATGCGACCGGGACCGTCAATTACACCAAGGGCGTGGCCTACGTCAGTCCCAACGCGCTGCCGGCGACCGGGACCATGTTCATGCTCAATACGACGGGTGACACCCCCGTCACGGCCGCGTCCGTCAATATCTTCGGGGGCTTCATCGGGGATCCCCTGATCAGCCCGGGCACGGTCTCGATGACGGTCGCCGCCCAGTTCAACTACTCGACGAGCTACCCGTACGCGGATCTGCGGATCGAGCCGGCCGCAAAGACCCGAAACATCGCCGTCACCGACGACGGCAACGGGCACCTGCAGTTCCTGGACGATGTGCACGGCATGGTGCAAGTCGGCACGGTCGACTATGCGACCGGCGAGATCAACATCAATGCCTCCGATCTCGCTCGCCCAGTGCGGACGTGCAAGGGCCCGAGCATCATCGTCGGGGCCGGTCAAGTTCTCCAGCACGATTCCTGTGGAACGGCTCCCCCATCGGGGGATGGCCGGGGTGCCGGCGACCTGCGAATCCGCACGGTCACCTTTGCGCCCCAGTCGGTCGCGGTCCAGTACATCGTGGCGGCGGGCGGCGCTGGGAGCGTCAGCATCCAGGTGAACCAGTACCAGACCAAGACGATCCTGGCGCCCAACTACATCCTGCGCGGTGCCTCGTTCAAGGTTGGGGCCGGAAACACCTACGCACAGCTGGTCGACGGGACGCTGGTCAAGAACCCCGACTACGCGACCGGTGTCGGAACCCCGGCCGGCTCGGTCGCAAGCGCCATTGGCGTCATCACCGTCACGTCCTGGGCGACGGGTGCCGCGCCGACCATTACGGGGTGGCGGGGCCTTCAGGCACCCCCGTCTGATCCGCTCACAGCCCCGTTCATGAATTCCGCCGTGATGTTCCGCACGGCCGCCTCTCCCATCCGGCCCTCCTCCATGAGCGTCCAGGGGACTCTCCAGGACGGGACCCAGTTCAATGTCACCTCCGACGTCAACGGCAAGTTCATCGGCAGCCGCGTGAAAGGGAAGGTCGACTACGAGTACGGGACCGTCCAACTCTTCTTCGTGAACGAGCTCGGGGACCCGCGCACTCGCCATCGACCTCTCGCATCTCGGGATCGCGGGGCTCACCACGATGCCCGCGGACCTCTGCCGCATCACGACCCTTCGCTACAACGCCGTCACCTACAGCTACCTGCCGCTGGATGCCTCAATCCTCGGGATCGACCCCGTGAGGCTTCCGACCGATGGCCGGGTGCCGATCTTCAATGCGGGCGATTTCGCGGTCCTGGGCCACACCGAGGTCGAAGGGCCCCTCACGGCGACCAATGGCCTCACCGTGAATTGCGGCCGGACCCGGCTTTCGCGCGTGCGCGTCCTGGACTGCTGCCGGCGCCGTCATCTCGACCGGCTATAGCGCCAACCTCGAGGCGGGGACGGTGACCTTCAGCGACGTCTCCGGCTACGCCCAGCCCGTGACCGTCGAGCACCGCATCGAGGACATGGCGCAGATCAGCGATGTCCAGATCAGCGGGCAGATCGCCTTCACCCGGCAGATCACCCACGCCTATCCGGCAGGCTCGCTCCTGTCCTCCGCCCTGGTGGCCGGCGACCTCCGGGCCTATGTCTCCAACCTCTTCGACCAGGCGACATGGAACGGCGCGTGGTCGGACGCCATCAGCGGCGCGGCCGCGACCGGCACCTACAACGCCGTCCTTGCGCCCATCCAGGTCACGAACGAAGGCGCGTCCACCGAGCGCTGGGCGATCCAGTTCACCAATACCACGTCCTTCAACGTGATCGGTGAACACGTGGGCGTCATCGCCGTAGGCAATACCGGTACGGCCTGCGCGCCCCTCAACCCGGCCACGGGCCAACCCTATTTCACGCATCCCCGCCGCGGGATGGGGTCTGGGGTGGGCTGCAGGGAACGTGCTGCGCTTCAACACCACGGGCGCGCTCTTCCCCGTCTGGGTCGTCCGCACCATCCAGCAGGGTCCGGAGACCGTCCCGAATGACTCCTTCACGCTGCTGATCCGCGGCGACGTGGACAACCCGATCTAGGACATCGCATGCCCGCTCTCGATACCACCGTTAAGTTCTTCGACAAGGACATGGCTTCCGCCCCGTCCCTTGCCGCGACTGCGGGAAACCTGATCTCCGTACTCGATGCCTGCCTGGTGAACGGGTTTGCCCAGAAAACCGCAGACTCGGTCGTGGTGAGCGCGGGCGTGGCCACGGCCACCATCAGCACGGGGCACTCTTTCCGGGCGCATACGGTGGCGCTGATCGCTGGCGCCACGCCCACGGGTCTCAACGGGCAGCACAAGGTGCTCTCGGTGACGACAAACACCGTCCGCTTCGACGCGTTCGGCGTGGAGGACGGTACCGCCACCGGCACGATCACCCTAAAGCTCGCACCTCTCGGGTGGGAGAAAGTCTTTACGGGCACCAACGTCGCGGTGTATCGCTCGCCCAACGTGCAGTCGACCCGGTCGTACCTTCGCGTGGACGATAGCGTCACCACGTCTGCACGCGTCGCGGGCTACCTCGCCATGACGGATGCCAACACCGGCACGGACAAGTTCCCATCGGATGCTCAGTTCGCCGGTGGGCTCTACATCTCTAAATCGTCCGACGCCACGCAGCGGCATTGGTGGCTCTTCGGTGACGACCGCCGCTTCTACATCAGCATTCCGCCTACCTACCAGGGCAGTGCGTATGCAAGCGCATACACGCACGGATTCGGCGACATCCAGAGCACAAAGCCGAACGACCCCTATCGATTCATGGTTGGCGCACACAGCAGCGACTGCACTGGTAGCGGCTATGACGCGTCGCGGGGCCCGCTGAACTTGGGGAATTCGACGTACGGGATGCTCCGCTACTTCCCCCGCAATTACACCGGCGTCGGTGTTCCTGTGCAGTTGAATATCTTCTTTCAGCAGGGCTCGTATCCCGGTCAGGGGGGATACACGTTTCCAAATCCTGAAGATTCCGGCGTCTACCTGACGCGCGTGTGGCTTAACGAAAGCTCCACCGTCCGCGGGTGGCTGCCGGGCCTGTACTCATCCATGCAGAACGTGTTGACCAACGTGGCGGACGGCGACATCTGGACGAACGTGATTGGACTTGGAGGGAAAGACCTTCATCTACCGGCACTGCATCGGCGGCGGCTACTTCATCGATGTGACCGGCCCCTGGGAAAACTGACGTGCCTGACGCCTACGCCGACAAAACGGTCCTGCTGCTGCCGTTCAATACCGACACAAAGCTCGGCACCGGCGTCGTAAACCGTGGCCTCACCGGGCATTTCTACGCCCTTCGCGGGAACGCGGTCCTCAGCTCTGCGCAGGCCAAGTACGGCGGCACCGCGTGCTACTTCGACGGCTCAGGAGACTCGCTCCTGGGCTCGTATAGCCCGGCGCACGCCTGTGGGACGTCCAACTTCACGCTGGAGACGTGGTTCATGCCGCTTTCCATCCCGGCAGCGGGGACGGGATCGGCCAACATGCAGATGATCTATTGCGACCGATCCAACGACAGCAACCGGGCCTTCCTCGCCTACTGCAACTGGAATGGCATCACGAACGCGCCCGGGTTCTGGTTCAACATCATCACGGCAGGGGTGGCCATCGACTTTACCTACGTGATCACGCTCACTCTCGGGCAGTGGTATCACGTGGCGGTCACGCGAAATGGCAGCAACTTCTACTTCTATCTGGACGGCGTCAGGGTCGCCACAAAGGCGAGCACGGTCTCCTGGGCGGACTATGGTGCGGCACCTCGGCTCGGCTGCTGGAGCGACGACTCCAACTTCTGGTTGTACGGGTACCTGGATGACTTCCGGCTCACCAACGGTGTGGATCGCTACGGCAACGGGGCCGACTTCACGGTTCCCGACGCGCTGGAGTACGCGCCGGTGTCCGTCAATGCCGCGCTATTGGCGGCCTACCCGAAGCCTGGCAGCTGGACGCCCTTATCAGACCGGGATCGCCAGGCGGCTTCGAGGATGTGAAGGGTCGGCGCGACATCTATTTCAGTGGCGCGGGCGACGGGCAGATCGTCGGCACGGTGAAGGAGAAAGCCACACCGGACAACTTGCCCCTCTCCCGAAAGGTCCTGCTTCTCTACGACATGGACTATCGCGTAGTGCAGTCGACGTGGAGCGATGAGGCCGGCAACTACGCGTTCAGGCGCCTCGATCGCGCCAAGAAGTTCACGGCTGTGGCGGTCGACCACACGAACAACTACCGCGCCGTCATCGCGGACAACCTCACCCCGGAAGCAATGCCATGATCCAGATCTCCACCGCCCTCAATGATCAGCGGCTGGCCGGTGTCGTGACCTTCCTGTCGCTGGGCACGCCCGCTGCCGTGGCACGGCTCTATTCCGGAACACGGCCTGCGTTTGGCGCGGCGCCCACCGGCACCCTGCTGGTGGAGATTCCCTTGCAGGAGCCGATCGGCCAGGTGGCCAACGGGAGCCTTGCGATCACGCCGACCGATGAGGCTCTCATCCTCGCTGACGGGGTGGCCACATGGGCGCGGGTGGTGAACGGCGAAGGGTCCATCGCGTGGGACTGCGATGTCTCAGCCCTCGCCGGCACGGGCGAAATCCGCATCTCCTCGACCACCCTCTACGCAGGCGGCTACACCCGCATCATCAGCGGCACTCTGGGGTAAGCGCCCGTGGCGGTGGAACTGCTCTTCTGGCAGTCGCCGGGAGGAAGTGACCTCGTCTTCGGGGAGGAGCCGACCGCTACCGAACAGCTGGTAGCGGTCGTCGAGGTAACCCTTCCGGAGCTGACGCAGTCGGTAACGGTCCGGCGCGTTGAGCCGGTCGTCCCGCAGATCGTCCTGCCGCCCCTGGCGCTGGCGGCGACGGTCGAGCGGATCGAGTCGATCGTGCCGGCGGTCACGCTGCCGCCGCTGGAACTCGCGGCGACACTCGGGCGCAACGAGCGGGCGATCATCGAAGGGGTTCTGCCCGGACTTACGGCGCTGGTCCGCATCGAGCCGCCCGCCCTGGCGGAACTCGCCGCCGAGTTGCCCGGGCTCACGCTGGCCGCGGAGGTCAGCAACCGTCCGGTCCTGCGGATCGAGGCCAATCTTCCTGCCCTCACGGCGGTCACGACAGCCGCCTACCGCTCGGGGACCGACCGACCCACCGTGTCTGCGGCCTCGCCCAGCCATCAGGTGGCCCGGCACGGATCCGTGGGCGTGGAGGAGCGAAGCCAGAAGACTCGTGCGGATCGCGTTGGAGGCGAGGAGCGCTGGACAGGGGCGCATCCCGCAAGTGCCCGGATCACCTCTCACATTCCACAGGCGTTCCTGCGCACGCGCCTTACGTACCGCGCCCGTCATGCCGAGGCGGCACGGGTGGCGGCGGCCGATCGTCGCCTCCATTCGCAGGACGCCCTTCGGGATCGGCGTCTCGCCCGGTCGGCGGGGCATCAGGACGCCTTGGCTATTCGCCATGCGCGGACCTCGCGCTTCCAGGACTGTCTTCGGGACCGACGAACTGCCCGGGCCTCCGTCTACTCCGGCGCCCGGAAAGCCACCACGGGCTTTACGTGGGGAACGGGATCGGCAGCGTCTCAGCGGGTGCCGTTTCGGCTTCGCTGGCAGGAGGCGATCCGACCGCCCGCGGGGCGCTACACGCGGCCGGTGGTTCCTCCTGAACACCCGGTTTGCTATACCCCGAATCCTCACCTGCTGTTCGCCGAAGGCTGGGACGGAAGTACGGCGCTCCTCTTCGTCTGTGAGCGGGTTGTCCCGCCGAGCCACCAGACGGTCATCGTCCCTATTCGAAGGGTCTACATGGTTCTGAATGATGTTCATCTCAGGCGTGTGGCCGGAAACATCGAGATTCCGACGCTCTCCTTGGGACTCACCATCGACGCCGGCTCCTGGACCTGGGGGTTCGATGCCACGGTGCCGGCCGAGGCCCTGGGCGACTCGGAGCCGGATGCGAGCTGGCAGCCCGGTGGAGCTTGAGGCCACCATCAACGGCACCGCGTATCGGGTGCTTGGCGGAGCGACCTCTCGCGGGAGCGCACCTTCGGGGAATCTTCCCGTGAAAGTCTCTGGCCGCGGAAAGGGCGCCGTCCTGGATGCGCCCTATGCGCCGACGAAGAACTTCGCGAACACGGCGAATCGCACCGCTCAGCAGCTCATGGCCGACGCCCTGCAAGTCAATGGCGTGCCGATCGGCTGGAGCGTCGACTGGGGCATCACCGATTGGCTGGTTCCCGCTGGCGTCTGGTCGCACCAGGGGACCTACATCTCGGCCCTGAACACCATCGCGGAGGCAGCCGGGGCCTACCTGCAGCCGCATCGCACGGCGCAGACCATTCGGGTGCTGCCGCGCTACCCGTCGGCCGCCCTGGGAGTGGGGGACGGTGATGCCCGACTTCGTGCTGCCCGTCGGCCGCGACCGCCCGCGAGAGTCTGCGAATGGAAGGACGCGGCCCGCTACAACGGCGTCTACGTGTCCGGTGTCTCGGCCGGCGTGCTCGGGTGGGTGAAGCGCACCGGGACCGCCGGAGATGTGCTGGCGCCGATGGTGGTCGATCCCCTGATCACGGAGGCCGTCGCGGCACGCCAGCGCGGCATCGCCGTGCTCGCCGATACCGGACGGCAGATCGACGTAACGCTTCGCCTGCCGGTCCTTCCCGAGAACGGGCGTCATCGAGCCGGGCGCTTTCGTCGAGTACCAGGACGGCGGCGTGAGCCGGCTGGGGCTGGTCCGCAGCACCAGCGTCCAGGCGGGCCTACCCGAGGTCTGGCAGACGCTGGGAGTCGAGACCCATGCATAACGTCTACCAGCAGTTCCGCCAGCTGCTGCCCGATCCGCCACTTCAGGCGGGGACCGTCACGGCGTGGGCGCCGGCGTCGTCACGGTGCAACTGCCCGGTGGCGGCGATCCTCACTGCTCGGGGAGATGCCCAGGTCGGCCAAACCGTATTCGTGCGCGACGACGTGATCGAGGGCGTCGCACCCAGCCTCACGCTGGAGGTAATCGAGATTTGATCCACCCGTAAGACATCGCTGTGATTCAACCCAGAACCCGCCCGAGGTCAGCCCCTCGTGGCGGGTTCGCCTTTTTGGAGACCCAATGAACGCCGAACACATCACACCGCTCCCCGAAGACAACGTCCTCACCGTCCGCAAGGAGGACTTCGAGGACCTGCTCGATCGCGCCGCCGAACGTGGCGCCGAGCGCGCGCTCGTTCACCTCGGCCTCGAGGGCCCCCATGCAGCCCAAGACATCCGGGAGCTGCGCGATCTGCTCGAAGCCTGGCGCGATGCCCGTCGCACTGCCTGGCGCACCGTGATCCGTGTCGCGACGACCAGCCTCCTGGTGGTGGCGCTCCTGGGTGCGGCGATCAAGTTCAAGTTCATGGGAGGCTCGCAATGATCGAGACCCTGTTGGGTGGTCTGCTGGGTGGCGTGTTTCCGCCTGGCACCTGAAGTTCTCAAGTGGTTCGACCGAAAGAGCGAGCGTGGCCACGAACTCGCGATGCAGGACAAGGCGCTGGAGTTCGACCGGCTGCGTGGCGCCCAGAAGATGGCCGAAATCGGCGCGGCGGCCGATGCCGCCTGGAACACCGGTGCCATCGAGGCCCTGCGTGATGCGGTCCGCACCCAAGGGGAGAAGACCGGTGTGCGCTGGGCCGATGCGCTCTCAATCAGCGTGCGGCCGGTGATCACCTACTGGTTCATGGCCCTTTACTGCGCGGCCAAGACGGCGGCCTTCGTGGGGGCCATGACCGCCGGCGCTGGCTGGGGCACCGCCGTTCTGCAGGCCTGGACCGAGGCCGATCAGGCACTGTGGGCCGGGGTGCTCAACTTCTGGTTCCTCGGGCGCGTGTTCGACCGGGTGCGGCCGTGATCGCGGTTCCGCAGGCGGCCGTCGATCTCGCCAAGCGGTTCGAGGGATTCCACCGGGTGCCGAAGGACGGATCCGGGGCGGGCGCACCCCTACGTCTGCCCCGCGGGCTACTGGACGATCGGCTACGGCCATCTCTGCGATCCGAAGCATCCGCCGATCACCGAGGCCGAAGCGGAGGGCTACCTGGCGCAGGACCTGATGACTGCGCTCAACGGCGACGCTGCGCTACTGCCCGGTGCTGGCCACCGAGCCCGAGGGGCGGCTCGCGGCCATCGTCGACTTCACGTTCAACCTTGGCGCGGGGCGGCTGCAGACATCGACTCTGCGACGGCGGATCAATCAGCGGGACTGGATAGGCGCCGCGGAAGAGTTAGCACGCTGGGTGTACGGCGGGGGGAGGGTGCTACCGGGGCTGACTGCTCGACGAGCAGCGGAAGCCAAGTTGCTTCGCTGAGGGGGTAGGTGGAAGCGCGTGTCTTAGGACAAGACAATGGGGGTACGCAATGGCCAAGACGACGGCAAGACGCGGAACCAAGGGCCGTAAGGGGCGCGAATTGATTGCCCGTTCCGGAACTGTGACCGGCTGGGAGGCCGGTCTTTACCTGCACGCTGAAGGCGGGCGAGAAAACCGGGAGCGCAAGGCGATGCTGGCTCTCGATGTGTACGGGAACCTCCAGGAACCGGTACGAAATGTAAGCGCATTCAAGATCACGTTGTTTTCCGATCCGGACCCAACTCCCGGCAAGGCGGAAATTCCATCGGTCGGTTCGATCATCGGGGTCAAGCCGACGCTCGACCTGGTGGTGACGCTGGCGGATCGCGAGCTAAATCTGCTGACGGCAATGGCGCGGCGGGCAGGCTGAAGTATGTGCACATGTGTTTTCAGGAGCCGAAGTATCGGTCAGCGCTTGTGGCGTCCTGTGAGTTCCAGACAAAAGCGCCAGATGACGAGTAGGTCCGTGCAGGCTGGGCGCCTTCGACCCTACGGCGACGAGTAGCTTGAGATTCGCTATTGCAGCGTCGCTTCACACATCGCCAGGAGCGTTTCACGGATTTCTGCCGTCGAGGCCGTAAGGTCGACCGTCGCAAAGCGAATTCGGTGCCCCTGGATGGACACGGTCTCGTCGATGTCATCCCCGACGCTAGGGTGAAGAAGCAACCCACTCGCATGGTCGGCAAGGGCGTCGCCTTGGCCTTCCTGTGAGCGCAGATAGGCGTAGATCTGGTAGATGTAACCGCTACGAAGCGTTTCCTCTCGAAACCAGCCGCTGGTCACAATAGATGTGAATTTCGTGTCGATGACGATTCGCCGTGCCAGAAGGAACGTGGTCGAGCACAACGTCGGTTCTCATCGACGGCAAGATCTTGTCGATGCCAGCTGTCTTCTGGTCAATTTGCCAGTTGAGCGAGCCCCCGCAGCGACGCGCCACCCAGCGGACTCAGCACGACATCGTAAAATCCGCCTACCGCCCGCTCGAAGAGCCGTCGTACCCACACAACATCTCGGCCTGGTAGCGCTAGTACGTTTGTGCCCGCCGCCTCGGTGGGCAAGGCAAGGTCGAAGGCCAACTTCGCCGCTGCCACCATCAGCCGGTCGTCGGCATCGTGACGGCCAAAGCGATCGGAACTCATTTCAGTTCGCGTAGGCGTGATGCCGGACACTCCCATGGCCTTCATGTCGCCAGCCAAAGATCGGCAGCGATGGGAAATGTCCTTCCTCTTTACGACTCTGGAAATCGACTTCCAGGGCTGCACGGACAAAGCGGTTGCGGGTAGTATCAATAGTCAGTTCATCAAAGCGACAGGCCACAAGGCCCCGAGCCAGCAACTGGTGCCGCTCTGTTGTTAACATATCGATTCGGCCGCGAACGCGGCTGAGAACGGCATCGCGCGATCGATAGCCGAAGCTCAAATGCCGCCGCAGGCGCCGCTCGACCGCAAATGCCAGGATCTCTGCAATCAGATCCGGTAGTTCGTCTGGACTGTCTTCCAGGCCCACCTTGTCACTGCCTCGCTGCCTAAAAAGGTCTGAGGCATAGAGCATCAGCAACCACAGATTACGGACAGGAATCTGGCCGATATAGCCTTCGGCAAACGGGGACGGGCCGGTAGCGGAGGCGCTACCGCGGACATCACCAACCTTGGAGCAGCCGGGCACATGCCTTCTGCGCCTCGTCGGGTGCATCAAACCAATACTCATCCAGAAGGGGGCCGATCTCGGTCTGCACCACCTCCTTGAACCACTTCTTGGTTTCTCCCGCCTCAAGGCGATGCGCCGGCGTCACGTAGCTGTGGCCGATTCGGAACTGGCTGCCAAGACGCGCGTCCACGGCGATTTGACGTTTAGCTCGGTGATGCGCCGTTCAATATCTTCCACGAGAGCTCGGGTCAACACCGCATTCACTCACGACCCAATTCCGCCATACGAGTCCAAGTCTGGGCTCTAACCCACGAAAGCAAACCGCCGACTGAGCGCGAGATCGACGAGGGCCAGTGATCGGTCGGCAATGTTCATCGTCCCGATGACATAGAGGTTCTCCGGGATATGAACTGGCCGGCGCTTGCCGTCGGCATCGGCGTAGCAGAGCTCAAAGCCTCACTCGGCGTTCGCTTTCCGGCCTCGAGCAGCGTCAGAAGTTCACCGAAATCTGCGCTGGATTTCCCCGATTGATTTCCTCGATCACGACAACGTATGTCGACGACGAGTTCTTGGACGCAGCCGTGATGGCTTCCATAAAGACGCCATCCATCAGCGTCAACTTACCTTCGCCAGTCGGGCGCCACCCGCGGACGAAGTCTTCGTAGGACAGGTTCGGGTGAAACTGAACGGCACGGACCTTGCTTTCGTCCTTCTGTCCCATCAAGGCGAATGCAAGGCGTTTTGCAAGCCACGTCTTGCCGGTGCCAGGTGGCCCTTGGAGAATTAGGTTCTTCTTGGTGCGCAGGCGATCAAGCAGTCGCTCAATCTCTCCTCGCTCAAGGAAGCAACCATCCTTCAGGATGTCGTCCAAAGAATAGGGCACGATCGGAGCGCCAGGGACTTAAACCGCCTTCTTCACTACTTCATCGACCGGGTCAGTCTCGGTGTCGATCCTCCTCAAGTCCCGCGTCGTCACCGCCACCCTTCTGTCGGTCGGGTCCTTGTAGTGCCATGCCTCCAAAGAAAGTTCCGGAAATGAGTGAACCGGATAGTAGGCTTCCTGAAATCGTGGCTCCAAGTGCATCCATCAGGGACAGATAGTCTTTGCGTTGCACCGTTTCTTGGGCCCATGAAGACCAATTGGAACGCCGAGTTTCTTAGTGACGTAGACCTGAGAGTTATGGTCAAGACTTAAGAAGGCCCATGGTCGAATCCAGTAGAGGCCAAAGGTCAAATTCCAGGCGACACCATGGCCGGCCATTGGCGTTATCGAAAGCTTGGCAAACTCCTCGCGCGAATCATCATTCTCACGCGAATCTGCAAATTTGATCGCAGCGGCGAAAGACATTCCAAAGCGACTCGATATGGTCCGGCTCACGGTTTTTCTCGTAAGGGAAGAACCAGGAGTTCTCAGGTTCAATAGCGGAACGCCGTCATAGGAGTTGGAACGCCTTCTGCTCGACACCAAGGAATTTCGCAAGTTCTGTAGCGATATCGTCCGATTTGCATCAGTAAGGCCCCGATTAAAAATTCCCATCGTCGTAAATGGACAGATGTCCCTCATGAAGCCCGACGAGCCATCGGCATACTGATCTTGCAGATGATCCTGAGCCCTCAACCCGCGCAGAGATCTCCCTGATACCTTTAATTAAGGCCGCCCTATTGTTTCGGAACGTAAGAAGCTTGGTAGCGATTGCCTCGTAGAATTTCGTCCATGCAAATCGCTGACTTTTCCGAGGTGACGGACCCGAAGCGCTCGCGCCAGAAGGGTGCATTGCGAAACCGATCGATGTCCTGCGGCTTGCCATCAAAGGCAAAGGCGATGAGTCCATCAGTCATCCACTCGCCCGGTAGTACCCGCCACATCGTGGAGCGGTATGTGTAGAAGTACCACTCGCGGGCTGGTTCAACTTGGCGTCCAGTAGACTTGTACTCGCTCGCCATCCTGGGGGTTGCCGGTGATCGTGCCGATCGCCTTGATAGCCAAGACCGAAACCGGTTCATCGCGGTTATCGAAGGGCAGGCCACGTTTGCGCATGTACGATGCCTTGATAGCAATCCGATCGCCAACGCTCATCGACTTTACGAGCGCAACCTCCTTATCGGTGGGTTGGTTTACTTCCCAAATCCCGTTTGCCAGGAAGCGCGCTGTTTGATCTTCGGTGCCACCATAGCTCGCACCTACAAACCACGTTGCCTTAGATGCGGTGGTGCCGCTTTGTTCTTTCATGTGCCCCCCGTCTACACTGCCGATAGTGACCCACAGCAACTACAACCACCAGCCGATATTATGAACGCCGCTGGAATTAGCGGGCGGGCGCCGCGCTAGCCAAAATGTCGAAATAGATAACCGGTATTTCAGGCGACAAGGCTTACAGGTGCGCAGAGAATTGGGCCTCCTGCAACCAATGGAAGGTACTCATGAGTCAAGTCGACGTTCTGCGAATCGACCTACGAATGGATGAGGAAGTGCTGGATGCGCTGGTCATCTGTGTAGGCCATTACCCGGAGCTAGATTTTGCAGCGCTAATCAGGGAGCTGTTGGTAGCAGAGGCCTGCAGCGTGCTGTCCAGTACTGAAGCGCCTCGAAGTCATTGATACCGACCGCTTACGGCAGAGGGCCGTTAGATCCGCTTAAAGCGAAACGCAAAGTGCTTTCCGTCCCACTCGACGACCTCGCCGATCACCTCGTCGCGGACGAAAAACGCCTTCTTGACCTTGCTGGCGTTGTCGCCGGCTTCCACCCGTGCGACCTCGTCCGTATGGACAATGATCAGGCGAATGCGTGACTGCTCGCGAAAGGCCTTGTCGAGATTGTCACGAAACTCCTTGTTTCCCGGGCCTGACCACCGGTCGGCGGAATCCGCAAATTCCAACGAGCCAGGCTCGCCCTGGCGGCGATGATGCTCCCATAAGCTCACTACCAGCTCGCCGGCCGGCGTCCACGCCGAAACCGACCACTGCACATTGCGCAGGGTCGCGCCGTAACGAGCAAATGCGTCCTTCAATCCAACGGAAGCCACCTGTCCTCCCTTAAGGGCATCGGGCTACCGAGTTGAATTGCTGTTCGGCTTTGCGGACGCCCGCCAATCCCAAGGCGGAACGGGGTTCGGATCCCCCCACAACCCCACCTTTCGGGCCCGCGCCTCAACTTCCGCGTCGGCATACCTTGCCCGGCTCTCCTCTGACTGCTCCTTTTCGTATCGCTTGTAGTGCCAAGCCAGGCCCTGGGTCAACTGGGCCATCCCAACATCCAGGGTAAGTCCGCAGTTCTGGCAATCCAGAGGCTGTACCCAAACGACGCAGACCTGGCGACCATAGCGATCCTTCTTGTGGCAGTCAGCCTTGGCGGGCTTGCTATACGAAAGCAGGGAGAGGTTCTCCTTCGAGCGCTGCCCGAAGGGTTGGCCTTTCTCGGGCGCATCGATGCCGTGGAGGCGAATTTTGTGCTGAACTTTGGACGGGTCGAGGTGGGTGAGGGTGTCGCCATCGGCAACAGAGACGACTCGACCCTCCAACTCAGCGAATTCAGTTCAGGGATGGGGTAGGAAAGGAATTCGGCGGGAACCCGAATCCGAAGTGGGGTGGGTCATTTCCTCCACCACCCCCACCCCATCTCGTCGACGGGGGTTTGAAAACATTCTAGAGAATTATGGAGGGCGCGTCGCCAGCGCCCCGTGACCTCAGACGCCACTGGTTACAGTTAGCATGTACCCGGCGCTCGCTGCAGAGTTTCCGACGGCAATTCCCCGAAGCAGTTCTTGTAGACGCGCGAGAATTCGCCGAAGTGCCAGAAGCCCCATTTTAGGGCCTCCACCGAAACCGTCGTCGATCCCTGCGTCCCTTCCAGGAGCGCCTCGCGCACCCGATGCAGCCTGACCCGGGTCAGGTAGGCCAGGGGCGTGAGTCCCATGACCTCCGTGAACGCGTTCTGCAGTGCCCGCTCGCTCACCGCCGCGACCCGGCACAACTCGCTCACGCTGATGTGGTCATCAGCCCGCGTGAGGACGTAGTCCTCGACCTTCTTCACGAGGAGACCGTGCGCCTGGCGCGTGCGGTCGCCTCGGGTAGGCTCGAGAACGTCGGCACCGCCCAGGGTTTCCAGAAGGGTGTCCAGCAATTCGACGTGGGCCGCCCTGCGCTTGCCTGCATCGTCGTTGAAAAGTGCCGGCCGGCGTGCCGCAACATCCACCAGGCGCTTTCCCCAGGCGAACAGCCCGCGAACCTTTTCCGGATTCACTTGCAGCGGTTCTATGCCCTGCGGCAGGTGAAACCCGACATCGCGCTGGCGAGCGTCGAGATGTTCGCGGAGGTCCTGCTCGGGGAGTAGAAACGCCATGCTCTCGTAGCCGGCCTCGGCCACGAACGCGGCTTCGGCATCCGACTTCGCGGACAGCATCAGGCCGGGGCGAATCGGCAGCCCGTTCACTGTTCCCTGCGTATGCAGCCCGAACGCTACATAGGCGATGAGGCCCGGAGCGATGGTCGTTCGGGTCCGTATGCGAAGGTTGGTCGAATGGAACACGACCGTGGCGGACTCGAGCCTAACGACCACCCGCCTTGCGCGTAGAGGCACCGACTGGAGCTGGACGGCCTCGAGGGCGTAGAGCTCGATGCCCGCATTGACGGCCGTGGGCTCCGTGATCTCCACCACGGTGACGGCGGGCAGGTCGTCGGTGCTGGGCGCGTGGGACACGATATTCGCGATTTGCGGATTTCCGATAGACGGCTCCAGTGCCCGGACGGACACTCGATCTCGACTGCCCCCGGCCCAGGGGGCGAGGCAGGTGCGGTTGGGACGGCAAAGCCTAGCAGACGCATGCGACTTGCGCAGAGCGGCCTCTTGACGAAGACCCAAGCCGAATCCCGCCAACAGGAGCACCGGTGAAACTGCAGCAGGTAAGCGACAACTGCTTCGCGGTCCTGAACGAACGCAATCGCGTATGCGACGCCAACTCGGGTCTCATCAACCTAGGCGGCGGCGTCGTGGTCGATACCCAGTCGGACCTCCCGCACGCGCGCCGGATGATCGAGCTGTTCGGCAAGGTGTGGCCGGGCATGCCCAGGCGCGTGGTCAACACGCACGAGGACGGCGACCACGTGTGGGGAAACCAGCTCTTCGAGGGCGCCGAGATCATCGCGCACCGGACGGTGAAGGAGCTGATGCCGAAGGTCGCCGACCCGCGCGAGACCCAGCAGCTGATCAATGCCGCCGATCGCTTCCTCCCGCGAATGCTGCTCAAGGCCCTGCACCCGGGCGCGCTCGCCATCGCCCAGCAGTTGCGGGAGGACTACGACTTCGACGGCATCAGGCTGGTGCTGCCGACGACCGTGTTCGAGGAGAGGCACGTGCTGGATCTCGACGGCACGGAAGTCCACCTCATCTACGTGGGGCCGTGCCACCAGGTCGGCGACACGATCGTTCACGTGCCTAAGGAAAGGGTCGTGTTCGCCGGCGACGTGATCTTCCGCGAATGCACCCCCATGGGCTGGAACGGCTCCTACGAGAAGTGGCTCGAAGATCCTCGACCTCATCATCTGGCTCGACCCGGAAGTCATCGTCCCCGGGCACGGGCCGGTGTGCGGCATCGAGGGGGCGATGGAGATGAAGGCCTACCTCGAGTACGTACGCGAGGAATCGAACCGGTGCTTCGGCCAGGGGCTGAGCGCCCTGGAGGCGTCCAAGAAGATCGAATTCGGGCCGTACGCCGGCTGGCACAGCCCGGCGCGCCTGTACATGAACGTCGAGCGCGCCTACCGGGAGTTCCGCAAAGAGGCGACGGACGCGCCCTGGGACCGCGCGAAAACCCTCGACGCGATCCAGGCCGTGGCGAAGGCCAAGGGCATCGAGGTCGAGTTCTGACCCGATCGACAGTGCGAGAGACGAGGAGTCATTGAAGATGAAACGCTGCGAATGGATGCTTTCCCTTGCGTTGAGCGCCTTGGCGCTGGCTCTTCCGGCCCGGGCTCAGGACGACCAGGCGGCAGAACTGGCCAAGAAGCTGGCGAACCCGGTTGCTTCGCTGATCAGCGTGCCGCTGCAGTACAACGACGACACATACGGAGGGGCGAACGACGGCGCCTCGGTCAGCAGACTGGTCATCCAGCCGGTCATCCCGTTCTCGCTGAATGACGACTGGAACCTGATCACGCGCACCCTCATCCCGCTCGTCGATCAAAGGGACTTCCCGCTTGCCACCCTGAATGAGTCCGGTCTCGGCGACACCACGGCCAGCCTGTTCTTTTCGCCGAAGTCGCCGACAGCCGGCGGCTGGATCTGGGGGGCGGGGCCGGTCCTGTTGCTGCCGACGGCTTCCAAGGACGCGCTCGGCACCGAAAAGTGGGGAGTCGGGCCGACGGGAGTGGCCCTGAAGCAGGACGGGCCGTGGACGGTCGGCATCCTGGCCGGGCACATCTGGTCCGTGGCGGGCAACGACAACCGCAACGATGTCAGTTCCACCACCCTGCAACCCTTCTTCAGCTACACCACCAAGACGCACACGACGATTGGCGCGTACACGGAATCCGCCTACGACTGGAAAGGCAAGCAGTGGAGCGTTCCCCTGATTGTCCAGGCGGGGCAACTGTTCAAGATCGGGCCCCAGATACTCCAGCTCGCGGTGGCCGGAAAGTACTGGGCCGACTCGCCGGACAATGGCCCGGAAGGCTGGGGCCTCAGGGTGCAATTGACCTTCCTGTTCCCCAAATGAAATCGACATCCGGGCTTCTCGATTCGAATCGGTCAGGGGGAACCCAGGCCGGAAACCGCCGTCGCACGCGAAATGTTGCCCTTACCTTTGATCAAGTTGCTCGTTTCCATGAAGCCTAGAGTCGTGAACCTATCCGGCTCCGACCCGACCGAACGCCGGGACGCCGGCACTGCAGGAGAACACATGAAGAAGCCATCCCTTACCCTCATCGCCAGTCTCGTCGCGGCGCTGTTCGCTGTGGTGCCCCCTGTGGAAGCGCAGCAGGCGAAGAAACCGAACATCGTCATGATCGTCGCCGACGACATGGGGTTCGCGGACCTCGGTTCCTACGGCAGCGAGATCCGGACGCCGAACATGGACGCGCTGGCGAAGCAGGGCGTTCGATTCACCAACTTCTACACGCACGCGAGCTCCTCGCCCACGCGATCGATGTTGCTGACCGGTGTGGACACGCACCTGAACGGCCTGGGCAACATGGACGAGTGGACCGCCCCCAACCAGTGGGGAATCGACGGCTACGAGGGCTACCTCAACAACCGCGTGGCCACGCTGCCCGCAGCTGCTCAAGGGCGCCGGCTACCACACCTACATGGTCGGCAAGTGGCACCTCGGCAAGCAGCCCGACCAGATCCCGGCCGCGCGCGGCTTCGAGCGCGACTTCTCGCTCCTCGACGGGGCCGCCAGCTACTGGGACATGACGAACTTCACGGCGGCGGCGCCGAAGACGGTGTTCACGGAGAACGGGCGCTACCTGACGCGGCTTCCCGAGGACTACTACGCGACCAAGACCTACACCGACAAGCTGATCGGCTTCATCGACGAGTCGCGCGCCGACGGCAAGCCCTTCTTCGCCTACGTCGCCCACCAGGCGCCGCACGACCCGTACCACCTGCCGAAGGACTGGCGCAATCGCCACGTCGGCGAGTACGACAAGGGCTGGGACGCCGTGCGGCAGGAGCGGCTGAAGAAGCAGATCGAACTCGGCATCACGCCCGCGGGGACGAAGCTCGCCGAGCGCATGTGGTTCATCCCCGATCCCGTCGTGCTCGCCCCGGCAAGCCGGGCGATCCTCGGCAAGAAGATGGAGCTCTATGCCGGCATGGTCGAGAATCTCGATCACCACGTCGGCCGGCTCATCGACCACCTCAAGTCGATCGGCGAATACGAGAACACGATCTTCATCGTGTTCGGCGACAACGGCGCCGAGGGCACCGATCTCTTCAAGATGATCGCGGGGTCGCCGGGCTCGCGCGACTACCTCTGGGCCGCGGCAAACTGGTCGCAGACCAATCCCAACGCGTGGGGCGATCCGGGCTCCTACATCGGCTACGGCCCGATGTGGGCGCAGGTG
Source organism: uncultured Gammaproteobacteria bacterium (assembly GCA_963783635.1). Taxonomy (GTDB): domain Bacteria; phylum Pseudomonadota; class Gammaproteobacteria; order Burkholderiales; family Usitatibacteraceae; genus FEB-7. Next base: position 242,092 of record CAWAOC010000008.1, read on the forward strand.
TCGATGACCCCCTTCAGCCAGTACAAGGGGTGGGTCGCCGAGGGCGGCGTCAGGAACGCGCTCATCCTGAGCGGCCCGGCGGTCAGGCGGCCCGCGGGAAGCATCAATCACGGGCTCATGCACGTGGCCGACTTCATGCCGACGCTGCTCGAAGTGGCGGGCACGAGCTATCCGAAGTCGATCGCCGGGAAGGAGTTGCCGCCGCTCGCCGGCAAGTCCTGGGGCCCGATGCTCGCGGGCAAGGTGGACTCGGTGCGCACGGACAAGGACTACCTCGCCTGGGAGATCTTCGGCAACCGAGCGGTGCGGCAGGGCGACTGGAAGCTGCGCTGGCAATGGAAGCCTTACGGAACCGGGGAGTGGGAACTCTTCGACCTCAAGGCCGATCCCGCGGAGCGGACCGATCTCGCCGCGAAGCAACCCGACAAGCTGAAGGCGATGGTCGCGCTCTGGGACGACTACGCGCGGAAGAACCACGTGGTCCTGCCCAGCCGCGGGCCGTTCGAGACATTGGTCGACGTGCTGCCGATGCGCGTGCCGGTCGATCCCGGCTTCCCGCCGCTCATCTACAAGCAGCAGTTCGTTCCGCCCAAGGACATGATGGCCGATCCTAAGCCCTGATCGCCGCCGACGCATGAATCCATCGACAAGAACGGGAATCCCATGAAAAGCGAAGGAACTCACATGAACAAATTGTCTTGGTCGCGCCTGGCCGCCGCATCGCTCGCCGTTGTCGGCGCGCTCGTTTCAACGCAGGCCCTGGCCCAGGTTCCGGGGCGCTTCTACTGGCATGGCCTGGTGGGCGCGAACGGGGTGCCGCTCATTTTCAACTCGCTCACCGGCAACTCCAACCCCTTCGACCCGTCCCACCAGGTGACGCCGGGGGGGAGCTTCGATGCCACCATGGCCATGATGGGCTACGCGAAGATGTTCGCCCTGGGCGATCGCTCGGCCATGGCCGCGATCATCCTGCCCATGGGGCGGATCTCGGGTGACGCCTCCCTGGCCGGCCGCACCGTCAGCCAGTCGGCCAGCGGATTCGGCGATCCCATGCTCGAGTTCGCCGTGAACGTCATCGGCCCCAAGGCGCAGAGGACCATTCCCGACGTGCTTCGCTACGAGCCGGGGTTCTCCATGGACATCCTCGCCGACCTGGCCCTGCCCATCGGCGAGTACAACAGCAACCAGGCCCTGAACATTGGCCAGAACCGCTGGTACGGACGCATCGGCGCGCCCATCGTCTGGCAGCTGGGGGACTGGGTGCCGGGCCGGCGCACGACGCTCGAATTCCTGCCGGCCGTGTGGCTCTTCGGGGACAACACCGATTACCTGGGGGGGCAGAGGCTCAAGACCGATCCGATGTTCCAGCTGGACGCCCACCTCACGCGCGACTTCACCGAGCACTTCTGGGGCGCGCTCGACCTCTCCTGGTACACCGGCGGCAAGGCGAGCATCAATGGCGTCGCGGGCGAGAAGCTCAACAACGTTGGCGGCGGGCTCACGCTTGGCTATACGATCAACAGCAACCTGAACCTCACCGTCGGCTACAAGTCGACGTTCAATTCCAGCAGTCCCGGCGAACTGCGCATGGACGGTTTCATGATCTCGCTCGTGTACGGGTGGCACCCGCTCATCGAGGGCATGAAGCGCCTCAAGAACGAGTAGCATGGCGGCTGTTTCCACTCATTGCCCAAAGGGTGAAGTGACCATCGCCCGGAGCGCGCGCCTCGCCGAGTTGGCATGAACGGACCGAACGAGAAAGCCAAGCCGGGCATTCACGTCCTGGCGAAGCCGATCGGGTCGATCTGCGACATCGCCTGCGACTACTGCTTCTACCTCGAGAAGCGCGAGCTTTTCCCGGGCGAGCGGCAGTTCCGCATGTCCGACGAGGTGCTCGCGAAGTACGTCGAGCAGTACATCGAGGCGCAGCCCACGCCGGTGGTCGAGTTCGTCTGGCACGGAGGCGAGCCGACGCTCCTCGGCGTCGACTTCTACCGCCGCGTCGTGGAGGCGCAGAAGCCGTTCCGCGGCCGCAAGGAGATCCGCAACACGCTGCAGACGAACGCCCTTAGCATCGACGACGAGTGGTGCGCGTTCTTCAAGGAGCACGATTTCTTCATCGGCGTGAGCCTCGATGGGCCGAAGGAGGTCCACGACCGCTACCGCAAGGACCGCCACGGCGCAGGCACCTTCGATCGCGTGATGGCGGGCGTACGGCTGTTGCAGAAGCACGGCGTCGAGTTCAACGCGCTGGCGTGCGTGGGGCGCGAGACGGCGTACAAGCCGCTCGAGGTGTATCGCTTCTTCAAGGAAGCGGGCATCCGCTACATCCAGTTCACGCCGATCATCGAGCGCGAGCCGGATGCCGAGACGAAGGCGATCAAGCTCTGGCTTGCGCGGCCCGCGGTGCTCGACCGGCCGGAGCCGAACACGAAGGTCACGCCCTGGACGGTGGAGCCGGAGGCCTACGGCGATTTCCTCATCGCCATCTACGAGGAATGGGTGCGCAAGGACGTCGGCACCACGTTCGTCATGAACTTCGAGTGGGCCCTAAACGCCTGGATCGGCGCGGGCTCTCCCATCTGCATCTTTTCGAAGACCTGCGGGCGAGCCGTCGCCATCGAGCACGACGGCAGCGTCTATGCCTGCGATCACTACGTCTATCCGGAATACAAGCTCGGCAACGTTCTTGCCGGCAATCTGGGCGAGATGGTCGAACGCTCGGTCGCCGGCGGATTCGGCCCGCACAAGGAGAAGGCGCTGCCGAAGTATTGCCGCGAGTGCGAGGTGAAGGAAGCGTGCTGGGGCGGGTGTCCCAAGCACCGCTTTGCCAAGACACCCGACGGCGAGCCGGGCCTGCACTACCTGTGCGCGGGCTACAAGAAATTCTTCCGTCACATCCGCAAGTACCTGCGCGCCATGGCCACGCTGCTCGAGAACAACCTGCCGGTCTCCGCCGTGATGCAGGCGATCGACGGGCCGCTGGTCATCACGCGCACGAACCTAGCCCCCACCCATCCGGGAGATCCGAAATGAACCGAAACGTCCTCGCTTTCGCCGCAACCATCCTTTGGAGTTGCCCCGGTTTCGCGGACGGGTTGGCGCTTGGATTTCAAGCGGGCTCAATCGCGGCCAATGCGCCCGCAATCGCATATTGGGGACGAAACGAACCAAGATATTGAGTGCAGAGACTTTTCGCGAAGTTCGTATCCCATCCGGGCATCACAATCGCGAACCTCTGGACCTGAGCCCGTTAGCGCTGTGGTAGTTTCTACTCCGCCAGTATCCTGATTTCCAAAAGTCTCTCGACGATTGGAAGTCGCACAGAACCCCGCGCCACGCGGGGGTTTTGTTGCTTCTATCCGGGCACTCTTGCCTGTGAGCAGGACTCGTCGCCCGTCGCGCGTACTCGCCGCTACAATGCATCTCGTGGACGTGCGCCCGGTGGTCATGCGCCGCGCTGGTGCTCCCCGCCGAACCCGGACATCCCCCAGATGCTGAGCTATCGCCACGGCTATCATGCAGGCAACCACGCCGACGTCCTGAAACACGTCGCGTTGGTCGCGCTGTTGCGTAGTCTCACTCGCAAGGACAAGCCGCTCGTCGTGCTCGACACTCACGCTGGCGCCGGCATGTATTCGCTCGAGCAAGGCTTCGCGGTGAGGAACGCCGAATTCCGCGACGGCATCGCCATGCTCTGGGAGCGCAACGATCTGCCGGCGCCGGTTGCCGATTATCTCGACCAGGTCCGCGCCATGAACGCGGATGGCGTGCTGCGGCAATATCCGGGGTCACCCCGGATTGCACTGGGGTTGCTCCGGCCTCAGGATCGCCTGCGGCTGTTCGAGTTGCACAGCACCGAAGGGCAGATACTCGCCCAGCAGTTTGCGCAGGACAGTCGCCGCGCGGCGGTGACTGCCGGGGACGGATTCGCTGGCCTGAAGGCGGTGCTGCCACCCCAGTCACGTCGCGGATTCGTATTGATCGATCCATCGTACGAACTCGCGTCCGACTACCGGGCAGTTGTGACCGCACTTGGCGACGGAATGCGGAGGTTCGCAACCGGCACATACGCGGTGTGGTATCCGCTTCTTCAACGTCGCGACTCCCTCCAACTGCCCGACAAACTCCGGCAGGCGGCGAGCGTCGACTGGCTGGACGTCGCCCTGCAGGTGAAAGCGCCCTCGCCGACAGGGCGGGGTCTCCACGGAAGTGGCATGTTCATCGTCAATCCGCCGTGGAAGTTTTCCGAACAGTTGCTTGGCATCATGCCTTGGCTCACGCGTGCGCTCGCGCAGGATGCAACCGCAGATTTCCGGCTCGATGCACGCGAGACGTAAGCGGTCAGCCTTGGCCAGCTTCACGGCAACGTAGCGACCGGTCGCGTAGTTGGCGTTTTTCATTTCATGCCTTGCCGGAAGTCTTGCCCCGACGACCGACCATGTCGGCAGGCTTCACCCACGCGTCGAACTCATCCGCCGTCACGTAGCCCAGCGCGAGCGCCGCCTCGCGAAGCGTGATGCCCTCGAGGTGCGCCCGCTTGGCGATCTCCGCGGCGCGGTCGTACCCGATGTGGGGTGCCAGCGCCGTCACGAGCATCAGCGAGCGATCGAGCAGGTCGGCGATGCGCGCGGTATCCGCCTCGATGCCGCGCACGCAAAGCGCCTCGAAGCTGCCCATGCCGTCGGCCAGGAGGCGCACGCTCTGCAGGATGTTGTGCGCGATGAGCGGCTTGTAGACGTTCAGTTCGAAATTGCCGGCGGCCCCACCCATGCCGACCGCCACGTCGTTGGCCATGACCTGGCAGCACAGCATCGTGAGCGCCTCGCACTGGGTCGGGTTGACCTTGCCGGGCATGATCGAGCTGCCGGGCTCGTTCTCGGGGATGCGGATCTCGCCCAGCCCGGACCGCGGTCCCGAGGCGAGCCACCGGACGTCGTTGGCGATCTTCGTGAGCGCCACGGCGAGCGTCTTGAGGGCGCCATGGGCGGCGACGAGGCCGTCGTGGGCGGCGATCGCCGCAAACTTGTTGGCCGCCTCGACGAAGGGCTCGCCGCTGGTTCGTGCGAGGTCGGCCGCCACGCGCGCGCCGAACTCGGGGTGGGTATTGAGGCCCGTGCCGACCGCGGTTCCTCCCGCGGCCAGCGGGTAGAGCGACCGAAGCGAGGCCCGGATGAACGCCTCGGCATGGTCGAGCTGCGCGACGTGGCCGGAGAATTCCTGGCCAAGGGTGAGCGGCGTCGCGTCCTGCAGGTGGGTGCGGCCGATCTTCACGATATCCGCGAACGCCTCGGCCTTCGCGGCGAGCGACCCGCGCAGGCGGGCCAGCGCCGGCAGGAGCGAACGGACGATGCCGAGCACGACGGCGACGTGCATGGCCGTGGGGAAGATGTCGTTCGAGGATTGCCCGAGATTCACGTGGTCGTTCGGGTGCACGAGACGGGCGCTTCCCCGCTCGCCGCCCATCAGCTCGGAGGCGCGGTTGGCCAGCACTTCGTTCATGTTCATGTTGGTCTGCGTACCCGATCCCGTCTGCCACACGGACAGCGGGAACTCGGCCTCGTGGCGGCCGGCGAGCACTTCGTCCGCGGCCGCGACGATGGCCTTCGCCATGTCCGCGGCGAGCAGCCCCAGCTCCCCGTTGACGCGGGCACAGGCCGCCTTCACCGAGGCGAGGGCCAGCACGAGTTCCCCGGGCATCGGCTCGCGGGAAATGCGGAAGTTCTCGAGCGAGCGCTGGGTTTGCGCGCCCCAGAGCCGGTCCGCCGCAACCTCGATAGGCCCGAAGGAGTCACGTTCCGTTCTCGATGAAGCCATGGCGCCTCCTTTTGAGGGGCGAAGGACTTGTGCCTCGCGTCAGGGGACCTCGCCGCGGCATCATTTTGCAGGTAATCCTGCGGCTTCGCGCGTCACCGTGCCGATCGGGTCGCGGCGGCGCAGCATGCAGGACGGCAAGGAACTACGGCCGGAGTTCCCACACTTCCAGGACCTGGTCGAGACCGTCCCGGTAGTTCGGGAATTTCGGCTTCCATCCGGGCACGCGCGGCGCCGGAGCCCGTGGCGGCATCGACAGGGCCACCTGCTGCATGTGCTCCTCGCAAACGATCACCTTGGCGACGGATTTCAGGACCAGGGGCAGGTGCAGCGGCGATCGCCGTCCGACCCGATGCGCGAACGCATCCATCAGCTGCGTGAACGGAACCGCATGGCCGTCGGTGGCATAGAACACCTTGCCCGCGTTTCGCGGCCGGGCGGCCGCGAGCAGCGACGAGGCGGCATCCGACAGGTGGAGGTGGTACTGCAACGCCTTGCGGCGGGCCCGCCCAGTAGGGCCGGCCGAGGCGAAAGGCGGACCGATAGGCGAGCAGGTCCGCGCTCTCCGGGCCGTAGAGATAGCCGAGCCGCACGACGCAGGCAGGCACCGGGCCCGACAGGGCCAGCGCTTCGCACTCGAGGATGGTATCGACCAGCGAGCGCAGTGGCGGCTCCAGGCGGCCCCCTCCTCGACGGCATGCACGAAGGCGAAGCTCGCGTGAACGAACATCGACGCACCGCCGTCCGGGCGGCGTCCATCGCGCGGCGCGTTCCGGCCAGTGCCGTGCGGCCGAACGCCTTCCAGGCGTGGCCGTCGTGCAGCAGGCTGTTCGCCTGTTGCCCGGCGATGTTGACGTGGACATCGTCGCGCGCGCTCGCCGCCCGGCTGCGCGCGAGGACGCCCCCCAGCTCGGAGCGAAGTCCGGTGATCGATACGCTCATGGTTCCTCAGGAGCCATCAGGACTGGCGTGCATCGGGCGTCCGTACGGTAGCGAACGCGGCCGGGTCCCGCCAACAGCGTGCACCCTCACTTCCCCAGCATGTAGAGCTGCCACAGGTCCTTGTGGCTCATGTGCAGCATCGGCTGGATGGCCAGCAGCCCCGTCTTCCCGATGCTCGATTCCAGGTAGCGCATCTCCGCGAACTTCTCGCGCGTCGCCTCGTCGACGGGAACGTCGAACCCGTTCTCGCGCATCATGAGGATGCCCTTGGCGCGCAGCGCGAGCTCCGTGTAGAGGCGCAGGTAGCAGAGGAGGTCGGCCACGACCGGACCGTGGAACTTGTCCTTCATCGTGTGCAGGTACTGGCCCACGGGGGAGCCCGACAGGCGCCCCGAGTTGATGAGCTCCAGCATCTCCGTGTCGGCGTCGAAGCCCTGGCCCAGCCACTGGCCCACCGCCTTCTCGCTGCGCTGGAAGGCCACGTGCAGCAGCGGCGGCAGCACCGCCAGGATCCCGACCGTCGACAGCACCGGCGACAGGAAGAAGTGGTTGAACGCCGAGTGGAGCACCACGGCGATCGCGAAGCCCGGGCAGGTAGGCCCGCGGGCTCGCGGACCCCGCCTGCTCGACCCTCGCCAGGCCCAGGACCGCGAAGAGCGCCGTGGCGCCCCCGTGCATGATCGCGGTGCCGAAGCCGCGCACGATCCAGATGCCCAGGCCCGCGTCCGGCGTCTGGTGCAGGTAGTAGAGGTTCTCGACCAGCGCGAAGCCCGTGCCGACGGCGAAGCCGAAGATCGCCGCGTCGACGAGGAACCCGACGCGGTGGGCCCGGACCAGGGCGACGATGACCAGCCCCTTCAGGAGCTCCTCGGAGAGCGGCGCCACGTAGCGCGTGAAGCTCCGGAAGTCGAGGGCGACGAGCCCCATGAGCTGGACGTTGACGAGGTAGCTCGCGCCCGCCACCGCCGCGCCGCACGCCACGACCGCGACGACGGCGCGCAGCTTCACGAGCTTGTAGCTGTCCAGGTAGAGGAGCGCCGCGAGGAAGCTCAGCACCGGCAGCAGGCCGACGAGCGCCGGCATCACGCCTTCAACGGTCATCGCGAGAGGCCGCGCTCACATGATCTTCAGCGAGACCATCCATTCGTCCCCGGACCGCCTGCCACCCGTGTAGCCCACCGCGTAGCCCGCCGAAAGCGTCATGTCGTACCAGTGCAGGACGCTGAACTTGAGGTCCACCTGCGCGCCGGCGCTCGCGTAGTCCTTGCGGAACGACGAGTCGTGGGGATCGGTCCACAGGCCGGAGGCGAAGACGGCGGGGCGCAGCCAGGTCAGGTGGAAGGCGGGCGTGCCGAGCGACTCGAAGACGACGGGCGGCAGGTTCCACTCGAGCCATCGTGCGCGCGAAGCTGCGTCCCGCCCACCTCGTTCAGGCCGAAGCCGGGCAGGGCGTACCAGTCGCGATAGCGCTTCACGTCCCCGTTGTCGACGTAGTTGTTGCCGAACCCGCCGAAGAAGAAGTTCGCGAAGGGGTCGTTGCGGTCCCCGTCGGCCACGCCGGCGGCGCTGCGCAGCCACACGGACGAATGCGGCAGGGGGAGCGCCACGCCGATGTCGAAGCTGCCGGCCACCTGGGGAACGGTGTTGCCGTTCGCGTGGTTGGCGAGCGCCACGGCCTTCCACAGGATGCCCTGCTCGTCGTCGACCGCGCCCAGCGAGCGCTGCACGTGCGTGAAATGCAGCCCCGCCTGCGCCGTCATGAGGCGGTCGGTCGTCGCCTCGACGTTCTGGTAGAAGGGGAGCGCGTCGATCTTGTCGTAGTAGGCGAGGTCGAGCTTGAGGTCCAGCCTGCGCGGCTCGTCGTAGATCAGCAGCTCGTCGTAGCCGCCCTTCACCGCCAGCCCCTTGCGGCTCTTCAGCGTCGGGCCGAACAGGTCGTAGAAATCCGAGCGGTTCCAGGACAGGTCCGCCCGCCAGCCGAGGTAGCGGTAGGTGAGCTCGAAGTGGGCCCGCTCGTCCTTCTTCAGGTCGGTGTCGGGCGTGTAGGCCGCGGTGACGCCGATCGTCGCGAACGGGATCGGGTCCTCGATGTTCACCTTGTAGCCGATGCCGACGGAGTTCTTGTAGCCCTGCAGCACCGGGTAGGCGTTCTTCACGCCGAGCTGGCGCAGCGGGTCGTAGACGCCGCGCCCCGTGACGAGCTTCTCCTCGTCGACCGTGCTCGCGGGCGGCACCTGCCAGGTGGTGACCACCGGGTGCTTCGCCGCGACCTCGGCCCCCAGGAACTTGATGGCGCTCAGGTCCTTGAGGGGCTTCGGCTCGATGATCGCGGGCACGAACCCGTCGCCCGTGTAGCTGAGGACCACCAGCCGCCCGTCGGCGAGCGGCACGGGGCGGAAGAACCCCGATTCGGCGTTGGACACCGCCTCGACGGCGCCCGTGGCCACCTCGTAGCGGAAGATGTTCGAGACGCCCGTGTAGTAGCTGCTGCCGTAGAGGTATCGCCCGTCCTTCGAGAAGGCGAAGCTCTCCGGGATCGACTGCCCGAACTTGAACTCGCTCAGCGGCTTCATGTCGCCGGCGCGGACCTTCGCGATCTCCCAGACGCGCAGGAACTGCTCCGAGCTCACCTCGCTCATGGATGCCGACAGCAGCCGCCCGTCGGGCGAGATGTCGAGGTCGTAGGGGATGTTCTCGTAGCCGAAGGTGTGCAGCTCCTCGACCTCCGTGTAGGGGTGCGGGATGCGCACCAGCGTCGCGAAGCCGTTCTGGTGGCGCACGCCCAGCAGGGACCTGTCGGCCGGATTGAAGGCGAGCTCGCCGATGCGGGCGTCCTCGAGGAGCATCCGCTCCTCGCCGGTCTTCACGTCGACGGCCATGAGGTCGCGCAGGGCCAGGTTGTCGTTCGTGAAGAAGAGCGTGCCGCCGGCGGGGTCCTAGGCGAGGGAGGAGACGCGAAAGAGCATCGCCCGCTTGATGTCCGCGAGCCTGCGCGTGCTCCCGGTCTTCGTGTCGATCGCGCCGACGTAATCGACGATGCCCGGATAGCGGAACGCCCCGTAGAGCGTGCCGCTCGCCTCGTCGAAGAAGAGGCGCGAGGACGAGCCGACGGCCCTGGCGACGAGGTCGCGCTGCGGCGTGATCGGGTGCTTGCGCACCTCGGCGAGGTTGCGGTTCTGGAACTCCCGCTCGAAGGCGATCCAGTCGCGCCAGGCCTGCTCGAGGGGCAGGCCGAAGACCTTCTCGAACTGGTCCGAGTAGTAGCGCTGGCTGCCCTCGTCGCGCCGCAGCCACGCGACCACCTTCGCGGGCGAGTGGGCGTAGGCGAGCCAGGTGAAGAAGCGCGTGCCGTAGAGGTAGGCGTTCGCGCCGACCTGGAAGTCGACGCGGACGCCGCGCGAGACGAGCCCCAGCGGGTCGTAGAACCCGGCGCCGTCGCGCACCATCGCGCGGAACACCATCTCGTCGTAGCCGCCCTGCGCGCGCCCCAGGCCGCCGCCCATCCAGGTCTCGAAGAAGACCGCGCTGCCCTCGTTGTACCAGCGCGGCACCGTGAAGCGCGGGACCGTGAGGTAGCTGTAGAGCAGCGACTCGGGGTTTTCCGGGCGCGCGGCCACCTTGCCGAGGAAGAAGCGGCGCCAGCGCCGGTCCTCCTCCGTGGACACGTCGCCGGTCGCCACGTGCACCAGCTCGTGGTTCATGAGCGAGTACATCCGCTCGCTGGCCGGGAAGGTCTCGAAGGCGCGCGACAGGGGCGCGATGTCGAAGATGAGCAGGTTGCGCGGCGCGGACATGGCCGCCGCGTTGCCGAAGTCCGAGAGGTCCTTCAGGAGGACGGTGGTGGGCTCCGACGGGACCCACCCGAGCATCCGGCGCTGCCACTCCAGGGAGTTGGTGAACGTGCGGATCGTGTGCGGCTCGAGGTACTTCAGCGAGTCGAAATAGTAGAGGTGGAGGTCCTTCGTCTCGACGAAGGAGATGCCGAGCGGGCTTTCCGCTTCCTCGGCGACCGCGCCGACCGGCAGCAACGCAAGCATCAGGCAGAGTAGCCGGCCGCGCATCGAACACCTCCGGGCGATTCGGGACTGGCGAAGCATAAGGGGTAGGCCCCCAAAAGCAAACCGCCGGCGCGGGGCCGGCGGTTTCGCCTTGCGCGAGTTGCCGCGCGGTTACTTCTTCATGGCTTCGCTGGAGGCCTTGCTGGCGGCCTGGTTCGCGGCCTGGCTGGCTGCCTGGCTGGCGGCTTGGCTCGCGGCCTTGTTCGACGCCTGGCTCGCTGCTTGGCTGGCGGCCTGGTTCGCGGACTGGGCGGCGGCTTGGCTGGCGGCCTGGCTCGCGGCCTTGTTCGACGGCCTGGCTCGCCGCTTGGCTGGCGGCCTGGTTCGCGGACTGGGCGGCGGCTTGGCTGGCGGCCTGGCTCGCGGCCTTGTTCGAGGCCTGGCTCGCCGCTTGGCTGGCGGCCTGGTTCGCGGACTGGGCGGCGGCTTGGCTGGCGGCCTGGCTCGCGGCCTTGTTCGACGCCTGGCTCGCCGCCTGGCTGGCGGCCTGGTTCGCGGACTGGGCGGCGGCTTGGCTGGCGGCCTGGCTCGCGGCCTTGTTCGCGGCCTGGCTCGCCGCCTGGCTGGCGGCCTGGTTCGCGGACTGGGCGCGGCCTGGCTGGCGGCCTGGCTCGCAGACTGGTTCGCGGCCTGGCTGGCGGCTTGGTTCGCACGCCTGGTTGGCGGCCTGGCTGGCCGACTGGCTCGCGGCCTGGCTCGCGGCCTGGTTGGACGTCTGGGCGGCCGGGCTCACCTGCGTGGAGGGTCCCCGCCTGGTCGCCGAGCTTCACGTCGCCCGCGGTGGGCTGCTGCGCGCGGTAGCGCTGGGCCGGCGCGAGGGTGCCGGACGTGACGTCCCCGCTCTTCGGGTAGTCGATGCCGATCTGGGAGACGATCACCACGGCCGCCACGGCCGCGATGCCGCCACCGATCAGGAATTTGCGCTTGTTGCCGGGATTGCCTTGTTGTTCGCTCATTATCAACTCCCCCTTGGATGGACCCGGCCGGAGATACCGATGGGCCCTGACTGGATTGCCCCGGCCTGGTACCCCGGGATTGGCTGGACTCTAGACCATTTACACGCGACCGCGAGAAAAGTTGGCGCCACCCCCGCGAACGTTCCGGCCGGAGGGCGACCCGCTCCATGACCGCCGCCCCGAAACCGTCGGGCGGCTGCGCCCGGGGCACGCGGCCCAGGTCGCCGAAGAGGCGCGTCAGGTCCTCGAACCGCGCGCGGGCGGCGGGATCCGAGGCGAGCAGGCGCTCGAGGCTGCGGGCTTCCTCCGGGGAGGCCTCGCCGTCGAGCACCGCGTACATCCGTTTGTCGAGTTCTTGGGATTCCATGTTCAGTCGTTCCGCAGGTCCGCCAGCAGCCCCCTCAACCGGCCCCTCGCCTCGAACAGGCGCGACTTGACCGTCTTCTCGTCGATAGCGAGGATAACGCCGATCTCCCGGTAGCTGCACTCGGAGAAGTGGCGCAGCGTGAGCACCACCCGGTCGTCGGCCTTCATCCGCATCAACGCAGCCTGCACGCGCCGCGACGAGCTGCGCCTCGCCGAGCTGCCATTCGGGGTCGGCGCTGTCCGGCCCCGGAAAATCCATATCGTCCTCGAGCGGGTCGTCCCGCCCGTTGCGGCGCAGCAGATTGAGGGACTCGTTGATCGCGATCCGGTAGATCCAGCTGAAGAACTTGTACTGCGGGTCGTAGTCATCGAGTCTCTCCGCGATCCGGAGGAAAACCACCTGCGCGATGTCGGCCGCGTCCTCGGCCCTGCCCAGCACGCGGTAGGCCGCGTTGTAGATCGGTCCCTGGTAGCGGACCACCAGCGTCTCGAAGGCGGCACGATCGCCCTTGCGGATGCGCTCCAGGAGCGCCTGATCGTGATCCCTCTCCACAATTACACCGGGCCGTCGCGAAAGTTGGCGGAGCGGCTAGCCGGCGGACTCGATCTCGAGGATCTGGTCGAAGCCGGAGTACTGGAAGATGTCCTGCAGGTGGCGGTTGACGCCCGTGAGGCGCAGCTTGCCCCCCGAGGCGAGGAGCCGCTTCTGGGTCTTCAGGAGCACGCCCAGGCCCGCGCTGGAGATGTACTCGAGCCCGCGGCAATCCAGCGCCACGGTGCCCTGGGCCTTGTCGAGGAACGACTGCGCCACCGGGCACTGGGCGGCGTCCAGCCGCCCCTTGATGACGACCGTCCCCTGCGCGCCAAAATCGATCGCCAGCATCACGCTCCCCTTGTCGTCGATGCGTTGTCCGGCGCCGGCTTTCCCGCCAGCGTTTTCCTGAACGTGATCCGGCTTTCCCGCGCCTGCTTCGAATACTCGTAGTTCCACGAATCCACCAGCCGGCGGATGAGGTGCAGCCCCAGCCCTCCGGGCTTGCGCTGCTCGATCGGCAGGTCGATCGCCGCATCCGGCGCCTGCGTCACGTCGAAGGGCTCCACGCCGGAGTCCGTGAGCGCCACCTCCACGCCGCCATCCACCTTGCGCATCTCGATGCGCACCTCGGTGCCGGGATCGGCCGCCGCGCCGTATTTCACCATGTTCGTGAACAACTCTTCCACTACCAGGTCGACGGTGGGCAGCAGCCGGGGGTCGATCCCCTGGCGGGCGAAGAAGTCGGAGGTGAACGCGAAGATCGCCTCGATCGACTCGAAGCTGCGCCCGAAGTCGCGCCGGGCGCTCATGCCGGCCCCGTGCGCTTGACCAGCACGATCGTCATGTCGTCCTCCTGCGGGGCGCCCTTCGCGAAGGCCTGCACGGCCTCGAGGAGGCGGGCGGATATCGCGGCGGCCGGCTCGCCGTGGTGGGCGCGCAGGAGCTCGCGGACCCGTTCCTCGCCGAACTGCTCGTTCGCGGCGTTGGCGTACTCGTAGATGCCGTCCGAGAGCAGCACGAGGATGTCGCCGGGCTGCATCTCGAGCGTCACCGCCGGCCGGAGCGACGTGAGCGGCATCGCCGCCAGCGGGAAGCTCGTCGGCTTGTGCCGCACGCAGTTGCCGGTGGCCGCCTGGAAATGCAGGATCGGCCCCTGGCCGCCGCTGTGGAACCGCATCCGGTGGGTCGCGACGTCCAGCAGCCCGATGAACGCGGTGATGAAGCGGTCGTCCGGCAGGGTGTCGGCGAGCTGGTTGTTCACCTGCGTGAACGCGGTCTCGAGGTCCGCGCCCAGGCGGAAGGCCATGCGCAGCATCGCCTGCATCTGCGTGACGGAAAGCGCGGGCCCGATGCCGTGGCCGGTGGCGTCTCCCAGCACCGCGAGGAGCCCCTGGTCGAGCAACGCGAGGTCGAAGGTGTCGCCGCCCGTGAGGCCGGCGGGCCGGCACATCCCGTAGACGTCGTAGCCGGGCAGCTCGGGCATGCGGGAGGGGAGCGTGCTCATCTGCACCACGCGCGCCATCTCGAGCTCCTGGCGCATCTTCTCGCCCTCGATCAGCGCCTCGGTCATGCGCACGCGCTGGAGCGCCACCGCGCACTGCGCCGCGAGCGCCGTGGCGAGCACCTCGTCGCCGGCATCGAAGACGCCGTCGGCCTTGTTGAGCACCTGCATCACGCCGACGAGGACGTCCTTGTGGTCCACCAGCGGGAGCGTGAGCATGCAGCGCGTGCGATAGCCCGAGCGCTTGTCCACGTCCGGGTTGAAGCGGTGGTCGGCGTAGCAGTCCGGCACGTTGATGATCTTGCGGTCGCGCGCGCATGCGCCCACGATGCCGGTGCCGGCCGGAACGCGCAGCGGCTCGATGCCGGTGGCGACCTCGAGCATGAGCTCGTCGGTGGCGGGGTCGTACAGCCAGACGGACCCGCCATCGGCCTGCAGGACCTGCTTGGCCGCGCTCACCACTTCGGCGAGCATGGTGAGGAGATCGAACGGGGCCGCCAGCTTGCTGGTGACCCCGAGGATCGCCTCCATGTCCCGCGCCGAAAGGCCGCGCTGGTGGGCCTGTGCGCTCATGCGGCAGAATGTAACAGAGCCTCCCCGGGCACGCCGGGGTTTCCTTTTGAGGGTGCAGGCCGTGGACGAAGCGAACGCCAGGGAGGTTGTCGCGGCACTTTCCGCGCTCGGGGGCGAAGGCCCATCGTGGCGCGGCACCGTCACGCTTTTCGGCGAGGAGGTCCAGGCCCGCCTCTGGCGGTCGGCCGAGGGTTACCTGCTGGTGGCCGAGCGCGAGTGCGCGGACATCGAGCACCTGAGCAAGGCCACGGTCCGGCTGTCGAACGAGCTCGCGGCCGCGCGCCGGGAACTGGCCGACGCGAAGGGCGACCTGGTCGACCGCGACGAGAAGGTGCGGGTGATGTCGTTCGTGGATCGCATCACCGGCCTGGGCAACCAGCGCGCCTTCAACCAGGCGCTTGCGGCGGAAGTCCTGCGCGCGGGCCGCTACGGGGGCCCCCTGTGCCTCGTGCTCGCGTCCATCGACGGCCTGGAGGAGATCGCCGGGCATTTCGGCAACGACCAGGCCGACGACGTGCTGCGCTGCTTCGCCCGCGTCGTGTGCAACGAGACGCGCAAGACCGACCATGCCTGCCGGATCGGCGACAACCGCTTCATGCTCATGCTCACCCACACGCCGCCGGAGCGGGCCGCGGGAATCACCGACCGGATCCGCGTGTCGTTTGCCGCCGCCTCGCCGGGCATGGTGGCGACCACCGTGACGGCGAGCTTCGGCCACGCGGACTGGCGCGAGGGCGACGATGCCGGCGCGCTCATCGACCGCGTGGAGGCGGCGCTGGGGGCAGCCAGGGCCGCGGGCGGCGATCGCGTCGTGGCGGCTTGATGGCCGGCGGCGCGCCCGCGTTGCCGGCCGGCTGGCTTGGGCCGCATTCGGCGTAGTAGTACCATTTGCCGGTGGCATCGGGGAACGGCCCCGGCCTGCCACCTGTCTTCCTTCCTCCGATCCCTCTTCTCGACTAGGCGCGCCCCATGACATTCCTTCATTCGATGGCCAGGATCCTCCTGGCATGGCTGGCGCTCGCGTGTGTGCCGGTGGCTGCGGCGGACTGGGCGACTTTCGCCACGATGCCGCCCTCGGCCAAGTCGGCGCCACCCGTGGCTTTCCGGATGGAGCCGGGCACGAGGCAGTCGATCCGCCTCCCGCTGGGCGAGGCGGACGGGGCCGAGATCGAGGCGGTTCGCCAGGCGAACAGCTTGCCGTCGAGCAAGCGCCTGCAGATCGGCGTGGGGCGGCCGGTCACGGAAAAGCCGGAAGCGCTGAGCGCCTCCCTGCAATGGGTGCAGACTGCCGGAGGGCATGGCCGCCCACTGGGAAGTCTCCTCCGCCGGCGCGCGCGCGCTGCGCATCGGCCTCGACGCCGCGCGACTGTCGCCTTCCACCGAGATCCGCTTCGCCGGAAACGGCGGGTTCGGCACGGTGTACGGGCCCTTCACGTCGGCCGAGATCCCGGTCAACCAGGCGACGTACTGGAGCCCCGTCCTCGAGGGCGACAGCGCGATCGTCGAGATCTTCGTTCCCGCCGGCGGGATCGCCGGCCGACGCGTCGCTCGCGATCACGCAGGTGTCGCACCTCTTCGCGAGCCCCGTCGACCGCAACATGGACGCCCTCGCCAAGGCTTCGGGCGCGTGCGAGGTGGACATCATCTGCCGGACCCCGTCGGACAGCGCGCTCGCCGCGACCGCCAAGTCCGTCGCGAAGATGTCCTTCACCGGCGACGATGGCGGCTCCTACGTCTGCACCGGCACGCTTCTCAACTCGGCCGGCTCCGCGTTCACGCCCTATTTCTACACCGCGAACCATTGCTTCAACACGCAGGCTGCGGCTTCGACGCTCACCACGCACTGGTTCTACGACCGCGCCGGGTGCGGCTTCGGCGACACGGGCTCGTCCTATGTCCAGCTGACCGGGGGCTCGGCCCTGCTCTATGCGAACGCGACCACCGACGTGATGCTGCTTCGCCTGAACCAGAACCCGCCCGCCGGCGCGATCTTCTCCGGCTGGGATGCCGCCACGCTCGGCACCGGCGTGGCCCTCACGGCCGTCCATCATCCTGCCGGCGACTGGAAGAAGGTGAGCCTCGGCTCGATGGGCGGGTTCTCCGGCTACGGCGGAGCGTCCGGAGACACGCACCTCATCGCGCTGTGGAACTCGACCGCGACGGGGGTCACGGAGGGCGGCAGCAGCGGCTCCGGCATCTTCTCGGCCGTGGGCTCGCCGGCCTCGGAATACCGCCTGCGTGGCGGGCTGCACGGCGGGCCGTCCAGCTGCTCCGCCACGGGCGCCGACCTGCGCGACTACTACTCGCGCTTCGACCGCGCCTATTCGTTCCTGTCGCAGTACCTCAATCCGGGCACGTCGTGCAGCTACACGCTTTCGCCCTCGAGCCAGTCGGTGGGCGCCAGCGCGTCCTCCGGGTCCTTCGGCGTGACGACCGCCTCGGGCTGCACGTGGACCGCGACCAGCAACGCGAGCTGGATCACGACGAGCAGCAGCGGCAGCGGCAGCGGCACCGTCAACTACTCCGTCGCGACGAACACCGGCGGCCGCGAGGAGCGGCACGATCTCCGTCGGCGGGCAGACCTTCACGATCTCCCAGTCCGCGGGTTCCGGCGGGACGGCTTCCAGCCTGATCTCCAACGGGGGATTCGAGAGCGGAACGAGCGGCTGGGTACAGGCCGCCACGGGCGGGCAGCCCATCATCACGACCAGCGCCTCCGCCGCGCACAGCGGCAGCGCCGTCGCCTGGCTCGGCGGCTACGTGTCGGGGACGGAGTTCTCTACCAGGACGTGGCGATCCCCGCGGGCGCCACGCAGGTGACGTTCCAGTACTGGTACCGGATCGAGTCCGCGGAACCGACGGGCACGACGGCGTACGACACATGGTCGTCACGGTCCTGAACGCGAGCACCGGGGCCACGCTCGGGACCGCTGGGAGCTTCTCCAACGTCAACCGCACCGGCTGGACCCAGAGCCCGCCTACAACCTTTCGCCGTACGCGGGCCAGACGGTCCGGCTGCGCTTCGCGGCGACCAACGACTTCTCCAACATCACGTCCTTCTTCGTGGACGACATCACGCTCACGGCCGTGACCTCCGGCGGAACGTCGGGCGCCAACTACACGGGCCTCTGGTGGAACCAGAGCCCGATCGAGAACGGGTGGGGCATCAACTTCAGCCACCAGGGCAGCATCCTCTTCGCCACGCTCTACACCTACGACTCCTCGGGACAGCCGATGTGGCTCGTCATGTCGGAGGGTGCGCTGCAGTCGGACGGCAGCACGTTCACCGGCACGCTCTACCGCACCACGGGGTCGGCCTTCAACGCGGTGCCCTTACGTCGATGGGCAAGCGCCACCGCCGTCGGGACCATGTCGGTCACGTTCAGCGGCGCGGACTCGGCCACGCTCTCCTATTCGTTCAACGGCTCGGGGGTGACCAAGACCATCCGGAAGTTCGTGTTCGGGTCGCGGGCGGCCAATTGCGTGGCGACGACCGGCTCGCGAACCTCGCTCACGAACTACCAGGACCTGTGGTGGACCTCGACCGAGCCGGGCTGGGGCGTGAACATCGCGCACCAGGACAACACGCTGTTCGCGACGCTGTACACCTATGACTCGGGCGGACGCGACATGTGGCTCGTCATGTCCGAGGGGCAGCGGCAGTCGGACGGATCGTACCTCGGCCTGCTCTACCGGACGACGGGGCCGGCTTTCAACGCGGTTCCGTTCGCGCCGGACGCAAGCGCGGCTTCCGTGGGCACGATGCGGTTCACGTTCACGAGCGGCACGGCCGGCGTGATGAGCTACACGGTCAACGGGGCGCCCGTCACGAAGTCGATCACGCGCACCGAGCTTCGCAGCCCGTATGCGGCCTGCAGCTAGGTAGGACCCGCGGTGCCGTGAAACGCCCACCCTTGCGGTGGGCGTTTCGTTTTCCGGCCACCGTCAATTGGACTCATGGGCAGTGTCTTTCGGGTTGCCGCTCCGATGCCGGACGCTTGACCTGCGTCACGGCCGAATGCCCGATGTCCAGTAACGTCCATCGAGTACCTCCAGTCAGCAGGAGATGGGCGCTATGGCGTTTCTCACGCACGTTGCCCAACCAACGGGCCCGTTCCGCGCCCGCCCTGCTGGAGTCGTGAGCCCGACGCGCCACGACGCAGTTTCCTCGCGCCGTCCACGCCGGTTCACCGGCTCTCCGACGATCATTGCCCCCCACGCGAGGAGACACAAATGCAAAGCGCGAGGCTTGCTGTAGCGGGGTTGCTGGCCATTTCCGCGTTTGGCGCCCAGGCGGCGACGACCACCACGGTGGTCGACGTGCCCTTCGAGCGCGGCACGATCCGGATCGCGCACACGCGACCCGACGTCCCCAAGGCGAACATCATCCTCCTGACCGGCGGCCTCGGTACCGACGCCATCCCCGACCTGCAGACCAATGGCGATGGGGCCCACCCGAATTTCTTTTTCAACATCGGGTACCGCACCCGGCCGCTCTTCGCGGAGTTGGGCTATTCCTTCGTGTACGTCGACGTGGCCTCGGACAGGCGGGTGGAAGGCCTCACCTGGGACTACCGGGTTTCCTCCACGCATCTCCAGGAACTGCGTGCCGTGCTCGACTATGTTCGCCAGCGCGACAATGTTCCCACCTGGGTGTGGGGCTTCAGCACGGGCTCGATTTCGGCCGTCAACATGGCGCTGGGCCTGCCGGCCGACAAGCAGTTCGGGCTGGTGCTGCTCGCCAGCGTGACCGTCCCGGCGAACGTCCCCGGCACCATATTCGACCTGAATCTCGCGGGAGTACGGCGCCCGACCCTGGTCTTGAGCCACGCGGAGGATCCCTGTCCGAACGGGCCGCCTGCCATGGCGTCCTCCGTGGCCGAGCGCCTGACGTCGGCGCCAGTGCGCCAGCACATCGTGTTCACGGGCGGGACGGGCGACACGCGCCCCATCATCTGCGACAGCACCGGCCATCACGGCCTGGGCGGACAGGACGCGGAGTTCGTGGCGACGGTTGTCGACTGGACGACGAAGTACGCTTACCTCGCGCAGGAACCCAATTACACGGCGCTCTGGTGGAATCCCGCCGAATCGGGGTGGGGGATCAACTTCAACCACCAGGGCGACATCCTCTTCGCGACGCTCTACACCTACGACTCGACGGGCCAGCCGCTGTGGCTCGTGATGTCGGAAGGCCGGTTGCAGCCGGACGGCTCCACCTTCGCCGGCACGCTCTACCGCACCACGGGCCCGGCGTTCAACGCGGTGCCCTTCACGCCGATCGGCGCGGCCAACCTCACGACCGTGGGGACCCTGTCGGTCACTTTCTCGGGCGCCCGCGCCGGCACGCTCACCTACAGCTTCAACGGCGCGAGCGTGACCAAGAGCATCCAGGCGAACGTGTACGGGTCGCGGGCGGCCAATTGCATGACCACGACCGCCTCGCGCGCCTCGCTCACCAATTACCAGGACCTGTGGTGGAACGCGGCCGAGAGCGGCTGGGGCGTGAACATCACGCACCAGGACCACACCCTGTTCGCCACGCTCTACACCTATGACGCGACCGGCCGCGACCTGTGGCTCGTCATGTCCGCCGGCGTTCGGCAGGCTGACGGGTCGTATCTCGGCGACCTCTACCGGACGACGGGGCCAGCCTTCAACGCCATGCCGTTCACGCCGATCGGCCCGGCCAACCTGAACCTCGTGGGCACGATGCGGTTCACGTTCTCGAGCGGAACGAGCGGGCGTCATGACCTACTCGGTCAACGGCGTGAGCGTCACGAAATCGATCACGCGGAACGCGTTCTCGAGCCCGGTGCCGGCCTGCAGCTAGGGGCGGGCGCTATTCCGCCTTGATCCCGGCGGCCTTCACGACCGCGCCGTAGCGGGCGAGGTCGGCCTTCATCTGCTCGCCGAACTGCTCGGGCGAGCCGGGCGTGGCGACGATCCCGAGCGCGGCGAGGCGCTCGACGATCTCGGGCGAGGCGAGCAGGGCGTTCAGCTCGCGGTTCAGCTTCTCGACGACCGGCCGCGGCGTCTTCGCCGGGGCGAGGACGCCCACCCACGAGCTCACCTCGAAATCGGGAACGCCCGCCTCGATGAAGGTCGGCGTGTCGGGCAGCGACGGCGAGCGCGTGCGCGAGGACACGGCGATGGCCGTGAGCTTGCCCGCCTTCACGTGGTTGATCGCGCCGGCCACCGCCGTGTAGACGAGCGGGATGTTGCCGCCGAGCGCGTCGGTCATCGCCTGCCCGCCGCCCTTGTAGGGGACGTGCACGAGCTTCGAGCCGGTCTTCATGGTTGAGGAGCTCGCCCGCGATGTGCGGCGTGCCGCCGATGCCGGAGGTGCCGTAGGAGATGCCCTTCGGGTCCTTCTTCGAAAGCGTCGATCAGCTCCTGCAGCGTCTTGCCCGGGAAGGAGGGATGCGACACGATGATGAGCGTCGCGTCGCCGATCTTGCCCACGGGGGCGAAGTCCTTGAGCGTGTCGAACGGGATCTTCGAGAACACGTGCGGGTTGATGACCATCGTGCCGTCGAAGGCGAGCACGAGCGTGTAGCCGTCGGGCGCCGAGGCCGCGACCGACTGCGTGCCGATGTTGCCGGAGGCGCCCGGCTTGTTCTCCACGATGACCTGCTGGCCGAGGCGCCTGGAGAGCCCTTCCGCGATGAGGCGCCCGCTCGTGTCGGTGACGCCGCCGGGGGCGAAGGGAACGATCAGGCGGATGACGCGCTCGGGGTAGTCGGCTCGCGCCGCGCCCGCGAGGGCCATCAGGGACAGGGTGAGCGTTGCCAGCAGTTTCTTGGAATTCATCGGTCGTCTCCTCCGGTGGTTCGCGGGCCGCGTTCAGTCCGCGTGGTTCTTGTCGAAATCCCAGACGTCCTGGAAGCCCATGAGGAGCGACAGGTCGCCGAAATCGTACAGCGGCGTGGGGCAGCCCGTCGTGGAGCCCGTGGCCTTGAGGTGCGCGTACACGCCGGCCATCGCCTGGATCGCCGCGAGCAGCGCGGACGACGGGGAAGATCGCGAGCCGGTAGCCGATGCGACTCGAGCTCCGCCTTCGTGAGCACCGGCGTGCGGCCCTTCTCCACCATGTTGGCCACCAGCGGCAGGTCGAAGGCGCGGCCGATGGCGCGCATCTCCTCCTCCGACTCGGGCGACTCGATGAACAGGATGTCGGCGCCGGCCTTCGCGTAGGCCTCCCCGCGCCGCAGCGCCTCGTCGAGGCCGAGCGTGGTGCGCGCGTCCGTCCTCGCGATGATGAGGAAGTCGCGCGAGGCGCGCGACTCGGCGGCCACGCGGATCTTCTTCACCATGTCCTCCATCGGGATCACGCGCCGCCCCGGCGTGTGGCCGCACTTCTTCGGGAATTCCTGGTCCTCGAGCTGGATGGCGCTGGCGCCCGCCTCCTCGTAGCCGCGGACCGTGTGGCGGACGTTGAGGAGCCCGCCGTAGCCGGTGTCGCCGTCGGCGATGAGCGGGGCCGTCGCCTGGGACGGCGAAGGCCTTCACCCGTCCCACCATGTCGGAATACGTGGCGAGCCCCGCGTCGGGAAGGCCCATGTGCGAGGCGACCGTGCCGTAGCCCGTCATGTAGAGCGCCTCGAAGCCGAAGGTGTTGGCGAGCCGCAGCGACACCATGTCGAAGATGCCGGGCGCGACGAGGAGCGAAGGGGAGGCGAGGCGTTGCCGGAGCAGGGGGTGGGCCATCGGGGATTGCGGTCCTGGGGTGTCGGGGAGTGACGAAGGCCCCGATGGTATTCGAAAAGTGCCCCAGGAAATGGTTGCAAATGAGAATCACTCGCAATAATATGGGGCATGGACCGACATCCGTTCACCGAAGCGGTGGAGTTCGACGCGGGCGCCGATTGCCTGCTGGCCTCGACGCTCTACCTGATGCGGTGCCACGCGACGAATCCCTGCCCGAGGCTCGCGACGCTGGTGGAGCGACACATCGCCGCCGTCGCGGCCCACCCCGGCTGCGGCGCGCTGGTTCGCGAAACCTGCCGCCGCCTGGAACGGGAAGCGACGCCGTCCCGGGGGGAGTGCCCCCTGGGATTCGACCCGCCGCCCTGCCTCGACTAGTCCGGGAGGTGGACGGAGTGCGCGGCCATGCGTCTGCTCTGGCGAAGCGCGGTCATCGCCTCATTGCCCCAGGGCCACGCCGTCGCGCCGGGGGTCGGCGGCGCCGATCCAGCCGCCGGGCGTCGCGCTTGAGGAAGCCCAGGCCGCTCAGCAAGGGCACTTCCTCGACCGCGTGGCCTTTCGCGGCCAGGGCGGGCGCGAGGGTCGCCGCGGGCGTTCCCTTCTCGAGTTGCACCTTGCCCGGGCTCGCGGTCGTGACGTGCCCGCGCGCGAGCGCCTCGGCGGGCGTGCGGCCGTTGGCGAGCATCTCGATGAGGCTCGAGGCGACGTAGTCGACGATGGGGCCGCCGCCCGCGGAGCCGCCGACG
Organism: uncultured Gammaproteobacteria bacterium; assembly: GCA_963783635.1. Taxonomy (GTDB): domain Bacteria; phylum Pseudomonadota; class Gammaproteobacteria; order Burkholderiales; family Usitatibacteraceae; genus FEB-7. Next base: position 265,290 of record CAWAOC010000008.1, read on the forward strand.
ACCACGGGAAGGCCGTCGCGGTCGAAGACGATGGTGGGCGCCATCGAGGTCACGGGCCGCTTGCGCGGGGCCATCTGGTTGGCGATCGTCTCGCCGGGCTTCGGCGCGGCGGAGAAGTTGGTCATGCGCGTTGTTGAGGACGAAGCCGTCCGACCATGAGCCGCGAGCCGAAGTTGAGGTTGATCGTCGTGGTGATGGAGATCGCGTTGCCGGCGCGGTCGGCGACGGCGATCTGGCTGGTGGCGGTCATCGGGTCGCTCTCGTCGGGAGCGTAGGCGGCGAGCGCCTTTTCCGGCACGCCGGCCTTGACGTCCGTTGCCGCGCGAGCGGGATCGATGCGACCCTGGCGCGGGAGCGGGCATAGGCCGGGTCGGCCAGCGCGCGTCGGGGACCCGGACGAAAGCCGGATCGCCCACGAACTGCCGGCGATCGGCCTGCGCGAGCTTGCCCGCCTCCGCGTAGAGGTGGACGAAGGCGGGGTCGTCGAAATCGAAGCGCCCGCCCGCTCGCGCCTCCACCATCTGCAGGACCTGCAGCACGATGAGGCCGCCGTAGGAAGGCGGAGCCATCGTGCAGACCCGGTAGAGCGAGGAAGGGCGCGCATACCGGGTTGTGCTCGAAGGCCCGGTAATCGCGCAGGTCCTGCTCCGTCATCAGCGTGGGCCGGAAGCCGCGCTGCGCCGCGTCCACGATCGCCTTCGCCCCGCCGTCGCCGAGAAAGGCGGAGGGTCCGCCGATCGCGATGCGACGCATCGTCTTCGCGTAGGCGGGATTGCGGATCGTCGATCCGACGGGATGCGGCGTGCCGTCGGCGGCGAAGTAGAGGTCGCGCATGTCCGGATGGTTCTTCGCGGCATCGGGGAGCGACAGGATCCCGTGCAGGTAGCGCGGCATCGGGAATCCCCGCTCGGCCGCGTCGATGGCGGGCTCGAAGAGTTCCCGCCACGCCAGCTTGCCGTGGCGCTCGTGAACCAGGGCGAGGACGGCGAGCGTTCCCGGCACGCCCACGGTCCGGCCTCCGCGCTGCGAGGGCTCGCTGTCGAGGAGCTTGCCGTCGGTGTCGGTTCGAAGGCTGGCGGTGGCCCGCGCCGGCGCGGCGGCGAGGCCGTCGAAGGAAGCGAGCTTCCTCGATGGCGCGTCCCAGTTCATCACCAGCGTGCCGCCGCCCAGGCCCGAAGATTGCGGCTCGACGAGCCCGAGGACCATCTGCGCGGCGATGGCGGCATCGATGGGCGAGCCGCCCTTGTCGAGCATCGCGAGCGCGGCGCGCGTGGCGAGCGGGTGCGCGGTGACCGCGATCTGCGCGCGGGCGGCATCGGGTGCCGGGGCGGGGGGGCGCGAGTCGGGGAGGAGCGAGCAGGAGGCGAGGAGGGCGGCGAGTGCGACGGCAGGGAGGCGGTTCATTCCGCAACCTTACCGGATCCTGTCGAAGTCCGCGGCCATTCGCCGGCGCATCGCGGCATCCGGCAGGGGGCCCGCCAGCGCACCGATGTTCTCGCGCATGTGGGCGGGATTCGACGTTGCGGGAATGGCGCAGGTGACGGCCGGGTGCGAGACCGCGAACTTGAGGAACACCTGCGCCCAGTTGGCGCAGGCGATCTCGCCAGCCCACCCCGGAAGCGGCTTGCCCTTCACGACGCCGAAGAGGTCGCCGCCATCGAAGGGGCGGTTCACGATGACCGCCGCGCCGCGTTCGGCGGCCACGGGGAGGAGTCGCTTCTCCGCGTCCCGGTCCGCGAAGCTGTAGCTGAACTGCACGAAGTCGAACCGCTCGCGCTTCATCGCGGCTTCCAGCGCGTCGTGGCGCCGCCCGTGGGACGTGGTGATCCCGATGTAGCGGATGCGGCCCGCGGCCTTCCAGTCCCTGAGCGTGGCGAGGTGCGTCTCCCAGTCGAGCATGTTGTGCACCTGCATCAGGTCGAAGCGCTTCACGCCCCAATGAACGAAGGATTCCTCCATCTGCTTCACGCCGAGGAACCGCGTGGGCGTCCAGACCTTGGTCGCATTGAAGACCTTCGCGGGCCTCGCCCGGGGCACCAGTTCGCCCAGCACGGCCTCCGCGTAGCCGTACATCGGCGAGGAATCGAGGAGCGCGCCGCCGCCGGCGAAGAATTCCCGAAGCACCGCGAGGCGCGCGTCGCGCTCGGCGCCCGGAGCCACGTCGAAGGTGAGCCAGGTTCCCATGCCGATGGCGGGGATCCGCTCCCCCGTGGCAGGGATGGGGCGATCAAGGAGCGAGGCGGGCGCGGCGCGCCCCGCGCGGGGAACGGCCGCGGCGCAAGCCAGGGCGGCCAGGCCGGCCAGGGCCTGCCGGCGGCCGGGGCGGGATTCGGATGCCATGCGAATTTCGCTCCGGGGGAGTTCCTCAGTGTGCGCCGCTCGGCGTAGGATTGTGCGACCGAACTACGGAGGATGGAAGAACATGATCGACCGCCCGGTTGGTGAAATCCTGAAAGGCAAGTCCGGCCCGAACCTGCTTTCCGTCGCCGCGACGGCGACCGTGATGGAGGCCGTCGCGCTCATGGACGAAAAGAGCCTCGGGTCCGTCCTCGTGCGGGACGCCGTCCGGCGCGATGGCCGGGATCTTCACGGAGCGCGACCTCATGCGCCGCGTCGTGCGCCAGGGCCGCGATCCCAAGACCACGCCCATGTCCGCGGTCATGAGCCCCGACGTCCGCCACATGCCGCCGACGGAATCGATGGTGGAGGTGCTTCGCGTCATGATCGAGCACGGCTACCGGCACATGCTGATCGCGGATGGCGGCAAGCCCGTCGGGGTGGTGTCGATCCGCGACCTCATGAACGCGATGGTCCTGCCCGACGCGCCCATCGCCCACGAGGGACGCCGGGGCGAGATCCGCACGCGCGCCCTGGATACCGCGGAGACCCTTCGGAAGGGTTAGTTGTCCGGCCGGCCGGATGCCGGCGTCCCCCGTCTCGTCGCGGGACACGCGATTGCGGCCCTCGTGCTTGGCCCGGTAGAGCGCCGCGTCCGCGCGATCGATCAGCGATTCCAGGTCGCGATGGCCCTCGGCGACGCCGCAGCTCGCGGTGATCGCCACGTTGCCGCTCGGCACGGGGACGGCGTTCATGGCCATCGCGATCCGCAGCTTCTCCGCGACGCTTTCCGCCTCGTCGAGCGAGGTGTCGGGCAGGAAGATCACGAATTCCTCCCCGCCCCAGCGGCAGCAAAGGTCCGACTTGCGCACGCTCGACTGGATCAGGTTCCCGACGTGTTGCAGCGCCATGTCGCCGACGGCGTGGCCGCGCGTGTCGTTGATGTGCTTGAAGTGGTCCAGGTCCAGCATGATGGCCGCCGCGGCGAGGCCGTTGCGCCGGCAGTAGTGGAAGGGCGCGTCCGCACGGTCGAGGAACGCCCGCCGGTTGGTGAGCCCCGTGAGAGCGTCCGTGCTCGCCAGCCGCTCGGCGACCTCCTTCGCATCCCGCAGCTCGTGGGTCATCTCGAAGTTCTGCTGGAGCGTGTTCGACAGCACCTTCGTGGCTCGCAGCGCGGACGCGAAGAAGAGGATCATGCCGATCCCCAGCAGGACGGCCGCCCGCTCGCCGGCTCGCGAGGAGCCAGAAGGTGGCCGGAAGCAGGATCGCCGCGATGGTGGCGATGGCGAGCCACCGGATGCGCCGAATAGACCGAGAGGGCGCCTCGCCGCCATCCCGACCAGGATGGTGAGCGCCATGGCCTGATGGAGGAGGGAGTCCTTGGGCATGATCCAGACGGACCCGACGCCCCAGATGAGCGCCGACGCGAGGAGGGTCACGAAATAGGGGCGTTCCCAGGCGAGCAGCTGCGGCCCGGTCGGCGCCTTGCGGCGATAGCCGACGAACAGCGAGATCGCGGACGATCGAGTTGCGACGAGGATGGCCAGCCAGGTCATGACGGCGCGATGGTCCGCGGCGGGCCAGAGGAGGGCCGCGAGCAGGCTCGCCGCCGCGAGGCTCACGCCGACCGCGGGGAGGGACTGCAGGTAGAGGAGCTGGATCCGGTCCGCCCGGACCAAATCCCCGGAGGTGGGCATGCCTGTCACATTACCGCAATTGACCGCGGGCGGCGGGGAGGGCGCGGGCTCTCGTCCCGCGCCGGGCGGCTTTCGCGGGGGAGGGGCCTTCTGCTATAATTCGCGGCTCTTCGCGCCCGTAGCTCAGTTGGATAGAGTACCTGGCTACGAACCAGGGGGTCGTGGGTTCGAATCCTGCCGGGCGCGCCAGTTGTATCAAGGGGCCAGTCGAGAGACTGGCCCCTTTTCATTTCGGTGTCATACCGGGACATACGCTTGCCGCGTATGCGCTGGCAGCGTATAGTTGCGCCATGGTGTTCGTCGAGCTGACTCCGTTTGTCGACTTTCGACGGGAGCATTGGACCGACGAGGACCTTAGGGCATTCCAGAGCTTCCTGCTTGTCTCGCCCGAAGCTGGGGACCTGATCCCGGGAGGCGGCGGGTTGCGAAAGGTTCGTTGGGCCGCGCAAGGCCGTGGCAAGCGCGGAGGCTCCAGGATCATCTACTACTGGAAGGTGTCCAGGAACCAGATCTATCTGGTCTATGGATACGTGAAGAGCGAGCGCGAAGATCTGACCCCGCGCCAGGTGAAAGTGCTCGCGGACCTGACGAGGGACTTGAAGAATGGATAAGCAGCATTTCGATCAGTTGATCAAAGGCGTTCGCGAGATGAAGCGCCACCTGGCAGGCAAACCCGTTCGTGGCATCAAGGTGACGGATCTCGTGGAGCCCGATGTCCGGGCGATTCGTGAGGCCGCGCGGATCAGCCAGTCGCAGTTCGCGACGCTGATCGGCGTGAACCTTCGCACCCTGCAGAACTGGGAGCAACACCGAACCCGCCCGACGGGACCGGCGCGAGCGTTGCTGAAGATCGTGGCGTCGGATCCGAAATCGGCGATTGAGGCCCTGCACGCGTAGTTGCTCGCAGTCGCCTGCGGTTGGCTGGGATTGGGGGCACGCGACTTCTCGCACCCTTGCCGCAACCCCAGCCCGTCAATGAAGGGATCAGGATGTCGCCTTCTTCGCCGCCTCGTTGGCGGCCTTTACCTTGGAATGGGCTTCCTTGGCGAGCTTCTTCACGGCCTTGGCAAGGTCGACGTGGTCGTCGTGCAGGTCGCCGTGGGTTGGCATGTTCGCGATGACGTCGCGGATTGCCTTGAGCTTCGTGTGCGCGTCCGACAGCATTTCCTTCAGGACATCGTGGGATGCCTTGGTGGATTTCGTCTTGGCCATGTCGATCCTTTCGAGGACTGTCGATCAAATGTCCGGCGATGCAGAGTGGTCGGCGCCGGGGACATGCTGGTCGTGCCTATTTCGCCCGCTCATACGTGATAACCGCCCGCGCCATCCGGCTGTCGGGACGGGGCGCCCAGGCCGTCATCTCCTGCAGCCGGTCGCCGGTGACCCGAAAGGAACGGGTTTGCTCCGTGCCCACCCAGGCGGGATTCGCGGAAACGTCCACCGTCGTGATCCACTTGTCGCCGTCGACGCGGTACGCGCCCGTGTACGCGACCAGGGAGTTGAACAGGCCGGCGCGATCCTGGTCCGTGGTCGGAGCCTTGCGGCCCTCACCCGTGATCACCACCGCCATGCGCCCCGCGGGCAGGAAGAGGATGTAGCCCGTCGGAGCCTTGCCCATGGGGTATTCGCGCTCGCCCGAGGCCTGAAACTCCCTCTCGAACGAAACGAGTCGCCAATTTCCCACGATCGGTGCGCCATCGTTGGCGAAGCCCGGCAGCGCTGCGACGAGAAGCAAGACGCACACGACCACCCGATTGACCTTGAGCATGGTGTCCTCCCTTTTGGACCGGTTCGAAAAGTATCGAACACCATCTCCCGTGCGTCGTGACCGAAGTCAACGGATGTGGCAAAGAGTTGCCTGGTCAAGAAACCTCGAGCCCTGATGTACCCTCCGGGGACGAGGGGCTGCTCGCGGATGATGTGGATTCCGATTGGCCGGGATTGGATGGGCACGCCAGAAACATGAAGGGGCCAGTCGAAAGTCCGGCCCCTTTTCATTTGGATCCACCGTCAGCGGCGGCCACTCATTCAATCGCCATCCGTTCGATGTTCTTCACGCCCTGCACTCCTTCGACGACATAACTGAACATTCCCCGATTCGCGTATCGGAATGACAGCGTTCCGGTGCCCACTTGCCTGACTCCTGCGGAAGCTGGGTTGAAGGGACCTCCGAAATAGGGGCCCGTGGTCTTGTAGATCGGCCCCGTGTAGGTCGAATAGACATTCGAGCTGGTCCAGCTGCCCGGCTGCAGCGTGTACCAGACCGGCTCGCCGGATTGGCCATAGACAAACCACGCCGCGAACACCTGGTTTGTCGCGCCCTGGGAAATGCTCATCCCCCAGCCGGATTCAGAGGGTGTCCACCACATGCCGGAGTAGTTGACCACCGGCTGGTTCCCCGGGTAGGGCGCCGTCGGAGTCGAACTCGAGGCACCGACGGTGAATTGGACAGGGGCCTGGCCCTGTACCGCGACCGTATAGGTCCCGGCAGGGAATCGTCCCAGCTCGACGTCATAGTCGTACCCGCAAAGATCGATCAGCCGCTGGTACCGGACCGAAATCACCGTGCCGTCCATGGAAACCTGGGCTGCATAGATGCACCCATACGGTGACTCGTTCTCCTTGATGCGGGCGTATACCGGCTCGAGAAAGCGGGGAGATGCCGGAATGATTTCAACCGATTGCGCCATGCTCGCGGTGCAGAAGAGGCCGGCAAGAAAGGCGGCAAGGCGATGGCGGTTGCCCTTGCTCAGCGAGGTGCAGGGATCGCGCCTGTTGCCTGGAACATGACTCCGGTGAGCATTCATGGTTTCGGGCGGTCAATGGATGCGTATTCGACAGCATATGCTCCATTGCCGTTCCGCTCCGGCTCGACGAATCGCTGCACGACGCGGCGCGCGAGCGGCGCGACCAGCAGGACGATGGGAAATGCGAAGAGCCAGCCCGTGAACCACGCGCCGGCCCAAAGACCCGCGAAGCCCGGGATCCACCCGGTTGCGCGAACCGTCGCGATTCCCGATACCACGAAGGACATGAGCCCCGAGAGGATGAACCCGAACAGGACCGGCGCGAATCGACTCGGGATCATGGCGTGGCCTCCGCCACCTTCTCCGCGCGCACGACGGTGGCGAACCGGTGGAGCGATTCGGCGAAGTTCCTCCCGAACATCCGGGCCGTCTTGACGTCTCCTGGCACGAACGAATCCGCGGGCGATGCGTGTCCCGCCTGGGCCATCAACCCCGACCAGGAACCGAGCCGGTTGGCCGCCTCGTCGTAGGGGACGCCCAGGAGCTGCTCGGGGATGACCGGATTGCCGACCCAGACCATCCCGTGCTGCATGGCGAAGACGAACATCGACAGCAGGGTCGATTGCTTGTCGCCGGCCGGCAGGGACGAGACCGTGAATCCCGCCGCCAGGCGGCCCTTGAGGCGCTGGTCCCGCCACAGGCGTCCCGTCGAATCCATGAACGTCTTGAAGGCGCCCGAGACCCCGCCGAGATAGGTGGGCGACCCCAGGATGAAGCCGTCGAAGACGAGAAGCTCTTCGGGCGTGCCGGCAAGATGCTGCGCCTTCAGCAGGTGCACCTCCGTGCGGGGAACGCCTCGGGCGCCTTCGACGACGTGGTTCGCGATGTGCTCGGTGTGGCCATGGGCGCTGTGGTAGATCACGGCGAGCTTCTTCACTTCAACGGGCCTGGGTGACATCGATATCTCCTTTGCGCGGTCGCGACGGCTGTCATCGCGAGATCGATTGAAGGGCGGCGGCGGCCAGGTAGAGGCCGGCGCCGAAGACGGTGTGGTTCGCGAGGCTGCGAAGGCAGTTCTTCACGGGCGTCGGCGTGCGCGACGACGCGATGCCCGCCCCCATCGCGGGCTGCATGACCAGGAGGGGCGCGGCCACCGTGCCCATGCCCACGGCGAGAGCCGGGAGCAGGGAGGGCGACTGCATCCAGGACGTGCCGCCGATGGCGACCATCACGCCGGCGAACGCGATCCCGACGGCGTAGTGGACGAGCCAGCCCAGGGCCGATTCGCCCGGGATCGGCGGGGACTTCGCGATGGCGTCGTGCGTCCAGCGGCCCCGGAGCAGGTGCCCGGCCCAACGTCCGATGAAGGCGAAGTTGAGCGTCGGCACGCCCAGCCGCCTGATCAGCGCGAGCCAAAGGTCCATCACGGCGGTCGCGCCGATGCCGACGAGCGCGATGCGTGCGAGTTCCTGGAGCAGGGGGTTCATGGAGGCCTTCCCGGTTTGACGAATGGACGTCGATGGAGGCACTCTAGAAGTTCAAGTCAACTTGAGGTCAAGGGGTTTTTCATGGACATTGCGGAAGTGTCGAAGCGCTCCGGGGTGCCGGCCTCGACGCTGCGGTACTACGAGGAGAGGGGGCTGATCGCCTCCACCGGCCGCCAGGGCCTGCGCCGCCGGTTCGCTCCGGGCGTGCTGGACCAGCTGGCGCTGATTGCCTTGGGCCAGGCCGCCGGCTTCTCGCTGGACGAGATCGGGTCCATGTTCTCGCCCGCCGGAAAGCCCACCATCGACCGGGGGACGCTCTCGGCCAAGGCCGACGAGCTCGACGCGACCATCAGGCGGCTGAAGGCGATGAGCGCCGGACTGAGACATGCGGCGGCGTGTCCGCGCGCCCAGCCACGCCGAATGCCCGTCGTTTCAGAGGTTGCTCAAGGCAGCGGCGGCGGGTGCGCTCGAGCGACGCCTGGGAAAGGTCACGCTTCGGCGACGCGTGCGCCGGTGATCCCCGGCGCTCCGGTCATCAGGCCATTGTTGGCAATTCTTCCGCGACAGCCCTTAAACTACGCGATTGATGTGGGCGCGCCATCAGGATCCAACTGCCGCGCATGGACGGAAGACAGAAAGGAAGGGGCTCATGAACCGCTGGAAATCAACACTTGCCGCCATCGCATCCTGCATCCTCGTGAGCGGCGCGTGGGCGCAGTCCTACCCCACGAGGACGATCAAGCTGATCGTGCCGTTCGCCGCGGGCGGAAGCACCGACATCATCGCGCGGCTCACCGCGGAGCAGATGCGCAAGGAGATGGGGCAGACCGTCATCGTGGAGAACGTCGGCGGTGCCGCCGGCGCGCTGGGAACCATGCAGGGCGCGCAAGCGGCGCCGGACGGCTACACGCTCACCGTCGCCACCGTGAGCACGATGATCGTCTACAGCGCGACGCGCGCCAATCCGAAATACACCCTGGAGAGCTTCGCGCCGATCACCAACATCGCGTCGATGCCGAACGTCCTCACCGTCAACGTGAACTTTCCCGCGAAGAACCTCACCGAGTTCATCAAGGTCCTGAAGGACAATCCCGGCAAGTACACGTTCGCGAGCTCCGGCATCGGCAGCATCAACCACATGCTCGGCGAATCGTTCCAGGCCGAGGCCGGCGTGAAGATGATCCACGTTCCGTACAAGGGCTCGGGCCCGGCCATGCAGGACGTCATGGGCGGCCAGGTGCACAGCCTCTTCGACCAGTTCCCGTCCTCGAAGGCCTACATCGACGGGGGCAAGCTCAAGGCCATCGGCGTGATCTCGCCGCACCGCATCCCCGGCTACGACGTCATGACGATGGAGGAGGCGGGCATGAAGGGATTCACGGACGAGGCGTGGTACGGCCTCCTCGCGCCCGCCAAGACGCCTCCCGAGGTCATGGCGAAGCTCACGGAGGCCATGAAGAAGGTCATGGCCGCGCCCGAGCTTCGCGCGCAGCTCGAGAAGGTGGGGGCACGCCCGGTCGGCAACTCGCCGGCGGAATTCACCGCGCAGGTTCGCCGCGAGGTCGAGCGGATGAAGCGGCTCGTCAAGGAACGGCAGATCAAGCTCGACGAGTGAGCGGCCGGCCGTCGCCGGGATTCGAATCCTGCCGGGCGCGCCGGAAGCATGAAGGGGCCAGTCGAGAGACTGGCCCCTTTCCATTGGCGCACGCCCGCTTGCGCTTGCTGCACCGCAACTTGAAGCCATGGACCGATGAGGGGAAGCTGGCTCCCCACAAAGCAGAAGATCGTCTGCCCGGACGGGCAGCCGGCGCCTGAATCGACCGCAGTCACTCCACCCTCATCCACGCAGGAGAGCTCACCATGAAGCGTTTGCCCGTCGCGGCCCTTGGGCTGCTGGTTGTCGCGTTCGTCGCGTTCGGCTGTGCAACGCATCCGCATGGGGCCGGGTGGGTGACGCTCGTCGATGGCGACAAGGGGCTGGAAAACTGGAACCGCATCGGCGACGCCAACTGGCGGGCCGAAGGCGGCGCCATCGTGGCCGACAAGGGCAAGGGCGGGTTCCTCGTCTCGAAGCAGTCCTACAAGGATTTCGAGATCCATGCCGAGTTCTGGGCCGAGACCGACACCAACAGCGGCATCTTCCTGCGCGCTTCCGATCCCGCCAAGGTCGGCGCCGACAGCTGCCTACGAAGTCAACATCTGGGACATCCGCCCCGATCCGATCTATGCCACGGCTGCGATCGTCGACATCGCCGCCGGTGCCCGTGCCGACCGTCCACAAGGCGGGCGGCCGGTGGAACACGTTCGAGATCTCCGCGAAGGGCACGCAGCTGACCGTCAAGTTCAACGGGATCGAGACGGTCAACATCCAGAACGACAAGCATTCCAGCGGACCGTTCGCGCTCCAGTACGGCGCCGGCGTCAAGGGCGCCGTCGGCGGCCCGATCAAGTGGCGCAAGGTGCAGATCAGGCCGCTGTAACGCGCCTTTACCGGGGCGCGATGTCGATGGTGAGCCCCGTGAATCCCACGCCTACGCCGGTCGCCTCGTAAGCCACGTCCGACTGGCGCAGCCGGTCGGCCGGCAAGGCCATCAGCGGCAGGTCGGGCAGCGTCATGCCCTTCCGGTCGGCCAGCCGCGCCAGGCCGAGGAAGCGCGGCAGCCCGGCCAGCCTCACGTCCTCGATCCGCACTTGCGTCAGGTCGATGCCGTCGCGCGCGGCGTTCAGCGCCGGCTTGCCGGAGAGTTCGACCGAGACGCCCAGGGGGGACCCGGCGGGGCCGTCCGGAAGCGTGAACTTCCATTCGAGCAGCAGGCGCTCCGAGAGCGGCATCAACGACACTTCCGGCCGGTGCGGGTCGACGCCCTTGAGACATCCCCATCACGCCGCCGAGATCGGCCTGGATCCGGCTCTCGATCTCGGTGGTGGACACCGTGATCGTCTGCGGTCCGTGCATCGTCGCGCACGCCGACAGGAGCGCAATCAAGGACGGGTGCGAGGTAGCGGCGCATGTCTTCTCCTCCGGCGAGTCAGCGCCGCTTGCGCGCGCCATCCGCCTTCCGGTCTGCGGCGATCTCCGCCTGCAGCCACGCGCGGAACGTGGCGAGCTTCGGCGAGTCCGCGATGCGCGGCGGATAGACGAGGTACACCCGGCGCGCACCGGGCGTCTCGATCGCGAAGGGCCGGACCAGCACCCCGTTGCGCACGTCGTTGCCGAGCAGGGAGCTGCGGCCGAGCGCGATGCCCTGGCCCTCGGCGGCGGCCTGCATGAGGAGCGCCGAGTCGCTGAAGAAGGGGCCGCGGTCCGGCTCCGGCCAGTCGAGCCCGGCCGCCTCGAACCACGGCTTCCACGGTTCGCCGTCGGCACGCAGCAGCGTGTAGCGCGCGAGATCGGCCGGGCGCTTCGGCACGCCGCCCGCGATTCGCGGGCTGCAGACCGGAAAGAAGGCGTCGTCGAGCAGGTGCTCGACCCTGACGCCCAGCCAGTCGCCGAAGCCATAGCGGATCGCCACGTCCGCGTCGTCGCGCTGGAAATCGACGAGCGCCATGCTCGAACTGACGACGAGATCGATGTCCGGGTGCAGCCGCGTGAAACCGGCCGATGCGCGGCAGCAGCCATCGCGAGGCCAGGGAGGGGGCGATGCTCACCCGCAACTGCCGCGGATTGGCCCGCGTCGCGATCTCCTGCACCGCCGTCATCAGCTCCGCGAACGCCGTGCGCACGTGCGCCGCGAAGCGCTCGCCTTCCTCGGTCAGGCGCACGCCCCGCCCCGCGCGCTCGACGAGCCGCACGCCCGAGGTCGGATTCGAGCGACTTGATCTGGTGGCTGATCGCGCCGTGCGTCACGTGCAGCGATTCCGCGGCCCGGGTCAGGCTTCGCTCGCGCGCCGTCGCCTCGAACGCGCGCAGGGCCTGCATGGGGGGAAGTCGGGTGGCCATGGTCTTGTAATGTGAATATAGCTGACATATTGCCGGAAAACGAATCGATTGTCGCCCCGGGCCGCCGTCAATAGACTGCGGGCTCGGGTTCATCGTTTCGAGGACATTCCGACATGAAAGCGACATTCGCACATTCGGCACCCATCCCGGCCTCCGGCGCGGCCCCCGCGGACCGCGTTCCGGCGCGAGGCCCTTGCGCTTCCAGGGGGTGGAATCGCTGGTGACGTTCGCGGTCATCGCCTGGTTTGCCGCGGCGCTCGCGTGGATGGTCGGCGGGTCGGGCGGCGTCGCGCCGGCTCCGGTGACGCAGGCCGCGGCCGGGACGGAAAGGCCGGCCGCGCTGCCGCAAGCCTCGACGAGCGTGGGGGATGCGGCGCACCCGAGAATGAGGCTGATCTGAATAGGGACGCTGCTAGTCGACGGGAGGAAGGCGGATCGGCAACCGACGGCCGACTGGAAGTAGAAGTCGAGCATCGCGGTCAGCGGCGTCGGCGTTCCCCCGCAGCCGGCTGCGCAGCGCGGCGCCTTCCCAGCAGTCCACCAGCAGGCTTGCCATGCGCCGCGTGTTCGAATCGGCCGGGATGTCGCCGTTCTTCCGGGCCTCCTCCAGGCAAACGGCGATCCGCTTGGCGATCTCGGCGAAGCACTCCTCGATCCTGCGCCGGAACACATCGCTGACGCCCGGACAGTTCCTGTCCCAGCCCGCCCAGCAGGCAGCCCATGTAGCCCTCCTCCCGGTAGCTCTGCTGCGTCAACTCGAAGAACCGGCGCACCCGCTCGAGCGGGGGGCGGCCCTGGTCGCCGAGGCACGCGTCCAGGCCCGCATGCACCTGCCCCATGTACTGGTCGATGACCTGGAGCGCGAAGTCCTCCTTGTCCTTGAAATGGTGGTAGAACGACCCTTCGGGATGTCGCGTGGCCTCGAGCAGGGCCTGGATGCCCAGGTCGTGGTAGCCATGCTCCAGGAGCATGGCCATGCCCCGCGTCGAGCAGGCGCTGCTTGGTGGAATGCGTCGGCTGCATTACGGTCGAGCGGTAGTCGTGAGGGAGCCGGTTCGGCTCCCCGCCAGCTTAGCCCTTGACCTTCTCGATCATGTGGTCGATGACATGGCTGTGCTCGCGCTGGGGGCTGAACATGACGATCTCCGCGTCGGCGTCGACCTTGACGTTGTGCCCGGGCGGCCAGTAGAACAGGTCGTTCGCGTTCACCGTCTCCTGCGCGCCCTTCGCGTCGGTCGTCGTGAGCCGGCCGCGCAGGACGAAGCCCCAGTGCGGGCACTGGCAGAGGTTGCCCTCCAGCCCCTGGAAGAGCGGCGTGGTATCGACGCCCGCCGAGAGCGTGAAGTACTCGCCGCTGATCTTGTCGTATCCGCTCGCGTCACCAAACTCCGTCCGCTGGCGGATCACGGCGCCCGGAATCTGCCATCCGGACGTCCACGTCGTCTTTCGCCACCCGCATGTCGTGTCTCCTTTGGGTATCGCCTTCGTTGACGGGAAAGCCCACATTAGACCGATCGGTCTAGGCGCACCCTACCGCCTGGACGCGGGCGCAGTCAATGCGGTGATTGGACAGGGGCGATCCGGCCCGGGACGACCGCCGGCCGGCGCGGGGACCGTAGACTGCCCGCAGGATTCGCGCCGGCGCGGTGCGACGCCACGGATGGACACCACTTCGTTCTACGCCAATCTTCCGCTGCGCGACGAGTTCAGCGACGTCGGCAGGCCGGAAAGCTACACGCCCGTGCCCGGCAGCTGGCATGTGGTGATGTGCGACGTGCGCAACTCCACCGCCGCCGTCGAGGCCGGGCGCTACAAGAACGTCAACACGCTCGGCGCGGCCGTCGATCACCGCCATGCTGAACGCCGCGGGCGATCTCGGACATCCCGTTCATCTTCGAGGGCGACGGCGCGATGCTGTGCGTGCCGCCGCGAGCTGCTGGACAGCGCGCGCGCGGCGCTGCTGCGCACGCAGGAGATGGCGCAGAAGTCGTTCGCGCTCGACCTGCGCATCGCCACCCTGCCGGTCGCCCGGATACGCGAAGCCGGCTCCGATATCCTGGTGGCGCCGCTTTCGCGTCTCCGATCACTACGTCCAGGCCATGTTCGCCGGCGGCGGCATGGCCTACGCCGACCGATACATGAAGGATCCGGCCACCGCGCCGCTGTGCCGCGTGGAGCCCGGCAGCGTCGCAGCCGGCCGGCAGCTTCGACGGGCTGGAATGCCGCTGGCAGGACATCCCGAGCCGCCACGGCGAAACCGTCAGCGTGATGGTGCAAGGCGCTCGTCGACGACGCGCGAGGCAGGCCGGCCGCATCTATCGCGAGCTCATCGCCAGGGTGCGCGAGATCTACGGCGCCGACGACGCCTGCCACCCGGTCTGGCCGCCCAACCTCTCGTTCACCTTCAGCGGCGCGCCAGCTCGGCAACGAGGTCGGCGTGCGCGCGGCGGAGCGCAGCGCGTGGGGCCGATGGCTCTACCTGATGAGGACGCGCGCCATCGTGCTGCTCGGCTGGTTCCTGATGCCGGTTCGGCATCCGCACCGCCGAGACCGACTGGGGCCGCTACAAGACCAATCCTCGCGCGCAATTCGGACGTCAGGAAATTCAACGATTGCTTCCGCCAGATCCTGGCCGGCAATGCCGCGCAGCGCGAGGCGCTCGACGCCTGGCTGGACGGAGCGCTACGCGACGGCGCGAGCTGGTGTACGGGCCTGCACGTCGCCGACCGCGCGCAGATGACCTGCCTCGTCTTCGACTACTCCGGCCGGCACCTGCATTTCATCGACGGCGCCGAGGGGGGCCTGTCGCTGGCCGCCAAGCCGCTGAAGGAGCGCGTGGCGACGCTCGGCTGAGCGCTTTCCTGGCCGCAAGTTCACTTGCGTCAAATGCGGCTGGCGTCGCCAGGCGTAGCGTTGAAACCCGAGCGGGTGTTCGCCCGGCGCAAGGAGAAGACATCATGAAACACCGTGTGGCCATGGATTGGCGGCGCTCGTCGCGTTCGCGGCCTCGGCGCAAATGCCCAAGTTCGACGACATCCTCAAGGGAGCCGGAACCCTGTCCGAGGACCCCGGTGACCGGGACAGCCGTGGGCGCGCCCGACGAGAAGACCAACGCGGCGGGGATCAAGGAAGCGCTCGCCGTCGGCACCGAGAGGGCGGTGAAGGACCTTTCGCGGGTGAACGGCTACTTCGGCAACGAGGCGGTGAAGATCCTGATGCCGTCGAAGATCCAGAAGGTGGCGGACGTGGCGCGCATGGCCGGCTACCAGAAGCAGGTCGACGAATTCATCCTCAGCATGAACCGCGCGGCCGAGGCCGCGGCGCCGCTGGCGGCCCGCTATTTCGGCGACGCGATCCGGGACATGTCGCTGGAGGACGTGCGCGGCATCCTCACGGGGGGCGACACGGCGGCCACCGACTACTTCAGCCGCAAGACGCGCGACAAGCTCTATGCGGCATTCAAGCCGACGGTGTCCAGGAAAGTGGGCGAGGTCGGCGCGACCCGTGCCTACAAGGACCTGATGGGGCGCTACGAGAGCGTGCCGATGATGGGCAAGCAGTCGCTCGATCTCGACGATTACGTGACCAACAAGTCGCTCGACGGCCTGTTCCGCATGGTCGGCGAGGAGGAACGGAAGATTCGCACCAATCCGGCTGCCCGCACGACCGAGCTGCTGAAAGCGGTGTTCGGGAAGTAGGCGCGGCCTTCGCGCGCAACGCTGGCGGAGGAACCCGGGTGGACGTCGAGGAGATCCGCAAGGCCGTGCACGCCACGATCGAGGCGATCGCCCCGGGGACGGATGTGCAGGGGATCCGCCCCGACCGGCCCCTGCGCGAGCAGATCGGGCTCGACTCGATGGACTGGCTCAACGTGGTCGTGGACCTGCACGAGCGGCTCTCCATCGACATCCCGGAATCCGACTACGGACGGCTCGCGACCCTGGATTCGATGGTCGCCTACCTCGCATCCCGGCGGGCCGAGCTCCAGCGCGAGCGCCCGCGCCGCGTGGCACCGGCCGCCACTGCCCTGCGCGAGCCACCTGATCAACGGCACCGCCGGTCGCGGTCCGCCCGATTCGCGCCGACGACTCGCCTTGGAGGCGGCCTTCGTCCAGCACCTGTCCCGGGATACCCGATACGAGCGGTTCATGCTCACGCTGAACGAGCTGTCCCGGCGAAGCTGAAATACCTGACCGACGTGGACCAGGTCCGGCACGTGGCGCTCGTGGCGACCGTCGATCGCGGGGGCAGCAGGTGCTGGTGGGCGTCGTCCGCTACATCGTCGATCCCGCGGGCACCGGCTGCGAGTTCGCGATCGCCGTCGACGATGCCTGGCACGGCTCCGGCCTGGCGGGCATCCTGATGCACGACTTGATGGACATCGCGCGTTCCCGGGGCCTCGCCACGATGGAGGGCATCGTGCTCGCGACGAACTCCCGGATGCTGCGATTCACGCGGCAGCTGGGGTTCAGGCAGGAGCGCGACCCGGAGGCGCTCGACACGGTCCGCGTCGTGCGCTCGCTCTGAGCCCGCTGGCGCGGCATCGACGGCCTTCCGCCTGGACTACACTTGATCCACTGAACGGCGAAGCGGGAAGCGCGAGGACACCTCGATGGACAGGATCTGGCTCAAGAGCTACCCCGCCGGCATGCCCGCGGAGATCGACCCCGACCAGTTCGGCTCCGTCGCGGACCTGCTGGAGAAGCTGTTCGGCCGGTTCGCCGGCAAGCCCGCCTTCCACAACCTCGGTTGCACGCTGAGCTACGCCGAGCTGGAGCGGCTGTCGCGCGATTTCGCCGCCTTCCTGCAGTCGCTGCCGGGCATGGGCAAGGGCGACCGGGTCGCCATCATGTCGCCCAACCTGCTGCAATACCCGGTGGCGCTTTTCGGCATCCTGCGGGCCGGCATGACCGTGGTGAACGTGAATCCCCTGTACACGCCGCGCGAGCTGGAGCACCAGCTGAAGGACTCCGGCGCGAAGGCGATCGTCGTCCTCGAGAATTTCGCGAGCGTGCTGCAGCAGGTGCGCGGGAACACGCCGGTCGAGCACGTGATCACCACCCAGGTCGGCGACCTGCTGCCGATCCCGAAGCGCTGGCTCGTCAACTTCGTGATCAAGCGGGTGAAGAAGATGGTGCCCGCCTGGCGCATCGAGGGCGCGATCGGGTTCCGGGAGGCGCTCGCGCGCGGAGCGGCCGCGCCGCTCAAGCCGGTCGAGGTGACGCGCGACGACATCGCGTTCCTGCAGTACACGGGGGGCACCACCGGCGTCTCGAAGGGCGCGATGCTGACCCACCGGAACATCCTCGCCAACCTGGAGCAGACGGGCACCTGGATCTCGACGAGCTTCAGGGAGGGCGCCGAGATCGTCATCGCGCCGCTGCCCATGTACCACATCTTCTGCCTCACCTCGACGCTGGCGTTCATGAAGTGGGGCAGCCTCGTCGTGCTCATCACCAATCCGCGCGACCTGCCGGCCCTCGTCGAAGGAACTGCGCCACTGGAAGTTCAGCGCCATGACCGGCGTGAACACGCTGTTCAACGGCCTCCTGAATACGCCCGGCTTCGACGGGCTCGACTTTTCCACGCTGAAGGTGGCCGTCGGAGGCGGCGCCGCCGTGCTGAAGCCGGTGGCCGAGCGCTGGCGGCAGGTCACCGGGCGTTACATCACCGAAGCCTACGGCCTGACCGAGGCCTCGCCCGGCGTCTGCGCCAATCCGCTGGGAGCGCCCTGGAACGGCACCATCGGCCTTCCCTTTCCTTCCACCGACGCGTCGATCCGCGACGACGGCGTTCAACGAGTTGCCGGCGTGGAGCGGCGAGGGCGACATCGAGAAGCACACCGGCGAGATCTGCGTCCGCGGCCCGCAGGTGATGAAGGGCTACTGGAACAGTCCCGAGGAAACCGCCAAGGTGATGCGGGACGGGTGGCTCAAGACGGGCGATGTCGGCTTCGTGAATGCCGAGGGGTACGTGACCCTCACCGACCGCAAGAAGGAAATGATCCTCGTGTCGGGTTTCAACGTCTATCCGAACGAGATCGAGGCCGTGGTGATGATGCTCCCGGGCGTGCTCGAATGCGGGGTGGTGGGCGTGGTCGACGAAAAGACGGGCGAGGCGGTGAAGGTCGTGATCGTGAGGAAGCGATCCGAGCCTCACCAGGGAGGCCGTGATCGAGCACTGCAGGACCCAGCTCACCGGCTACAAGGTGCCGCGCCACGTGGAGTTCCGCGACGCCCTGCCGAAGACGCCCGATCGGCAAGGTCCTGCGGCGCGAGCTGCGCGCCGCGCCGAAGGAATAGCTCCCTCTCCTTATGGCGCCTTGTTGACCCACCGCACAACGCCCCGGCTGCGGAAGGTCCAAACTTTCCGGGTCAGGCACGGTCGAACCGTGCACGAACGGGAGATTGCCATGAAAAGACTGGTGATCGCGGTTGCCGCGGCGTTGGCCGTGGCAATGACGGTGGGAAGCGATGTCGCCTGGGCGCAGGGTCGAGGAGGTGGCGGCCGAGGTGGCGGGGGCTATTCCGGTGGCGGCCACTCCGGCGGCGGCCATTCCGGTGGCTACTCGGGTGGCGGCTACTCCCGGGGGCGGGCGGCTATTCGCATGCCTCCGGCGGCGCATGGCGGCCATTACGGGGGCCACTACGGCGGCCACTACGGCGGCCACTACGGCGGCGGCTACGGGGGCTACTACGGTTGGGGTGTCTACATCGGCAGTCCCTGGTACTGGGGCTGGCCGGGGTACTACGGCTATCCGTACTATCCGTATGGCGCGTACGGGGCGTATCCGGTTTACGAATCGCCCCCCACGATCTATGTCGAGCCGGCACAGCCCGCGAATCCGGCCGTCGGAGGTGCAGCCCGCGCCGACGAACCTGTGGTACTACTGCACGGACCCCGGCGGGCTACTACCCGTACGTGCAGAACTGCAGCGTGCAGTGGTTGAAGGTCGTGCCAACGCCGCCGCCGCCGGCGTCCTCGGGCCAGGCCGGGAAGCCAGGGCCATGAAGACAATCGTTCACGATCGCGGCGCTCGCTCCGCCGCGCTGCTCGCCGGCGCAAGCGTCCTGCTCGGGGCGTGCACGGTCATGCCCACCGGCCCGAGCGTGATGGCGCTCCCGGGATCGAGCAAGAGCGTCGGGCAATACCAGGTCGATGTCGCCGATTGCCAGCAATACGCCAACGCGGTCATCGCGGCCAGCGGTGGCGGGACGGCGGCGGCCGCTGACAACAATGCCGCCTCCGCGGCGGCTGCCGGAGCGGTGCTCGGTGCGGCGACAGGCGCCATCATCGGCTCCGCGACGGGGCAGGCCGGCCAGGGCGCGGCCATCGGCGCAGGCACGGGCTTTCTGTTCGGCGGGGCGGCGGGCAGTTCCTACACCGCGATGTCGTCCTACCAGCTGCAGCGCGGTTATGACAGCGCCTACCTTCAGTGCATGTATGCCCGTGGAAACCGGGTCCCGATGCCGCGAGGCTACTCGGGAGGGCCGTCGCGCCCCACCTACCTGAACGCGCCCCCGGCGACCGCGAGCTATCCGCCTCCGGACACGCCTCCTCCTCCCGGGCTGCCGGGTGCGGGCGGGCCCAGGGCTTCGCCGACCGCCCCGGCGACGGGTTACCCGCCGCCGCCCAACGTGCCGCCCTCGAGCTACCCGCCGCCCAACGCGCCGCCGCCGGCCGGGCTTCCGCCGCGCAACTGACGGGCCTGCCGGCCTCGCGGCCCGGCGTCACGACTTACGGCAGGGATCGCCAGTTCTCCGGGCGGCCGCGCCCGGGCCACGTAGAACCATTCGTTGCCCGGCAGGGCCTTCGCGTCCGGGAACAGGATGAAGCCGTCCTCTTCGGCGAGCACGCGGGTGCCGTCGTGGCGCGTCCCGATGAGGTCGCCCTTCGCGATCCGGTTGAAGCTGGACCATTCCCGGCTGAAGGCATCTGCCTCGTGGGCGCGGTCCGTGACCTCGCACAGGCTGAGGTACTCGAAATCCTGCACTGCCGCCGGGGGCGCCGCGCGCGTGTGCCCCA
The DNA here is from genome assembly GCA_963783635.1 of uncultured Gammaproteobacteria bacterium. GTDB lineage: Bacteria > Pseudomonadota > Gammaproteobacteria > Burkholderiales > Usitatibacteraceae > FEB-7. The sequence goes on from CAWAOC010000008.1 coordinate 285,523, forward strand.
GGTGCGCGAGGGCATTGAGGATGGCGCGGTAGCCCACGTCGGGCGCTTCGGGGTCCTCGTGCTGCCCGCATTCCAGCGTGATCGCGCAGCCGCCGGCGGAGCGCATGTATTCCGTGGCGCCCACGCCGTACTTGGGGTCCGTGTTGAGCGCGTTCGCGCGCGTGCCGGTGATGCCGAGGTGCCTGACGCGCCGTTCCACGCCCTTCGCGTAGGTCTCCAGCCAGCCGTCGACGAACCGGTGCACGCCCAGGCGCAGGGCCAGGGCCCGTTCGCGCGCCGAGTGGCGGAACGGCTGGAGGGGGCCGTCGTTGTCGCGCGGCCCCAGCATCGCGAAGGCGGGGTTCTTCGCCCGCGTCGAGTGGAGGTCGAGCAGGATCTCGTGGCGGGCGAGCAGGGGGCAGAGCCAGTTGGCCACGCGGTCCTCGAAGTCCACCGGGTTGTCGGTGGGGGCGAGGTTGCGGTTCAGGTTGCGATCGCCCGCGCGCTCGCCCTTCGCATAGGCCAGCGGGTTGGTCACGGGCACGAAGGTGACGCTGCCGGCGGCGACGGGCAAGCCGCTTCGACTCGATGTCGTCGATCACGCGCAGGATGGCCTTCGTGCCGCAGGTCTCGTTGCCGTGGACGGCGCCGGTGACGATGAGGCGCGGGCCGGCGCCGAGGCCGGTGTAGGTGACGGACTTGAAGTGCAGGGACTCGGTGGAGAGTGTCATTTGGAAGCCGCTTCGCGGCCGATGGCCGACTGGAAGTAGAAATCGAGCATGGTGGCCAGGGGTGTCGCGTTCCCGCGCAGCCGGCTGCGAAGGGCCGCTCCTTCCCAGCAGTCCACGAGCAGGCCCGCCATTCGCCGCGTGTTCGAATCGGCCGGGATGTCGCCGTTCCTTCGGGCTTCCTCCAGGCAGACGGCGATCCGCCTGGCGATTTCGGTGAAGCACTCCTCGATCCTGCGCCGGAAGAGTTCGCTGACCCCCGACAGTTCCTGCCCGAGCCCTCCCAGCAGGCAGCCCATGTAACCCTCCCGCCGGTAGGCTTGCTGGGTCAGCTCGAAGAACCGGCGCACCCGCTTCAGCGGCGGGCGGCCCTTGTCGCCGAGGCAGGCGTCCAGCCCCGCATGCACGTGCTGCATGTACTGGTCGATCGCCTGGAGCGCGAAGTCCTCCTTGTCGCGGAAGTGGTGGTAGAACGAGCCCTTCGGAACGTGGGTGGCGTCGAGCAGCGCCTGGATGCCCAGGTCGTGATAGCCATGCTTGAGCAGCATGGCCATCCCCGTGTCGAGCAGGAGCTGCTTGGTGGCGTGCGTCGGCTGCATTGCGGTCGTGCGGGAATCCCGGGAAGGGAGCCGTTTCCCCGGCTCCCCGCAAGCTTAGCCCTTTACCTTCGCGATCATGTGGTCGATGACGTGGCTGTGCTCGTGCTGGGGGCTGAACATGACGATCTCGGCATCCGCGTCGACCCTGACGTTGTGCCCGGGCGGCCAGTAGAACAGGTCGTTCGCGTTCACCGTCTCCTGCACGCCCTTCGCGTCGGTCGTCGTGATCCGGCCGCGCAGGACGAAGCCCCAGTGCGGGCACTGGCAGAGGTTGCCTTCCAGCCCCTGGAAGAGGGGCGTCGTATCGACGCCCGACGAGAGCGTGAAGTACTCGCCGCTGACCTTGCCGAAACCGCTCGCGTCGCCGAATTCCGTCCGCTGGCGGATCACCGCGCCGGGAATCGCCATCCGGACGTCCACGTCGTCTTTCGCCACTCGCATGTCAGTGCCTCCTGTGATTGTCGCCTTCGTTGACGGGCAGGCCCGTATTAGACCGATCGGTCTAGGCGCACTCTATATCCGGAAGGCGGGCGCGGTCAACGAGGCGATCGAAGGGACGGCCGATGTGAGCGATCATGGCGCTCCCGCGCGTCGACCCCATGGAGAGCGAGCGATGAACAATCCGGCAGCGGCGCAATTGCGCCCGGTCGATGCGCTCGAGGTCCTCGTGCTCGTCGACAACGTCACGGACTCCCTGTCCACGGTGCCCTCCGACGTCGTCAACGAGAATGCCACGCTCGTGAAGGCCGGCATGAGGGAGATGTCGGGGGAAGGCAAGTGCTGCGCGCACCACGGGCTGTCCCTGGTGCTCGCCGTGCGGTCCGGCGGCGAGACCCGGCTGGCCATGTTCGATGCCGGGCCGGAGGCCTATACCGTGACGCGCAATGGCGACCTCCTCGGCATTCCGTTCAAGGACATCGAGGCCGTGGCGCTTTCGCACGGTCACTGGGACCACGGCGGCGGGCTTCCCGAAGCGGTGCGCCGCATCGTCGCGGCCAACGGGGGGAAGCGGGTACCCGTGCACGTCAACGAGGGCATGTTCGTCCGCCGGGCCGGCAGGCTGCCGGACGCAAGCCCCATCCCCATGAAGGATGTCCCGAAGCCGGAAGCGCTGGAGGCCGCGGGGGCGGAAGTCGTGAGCTCGCCCGAGGCGCGGCTGATCGGCGGCGGCTTCTTCTACCTGAGCGGCGAAATCCCGCGCGTGACTGCCTACGAGAAGGGGCTGCCCGGCCAGCTGAAGCGGTCGGCCGATGGGCAGTCCTGGGAGCCGGACCCGTGGATCCGGGACGAGCGCTACCTCGCGGTGAACGTGAAGGGCAAGGGCCTGGTGGTCTTCTCCATGTGCTCGCACGCGGGCGTGGTGAACGTCCTCAAGGATGCGCGGACCGTCTTCGAAGGGGTCCCCCTGCATGCCGTGATGGGAGGCTTCCATCTCGCGGGAAAGGGGGTCGAGGACATCATCCCCGACACGATCCTGGATCTCCTGTCCTTCGGATTGAAGCGAATCGTGCCGGCGCATTGCACGGGATGGCGCGCGTTCACGGCGCTGGCGAACGCCTGCGAGCCGGGTGTCCTGATCCCCTCCGCGGTCGGGCGGACGTTCGCCTTCTGAGTCGGCGACACCGGGCCGCAGGGCACGGCAAAATGAGCGTTTCTTGATCGGGCACACATCCCCTCGGGGGCGAGCGGTCTAGCGTATTCGGAACATCCGGAACAGGAGATTCGACCATGGCACACATCGTGATCATCGGCGCGGGATTGGGCGGCATGCCCATGGCCTACGAGATGCAGGAACAGCTTCGGGCCGGCGACAAGCTCACGGTGGTGAGCAATGGCCCGAATTTCCACTTCGTTCCTTCCAACCCGTGGGTGGCGGTGCGCTGGAGGAAGCGCAGCGAAATCGAATTCCCGGCCGCCGACTACCTCGGGAAGAAAGGCATCGGCTTCAACGCGGCGGGCGCGAAGCGCGTGCATCCGGACAAGAACCAGGTCGAGCTCGGCGACGGCACGATGCTCGATTACGACTACCTCATCATCGCGACGGGACCGAAGCTCGCGTTCGACGAGGTCGAGGGGCTCGGTCCCGAGGGCCACACGCAGTCGGTGTGCCATGTGGACCATGCGGAGCGCGCCGCGAGCGCGTGGGACGCGTTCGTCAAGGAGCCGGGCCCGATCGTGGTGGGCGCGGTGCAGGGCGCCTCGTGCTTCGGCCCCGCCTACGAGTTCGCGTTCATCATGGAGACGGACCTGCGCCGCCGGAAGCTGCGCGACCGGGTGCCGATGACCTTCGTCACCGCGGAGCCCTACATCGGGCACCTGGGGCTCGGGGGCGTGGGCGATTCGAAGACGATGCTCGAGTCGGCCCTGCGCGACAAGCACATCAAGTGGATCTGCAACGCCAAGGTGACGAAGGTGGAAGCCGGGACGATGCACGTCACCGAGCACGACGAGGAAGGCAAGCCGAAGAAGGAACACAAGCTGCCGTTCAGGTATTCGATGATGCTGCCCGCCTTCAAGGGCATCGACGCGGTCTTCGGCATCGAGGGCCTCACGAACCCCCGCGGCATGATCCTCATCGACGCGAACCAGCGCAACCCGAAGTACCGCAACATCTTCGCGGTCGGGGTGTGCGTGGCCATTCCCCCGGTGGAGCCGACCCCCGTGCCGACGGGCGCGCCCAAGACCGGCTTCATGATCGAGTCGATGGTCACGGCCACGGCCCACAACATCCGCGCCGAACTCGATGGCAAGCCGGGCACCGAGAAGGCGACGTGGAACGCGGTGTGCCTGGCGGACATGGGCGACACGGGAATCGCATTCATCGCGCTGCCCCAGATTCCGCCGAGAAACGTGAATTGGTTCTCGGAGGGCAAGTGGGTCCACCTCGCCAAGATCGCCTTCGAGAAATACTTCATCCGCAAGATGAAGAAGGGGACGTCGGAACCGTTCTACGAGAAGCAGGTGATGAGCATGCTGGGCATCGCCAAGCTCAAGAAGTAGCGCCTTTCCGCGGGGGGCTCACAGTCCCCCGCCCCAGCGGTACTGCCAGGCCACGCCGACGATGTCGAAGTTGTTGTCGGTCCGGGCGGACACGCCGCTGCTCAGGTAGAACTTGATCGAATTCGCCCGGTCCAGCGGGTAGGCGAACGTGCCGCCGAGTCGCCAGTTCTGCTGCAGGTCGCTCTTCTCCGCGCCATCGACCGTCGAGCGCCCGCCGGCGAACCACGTCGCGTCCAGCGACGCCCAGCTGCCGCCCTTGAAACCGTGGATCAGGTGCGCCTGCACCGAGTAGATCGGCTCCTGCGAACGCCTCACGCCGCCGTAGAACTCGGGGTTGTCCGTGAAGATCGTGGCCCCCGCCGCCATCTCGAGCGTCCACGGACCGACGGACTTCGAGATCCCGAGCTCCGGCTTGAAGGACCACCGGTTGGTGCCGAGGTTGACGAGCCGGTCGGCGTCGTACTGGCTCCACGGGGCCGATACGCGCAGACTCGCGCCGACGATCAGGTCCTGCTCCCAGCCGACGAAGTCCTTCAGGGCGAGCGAAGGCGACCCGTAGAAGTTGTACGAGAGCCGGAAGGCCGGATTGGCGAAGCCGTTGACGACACGCTGCACGGGCTCGCCGTTGAAATCCGCGGTTCCGGAGAGCCACGTATAGGGGACGATCACGTCGATCTTCCCCGATTTCCCCCACAGGTCGAGCACCCGGGCGTACCCCACGACGGCGTTCGAGGTATGCAGGTTCGCGTTGGTGAGCGGCACCGTGGGGTCGACGGACACCCCGCCCCGCGTATAGGCGTAGCCCGAAATCAGGAAGTTCACGCCGATCGGGGCATTCGAATAGGCGCGCGGCTCGATGTCCTGCGCGGCGGCCGGGGACGCGATGCCCGCGCCCAGGCTGGCGGCGAGCAGGGCCATGGCAATTCGGAGGGACGGCGGCGGGCGCACTCGGGTTCCTGGGCGGCGGGGATTGCGGGTTGCCGGGGAAATCTTACTCGAACGCGCCCGCGAACCCGCGCGAACCCTTTCGGCCGACGGTGGTAGATTCGCGCTTTCCCCGACCGGAATCGCGCCCCATGCCTGCCACGCCCGCCTACGCCTCCCTCTGCGCCACCTACACGCGGCTGCATCGCTACCAGCATTTCCAGTCCCTCGGCATGTGGGACGGCAGCGTCAACATGCCGCCGGGCGGCAACGAGACGCGCGCCTCGGCGATGGCCGAGCTGGGGCTCCTCGTCCACGGCATCGAGACGGACCCGAAGCTGAAGGGACTCATCGACACGGCCGAGCAGGAGCCCCTCGACGAGCTGGCCCGCGCCAACGTGCGCGAGATCCGGCGCCGCTGGCGGCATGCCAACCTCCTGCCCGCGGACCTGGTCGAGGCCAAGACGATGGCCACCGCGCGCTGCGAGCACGCCTGGCGCACCCAGCGGGAGAACCACGACTGGAAGGGATTCCTGCCGAACCTGCGCGAGGTGGTGGCGCTCGCGCGCCGCGAGGCCCGCCTCCTGGGCGAGGCGCAGGGGCTCTCGCCCTACGACGCGCTCATGGACCGGTTCGAGCCCGGCGTGCGCAGCGCGGAGGTCGAGCGCATCTTCGGCGACGTGAAGACGTGGCTTCCCGGATTCATCCGCACGGCCGTGGAACGCCAGAAGGCGAATCCCGGCGCTCGGAGGCGAAGGGCCCGTTCCCCGTGGAGCGTCAGCGCGCCCTCGGCCTCGCCGTCATGAAGCTCCTCGGGTTCGACTTCGAGCGCGGGCGCCTGGACGTGAGCACCCATCCCTTCTGCGGCGGCGTGCCCGAGGACGTGCGCATCACCACGCGCTACAACGAGGACGACTTCGCGCGCAGCTTCATGGCGGTGATCCACGAGACGGGGCACGCGCGCTACGAGCAGAACCTTCCGCGCGAGACCGTCGCCCTGCCCGTGGGCCGCGCCCGCTCGGCCGGCATCCACGAGAGCCAGAGCCTCGCCTTCGAGATGCAGGTCGCGCGCAGCCCCGCGTTCCTGCGCTTCATCGCGCCGGTGGTCCGCGAGCACCTCGGCGACCAGCCCGCGTTCTCCGACGAGAACCTCATCCGCCGCTACCGGCGCGTGAAGCCCGACCTGATCCGCGTCGAGGCCGACGAGCTCTGCTACCCGGCGCACATCATCCTTCGCTTCGAGATCGAGCGGCCGCTCGTCAACGGCGAGATCGAGCCCGAGGACATCCCGGGCCTGTGGGACGCGAAGATGCGCGACTACCTGGGCTGGACACGCGCGGCAACTTCAAGGACGGCTGCATGCAGGACATCCACTGGGCCGAGGCGCTCCTGGGCTACTTCCCGAGCTACACGCTGGGGGCGATGTGCGCGGCGCAGTATTTCGCCACGATCCGCCGCGCGGTCCCGGACCTCGACGCGAGGATCGGCGCGGGCGACCTGCAGCCCGTCTTCGACTGGCTCCGGACCAACATCTGGCTGCAGGGGAGCCGGTACGAGACCGACGAGCTGATGCGCCGCGCGACCGGCGAGCCGCTCAATCCGGCGCATTTCCGCGCGCACCTCGAAGCGCGCTATCTGGCTTCGTGAGCCTGTACGAGCCCGGACCGGCACGAGCCGCTGGCCGACGCGGCGTGGGACGCCACGCGCGCCCGCGAGGCGATCCGCGCCATCGTCGCGGACACCGAGGAGGCGCTGGGGTCTGGCATCACCTGGCCCTGGCATCCGCTCGACGTCGCGAGCGATGCCGAGGCGGCGCCCAAGAGCCTCTACCTGGGATCGGCGGGTGCGCTCTGGGCGCTCTGGTACCTCGCGAAGGAGGGGGCGGTCGCGCTTGCGCATCGATCCCGCGGATCTCATCGTGCGGGTCGACCGGGCCTACCAGGAGGAGCCCGACACCGGCGAAGTCGTGCCGTCGTACTTCGTGGGCGAGGGCGGGATCCTCCTCGTCCTCTGGCGCCTCACGGGTTCGGCCGAGGCGGCCGACCGGCTCTTCGCCTCCATCCGGCGAAACATCCCGAACCCCACCCACGAGGCGCTCTGGGGCGCGCCCGGGACGATGGTGGGTGCGCTGCACATGCTCGGCTGGACGGGCGAGCGCCGCTGGCATGACCTGTTCGTCGAGAATGCCGACTACCTCTGGCGCACCTGGCTGCCCAGCGAGCACGCGCCCTGTCACCTGTGGACGCAGGATCTCTACGGCGAAGTCGTGCAGCTTCTCGGGGCCGGGCATGGCTTCGCCGGCAACGCCTACCCGCTGCTGCGCGGCGCGGACCTTCTTCCCGCCGAATGGCGCGAGACGCTGTACGAGCGATGCGCCGAGACGCTGCGCGCAACAGCCGTGGTCGAGGGAGACTGCGCCAACTGGCCCCCGGGCGTGGGACCGCCCCGTGCCGGCCGGACGAAGCAGCTCGTGCAGTGGTGCCACGGCGCGCCGGGGATCGTGACCGGCCTGGCCGATTTCCCGCCGGGACGATCACCGGCCATGGACGCGCTGCTGGTCCAGGGCGGAAATCTGACGTGGGCCGCCGGCCCGCTCGCCAAGGGCTTTGGCCTGTGCCACGGCACGGCGGGAAACGGCTACGCGTTCCTTGCGCTCCATCGGCGCACTGGAGACCCGGCCTGGCTCGAGCGCGCCCGGAAATTCGCCATGCATGCGATCGGCCAGGCCGAGCGCATGCGGCAGCAGTACGGGCGCAGGCGCCACTCGCTGTGGACCGGCGACCCGGGGCTCGCGGTCTTCCTGTGGCATTGCCTCGCCGGGGCCGGCGGCCTGCCCGGGCTCGACGTCCTCGATTAGGCGGCGGGAAAAGTCGCCCGGCCGTTAACCTGCGACAAATGCCGATCCCCGGCGCAGTGGTACGTTGAACATGGATCGGTGTGCGCAGGTGATCCATTCCCGCTTGGCGTGAGCGATGCCGGCATGGGCAGTCGGGCAGCGGAAGGGAATGCAGATGGACGCCGCGATTCGAATCGTGATTCCCGCGGTGCGGAGATGGCACCGGCTGACATGCTGGAGGCGATCCGGCGGTTTCTCGCCGAGCTGCATCCGGGCGTGCCGCGGATTCGCCCCGTGACCCTCGACAGTTCCCTCGATCGCGACCTGGGCCTCGACAGCCTGAGCCGCGTGGAACTCGCGGTGCACCTCGAGCGGACCTTCGGCGTCCGCGTCCCCGAGAAGGCGCTGGGCGAGGCCGTGACCGTGCGCGACCTGCTTTCGGCCCTTCGGGAGTCGTCGGGAGAATCCGCCGAAGCCGGGCAGGGCGTCATTCCGGCGAGCTGGTCCGAGCCGGTGCAATCCTTTCCCGAGCATGCGGCGACGCTCGTCGAAGTGCTGGACTGGCATGTGCAGGCGCATCCGGACCGCGTGCAGGTCGTCCATCTCGACGAGGGCGACGAAACGGGCATGACCTACGCGGACCTGAAGCGGCAGTCCGACCTCATCGCCGGCGCGCTCCAGCGCATGGGTCTCGAGCGGGGCCGGACCGTGGCGATCATGCTGCCCACCTGTCCCGGGTACTTCCCGACCTACCTGGGGGTCCTCCGGGCGGGCGGCATCCCGGTGCCGATCTATCCGCCGGCGCACCTGTCCCAGATCGAGGACCACGTGCGGCGGCACGCGGGCATCCTGTCCAACGCCGATGCGGCCATCCTGGTCACCGTGCCCGAGGCGCGTGGCGTGGCAAGGCTTCTCGAGGCGCGCGTGGCCGGCCTGCGTCGCGTCGTCACCGTGGACGAGCTGCTGGAGGAGGACGGCGAGCCGCAGGCGGTCGCGCTCGGCCGGGACGACATCGCCTTCATCCAGTACACCTCGGGCAGCACGGGCGATCCGAAGGGAGTCGTGCTCACCCATGCCAACCTGCTGGCCAACATCCGCGCCATCGGCCAGGTGATCGGCATCCGTCCGGACGACGTGTTCGTGAGCTGGCTGCCGCTCTACCACGACATGGGCCTCATCGCCGCGTGGCTCTCGAGCCTGTACCTGGCCACGCCGCTGGTGGTGATGTCGCCGCTCGCCTTCCTGGCGCGCCCGGAGCGCTGGCTGCAGGCGATCCACCGCTACCGCGGCACGGTGACCGCCGCGCCCAACTTCGCCTACGAGCTTTGCGTGAAGCGCATCGACGACGCCCGGATCGAGGGCGTGGACCTGGGCTCGCTGCGCCTCGCGGCCAACGGCGCCGAGCCGGTGATCCCGGAAACGATGCGCCGCTTCAGCGAGCGCTTCGCGTCCCATGGCTTCCGGCCCGGGGCGATGACGCCGGTGTACGGCCTGGCGGAGGGCACGGTGGGCCTCCTCGTTCCGCCGCTGGGTCGCGGGCCGCGCATCGACCGCGTTCGCCGCGAGCCGTTCACGAGTGACGGCCGTGCCGAACCCGCCGCGGACGACGACGCGGCCGCGCTGCGGTTCGTTTCCTGCGGACGCCCGCTGCCGGGGCACGAGGTCCGCATCGTCGACGCCATCGGTCGCGAGGAGACCGAGGAACGCATCGAGGGGCGGCTGGAATTCCGGGGGCCCTCGGCCACGCAGGGCTATTTCCGCAACGCCGGGCGAGACGCGGCGCCTGTTCGACGGCGACTGGCTCGACACCGGCGACCGCGCCTACGTGGCCGACGGGGAGGTGTTCCTCACCGGCCGGGTCAAGGACATCGTGATCCGCGGCGGGCGCAACATCTACCCGCAGGAAGTGGAGGACGCGGTCGGGTCGCTCGCGGGCGTGCGCCGCGGATGCGTCGCGGCATTCGGCAGCCCCGATCCGCAGACCGGCACCGAGCGCCTCGTGGTGCTCGCCGAATCGCGGGAAACCGATGCGCATGCGCTGGAGGCGTTGCGGGCGCGGATCGTCGAGACCACGGTGGCCGTGCTGGGCGAGCCGCCGGACGAGGTGGTGCTCGCGCCGCCGCACACGGTGCTGAAGACCTCCAGCGGCAAGATCCGTCGCGCCGCCTGCCGCGAGCTGTACGAGGCGGGACGCGTCGGGGAGGGCCGGCGCGCGGCGTGGTGGCAGGTGGTGCGCCTGGTCTCCGGCTCGCTGCTCCCGCAGGCGCGGCGAATGGCGGCGGCGAGCGCCCGCTTACTCTACGGCCTCTACGCGTGGCTCCTGTTCGTGGCGATCGGCGTCCCCGTCTGGATCCTGACTGCGCTCTGCCCGAGCCCTGCGCTGGCGTGGCGCGTGAAACCGGCTGGCGGCGCGGGCGTTCCTGGGGCTCGTCGGCATCCCGCTCGACGTGCGCGGGCTCGAGCAGCTTCCGCGCGGGCCGTGCGTGCTCGTGGCGAACCACGCGAGCTATCTCGACGGCCTGGTGCTCATCGCGTCGCCTGCCGGTGCCGTTCGCGTTCGTGGCCAAGCGCTCGCTCCTCGACCACGCGATCTCGCGCATCTACCTTCGCAAGCCTCGGCGCGCAGTTCGTGGAGCGCTTCGACGCCCGGCAAAGCGTCGAGGATGCCTCCCGGATGGCGGACCTGGCGTCGGCAGGCGCGTCGATGGCGTTCTTCCCCGAAGGCACGTTCAGCCGCATGGAGGGCCTCGGGGCCTTCCGGCTCGGCGCCTTCGCGGCGGCGGCATCGGCGAAGGTTGCCGTGCTGCCCGTGGCCATCGCGGGCACGCGCGCGGTGCTGCGCGAGGGAGAGTGGCTCGCGCGGCGGGGCCCGGTCACGCGTGACCATCGGCGCCCCGGTGCAACCGCTTGCGCCGGCGCACGACGCCTTCGCGGCGGCCGTGGCGCTTCGCGACGCGGCGCGTGCGCACATCCTGGCGCATTGCGGCGAGCCCGACGCCCAGCTGCGGTGAGCGGGCGGTCGGCGCCTGGCTTCGGCGCGCGCAACGGTAATTCGGCTTTTCGCGGGAAGGGGTTTTCGCGCGCCGCGCGGCCGCGCCCGGGGTCTCATGGCGTCGCAGGAAGAACGAGGACGCCGAGGGCGTCCTTCCCCCATGAGACCCGACCGACTTGCGAGGTGCCCGTGAAGATCGAAATCCGCCGTGCCGTGGCCTGTGCCGCGCTGTGTGCCGTTCCCGCCGTTGCCTACTGCGCCGCCGAGGGCGACGCGAAACCCGCCGCCTCGCAGAACCGCATGGCGGCCTGCGCCCAGGAGGCGAAGGGCCTGAAGGGCGAGGAGCGCGAGAAGTTCATGAGCCGCTGCCTGAAGGGCCAGGGCGCGGATTCCCGCCCGGTGAAGGAAGCGCGCCATGACGGATCCGGCCACGAGCAGCAGAACCGCATGAAGTCCTGCAACGAGCAGGCCGGCCGGAAGGAGCTGAAGGGCGACGAGCGCCGCGCCTTCATGAGCGCCTGCCTGAAGGGCTGAGAGGGCCCGACCCGAGTCAGGGCTGTCCGCGCGCGGGGCGCGGGATCTCCTCGCGCCCCATCCAGCGCCTGAGCCACCGGTCCGCGATCCACACCAGGCCCGCAAGGACGATGGCGGCCATCGCCCAGCGCAGGAGCCCGGCCGCCGCCGCCGCGTCGAGGGTGGGCAGGGGGAACTTGCGCAGGTCCGTCCACCGGTCGGTCATCCAGTGCCATCCCGTATGCAGGACGAGGGCCGACAGGATGACGATGCCGGCGCGCTCCGGCACGCCCGGAACAGGAGATTCAGCGCGGGCACGAGCACCACCAGGACGGCGACCTGCCCCAGCTCGACGCCGACGTTGAAGGCGACGAGGCTGGTCACGAGGTGCGAGCCCGCGAATTGCAGCGTCTCGCGGAGCGCGAACGCGAACCCGAAGCCGTGCACCAGGCCGAAGGCGAAGGCGATGATCCAGCGCCGGTGCGCGTTGGCTGCCGACGCATGTTCTCGAGCGCCATGTAGACGATCGTCACCGCGATGAGCGTCTCCACGAGCGGCGGGAACCACAGGCCGTCCGGCGCGAATCCGAACGCGGTGGCCGCGAGGGTGATCGAGTGCGCCACGGTGAAGGCCGTGGCGATGATGACCAGCGGGCGGAGCCTGCGGAACGGGATCACGAGGCAGGCGATGAAGAGCAGGTGGTCCGATGCCGTCGAGGATGTGCAGGAAGCCCGACTCCACGAAGCGCAGCGCCGCCTGGTGCCAGCCCGGGTCGAGGTGCACCCGGCCGGGGTCGCCGTGGAACTCGAAGGCGCGCTCCTCGCCGCCCGGCGGCAGGAAGCGCAGCGTGGTGAGCACCCTGAGGGCCAGCCGGCCGAACCGGGGATGGATCGAGAAATCGGCCTGGTCCGACGTGATCGGGTACTCGAGCAGCACGTCGAAGTGCTGCTGCTTCCAGTAGAGGTCGGCATCGGCCGCGAGGCGCGGGCCCCTGAGGTGCGCGATCGCCTCGTCCCACGAGCCGAACGAGCGGTCGGAGGCGAGCGAGACGCGCGCCTCCGCGATCCCGGGGTAGGGGAGGAGCCGCTCGCCCTCGTAGAGCGCGATGTTGTCCGCGAACCACAGCTTCGCCGCGACGCGCAGCGCCGCATCCGCGCGGGCGAGGTCGATGTAGCCCGGGCCGCGCAGCGGCATGTCCACCTCGTTCATCGCGCCCAGGGGCACGCGCACGAGGACGAGGAGCCGCTGGCCCTCGGGCTTCACGAACGCCTGGACCTTCACGTCGTTCGGGATGTCGTGCGCGCGCGCGGCCAGGGGCCACGCCGGGAGCGGCGAGCACGGCCAGGCAGGCGAGCGCGCGCAGGGCCCCCAGGGCTCGCTGCAACATCATGATTCCCATCGGCTCATCCATTCGGCTTCGCGGCACGCTGACCCGCGACCTTAGCGGAACGCGCGTCGCGTTGCAAAGCGGCGCACGCGCCGCCTACAATGGCCTTCGCCCCAAGCCGGCATCGTCCGGCCCTGCGCGCCCGCCCGGGAGCGCGAACAAGAACATCCAGAGGGAGGACGCTCCATGAACTTCACGCGACGCAGCATCACCATCGCCACGGCCGCCGCAGTGCTGGCCGGGCTCGGCATCGGCCAGGCGGTCCTCCAGAACAAGGCGGATGCGCAGGGCCGCACCGTGGAGGCCCCGAAGTTCGAGGTCGACCCGCTCTGGCCCAAGCCGCTGCCCAACCACTGGGTGCTGGGCATGGTGATCGGCGTGTGGGTCGACGACCAGGACCACGTCTGGATCGTCCACCGCGGCGCCGCGACGCTGCACAACAACGAGCGCGCGCTGGACCTGAAGGTGGGCGAATGCTGCACCGCCGCCCCGCCCGTGCTGGTGTTCGACCAGGCCGGCAACCTCGTGCGCGCCTGGGGCGGCCCCGGCGAGGGCTACGAGTGGCCGCAGTCGAACCACGGCGTGCACGTGGACTACAAGGGCAACGTCTGGATCGGCGGCAACGGCGAGAAGGACGCGCACATCCTGAAGTTCACGAAGGAAGGCAAGTTCCTGATGCAGATGGGCAAGCTCGGCGGCAACAAGGGCAGCAACGACCCGGACAACTTCGGGCGCGTGGCCAAGATCTGGGTGGACCCGAAGACGAACGAGGCCTACGTCGCCGACGGCTACAAGAACAAGCGCGTGGCGGTGCTGGACGCCGACACCGGCAAGATGAAGCGCTACTGGGGCGCCTACGGCAACAAGCCGGACGACGCGGACCTGGGCAAGTACGACCCGGCCGCACCGCTGCCCAAGCAGTTCCGCAACCCCGTGCACTGCGTCGAGCGCTCGAACGACGGCCTGGTCTACGTGTGCGACCGGCAGGCCGACCGCGTGCAGGTGTTCAAGCCCGACGGCACGTTCGTGAAGGAGGCGCAGTTCGCGAAGAACACGCTGGGCTCGGGCTCGTCGTGGGACCTCGCCTTCTCGCAGGGACCCGCAGCAGAAGTACTTCTACCTCGCCGACGGCACCAACGAGGTGGTGCGCGTGGTCGATGCGCGAATCGCTCAAGGAGATCACGAACTTCGGCGACGGCGGCCGGCAGCCCGGCCAGTTCTACGGCGTGCACAGCATCGCCACCGACTCGAAGGGCAACATCTACACGACGGAAACCTACGAGGGCAAGCGCCTGCAGCGGTTCGTGCTGAAGGGCATGGCGCAGGTCGCGGCCGGCAACCAGGGAACCGTCTGGCCGGCGGCGAAGTAGCGAACGATCAGGCGGGCGGATTGCGGCGGCCGGCGCGCGAGCTGCGCGCCGAGCGCCGCGGCCACGCGCGCGAACTCGCCGGTGGCATCCTCGAGCAGGCTCGACGTGCCGTCGGTCGTTCCGCTTCGCCCGATCATCTCCAGGTCCCTGCACAGCCGGGCCAGGCGCTCCGCGCCCACGTTGGCGCTGCTCGACTTCATGCTGTGGGCGGCCTTCTGCAGTGCCTCGGCATCGCGCGCGGCCGCCGCCGCCTGCATCCGCGCGATCCCTGCCGGCATGTCCTCGAGATAGGTCCGGATCACCTTGCTCGCGAGCGCGTCCCCATCGGTCCCCATCATGGTGCGAAGCGCATCCAGGGCGCGCGGATTGAGCGGCTCGCCGGCGGCGATTTCGGCGGCAGGGCTTCGGGAGCGGGGGCTGCGGCCGCGAAGCCTCGGGTGCGGTGCCCGCCGGCGCCGTGCCCGACCCGGCGATCCAGCGCTTGAGGACGGCCGTCAGCTGCTCGCGCGAGAAGGGCTTGGCGAGGTAATCGTCCATGCCGGCGGCGATGCAGACCTCGCGGTCGCCGTCGAGCGCGTTGGCCGTCAGCGCCACGATCGGCACGCGGTAGCCCGTGGCCTGCTCCAGGCGGCGGATCTCGGTGGTGGCCGCGAAGCCGTCGAGTTCGGGCATCTGGCAGTCGAGGAGAATCAGGTCGTAGCGGCGTTCGGCGGCCCGGTTGGCGGCTTCGCGGCCGTTGCCGGCGACGTCCACGGTGAGCCCCAGCGACTCGAGCATTCCCACGCGCGACCTCCTGGTTCACCGGGTTGTCCTCGGCCACCAGGACATGGGCCGCGAACTGGACGCGGGCCGGCGGCGCGGTGCGCGCGCCCGATGCCCGGCCCGTCGTCGGATGCAGGACTTCGGCGACCACGGCGCGGAATTCGTCCCGCCGGACGGGCTTGCCGAGGGTGGCGGCGGCCCCGGCCCGGCGCGCGACCGCGATCTCGTCCTCGCGGCCCAGCGAGGTCATCATGATCAGCGGGGTGTCCGACAGGAAGTGGTCGGCCTTGATCGAGCGCATCAGCTCGATGCCGTCCATTCGCGGCATCTTCATGTCCACCAGCGCCAGCGCGAAGGGCTCGCCCCGGTCGACGGCGTCGCGCAGCAGGCCGAGGGCCGTCTCGCCGTCGGGAGCCGTCTCGACGTGCATTCCCCAGCCGTGCGCCTGGTGCGAGAGCGTGGTGCGGTTGGTCGAATTGTCCTCGACGATGAGGAGCCGCCTGCCCGACAGTTCGTGCAGGTCGGGCGCGGCGACGGCGGCCAGCTGCGGGCCGGCCACCTTGATGGTGAACCAGAACGTCGACCCGTGGCCGGGCTCGCTGTCGACGCCGATGTCGCCGCCCATGAGCTGCGCGAGCTCCCGGGCGATCACCAGGCCGAGCCCGGTTCCGCCGAACCGGCGCGTCGTCGAGTCGTCCGCCTGCGCGAACGCCTGGAAGATCCGGGCCTTCTGCTCCGGGGGGATCCCGATGCCCGTGTCGCGCACCTCGAAGCGCAGCAGCATCGGCTCCCCGGGGCGCGCGGCGCGGCCGCCAGCCGCGGCGGGGGCGCAGCGCACGACGACCTCGCCGGAATCGGTGAACTTGATCGCGTTGCCCACGAGATTCAGCAGGATCTGGCGCAGCCGGTGCGGGTCGCCGGTCACCCAGGACGGCGCGTCGTCGTCGGCGCGCACGATGAGCTCGAGGCCCTTGGCCTGCGCCCGCGCGGCGAGCAGCTCCGCCATGTCCTCGAGGACGGCCAGGGGAGCGAAGTCGACGTGCTCCAGCTCGATCTTGCCGGCCTCGATCTTGGAGAAGTCGAGGATGTCGTTGATGATCGACAGCAGCGTCTCGCCGGAGGCCGTGATCATGCCCACGAGCCGCCGCTGCTTGTCCGTGAGCTCGGTCTCGGCCAGCAGCTCCGTCATGCCCAGCACGCCGTTCATGGGCGTGCGGATCTCGTGGCTCATGTTGGCCAGGAACTGGCTCTTCGCGCGGCTGGCGCCTTCGGCGACTTCCTTCGCCAGGCGCAGCTCGGCGGAGGCGAGCCGCTCCAGGTGGACGCGCTCCGTCGCCTCGGAGTGGCGGAAATAGAAGTGGAGCGTCGACAGGAACATGCCGATGATCGGGACCGCGGACAGCAGCACCGGCGCGCCGAAGCTGTCGAAGCTCACGAAGACGAGCCCCGCGATCGACGCGCTGGCGGCGTAGGCGAGGCCGATCCAGACGTTGTCCTTCAGCAGGAGCAGCGGCTGCACCCGCGCGCCGCGCTTCAGCGTGATCAGCGACACCATCAGCAGCGTGCTGGCCGCGAAATAGGCCACGGCGAACAGCATCAGCCCGCCGAAGAGGACCGTCTTCTCCCACCCGGCGCTCCAGCCCGGCTGGCGCACGAAGATGTCGAAGATCGTCCCGCAGCCGTAGATCGCCAGCGCGGCCATCGTCGGGCTGCCGATGCGGCTCGTCCAGCGCAGGGAGGTGCGCCACGATCCCACGGCCCCCTCCGCCGCCGCGGCCAGGGCGCAGGCCGCCGGGCCGTACAGCAGCAGCAGCAGGAAGATGAAGATCTCGGCGCCGCCGAAGGAGGTCTTCGTGCCGGGGATGCGAACCGGGAAGGCCCCGACGAGCGCGGCCACGACGATGCCCAGGGCGGTCTGCAGCAGCGCGGCCCGGTCCATGCCGGCGACCTGGAAGACCGAGATCGCGAGGATCAGCGCGCCGAACGTCGTCGTCACCCACCAGTACACCTTGGCCTGGGGGCTGTAGTCGTCCATGTCGAGCCGCGCGATCATCCGTCTCTCGTTCCCGATCGGGCTATCCGTCGTGAGGTCTGTCATCGTGGCGGTCGTCCCCTGAGAGGAGCGTCGCGATGGCGGACTCCGCCGCCCCGGACGCTGGCCGTGCCTTGCAGAAGCGCGCCGCCGGCGGGCGGCGGGCGGCGCTACTCGCCGCCTACGTTGTACGGGTACGTGACGACGGTCGTGCCGCTCTCGCTGAGGATGAGGCCCTCGCTGAGGATGAGGCCCTCGCTGAGGATGAGGCCCTCGCTGAGGATGAGACCCTCGCTGAGGATGAGGCCTTCGCTGAGGATGAGGCCCTCGCTGAGGATGAGGCCCTCGCTGAGGATGAGGCCCTCGCTCAGGATGAGGCCGTTGCCGCTGATCAGCCAGCCCGACAGCGTCGCGGTCGGCGTGAACGCGCCGGACTTGCCGCCCGCCGAGCTGCTGCCGAGGAGGGAGTCGCCGCGGATCACGCCCGGGGTGAGCAGCCGCTGGTTCGCGGTCGCCGCGTCGGTGAAGGTCTTCGCGTAGGTGTCGGGCGGGATGCCGGCGCCGGACCAGTACTCGACCTGGCGCGTCCGCACGACGTTGCCGGCCCAGGCGATCCGCGGATCCCAGATCGGCTGGTACTTGGTGAACAGGTCGGTTCCGCTGATCACCCGGGTGCCGCCGACGAACACGATGCGCGACCAGTTGAAGGACAGGTCGTTGAACCACGAGTACGCCGCGGGCATCGACGCGCCGTGCGCCAGCAGCGGGTCCCCGGCGCTGATGCCGTTCGATCGCGATCGCGGCCCGCGATGTCGGTCCTGAGCGACCGTGCCAGCCGGACGGCGCCCTCGATGTTCAGGAGCCCCGCGCCCTGCTGCAGCAGGTTGTAGTCCGGCAGGGGCTGGGCCGTGTACTGCAGGATGGCCTTGACCAGAGGCGGGGTGAGCCCCGGGTTGGCCTGCAGCAGCAGGGCGACGGCGCCCGCCACCGCGGGGGCGGAGATCGAGGTGCCGCTCATGATCATCTGCGTCTCGCCGTAGCTCTGCACGATGCCCAGCGGCGCGACCAGGGCGCTGCCGTAGGTGCGCGCCAGGTAGTTCCACGTCGGGTTGGCGCTGTCGGTGCTGGTGGCCGCGGCGGCTGACGATCTTGTTGCCCGGCGCCACGAGGTCCGGCTTGAGGAGGTTGTCGACGACGCGCACGCCGTTGTCGTCGAGGTACGAGCCGCGCGTCGGACCGCGCGAGCTGAAGTGGCTGATCGCCTCGTCGCTGCGGCTCACGCGTGTTCATGTGGTTGGCGGAGCCCACCGTGATCACGGTCGGGTCGTTGCCGGGCGAGCCGATCGCCCCATAGACTTCGCCGCCCGCGCTCGACTGGCCGAAGTTGCCCGCGGCAACCACCACGGTGATGCCCGCGGCGGCGGCGCTGCGGACCGCGACGCACAGCGGATCCGTCTGCCAGGTCTCGACCGAGGTGGCCGCGAGGCTCAGGTTCATCACGCGGATGTTGTATTCCCGGGCGTGGTAGATCGCCCACTCGATGCCTTCGATCGTGTCGCTCACGGTGCCCGCGCCGGCGTCGTCGAGCACCCGGATGTCGTAGATCGAGGCATTGGGGGCGATGCCGGTGGTGTCCGGGCGTGCCGTCGGAGTAGAACCTGGCGCGGCCCGCGGCGACCGCCGCGACGTGCGTGCCGTGGCCGTACCCGTCCTGCATCGAGGCGCCTTCGTTGGCGACCAGCGGCTTCGTAGTCGTTCAGCGCCGGGCTGCCGGGCCTGAGCGACGTGGTGAGGTCGACGCCGGTGGTCCAGCTCGGCGGCGTGCTCCTGAGCATGTCGACGTTGCGCCGGACGCGCGTGGTGCCGTTGTCGTCCAGGAAGCCCTCGTGCGCCTTCATGACGCCCGAATCCAGCACGGCGATGCCGATGCCGCGTGCCGTCCAGGCCGCTGTAGCCGGTCCTGGTGCTGTCGGTGCGGACGTTGGCGGCCAACGCGCCGGTGATCGTTTCCAGCGTGCTGGCGGCGCGGCGGACCTCGCGGTTCGGCGAGATGCTGACCACGTCCTTGCGCTGCGCCATGGCGTTGATCGTGCCCGTCTTCATCACCACCGTGAGCGCCCTGATGGCCTGGTGGCGCACGAGCACCGAGCCGCCCGTGTTGCACCACGAACTTGCGCAGGTCGGCGAGTTCCGGGTCGGTGGAATTGCTGACGACGATCACCTGGGCGTAACGCTGGCCTTGCAGTTCGCGCGCCCAGTTGACCGCCGGGGTGCGCGGCGACGCGATGGCGGCCCTGAGATCGGCGGCGATCGTGGCTTTCGCGTTCGCATTGGCGTTGGGCGCGGCCTTGGCCGAGCTGGGAACGATGCCCATCATCGACATCGCGAACAGCATCGTCGGCAGCAGCATGCGCGCGAACAGGGAGGCCCAGCGGGGTTCCGCGCCCGGCTGGACGGGGGCCGCGCTGATCATCGCGTCCTCGCGTTCCGGATAGTCGTGGGCCGGCTGTCGTGTGTTCTTCATGGTCGTCGCCTCGATGCGCGGTGCGCCGTGGTCACGGCACTTGCACGCCCATTATGGAGTGGGCGCTGCGGGATATTGTGACGCAGTTCACAATGTCGCATCCAATCCGCCCTCCCGGCGATTTCAATTGAAATATTCGCTGCCGCCGCCGCCGTACGCCCTTGGGCCAACGGGAGCATTTCCCCGGCCACCTTCGCCGATGCCTTGTTTCAGCTGAAATGCGCCCCCGGGCCGCGCTCGGGATGTGGCCTGGGTCACTGCTGGAAGGGGCTCGGGTCGGCGGCTATGATTGGCGTGGGAACATGAAACTTCGGGTGGCCCGGCCGTCGGGCGGCCGCGCGTCGGGCGCAATCCGGGGCGCCGTCGCGGGGCCGCATCCGCGGAGGGAGGCCGTGAGGATCGATCCGATGGCGGCGCAGCCCCGCCGCGCGCTCGTCGTCGACGACGATGCCGCGCTGCGGCTGATGCTGCGCGCCTGCCTCGAGCGGGAGGGCCTCGCCGTGGTGGAGGCGGAGAACGGCGCCGAGGCCCTGGCGAAGTTCGACCAGTTCTCGCCCGATATCGTCCTGCTGGACGTCGTCATGCCCGAGCTCGACGGCTTCGCCACCTGCCGGGAGCTGCGCAGCCGGGGCCATGGCCGGCGCACCCCCATCCTGATGCTGACCGGGCTGGACGACGTCGAGTCGGTCGACGGCGCCTACGAGGCGGGCGCCACCGACTTCCTGCCGAAGCCGGTCAACTGGTCGATGTTCGGCCACCGCATCCGCTACATCCTTCGCACCAGCACGGCCGTGAACGAGCTGGCGGCCAGCCAGGCGCGGCTCGCGAAGTCGCAGAGCGTGGCGCGGCTCGGAAGCTGGGAGTGGGAGGCCGCCAGCGGCCGCCTCTATCGATCGGACGAGATCCACTCCATCGCGGGCATCCGCCCGGAGGTCTTCCCCACGACGCTCGCCGGGCTGCTCGCGCTCGCGCATCCCGACGACCGGGACCGGCTGCGCGACGCCGCGGCGCGGTGGCTGGGTGCCGGCGGGCCCGAGATGATCGAATTCCGCCTGCAGCGCCCCGACGGCACGGTCCGGTCCGCCCATTGCCAGGTGGAGGGCGAGCGGGACGCCTCGGGCTCGCTCGTGCGCGTGCACGGCATCGTGCAGGACGTGACGGACCGCAGGCGGGCCGAGGAGAGGATCCGGCGCCTCGCCTACTTCGACACCGTCACCGGGCTGCCCAACCGCGCCTGGCTGCTGGAGCGCCTCGACATGATGATCGCGCAGGCCCGGCGCCGCGAGGAGACGATGGCGGTGATGTTCATGGACCTCGACCAGTTCAAGCGCATCAACGACACGCTGGGGCACAGCGCGGGCGACGCGATGCTGGGCGAGGTCGCCGCGCGCATCGGGCGCTGCGTGCGCCGCGACGACGTCGTCGGCCGGGCGGGGGCCCATGGCTCGAGCGCCAGCGTCGCCCGGCTCGGCGGCGACGAGTTCTGCATCCTCCTCGGCACGATGCGCCGCATCGAGGATGCCGCGACGGTGGCGACCCGGCTGCTCGAAGCCTTCCGCGAGCCGTTCATGCTCGAGGGCTTCGAGGCCTTCGGGAGCGCCAGCATCGGGATCGCGGTCTATCCGGACGACGGGTCGGACGGCCCCGGCCTGCTCAAGGCCGCCGACGCGGCGATGTACCACGCGAAGGACGAGGGTCGCAACACGTTCCGGTTCTACAGTCCCGCCCTGAACGCGCGCGCCGTCGAGCGGCTGACCCTGGAAGGGCGAATTGCGCCGGGCCGTCGAGCGCGGCGAGTTCACGCTCTACTACCAGCCCCAGGTGGGCGGCGAGTGCGAGGAGCGTGGTCGGCCTGGAGGCGCTCGTGCGCTGGAACCACCCGGTCCGGGGGCTGGTCATGCCCGAGCAGTTCGTGCCCTTCGCCGAGGAGTGCCGGCAGATCGTCCCGATCGAGGAGTGGGTGCTGCGCACCGCCTGCCGGCAGAACAAGGCCTGGCAGGACGCGGGCGCGCCGGCGGTGCCCGTCTCGGTCAACCTGTCGGGCCACCACTTCGGCATGGCGAGCCTGGTCGACAAGGTCGGGAGCGCTCTCGCCGACAGCGGCCTCGCGCCGGAGTGCCTCACGCTGGAGATCACCGAGGGGGTGCTGATGGCCGATCGCGAGATCGTGTCGGCCAACCTGCGCCGGCTGCGGGAGATGGGCGTGCGCCTGTCCCTCGACGACTTCGGCACCGGCTACTCGTCGTTGAGCTACCTCAAGCGCCTGCCCCTGAACGAGCTCAAGATCGACCAGTCCTTCGCGCAGGACATCGTCGGGAACGTGGACAGCGCCGCGATCGTCGCGGCCATCATCGCCATCGGCAGGACGCTGCACCTGGACCTGATCGCCGAGGGGGTCGAGACCGAGGACCAGTCCAGTCTGCCTGCAGCTGCAGGGATGCAGCGTCATGCAGGGCTACCTGTTCGGCAGGCCGCAGCCGGCGGAGGCGATCGCGGCGCTGCTGCTGGCGGGCAGGAATCCGGCAAGGGAGCGGGGCCCTCGCTTCGGCCCGGGACGCCTGACCGGCCCTCAGCCGGTGCTCCAGGCGCGCGGGCGCTTCATGCCGGCGATCTTGCAGGCCTGCCCGGGATAGCCGTAGGGGAAGAGCTCGAAGAGCCGGTTGCGGCTGCCCGGGCCGAGGCGCTCCATGAGGTGCCGGATCACGAACCGCGCGTCGGCGGCGATCTGGTGCTCCTCCCAGTAGCGGCGCATGAAGCGGATCGCGTCCCAGTGGTCGGGGCCCAGCTCGATGCCCTCGCGCCGCGCGAGGGCGACCGCGACGTCCTCGGTCCACTGGCGCGGGTCGACGAGGTAGCCGTCGGCGTCCAGAACAGGCATATGAGATACAGCTTCCATGGACGGCGATGTTAGCCAATCGGATCGGGCTGTCAAGTAATGCCCGACGCCGCGCAGGGGCTTTGAGGAAGGTCAGTTCCGCCGCCCCCCGCGGGGCCACACTGCGGGTTGCCTTCCCTCGCATCGACCCTGCCGTGATCCGCCCGCTCGCCCGACCGCTGGACCGCGCCGAAGCCTTCTTCTGGCTGCTCGACCGCTGCTCGTCGATGAATTTCGCCGTGATGGCGGAGGGCGCCGGGCCGCTGGAGGCGGCGACGGCTCGAGTCGGCGCTGGGCCGGGCGGCGCAGATCCATCCGGCGCTCGCCGTCGCGATCGAGGCGGATGGCGACGGCCGCCTCGCCTTCGTGCCGCGCCCCGGTGCGCGGGCGAGCCTTTCGCGCGAAACCGCCGACGACTGGCGGGCCGCGCTGGCGGAGCGCCTCGCGCAGCCCTTCGAGCCGGGCGACGCCCCGCTCCTGCGCGCGCACTGGTTCGAGCGCCCCGGCGGCCGCTGGGCCTTCGCCATCGTCTTCCACCACGCCATCGGGGACGGCCGCTCGGGCATGCGGCTCGTGAAGGCGCTCCTCGACGAGGCGCGCGGCGTGCGCGCGCAGTCCGGGCCGATCGCGCCGCGCCCGTCGCTCATGGCGCTCTTCCCCCACGCGCTCGCCGGCGCCGAAGGCCTCGCGCGGGCGAACGAATGGAAGGGGCAGCTGCGCCGCGAGCCGCTTCGACCCGGCGCCCGTGCCCGGCTTCGCGCGGGAAGGCGGCCCCGTCCGCCCGAGCATCGTGCCGATCCATCTCGAGGAGCCCGTCGTCGCCGCGCTCGCCCGCCGCGCGCGGGAGGCGGGCGCCAGCGTCCACGGCCTCATCGGCGCGGCCGAGCTCGTCGCGGCGCGCAGCCTGTTCGACGCGGGCCGGGGCGACTCGCCGGTCCTCATGCTGACCAGCCCCGTGGACCTGCGCCGAAACCTCGCCGCGATCCTCGACGACGCGACGCCGGGGTTCTACGTGACGCTGCTCTCGTCGCTCGCGGCGGTCGCGGGCCCGGGCGATCTCCTGCCGCTCGCGAAGTTCGTCACGGAGGACCTGCGGCGCCAGCTGGCCCAGGGCTGCGGCCACCTCTTCTACCACCTCGTGCCGCCGGCCGAGACGATTCCCGCCACGGCGGAGGGCATCGCCGGGTTCGCCGCCACCATGCAGCGCATGCCGACCGCGTTCGTGCTGAGCAACGTGGGGCGGGTCGAGGCGCTGCCGGAGGCGCGCGGCGTGCGCGTGGACGAGGTCTCGTTCGCGCTGTGCCCCATGGCGCACCAGCCGCTGTTCGTGGCGGCGAGCACCTGGGGCGGGCGGCTCACGCTCAACGTCGTGCACGACGCGGCCCGGTTCGCGCCGCAGGCGGCCCGGGACGTCGCCGCGGGGATGGAGAGGCTGCTGCGCCAGGCGGCCGGGCTGAATCAGCCCAGGCGGTTCTCGTCGAACTGCGCCTGGATGCGCTCGACCTCTTCGCGGTTCTCGACGAGGGCCCGCACGCAGTCCTCGTCGAGATGCGAGCCCGCGAGCTGCTCCAGCATGACGAAGGCCACCTCGTTCGTGTACGCCTCCTTGTAGGGGCGCTGGCTGGTGAGGGCGTCGAACACGTCCGCCACCGCCACGATGCGCGCCTCCAGCGGGATCGCGTCGCCCGCGAGCCCGTAGGGGTAGCCCTTGCCGTCGACGCGCTCGTGGTGCAGCAGCGTGATGTTGCGCACCAGCTCGGTGTCCGCGAGCGAGCCCAGGCCGAAGTTGGTCACCAGGTCGTCGATGATCGCCTGGCCGCGGTTCGAGTGCGTGCGCATCACCGCCATCTCGTTGTCGGAGAGGCTGTCCGGCTTGAGCAGGATCGAGTCGGGAATGCCGATCTTGCCGATGTCGTGCAGCGGCGCGTAGGCCTGGATGCGCTCGATGTACTCGTCGTCGAGGCCGTGGCTGTCGGCGAGCGCGTGGGCGATCACGCGCGCGTAGCGCGACATCCGGTCGAGGTGGCTGCCGGTCTCGGCGTCGCGGGCGTGCGCCATGTGCCGCGCGCTCTCGAGGGCCGCGGAGAGCGTGCGGACGGCCGAGAGCTCCTGGACCACCAGCAGGGCCACCAGGTGGCCGAAGATGTCGAGCTGCGCGAGCGCCGTCTCGGTGAACACGTCGGGCTCGCGCGAATTGAAGAACACGAACCCGAGGAACCCGCCGTTGGAGAAGATGGGCAGCGTGTAGCTCGCGGCGTACCCCGAGCGCCCCAGCCGCCGCGAATGCTCGGTCTCCGCCGACTCGAAGGTGAGCATGTGCTGGATGACGCGCGGGCGCCCCTCGTCGAGGAGCTTCTTGAGCGAGGGCACCTCGTCGATCGGCGCCTGGTAGTGGGGCAGGGGGTCGTCGCCGTCGCTCGAGTGGATGAAGGTCTTGAGGAGCGTCGTCTTCGGGTCGTAGATGGCGACGGCGATGCGGGCGATGAAAGGCAGGAAGCTGCGCACCGCCCAGTGGATCTCGCGCAGGCGGCCGCGCAGCGGCCCGTCCGCGTTGAGCGCGTGGAGCGCGTCGTGGTGGTTCTTGTCGTTCTTGTCGCTTTCCTTGTCGGTCACGGCGTCCTCGTGCGCGGCGGGGAGGGCGTCGGCTTGATGCCGAGCTTGTCCGCGGCCCGGACGAGGTCCGCCACGGAGCGCACCTTCATCTTCTCCATGATGCGGCCGCGGTGGACCTTGACCGTCTTCTCGGTCGTGCCGATCTCGGCGGCGATCACCTTGTTGCGCTTGCCGGCGATCACGTGGGTGAGCACCTCGCGCTCGCGCGGCGTGAGCTCGCCGTAGCACAGGGCGAGGTCGCGCTTCACGCTCTTGTCGCCGGAGGCGGCGCGCGCCCGCTCGATGGCCCGCGTGAGGGCGGCCAGCAGCGTGGCGGCCTCGACGGGCTTCAGCAGGAAGTCGACGGCGCCGCGCTTCATCGACGCGACCGCGCCGGGGACGTCGCCGTGCCCCGTGAGGAAGACGACCGCGATCTCGGGCCGCAGGGCCTGCAGGCGCGCGTGGAGATCCAGGCCGCTGCGCCCGGGCAGGCCGATGTCCAGGAGCGCGCAGGACGGCCCCGTGATGCCGGGCAGGAAGTCGAGGAATTCCTCGGCCGTCGCGAAGGCCTGCGGGTCGGCGCCCTCGGCGCGAAGCAGGCGCGTGAGCGAGGTGCGCACGGACGGGTCGTCGTCCACGATGAAGAGGCTCACGCCCTCGGCGGCGATCATGTCGGTTCTTCTCCGGGTAGGTGGATGGTCACGGTCAGGCCGCGGCCGGGGTTGCGCACCGCCTCGAGCCGGCCGCCGTGCGACTCGACGAGGGAGCGCGTCACGAGGAGTCCCAGGCCGGTGCCGCGCGCCTTCGTGGTGTGGAAGGTCTGGAACATGCGCCGCAGGGCGTCGTCGTCGACGCCGTGGCCGGTGTCGGACACGCGGATGCGCACGCCGCCATCCTCGGGCTCGACGGCCATCGCGAGGCTGCGCTCGAAGCCGGCCGGCTCGTTCTCCATGGCCTCGATGGCGTTCACCACGAGGTTGAGGAGCGCCTGGTAGAGCTGGATGGGGTCGGCCAGGACGAGCGGCGCCGTCCCGGAGGCCTCGAGGCGCGCCTTGACGCCGGCGTGGCGAAGCCGCGTGCGCGTGAAGTCGAGGACCTCGGCCGCGATCCGCGCGGGGTCGACGGGCTCGGCGGCCGCCGGCTGCTTGCGGACGAGGCGGTGGGCGCGGAGGATGATCTCGCCGGCGCGGCGCGCGTCGCCGGCGATGGCCTCGAGCGCCTCCCGGACTTCGGCCGATGTTGCGGGCGTCGAGGAAGCGCAGGGCGGCCTCGGCGTTCGCGATGATGGCCGCGAGGGGCTGGTTCACCTCGTGCGCGAGCGAGGCGCCCAGCGCCGCCACCGTCCGCACGCGCGAGGCGTGCGCGACCGTGTCCCGCAGGTCGCGCTCGCGCTCGCGGGCGAGGTGCAGCTCGGTCACGTCGGACTGGGTGCCGACGTGGTGCGTGACCTTGCCCGACTCGTCGCGGATGGGCGCGATGCGCAGGAAGTTCCAGAACGGCGTGCCGTCCTTGCGGTAGTTGAGGATCTCGCCCTGGAAGACCTTTCCGCTGCTGCAGGGCGATGGCGATCTGCTTCACGGTTTCCGGATCGGTCCCGGGTCCCTGCACCATGCGGCAGTTCGTGCCGAGGATCTCCTCGGCCGAGTAGCCGACGAGCCGCTCGAAGGACGGGCTCACGTAGACGATGGGCGCGTCGGGCGTCGAGGCGTCGGAGATGACGATGCCGTCGTCGGCGACGTCGAGCGCGGCGGCCTTGAGCGCGGCCTCGGGGCGGGGCAGGGGCGGCCTGCGCCGCGCTCGGCGGCGCGGGCTTTTTCCGGGAGACGTTGCGGGTGGCCATGGTCGGGGCGCCTAGCCGCCGTAGGTTCGCAGGCGCTCGATGTCCGGCACCGTCACCGAGCGGCCTTCCATCACGATGAGGCCGGCGTCGGCGAGCTCGTGCAGGATGCGCGAGAAGTACTCGGGCGTGAGGTTCAGGCGCGAGGCGACGATCATCTTGTTCGCGGGCAGCGTCACGCTGGCCGACGCGCGTCGAGCCGTCGGAAAAGGCGTCGTCGCGCAGCAGGTAGCCGATCACGCGCTCGAGGCCGGAGCGCAGCGAGTACGCCTCGACGTCGCGGATGAGCTGGTGCAGCTTCCTCGACATGCCGGCCAGCAGCCGGCGCGAGAAGCGGGGGTCGCGGTCGATCTCCTCGAAGACGATCGCCTTCGAGACGTGCAGCAGCAGCGAATCCTTGAGCGACTGCGCGGAGACCACGTAGGGCATGTCCATGAACAGGATCGCCTCCCCGAAGGAGATTCCCGGCCCCATGATCTCGATCACCTTCTCG
The DNA here is from genome assembly GCA_963783635.1 of uncultured Gammaproteobacteria bacterium. Taxonomy (GTDB): domain Bacteria; phylum Pseudomonadota; class Gammaproteobacteria; order Burkholderiales; family Usitatibacteraceae; genus FEB-7. Next base: position 312,966 of record CAWAOC010000008.1, read on the forward strand.
GAGCCCTGCGGGGAGGTGACGAAGAGCTTCACCTGCCCGTAGAGGACCACGTGGAAGCCCTCGCAGCGGTCGCCCCGGCTGAAGAGCGTCTCGCCCTTGGTCGCGTAGATGCGGCGCGTGCCTTGCGCGATGCGCTGGATCTCCTCCGGGGTCAGGTCGCTGAACAGCGGCAGGTTGACCAGGAATTGCTCGACCGGGATGTCCGGCCCGCGGGCGCGCGGTTCTCCGGGTTGCATGACGGCAGGGAATCGGGGCGTTGGGAACCCCATGATAACCCGGCCGCCGCTCAGGGCTGGATCGGCATTCCCCCGGGGAGCCCGCCGTCCCGGGACGGCGCGGACCGGGACGCGAGCGCGGCGACGACGGCCGCGCAGGCCGCCCCGGCGGCGAGGAGATTGTGCAGCCAGTGCGCGAGCGGTTCGCCCGGCAGCGCGATGGCGAGCAGGGCCTGGCCGGCCAGCAGGGCCGCGACGAGGCGCGTGCCCGGCGCGGGCCGCTGGCGCAGGGCGGCGAGCGCCCACGCGGCGAGCGCCGCCCAGGAGAGCGCGCGGTGCACGAGGGCGAGCGTGGCGGGATCCGGCGGCGCAGCGGCGGACAGCACGCCGCCCGTCGCCGTCGCCGCGGCGAGGAGGGCGGCCGCCAGGGCGACGGCAGGCGAGACGCGCGCCCGCGGGGAAGCCGGGCGATGGCGGCCAGGCCCGCGGTGAACGCGAGGAGGGCAAGGCCGCCGAGCAGGTTGGCGAGCATCACCGCGGGTGGCGCCGATCCCGCCGACCGGCGCCCGACGAGGGCGAGGGCTGCCACGAGAACGAGGAGGACGACCGAGGCGATGCGCCGGCCCGCGCGCGCGGGCGCCTTCCAGGCCAGCGCCGCGATGACCAGCGCGAGGACGGTGACGCCCATGGCCGCCACGCGGTGCGCGAGCCGCACGGCATCGGCGAGGACGAAGCCCTCGCATCCGGCAGGCGGGCAGGGGACGGCCGCGATCCGCAGCCAGGCGCTGGAGGCGACGACGACGAAGACGAGCGCCGCGCAGGCGCTCGCCCAGGCGAAGAGCGAGCGGTCGTCGCGCGCGGCGCCCTGCGGGCTCATCGGGCTTCGCCCCCGGTCCGCCGGCGCAGGGCGCCGATCACGACGATCACGAAGGCGAGGCCGCCGGCGATGGCGACCAGGCCGCCCAGGCCCATCAGCGCCATGCCCGCCACCTCCTGCGGCGTGCGCAGGACCTGCGCCGCGCCCGCCACCTTGCGCTCGACGCCGTAGCCGCCCGACCACACGAGCCCGACGATGTGCGCGAGCTGCCCGCCGCCGTAGAGCCAGGGCTGCCATGCCGCGAGCCGCGAGCGGGGCGCGGTGAAGCCGAGTCTCGGCAGCAGGTGGTAGGTGAGGCCCATGAACGCGAGCGTCACGCCCACGATGCAGCCGTGGTAGTGCGCGGGGATCTTCACGTTCGGCCCGCTGATCGCGAAGCCGATGAGGCCGCCCGCGGCGAAGAGGCCGATGGAGGCGGCCAGCGCGCCGAAGATCGGCCGCGGTGGCGGCGTCCCGCGCCGGGAGCCTGCGCATCGCCCCAGAGCAGGGCGAGGAGGATCGGCGGGATCGCGAGCCCGCCGCCGAAGCGCATGAGCCAGGTCTGGAGCTTGTGGTGCTCCACCGAGGCGACCGGATGCGCGAGGTAGATGACCGGCGTGACGAAGACCGATGCGAGCGCGATGGTGAAGACGAGGAGCGTCACGCGCGGCGACAGCGGCAGGGCGATCCCCAGCGCCGAGGCGAGCCACAGCCAGCCGGCGAGCATGAGGAGGGTCCAGGTGAACTGCAGGACGTGCCCGCCGCCCCAGAAGAGCAGCTCGAAGTAGGCCTTGCGCTCGAGGTGCGGCGAGATCTCCATCCACGACCACCCGAAGGCGGCCAGCGCCACGGCGGTGGCGACGGCGGAGCCGAGGATGCCCCAGCGCAGCGCCGTCTCGCCGTCGAGCGCGGCGCCGCCTGCGCTCGCCGCGAGGAACGTGCGCGCCACGGCGAGCGCGACGCCGGCGCCGATGGCCGCGAGGCCGCCCAGGAAGATGGCGTTGTCGATGACGGGGATGTAGTTCGCGAGCACCGGCACGGCCTCCCGGGCGAGCGGGGCCACGCACAGGGCCACCGTTCCCGCGGCGCACAGGGCGAGGGCGACCCAGCCCAGCGCGATCGCGCGCGCGTCGCAGGCGAGGCTCCAGAGCACGCCCGCGAAGGCGAGGAACCAGACGAGGACGGACAGGTCGACGTGGGCGACGAGCGCCACCTGGAAGAAGTTGGCGACCGGGAAGAGGTCCTTGAGCCCCGGGGTCCGCGCGAGGACCAGGAGCAGCGAGAAGATGCCGGAGCCCACGAGGGCCGCGACGCCGAGCACGAGCCAGCCCGTGGCGAGGCGGGCGGAGGCGTCGCGCGCCGACCGTGATCGTGTAGGCGGCGCCGGGACCCGGAAAGGGTCGCGGCGGGCGGGGACATGTGCGGCGGGGAGGCTAGCCATGGCGTTTCTCCTGGCGTTTCGGCAAGGCGTGGCGGGCCGCCTGCGGCCCGAGCCGCGCGAGGTCGGCGCGGAACGAGGCGAGCGCGGCGCTGCAGCGTCGACGAGATCGGTGCGCCCCGCGGGGACGAGGCGGACGCGCTCGCGCGGCACGGTGGGACGCAGGGCCGGCGCGCGCTGCGCGTCGAGCCGGGCCTGCAGCAGCGCGTCGCCGGTGCGGAACTCGCAGTCGCCTTCGCGGCAGGCGGCGACCAGCACGCCGTCGGCGCCCGCGCGCAGCGCGTACTCGACGAACGAAGGCGGCACCATCGCGGCGCACAGGAACTCGATCGCCGCCGTGTCCGGCTCGCGCGAGGCTCTCGACGCCGCGCGCCCCAGCGGCAGCCGAAGACGACGATGCGCGGGCCGCCGGCGAGCGCGGCGGTGCGCGACTCGAGGCGCGCGCGCAGGTCGCCGATGCGCGGCCGAGGGCATGTCGATGCCGGTGAGGAGCTCCTCGTCGCGGCGGAACGGCGTCGAGGAAGGGCAGGCGCCGGTGCAGATGCCGCAGCCGGCGCAGAGGTCCGGGTCGACCTGCGGCCTGGCGCGGGTGCGGCCGCGCGTCGGTGCGCGCGACCATCGTGACGGCGTCGTAGGGGCAGTCGGCGAAGCAGCGCGCGCAGCCATTGCAGTTGTCGAGGTTCACGCGCGCCGCCGGCGCGCGCGGCACGCGGGTGGCCCAGGGCAGGAGCGCCATCGCGCCCAGGAACGGCGAGCGTCGCGGCCCACAGCCCGGCGGGCGCCGAGCCAGGCCATGAGCGGGTGCGGGAACAGGTAGAACCAGTCGAGGGGAATCCGCGCGGGCAGGAACGCCCAGGTCCGCCGCGCGGCATGAGCGAGATGGGCTTCGCGAGGCACAGCGCCGCGAGCATCGCCGCCGATCCCCAGCGCGAGCGCGCGCGGCGGGTTGGTCCTCGCCGGGCTCACGCGCTGCACGTGGGCCCACATCGCGCCGAGCATGGCGAGCGGCAGGCCGATGTGCAGGAAGATGAGGAGCGAGAAGAAGCGGTCGTTCACCTGGTCGCCGGCGATGACGTTGCGCGTGAGGGCGCCGTCGAAGACGGGCAGCGCGTCGAGCCACTCGGTGGTCGCGGTGAGGCTCCATTGCGCCAGCTGGTCCCAGGCGAGCCAGTAGCCGCCGATGCCGGCGGCGAACATCACCACGAGGACGAGGAGGCCCGTGAGCCACGGGAAGCGGCGGAACGCGGCGTAGTGGCGGCGGGACAGCTCGCGCGCGAGGTGCAGGGCGGACACGACCACCAGGCGCGTCGGCGCTGTAGCGGTGCAGCGCGCGCGCGAACGCGCCCAGGGGCCACTCGTTGCGGTCCATGGCGGCGAGGCTCTCCCACGCGCCGATGGCGCTCGTGTCGAAGCCGACGTAGATCCAGATGCCGGAGGCGCAGCAGATCCAGAAGAACAGGAAGCCGAGCGCGCCGAGGTGCCGCCACGGGTTCAGCCGCTGCCCGAAGGCGCGGTCGAACAGCGCGTCGAGGCGCTCGACGGCGAGCGCGGCGCGGCCGGGGCGGGGAAGGGCGAGGAGGGCGACGGTGTCTGTCATGGCGACGGCGCGACGGCTAGCGCAGCACGATGCCGCCCTTGCCGGGCTCGAAGTCGATCACCAGGACGCGGCCCGGCTCGAGGCGCACTTCCTCCTCGCGCACGCGGTCGAAGGTGCCCGCGGCGTCGTCGGCGAGGCTCACCTTCAGGCGGTGCGTGCCCGCGGCCACGGGGATGCGCCGGTAGGCGACCGAGGCGCCGTCGCGCGACAGGCCCGCGGGCGTGGCCACGATCTCGGCCATCGCGACGCCGTCGAGGTCGACCTTCACGCGCACGGCGGCGCGCTCGCGGGGGCAGTCCTCGGCGGCGCGCATGTTGGGCGCGAGCTTCGCGAGTTCCTCGGCCGAGCGCGTGCGGCAGGCGACCTTGCGCTGCCCCGCGTGGTTGAGCGAGAGCCGGATGAGCGCGTGGCCGGGCGGCAGCGGCTCGAAGGCGGGCGAGGTCGAGAAGTAGCCGAGGGCGGCCGCGAACGCGCCGTAGAGGAGGACCTGGAGGCCGTAGCGCAGGGGGGCGTTCACGGGCGGCCTCCCAGGCGCACGAGGTCGGCGTCCTTCGCGTGGATGCGCGGCGCGAGGCTGAAGGCGTCGGAGAAGCAGTCGTCGGGACTCAGCCCCTGCTTCGCGAACGCCGGCTGCGCGGCCTCGACCATCTTCACCGAGCCGCAGGCGTAGATGCGGTGGCCGGCGAGGTCGGGATAGTCGGCGAGGATGGCCTCGTGCACGAGGCCCGTGCGCCCCTGCCAGTCGTCGCCGGGGGCGGGATCGGAGAGCACGGGCACGAAGCGGAAGTTCGGGTGCTCCTGCGCCCAGCGCTCGGGCAGCTCCCGCAGGTACATGTCGGCCAGCGTGCGCGTGCCCCAGTAGAGCACCATGGGCCGCGTGACGCCGGTGTGGAAGGCGTGCTCCACCATGCTCTTCACGGGCGCGAACCCGGTGGCGCCGGCCACGAAGATGACGGGCTTGGCGCCGTCCTCGCGCAGGAAGAAGGAGCCCACCGGCCCCTCGAAGCGCACGCGGTCGCCCACCTTCATGGCGGTGAAGACGTGCGTGGTGAATCTCCCGCCCTCGATGAGGCGCACGTGCAGCTCGATGGGCCCCTCCTCGTGCGGCGGCGTGGCGAACGAGAAGGCGCGCTTCTGCCCGTCGTCCAGCAGGATGTTGATGTACTGGCCGGCGTAGAACGGGATGCGCTCGCCGCCCTCGACCTCGAGGCGCACGCGCATCACGTTCGTCGGCCAGGCGGTCCATCGCCACGACGCGGGCCTCGTGCACGAGCACCGGCGCGCGCGGCGTCGCCCGTGGGCTCGTACTCGATCTCGACGTCGGTGAGCGGCTTCGCCACGCAGGCGAGGACGCGGCCGGCCTCCCGCTCCGCGTCCGGCAGCGCGCTCTCCTGGTAGGCGCCGAGCTCGACCTCGCCGTGCAGCACCGTGCACTTGCACACGCCGCAGCCGCCGTTGCGGCAGTCGAAGGGCATGGGCAGCCCCTCGCGCAGGCAGGCGTCGAGGATCGTCTCGTCCTCCTTCACCGGCGCGATGCGGTTGTCGGGATGGGCCAGCACGTGGAAGGCGCGGATCTCGCGGCGGCCGAACTTGGGCGGCAGCCACGGCGCCAGGAAGGCGAGCAGCGTGAGGCCGCCGGCCAGCGCCCAGACCGCGGCGGGAGACCAGCGGTAGAGGAGCGCGTAGGTCGGCAGGTAGAACCAGTCGAAGGCGATGTGCGGGGCGAGGGTCGCCAGGTCCGCCGGGCGCCTGGCTCAGCGCCGGTTTCGCGAGGGACAGCGCGAGCATGCGCCACGCCCGAGCGCCGCCATGAGCGGCGCGCGGCGGCAGCGTCTTCGCGTTGGGCACGCGGTGGGTGTGGATCCAGAGGAGCGCCAGCACCCCGAGCGGCAGGCCGATGTGCAGGAACGACAGCAGCGAGAAGAAGCGGTCGTTCACGTCGGCGACGCTGAGGAAGTTGCGGATCAGCAGGCCGTTGAAGACCGGCAGCACGTCGAACCACTCGGCCGTCGCGACCACGGTGAACTGCGCGAGCTGGTCCCACGGCAGCATGTAGCCGTTGATGCCCGAGGCGTACACGAGCCAGAGGACGACCACGCCGCTCACCCACGAGAACCAGCGGAAGCCGCGGTGGCGGTCGAAGGCGAAGTGGCGCAGCGAGGTGCAGCACCATCGTGAGGACCATGCCGTCGGAGGCGTAGCGGTGCAGGCTGCGCAGGATCCCGCCCACCCAGCGCTGCCCGTGGGTCAGGCGCTCGACGGAGGCGTAGGCCTCGGTGACGCTCGTGTCGAAGAAGGCGTAGAGGTAGAGCCCGCTCGCGAGCACCACCCAGAAGAGGTAGTAGCTCAGCGCGCCGAGGTGGTAGAGCGGGTTGAGGCGCTCGCCGAAGATCGCGTTGGCCGCGCGCTCGGCGACGAGGAAGGCGCGCTGCAGGAGGCGTTGCAGGAAGGCGAGCATGGTTGCTTCAGCCCGCGCGCAGGCGGCGGCGGTGGCGAGCCCACTCCCGCAGGAGGAACGCGAGCGTCGTGCCGAGGATCGAGAGGCCCGCGAGGATCTCCACGACGACGCCGTAGTCGAGCCGGTAGCGGCCGGTGCGCGGGTCGTAGACGGTGCACAGCAGCCGCACGCGCTCCAGGACGTTCGCGACCGTGGGGCGGGGCAGCGGCGCGTTGGTGAGGAGGGCCTTGAGCGGCCCCACCAGCATCGGCACGTCGAAGCTTTCGCCGTAGACCTGCGTGGCCACGCGGCCGTCCGCGTCGAGGAGCGTCACCTGGGTGAGGTGGTCGAAGCCGCCCGCCGAGGCCGCGTAGCTGAAGCCCAGGTCGCGCGTGATGCCCTCCACCACGCCCGCCTCCGGGCTCAGGAAGACCCAGTCGCGGCGGTCGATGCCCTGCTGGCGCGCGAAGGCGCGCATCGCCTCCGGGGTGTCGTACGGGATAGTTGAAGCCGATGGTGGCCACGGCATAGCGGCCGGGGCCGAGGGCGCGGTCGGCCTCCGCGACGGCGCTCGCGAGGAAGCGCGTCGTCGTCGGGCAGACCTGCGAGCAGCCGGTGTAGACGAAGTTGACGAGGAGCGGGCGGCCCCTGAATTGCGCGAGCCGCACGGGGTGGCCGTCGGCCCCCTTGAACGCGTAGTCGCCCACCGGGGTGCCGAGGGCGCGCTGGCTGCGTTCGAGGACCGCGTTCGGCTCCAGGGTGGCGCCCTCGGAATCCGCTCGCGCCTGCGCGGTTCCGAGGACGACCCCGAAGACGAGCGCGGCCGCCGTCGGCAGCCAGCGCGTTCGGCATCCGGTGCCCATGGGGCTTCAGCCCCGCCAGGCCGCGTCCGCGATCACGCCGATGAGCAGGAGCGAGAGCTGGGCGAGGGAGGCATGGAAGCTCCGCATCGCGGTGGCGCGCGACGGCTCTGCGGCGAGGCGGGCGGCCCCGCGCAGGAAGAGCGTGCCGCCGGCGATCGCGCCGAGACGGCGTAGATCGGGCCCAGCCCGAAGGCGAGCGGGCAGGAACGACGAGGCGACGAGGACGACGGTGCCGGCGAGCACGGCGCGCGCCGCGCGGGCGTCGCCCACCACGACGGGCAGCATCGGCACGCCGGCCGCGCGATAGTCGTCGTGGCAGGCGATCGCGAGGCTCCAGAAATGCGGCGGCGTCCACAGGAAGAGCACCCACGCGAGCGAGAGGGCGACGGGGCCGACGTTCCCCGGGGACACGCTGGTCGCGCCCGCGAGCACCGCGAAGCTGCCCGCGAGCCCGCCGATCACGATGTTCATCCACGTGCGCCGCTTGAGGAGCACGGTGTAGACGACCCCGTAGAAGAACGCGCCCAGGAAGACGAAGAGGGCGGCCACGGGGTTCACCGCGACGCGCGGAGGCGCACGACCGCGAGCGCCAGCATGAGGCCGATCACCGCGAGCCAGAACGGCCCGTGCTTGAGGCGGCCGGTGACGAAGGCCCGCTGGCGCGTGCGCCCCATGCGCGCGTCGAGGTCGCGCTCGACGTACTGGTTGAAGGCGCCCGCCGAGGCCGAGGCCGCGATGACGCAGGCGACGAGGAGCGCCACCTGCCAGGCCGCCGCGCGGCTGCCCGGGGACCGCGAGGGCCCCCGCGAGCGCGGTGAGCCCGATCGCGAACCCGATGCGAAGCTTGAACAGGTCGAAGAAGAGCTTCACGTGTCCGCGCATGGTCGTCTCGGGGTCCGGCTGGCCTACTTGAGCGGCCAGACGGTGGACAGGTACTTCCAGTTGACGAAGTAGTACAGGACGAAGGACGTGAGGAACACCATCGCGAGGACGAAGGTGCCCGGCGCCACGAACCCGCCCATGCCGATCGTTCCGTGCCCCGCGGGGGCCACGGCGACCGGGCACCGGCGCGGGGCGCCATGCCCTCCCTGCACCGGCACGCGCTTGAAGTCCGGCGTCTGGATCTTCTTGCCGAAGAACACGCGAGCCCACCGTGTTGAGGAGGTACATCGCGCCGCCGACGACCGCGAGGACGCCGGAGACCGCCATGAGGCCCATCATCAGGTAGGCGGTGCCGGGGAACTCGTGCGGCAGCGCCGCGCCCGAGAAGGCCATGTCCCAGTGCCGGCGCGGCACGCCGAGCGTCCCGGCGCCCATCATGAAGACCGAGAAGCCCATCATGCCGAGGCCGTAGACGTAGGTCTGCCACTTCGCCATCCCGGGGAACATGAGCTCGCGGCGGAAGAGCGTCGGGATGAGGAAGTAGGTGAGCGCCATGAAGGCGAGCGTCGTGCCCACGACGACCGTCGCGTGGAAGTGGCCCGGCACGTAGATCGTGTTGTGGATGATGAGGTTCAGCTGCTCGGTGCCCATCATCACGCCCGAGATGCCGCCCAGGAAGCCGAAGCCGACCAGCGACATGAACATGCCCGAGAAGCAGGGGTTGCCCCAGGGGGCCTTGCGCAGCCACTCGAAGAGGCCCTTGTTGAAGCCCTTCTCGCGCTGCGCCACCTCGATCGCGCCCGGCACCGTGAGGCCGTGCACCATGGAGGCGAGCACCGCCAGGTACATCGCGTAGCTGGTGTTGAAGATCTTCCAGTTGGAGGTGAGGCCCGGGTCGGCGAGCAGGTGGTGCGCGCTCGCGAGCTGCAGGAACAGGATGTAGAGGACGAAGGCGGTGCGGCTCACCTTCTCGCTCATGGGCTTCGCGCCGAAGACGATGGCGGCGATCGCGTACCAGACGGACACGTGCGCGGCGACGTTGATCTGCTGCGAGGAGTGGCCGAACGCCCACCACACCGTGCGGTACATGAGCGAGTCGATGTGCGAGACCAGGCCCACGGACCAGAGGAAGGTCGGGATGAGGATGATCGCGCCCGCGGCGATGGTGAACACCGCGATGATCGCGGCCGTCACGGCGCCGAAGGTCACCAGCGGGATCGAGCCGTTGTAGGTCTTCTCCGCCTTGCCGACGACCAGCGTGCCGAAGAACACGAAGCAGGCGACGAGCGCGCCCACGGCGAAGAGGATGAGCCCGAGGTAGAACGACCGGGTGCGCCCCCATCGGCACGTAGGAGGTGAACATCACGCTGGAGTCGCCCTTGAACACGGCGACGTTGTTCGTGATGGCGCCGACGATCATCAGCCAGAAGGCGACCCAGGCCACCTTCGGCGTCGCGAGCCGGCACTTGAGCAGCGTCGAGGCGGCGAAGTAGAGCACCGCGATCTCGAAGAAGATGATCCAGAAGACGAGCATGTCGAGGCCGTGCGCGGTGAGCACGAGGTAGAACCAGTCCGGCGGCAGGAGCTTCACCGCCGGCCAGCGCGTGAGCGTGACCAGGAGCGCGAGGATGCCGCCCACGAGGAGGGAGACGACGCCCGCGACGGCGTTCCAGCGGATGAGCTTCTCGGCGGCCTCGTGGTAGACGAGGCCCGTGGAGGGGCAGGTGCGGAAATTGCGATTGACGGCCATGGCGGTCTCCCCTACGCCTTTCTTCGGCTTCACGACGTAGAGCTTGCTCGCCATCGTGTGGTGGTTGATGCCGCAGTACTCGTTGCAGATGATCGAGTACGTGCCTTCCTTGGTCGGCGTCATCGTGACGACGTGCTCGTAGCCGGGGTGGACCTGGATGTTGATGTTCTCGGGCTGCAGCGAGAAGCCGTGCAGCCAGTCGGTGGACATGATGTGCAGGCGGTAGGTCTGGCCCTCCTCGAGCTCGAGGACCGGCCACCACTGCCACAGGCGCGCGACGAGGTAGACGTCGCTGCCCGGCACGGGATGCACGACCGGGATGTTCTGCTCGGTGACGGTGCGCACCGTGTGCTTGTCGACCATCGCCTGCGCCTTGGCGAGGAAGGCCTCGGGCGTGGAGCGGTAGGCCTCGTTGGAGAGGTTCTGCTTACCGTAGACGTGCCAGTACGGCATCATGAAGAACATGACCATGCACCACACGAAGGCGATGACGATCCAGGTGCCTTCGACGCGGTCGAGGGGCTGCTTCCACCAGACGCGTTCGGCGGGGGATTGGATGGCGCTCATGGGGTCTCTCCGGGTTGTCGGCGCGTCGGTCATTTCGCGAGCGGGATGCCGACGATTTCCATCACGCCCCAGACGATGTAGAGGACGGTGGGCATCGCGACGCCGAGGAACAGCAGCAGGAACGGGTTGTCGATGAGCTGCTGCATCATCGGGATCGGCTCGTCGTGACACTCGTCGTCGGCCGGGCCGGGCGTGGCGGGTACCTGGCTCATGGGGTCTCCTCCTGTATTGGGGCGCGCGCCGCGGGGTCGGCACGTCACGGGGGTATGCTAGGCAGCCGGCCCCGGGAATAACTTGAACCGGTTCAAGAAAAGTCCGGGGCCTTTCGGCACATGTCCGCGCCGGCCGGCTGCCGCTAACATTCCAGTCCATGAACGCCACCACTTTCGCCTCCACCCCGGCGCCGCCGCCGCGGCCCGGACGGACAGCCGGCCGCGCCGTCGCCGCCTGGCTCCTCGCCTGCTGCGCCCTCGTCTTCGCCATGGTCGTGGTGGGCGGCGCCACGCGCCTCACCCACTCCGGGCCTGTCCATCGTCGAATGGCAGCCGCTTCATCGGCGCCCTCCCGCCGCTGAACGACGCCGACTGGGCCGTGCAGTTCGAGAAGTACAAGCTCACGCCCGAGTTCAAGCTGCGCAACCACGACATGACGGTCGACGGGCTTCAAGTCGATCTTCTGGTGGGAGTACTTCCACCGCCTGCTCGGCCGCGCTCATCGGCGTCGCCTTCTTCCTGCCCTTCGCTCTGGTTCTGGGCGCGCGGGCGGCTCGACCGGCCGCTCGCGTGGAAGCTCGCCGGGATCTTCGTGCTGGGCGGGCTGCAGGGCGCGATGGGCTGGTACATGGTGAAGAGCGGCCTGGTCGACGACCCGCGGGTGAGCCAGTTCCGGCTCACCGCGCACCTGGGCCTGGCGCTCCTCATCTTCGCGGCCATGTTCTGGGTCGCGCACGGCATCCTGCGGCCGGCGCGCTCGGGCGCGCCGGCGCGGCCTTGCGGCGGCGCGGGCCTCGCGTTCGCCGCGCTGGTGTTCGCGATGGCGCTCACCGGCGGGCTCGTGGCCGGCATCCGCGCCGGCTTCGCCTACAACACCTGGCCGCTCATGAACGGCCACTGGGTCCCGCCGGAGATCCTGATGATCGAGCCGTGGTGGATGAACTTCGGCTACAACATGGCGACCGTGCAGTTCGTGCACCGCACCCTGGCGCTCGTGGTCCTCGCCTGCGCCGTGGCTCCTCGCCTGGCGCGTCTTCGCCTCGCGCGGCGGTGAGCGCAGAATCGCGCGCTCGCGGCCGGCACGCTGGCCGTCGCCACGCTCTGCGCAGGTGGCGCTCGGCATCGCCACGCTCCTCGTGATGGTCGTGCCCGTCGGCCTCGGTACCGCGCACCAGGGCGGCGCCGTTGTCGTCCTCGCCGCCGCGCTCTGGCTCGCCCGGTCGCTTCGCTAGTGGTTCCCGGCTTGTTGTAGGCGGCGAGCGGTGGAAGGCCGAGGCTCGGGATTGCGTTTGCAATTTCCGGGCACGCAAGCGTGACCGTCGCATGGGTCCCGGCAATCCGGACTAGCCAACACACGGCTGCGTCCGGATTGCCACCCATGAGCCGACGGGATCGCTGGCGCTTTCCCGTCTCGACGGTCGCGTGCCAGGAAATTGCAAACGCAATCCCGAGCCTCGGCCCTCCATGCGGGCAGCGTGGCGCCTTGGGCAACCGACCACGATTCGACCTTGCCGCGTAGGCCTTGCCTTCGAACTACCGGAATCGTGCCGCGGAGGTCAGCTGCGGAATCACGCGATGCAGGTTCCACGGAGTGCAAGGGGAGGTGGCGGGGAAAGTCGATCTCCATCCTTGGCACGCGACCGTCGCGGGCGAGGCAGCGTAGCGCCCTCGTCTCCAGATGGGTGGAAAATCGGGGCCTGGCGTGTTTGCCTGGCCCCGATTTTCCGGGCACCCATCCGACGGTCACGCTTGCGTGCCCAGGATGGAGATCGACTTACCCCGCCACCTCCTTTTACCGATCGACAGGAAAGCGGTTAGCTCTTGCGCGGACAGTCGCCGATAAGCGGACAAGTCTGCGCATGGCGCTCCGCGATGGTGATCGCGATCTCGCGGGAACGGGCAGGGTCGAGGATGCGCAGCAGCTCGTTAAGCTCGAAGTCCTCGCGCTCGAGGTGCACGCGCAGGCGATTGATGAAGTCGCGCGCGGCTTGCGTGGGGAACGGGATCGCGATGCCGCCGCCGAGCGCCAGGAGGGAGATGCGCAGGGCGTGCCACTGCTCGGCCATCTCCCGGTGCTCGACGAGCAGGGCGGACACGAGCGCGAAGGCTTGCGCCCGCCGCGCCGGCGAATCCGCGGCCGCGAGCACGGCCGGGAACATGTCCTGTTCCTCGTCGACCATGTGCACGCCCATCGCCTCGTCCAGTTCCGTGACGATGGCGTGGGCGCGCTGCGGCAGGTCGGAGGGCGGCGCGGTTGCGGCCTCGGCCGTCACGGCCTCGAGGCGCGCGAGCATCCGCGCGATGCACTCGTGGCACTGCCCCAAGGCCGCGAGCGGGGTTTCTGCACCGCCCTCATCGATCGGGGGAACTTGCATCGGGCCTCCTCATGCGGAAGCCCAGACTACCGGTGCGCGTCGCGGCGGGATTTAAAGAAGATCAAGTAATCCGCAGGGAAACGGGCGAACCGGCGCGCCGCAAGGCGGAGTCAGCGCCCCGTCGGGCGCCACGGCGCGAGCAGCTCGGCCAGGCCGTCCCAGCAGATCTGCACGCCGATGCACAGGAGGATGAACGCCGAAAGGCGCAGGAAGACCGCCGTGCCGTTGCTGCCCAGCAGCCGCACGAGGTGGGAGGCGTAGCGGTAGGCGAGCCAGATGGCCACGCGAGGCGAGCCAGATCCCGATGAGCAGCCCCAGGGACGAGGACAGGCGCGGCACGCCGCTCGCGGGCAGGCTCGCGCCCAGGGTGATGGCGATCGAGATCGAGCCCGGGCCCACGGTGATCGGGAAGGACAGGGGGTAGAACGCGCGCCCGGCAACCTCCTCCGGCGTGGCCGCGCGCGAGGAGCCGGGCGCGTCGCCGCCCGCCTCGCCGTCCGCCGCGAGCAGGCGCCACGCAGTGGCCGCGACCAGGAGCCCGCCGCCGACCCGCACGACCGCGAGCGAGATGTCGAAGAACGCGAGCACGTAGTTGCCGACGAAGGCGGCAGCCACCAGCAGCACGAGGCAGTTGAGTCCGACGCGCCGCGCCATCGCGCGCCGTGCCCGCTCGTCCATCGAGCTGCGTGAGCGCGAGGAAGATCGGCGCGTTGCCGGGCGGGTTGGTGATCGGCAGCAGCGCCGCCAGGGCGACCAGGGCGGCGCGGACGAGGGCGGCGAGCTCGGTTTCCAAGGCCCGCCGTCAGTTCGTGCAGTCGAGGTAGAGCGTGCGGTGCTCGTAGGCGGATGCGGTCTTCGCGATCGAGCCGCAGATGTAGGTGACCTCGAGCTGCTTGCGGTCGCCCTTGGCCGGGTCGCCGCAGAGCTCGTTCGTCACCTCGAAGGACGCGCTGAGCCGGCCGTTGACGCGGCGTGCCACCTGTCGCGTTGCATCGCAGCTTTTCGACGGGGTGCCGTAGACAGCCGATGAAATGGTGATCGGGCCGGTGGACCGCGGCGGCGGTGGCGAGTTGGCGGGGCGGCGGCGTGACCGGCGCGGCGCGGGGCGTCTCCTCGAGGCCCTTGCGGTAGCCGCTGGCGAAGCCGTCGTCGTAGCCGCGGCGGTAGCCGTCGCGGTAGTCCTGCGTATCCCGGTCCTGTGCGCCGGCGAGCGGCCGCCGCGGCCGCGGCGGCGAGGAGGAGCATTGCAGCAGTTCGCATGAAGTTCTCCCGGTTCAGGCTGGCGTGAATGCCTGCGCGGGCGAAGGCTTGCCCGACTTCTTGCGGCTGCGGCAGGCGGCGAGGAACGCGGCCTGCAACGGCTTGCCGTCGAGCAGTTCGGCATCGCCTGGATCCATGAACTCGGGATGCCATTGCACGCCGATCACGAAGCTGGGGCCTTCCCAGCGCACGGCCTCGACGATGCCGTCGGGCTCGCTCACCGCTTCGACCACGAGCCCCTTGCCGAGGCCCTTCACGGCCTGGTGGTGGATCGTGTTGATGCGGGCGAGCGCGGTGCCGGGGTAGAGGCGCGACAACCAGCTGCCCCGAGCAGCGCAGGGCGTGGAAATTGTCCTCGTAGCGGCGGTCGCAGCGGTGCAGCAGCGCCGTCCGGACCTGCGTGCCGATGTCCTGGTACAGGGTGCCGCCGAGGGCCACGTTGATGAGCTGGCAGCCCCGGCAGATGCCGAGCACGGGCTTGCCCTGGCGGACGAATTCCTCGAAGAGGCGGATCTCGTAGCGCGTCGCGGATGCGGTCGCCGGCCCATTCCGGGTTCAGCGGCGCCTCGCCGTAGGTCTCCGGCGCGATGTCGGCGCCGCCCTGCAGCACCAGGCCGTCGAGCGCGTCCACGTAATCCTTCTTG
This sequence comes from uncultured Gammaproteobacteria bacterium, assembly GCA_963783635.1. GTDB lineage: Bacteria > Pseudomonadota > Gammaproteobacteria > Burkholderiales > Usitatibacteraceae > FEB-7. Next base: position 328,062 of record CAWAOC010000008.1, read on the forward strand.
GCGACCCCGGAGGGGGCGTGCGGCGAGGCGAGGCTCAGGGCAGGAACCATGAAGGCGAGCACCTCGCCCGACATGACCCAGCTCGCCACCGATTGCTCGAGGTACTGGACGCACTTGGTGGGCAGGAAGATCCGGCGCGGGTCGGGGTACAGCAGCCGGGCCGAGATGCCGATCTTGAGGGGTTCCATCGCGAAACTATATCGCGTCGGGCGGAAAGGCCGCCGGCAAGGGCACGCGGCGAGGCTTGATCGGGCGCAAGAGGTGGGACCGGGTCCGTGGTCGACTGTGTAGAGGGGCGGGCGCGGGTGTTGACCTATGCCACGAACGTGTCATTTACGCGAGGCATGCTCCGCGCGGGCGTTCCCGTGGGTTCCGCCATGGAAAAATCTCGCATCGTCGAAGCGCTGGGGGAAGAGGGCCTGCGGCTTCCGGCGCTCCTGAACGAGGCGCTGGCGGCCAACGACCGCGCCAAGTACCTCTTCACCGTGCTGCAGGTCGCGCAGGGCCACGCCGAGCATCCCGGCGGACCCGCCGCCGGAATTGCGCGCCGAGCGTGACGCGGCAGGCCTTGCGGCCGCGGGCTTCGACGAGGTGGCGGCGGCCGCCACGAAGGTGGGGGAGGAGCGCTACTTCATGCCCGGGGTCGCCCGCCTGTGCGCGCGCCTGCACGCGGAGGTGGACACGATGCTGGCGCCACTGCAGGCCACCGACGAGGATGCCGCGTTCAGGAGCGCCGCGCGCAGCTCGCCGGCCAGCCCTGGTGCGACGAGGACGACTACATCAGCGCGGCGCAGATCGCCGCGCTGACCTCCGGGGGCAAGCCGGCAGCGACACCGTGCACCTGCTGGTGATGGACCTGCACAAGGCGCTGAACGGGCTGCAGGCGCGCATCGCCTCCGAAATCATCGACGGCGCGCACGCCTACGGCATCGCCGACGGGGACCGCGCCGCTGGTCGCCGCCTTCATGCGCGGCGTGAACCGCACGGCCGCCGCTCAAGTTCGACCACCCGGGCTCGGCACCACCGCAACGCGGACCGGCGAAGCTGGTGATCCAGAACGACATCGGCACCACCGACGCGCACGTGCTGGTGGTCCATGTCGAGGGGCTCGGGTGACCGCTCACCTACACCGACGTGCACCTGCAGCGGCTCGCTGTTCTTCCAGAGCCTGTTCGAAAGCGGCGCGTGCGACTGGGACGACACGCTGTCGCGCACGCGACGCGCCATGGACGACGGCGTCTACCACCTCTGCATCGGCGCGTTCACGCGGCCGGCACCGCGGAACTGGAGGAATATCTCGCCTTCCTCGGCTCGCGCCTGGTCTTCCTGATCGACTGGAACAGCGCCCGCAAGCGGCTGCGCGCTCTGCTCGCCAAGAAGGACGCCATGGATCTGCTAAGTGGGCGGCCGACAACGACCTCGGCCACATGGCGTTCCTGCAGGCGGGCGGCGAGCAGATGATCTACGACGCGCTCGACTTCGTGTCGAAGGGCCAGGCTCCTTCGGCGAGCGGCTGGACGAGATCCTCGGCAAGCGCGAGACGCAGTGACTTCCTGCGCTTCGTGATCCGACCTGCGCGCGAGGCCTCTCGGCGGGCGGCCGGAGTCGCTATCCGCGACGAGGTCCGCGCCGAGCTCTTCAACTACTTCCGCACCGCCAGGAGAGCCTGCTCGACATCGCGGCCGACCACGCGGCGCTCACCCTCGAGATCGCCGGCGGCATCCGCGACACGCTGCTGCAAGCCGGGCGCCGCCGGCCCGACGGCTGATCGCGCGCAACGCCGAGCGCGCCAAGGAGTGGGAGCACCGCGCCGACGAGCTGGTGAACCGCGGCGCGGGCCCAGGCGCGGCATTCCGAGCCCGCGGACTTCTTCGCGATCTGTCGAGGCCGCCGACGATATCGCCGACGAGCTCGAGGACGCCGCATTCCACCTGACGCTGCTGCCGCCGCGCACGGCGCGCGGCAGGCGGCTGCCCGCCTGCAAGCACTGGCGAGCTGCTGGTGCAGGGCACGCAGGAATACGTGAAGGCCGTCGAGAGCGCGCGGCACGTGCGGCGCGGCGGTGCGCGAAGACGTCAGGATTTCCTCGCCGCGATCCATCGCATCATGAGATCGAGCACGCACCGACGAGGCGCAGCGCGCGATCAAGCGAAGCTGATGGGCAGCGTCGTCGACTCGCGGCGCTCTACATGTTCACCGGCGCGCGCGAAACCTCGAGAGGCGGCCGACGCGCTCATGCATGCGGGATGACGCTGCGCGACCAGTGCTCGGCGAGCTGGCTGGCTGCAAGATGCCCGACGCCGGAGAAGCCAGCGCCGGTCTTAGGAGCGTTCCTCACGGCTGCGCGCGCCGCGCCGGCGCGACGTCGGCGGAGGTGGGATTCAAGGCCTACAACCTGTGGCGCATGGCCGGCGTGGGCCTGCCGGTCCCGCCGGCCTTCGTGCTCGGCACCGCTCTGCCGCGACTACTTCCCGCCAGGCGCCGCCCGCCGGACTGCGCGACCTGCTCGCTGCGGATCCGCCAGCTGGAGCAGGCAGCGGACTGGCCTTCGGCAGCACGCGCCGGCCGCTGCTGCGTTTCGGTGCGCTCCGGCGCGCCGGTGTCGATGCCGGGCATGATGGAGACCATGCTCAACGTCGGCCTGAACAACGCGCCGTGCGCGGGCTGCTGCGCCTGACCGGCAACCCACGCCTGGCCTGGGACTCCTACCGCCGGCTGGTGCAATCGTTCGCCGAGGTCGTGCACCACGTCGCCGGCGACCGCTTCGAGGCCGCGCTGGCCGAGCGCTTGCGCGGCCGGCGCGTGCCGAGCGCGCGCGAACTCGATTTCCACGCGCTCAAGGCGCTGGCCGAGGACTACCTGGAGCTCTACGAGCGAGCACGCCGGCACGCCCTTCCCGCAGGACCCGCTCGACCAGCTCGAGGCCGCGGTGCAGGCGGTGTTCCGCTCGTGGCACGGCGCGAAGGCGGTCGCCTACCGGCGCATGAACGGCTCGCCGAGACATCGGCACGGCGGTGACGGTGCAGCGCATGGTGTACGGCAACGCGGGCGGCACGTCCGGCGCCGGCGTCGCCTTCACGCGCGACCCCGCAAGCGGCGGAACCGGCTCTACCTGGACTTCCTGTTCAACGCGCAGGGCGAGGACGTGGTGTCCGGACGGCATGCGCGCGCCCGACGGCGCGCGCCTGCGCGCAAGCGCTGCCGGAGTCGTGCAGCGAGCTCGAGCGCTCGCCACGGCTCGAGCATGAATTCCGCGACATGCAGGAGTTCGAGTTCACGGTGCAGGACGGCCGGCTCTACATGCTGCAGACGCGAACCGGCAAGCGCACTCCCTGGGCCGCGCTGCGCATCGCCGTGGAGCAGGTCGAGCAAGGGCTCTCGCAAGGCGGAGCGCGGTCGAGCGGCTGGCGGCCCTCGACCTGGGGGCGCACGCGCGGCGTCCCTCACCGACGCCGGGCGAAGCCCGCTGTGCATGCGCGGTGGTCGCGAACACCGGCGTCGCCGTCGGGGCGAGGTCATGTTCGATCCCGGCGAGGCTCGCGAGGAAGCGGCCGGGCAGCGGGCGCGCGGTGATCCTGGTGCGCGGCACGACGGCCACCGAGGACATCGCCGGCATCGCGGCCGTGGCGGGCCTGCTGACTGCGCCGGCGGGCGCACCTCGCATGCCGCGGTCGTCGCCCGCCAGCTCGACAAGGTCTGCCTCGTCGGCTGCACGACGCTGCGCATCGACGAGAAGGCGCGCACCATCACCTTCGGGGGCAACACGCTGCGCGAAGGCGAGATCATCTGCCTCGACGCGGAAAGCGGGCGCGTCCTCGACGGCGAGCCCGAAGTGGTCGTGGAGCGCCCCGAGGGCCTGCTCTCCGAAGTCGCGAAGTGGCGCGCGGGGCAACCCGCCTGAGGCGTGCCGGGCCGCCGCCCCGGCGGTGCAGTGCAGCAGTGCGTCCCCGCGCATCCCCGTGCCATACTCCGCGCGAGCCCCGCATCGACGTGGGCCGCAATGACAACCAACGGAGGAGTTCACCATGATTCGCAGAGTCTCCCTTGCGATGGCGGTCGCTGCCGCCCTCGCCGCCGGCGCCGCGCAGGCGCAGACGGTCCGGCTGATGACGGGCCCCCAGGGCGGCGTTGGGTGCCGCTGGGCGGCGCCCTCGAGAAATGTGGGAGAAGGCGGCGGGTGCAGGTGCAGACGTGCCCGGCGCCGGCATCGCCAACGTCGCGGCGTCGACGGGGCAAGGCCGACGTCGGCTTCGGCAATTCGCATCTCGACCGTCGACGGCGTGGCCGGACGCGCGCCGTTCCGCACAAGCTGACCAAGGTGTGCAACGTGGCGAAGCTCTACCCGCAGTACTTCCAGGTGGTGGCGAATGCCGACGCCGGCATCAAGTCGGCTCGCCGACCTGAAGGGCAAGTCGATCGCCGTGCAGCCCAAGGGCAACACGGCCGAATTCATCAGCGCAGCAGTCGCTGGAGGTCTGGCGGGCTGCTCCGACAAGAGCGCGTCAAGGTGAGCTTCGTGAACTCCTACACGGACGCGGTGTCGCTGATCAAGGACGGGCACGCCCAGGTCTTCACGCTGGGCACCACGATGCCGGCCTCTTCGATCATGGACCTCGCTCCGGCGCGCGACATCAAGCTGGTCGGATCGACGACAAGATCGTGGCCATCCGCAAGATGAACCCGGGCTACACCAAGCTGCGTCGATCAAGGCCGGCAGCTACCCGAAGCAGACCAGGACGTGCAGACGATCGGCTATGCCACGCACATCGTCGTCGCCTGCGACCTGGCCGAGAAGATGGTCTACAAGATGGTCAAGGCGCATGGCCGCGAACATGGCCGACATGGCCGCGATCGACAAGGCGATGGAGGACCTGACGCCGAAGATGATGGCCGAGGATATCGGCGTGCCGTTCCACCCGGGCGCGGCGAAGTTCTACAAGGAAGCGGGCGTGATCTGATCACGCTGCGCGGCGCGCGCCGGGCGGCGCCGCGCGGCGACGCGCAAGCGCGCATGCTGTCCGTTCCACCTGCGCTGCGCCGGCTGGGCACCGCCATCGCGGTCGCGATGTCGCTCTACCACATGTGGTTCGCCGCCTCGGCGCCGCCCGAGGCGATGTCTTCCGCGGCACGCACCTGCTCTTCGCCTTCGTGCTGGTCTTCCTGCTCATCCCCGCGGCGGGCCGCGACGGCCGGCCGCCTGCTCTGGCTGGACGCGGCTGGTGCATCGCCGCCGCCGCGGTGGCGATCGGCTACCTGTTCGTGAACTACGAGTACATCGTGAACCGGATCATCTACATGGACGACCTCACCGTGCTGGGACAAGGTCGATGGCGGTGCTCAGTCCTGCTGGTCCTGGAAGCGACGCGGCGCTTCATCGGCTGGGCGCTGCCGATCACCGCGCTCGTCTTCCTGGCCTACGCGGTCTTCTGCTCCGGCATCAAGATGCAGTGCTGCTGGAGCAGATGTACCTGACCACGGAGGGCATCTTCGGCTCGACGCTCGGTGTGTCGGCGTCCTACGTGATCTCTTCGTCCTGTTCGGCGCCTTCATGGAACGAGCGGCACCGGGCAGGCTTTCATGGACTTCGCGCTCGCGCTCACCGGCCACACCGCCGGCGGCCCCGGCAAGGTCGCGGTCGTCAGCTCCAGCCTGTTCGGCACGATCTCGGGCAGCGCCGTGGCCAACGTCATGGTCGACGGCCCGATCACCATCCCGCTGATGAAGAGACGGGCTTCCGGCCGCCGTTCGCCGCCGCGGTGGAGGCGAGGCCTCGACCGGCGGGCAGATCATGCCGCCGATCATGGGCGCCGCCGCGTTCGTCATGGCCGAATATCTCGCGGTGAGCTACTTCCAGGTCGCCGTCTGGGCGCTGATTCCGGCGCTGCTGTACTACGTGGCGCTGTTCTTCGCCGTGCACTTCGAGGCGAAGCGCGTCGGCCTGGTGGGCGTGCCGAGGCCCGAGCTGCCGCGCCTGGGGCGGTGATGCGCGAGCGCGGCCACCTGTTCATGCCGATCTGGCTGGTGCTCATCGGCATGTGCATGTCGGCACAGCGCGCCGCTTTGCGCCCTGTCGGCACTCGCGACGGTGCCCGTCGCCCTCATGCGCCGCAGCACGCGCGAGGGCATCACGCTGGCGGCCGTCGTCGAGGCGCTCGAGGGCGGGCGCGCGCAATACGCTGTCGGTGGCCATGGCCTGCGCCTGCGCCGGCATCGTGATCGGCGGTGATCTCGCTCACCGGCCTGGGCATCAGCTTCACCCAGATCGTGCTGGCGCTGGCGCAGAACAGCCTCATCCTGGCGCTCGTGCTCACGCCGCTCGCGGGCATCGTGCTGGGCATGGGCATGCCCACCACGCCGGCCTACATCGTCATGGTCTCGCTGCTCGTGCCGGCGCTGATCAAGCTGGGCGTGGAGGTGCCGGCGGCGCACATGTTCGTGTTCTATTTCGCGGTGCTCTCGGCGATCACGCCGCCGGTGGCGCTGGCCGTGTTCGCGGCGGCCGGCGCTCGCCAAGGCCAACATGTGGACGCGCGGGCTGGGAGGCGGTGCGCATCGCCTCCGCCGGCTTCATCGTGCCCTTCATGTTCGTCTACGAGCCGGCGCTGCTCGCTATCGGCGACTGGGGCACCATCGCGCTCGCCAGCCACCGCGGCCGTCGGCGTGATGGCCTGGCGGCCTCCCTCTACGGCTATCTCCTCGCGCCGCTGGTGGCTCTTGCAGCGGCTGACGCTCGTCGTGGCCGCCTTCCTCCTCATCAAGCCGGGCATCGTCACCGACGCCATGGGCCTCGCCCTGCTGGGCGCGGTGGCGGCGATGCAGTGGTTCGCGGGGCGCCGGACGGCGCCGCGCCCGCCTGAGGAAAGGGCCTAGGCTAAGGGCGACTTGAGGTGCCAGGCCTTCGGTCGCGTGAACGTCTCGATGCCGTAGGTGGAAAGCGTCAGGCCGATGCCCGAGTGCCCGACGCCGGTCCACGGCAGGCGCGGGCTGACGCGGTCGCAGCAGTTCCAGTACACGGAGCCGGCGTGCACCTGCGCGAGGATGCGCTCGGCGCGCGCGGCGTCGGGGGTGTAGATGCCGGCGGTGAGGCCGTACTCCGTGTCGTTCATGAGCGCGGACCGCCTCGGCGTCGTCGCTCACCGTGGCATAGCCGATGATCGGGCCGAAGCTCTCCTCGCGCATCACGCTCCATCGAGTGGTTCGACGTCGCACGAGCACCGTCGGCTCGAACCAGTTGCCGGGCGCCTGGCAGCCGCTCGCCGCCGGTGAGTAGCGCGCGCGCCCTTGCGCCACCGCGTCCGCCACTTGCGCCTCGAGCACGTCGAGCTGCGGGCGCGCGGGTCAGCGGGCCGATGTAGGTGCCGTCGGCCTGCGGGTCGCCGACCTTGAAGCCGCGCACTTCCTTCACGAAGGCCTCGACGAACGGCGTCGTAGATCTTCTCGTGCACGTAGATGCGCTCGACCGCGCAGCAACTCTGCCCGGTGTTGTAGAAGGCGCCGTCGGCCAGCGCTCGCGGCGGCCGCCGGCGATGTCGACGTCGTCGCAGACGTAGACCGGGTCCTTGCCGCCGAGCTCGAGCTGCAGCTTGACCATGCGCGCCGCGCACTGCCGTGGCGATGCGCTGCGCCGGTGGCGTACGAGCCGGTGAAGAAGACGCCGTCCACGGGCTGGCGCACGAGGGCGGCGCCGATCTCGCCGCCGCCCGACCACGGCGATGAAGGCCGCGTCGGGCACGCCGGCTCTCGTGCAGCAGGCGCGCGATGGCGAGCCCCGTGAGGGTCGCGAATTCCGAAGGCTTGTAGAGAACCGTGTTGCCGGTGAGCAAGGGCCGGCACGAAGACGTTGCTGCCCACGAACCACGGGTAGTTCCAGGCCGAGACGTTGGCGATCACGCCCAGGGGCTCGTGCGAGATGAGCTCGTGCATGCTTTTCGCCCTTCGCGCCGGATACCCGGCGCGGGCGCAGGGTGCGGGCCGTCTCCTCGAGGAAGAAGTCAAGCCGCGCGAGGACGCCCTTCAGCTCGTTCCGCGACTGCGTGATGGGCTTGCCGACCTCGGTGGTCAGGATGGCGGCGAGCTCCTTGCCCTGGGCGGCGACCGCCGCGCGGAAGCGCGCGAGGGCCTCCAGGCGGCGCTTGAGCGGGGTGGCCGCCCAGCCGGGCTGCGCGGAGCGGGCGGCGGCGTACTTGGCCTTGACGCTTTTCGCGTCGTCGGCGGGAAGATTGGCGATGGGCTTGCCGTTGGCGGGATTGGTGATCTTGAGCATGGGAAATTCCTTTCGAACCGGGTTCATGAACCGGGTTCGTCAAAGCGCCTCGTTCGAAGAAGCGGCGGAAGTCGTCAGCGCTGCAGGGTCGCGGATTGGTCTGGTGGCAGATGTCGTCGACGGCGATCTCCACCAGCGCCGGGATGTGCTGCGCCGTGACGCCCTTGTCGCCCAGCTTCGCGGGAATGCCGACCTCGCGCTTGAGACGCCCGAGCCAGGCGATGAACTCGTCGGCCGAGCTGCCTGCGCCGCAGACGCGCGCCAGTTCCGCCAACCTGTCTGCCGCCGCCGGCGCGTTGAAGCGCATCACGTGGTCGATCATGATGCCGTTGGCCAGGCCGTGGTGCATGTCGAGCACCGTGCCCAGCGCGTGCGCGCAGGAGTGCACGGCGCCCAGGTCCTTCTGGAAGGCGATCGCGCCCATCATCGAGGCCATCATCATGTCCGACGCGGGCCGCGATGTTGCGCGGCTTCGCGCACGGCCACGGGCAGGGCGCGGCGGCGATGCGTACCCCTTCGAGCGCGATGCCGTCGCACAGCGGATGGTAGGCCGGCGAGAGGTAGCTCTCGACGTTGTGCGTGAGGGCGTCGAGCCGGTGGCGGCGGTGATCCCCGCGGCGGCAGCGCCGAGTGTCAGCTCGGGGTCGGCGAACACCGCCCGGGCGAGGAGCGCCGCGGAGAAGATGATCTTCTTCACGTGCGTCCTGTCGTCGGAGATGACGCTCGAGCGACCCACCTCGCTGCCGGTGCCGCTCGTCGTGGGCAGCGCCACGAAATACGGCAGCGGCTGCACGATCGGGCGCACCTGGGGATGGTCCCACGCGTATTCGAGGACGTCGCCTTCGTGGACGGCCATGAGCGCGACCACCTTGGCCACGTCGAGCGCCGCGCCGCCGCCGAAGCCGATCAACGCAGTCGGCATCGTGCGCCTTGAACGCCGCGACGCCGGCGTCGACCTGCGCTCTCGTCGGGTTGCCGAAGACGCCGGCGTAAATCTCCACGGCGAGGCCGGCAAGCAGCGCGGCGGAACTCCGCGAGGATCGGCAGCGCGGCGAGCCCGCGGTCGGTCACGATGAGCGGGCGCGCGAGCCCGCTGCTGCTGCAGGTGCTCCGCCGACCAGGCGCGCGCGCGCCGGGGCCGAAGTGGATGGTGGTCGGGAAAGCTGAATCGTGGTGCATGGCTTCCTGGCCGCGTCAGATGATCTCGAAGTAGCGCTTCAGCTCCCAGTCGGTGACGGCGTCCTGCCACTGCCGCCATTCCCACTCGCGCGTGGCGGCGAAGTGGTCGACGAACTCGTCGCCCAGCCAGTCGCGCGCGACTGCCGACTGCTGGAAGATCGCGCGTCGTCTCGATGAGCGAGCGCGGCGCGCGCGGGATGTTTTCGGCGCCCTCGTTGGTGCCGGTGATCGGCGGCTCGGTGAGCTTGAGGCCCTTCTCGACGCCGTGCAGGCCCGCGGCGATGACGGCGGCCGTCGCCAGGTAGGGGTTCATGTCGGCGCCGGGGCAGCGCGTCTCCAGGCGGGTGGCCTTCGGGCTGCCGGCGATCACGCGGAAGCTGGCGGTGCGGTTGTCGACGCCCCAGGTCGGCTTCACCGGCGCCCAGAAGCCGTCGACGAGGCGCTTGTAGGAGTTCACCGTCGGCCAGAACATCGGCGCGAACTCCATGAGGCAGGCGACCTGGCCGGCGAGGTAGCTCTCGAAGAGCTTCGACATCGCCGTGCGCGGCCCCTGGCGTCGTAGAAGAGGTTCTTCTTGCCGTCCGACAGGCTCTGGTGCAGGTGGCCGCGAGCAGCCCGGGTACTGCTGGCTCCACTTGGCCATGAAGCGAGGGCATGATCCCGAAGCGCGCGCCGATCTCCTTGGCGCCGGTCTTGAAGAGCAGCGCGCGGTCGGCCGCCTCGAGCGCGCCGGAGAACACGATCGCCGCCTCGTACACGCCCGGGCCCCGTCTCGGTGTGCAGGCCCTCGATGGGCACGCCGAAGGCGCCGATGTCGTCCATGAGCGCGTTGAAGTACTCGCGCGTAGTGGTTCATGCGCAGCAGCGAGTAGCCGAACATGCCCGGGCGTCATCGGTCTCGGGCCCCACGCCCTTCTTCGCGGCCCAGCTCTGCGGCGTCTCGGCGAAATTGAAGAACTCGTACTCCGGCGCCCACCATCGCCGCAAAGCCCAGCTTCTCGGCCCGCGCGAGCACCCGGCGCAGCATCTGGCGCGGGCAGACGGGCAGCGGCTCGCCGTCGGCCGTCGACGAAATGGCCGAGGAAGAAGGGCACATCGTCGTCCCAGGGAACGGTGCGGTAGGTGTCGAGGTCGAGCCGCACCAGCGCGTCCGGAAAGCCGTGGTGCCAGCCGGTGAGCCTGGTGTTGTCGTAGCACTGGTCGTGCGCAGTCCCAGCCGAGCACGACGTCGCAGAAGCCGAAGCCGCCCTCGACGGCGCGAGAGGAACTTGTCCTTGTGCAGGTACTTGCCGCGCAGGATGCCGTCGATGTCGGAGACGGCGACCTTCACCTTGCCGGGGGACGAGCGGCGCATGGCCTCGACGACCGCGTTTGCCGCGGACGCGGCGTCATCCTTTTTCCTGCTCATGAGGGCCTCCCGGTCCTGGCGCAAGGCCCCATTCTAGACGCGCGATGCGCGGCGGGTGGGTCTACTTCGCGGCCGGGCCGCAGGTCGGTCTTCGGAAGCGCCCGTCGCCGGCCGCTGCGGGTTCCGGCTCAGGCGGCTCTTGCGCAGCTGCCCGGCCTGCTCGAGGATCGGGTAGGCGGTCGAGCAGAAGAAGGAATTGATGCGGCGCATGTCGCTGATGATGTCCAGGTGCAGCGAGCTCGTCTCGATCGACTGCACGGACTGGTCCGAGAGGCGGTCGAGGTGCTGGCTCGCGTAGGAGCGCTCGAGGTCGCGGAACTTCTCCTTCTCCGCGAGCAGCATCTGCGCGCTCTTCACGTCGCCCGGTGAGGAACACCGACAGCCCCAGGCGCAGGTTCGCCACCAGCTTCGCGTGCAGGTCGGCAGCTCCTTCATGCCGGCCTCCGAGAACGAGAGCCGGTGCGCGATCTTCTTGTCCTTGATGTCGACGAGGATGCGCTCGATCACGTCGCCCACGTGCTCGAGGTTGATCGTGAGCGAGATGATCTCGGCCCAGCGGCGGCCGTCCTTCTCGTCCAGCGCCTCGCGGCTGATCTGCGTGAGGTAGAGCTTCACCGCGGTGTAGAGGCGGTCGACGTCGTCGTCGAGGCGGATGAGCTCCTCGACCCGCTTCTCGTCGTTGGTGCGGATCACCTCCATCATGCCGTTGAGCATCTGCTCGATGGTGTCGCCGATCCGCAGCGTCTCGCGGGCGGCGTTGGCGAGCGCCAGCGTCGGCGTCTCCAGGGCGCCGGCGTCGAGGTGCCGGGGCTCGGCCGCCAGCGCGCCCGATGGCGGGGGCCTCGGGGAACCACCTCTCCATGAGGCGGGCGATCGGCGTCGGTGAAGAAGAGGAATCCCAGGGCGAGCGCCAGGTTGAAGATCACGTGGAAGTGCAGCACCTGGCGGCGCGGGTCCGCGTCGAGCTGGGCGATGCCCTGCAGGACGAGCGGCAGCGCGAGCGAGAAGACGATGCAGCCGGCCAGCTTGAAGAAGAGGTTGCCCAGCGCCACGCGCCGCCCGCCGCCCGGCGTGCCCATCGTGGCGAGCGAGCCCGATGAGGCCGCTGCCGAGGTTCGCCCCCAGCACCAGGCACATCGCCACGGGCACGGAGATCACGAGCGCGGCGGTGAGCGTCGCCGCGAGCAGCACGACGGCGAGGCTCGACCACGAGAAGATCGTGAAGACGGCGCCGATCAGCATGTCGAGCATCGGGTCGCCCGGAGAGCGAGCCGAAGAGCACCTTGGTGCCCGCGGAGGCCACGATGGGCTTCGTCGCCTCCTGGATGAGCTGCAGGGCGAGGATGATGAGGCCCAGCCCGATCGAGACGCGGCCGAGCTGCCCGGCCTTCGTGTTCTTGCGCGACAGGAAGAAGACGACGCCGAAGAAGATGGCGAACGGCGAGAGCCAGGAGAGGTTCAGCGAGAACACCTGCGCCATGAGCGAGGTGCCGACGTCCGCGCCGAGCATGATGGCGAGCGCCGGCGCCAGCGCGATGAGGTTCTGCGAGACGAAGGAGCTGGCGATGAGCGCCGTGGCGCTGGAGGACTGCACCAGGCTGGTGACGCCCAGGCCCGGCCATGAAGGCCGAGCCCCGGTTGGCCACGCTCTTCGACAGCACGCGCCGCAGGTTCGCGCCGTAGACGCGCAGGATGCCCGTGCGCACGATGTGCGTGCCCCACACGAGGAGGGCCACGCTGGCGAGTAGGTTTAGGAGCGTCTGCAATGTCGGTCGGTTGCGACTCCCTCGGGAGACTGCCCCTCGGGAAGGGTCACCTCACTTTGGCGAGCGACGGAATGGGGCTCGCAGGCCCGATTATTGCACTTGTGCGGCGGGGGATGAAGGGCAGGCGGCGCCACCGGCCGCTGCCGGCCCCGGCGGGGTCAGGGCTGCTCGCCCCGGGCGAGCCGCGCCTCGATGTCGTCGAGGCAGGGGATGAGGTCGGCGATCGAGTCGATCACGTAGTGCGCGCCCCGCTGGTACATCGTGGGATAGATGCGGTCGCGATGCGCCTGCTTCACGCTCTCGGGCATCGCGTTCCACTCGCGCGAGCGGCACGCCCACCTCGTTGCCGGAGATCGCGAGCCCGATGGACCACGAGCCGGCGTTGAGCCCTTCCTCGATGCCCGTCAGCGTGTCGTCCACCTTGACCACGGCCTGCACGGGCGAGACCTGCATCTCGATCATGTTCTTCAGGACCATGTAGGGGTAGGGGCGCCCGGCCGGAACGTCGCCGGCGCCGCACGTGTAGTCGGGGACGTAGCCCTGCTTCTTCGCGTCCGCCTGGTTGATGGCGAGCATGCCCGGGAGGTATCCGGACGTGGAGCCGATCTTGTAGCCGCGGCGGCGGCATTCGGCCACCACCTCCAGCGTGCCCGGGATGAGCGTCGAGTACTCCGACAGGCACGCCTCCTGCATGCGGCACGAAGTCGGCGAACATCCGGTCCACGTCCGCCGCGGTCGGGGCCTTGCCGTGGACCTTGATCCAGCGCTCGCGCACCGTCGGGATCTCGGAGATCTTCCGGATGTGCACCTTCTTGTGCGCGCCCATGGGCAGGCGCGCCTCGGCCATCGAGATCGGCACGCCGGCCTTCTCGTAGACCTTGATGAAGACCACGGCCGGCGCCATGCAGCCGAAATCCATGGTGGTGCCGGCCCAGTCGAGCATGACGGCCTTGATCTTGCCGCGGTATTGCCGCGCGTACCTGAATTCGCGGTATTCCATGGGGGCTTCTCCTTGGGGGACTTCGTATCAGGCGCGCCGGCCCGCAGCGGGCGGGCGCTTCTTCGCGGAGCGGCCTTCGCGGAGCGGTTCGCGGGGACGGGGCGGCCTTCGCGAGGGTGGCGTACAGGCGCGCGCGGCTTTCCATGGCGTGCCGGTACAGCAGCCGCGCGGCGGCGTCGGCGTCGCGCTTCGCGAGCGCGTCGACGATCTGCGCGTGCTCGCGCTCCGAGATGTCGAAGCTGTCGGTCCCGCGGGCGAGGGTCTGGCGCCGGTAGAGGTGCAGCTCGTTCACCAGGCGCCCGTAGACCGCCTCCAGCGTGCGGTTGCCGGCACAGCTCGCGAGCGTGGCGTGGAAGCGCACGTTGAGCGGGTAGTAGTCCTCGACGCTCTTCAGGCGCGCGGCCTCCTGCATCTTGCCCAGCAGCTCGCGCAGCTCCGCGAGCTGCGCCGCCGTGATGCGGGGCGCGGCGAGGCGCCCGATCAGCTCGTCCAGGCCCGCGCGGACCTCGTAGATCTCGTCGGCCTCCTCCAGGGAGACCTCCCGCACGAAGACGCCCCGGTTCTTCTCGGTGCGCACGAGGCCGGCCTGCTCGAGGGCGCGGAAGGCCTCGCGCACCGGGCCGCGGGAGATGTTCAGCTCGCCGGCGATCTCCGCCTCCCCGAGCTTGTCGCCCGGCGCGATGGCGCCCGCGAGGATGCGCCGCTCGAGCTCGGTGCGCGCGAGCGTGGCGAGGGAATGGCTCTGCAGGAGCCTGATCGCGGCGGCGGAGGAGGTCGGTTTGGGCAATGCGGTCGTTCGGGAAGTCGGGGGTCGTGCTTTTGCTTGACATTACACCGCCGCATTTGTAGGTTGTCAACAATCTGGAAACCCACCGGCAGTCCTGGAAAACCCACCAGGGAGCGGATTCATGGCAAACGCAGCACCCACAGTCCACGTGAACGGGACCGAGTACCGCTGGCCGCAAGCGCCCGGTCGTCGTCGTGTGCATCGACGGCGGCGACCCGGCGTACATCCAGCAGTTCCTGAAGGAAGGCGTGATCCCGAACATCGCGAAGTTCATGCGCGAGGGCTTCGCGGTCGTGGCCGAGGGCACCGTCCCGTCCTTCACCTGCCCCAACAACATGTCGATGATCACCGGGACGCCCGCCTCGAAGCACGGCATCTCCGGCAACTACTACCTGGACGTGAAGACGGGCCAGGCCATCGTGATGACCGGCCCGGAGCTGCTGCGCGGCGACACCATCCTCAAGAAGTTCGCCGACGCCGGCGCGAAGGTGGTCTCGATCACCGCCAAGGACAAGCTGAGGAAGCAGCTGGGCAAGGGCCTCGACCTCACGAAGGGCAACATCAGCTTCTCCTCGGAGAAGGCCGACAAGTGCACGCTGGCCGAGAACGGCATCGAGAACGTGCTGGCGCTCGTGGGCCAGCCCGCTGCCGGACATGTACTCGGAGGCGCTCTCGCTCTTCGTGCTCGACGCGGGCATCAAGCTGCTGGAGAAGGAGAGGCGCGACCTCATGTTCCTGTCGCTCACCGACTACGTGCAGCACAAGTACGCGCCGACCGAGAGCGAGGCGCGCAGCCTTCTACCAGGAGCTCGACAGGCGCTTCGGGCGCCTGGCGGAGCTGGGCGCCGTCGTCGCCCTCACGGCCGACCACGGCATGAACGACAAGTCGGACGCCGCGGGCAAGCCCAACGTCATCTGGCTGCAGGACATCCTCGACGCGAAGTTCGGCAAGGGCGACACGCGCGTGATCTGCCCGATCACCGACGCCTTCGTCGCCCACCACGGGGCGCTGGGCGGCTTCGTGCGCGTGTGGTGCACGCGGCAAGGCCACGCCCGCGCAGGTGATGGACGAGATCCGCGGCATCCCGGGCATCGAGTCGGTGCTCGACAAGCGCCAGGCGTGCGCGGTGCACGACCTGCCCGAGGACCGCGAGGCCGACGTCGTGGTGATCTCCACGCACGACGTGTGCATCGGCGGCGCCGAGAAGGACCACGACCTCTCCGGCCTCGAGGGCCACCGCCTGCGCACCCACGGCGGCGTCTCGGAGGCGAAGGTGCCCTTCATCCTGAGCGCGCCCGTGAACGACGAGTACAAGCTGAAGGGCGGCGCGGGCGATCCTCAAGAGCTACCAGATCTTCGAGTTCGCCATCAACGGAGCGGCCGCGCGATGGGCATCGCCGCCGACCTGAAGGGCCGGCTCGCGATCTACGACGCCCCCAACAAGCCGTTCGAGATCCGGCTCTTCCCCGTTCGCGCCCCGCGCGCCGACGAGGTGCTGGTGAAGATCCGGATGTCGACCATCTGCCGCTCGGACATCCACTCCTACCTCGGGCACCGCCCCAACCCGTGCCCCGGCGTGCTGGGCCACGAGATCATCGGCACGATCCTCGAGCTGGGCGCGAACATCACCCACGACATGCGCGGCGACGCGCTCGCCGTCGGCGACCGCATCACCTGGAGCGAGTACTTCATCCCCGGCAACAGCTACTTCACGGAGGTCCTGGACCTGCCGCAGAAGTCGCCCGGCGTCGACAAGTACGGTCACATGGCGGTCACGACCGAGCCCCACCATCACGGCGGCTTCGGCGAGTACTGCTATGTGCTGCCCCGCTCCTGGATCCTCAAGCTCCCGGCCGACCTCACCGACGAGGAGGCCACGCCCGTCAACTGCGGCGTGGCCACCATGGTGTGCGTCACCGAGCAGGCCGAGATCGGGCTGGGCGACGCGGTGGTCGTGCAGGGCCTGGGGCTCCTGGGCCTCTACGGCGCGGCGCTCGCCAAGGGGCGCGGCGCGCGGCTCGTGATCGGCCTGGACACCGTCGCCTCGCGGCGCGAGCTGGGCCTGAAGTTCGGCTGCGACCACGTCCTCGACCCGTCCGCGATGGGCGAGGCGGAGCTCGTGAAGCAGGTGCGCGCGCTCTGCAAGCCCGAGGGCGCGGACGCGGTGATCGAGGTGTGCGGCTACGCGGAGGTGGCGATCGCGGGCCTGCAGTTCCTGCGCACCGGCGGGCGCTACGTCTTCGGCGGCGTGGTGAACCCCGGCTCCAACGTGACCCTCGACGCGAACCAGATCCTGAGGAAGCTCCTCACGATCCGCGGCGTGCACAACTACCACCCCCGGCACCTCATCGAGGCGCTCGACTTCGTGCACGGCAACCGCAAGCGCTTTCCCGTTCCATGCGCTGGTGGACGGCAAGTACACGCCTCGACCAGGTGGGCCAGGCCATGAAGGACGCCGAGAACCGCAAGGTCCTGCGCGCGGCGATCGTGCCATGAGCGGCGCCAACCCCCACGGCGAGCCGGACCTCGGCTACACGCTGCGCGGCCACTACTACGGCGGCGCCTGGCACGCGGCCGCGAGCGGCAGGACCTTCGAATCCACGAGCCCGTCCACCGGGCGCCTCCTGGCGGAGGTTCCCTACGCCGACGAGACGGACGTCGACCTCGCCGTGAAGGCGGCCGCCAAGGGGTTCCAGGAATGGCGCAGGGTCGGCATCAAGGAGCGCGCGAAATGCCTCGAGGCGTTCGCCAGGCGCATCCGCGACGACGCGAAGGGCCTCGCGCTCATCGACGCGGTGGACGCCGGCAACGCGGTGAAGGGCATGGAAGGCGACATGCACTGGACCGCGGACAGCCTCGAGTACTTCGCCGGGCTCATCACCGAGGTGAAGGGCGAGACGAGCTCCCAGGGCCCGCGGCACGTGAACCTCACGCGCCGCCAGCCCTACGGCGTCGTCGCGAAGCTGAACCCCTTCAACCACCCGTTCCGCTTCTGCGGCGAGAAGGCCGCCGCACCGCTTGCCGCCGGCAACTGCGTGGTGATCAAGAGCTCGGAGCAGGCGCCGGTGTCGAGCTTCCGGCTGGCGGAGCTGGCCGACGGCATCTTCCCGCCGGGCGTGGTGAACGTGGTGGCCGGCGACGGCCGCACGGGCGCGGCGCTGGTGTCGCACCCGCTCGTCTCGCGCATCGGCTTCGTGGGCTCCGTGGAGACCGGGCGCCTGGTGGCGATGGGCGCGGCCCAGGGCCTCAAGCGCTGCACGCTCGAGCTGGGCGGCAAGAACCCGATCATCATCTTCCCGGACGCGGACCCGGCGAAGGCCGCCGCCGCCGCGATCAAGGGCATGAACATGAACCGGCAGGGGCAGTCGTGCAGCTCCACCTCGCGCGTGTTCGTGCACGAGTCGCTGCACAAGGCCGTGGCCGAGGAGATCGTGCGCCTGGCCGAGGCGCTTCCCGTCGGCTTCCCCTGGATCGAGGCCAACGAGCTGGGCCCCATCGTCTCCCGCAAGCAGTACGACCGCGTCATGGGCTACATCGCGTCGGGCAGGGCCGAGGGCGCGAAGCTCCTCACGGGCGGCGGGCCGCCCGACGACCCGCGGCTGAAGGACGGGCTCTTCGTCCGCCCGACGGTCTTCGACGGCGTGCGCCAGGAGATGCGCATCGCCAGCGAGGAGATCTTCGGCCCGGTGATGTCGATCCTGCCCTGGAGCGACTACGAGGACATGCTCGCGAAGGCGAACGGCCTGCAGTACGGGCTCACCGCCGCGATCGTGACCAACCGGCTCGACCACGCCATGGAGACGGCGGAGCGGGTGGACGCGGGCTACGTCTGGATCAACGCGAACGGGCGCTACCTCGGCGCGCCCTACGGCGGCTGGAAGCAGAGCGGGCTGGGCGTCGAGGAGACGTTCGAGGAACTGGTGAGTTACACGCAGGTGAAGAACATCCACATGAGATGGTGAGCGCGGCAGGGCAACGGGCGGGGCGGCACCCGCCGCCCCCGATCGAAGTGACCTCTGGAGGAGACAGGACAATGATCAGGCAATCCGCGGCAACGAAGTGGCTGGGAACGATCCTCGCGTCGGCGGCGGCCCTCGCGGCGGCCGGCAGCGCGTGGGGACAGGCTTGCGAGGATCCGAAGGTGCTGCGCTTCTCGATCATCCCGACGCAGGAATCGGTGCGCGAGCTCACGCTCTACAAGCCCGTGCTCGACCTCCTGTCCAAGAACACGGGCAAGAAGATCGAGTTCTACATGCCCACGTCGTATTCCTCCGTCGTCGAGGCGCTGCTCGGCAAGTGGGTGGACGTGGCCGTCCTGGGCCCCGAGTCCTACGTGATCGCGAAGAACCAGGGCGCGCAGATCGACGTGTTCGCGACCTACTACAAGAAGAAGCTCGGCGTGCAGGAAGCCGGCCCCGGCTACAAGTCGGCGCTCATCTCGAAGAAGGGGTCGAAGTTCTCCACCATCGAGTCGACGAAGGGCTCGGTGATGCTGCTGGTGGACCCGGCGAGCACCTCGGGCTCGCTCATCCCCGAGCACGTCTTCGGCGGCAAGGTCGTGAAGACCCCGCTCAAGCAGTACTTCGGCAAGGTGGCCTTCTCCGGCGGCCACGACCTTTCCACGATCGCCGTCTTCGACGGCAAGGCCGACGCGGCCTTCGTGGCGACGCACCGCTTCATGAACACGATCGACGCGAGCAAGGGCCGCATGAAGGTCGAGGACTTCAACATGCTCTGGATCTCGCCGCTGCTTCCCCAGGACCCGTTCGTCTACCGCACGGGCCTGTGCCCCGACCTGCGCAAGAAGATCCAGGACACGTTCGTGGACCTCGACAAGACCGAGGTGGGGCGCAAGTACCTGGATAACGTCGACTCCGAGAAGTTCGTGGTCATGAAGGACTCCGACTACGACCTCATCCGCGAGGTCGCCAAGTAGGGGCGGACCGCCGGCAGCCGCGGCCGGGCCCGCTCGCGCGGACCCGGCCGCGGCGCTCCATGCCACGTTTCGGAAGGGCGACATGCAACCTGTGCTCCGGGTAAGTGACCTTCGCGCCGGCTACGGCGAGCGCGAGATCCTCAAGGGGGTGAGCTTCTCGCTCGCCGCCAACGACTTCTTCGCGATCATCGGGCCCAGCGGCGCGGGCAAGTCCACGCTCATCCGCTGCGTGAACCGCCTCGTGGAGCCCACCGGCGGCGAGGTGGTCTTCAACGGCCGCAACCTGCTGGACGTCCCGCAGGGCGGGCTGCGGGAAGTGCGCCGGAACATCGGCATGATCTTCCAGGAGTTCAACCTCATCGAGCGCATGTCCGTCATGGACAACGTGCTCACCGGGCGCCTGGGCTACATCGGCACGATGCGCAGCGTCCTTCGCATGTACCCGAAGGCCGATATCCGCGAGGCGCTGGCGCTCCTCGAGCGGGTGGGCCTCGGCGAGCACGTGGACAAGCGCGCCGACCGGCTTTCCGGCGGGCAGCGCCAGCGCGTGGGCATCGCGCGCGCCCTCATCCAGAACCCGAAGCTCCTGCTGGTGGACGAGCCGACCTCGAGCCTGGACCCCAAGATCTCGCGCGAGGTGATGGGGCTCATCCGGGAAATG
Organism: uncultured Gammaproteobacteria bacterium; assembly: GCA_963783635.1. Lineage (GTDB taxonomy): Bacteria > Pseudomonadota > Gammaproteobacteria > Burkholderiales > Usitatibacteraceae > FEB-7. The sequence continues at coordinate 348,063 of CAWAOC010000008.1, forward strand.
GCGCGCGAGCGCGGCATCCCGGCGCTGTGCAACATCCACGACGTGGAGCTCGCCTGCGACTTCTGCACCCGGGTGATCGGGCTGCAGGACGGCGTGAAGAAGTTCGAGGGCACGCCCGCGGAGCTCGACAAGAAGGCGCTGCAGGAGATCTACGCGATGGAGGTGCTGTGAGCGCCGATCGCGGCCGGCGGCCTGGAGGAGCGCGTCGACCGGATCGCGGCCGCGCGGAGCCGCGCCCGGCTCGCGAGATACGGGCTCTGGACCGCGGTCCACCTGACGGTGATCTGGAGCATCTACGCGATCGTGGTGCAGGACACGGACTGGAGCCGCATCCTGAACGGCACGCTCGGCACGACGCTCGCGCGCTTCCTGGAGGTGGACACCTCGATCATCAACGAGCTGTGGGAGCCGGCGCTCGAGACGGTCCTCATGGCCACGCTCGCCACCCTCGCCGGGCTCCTGCTCTCCGTGCCCGTCGCGTGGCTGGGGGCGGCGAACATCACGCCCCTGGGGAAGTCCTCCTACATGGTCGGCCGCTTCCTCATGACGATGTCGCGCTCCGTGCACGAGATCGTCTGGGGCCTCATCTTCGTCTCCGCCGTCGGCCTCGGCGCGCTGGCGGGCGTGCTCGCGATGGCCGTGCGCTCGGTGGGCTTCATCTCGAAGACGATCGCCGAGGCCATCGAGGACGTCGATCCCAAGCCCATCGAGGCGATCCGCGCGGCCGGCGGCACGAAGTTCCAGATCCTCATCTTCGCGATCCTGCCGCAGGTGATCCCCGTCTTCGTCGGCAACATGATCTTCGAGTGGGACATCAACATCCGCCGCTCGACGATCCTGGGGCTCGTGGGGGCCGGCGGCCTGGGCCTCGCGCTCTTCCGGCAGATGGCCATGTCCAACAACGGCGGCATCACCACCGTCATCCTCGCGATCCTGGCCCTCATCCTCTTCGCCGAAGTCGTGTCCTACCATGCGCGCAAAGCCGTCATCTGAAGGGCTGAACGCGCAGGGCCTGCCGCGCGCTCCCGCGACGTGGAGCCGCTTCCGCTACCCGCAGAGCCTGTACAAGTACGGCGCGCTCCTCGCGGGCCTCGCCGTCATCGCCTTCTCGCTCGACTACCTGAAGATCCCGCTCGAGCGCCTGCCCGGGATGCTGGGGCGGATGGGCGAGATGCTCGGCGCGGCGCTACTTCCCGCCGAACGTCGGGCACGTGATGCGGCCGGAATACCTCTCGTCGGTCGTCGAGACGCTGCAGATGTCCTATCTCGCGACGATCCTGGGCATCGGGATCGCGATCCCGCTCGCCTGGTTCGCGTCCTTCAACATGACGCCCAGCAAGCGCTTCGTCTACCCGGTCGCGCGGCTCGTCATCATGGGCTGCCGCTCGGTGCACGAGATGATCTGGACGATCCTGCTGGTGGCGATCCTGGGCTTCGGCCTCCTGCCGGGCACGCTCGCCCTCACGCTCTTCTGCATCGGCTTCGCCGGCAAGCTCTTCTCCGAGGCCATCGAGGCGATCCGGCCCGGCCAGGTGGAGGCCATCCGCGCCACGGGCGCCAACCTGGTGAAGGTCTTCGTGTACGCGGTCCTGCCGCAGGTCCGGGTGGCCTGGACGGGAATCAGCATCTACACCTGGGACGTGGTCTTCCGCGCGGCGACCGTGGTCGGGTTCTTCGGCGCCGGCGGCATGGGCTGGTACCTTCGCGAGAGCGTGCAGCGCGTGGCGAGCAAGGACGTCGCCGCGATCCTCCTGTCGATCATCCTCGTGGTCATCGTCTCGGAGCTCGTCTCGGCCTGGCTGCGCACGCGCATCTCGAAGGCGCTCGCCTGAGGGCGCCTCCCGGCTGTCACACGGGCGCGCTATTGCGATCGCGGCCAATACGGCGATAATCCGGGTTCGACGCCCCGCCCGATCCGTCCGCGTCCCCTTCACAAGGAGAATTCCATGCGCCGTTCCCACCGCACGATCGCCCATGCCGTCGCCGCCGCCCTCGCCCTCTCGGCCGGCGCCGCCTGGGCGCAGAAGACCGAGCTGCTGGTCTACACCGCGCTCGAGACCGACCAGCTCAAGGCGTACTCCGAATCGTTCAAGAAGGCGAACCCGAACATCGACCTGAAGTTCGTGCGCGACTCCACGGGGGTCATCACGGCGAAGATCCTGGCCGAGAAGGCCAACCCGCAGGCCGACGTCATCTCTTCGGCGTGTCCGCCTCCTCCATGGAGATCTTCAAGGCCGAGGGCATGCTGGCCCCCTACGCGCCGGTGGGCTTCGAGAAGCTCAACGCGACCTTCAGCGACAAGGCGAGGCCGCCGTCCTGGATGGGCATGGACGTCTTCGCGGCGGTGGTCTGCTACAACACGGTCGAAGGCAAGAAGCGCAACATCCCGAAGCCCGAGTCGTGGGCCGACCTCGTGAAGCCCGTCTACAAGGGCCAGATCACGATGCCGAACCCGGCCTCTTCCGGCACCGGCTTCTTCGACGTCACCGCGTGGCTGCAGACGATGGGAGAAGCGGGCGGCTGGAAGTACATGGACCAGCTGCACGAGAACATCGCCCAGTACACGCACTCCGGCTCCAAGCCCTGCCGCCAGTCCGGCGCCGGCGAGTTCGTGGTGGGCATCTCCTTCGACTTCCGCGGCAATGACGTGAAGCCGAAGGGCTCCCCCGTCGATCTCGTGTTCCCGAAGGAAGGACTGGGCTGGGACATCGAGGCCTCCGGCATCGTGAAGACCACGAAGAAGATGGACGCCGCGAAGAAGCTCATGGACTGGGTCGCCACCAAGGAGGCGAACGAGGCGTACGCGAAGAACTTCGCGATCGTGGCGCATCCGGACGTGAAGCCCGCGCTGCCGCACCTGCCGGCCGACCTCGAGAAGAAGCTCATCAAGAACGACTTCGCCTTCGCCGCCAAGAACCGCGACAAGATCCTCGCGGAGTGGCAGAAGCGCTACAGCGCGAAGTCCGACGGAGAAGTGATCCGCGGCTGAACCGGGGCCGGACGGACGCCACGCGCGCCCTCCGGCCTCTTCCGTTTCCGGGCACGCCTTGTCCACGCCTCCTCCCGATTTCCTCGTCCTCGAGCACATCCGCAAGGAGTTCGGGAGCTTCGTCGCCCTGAAGGACGTGAGCCTCGCCGTCCGCCCGGGCGAGCTTCTCTGCTTCCTGGGCCCGTCGGGCTGCGGGAAGACGACGCTGCTTCGCATCATCGCCGGGCTCGAGGTGCAGAGCGCGGGCCGCATCGTGCAGGCCGGCCGCGACATCTCCCTCCTGCCGCCGATGAGGCGCGACTACGGGATCGTGTTCCAGTCCTACGCGCTCTTCCCCAACCTGAGCGTGGCGGACAACGTCGCCTACGGGCTCGTCAACCGCCGCGTGGCGAGGGCGCAGCGCGAGGCGCGCGTGGCGGAGCTCCTCGCCCTCGTGGGCCTGCCCGACAGCGGGCCGAAATTCCCGGCCCAGCTCTCCGGCGGCCAGCAGCAGCGCATCGCCGTCGCGCGGGCGCTCGCCACCTCGCCCGGGCTCATGCTCCTGGACGAGCCGCTGTCGGCGCTCGATGCGCGAGTGCGCGTGCGCCTGCGCAGCGAGATCCGCGGCCTGCAGCAGCGCCTGGGCATCACGACCATCCTCGTCACGCACGACCAGGAGGAGGCGCTCTCGATGGCCGACCGCATCGTGGTGATGAACCACGGCGCGATCGAGCAGATCGGCAGCCCCTCGGAGGTCTATCGCAATCCCGCCACGCCCTTCGTCGCCGACTTCGTGGGCAAGACCAACCTCCTGCCGGCCGAGCGCGCGGACGCGACCGGCATCCTCGTGGGCGGGCAGCGCTTCCAGTGCGAGGTGGACGCCGGCCTCGCGGGCAGCGCGCGGCTGCGCGCCTTCTTCCGCCCGGAGGACGTTCGCGTCCGCGGCGTGAGCGGCGAGACGCCCAACTCGGCCGCCGCGACGGTGGAGAAGGTCGAGTTCCTGGGCGCGTACTCCCGCCTCACGGTCCGCGTGGAGGGCATCGCGCAGTCGCTCTTCGCGGACCTCTCCGTGAACGACCTCGAGGAGTTCCGCGTGAAGCCCGGCGACGCGCTGCGCGTCGCGGTTCCCGCCGAGCGCATCCGCGTCTTCGAGGCGCCCGCCGCCTGAGGGATGCCGTGAGCGCCGCCTCCGATCCCGCCTACAGCTCGGTGGCCCCCGGCCAGCCGCAGCTCTTCGGCCGCGTGGTCCAGCCCCGCCAGCGGGTGCACTGGAGCGACCGGATCGCGCACGCGATCCTGCTCGTGGCCGGCCTCGCGCTGGCGGTCTTCCTCCTGGCGCCGATGGCGATGATCCTCGCGAAGAGCGCGCAGGACCGGGCGGGCGAGTTCGTCGGACTCGCGAACTTCGCGGAATACTTCCGCACGCCCGCGCTCGCGCGGTCGATCTGGAACAGCGTGTGGGTCTCGGCGCTGGTGACGGCGATCACGATGCCGCTCGCGTTCACCTTCGCCTACGCGCTCACGCGCAGCTGCATGCGGTTCAAGGCGCTGCTGCGCAACATCGCGCTCGTGCCGATCCTGGCGCCATCGCTGCTCGCCGCCATCTCGTTCATCTTCTGGTTCGGCAACCAGGGGCTGCTCAAGCCGCTGATGGGCGAGGCACAGATCTACGGCGCCCCGGGCATCGTGATCTCGCTCGTGTTCGCCACCTTCCCGCACGCGCTCATGATCCTCGTGACGGCGCTCTCGCTCACCGACGCGCGTCTCTACGAGGCCGCCGACGCCCTCGGCACGCGGGCCGCGCGCAAGTTCTGGACGATCACGATCCCGGGCGCGAAATACGGGCTCATCAGCGCGGCCATGGTGGTCTTCACGTACTCGCTGAGCGACTTCGGCATCCCCAAGGTGATCGGCGGGAACTTCAACATGCTGGCCACCGACATCTTCAAGCTGGTGATCGGGCAGCAGGACTTCGCGAAGGGGGCGGTGGTCGCGATCATCCTCCTCGTGCCGGTCGCGGTGACCTACGTCGTGGACACCTGGGTGCACAAGCGGCAATCGGCGCTGCTCTCCGCGCGCTCCGTGCCCTACGTCCCGAGGCCCTCGCGCGGCTACGACGGGGCGATGGCCGCCTACTGCTGGCTGATGGGGCTCGCCATGCTCGCGGTCCTCGGGATGGCGGTCTACGCGTCCTTCGTGAAGCTCTGGCCCTACAACTTCTCGCTCTCGCTCGACCACTACCGCATGGGGATCGTCGAGGCCGGCATCTTCGAGTCCTACGTGAACAGCGTCACGATGGCCGTGTGGTGCGCGAGCCTCGGCGCCGTCTTCATCTTCCTCACGGCCTACCTCCTCGAGAAGACGCGCGGCCTGGACGCCTGGCGGCCGTTCGTGCGCCTGCTGGCGGTGCTGCCCATGGGCGTGCCGGGCATGGTGCTGGGGCTGGGCTACATCTTCTTCTTCGTGCAGGAGGCCAATCCCCTGCACGCGCTCTACGGCAGCATGGCGATCCTCGTCATCTGCACCACCGTGCACTACTACACGTCCTCGCACCTCACGGCGGTGACCGCGCTCAAGCAGATCGACGACGAGTTCGAGGCGGTGTCGGCGTCGCTGCGCGTGGCCTTCTGGCGCACCTTCTTCCGGGTGACCGTGCCCGTGTGCCTGCCCGCCTTCCTCGAGATCAGCCGCTACCTGTTCGTGAACGCGATGACGACGGTGTCGGCGGTGATGTTCCTGTACTCGCCGAAGACGGTGGTGGCGTCGGTGGCCATCGTGAACCTGGACGAGGCGGGCGACATCGGTGCGGCGGCCGCGATGGCCACCCTGATCGTGGCGACTTCGGCGCTCGTGTGCGGCGTCTATTTCTTCCTGCAGGTGTGGCTCGACCGCCGCACGCAGGCCTGGAGGCAATCATGATTCGCGGAAACGACCCCATCCTTCTCACCCCCGGCCCCCTCACGACCTCGCTCGCGACGAAGCGGCGATGCTTCGCGACTGGGGGTCCTGGGACGCCGCCTTCAACGAGATCACCGGCACGATATGCCGCGACCTCGTGGAGGTGGTGCATGGCGCGGCGACGCACGTGTGCGTGCCGCTGCAGGGCAGCGGCACCTTCTCCGTGGAGGCGGCGCTCGGGCAACCTCGTGCCGCGCGACGGCAAGGTGCTGGTTCCCCAGAACGGGGCCTACTGCCAGCGCATCCTCGAGGATCCTGAAGGTCCTCGGCCGCGCCCACGTCGCGCTCGACCTCGCCGAGGACAAGCATCCCACGGGAGCGATGGTGGAGGAGGCGCTGCGGGCCGACCCGTCGATCACCCACGTGGCGCAGGTGCACTGCGAGACGGGCACCGGGATCCTCAACCCGCTGCCGGAGATCGCGCAGGCCTGCGCGCGGCGCGGCGTGGGGCTCATCGTGGACGCGATGAGCTCCTTCGGCGCGATCGACATCGACGTCTCGAAGTACCCGGTCGAGGCCGTCATCGCGGCGTCGGGCAAGTGCATCGAGGGCGTGCCGGGCATGGGCTTCGTGATCGCGCGCAAGGCCGCCCTGGAGAAGTGCCAGGGCAACTCGCACTCGCTCGCCATGGACCTCTTCGACCAGTGGACCTACATGCAGAAGACGACGCAGTGGCGCTTCACGCCGCCCACGCACGTCGTCGCCGCCTTCCGCGCGGCACTCGACCAGTTCCTCGCCGAGGGCGGGACCGCCGCGCGCGGGGCGCGCTACGCGGCCAACTGCGCCACCCTCGTCGACGGCATGTCGGCGCTCGGGTTGAAGACCTTCCTGCCGCGCGCGATCCAGGCGCCGGTGATCGTCACCTTCCACGCGCCGGGCGACCCCAACTACGCGTTCAAGGCCTTCTACGACAAGGTGAAGGCGCGCGGCTACGTCCTCTATCCCGGCAAGCTCACGCAGGTGGAGACCTTCCGCGTGGGCTGCATCGGCGCGATCGACGCGAACGAGATGCGCAACGTCGTCTCCGCCGTGGCGGAGACGCTCAAGGACATGGGGGTGAGCGAGATGGCGCCATGAGAGCGGCCGCATGAAGATCGGCGTGCCGAAGGAAATCAAGGTCCACGAATACCGGGTGGGGCTGACGCCCTCGTCGGTGCGCGAGGCCGTCGCCCACGGGCACCAGGTCGTCGTGGAGCGCTCGGCGGGCGCCGGCATCGGCGCCGCGGACGCGGCCTACGAGAAGGCGGGCGCCACGATCGTCGCGAGCGCCGACGAGGTCTTCGCCGCCGCGGACATGATCGTGAAGGTGAAGGAGCCGCAGCCCGTCGAGATCGCCCGGCTGCGTCCCGGGCAGGTCCTCTTCACCTACCTGCATCTCGCGCCGGACCCGGAGCAGTGCCAGGGGCTCATGGCGAGCGGCGCCGTGTGCATCGCCTACGAGACGGTCACCCAGGCCGGCGGCGGCCTGCCGCTCCTCGCCCCCATGTCGGAAGTCGCGGGGCGCATGGCGGTGCAGGCCGGCGCCACCTGCCTCGAGAAGGCGCACGGCGGGATGGGCATCCTGCTGGGCGGCGTGGCGGGCGTGCCGCCGGCCAAGATCGCGATCCTGGGCGCGGGCGTGGTGGGGTCCAACGCCGCGCAGATCGCGGTCGGCTCCGGCGCCATCGTGGTCGTCATCGACCGCAGCATCGACGCGCTGCGCCGCATCGACCGCCTGCTGGGCGCGCGCGCGATCACGGTCTTCTCCAACCGGGACAACATCGAGCACCACGTGCTCACGGCGGACCTCGTGATCGGCGGCGTGCTCGTCCCCGGCGCCGCGGCGCCGAAACTCGTCACGCGCGACCTGCGTGTCGCGGATGAAGCCGGGCTCCGTGGTCGTGGACGTGGCGATCGACCAGGGCGGCTGCTTCGAGACCTCGCACGCCACGACGCACGCCGAGCCCACCTACGTCGTCGACCATGTGGTCCACTACTGCGTGGCCAACATGCCCGGCGCGGTGCCGCGCACCTCCACCTACGCGCTCAACAACGCGACGCTGCCCTTCACGCTGCAGCTGGCCGACCTGGGCTGGAAGCGCGCGCTCGCGGCCAACGCGCACCTGCGGGCCGGCCTCAACGTGTGCGAGGGCAAGGTGACCTACCGCGAGGTGGCGCAGGCGCTGGGCCACCCGTTCCACGACGCGGAGCCGCTGCTCGCCTGAGCGCGTGCGGGGACGGTCAGCGCGCCGGCACGGCGCCTGCGTCCCAGAATCTCGCCATCGACAGGTAGGTGAACGAGGCGGACCAGCCGACGAGGAGGAGCCCGTTGAGGGTCTCGATGCCGGCGAGAAGCCGCAGGGGACCGAGCGGGACGATGTCCCCGAATCCCAGGGACGTATAGGTCTCGGCGGAAAAGTAGAGGCAGGCCTGCAGGCTCGCGCCGATGGAGCCGGAGAACCCGCCGATGCCGAGATGCGTGCATGCTCGCCCACATCGCCACGGCGTAGAGCGCGATCTCCCCGGCGTGCGCGACGAAGGTCGGAAGCACCACGACGACCAGCTTCAGCCGCGGGGCGACGGCCAATGCCGGGCAGCCTCGAGGACAGCAGCGCGAGGACTTCGTAGTGCACGAGCGTCGTGGCGACGACGAGGACGAGGCAGAGCGCGACGACGACGGGCATGGGGCCGGTTTCGATTCGAGGACGATCGGACAGCGTGCCCCGGTCGCGGTTCCCGCAACGCCGCGGGCCGCCTGCAGGCGGCGGTTGATAAGATGGCGGCCATGGCCTCGCATCTCGCCGAGCTTCCGCCGTCCGCCTGGGTCACCCGCTGGGCGGGCCTCATCCGCCCCGGCGGCGAAGTGCTCGACCTGGCCTGCGGGTCCGGGCGCCATGCCCGCTACCTGGCCGCACTGGGATTCGAGGTGCTCGCGGTGGACCGGGATCCCGGGCTGTTCCCCGAGCCGCCCGCGGGCGTGACGCTGGTCGGCGCGGACCTCGAGGCGGGCCCGTGGCCGTTCACCGGGCGGCGCTTCGATGCCGTCGTCGTGACGAATTACCTGCACCGCCCCCTGCTGCCGGTCCTGGTGGCCTCCCTCGAGCCCGGGGGCGTCCTGGTCTACGAAACCTTCGCCCGGGGCAACGAGCGCTTCGGCAAGCCCTCCAACCCGGATTTCCTCCTCGCCCCCGGCGAGCTGCTCGAGGCGGTGCGCGGAAAGCTCCGGGTGGTGGCCTACGAGGACCTCGTGGTCGACGCGCCGCGGCCGGCCGCGATCCAGCGGTTGTGCGCCCGGCGCGAGGATCCGGCGTCGTAGGGGACGATTCCGAGGGGGAATGCGGTAAAATCTCGGTCTTTCGACCGCCCACGCCCCGCAATCATGCTCACCGGCAGCTTAGTGGCCATCGTCACGCCCATGCAGGCGGACGGCTCGCTCGACATCCCCGGCTTCAGGAAACTGCTCGACTGGCACATCGCCGAGGGGACGGACGGCATCGTCGTGGTCGGCACGACGGGCGAATCCCCCACGGTGGACGTCGACGAGCATTGCCTGCTCATCCGGACGGCCGTCGAGCACTGCAAGGGCCGCATCCCGATCATCGCGGGCACGGGCGGCAATTCCACGCGCGAGGCGATCGAGCTCACGAAGTTCGCCAGGGACGTCGGCGCGAACTATTCGCTGTCGGTGGTGCCGTACTACAACAAGCCCACGCAGGAAGGGCTGTACCGGCACTTCAAGGCCATCGCCGAGGCGGTGGACATCCCGATGATCCTCTACAACGTCCCCGGCCGGACCGTCGCCGACATGGCCACCGACACGACGCTGCGCCTGGCCCAGGTGCCGGGCATCGTGGGCATCAAGGACGCCACCGCGAACCTCGACCGCGGCGCGGACCTGCTGCGCCGCAAGCCCGAGCCCTTCCTCGTCTTCTCCGGCGACGACGGCACGGCGCTGCCCTACATCCTGCTGGGCGCGCACGGCGACATCTCCGTCACCGCCAACGTGGCCCCGCGCGCGATGCACGAGATGTGCGCGGCCGCGCGGGCCGGGGACGCGAAGAAGGCCATCGCCCTGAACCAGCGCCTCATGGGCCTGCACCAGAAGCTCTTCGTCGAAGCCAATCCCATCCCCGTGAAATGGGCGCTGGCCCGCATGGGCCGCATCGGCGACGGCATCCGCCTGCCGCTCACCCCGCTCGCGCCCGCCTTCCACGACACCGTGGCCGGCGCGCTTCGCGAGGCGGGCTGCCTCTCCTGAACCGGACTCCCCCGCCATGAACCGCATCCGCACGCTCGCAGTCGTTCTCGTCCCGCTCGTCCTGGCCTCCGGGTGCGGGATCTTCAAGACCGAGGAGCAGCAGCGCGCCGCGCGCACGCGGGAGAAGCCGCTCGAAGTGCCGCCGGACCTGACCTCGCCCTCGGCGGACCAGCGCTTCGCCGTCCCCGATCCGCGCGCCTCGACGAGCTTATTCGCAGTACAGCAAGGACAAGTCGGCCTCGCCCGCCGGCACGCCGGTGGCCGCGGGCTATCCGCAGGTGCTCCCCGCCGTCCCGAACGCGCGCATCGAGCGCGCGGGCGACCAGCGCTGGATCATCGCGAAGGCCGAACCCGGCCCGGTGTACGCGATCGCGCGCGAGTTCTGGCTCGACCTGGGCTTCGCGCTCGCCCGCGAGACGCCCGAGGCGGGCATCATCGAGACCAACTGGTACGAGACGCGCGCGAACATCGAGACCACCGGCCTGCGCGGGATCATGAGCCGCGCGCTGCCCGGCATGTATTCCACCGGCGAGCGCGACCGCTTCCGCACCCGCATCGAGAAAGGCCTCGAGCCCGGCACCACCGAGGTCTACATCAGCCACCGCGGCATGGAGGAGGTCTACACCTCCTCGCTGCAGGAGCAGACGAAGTGGGTGCCCCGCGGCAACGGCACGGACCACGACATGGAAGCCGAGATGCTCGCGCGCCTGGTCGTGAAGCTGGGCGAGCCGTCCCGGAAGGCCGCGCCGGCGACCCGCGCGGATACCGCCCCGTCCATCGTGGCCACGGCGGCCCCGATCACGGCCGCCAACGCGGTGATCCAGAACAACGGCGCCGGCCCCCTGGTCGTGAACGACGGCTTCGACCGCGCCTGGCGCCGGGTGGGCCTCGCGCTCGACCGGACGGGATTCACCGTCGAGGACCGCGACCGCTCGAAGGGGCTCTTCTTCGTGCGCTACATCGATCCGGACGCGGCGGGGGCCCAGACCACGGGCGAGGGCTTCTTCGACAAGCTGGCCTTCTGGCGTCCCGCGGCGAAGCCGCCGCAGCCGCAGTTCCGGGTGCTGGTCGCCGAGTCCGGCGCCACGTCCTCGCAGGTGACGGTCCAGAACGCCAAGGGCGAGCCGGACACCACCGCCCACGGCCAAGCGCATCCTGGCGCTCCTCCTCGAGCAGCTGAAGTAGCGGCGGCGGGCGCGCGGGCATGGCGCTGCGCTTCGCTTCCCTCGGGAGCGGAAGCTCGGGCAACGGGCTGGTCGTCGAGTGCGGGCACGACCCGCGTCCTCATGGACTGCGGGTTCACGCTCGGCGACACGGCGCTGCGCCTCGGCCGGCTGGGGCTGGCGCCCGGCGACCTCGCCGCGATCGTCGTCACCCACGAGCACACCGATCACCTCGGGGGCGTGGCGCGGTTCGCGAAGCGCCATGCCATCCCCGTCCACCTGACGAAGGGAACGGCGCTCACGCTCCCGCTCGATTTCCCCGCGACGCTCGTGCGGTTCATCGATCCCCACGCGGCGTTCGAGGTCGACGGCCTGCTCGTCGACCCGTTCCCCGTGCCGCACGATGCGCGCGAGCCGGTGCAGTACGCCTTCACCGACGGCGCGGCGCGGCTGGCGGTGGTGACGGACCTCGGCATGTCCACGCCGCACGTCGAGGAAAAGCTCAGCGGCTGCGACGCGCTGGTGCTCGAGTGCAACCACGATGCCCGGATGCTCGACGAGGGCTCCTACCCGCGCGTCCTCAAGGAGCGCATCTCGGGGCGGTTCGGGCACCTCGAGAACGGCGCGGCGGCGGCGATCCTCACGCGCATCGACTGCTCCCGCCTCAAGCACATCGTGGCCGCCCACCTCTCCAGGGAGAACAACCGCCCGGACCTCGCGACGGGCGCGCTGGCGGGCTCGCTGGGCTGCGAGGAATCCTGGATCGGCGTGGCCACCCAGGACGCCGGCTTCGACTGGCGCAGCGTCTGAGAAAGGGGTCAGGTTACTTTGCACAAGATTTGTGCAGAACCTGACCCCTTTCCCGGCAGAAAAGAAAAAGCCGGCCCGAGGGCCGGCTTTTTCCTGCCGTGAAGCCCGATTACTTCTTCGGGGCTTCGGCGGGCTTCGCGTCGGCCTTGGGGGCTTCGGCGGGCTTCGGCCGCATCGGCGGGCTTGGCGGCGTCGGCAGCCGGGGCGCCAGCGGCGGGCGCGGCGACCGGGGCCTCAGCGGGCTTCGGCGCTTCGACGGGCTTCGGCGCTTCGACCTTGGGGGCGGGCGCGGGAGCGGGGGCTTCGGTTTTGCCACAGGCGACGACACCGGCGGCGAGGAGGGCGGCGAGGAGGTAAGAGGCTTTCATTTGTACGGATCCTTGGGGACTGAGTATCGAGAAGGTTTGCTCGTGGTCCGGGAATCGAGCCGATGCTGCAGTGCAAGATACGACGGCTGTCACCCTGAACGAACGGCAAATCATACCATCGCCAGACCGCCAAGGAAAGGGCCGGAAACGGAAAAAACCCTGCTACTTCAAAGGCCGGAGGTGGTGGCGCTGATGGCCGGCTCCGACAGTTCCCAGATCTCCTCGAAGCGGTCCCGCAGCGGGGCGGCATCCTGCGGGGAGTGCAGTGCAACAATGGCGCGCGGCTGGTCGTGGTGCTGCAGGTGCCAGACGCTGTGGTCGTCGGCGACCACGAACGGGTCGGTCGCGTTGCGCGCCTGGCCGACCGTGCGGTGGATCGCGATGGAGGCGGGCAACTGCCGCAGCAGCATGAGGAGGCGCGGCTCGTGGCGCTCGAGCGACGCTCGGGGTCGTGCAGCGCGATCCGCAGCCGGTGCGCGCGCCCCGCCAGGAGGAAGTGGCGAAGCCTCTCGATGCGCGCGGGATCGCCGTAGCCGCGGTTGCCGAGGGTGTAGTCGAAGATCGACAGCGATTTCTGCGCGGTGGCGATGACCTCGTCGATGGCGGCCTTCGATTCGGCCAGCCCCGTGATCTGCCGGTACACGCGCGTTCGGTTCGGGTTTGTCGAGCGTGCTCATGGTTTCCTCTCCTCGCCCAGGTGCACGAAGCCCCGGGCGTGCCATTCGTGAGCCAGGTCCCAGAAGGACGATGGCGCGCCGGCCATCGCGATTAGCGTGCGCGAGTCCGCGAGCTTGCGCAACCACGCCGCGCAAGCGCGCGGCGCCTCCACGGCCTCGCCGTTGAGGAAGAACATCCCGCCGGCATAGAGGAGCCGGGCGCGGCGGTCGAGGACGAGGCCGCGGCGCGACGCGGCGGCCCGGAAGCGGGCGGGGGCCAGGGGGCGGGCGGGCGGCGTGAAATACACGTGCGCCTTGGGCTCGGAGAGGAACCGGCCCGCGAACGCGAGCGCGTCGCGCGGCCGCCAGCGGATGCGATCGAGCGTGCGCGCGACGTGCGCGACCATCGCGGGCGGGATGCGCCCGGCCCCGCGGGCCGGCGCGCAGGCCGGGGTCGGCATAGCGGCCCTCGAGGTCGAGGCGCTCGCCGAGGTAGTCGAGGAACCCGGCGGCGAGCTCCGCGTCCGAGGGCGCCCGGAACCCCACCGACCAGGTGAGGCACTCGGTCTCGGCGACGCCGTAGTGCGCGACGTCGGGCGGCAGGTAGAGCATGTCGCCCGGCTCGAGCACCCATTCCTCCTCCGGCTCGAAGCGCGCGAGGATCTTCAGGTCGAGGCCCGGGACGAAGGCGAGGTCCTCCTGGCGCGGAGACCTGCCAGCGCCGGCGGCCCGTGTCCCTGGACGAGGAAGACGTCGTAGGAATCGACGTGGGGGCCGACCGTCCCGCCGGGCACCGCGTAGCTCACCATGAGGTCGTCGACGCGCGCGTGCGGGATGAAGGCGAAGCGCGCGAAGAGCGCCGCCGCGCGGTCGCTGAAATGGTTGGTGTCCTGCACGAGCACGGTCCAGTCCCGGCGCGGGCGCCGCGCGAGCTCGGCGCGCGAGAACGGCCCGTGCTCCAGCGACCAGTGGGCGCCCGCCCGCCGGACGACGCGCGACTCCGCGTCGGGCGACTGCGCGAGCGCCAGCACCTCGCGGATGCCGAGCGGATCGGCGAACGCGGGAAACGCGCCGCGCACGAGGAGCGGGCGCTTCTGCCAGTAGTCGCGCAGGAATCGCGCGGTCGACATCGGTCCCGGGAACCGCGCGCCCGCCGCCTGCCGGTGCCCGTCGCCGGTATCGCCCTTGCGTGCCATGAAAATCCGCTAGAATCGATTCGAGTTCCGAAGGAGCCCCATGTTACAGGTTGGACACCCGGCACCGTCGTTTTCGCTGCCCGACGCCACGATGGAGATGATGCATCTCTCCAGCTTCCGCGGGAAGAAGAACGTCGTCCTCTATTTCTATCCGCGCGACGGCACGCCCGGCTGCACGCTGCAGGCCGTCGACTTCAGCGACCGCGAGCAGGAATTCGCGAAGCTCGACACGGTCGTCTTCGGGATCTCGCGCGACGACGTGCTCTCGCACGCGGCGTTCCGCGACGAGGAGGGCATCTCGGTGCAGCTCCTCTCGGACACCGAGGCCGTCGTCTGCCGGAAGTACGACGTGCTCGAGAAGAAGGTGGTCGACGGGCGGGCCAAGGAAGGCGTGGCGCGCTCGACCTTCATCATCGACAAGAAGGGAATCCTGCGCGACATCCTGCGCGACGTGACTCCCAAGGACCACGCCGACGAGGTGCTGAGGAAGGTGAAGGCCCTCAATGGCCGCGCGGATTGACGCGGGCACCGTCGTCACGCTCGCCTACGAGCTGCGCGCCTCGGACGGCGAGATACCTCGACGAGCCGGGCGCCACGGTCGCCTACCTGCACGGCGGCTTCGGCGGGATCTTTCCCAAGGTGGAGGCGGCGCTGCGAGGGCCACGGGCCCGGGCCACGTCGTCGAGATTTCCCTCGAGCCGGAGGACGCGTTCGGCGACTACGACCCGGAGCTCCTTCGCGTCGAGCCGCGCGAGGCCTTTCCCGAGGTGCTCCAGGTGGGCATGCGCTTCGAGGGCGTGCCCGGCGACGCGCCGGCCGACGAGCTGGTCGTCTACACGGTGACCGGCATCGCCGACGAGCAGGTGGTCGTCGACGGCAACCACCCGCTCGCGGGCGAGCGCGTCCTGTTCAAGTGCACGGTGACGGACGTGCGTCCCGCGACCGCCGGAAGAGCTTCGCCACGGCCACGCGCACGGCGAGCACTCGCCGGAGAGCGAGGAGAGGCTAGGCTGCCGCCGCGGCGTCTCGGCGCGCGGCTCGATGCGGAAGAGCTTCGCGTCGTTCGGGTCCACCGCGACCCGCACCCAGCCCACCACGGGGCTTCCGAAGGTCTCCAGGCGAACGCGCGTTCTCGACGGTCTCGCCCCGGCTGTCGCGGAAGGGGCGGTCGGTCCGGTAGGTGTGCGTGTCGCCGTGCACGAAGAGGACGGGCTTCGCCGAGCCGCCGCGCGCCCACGGCCACCTGCGCGAGCAGCGGCGTCGTAGACCTTGTCGCGGCTGGGCTCCCACGGGTTCGCCTGCGTCACGAGCACGAGGCCGCGGCGGTCCGGCGCCTTCGGCGAGGCGAAGCGCCCCCTCGATCCAGGCGCGGTTGGCTGCCCAGCGGCAGCGCTGCTCGGCATCGTTGGCCGCGTCGAAGCCGCGGTTGTCGTTGCTGCCCACCACGTGGATCGGTCGCGAAGACGACGCCGTTCTTGGTCCAGAGCCGGTTCTCGGGCAGCCCGGGGCACCGGCAGGCCACGCCGTCGCGCTCGGCGCAGGCCTCCTGCCTCGCGAGCGGCAGGCGCGTGCGGCCGAGCGACCAGGCGTCGGAGAAGAACACCTCGCGCAGCTTCGCCAGGCGCTCGAGCGGGATCCATCTTCCCGTTGGAATCGCGGCGGCAGTCCGTCCAGTCGTTGTCGCCGGGCGTGAGGACGAGCGCATGGCGCGACGCGTCCAGGCGCGCCTTGCGCTCCGCGTAGAGCGCGTCCGTGCAGGGCGAGTCGCCCCCGGCCTTGAAGTCGCCCACGTGGACGACGAAGGCGAGCGGCTCCGCGCCGATCCGCCCGAGCATCGCGTCGAAGGCCATCTCCTCGCGGGCGTTGTAGGGCGCGTCGCCGATCACCGCGAAGGAGAACGCCTCGGGGTGCGGCGGTTTCGCGGCGCAGCCGGCGAGGGCGATCGCGAGCGAGGGAGGCGAGGAGGATGCGGGTCATGGGGCGAGGGCTAGGCGTCGAGGCGCTTCTTGAGCTGGTAGAGCGCGTCGAGCGCCTCGCGGGGCGTCAGCGCGTCGGGATCGAGGTCGGAGAGCGCATCGAGCACGGGATGCGGCGCGGGCTCGGGGGCGGACTGCGACGCGGCGAAGAGATCGGCCTGCGGGCCGCCGGGTCGCAGGTGGGTCTCCAGCTCCGCGAGGTGCTTCTTCGCCGCCCGCACGACTTCCTTGGGGATGCCCGCGAGGTGCGCGACGTGGATGCCGTAGGACTTGTCGGCGGGTCCCGGCTCCAGGCGATGCAGGAAGACGATGCGGTCCTTGTGTTCCACGGCATCGAGATGGACGTTCGCGATGTTGGGAAGTTCCGCCGCAAGCTGCGTGAGCTCGAAATAGTGCGTCGCGAAGAGGGCGTAGCAGCGCACGCGCTCGGCGAGGTGGCGCGCGATGGCGTAGGCGAGCGCCAGGCCGTCGAAGGTCGACGTTCCGCGGCCGATCTCGTCGACCAGCACGAGGCTTCGCGGCGTGGCGCCGTTGAGGATGGCGGCGGCTTCGGTCATCTCCACCATGAAGGTCGAGCGCCCGCCGGCGAGGTCGTCGGAGGCGCCGATGCGCGTGAAGATGCGGTCGATGGGGCCGAGCGTGGCGGCGGCAGGCCGGCACGAACGCGCCGCAGTAGGCGAGCAGCGCGATCTGCGCCACCTGCCGCATGTAGGTCGACTTGCCGCCCATGTTCGGGCCGGTGATGAGGAGGAGCTGCCGCGAGCGCGAGAGGCTCGCGTCGTTGGGGATGAAGTCCTCGACCTGGCTCTCGACCACCAGGTGGCGCCCGCCGGCGATCTCGATCACGTCCTCGCCGGTGAATGCGGGGCGCGTGAGGCGCAGCGTCTCGGCGGCGGCGGCGAGCGAGGCGAGCGCATCGAGCTCGGACGCGGCCTCGGCGATCTCCTGCAGGCGCGCGAGGCTGGCCCTGCAGGCGCGCGAGGAGCGCCTCGTAGAGCTCCTTCTCGCGGGCGAGCGCCCGTTCCCCCGCGGCGAGCGCCTTGTCCTCGAAGGCCTTGAGCTCGGGCGTGATGAAGCGCTCCGCGTTCTTCATCGTCTGGCGGCGGCGATAGTCGGCCGGCACCTTGTCGAGCTGGCCCTGCGTCACCTCGATGAAGAAGCCGTGCACGCGGTTGAATTCCACGCGCAGGTTCGCGATGCCGGTGCGTTCGCGCTCGCGCTTCTCCATCTCGAGGAGGAACGAGCCGCAGTCGGACTGGATGGCGCGCAGCTCGTCCAGCTCGCGGTCGAAGCCGTCGCGCGATCACGCCGCCTTCGCGCACGACCGCGGCGGGCTCTTCCTTGAGCGCGGCGTCGAGGTCGGCGTGCACGTCGTCCGCGGGGAGCGAGCGGCTCGGCCAGGCGGTCGAGAGCGGGCATGCCGGGCCGAGCCGAGGAGGGCGTGCAGCGCGGGCAGCGTGGCGAGCGTGTCGCGCAGGCCCGCGAGGTCGCGCGGCCGCGCCGTGCCCAGCGCCACGCGGGCGGCGATGCGCTCCACGTCAGACCAGCCCGAGAGCGAGCGGCGCGACGTCCGGATGGCGCACGCGCGAATTGCCGGCGACGAGCGCCTCGATGCCGTCGTGGCGCCGCGCGAGGACGGCCGTGTCGCGAAGCGGGTGGTGCAGCCAGTGGCGCAAGCGCGGCGGCTGCCCATGGCGGTGGCGCAGCGGTCGAGCAGCGAGGCGAGCGTCGGGGAGTCGGCGCCGGAGAGCGTCTCGCTGATCTCGAGGTTGCGGCGCGTGTGCGCGTCCATCTGCACGAACTCGCTCTCGCGCTCCACGGCGAGGCCCGTGACGTGGGGCAGCGCCGACTGCTGCGTGTGCCGCGCGTAGGAGAGCAGCGCGCCGGCCGCGCCGAGCGCCGCGGCGAGGCCCTCGACGCCGTAGCCCGAGAGGTCGACGGTGCCGAACTGCCGCGCGAGCTCGCGGGCCGCGTTGGACGGGTCGAACTGCCACGACTCGATGCGCTTCACGGGCGCGTTGGCGCGCGTGGCGGGCGGGTCGAAGTCGTCGGGGACGAGGAGCTCGGCGGGCTGCAGGCGCTCGAGCTCCGCGGCGAGGCGCGAGGCCGGCACTTCGGTGACGCGCAGCCGGCCGCTCGCGAGCGAGAGCCAGGCGAGGCCGGCGGTGCGCTCCGATCACGCAGGCGGCGACGAGGAGGCTCTCGCGCGTGGCGGCGAGCAGGGCGGAGTCGGTGAGCGTGCCGGGCGTGACGACGCGCACGACCTTGCGCTCGACGGGGCCCTTCGATGTCGCGGGGTCTCCCACCTGCTCGCAGATGGCGACCGATTCGCCCAGCTTCACGAGGCGGGCGAGGTACTGCTCCACCGCGTGGAACGGCACGCCCGCCATGCGGATCGGCTGGCCGGCCGAGGCGCCGCGCGTGGTGAGCGTGATGTCGAGGAGCTTCGCGGCGCGCTCGGCATCGGCGTGGAAGAGCTCGTAGAAGTCCCCCATGCGGTAGAAAAGCAGCATGTCGGGGTACCCCGCCTTGAGGGCGAGGTACTGCTGCATCATGGGGGTATGAGAGGCAGCAGCCTTCGGCTGTTCGGTGAGTTTCGAATTCATCGCGTCAGTGACTGCCGGGCTACTTGATCACCAGCAGCGCCTTGATTCGCGCGCGCACCTCCAGCACAACCGCCTCGGGAACGGTCCCCTTCTTCTTTGCGCGGCGAACTTTCCAGTCGAGCGACTTCACCTGGTCCGAGAGCACAACGCTGTCCTGTCCCTCGAATTGCATCTGCACCTCGAAAGGGTAGCCCTTGATCCTGGTCGACAGGGGGCAGCAAACCATCAAGCCGGTCTTGCCGTTGTAGAGCGCAGGGCTCATGACAAGCGCAGGGCGATGTCCCGCTTGCTCGTGCCCGGCCTGAGGGTCGAACTCGAGCCACACCACATCGCCAACGTCGGGAACATAGGCCCGGCTTGCCACTACAGCGCCTCCTTGCCGACGGGGCCGCCGAAGACAACTTCATCGTGAACGTTGGCGCGAGTGATGCCCGCCACCAGGTCCTCGAGCTTGAATTCCAGCTTGTCGGCCGGCTCGATGACGATGCGCCCCTTGGTCGCCTTGATCGTCACGCGCTGTTCGATGTCGAATGACGCAATCTTCATGACGGTGGCGTTGATTCGCAGTGCGGGGCTGTTGCCCCATTTCCGGATGACTGCCTCCATGGGCTTGCTACCTCCTTGCGTGGCAATGTAGACACATTGTATAAACAACGGGGGGTCGTGTCAACATCGCATCATCGCCTTTGGCGGGCGGCGTTCAGCGTCCATCCGGGGAGCCAGTTCCGGCCGCCCGACCCCATGGGCGCGGATGACCTCAAGGGACCACATTTCTCGGTATCCCAGCGCGTACCCGTCCGCGCCAGAATCAATGCAACAACCCGATGCAAAGGGGGAAATAAGCGCTTCACCCGTGCTGCTGCATCATGGGCGTGTGGCCTTCATTCCCCTTCGGGGCGGCCATGTCCTTGTTCTTGCTCAAGAAGTGCTCTCTGCTGCGGCGGTCGCGCGAGGCTGAATCTTCGCATTTTGCGGGCGAGCGCGGCTAACTGCTTCTCGTTGGCAGCCCGGTTCGCATGAAGCGAGGCCCTTGCGCCAAGGCGGGGCGCGAGATCGTCACCCTCGACGAGCCGCCGCCTTCTTGCGATGGTTGCGCAGCAGCCAATGCTCAAGCCCATCCAGCGCGGCATCGGCGTCCGAGCTTCGCCTTCTCATCCAGTAGATGGAAGTCGGTTTCAGTTGCAGCGAGGTCTTCAGCGTCCGCACGAGCCCCAGCCTCTCCTGCGCGCGCACTGCCGTGCGCGGCGCCACCGTGAGGACGTTCGAGTGGGCCACCATTGCCAGTCCATGGACGAAGGACGACACCTCTATGAGTGGCGTGGGGGCCGTTCGTCCGCAGAGAAGAAATGCATCCTCAAGGGCTCTGCGCGACAGGGACTCCGGACTCGGCAGCACCCAGCTGCAAGCGGCCAGGTCATCCGGCGCTATGTCGAGCTCCTTCGCAAGCGGGTGATCTGCCCCGCCAGCGATGCACATCGGTTCTTCGTAGAGCTTCTCGTGGCGGACTGCGGCCGGAAACGTGGTGGATCCCGAAGCTGTCGGAAGGCGTCCGACCAATGCGTCGAGCTCGCCGGCCAGCAGCATCTCGAGGAGCGCGGGGCTGGTTCCTTCTTGAACGCGGAGGCGGAACTGGCCGACCTTGACGCAATAGGCCGCAAGACCCTGGAGAACCCCCAGGTGAGCGTGTGGCACGGTACCGAGCCGCACTACCGGCCGGTGCCCAAGGGGATCGCGCAGGTCCTCCGCGAGAGCGTCGACTTCGTTGAGGACGACGCGAATCCTGGGCAGCATTGCCCTCGCCTCGTCGGTGGGCGTTACGCCGGTTCGACTGCGTGCGAAGAGAGCGATGCCGAGTTGCGATTCGACCTCCTTCAGCATGGCGCTCGCCGCCGGCTGGGTCACGCCGAGCGACTCGGCGGCCTTTCGCATCGAGCCCATGTCGGCCAACCGTTGCACGAGAACGAGATGCCGCACCCGCAAGCGGCTGGTACGAAGTCTCGATGGCTCGTCATGCATTCAGAAACTCTATCACGCGATCGAAAAAGTAGTCATATATGGCTATCACCAGGGCCGGTAGACTCTCGCTTTTCCCGACCGCATGGCGTCCCCACACAGGAGCGAAGTGATGAAGCGAGTGACCTTGGTGCTCATGACGGCTTTACTGGCGACGTTCGTCGCATTCCAGGCGGCCGCCCAAGTCGCGAACTGGCCGCGCCAGCGGCCGATCACGTTCGTTGTTCCCACTCCAGCCGGCGGTTCGAACGACGCGACCGGACGCGCCGTGGGAGAGGCTCTCGGCAGGCAACTCGGGCAGACCATCATCGTGGACAACCGCCCGGGGGCTTCCGGTTCGATTGCCATGGAGTTCGTATCCAAGGCGGCGCCTGATGGCTACACGTTCGTCGTCGCGTCGGACTCGATATCCCTTCAGCCCGTGCTGCGCAAGACCGTGACGTGGAACGTGGAGCGGGACTTCGTGCCCGTGATCATGTTCGGCACCCAGCCCATCGTGGTCGCGACCTACGCGGCGTCTCCCTACAAGTCGATCCAGGACCTGGTCGCTGCCGCCAAGGCCAAACCCGGCTCCATCGGCTACGCCACCTCGGGGCAGGGATCAATCCAGCACCTGGCCGGCGAGTTGCTCGGCGAGATGGCGGGAATCGACCTGCTTCACATTCCGTACAAGGGCGGCGGGCAGGCGATCAGCGATCTCGTGGGGGGGCAGGTGCCGGTGGCCATACTGGGCATGGCTGCCGTCCTGCCGCACGTGAAGAGCGGACGGGCGCGCATCCTCGCGGTGACGACCAAGACGCGATCCAAGGCGGTTCCGGATGTGCCCACGCTCGACGAGTCCGTGGCCAAGGGCTACGACGTTCGCCAGTGGGCGGGGTTGATGGCCCCCGCCAAGACGCCTCCCGAGATACTGTCACGGTTCACGGAAGCGGCCGCCAAGGCGCTCGCCACTCCCGTCACGCAGGAGCGGTTCGACAACCTGGGCTTCGACGTTTCCGGCATCTCCGGTGGCGAGTTCCAGAGCTATCTCCGCGCCGATCGCGCACGGTGGTCGAGGATCATTGCGGACCGCAAGCTTCAGCTCGACTGAAGCCCGGGCCTTCACATGAAAGACGCTGCCATGGGCCAACCGAACATCGTCCTGATCCTTGCCGACAACCTGGGGTGGGGCGAGCTCGGGTGCTATGGAGGGGGCGCGCTGCGTGGAGCGCCGACGCCGCGCATCGACGCTCTCGCCTCGGAGGGGATTCGCTTTCTCAATTTCAACGTGGAGAGTGACTGCGTTCCGACGCGGTCGGCTCTCATGACAGGCCGCCATCCCGTCCGCACGGGGGCGCTCCAGTCGATTCCCGCAGGGCTTCCCCAGGGAATCCACCCGTCGGAAGTGACGCTGGCCCAGCTGCTCTCCGCGAATGGGTACGCCACGGCCATCTTCGGGAAGTGGCACCTTGGGGATCGCAATGGACGATTCCCGCACGATCGCGGGTTCGACGAGTGGTATGGCATCTCGCGGACGACGAACGAGAGTCTTTTCACGACCGCCGTGGGCTTCGACCCGGCGGTGGTGGACATCCCCTGCATTCAGGCCGGCAAGCGTGGCGAACCCGCCCGGCGCGTGGCCGACTACGACCTCGAGATGCGCCGGCGCATCGACGGGGATCTCACCGGGATGGCCTGTGACTTCATCGTGACCCACGGCAGGGCAGGCAGGCGCTTCTTTCTCTACCTTCCCTTGACGCAATTGCACTTTCCCACCCTGCCCAACCGCGAATTCGAGGGGCGCAGCGGCGCCGGGGATTTCGCGGACTCCATGGTCGAGATGGATCACCGCGTCGGGCAGGTGCTGGACGCGCTGAAGGCCGAAGGCCTGGATTCGAATACCCTCGTCATCTTTGCGAGCGACAATGGCCCGGAGTTTCGCCGTCCCTGGCGAGGGACCGCGGGCCCGTGGACAGGGACGTATCACACGGCAATGGAAGGTGGGCTGAGGGCGCCTCTCGTCGTCCGATGGCCCGGAAGGATCGCGCCCTCGGTCACCAACGAAATGGCCCATGTGACGGACCTGTTCACCACGTTGGCAACGATCGCCGGCGCGCAGGTCCCGGGCGATCGCGCGATCGACGGACTTGATCTGTCGAGTTTCCTGTTCGGTGAAACGGATCGCTCCCCCAGGGAAGGCTTTCCCTTCTACATCAAGGACCAGCTTCGCGCCATCAAGTGGCGCAACTGGAAGATGCACATCATCTGGGAAGCGGAACCCAATACCGGAACCGTGCACCTGGAGGTCCCTTACCTGTTCAACGTGGTCCAGGATCCCAAGGAGGAGACGGACGTCAACGCCACTCAGGGCTGGGTGCGTGGGCCGATGCGACAGATGGTGCGCGCTTTCGAGAGCAGTCTCGCCAGATATCCCCGAGTGCCGCCTGGCGCCCCGGACGACTGGGCTCCAGGCTGAGATTCGGGAAGGCTGCGATGTCCTTGTTCTTGCTCGAGAATTATTCTCCGGGGCGGCGGGGCGCGACGCTTGATCTTCGCAGCTTGCGGGCGTCGGGGACGAAAGGCGTCTTCTAGGCCTCCCCGCTCGCCAGGAACGGGGGCGCGCCGACCTTCCCGGGCACCGCTGCGGCTATTGCTCTGCATCAGACGCGGGACTGCGTTTCGGCGCCAGAATTCCGCGATAGGCGCGCCGAGTCGCGGCGCGATCGTGCAAAGGAGCACCACCAGATGGCCACCAAACCGTTCGTCTACCAGGACCCCTTTCCCCTTGGCAAGGACCCGACCAGGTACAGGAAGGTGGAGGGCTCGGAGAAATACGTTTCCGTGAGGTCCTTCGAGGGCAAGGAGATCCTCGCACGTCGCTCCCGAAGCGCTGACCGTCCTCGCCAACGAGGCGATGCGAGACGCCTCCTTCCTGCTTCGAGCGGAACACAACGATTCCGTGGGCAGGATCCTGCGCGACCCGGAGGCATCGCCGAACGACAAGGTCGTGGCGGTGACGATGTTGCGCAATGCCGCAGATCTCCACCCAGCTCGAGCTTCCGGTATGCCAGGACACCGGCACCGCGACCATCATCGCCAAGAAGGGCCAGCAGGTCTGGACCGGAGGGCGGGACGAGGAGGCGCTCTCGAAGGGGGTGTACAAGACCTACACCGAGGAGAACCTGCGTTACTCGCAGACCGTGGCGCTCGACATGTACCGGGAAGTCAATACGGGCACCAACCTGCCGGCCCAGATCGACATCCAGGCGGTGGACGGTGACGCCTACAAGTTCCTCTTCATCGCGAAGGGGGGCGGCTCGGCCAACAAGACCGCCCTCTACCAGGAGACGAAGGCGCTGCTCACCCCGGAGAGCATCCTGAAATTCCTCGTCGGCAAGTTCAGGACCCTCGGCACCGCCGCGTGCCCGCCGTACCACATCGCCGTCGTCGTCGGCGGCACCAGTGCCGACGCCTGCCTGAAGGCGGTCAAGCTCGCCTCCGCCCGGTACTACGACGAGCTTCCCACCCAGGGGAACGAGCACGGCCAGGCGTTCCGCGACCTGGAGCTGGAGAAGAAACTGCTCGAGGAGGCCTGCAAGCTCGGGATCGGCGCCCAGTTCGGCGGAAAGTACTTCGCCCACGACGTCCGGGTCATTCGGCTGCCGCGCCACGGCGCCTCGTGCCCGGTCGGGATGGCCGTGTCGTGCTCGGCCGACCGCAACGTCAAGGCGAAGATCACGCGGGACGGCATCTTCGTCGAGGAGCTGGACCGCAATCCGGGCCGCCTCATCCCGGAAGAACTCCGGGGCAAGCAGGCGAACGGCGTCGCGCATCGACCTGAACCAGCCGATGAAGGCCATCCTGGCGGAGCTCTCGAAGCATCCGGTGTCGACGCCGCTCCTGCTCAATGGCGCCATCGTCGTCGGACGCGACATCGCGCACGCGAAGTTCAAGGAGCTCATCGACGCCGGCAAGCCCGTGCCGGACTACCTGCTCAAGCACCCGATCTACTACGCCGGCCCGGCCAAGACCCCGAAAGGAAAGGCGTCCGGCTCATTCGGCCCGACGACCGCCGGCCGCATGGATTCCTACGTGGACCTGCTGCAGGGCAAGGGCGCCAGCATGGTCATGATCGCCAAGGGCAACCGCTCGCAGCAGGTGACCGATGCGTGCAAGAAGTACGGCGGGTTCTACCTCGGTTCCATCGGCGGCCCGGCCGCGGTGCTGGCGGAGGAGAACATCAAGAAGGTCGAATGCATCGACTTCCCGGAACTGGGCATGGAAGCGGTCTGGAAGATCGAGGTGGAGAACTTCCCGGCGTTCATCCTGGTGGACGACAAGGGAAACGACTTCTTCAAGCAGCTGGGGCTGTAGCCCGCGCCGCCGGTCCGGCCCGAAGGGCGGCGCCGGCGGTCAGGCCCGGGCCCTGGCGCGCGGGCGCTTCTTTCGTGCCGGCGCGGCTCGCCTTCGGACGGGCGCCCTCGACGTCGAGGGCCGTCTTGATGCGCGCGAGCATCTCGCTCGTATCCTCGTTCATCTCCCCGGGCGCGCCGAGGACGAACTCGCAGTCATGGATCGCGCGCCGCCGCTCCGCCATGCCGGGCACCAGCCCCGGCAGCGTGGCGAGCGCGAGAACGGGCTCGAACTCGACGATCAGGCCCTGCTCGTGGATGATCCGCGCCCTCGTGGCGGGGCCCAGCGAGGCGAAGGGCTCCTTGGTGGTGAGCAGCTCGTTGGACCGCTCGAGGCGGTCGCGCCGCACGGACTTGCGCGCATGGGCGAGCAGGATGAGCATGCGGATCACCGCCACGGGGTAGCCGCCCCGCCCGATGTTGTCGAGCGCCTGGCTCACCTCGTTGAGCGAGCGCAGGTCCGTCCCGGCGACCTCGCTGATCTTGCTGGGCGCACTCGGACGCGCAGCTCCCGCATGATGGGCGACGAGTAGGTCGCGAAGAAGAGCATCTCGGTGGCCGCGTCGCGCAGGTCGCGGCCGAGGTCGAACCACCGCGTGAAGAGCCCGGCGTTCATCTTCTCCAGCCGGTAGAGCGGATTGTCCTTGCCGCCCTTGATCCGGTTGGCGCGGGCCATGTCCGCGCAGGCGGGAACCATCGCGAGGAACGGGTTGCGGTCGCTGAGCAGGGTGCGCTGCAGCCGCAGCGGCTGCGTGTCGGCGAGGATGCGCGCCGTGGCCTCGTTGGACAGGGCGCGCACGAAGGGCCGCAGCGTCAGCTCGTAGGCTTCCGCGGCGATCCGGGAGAGCCGGGACACGGCGGCGAACGGCCGCTCGTCGCCGCGCTCGTCGTCGAGCGCCAGGATGTCGTCGATCGTGCGCTCGTGGAACGAGATCGCGTAGCGCCTCTCGAGCCCCTCGCCCTCGACGTCCTCGATCTTCATCTCGTAGAGGCCCGGCGCCATCGCCTCGATGGCCTTCAGCGTCGAGACGATCTCCTTGTGCTCCTTCTTGCGCGATCGCGGACGAGACGAAGATGCCCAGGTGCCCGACCTTGTCGTGGATGGTGTAGACGATGCGCTGCCCGCGCGCCTTGATCTCCTGGACGCTGGAGTAGAGGTCGGAGATCCAGTTGAGCGCCTGCGGCGGCGGCGTGATGTTGTCGCCGTGCGAGGCGAACACGATGATGGGCGCGCGGATGTTGCGCAGGTCGATGTGCAGGCGGGGATCGAGCTGGGCGCCGCCGTGGGCGAGCTGGTTGCCCACGAACAGGTTCTCGACGATCCAGCGGATCTCGGATTCGTTCATGAAGTAGAAGCCGGACCACCAGCGCTCGAAGTCGAGGTAGCGCTCGGCCTGGCCCTCGACGTCGGCGAACACGTCGTAGTACTTCTCCCACAGGCTGTTGCCGGGGTTGAGGTTCTCGAAGTTGAGCACCAGGTTGGCGCCGTCGAAGCGGCCGTTGCCGAGGTCCGCCATGAGGAGCGCGGGCGTCACGCCGCCCAGCATGCCGCCGACGTAGCGCATCGGGTTCTTGCCGCGCGTGCCGGCCCAGTAGGACAGGGGCGCGCCGTTGACCACCACCGGGCCGGTCAGGTCCGGGTTGGAGGCGGCGAGCAGCATCGCGGCCCAGCCGCCCTGGCAGTTGCCGATGATCACGGGCTTGGGGCTGCGCGGGTGGCGGCGGCGGACCTCGCGGACGAAGTCCGCCTCGGCCCGCGTGACGTCGGCCAGCGTCTGGTTCGGCGTCGGCTGGGTGGTGAAGATGCAGAAGTAGACCGGATGCCCCGCATGCAGCGCGACACCGACCTCGCTTTCGTTCTTGAACCCGCCGATGCCGGAGCCGTGGCCGGCGCGCGGGTCGACGATGATGTACGGGCGGCCGTCCTGGCGGACCTTGACGCCCTTCGGGGGGTGGATGGCCACGAGCGAGTAGTTCACCGGCCGCTCGAGCGTCATGCCGTCGATGATCACGTCGAAGTCGTAGACGAGGACCGGCGGGCAGCCCTCGGCCGTGTGCTGCACGAAGGTGTTCCCGCGCCGGCGCAGGATGTCCATGAAGATCGCCCAGCGCTGCCAGACGTCGGTGCAGTAGTTCGCGACGTCCTGGGGCTGCACGCCGCCCAGCTCCTCCCGCATCTTCTCGCCCACGTCGGCCTGGTGACGGCCGAGGCCGTCCAGCTTCTCCTGGAGGGCCTTCGAATTGATGCGCGCGGTCGACGCCACGTCGTCGACGTAGTCGCCGAGCGAGCGGGCGCCGGTGCTGAAGCGCCTGGCGGCCCCTTCCTGGTGGAGGACGGCATCGATCCCCGACGAGCCCAGCAGGTCCTGGGCCGTGATCGGGCGGACTTCGGCGCTGGCTTGGCGTTTCATGGCTTGCTCCCTCGGGTTCTCGTTGGCGGGGTGCGATGGACGAGGCCGGTCAGGCGCCGACC
This sequence comes from uncultured Gammaproteobacteria bacterium, assembly GCA_963783635.1. GTDB lineage: Bacteria > Pseudomonadota > Gammaproteobacteria > Burkholderiales > Usitatibacteraceae > FEB-7. Next base: position 375,878 of record CAWAOC010000008.1, read on the forward strand.
AGCCGCGCCGTGTGGCGCGCGATCATCCACTCCTCGTTGGTCGGAAGGACGAGCACGGCCACCCGGCTGCCCGGGCGCGTGATCTCGGTGCGGCCGGCGTCGTTCGCCTCGCGGTCCAGGTCGATGCCCAGCCACGCGAGCGCGGTGCAGGCCCGCTCGCGCACCGGGGCCGCGTGCTCGCCGATGCCGGCCGTGAACACGATCGCGTCGAGCCCGCCGAGGATGGCCGCCATGGCGCCCGCCTCGCGGACGAGCCGGTGGCAGAAGAGGTCGACCGCCTCGCGCGCCTCGGGCTCCTCGCTCGCGAGGAGCTCGCGCATGTCCTGCGAGATGCCGGAGACGCCCAGCAGGCCCGATTCCTTGTAGAGGAGCCGCTCGAGCGCCTTGGCGTCCATGCCGTGGTTCTGCATCAGGTAGAGGATCACGCCGGGGTCGAGGCTCCCGGTGCGCGTTCCCATCATCAGGCCCTCGACGGCGGAGAAGCCCATCGAGGTCGCGCGGCTGCGCCGCCCCTCCATCGCGCACATCGAGGAGCCGTTCCCGAGGTGCGCCACGATGACCTTGCCCTCGGCCCGGTCGCCGAGGTGCTGCGGCAGCACGTCCGCGATGTACTCGTAGGAAAGGCCGTGGAAGCCGTAGCGGCGCACGCCCTCGGCGGAAATCCGCCGCGGCAGCGCGAACATCTGCGCCACCGGCAGCTGCGTGCGGTGGAACGCCGTGTCGAAGCAGGCGACCTGCGGCACGCCCTTGAGCGCGGCGGACATCGCCTCGATGCCCGCGATGTTGTGCGGCTGGTGCAGCGGGGCGAGCGGGCAGAACGTCCGCAGCGCCCCGATGGTGGCCTCGTCGATCCGGATCGGCTGCGAGTAGCGGGCGCCGCCGTGGACGACGCGGTGGCCGACGGCCACGATGCGCCATCCCGACTCCCGGCCGCGCATCCAGTCCAGCAGGTGGCCCAGGGCGGCGCGATGGGGCGCCTCGGTGGCGACGGGCAGGTCGATGTCCTCGAGAAGCGGCGCCCGAGGCGTCCTTGACCTTGAGGTGCGTGCGCGCGCCGATGCCGTCGATCTGGCCGACGATCTCCGGCGAGCGCGGCACGGGCGTGCCGTGCCGGAACAACGCGAACTTGATCGACGACGAGCCCGCGTTCAGCGTGAGGATGGCTTCGCTCATGGGGCCTTCACCGTCTTGTGGCACGCCATCACCGCGGCCACGGCCGTCGACGCGGCGCGCGTCTCGGCGGAGTCCGAGCGGCTGGTGAGGACGATGGGCACGCGGGCGCCCAGGACGATGCCGGCGGACATGGCGTCCGCGAGGTGCTCCAGCTGCTTGGCGAGCATGTTGCCGGCCTCGATGTCGGGCACCAGGAGGATGTCGGCCTGGCCGGCCACGACGGAGCGGATGCCCTTCGTGCGGGCCGCGGCGATCGAGATGGCGTTGTCGAAGGCGAGCGGGCCGTCGAGGAGGCCGCCCGTGATCTGGCCGCGATCGGCCATCTTGCACAGGCACGCGGCGTCCACCGTGGCCTGCATCTTGGGCGTCACGGTCTCGACCGCGGCGAGGATCGCCACCTTGGGCTCGGGGTTGCCCAGCATGCGCGCGAGGTCGATGGCGTTCTGGACGATGTCCACCTTCGTCACGAGATCCGGCACGATGTTCACCGCCGCGTCGGTGATGAGGAGGAGCCGCGGGTAGGTCGGGACGTCCATCAGGAACACGTGGCTGATGCGGCGCTCGGTGCGCAGGCCCGTGGCCGAGGCGACGACCTCGCCCATCAGCTCGTCGGTGTGGAGCGAGCCCTTCATCAGCGCGGCGACCTTGCCCTCGCGGGCGAGCGCCACCGCCATCTCCGCCGCCGCGTGGCTGTGCGGCACGTCGAGGATGGCGGTGTCCGCGAGGTCCAGCTTGAACTCCTCGGCCACGGCGCGGATCTTCGCCGCGGGCCCCACGAGCGTCGGCACGATGATGTTGCGGTCGCGCGCGAGCAGCGCCCCCCGCAGCGACTCCCCGTCGCAGGGATGGGCGACCGCCATCGCGATGGCGGGCAGGCCCTCGGTGATCTTCATCAGGTGCTCGAAGCGGGCGGCCTTGGTCTCGCGCAACGAGAGTTCCGGCATCGTCACCTTGGGCCGGCGGATCTTCTCCTGGGGCGCCAGCACCTCGGCCACGCCGCCCAGCACCGCCTCGCCCACCTGGTTCACCGCCTTGCAGTCGAAGACGATGTGGTGGTTGTGCGCGAACTTCTGCCGGCAGGCGACGGTGACGGTGAGCGTGTCGCCGACGCGGACGGGCCGCTCGAAAGTGGAAGGTCTGGCTCACGTAGACCGTGCCGGGGCCGGGGAACTCCGTGCCCAGGACGTTGGAGACGAGGATGCCGCCCCACATCCCGTGGCCGACCACGTCGCGGAAGCTGGACGACTTGGCGTACTGGGGGTCGACGTGCGTCGGATTGAGGTCCCCGGAGAGGACCGCGAACATCTGGATGTCTTCGTACCGCAGCGTGCGCACCAGGGTGTGCGAATCGCCGACGGCGATTTCGTCGAAGGTGAGGTTCTCGATGTATTCCATGGCGGGATGCTTCATTGGACCAAAGGGACATGCGCGCGCGCGACGGGTCGCGGGGCACCCGCCCGGCCCCTCCAGAATGGTTCATCTTTCCCGCGGACACGTCGGGTATGATCAAAAAGTCAGCAGTTTTCCGCGCCTGCGCCACAGGAAGTCGATGCCTGCGACCCGAAGAAAAACAGCCGCGCGCCCGAAGCCGGTGGGCCTCGCCCTGCAGGGCGGGGGGAGCCACGGCGCCTACGTCTGGGGCATCCTCGACTACTTCCTGGAGGACGGCCGGCTCGACTTCGAGGGCATCTGCGGCACGAGCGCCGGCTCCGTGAACGGGGTGCTGTGCGCCTACGGGCTGCTCACCGGCGGCCGGGAGGGCGCGCGGCAGAAGCTCGACGATTTCTGGCGCGGGGTGGCCGGCATGGGGGCCATCTTCAATCCCGCCGCGCACCTGCCCTTCGAGAATTTCCTGCCCGGGTGGCCGAACGAGAACCCGCTCGCGCTGGAGGGCTTCAAGGCCATCACGCGCATGCTGTCCCCGTACCAGTGGAACCCGCTGGACTACAACCCGCTTCGCGACGCCCTCGAGCGGCACGTGGACTTCGGGCAGCTGCGCCGCAGCCGGGTCACGAAGCTCTTCGTCTCGGCCACCAACGTGCGCACCGGCAAGGGGCGCGTGTTCGAGACGCACGAGGTGAGCGTCGAGGTCGTCCTCGCCTCGTCCTGCCTGCCGACCATGTCCCAGGCGGTGCAGATCGACGGCGACCCGTACTGGGACGGCGGCTTCATGGGGAACCCCGTCCTCTACCCGCTCATGTACGGGACGACCACCCGCGACATCATCATCGTCCACATCAACCCCATCGAGCGGCCCGGGACGCCGCGGCTGCCGCACGAGATCGAGAGCCGCATGCACGAGATCACGTTCAACGCGTCCCTCATCAAGGAGCTGCGGGCCGTGGCCTTCGTGAAGAAGCTCCTCGAGAGGGGGTGGATCAAGGACGAGCACCGCGGCCGGCTCAAGGACGTCCTCATGCACTCGATCCGCGCCGACGAGGTGCTGCGCGACCTGTCCGTGGCGAGCAAGTTCGACGTGAGCGCCGGCTTCCTCGAGGACCTGCGTTCGCGGGGGCGGGAAACCGCCCGGGCGTGGCTCGACGCGCACTGGAAGGACGTGGGGAAGCGCTCCTCCGTGGACGTGGCGGCCGAGTTCCTCTGACGCCGGCGCAGCGGGACGCCGCGGCTACGCGGCGGTCGTCCTGCGTGCCCGCGGCCGCGCAAGCTTCGCGATGTAATAGTCGAGCGCCCAGCGCGTCTTGGTCTGCGGACGCCTGTCGCGCTCGACGCCCACCTCCGCCAGGAAGGCCATGAAGCCGCCCACGGCGACGGCGGTCTGCACGACGGGCGCCCGGATCGAGACCTCCATCAGCCGTCCCCCATCGCCTCGCCTCCACAGTTCGGCGGTGATCGGCCAGGGGCAGGCCGGGTCCGCGAACTGCCAGCGCTGGGCCATCAGGGGCCCGAGCACGGCGAGGCTCGCGAAGTCGATGTCGCGGCGCGCCATGGTCTTCAGGAACGCCCTTTGCTCGTCGCCGTAGAGGTCCGCGACGGGCGTCTTGCCGCCCGCGACCCGCTTGATGAGGCCCTTCGCGACCGGCATCGAGAACGACGCGGACCGGACCAGGCCGGACTCGCTCGCGTCCGCCTCGACCTTGAAGTCGCGGTACTTGCGCCACTTCTTCCCGATTTTCGCCGGATCCACCGGCCGGAACTTCACCGTGCAGTCGTGGGCCCCCCCGACCACGCGGCGGGCCCGCACGATGATGCCGGAGCGGAGCAGGGCGAGCCGCGGCGTGTCGAAGAAATAGATCTGGCGCTCCTCGTCGTTGTCCCGCGGTCAGGTGGAAGCGCTCGAGGGCCACGCGGATCTGGCGACCCGGAATCGTGGCCTTGATCTCGATGGAATCGGCACCGGCCACCGCGCCGGCGAACTTGCCCCGTGTCGACGCTCCACGCTCCATGTCCCGTTCTCCAGGCTCGGCTAATTCCCCGCGGACTCCTTGCTGCCCTTATCCTTGCCCTTTTCCTTGTCCTTGCCCTTGCCCCAGATCAGCACGGAGGGATCGTCCGAGACCTTGCTCGTCAGCCCCCCGACGCCGGTCACGACCTTCTTGACCTGGTCCTCGAGGGCCGAGAACTTCTCGACCACCTTGGGCAGGCTGTCGAGCATGGCCTTGAGGCCGGACTTTTCCGAAGGAATCTCGGGGATCCTGTCCGGCGGCGTGACCTCCAGCAGGGTCTTCGCCGCCGGGTCTCCGCCATTCAGCTCGATGAAGACGACACCGGTGATGCCCTTCATCGTGAGGCTGGCCCGGGTGTCGGTCCTGACCGGCGCGTCCTTCCGCAGCCGCACGTCCACCATCACCAGGCGCGGATCGTCGGGGTCGATGTCCATCGACCTGACCGTGCCGACGTCGATGCCCCGGTATTTCACGATATCGCCGGCGGTGAGCCCGCTGACCGAGTCGGGGAAGCGGATGCGGTAGGTCACGTCGTCACGGCGGCCGGTGCTTCCCAGCCACACGGCGACGATTGCCGCGGCAACGGTGAAGAGGATGATGAACAGCCCCTCGAAGAAGTAGTGCTTGTCAGTTTCCATGGCTTGCCTTCCTTGCTTTCATCGCGCCTTCGGCACGAGGCCCGTGAAAGAACTCGTGGATCCACGGATGGTCGGACTTCATCAGCTTGTCTGCCGTGTCGACGGTCACGTTCCTGTCGACCAGCACGGCGATGCGGCCGCAGATGGTGAGGAGCGTCGTGAGATCGTGCGTGACGATGACGACGGTGATGCCGAGGCTCTCGTTGAGGCTCCGGATCAGCGCGTCGATGCCGCTCGCGGCGATCGGGTCGAGGTTGGACGTCGGTTCGTCGAGAAACAGGATCTTCGGATCGAGCGCCAGCGCCCGCGCGAAGGCGGCGCGCTTCACCATGCCGCCCGAAAGCGCGGAGGGAAACTTGATGCCGGTGTCCGCCGGCAGCCCGGCGAGGGCCAGTTTCATCGCCGCGATGGTTTCCTGTTCCTCCTCCGGCAGCGCCGTGTGCTCGCGCATCGGCAGCATGACGTTCTGGGCGACCGAGAGCGACGAGAAGAGCGCGCCCTGCTGGAACAGCACGCCGATCTGCGAGGCCTTGTCCGCCGCGCTCATGGACTGGACGGCCTGGCCGTTGAGGAGAACGTCGCCGGCATCCGGCTGGCGCAGGCCGACGAGCGTCTTGAGCAGGACCGACTTGCCCGATCCCGATCCGCCGGCGATGCCGATGATCTCGCCGCGCTCGATGTCGAGGCTCAACTTGTCGTGCACGACCTGCTTGCCGAACCGGTTCACGATGCCGCGCGCGGAAAGGATCGGGTCGGCGTGCGCCCTGGTGCGGGAGGTCATATGCCGAGCCTCTCGAACAGGACGGAGAATGCGGCGTCGAGCACGATCACCAGGAAGATGGATTTCACCACGGCCCGGGTGGTCTCCTGGCCGACGCTCTCCGCCGAGCCGCTGACCCGCAGCCCGTGCATGCAGCCGATGGCGGCGATGAAGAAGGCGAAGACGGGCGCCTTGAAGAGGCCCACGAACAGGTCGCTGCCGTCGACGATCGACGGCAGGCGCGCCATGTACTGCGTCGGCGAGACATTGAGCAGGACCTGGGAAATGGCGGCGCCGCCGACGAGGCCCATGATGTCGGCGAAGAACGCGAGCAGCGGCAGGGTGATGACGAGGGCGATCACCCGCGGCACGACCAGGACGTGCATGGGCTCGATCCCCATCACCTTGAGCGCGTCGACCTCCTCCCGCGTCTGCATGACGCCGATCTCGGCGGCAAAGGCGGAGCCGGAGCGGCCGGCCACCATGATGGCCGTGATCAGCACGCCCATTTCGCGCAGCACCGACACCGCCACCAGGTTGATGGTGTAGTCCTCGCCGCCGAAGGGACGCAGCTGGGCCACGCCCTGGTAGCCGAGGACGATCGCGATCATGACGGCCATCAGGCCGACGATGGGCAAGGCCTTGATGCCGGTTTCCGCCACGTGCCGCGATATCGAAGCCGGGCGCAGGCGGCTCGGGTGAAGCAGGGCGCCGGCGGTCCAGCTCGCCGCGCGGCCCACGAAGCTGACGAGGTCGAACGCCTCGTGCCTGGCATCGTGCGCCCCCTTGCCGAGCTCGATGACGACCTGGCGCCACCTGGGGACGGCGTCGACTTTCGGCAAGGGCTCGAGTTCGAGCCCGCAGATGAGATCGAGCAGCGACCGGTGTTCGTCGCGGATGCCGGTGAGTTCCACGTCCTTGTCGCGCAGTCCGCACAGGAACAGGGCGCCCGGCGTATCCAGGCTTTCGAGCCCGGCGATATCCAGCGAGCGCGACGCGCCTTTCCTCGACCATGTCTTCAGGGCCGCCCTCGCTTCGGCGAGCGTGACCCGGTCGAGCGTGCCCGCCAGCGCAAGCCGGTCGCCGTCGCCGCTGACGACGACCGTCGGCGGGACCGGATTCGCGGCGACTGGCTGCTTGTTTGCGGGCGCACGGGCCATGGTTCGTCCGGAGCTCCCCGGGAGCGGAATGCAACGAGTGGATCGGACGGGATGCGCCCGCGCAACGGCCGCGGACGCGTCGTATCGTCTTGCAGGCTATTCGAAATGCCGGCCCCGCTCTGTACGCTATCGCGCATACCGCAGGCCGGCCGGGCGCCGGCAGTCCGGGGCGCGGTGCCGCTACTTCGGCGGCGCCACCGATCCGCTGTAGAACACCTCGCAGACGACATCCCGCTTCGAGAGGAGATCCGCCGCCTTGTCGAGCAGGCTGTGCACCGGCCCCACGAGGGACGTCACGAAGCTGACCTTCTCCACCACGGGCTTGCCGAAGGGGCCGCGGATTCGCTGGCGCAGCTTGGCGCAGCCGTCGGCATCGACGATCGCCACGAACACCTCGTCGAATTCGTCGTCGACGAAATCGAGCCCGCCCCGCAGGGCCAGGCGGTTCTCGTCCGTCGTCATGGCCACGTCCACGGCCCGGGCCACGCCGTGGTCCACCTTCCACCGCGAGTCCACGGTGCGTATCCGCGTGGTTCCGCCGGCTTGCGCGGCGAGGCTGGAGAACTCGTAGCCCTTGGTGACCACGGGGCCGAGGGGGCCGGCGAGGACCAGCGCCGCCACGTCGAACAGGTTGAAGTTCTGGCTCGCCTCGTACCTCGAGTACTGCTTGTCGAGATCGACGCCGGCCAGCGTGAGGTTCCTGCCGGCGAGGGACATGTCGCCGCTGGCGCTCTGGCGCAGCTCGCGCCGGGTGCGTCCGCGCATCGCGAGCGTGGTCGAAAAATCCATCGTTCCACTGACGGACTTTCCCGGCGGCAGGGCCTTGAAGACCTCCTCGATGCGCAGCTTCTGCACGGCGTAGGCGAGGTGCAGGACCGGCACCTGGGCCGAGCGGTCCATGCGCAGGCTTCCCGACCCCAGCCCGCCGTAGACGCGCATCGTGACCGGCTTGAAGTCGAAGACGCCGTCCGTCGCCTCGATCGGGAGCACGAAGTCCGTGGCGGTCGTGTCCTTTCCGCGCACTTCGCCGCAGGCGAGCCGCCCGGAGACCGAAAGCCGCATCAGGAAGGGCGCTCCCCCCGGGTGCCGCATGTCGGTCAGCTCGCCCGTGCAGGGCCGGGCTTCGAAGCCGCCGCCGTCCTTCTTGTCCGCGTACGCGACAACCATATCGGGGAAGGACAGCCGTTGCAGCGCGATCGCGTGGAATGCCACCGGGGCGCCCGCCGGTTTCTGGAAGTTGTAGCGGCCGTCCCGGCCCCGCTCGATGGACACCCGGGCGCGATCGAGGGTGATGCCGTCGTACCGGAGCTCCTGCACGAAGAGCGAACGAAGCCCGATCGCGATCCGCGCCTCCTCCGCGAACACGAGCTCCGAGTCCCCGTTCCGGACACGCACTTTCCCGAGCACGACGTGCGGCCCGGGGAAGAGGCCGACGTGCATCGGTCCTTCGACGGTGACGCTCATGCCCAGCGCGCGGGACGCCGCCTCCTCGACGCGCGGCTTGTAGGCCTCGACATCCACGAAGAACAGCACGGCCAGCGACGCCAGCAACAGGACCGCGGCCAGGCCGCCGATCGCGACGAAGGCGAGTTTCCATCCCCTCGGAATGCGCTTCATGGACGCCGCCATCACGTGCTCACGCCATCGCGGCGATCGAGGCTCGCACGGGGACGACCATCAACGGCCTCGGGCTGCACCGCCTCGGCTTTGCGACAGGAGGCTGCGGGCGTCCTCCAGGTCGCGGCGATGCTGCGCCTTGGCTTGGGCCACGCAGGCGTTGCGATCGGACTGCAGCGCGCGGCATTCCTTCAGCGACTCCCCGAGCACGGCGCCCGCCTCCTTCACCTGCGTGTCGTACTTCAGTTGCGGCGTGTCCGCGGGGACGGTCCACCGCGCGGGGTCGCCGCGCTCCGCATTGACGCCCACGTGCTCCTCGGGCGAAGCCGGCGCGGGATACGCGAGCGTCGTGGCTAGCGCGCAGGTCGCGGCGGCAATGGCGCCGTGAAGGGCGCGGAGCAGGTAACGCTCCCGCGTGGACGAAGGCGAAAGGGGGAGGGATCGCAAGGAAGTGTTCATGGGGATCTCGATAGGGGAGTGGCCTGGGTCCGGAGCGCTGGATGCGAGCTCCGACTCCTCCCAGCATCCGGATCCATCGGGCGGCTGTCCGTCCGGTATCGCACATAGAATCGCCCGGCTCATCCTGCCGCGCCCTGGCGCGCACACCACTCCCGCCACAGGCTCCTCCAGGCGGTCTCGAGGTGGCGGGCGAATCGCGGGGCGTCGAACAGGGGGGACTGGCCGACCCTGGCACGCAGGCCGGCTCGCGTCGAGGCCAGCACATCCCGGGCGGACGCGGCAGCGAGCGCGATGTCGACGTATTCCTTCTCGCTCGACGCGATCCACCCGGCGAGCCCCGCGGCATGCAGCAGGCTCTCGCCCTGGTGCGAAATGAAGCGATCTCCCGCGAGGGTCACGACCGGCACGCCCATCCACAGGCTTTCCGCCGTCGTCGCTCCTCCCGGAAACGGGAACGGGTCGAGGGTGATGTCCACGCGGCCATACGCCGCCAGGTAGTCGGCGTACGAACCGGGCGCTTCGAGGACGAGGCGGTCCCCGGGAATGCCGTGGCGGCCGAACCGCGCCACCAGCGCCTTGCGCATCGCCTCGCTGGCCAATTGCTTCGACTTCAGGAAGAGCCGGCTCGTCGCATCGGCGAGCAGGATGCGCGACCATGCCGCGATCACCGCGTCGTTGACCTTGGCGAGATTGTTGAAGCACCCGTAGGTGACGAAGCCATTGGCCCTGCAGGGCGGCCCGGCCACGTCCGGCGCATCGCGAGGGGGAGAGAAGCAGAAGCAGCTGTCGGGCAGGCGCCAGATCCTTTCCGAGAAATGGCCTTCCTCCCGCTCGGGAGTTACCCACGGGTCCCCGATCTTCCAGTCGATGGCCGCGAGGCCGGTCGTCGCGAAGTATCCCAGCCAGGTGACCTGCACGGGCGCCGGCTTCCGGGCGAAGACCGGCAGGCGGCCATGGTCCGTATGGCCGGAGAGGTCGACCAGGATGTCGATCCCGTCCTCATGAATGCGACGGGCCAGTTCCGCGTCGCCTGATTCCCGCGACGTCGTTCCACGCCGCGCATCGCGACTCGAGTTCCGCGGTGAGTTCGTCCCGGTGCGAATGGTTGCTGTAGGCGACGATGTCGAACGCGGCCCGGTCGAGTTCCCGTAGCGGCCCCTGGAGAAGGTAGCCCACGGGGTGGCGCCGGAAATCCCCCGACACCAGGCCGATCCGGAGCTTGCGGTCGGGGTCCGGAACGCATTTCCAGTCGGTGTAGGGAACGACGTTCCGGGACGCCACCTTGTCGAACTCGCGCGCGGCGGCAAGCATCGCAGCCGGCGGCGACCCGGGCACGTAGTTCAGGCAGAAGAGCCGGGAGGAAAGCGTTTCGCAATCGTGCGGATCCTTCGCGAGGGCCTTGTCGAACTCCCCGATCGCTTCCTCGAAGGCTCCGCGGGCGATCAGGATCGCGGCCAGGTCGACATGGGGTTCCGGCAACGCCGGGTCCAGGGCCAGGGCCTTGCGGCATGCGGCCTCCGCTTCGTCCGTGCGATTCAGGCCGAGCAGCGAGCTGCCCAGGTTGCTCCAGGCTGCCGGCAGCTTCGGATCGATCTCGAGAGCCCTGCGGCAGGCCGCCTCGCCCGCCGCGTGGTTCTTCAGGAGGTTCAGCGTGCCGCCCAGGTTGGCGTGCGCGGCCGCCAGCAGGGGCTGCAGTTCGATGGCCCTCCGGAACGCCGATGCCGCCTCGCCCAGGCGGTTCTGCTTCTTTCGGAGCAGGCCCAGGTTGGAGTGCGCAAAGGCGAAGTCCGGCGCAAGGGCGAGGCAGCGCATCAGGCACCGCTCCGCCTCGTCATTTGCGCCTAGGTGAAACAGCTGCAGGCCGATGCTGTTCTGGGCGTCCGGGTTGTCCGGAACCAGCGAGGCGGCCTTCACGAGGGCATCCGTCGCCTCCTTCGCCTGCCCCTGCCCGGCGAACGCCAGGCCCAGGTTGTACCAGGCTTCCGGAAGGTCTGGCGCGATCTGGAGCGCTTTCCGGCACCAGCCGATGGCGGCGCCGTGTTGCCCGCCGGCGTTGGCGGCGTGGGCCTGGCCGATGCACCGGGCGAGGAATTCCTGCTGCTTCGGGGTCAGGGCCTTCATGGTCGGTCCACGCGGATTGTAACCGCCGGCCGGCGAGGCGATCACGGCGCGCGACCGCGGCTATCGTGCCATCGCGTTCTCGGGCAGAATGCGTCGCGAACTGGCGTCAGTCCAGACAACAAGAAGACATTGCCGAAGGGGAAGGGCAGTGAGAGTCGTGGCGCTCGGGTGGAACCTCAGGCTGGCGATCGGCCTGATGATGGCGTGGGCGTTGTCGGCTGCGGCGCTGGTCGCCTCCATTCGTCGCCTGCCCGCCATGGCGGTCCTCCTGCGGCGCCGCATGCGTCCCTCGGCGCGCGGAACTGTGGAGCTGCCGCCGCGTCGAACCCCGCCTCGCTCCTGCGGCAGAACAACGCGCTCCCCGGCAACCGGGCGGACGGCTTCCGCTACCACCACCTGCGCCTGATGATCGTGCTCACGCCGCTGTACCTGTGGCTCGAGCTCTCGTTCGGCGTGAGCCTCCTCGACAAGATGGGCAGCTCGCTGCCGATCGACGCGACCGCCGCCGTCGAGCACTGGGGGCGCCTCATCTCCGGCCTCGCCCTCGCGCTGGTGTTCCTCAAGATCTGGTTCCAGCAGTGCGAGAAGTGGAACCGCGCCTGGCCGGTGCGCCTCGTCGTGAGCCTCGCGATCATGGTCCTCTCCATCGCGATGATGTGGCAGATCCAGGACGCGGTGATCGAGTTCCACGTCACGCGCGCCTCGTCCGAGATCGCGCTCGCCCTCGCCGTGCTGGCCTTCGTCTCGTGGCGGGCGGGCTGCTGGTGCGCGCCTGGCTCAAGCGCTCCATGGCCAACCGGCGCCGCGGCGTGCCCACCACCCTGGCCGGCCTCGCCGTCCTTTGCGTGCTCGGCGCGCTGGTGCTCGCCTACCTGCCCCCGGTCCTCTCGCTGGCGACGCGGCACGCCGGGATGGAGGACAGGATCGCGCGGGAACTCGGCGTCGAGCGGCAGCGTGCGGCCAAGCTCACCGTGATCCGGCGCGGGCTGCAGCTGGACCACTACCGGCACGACACGCTGCCCGTGTCGCCCGAGGCAGCCGACAGCGCGGAGGGAAAGGCCGCGCTGGCGCTCTTCCCGATCGTCGCGGCCAGCATGGATCCCGGCCTTCTTCGCGCCCGACCAGGAGCGCGTGGTGGGCGAATTGATGTACCACGACTGGGACCGCGAGAACGGCGATGCCGCGTACGCCGCGTACAAGGATGTCGAGAAGGAGATCGCGCGGATGCACGCCGGCCCCTATGCCGACGCCTCCCGCGCGTACGACGCCGCGCTCGCCTCGCAGGGGAAGGCTGCCGCGGAAGCCGCGTGGAACCGGGAGATCCGCGGCCTGCTCGAGGGGAGCGTGGTCCCGCCGGGGCTCGCGTTCGCCGAGTTCGTGGCACACCCCGGCGTGCTGCGCTACCTGCGCATGACCTCCTCGTGCCTCGACTGCGCCTTCGCCTACGGCATGACGCGCGCCGGCTACACCCGCGAGCTGCACCGGTGGACCGAGGCGCAGAACGTGAAGACCACGATCTCCAACCTGGAATCCCCGGAGCACTTCGAGTCGGGCGAGGACGGCGAGTCGGCGGCGCGGACCTACTGGGTGCCCATCTGGGCGCTGCTCTTCTCGATGGTGGGCGCGGTGGTCCACCTGTTCAAGATGGCCTTCACCGTCACGGAGTACGTCCAGCGCCGCGCCTTCCAGGCCGTGGGCGCCGCCGACTCGCTGCTGGCGCGCCGCGTCGTGGGGCACAGCCGCCGGCTGATCGCGCTCGGCATCCTCGCGCTGTCGCTGTTCATCTACTTTTCCGACAATCGCGTCACCGGCACCCCCACCTACGTCCGCCTGCACCAGGCCATGTGGGCCAGCCAGCCGGTGGTGGGCGCCGTCGCGGCGCACTGGACGATCAACGCCCAGGGGCTCGTCTACCCCTTCACGCGGAAGTTCCGCCCAGCCTGGCTCGACTTCGACCGCGACCCGATGAGCTGGATGCCGTCCGGCGCAAACCGTGCGCAAACCCCGGGGGAACCCTTGATGGACCAAGCCGCCACGCCACTGCCCGAGTTCCAGACGCAGCTCCTGAAGGAGGGGCTGCGCGGAATCTTCGGCGAGATGAACGACGAGGTCCTCGCGGCCCTCATGCCGCGGCTCGAATGGGTCGAGGTCGCCGGCGGCGAGGTCGTCGTGCAGCAGGGCGGCACGGACCGCGATCTCTACATCGTCATCTGCGGGCGGCTGCGCGCCTACGGCGGCGACGGGCCGCAGCGGCGCCATCCGCGCCCCACGCCGGGCGAGGGCCCGCACCGCCGGGCGCTAAGCGACATCACGCGCGGGGAGACGATCGGCGAGGTGTCGTTCATCACCGGCGCGCCGCGCAACGCGACCGTGGTCGCGACGCGCGACTCGGTGCTCGTGCGCATCTCCCGCCCGAGCCTCGACAGGCTGCTCGCGGACCACCCGCAGATCGCGCTGAGCATGTCGCGCCTGGTCATCGCGCGCCTGAGGAACGCGAGCGGCCCGCGGCGGGGAAGGCGCAGGCCGACCAACCTGTGCCTGCTGCCCGTCACGCCGGGCGTCGATGTCGGCGCGCTGGGCGAAGGGCTCGTCGCCCAGTTCCCGGTGAACGGCGAGGCGCTCCTGCTCACGTCGTCGGTGCTGGAGGCGCGGCTGGACGCGCCAGGCATCGCCAACGTCGACAAGTCGCAGGGCGAGCGCTACCGCCAGCTCACCAAGGCGCTGGACGAGCTCGAGTCGCGCTTCGCGACGGTGGTCTACGCGCCGGACGCGGACCTCGCCTCCGAATGGAGCCAACGGTGCCTGCGCATGGCCGATCGCGTCCTGCTGGTCGCCGATGCCGCGGCGTCCCCCGAGGTCGGCGCGATCGAGGCCGGAAGCCTGGGCGGCGAGACGCGGGTCTCCGGGGCGGAGCAGGTCCTGGTGCTGCTGCATGGGAAGGACCGGGGGGTGCCCAGCCGGACCGCGGAGTGGCTCGACCGGCGGCCGGCGGGCGGCCTCGCGGGGCACGTGCACATCCGGCCGGCGCTCGAGCGGGATGTGGCGCGGCTCGCGCGGACGCAGAGCAGCCGCGCGATCGGGCTCGTGCTGTGCGGCGGCGGCGCGCGCTGCTTCGCCCATCTCGGCGTCTACAAGGCGTTGCAGGAAGCCGGCATCCAGGTCGACCACGTCGGCGGCAGCGGCATGGGGGCGGTGATGGGCGCCCTCATCGCGCTCGACGCGCCCGCCGACGAGCTGATCGCCTACGCGCGCGAGGCCTTCACGGCCAATCCGACCGGGGACGTGAGCCTCATGCCGATCACCGTCGCTGATCAAGGGGCGCCAGCTCAAGGGCATCCTCGACGAGGCCATCGAGCACCTCGGCGGCCCCGACGCCCGGATCGAGGACACGTGGAAGCCGTTCTTCTGCGTCGCGTCGAATCTCTCGAAGGCGTTCGAGACCGTGCTCAAGCGCGGCAGCCTCGCCCGGAGCATCCGCGCGAGCTGCGCCGTGCCCGGGTTGCTGCCCCCGGTGCCCATCGGGGGCGACCTGATGGTCGACGGCGGGGTCTTCAACAACTACCCGACCGACGTGATGGCCGGCGCGGGTGTCGCGCGGATCATCGGCGTGAACATCTCGCGCGACGTGAACCAGGACGTCCATTTCGACGAGATCCCCGGCAGCTGGGCGCTCGCCTGGGACAAGCTGACGGGCAGCCGGCGGCAGTACCGCGTGCCGTCGCTCATGTCGACGCTGATGAACGCGACGACGTTGTACAGCGCATCGCGGGAGCGGTTTTCGGAGTCGATGACGGACCTGGAATTCAAGCTCCACCTGCCGAGCGTGGGCATCCTGGACTGGCACGCGTTCGACCACGCGGTCGACGTGGGCTACCGGAACGCCGCCAGGACGCTGGCGGAGATGCCGCGGAGGAACTCGCCCCGTTCCGGGCGTCCTAGGACCCGGCGCGGCGCTTGCGCGCGCTCAAGATCGGCGGGAGGGTGCGTCGTATAATCGGCCGCGTTCCACGCCAAGCCGAATCCGATGCCCGCCACCTCCGCCGCGCACCACGAGAACATCCCGCCCGGGTCGCTCCGCGCGTGGGCGATCGCCGTGCGCCCGAAGACGCTGTGGATCGCGGCGATCCCCGTCGTCGTCGGCACCAGCCTCGCGTGGATGCACGGGGCGCCGATCCTGCCGTGGGTCGCGACCCTCGCCTTCGTGGCCTCGATCCTCATGCAGGTCATCACGAACCTGCAGAACGACGTCGGCTACACCGCGCGCGGCCTCGAGACGGGACGGCGCATCGGCCTGCCTCGCGCCACGGCCCGCGGATGGCTCACGCCGGCGGAGGTGCGCCGCGCGATCGGGGTCGGCATCGCCGGCGCCGTGGCCGTCGGCACGCCGCTCGCCCTGCACGCCGGCCCCGCGGTCGCGGTGATCGGCCTCGCGTCGGTGCTCGCCGCGCTCGCCTACATGGGCGGCCCGCGCCCGATCGCCTATACGCCGTTCGGCGAATTCGCGGTCTTCGTCTTCTTCGGCCTGGTGGCGGTGCTGGGCACGTACTTCCTGCACGCGGGCGCCGGCGGAGCGACGGTGTGGCTCGCGGCCGCGGCGATCGGCGCGCACGCGACGGCGGTGCTCGTCGTGAACAACCACCGCGATGCCGAGCACGACCGGCGCACGGGCCGGCGCACGTTCGCGGCGACCTTCGGCAAGCGCGCCTCGTCGAGGCTCTACGCGGTCACGCTGTGGTCGCCCTTCGCCATCGCCATCGCGATGGCCGCGATCGACGCGGCCCCGGGGCTCGTCGCGCCGCTCGTCCTCCTGCCGATGGCGTGGCGCCTGCAGGCGGATTTCATGGGCCTGCCCGACGGGCCCCGCGTTCAACCTGATCCTCTTCCGCACGGTGAAGCTCGAGCTGGCCTTCGGCGCGCTGCTGTCGGCGGGCGCGATGCTGCAGCGCGTCGTGTCGTGAGGTAGCGCGGCGGGAGTTAGCGCTTGGGCGACGGCGAGGCGTTTCGCGAAGGCATCCGCGAAGGCCGTGACGGCGTTCCAGTCGGTGTACTCGTGGTCGCCCGCTTCCGGCGCGCCGGACTTGCGAAGCGACATGCGCACCATCAGCGTCTTGAGGATGCCGTATTGCGAGTGGCGGATGGCGCCCGCGAAGCTCGCGGCCTGGTCGGGCTTCCAGCCGGTCTCGGCCGTGAACGCCTCGAGGTAGCTCTTGGCGGCGGCCAGATCGCGGCTGGGGCCGCCGGCGGAAAGCGACACCGAGAAGAACGCCGTATGGCGGGAGGAGAGGATCGCGCGGTGGCTCTTCACGAGCTCCTGGATCGGCTTCCCATGATGCCCGTAGTGAATGGCCGAGCCGATCACGACGCCGTCGTAGCTGGCGAGCTGTTCCCCGGCGCCCGGGGTCGAGCCGTCGCGGATCGTCCACCTGGACGCCGCGCTCGCGCAGCAAATCCCCCACGCGAAGCGCGATCTTCGAGGTCTGCCCTTCTTCGGAGGCGAAGATGATGACGGCGCGGGCCATGCGCCGATTATCCCGCGCGCGGGAACCCGCAAATTGATCCCGGGCAAAGAACGCGCCCGGGCGCGGTCAGGGCCGCGCGGCGAGGGCCTGCAGGAGGGGCGCGAAGACCTTCGAATTCGCCGCGACGATGCGGCCGCTCTCGAGGAATCCTTCGCCGCCCTCGAAATCGCCGACCATGCCGCCCGCCTCGCGGACGAGGAGCGCGCCGGCGGCCATGTCCCAGGGGGACAGGCCCATTTCCCAGAAGCCGTCGGTGCGGCCGGCGGCGACCCAGGCGAGGTCCAGGGCCGCGGCGCCGGGGCGGCGCACGCCGGCCACGCGGCGCGTGATCTCGCCGAACATGCGCAGGTATTCGTCGAAGTGGGCGAACTCGCGGAACGGGAAGCCGGTGCCGATGAGCGAGTCCTCGAGCCGGTCCGTGCCGCTCACGCGGATGCGGCGGTCGTTGAGGAAGGCGCCCGCGCCGCGGGTGGCCGTGAAGAGCTCGTTGCGGTTGGGGTCGTAGATCACGCGCCTGCTGGAGGACGCCCTTGTGCCTGAGCGCGATCGACACGCAGTACTGCGGGAAGCCGTGCAGGAAGTTGGTCGTCCCGTCGAGCGGGTCGATGATCCAGAGGTAGTCGCTCTTCTCCGCCTGCGCGGAGGTGCCGGTCTCCTCGCCCAGGAAGGCGTGCGAGGGGTAGGCGTCGCGAAGCGTGCGGATGATGGCGTCCTCGGCCGCGTGGTCGACCTCGGTGACGAAGTCGTTGTGCTGCTTGCGGCGCACGGTGAGGCGGTCGAGGTCGAAGGAGGCGCGGGTGATGATCGAGCCGGCCTTGCGCGCGGCCTTCACGGCCGTGGTGAGCATCGGATGCATGGCAAAGAGCGGGGCGCGATCCGAAAGGCGGCGCGCCCGAGAGTGTCGTAAGGCAGAATTATACGATGAAGGCGGCTTCCCCCCTTTCGCGCGTGGCGGTGGTGCTCTCGCGCACGAGCCATCCCGGCAACATCGGCGCGGCGGCGCGCGCCATGAAGACGATGGGGCTCGCCGACCTCGTGCTCGTGGCGCCGCGCCATTTCCCGCACCCGGAGGCCGTGGCCCTGGCCGCCGGCGCGGCGGACGTGCTGGAGCGCGCGCGCGTGGTGCCCACGCTGGCGGAGGCGCTCGCGGACCGGACGCTCGCCGTCGGCTTCAGCGCGCGCGGCCGCGAGCTTTCGCACCCGGCGCGCGAATGGCGCTCGGCCGCGCCGGAGGCGATCGCGGCGACGGCGGACGGCCCCGTGGCCCTCGTGTTCGGCAACGAGACCTCGGGACTCTCGAACGACGAGCTGCTCGCGTGCCAGCGCCACGCCTGCATTCCCGGCCAATCCCGACTACCCGTCGCTCAACCTCGCGGCGGCGGTGCAGGTGGCCTGCTACGAGCTCGCGGTCGCGGCGTCGGCCTTCCAGGTCCCGGCGCGGCCGCCGCGCTCGCCGGCCACGGGCGCGGACCTCGAGGCGCTGCACGCCCGGCTGAACGCCCTGCTGGTGGCGAGCGGCTTCCTGGATCCCCGCGAGCCCGGCCGCCTCGACGAGCGGATGCGTCGACTCGCCGCCCGCCTCGACCTCGAGGCGCACGAAGTGGCCATCCTGCACGGCATGCTCGACTCCCTCGCGTCGCGGAGAAAGTGAGTCGCGGTGTCAGAACCTAATCGATTGTTCTCCGGACACCGTGTCGGATGCCGAGCGTGGCGAGCGAGACCGCGACCAGGATGAGCGGCGCCCGCGAGGAAGGGCGACTTGGCGCCTTTCGTCTCGATGAGCCAGCCGCCGACGGCCATGCCGGCGCCCAGCCCGCTCACGATGAAGGTCGAGGACCAGGTGAAGGCCTCGGTCGCGTAGCGCGAAGGCGCGAGGCGCGAGACGAGCACCGACTGGCAGGCGATGCTCGGGGCGATCGCGGCGCCCGCGAGGAACGCGACGAAGGCGAAGGCCGCCTGCGCATCGACGAAGTAGTGCAGGAGCAGCGGCACGGCCATGAGCCCGGTGGCGATCGTGTACTGGCGCTCGATGGGCGCGCGCAGCGCGAGCCCGCCGAAGATCGCGCCGCTCAGGGCGCTGCCGAAGGAGTTGAGCGACAGCAGCACGCCGCCGAACGCGGGGGCGGCGAGCGCGGTCGCGTAGCCGGGGTAGCCCACCTCGAGCAGGCCGAACCCCATCGTGAGGCCGAAGGTGGTGACGAAGACCAGCAGCAGCCGCGGCTCCGTGAGGGGCCCCAGCCAGTGGCGCTCGCCGTGCTGCTCGGGCCGGAAGTAGCGCATCACGGGCGAGGAGACGAAGATCGAGCAGCGCGGCGACGGTCACGCCCACGGCGAGCGCGAAGGCGGCCGTCGCGCCGGCGGTCGCGAGCACGCCCGCCACGATCGCCGGCCCGAGCGTGAAGTTCACCTCGATCATCACGGCGTCGAGCGAGAAGGCGCGGCGCCGGTCCTCCTCGTCGGTGAAGCGGTGGCGCCAGAGCGTGCGCGTGAGCACGGTGATCGGCATCGCGAAGAGCCCGGCGACGGCCGGCCGCCGCGGCCACCGGCCCGAAGCCGAGCCCGCCCCATGCCGCGGCGAGGATGGCCGCGAGGGCGAGCGGATGCACGATGCCGGTCACCGCGAGCGTGAGCTTCGGGCCCGAGCGGTCGATGAGGCGCCCCTGGAACGGCGCGCCGATCGCCATCGCGACGAAGTAGACTCCCGAGATGCTCCCCGCGAGCGCGTAGGAGCCCAGCGCCTCGCGCAGGAACATGAGCATCGAAAGCCCCACCATGCCGATGGGCATGCGCGACAGGACCGCGACCATCGCGAGGGTCGCGACGTCGGGCTTGCGCAGGAAGTCCCGGTATTGGGCGGCGAAGGGATGCATCGGTCGGGGGAACCCCGGGCCGGCGAGCGGGGTCGAAATAGTTGATTATTTTACTCGGGGAATAGTAGATTCCGAAGTTCCCCCGCAGATCAAAGAACGCACCGCCATGTTCCAGAGGATCCGCGAAGACATCCGTTGCGTCTTCGACCGCGACCCCGCCGCCCGCACGGTGTGGGAGGTGCTCACCTGCTATCCGGGCTTCCACGCGCTCACCTTCCACCGCCTGGCCCATGCGCTCTGGCTGGGCGGGTTCAAGTGGCTGGGCCGCCTCGTGTCGCACATCTCCCGCTTCCTCACCGGCATCGAGATCCATCCCGGCGCCACCATCGGCCGGCGGGTCTTCATCGACCACGGGATGGGCGTGGTGATCGGGGAGACGGCGGAAATCGGCGACGACTGCACGCTCTACCACGGCGTCACGCTGGGCGGCGTCTCCTGGAACAAGGGCAAGCGCCACCCCACGCTCGGCAAGGGCGTGGTGGTGGGCGCGGGCGCCAAGATCCTCGGGCCCTTCGAGGTCGGCGATGGCGCGAGGATCGGCTCCAACTCCGTGGTCGTGAAGGCCGGTCCCGCCGGGCGTGACGGTGGTCGGCATCCCCGCGCGCGTCGTCGAGGACCATACCGCGGCGCTCATGGCCTTCGACGCCTACGCGGTGAGCGGCAGCCTCGACGACCCGCTGAACCAGGTCCTGCTGACCATCGGGTCGAAGACGGAGGACATGGACGGGAAGCTGGCGGCGCTGCTCGCGCGGCTTGAAGCCCTCGAGGGGAAAGTCCAAGAAAAACAAGGGGATGGAGGATTCCGCTGCGGCCCGTGGCCCAGGCGCGCACCGGTAATAGTTGACCAAATCCATCGGCCTTTCTATACTTGAGCGATCTGGTCGGGATTACCCGGCCCCTCACGAGACGAGATCCCCATGCGACTCACGACCAAAGGCAGGTTCGCCGTCACCGCGATGCTCGACCTCGCGCTGCATTCGACGAAGGGGCCGGTGACGCTCGCCGGCATCAGCGGCCGGCAGCGCATCTCGCTTTCCTACCTCGAGCAGCTCTTCGGCAAGCTCCGGCGCCGCGTCGCTGGTCGAGAGCGTGCGCGGCCCCGGGGGCGGCTACCACCTCGCGAGGGAGGCCGCGCTCATCACCGTGGCGGACATCATCAACGCCGTCGAGGAGTCGATCGACTCCACGCAGTGCGGCGGCAAGGAGAACTGCCACGACAACCAGCGCTGCATGACGCACGACCTGTGGGAGGAGCTCAACGCGACCGTGCACGGCTTCCTCTCGCGCGTGACGCTCGCCCAGCTGGTCGAGAAGCAGCGCACCAAGCCCGTCTCCGTCGTCGCGCCCCGCACGCGCTCCTCCCGCGCCGACGGCCCCACGATCACCGTTTGAACCCCGCACCCGCAAGACGACCGCCATGACCGACCGCAAATTCCCGATCTACCTCGACTACTCCGCCACGACGCCGGTGGACCCGCGCGTGGCCGAGAAGATGATTCCCTGGCTCACCGAGCACTTCGGCAATCCGGCCTCGCGAAGCCACGCCTACGGCTGGGAGGCCGAGGAGGCCGTGGAGAACGCGCGCGCCGAGGTCGCGAAGCTGGTGAACTGCGACGCGAAGGAAATCGTCTGGACCTCCGGCGCCACGGAGTCGAACAACCTCGCGCTCAAGGGCGCGGCGCACTTCTACGACGCCAAGGGCAAGCACATCGTCACGGTGAAGACGGAGCACAAGGCCGTCCTCGACACCGTGCGCGAACTGGAGCGGCAGGGCTTCGAGGCCACCTACCTCGACCCCGAGCCCGACGGCCTCGTGGACGCCCGCGAAGTTCGAGGCGGCGCTGCGGCCCGACACGATCCTCGCCTCCGTGATGCTCGTGAACAACGAGATCGGCGTGATCCAGCCCATCGCGCGCTTCGGCGAGATCTGCCGCGCCAAGGGCGTGATCTTCCACGTCGACTCGGCGCAGGCCACCGGCAAGGTGCCGATCGACCTCGCCGCGCTCAAGGTCGACCTCATGAGCTTCTCCGCGCACAAGACCTACGGCCCCAAGGGCATCGGCGCGCTCTACGTGCGCAGGAAGCCCCGCGTGCGGCTGGAGGCGCAGATGCACGGCGGCGGCCACGAGAAGGGGTTCCGCTCCGGAACGCTCCCCACGCACCAGATCGTGGGCATGGGCGAAGCCTTCCGCCTCGCGCGGCTGGAGATGGCCACCGAGAACGAGCGCGTGCGCATGCTCCGGGACCGGCTGCTCGCGGGCGTGAAGGGCATGGAGGAGGTCTACGTGAACGGCGACCTCGAGCACCGCGTGCCGCACAACCTCAACGTGAGCTTCAACTTCGTCGAGGGCGAGTCGCTCATCATGGGGATGAAGGAGCTCGCCGTCTCCTCGGGCTCGGCCTGCACCTCGGCGAGCCTGGAGCCGTCCTACGTGCTGCGCGCGCTGGGCCGCAACGACGAGCTCGCGCACAGCTCGATCCGCTTCACCATCGGCCGCTACACGACGGAAGCCGACATCGACTTCGCCGTGAAGCTGATCCACGAGCGCATCGGCAAGCTGCGCGCGATGAGCCCGCTGTGGGAAATGTACAAGGACGGCATCGATCTCAACACCGTCCAGTGGGCGGCACACTGATTCATCTCCCTCTCCCCGCGGGAGAGGGCCGGGGTGAGGGTTACTGAGGACACGGACATGGCATACAGCGAAAAAGTCATCGATCACTACGAGAATCCCCGCAACGTCGGCTCCTTCGCGAAGGAAGAGGAAGGTGTGGCCACCGGCATGGTGGGCGCCCCGGCCTGCGGCGACGTGATGAAGCTCCAGATCAAGGTGGGCCCGGACGGCATCATCGAGGACGCCAAGTTCAAGACGTACGGCTGCGGGTCGGCCATCGCCTCCTCCTCGCTCGTGACCGAGTGGGTGAAGGGCAAGACGCTCGACGAGGCCTCGGGGATCCGCAACACGCAGATCGCGGAGGAACTGGCGCTCCCCCCGGTGAAGATCCACTGCTCGATCCTCGCCGAGGACGCGATCAAGGCCGCCATCGCCGACTACCGCAAGAAGTACGGCGAAGGCGAGGCCGACTCCGCGCAGAAGGCGGCGGACTGACATGGCCGTCACGCTCACCGACCGCGCGGCCGACCACGTCCAGCGCTACATCGCCAAGCGGGGCAAGGGCATCGGCCTTCGCCTCGGGGTGAAGACCACCGGCTGCTCCGGCATGGCCTACAAGCTCGAATTCGCCGACGAGGCGCAGGAGGGCGACGTCCAGTTCGAATCCCACGGCGTGCGCGTGCTCGTCGACCCGAAGAGCCTCGTCGTACCTCGACGGCACGGAGCTCGACTTCGTGCGCGAGGGCCTGAACGAGGGCTTCAAGTTCCACAACCCCAACGAGAAGGATCGTTGCGGGTGCGGGGAGTCGTTCAACGTCTGAAGCCGTTCTGCCGCCCAGGCACCCGTGGTCGAGGAACGAGCCGGTAGCCAGTGAATGGCGAGGGGGCGCCTCGCGCCCCCTTTCCGCATCCATGACGCCCGAATTCTCCCGCAATCACTTCGAACTCCTGGGGCTTCCCGTCTCCTTCACGGTCGACGCGGCCGCGCTCGACGACGCCTATCGGGAGCTGCAGGGGCGCGTGCACCCGGACCGCTTCGCCTCGGCGAGCGAGGCCGAGCGGCGCGTGGCGATGCAGTGGGCCACGCGGGCCAACGAGGCGTACCGGACGCTGCGCAACCCGATCGACCGGGCGCGCTACCTGCTCGGCCTCAAGGGCTACGACACCGGCGAGGAATCGAACACCTCCATGCCGCCGGACTTCCTCATGCAGCAGATGGAATGGCGCGAGAGCGTCGAGGAAGGCCGCGCCCGCCACGATGCCGCCGCGCTGGAGGCCCTTCGCCGCGAGATCGAGGCCTCCCGCGCCGAGATGCACGCGCTCCTCGCCCGCGCGCTGGGCGGCGACCGCAACTACGACGCCGGCTGCTCGCTGGTGAGGAAGCTCCGGTTCCTCGACAAGATCGAGGCCGAGATCGACGATGCCGTCGAGACGATCCTCGAGGGCGCGACGGCCCCGCGCCCCGCCCGCTCCGCGAAAGGTTCCGCCTAGATGTCGCTCCTGCAGATTTCCGAACCCGGCGAATCCCCCGATCCGCACCAGCGCCGGCTCGCCGTCGGCATCGACCTGGGCACGACGCACTCGCTGGTGGCGACCGTGCGCAGCTCCGCCGCCGAGTGCCTGCCGGATGCGCACGGCCGCGTGCTCCTGCCTTCCATCGTGCGCTACGGCGCCGATGGCGGCGTCGAGGTGGGCTACGACGCGCAATCCAAGGCGGCCGACGACCCGGCCAACACCATCGCGTCGGTGAAGCGGTTCATGGGACGCGGCGTGGCCGACGTCGCCAAGTACGGCGCGCTGCCCTACCGGTTCGTGGATGCGCCCGGGCATGGTCGGCATCGAGACGGCGGCGGGGCTGCGCTCCCCCGTGCAGGTCTCGGCCGAGATCCTCAAGGCGCTGCGCGCGCGCGCCGAGGAAAGCCTCGGCGGCGAGCTCTTCGGCGCCGTGGTCACCGTCCCCGCGTACTTCGACGACTCCCAGCGCCAGGCCACGAAGGACGCGGCGCGCATCGCCGGGCTCAACGTGCTGCGCCTGCTCAACGAGCCGACCGCGGCCGCCATCGCCTACGGGCTCGACAACGCCTCCGAAGGCACCTTCGCGATCTTCGACCTGGGCGGCGGCACGTTCGACCTCTCGATCCTCAAGCTCACGCGCGGCGTGTTCGAGGTGCTCTCCACCAGCGGCGATTCCGCGCTGGGCGGCGACGACTTCGACCAGGCCATCGCGATGCACTGGCGCGTCGCGCACGGGCTCGTGGACGCCTCCGGCCGCGACACGCGGCGCCTGCTCGCGGCCGCGCGGGGGGTGAAGGAGCGGCTGTCCACCGAGGAGTCGGCGGACGCGCAGGTCACGCTCGACCTGGGGCCAGCAGCTGCACCTGAAGCTCACCCGCGCGCGAGTTCGAGGAGCATCACGGCGCCCGCTCATCCAGAAGACGCTCGGGCCGACGCGCAAGGCGCTGCGCGACGCGGGGCTCAAGGTCGGGCAGATCGACGGCGTGGTCCTCGTCGGCGGCGCCACGCGCATGCCGCACCTGCAGCGCGCCGTGGAGGCCTTCTTCCAGCGCGAGCCGCTTCGCAACCTCGATCCCGAGCAGGTCGTGGCGCTCGGCGCGGCGATCCAGGCCAACGCGCTCGCGGGCAACCGCGCCGCCGGGCGACGACTGGCTGCTCCTCGACGTGATCCCGCTCTCGCTCGGCCTCGAGACGATGGGCGGCCTCGTGGAGAAGGTGATCCCCCGCAACTCGACGATCCCGGTGGCGCGCGCCCAGGAGTTCACGACGTTCAAGGACGGCCAGACGGCGATGGCGATCCACGTCGTGCAGGGCGAGCGGGAGCTGGTCTCCGACTGCCGCTCGCTCGCGCGCTTCGAGCTGCGCGGCATCCCGCCGATGGTCGCGGGGGCGGCGCGCATCGCGGTCACCTTCCAGGTGGACGCCGACGGCCTGCTCTCGGTGTCGGCGCGCGAGAAGACGACCGGCATCGGCGCCTCGGTGGTGGTGAAGCCTTCCTACGGCCTCACCGACGACGAGGTCGCGGCGATGCTGCGCGACGGCTTCGACCACGCCCAGGCGGACCGCGACGCGCGCGCGCTCGCCGAGCAGCGCGTGGAGGCCGAGGGGCTCATGGCGGCCATCCGCGGCGCCCTCGCGCAGGACGGCGACATCCTCTCGGCCGCCGAGCGCGAGTCGCTCGGACGCCGGGCTCGCCTCGCTCGAGGCCGCGCGGCAGGGCAGCGACCACCGCGCCCTCAAGTCCGCCGTGGAGACGCTCAATCGCGCGAGCGAATCGTTCGCCGCGCGCCGCATGGACCGCTCGGTGTCCCGGGCGCTGGCCGGCCGGCGCGTGGACGAGGTGCCCACGAAATGACCCGCGTCACCGTCCTGCCCCACGAGGCGCTCTGCCCGGAGGGCGCGCAGTTCGACGCCGAGCCCGGCACGACGCTCTGCGACAACCTCCTCGCCCACGGCATCGAGATCGAGCATGCCTGCGAGAAATCCTGCGCCTGCACCACCTGCCACGTGATCGTGCGGGAGGGGTTCGACTCGCTGGAGCCCGCGACCGACAAGGAGGACGACCTCCTCGACAAGGCCTGGGGCCTCGAGTTCACCTCGCGCCTTTCCTGCCAGGCGAAGGTCGGCGACGCGCCGCTCACGGTCGAGATCCCGAAGTACACGATCAACCAGGTGTCCGAGGCCAAGCACTAGGGCTCGCCTCAGAGCTTGTCGAGCGCGATGCTCCCGTTCCAGTCATCGGCCGGCGGCGAGCGCCTCAGCTCCTCGATGCGCGCGCGGTAGGCCGCGGCCACGCCGTCCTCCGGGACGCCGCTCGACGATGCGCGCCCACGCGGCCTCGGAAGCCGTCCCAGTCGCGGCGCCGGTAGGCGTCGATCGCCGTGCGCGAGAGGCTCACGACCTCGGCGTCCTCCTCGGGCGTGAAGATCTCCACCGGCTCGGTCTTGCCCTTGACGATGACGCGGTCGACCGGGCGCAGCGCGATCTCCTCGCCCAGCCGCGAGGCCGTCTCGCCGCTCAGGAGGATCGGCGTCCCGTAGAGCTTGTTGACGCCCTCCAGGCGCGAGGCGAGGTTCACGCCGTCGCCGATCGCCGTGTAGTTGAAGCGGTCGGCGCCGCCGAGGTTGCCCACGACCGCGGTGCAGGTGTGGATGCCGACGCGCATGCGGATTTCCGGCAGCCCGCGGCTGCGCAGGGCCTCGCGGTGCAGCGCGACGTCGCGCTGCATGTCGAGCGCCGCGAGGCAGGCGCGGCTGGCGTGCTGCGGGTCCTCGATGGGCGCGCCCCACATCGCCATCACGGCGTCGCCGATGAACTGGGTCACCGTTCCCTTCTGGTTCTTGATGATCGCGGTCATGCGCGTGAAGTGCTCGCTCAGGACGTTCGCCACCTGCTCCGCGCCCAGCTGCTCGCTCAGCGTGGTGAACCCCTTGAGGTCGGTGAACAGCACCGTGATCTCGCGGCGCTCGCCGCCGAGGGTCAGGCGCTCGGGGTGGGCGAGCATCTCGTCGACGACCTCGGGGGCGACGTACATCGCGAAGGCGCGCCGCACCTCCGTCCGGCGGCGCTGCTCGTTGAGGAACGCGATCGACCCGAACGCCGCGTAGACGCCGGCCACGCCCAGCACCGCCGAGAACACGGGCAGCCAGACGTTCATCCCCCTGAAGAGGGCGTACGACAGGCCGAGGACGAGGGCGACGAGGGCGAGCGTGATCGCCGCGCCCGTGAGGGGGCGCCAGCGCCGCAGCGCCACGGCGCCCGCCCCCACGGCAAGGAAGGCGACGAGGGGCGAGGCGAATGCCGGGGCCGGGAGGATGCGCGTTCAACCCGATGGCGGTCTCGAGGATGTTGGCGTGGAGCTCGGCGCCCGGGCGTGAGCCATCCCGTGCGGGCCGTGAAGGGGGTGGCGAAGCTCTCGGCCTGGGCGGCGCCCACGTCGGTGGACGACTTCACGTCCCGCCCCACGATCACGATCTGGTCGCGGAAGGCGTCCGCGGGAAGGAGCTTGTCGGCGTCGAGCGCCTGGTAGTACGAGACGTACGGGAACGTGTGGTCGGCGCCGACGTAGCGGATCATGGCGCCCGCGAGGTTGGGGGGCTCCAGGATCACGCCGGGCATGGCCACGGCCGCGCGGCGCACGATCTCGCGCCAGAACACGTCGCGGCCCTCGGGCATCTGCCGCACGACGAGGTCGGCATCGAGCGTGATGTTGGCCAGGCCGCTCGTCGCGCCGGCCTCGACGAAGGCGGGCAGCGGGATCGACGCGGATCCACTGCCGGGCCTGGGCCGACTCCTGGTAGGCCATGTCCGCCGCGAGGACCACGCGGCCGCTCCTCGCGATGGCGTCGGCGAGCGCGCGGTCCTCCGCCGGGTCCGACGTCTCCGGCAGCATGATGTCCAGCGCGATGACGAGCGCCCCGGAGCGCGTGAGCTGGTCGATCAGGCGGGCGTGCAGGCTGCGCGGCCAGGGCCAGCGCACGCCGATGTCCTGGAACGAGGCCTCGTCGATCCCGACGATGGTGATCGGCAGGGCCGAGCGGCCGGGCGACGTGACGGTGCTCAGCGTGTCGAAGCCGAGCCATTCGAAGTTGCGCCACGGGCCGGTCGTGCCCAGCGCGGCCACGAAGAGGTAGACGAGGAGCGCCGCGATGGCGGCCGTGCGCGCCGGCAGGCGCGCGGAGTCGTCCCGGGCGGAAGGATCCTTGGCGGCGGGCTGGGCGGACGGCAACGGCGGGGGCGGTGCTAGAACCGCAGGCTCACGACGACGCCGTAGAGGTCCGAGGCCTGCTTCTTCAGCAGGTTCACGCCGTAGACCTCGACGGCCCAGCGCTTGTCGTCGCTCTCGATGAACGCGTCGAACCGCGCGTCCCAGCCCAGCGGCAAGGGCGGCGAGCGAAGCCTCGTCCCGGAAGCGCTCGGAACGCCAGGTCGCCTGGACGGCGAGGTAGGCGCGATGGCCGGGCGTCCACGTGAGGCCCGCGTTGAAGCGGTGGCGCGGGAGGTACGGAACGGGATTGCCCGCGAAGCCGGCGCCGGTGTTCTCGCTGTCCGTGTAGGCGTAGTCGGCGCGCAGGGCGAGCGCGCGCGTCGCGACCGCCTCGAAGGCGACGCCGGCGCGGGTGAGCTTCCCTTCGCCGAAGACGGGCGTGTCCTCGAGGAGGTCCGGGCGCGGCGGCGGCGCGATCACGCGGTTGCGCAGGCGGTCGAGGTTCGTCACGTCGGTGCGCGAATTGAGGGTGCCGTCGAGCGGCGAGACGAGGTTCTCGACCCGGATCGCCTCGACGAAGGCCGACCCGAAGGCGCGCGCGGATGCGTTCCATTCGAACTGGGCCCGGCACTGCTGCTCGCGGCCGCCGGCGAGCACGAGCTGGTCGTCCATCGGCAGCCCGCTGCCGGCCACCGGCGCGAGGGTGTCGGGCGCGATGCCGCGCACCCACTGGCGGCAGACGCCGCGCGCGATCTTGCCGGGTGCCAGCGTGCGAACCGCGCCGAGCTCGGCCTCGGGGCGGCGCTTGCGATAGGCTTCCGTGATGTCGAACGGCGCCTCGCCCGGCAGCGTCACCACGAAGTCGCGGTCCTTGCGGTAATCCGAATAGCCCAGCCCGCCCTCGATGCGCCCGGCGTCGAGGGTCGTGCGCAGGCGCGCATAGGCGCCCTGGTGGCGGTCGCGGTCGCGGCCGTCGAGGCCGTTCGTCGCGGCCGGCGCCGTCGCGAAATGGAAGCCCGTGTCCTGGACGAGGTTGCGCGGGTCCTTCAGCTCGGCGCCGAACGCGCCCCACGTGACCTCCAGCCCCGGCTTCCATTCGATCGTCTGGCGCACCTGGACGTCGGTCTGCTCCGGGCGGGTGGTGAAGTCCGAATCGCGGAACAGCGTGAAGTCGGGCAGGAACACGGTCGTGCGCTGGACGAGGTGCGAATCCTCGCGGCTCGTCCCCGCCTTGAGCCAGACGCTGTTGTCCACGTTGGGCGCGTAGCGCAGGCCCGCGTCGACGCGGCTCGTGGATCCGTCGAGGTTCAGGAGGTCGCCCGTCTCGTCGGCGCGGCCGAGCGTGGCGTCGGCCGACAGCCGGTTGGCGTACACGAAGATGCCCAGCTCGCTCGAAGGCCGGATGCCGAATCCGGCCGTGAGCGTCTTCGCGCGCGCGTCGAAGGCGGTGTCGCCCGGCTCGATGCGCGTGTCGATGCCCTCGAGGAAGTAGGCGACCGGCGTCGACCCCGCGAACAGCCCGTTGATCGTTGCCACGGGCTCGCGCAGCGTCGTCTCGCTGCTGTGGTTGTAGCGGTACGAGACCGTCGCGTGATGGCCGGGTTCGCGATAGAGCGACTGGAACCGGTTCGAGGCGCCGAAGGCGAGGGGGTCGGTGATGAAGCCCTGCACCAGCTCGGAGCGGCGGAGGTATTCGCCGGGATAGCGGTCGGCGAGGAAGAGGTGGCTGCCGCCCCAGAAGGGCAGGTAGGACTCCTGCGCCGCCTGCCGCGCCCAGTACTCGAGGCCGAGGAAGGAGAGCGCGCTGCCGACGTTGGCGATGCCCTTCTGGTTGTCGGCGACCTCGTCGAGCGACTTGAGGAAGGGCATCTTCGCCTGCGCCTGCTGCGCCTGCGCGAGCGCGTCCACGGGCGCGATCCGGTCCTGCTCGATCAGGCTCGCGAAGATGTGGGGCACGGGGTCCTTGGGATCGGCCCGCTCGGCGCGCGCGAGGGATTCGCGCGCGGCGTCGATGCGCCCCATGCGGTACCACGCCGCGGCGAGCCAGAGGTGGGCGCGGGCGTAGCGGGGCTCGACGAGGTTCGCGCGCAGGAGGGCATCCATGCCCGCTTCCTGCTCGCCCTGCGAAAGCTCGAGGGCGCCGAGCCCGGTGAGCGCCACGTAGTTGTCGGGCTGCAGCTCGAGCGCGCGCCGGTAGGACTGGCGGGCCAGCCCGGGCTCGAGGGCCGTGGCGCGGGCCGCGCCGAGTTCCGCCTGGATCGCGGCACTTTCCGCATCGAGGGCGGCGGCCTTGGCGAGCGCATCGAGCGCCGGCCGGGCGTTGCCGCGGGCGTTCTCCACGATGCCGAGCCCCAGCCAGGGCAGGGGGTCGCCGGCCGCGATCGCCGCGGCCTTGAGATAGGCGTCGACGGCTTCGAGGCGCCGCCCGTCGAATCGCTCGATGTCGCCCAGGACCACCAGGGCGGGCGCCGACCGCGGATTGCGCGCGAGCGCGTCGTTCGCCGCCTTGCGGGCCTCGGCGCCGTCCCCGTCGACGAGCGCCAGGCGCGCGCGCGCCACGTCGAAGCGCTCGTCCTTCGGGAACCGCTTCCGGTCCTCGGCAAGCATCCGGGCCGCGCGGGCGAATTCGCCGCGGTAGGCCTCGAAGTCGGCGAGGAGGAGGCGCGCCACCGCGGGCGAGCCGCCTTCCGGCGACCCGGCGAGGCGGGAGTAGGCCGAGGCGAGGTCGCCTTCCGCGAGGGCCGCGAGGACGGGCGCCAGCGCCTTCGATTCGGGCGACTGCGGATCGCGCAGCTCGCGGTACCGGCGCGGATCCACCGTGAGCGACGAAACCCACTGGACGCGCTCGCGCGGGTTGCGGACGACGAGCTTGACGGGCGCCTTCCCCTTCTCGGCCCGGGCCTGCTCGTCGCGGCCGACCGTGACGCTTCCCTGCTCGTTGGAGAACTCCACCTCGCCGCTCAGGACGGTGAGCGTCGAGGTTCCCTCCGCGTCGACCGCCATCTCCCAGTCGGTGCCGCGGATCGCCGCGACCGCCGAGGGGGTGTTCATGACGAGGCCCTTCGGGAGCGTCTTCGACTGGACCCAGCTGCGTCCGGCATTGAGGTTCAGGACGGTCGGGCGACCGTCGCCTTTCCCGACCTCCCGGATCTGCAGCATGCTGTTCTGGTTGAGCCGGATCTGCGTCTTGTCGACGAAGAGGAGCCCCATCCGGCTCAGGTCGCCCGTGCGCACGAAATTGCCGGCGGCGAGCGCCTGCTTGACGCGCGCCTTGTTCCACGCGGGCTGCTGCGCCTCGCGGAATTCGCCAGTCCCCTCGAGGCTCACGATTTCCGCGTCGGGGGATGCGGCGAGCGCGCTGCCGATGCCCGGGACGCCGAGGAGGAGGCCGCGGCAAGCCACGTTGCGCTGCGGATGCCGCCGGTCAGCTTTCCTGGACAGCATTCGCCTGCCTCGCGCATTGGGAAGGCCCAATTCTAGAACCGAAAGCGCGTCAGCGGGATCTGCCGGCCGGGCAGCGTCAGGGTCGCGGTGTCGGCGCCCTGGAACTGGATGGTGACGGGGGCGACGCTGGCGTTGGCGGTCGTGGGCGCGCGGTAGGCGCCGGTGAGCGTCTGGCCGTTGGCGAACTCGAGCCAGGTGCCCTGGAACGTCTGCGCGTTGCTGACGGGAGAATCGCGCCACGTACCACGTCGCGTTGCCCGCGGCGTCGTACATGTAGCCGGCGAGGAAGGCGCGGTTGCCCTGCCACTCGATGAAGAAGCCCCGGCCGTTGTCGGCAGCGCCGCCCCACCACCAGCCGCTCTCGGGCTGGTTGGCGAGCGGGGCGGTGCCGGTTCCGTTGGCGCCGAAGCCATAGCGCTGCAGCGCCACCGTCCCGCCGGGCCAGACGAGCGTGCCGTGGGTGGCATCGTCGAAGGTGAGCGAGATCGCGCCCGCGTCCGCGAGCCGCGCATTGGCCCGGTAGGCGCCGGTGAGCGTCACGCCGTTGCCGAAGCTCAGGAGCTGGTTGTTGAACACCGACCCGTCGATCGACGTGGGGCCGGCGGAGACGAACCACGTGGAGCGCCCGGACACGTCGTACAGGTAGGTCGCCATGAAGAGGTTGTTGCCGGAGGCCTCGATGGAGAAGCCGCGGCCGCCCTCGGCCGGATTCCACCACCAGCCGGTCTGCGGGGGCTGCGGCTTGCACACGCGCGTGCCGGGCGCGGTGACGGCGCTGCGGTTGATGCCGTTGTTGATCATCGCGGCGGAGCTCGTGCCGTAGCCCACGTAGAAAGTGGCCCCGCCGATGTTGACGGTGGGGACGCCGTTGAGGATCGTCACCGCCTGGCCCTGGGCGGAGAGGACGCCCGTGATGTAGGCCTGCAGGCTGGAGGAGGAAACGGCCTGCAGCTGTCCGGAGGAATTCAGCTGCGCGAGGACGCAGGCGACGGAATCGGCCTTGCCGCCATCGGTCGGAGATCGTCTTGCCGATCGTGAAGGCGGAGCCGCTCGCGGCGGGGCGCACGATGTCGGCGGGGGCGACCGCGAAGACGTACACGCTCCCGGTCGTGCCCACGTCCTGCGGTCGATACTGGATGCTGGCCTGGATGTTCGCCACCGTGGGCGTGATGCTCCCCGTCACGACCATCGGGAAGACGGGGGCGACTGCCTTGACCGTGGCGACAGTGCTCACTTCGTACAGCGCCGCGTTCACGCTGCCAGGCAGCGCCGCGTTCGGGCGCACGTCGACCATGGCGCTGAATGCCCCGAGGGCCATGTATTCCTGCCCGGCGACGAAGGTATTGGGCGGCACCGTGTAGGTGAGGGTGTTCGAGCCGGGCACGGCGGAGTGGAACTGGCACTTTCCGAACGTCACCCACCCGCAGCCGAACGGCGCGATTTCGGCGAACGGAAGCGGGATGCCGGGGCCGAATGCGCCGACGGCGATCAAATCATCCGCGTGCGAGCCATAGGCCGTGAAGGCGCTGGTCGTGATGGTGAGGGGCTGGGCGGGATCGATGACGTACTTCCCGTTGATCCAGTTCCCGCCGGCTGAGCGTGAGCACTGGCGCGGCGGGAAACGCATCGCCGCTGAGGTTCAGGGAGATCGGCGTGCCGTTCACGGTGACCGTGTAGGTCCCGCTGCCGAAGAACGAATTCAGGTTGGCGAGCGACGACGTCCCGAAATCGTTTCCATTGAGGCCCCAGCGCCAGCCGCTGTCCCCGGGGACGTACACGAGCCTGCCGTTGTTGTGGATGCTTCCCAGGTTCGCGGTGTTGATGGGACCCGTGAGGATGGGCACCGGAATGGAGCCGATGTTCACGCCGTCGACGTCGGCGCCGAAGCCGTAGCCATTGCTGATGGGCTTGGGCACGACGGTGGTGGCCGACGTCTGGAGGTACTCGATGTTCTTCTTGACCGTCACCGACTGCACCTGCGCGATGGCCTCGCCGGCGGGCGTCAGGCAGGAAGCGGCGACCAGGGCGGAGACTGCAAGGACACTTCCTGCAGGGCGCGCGACGCCGCGAATGAAAGGTGTCATGTTCTTCCCGTTGTAGTTATCGACCTTGCCTGGCCAAGGATTGGCCGCGGATAGCCTGTGCGCAGCCGCGATGGTCCGCGCACGCTACAGCAGACGTTGGGCCTTCACAATGACCTGCGCGGCTGTGGAGCCATTCGCCGCCCGGATGCTGCGTCGCAGCAGGGCGCGAAGGCCTAGAACCGGAACCTCGTGACGGGGAGCGGTCCCGATGGCAGGGTGAGGATCCCGGTATCCGCGCCCTGGAACTGGATGGTGACCGGGCCGACGGAGGTGGGGGCGGAGGGTGCGCGGTAGGCGCCGGTGAGCGTCTGGCCGTTGGCGAGCTGCAGCCACGTGGCCTCGAACGACCGGGCGTTGGCGATGGGCGCGGCATTCTGCGCCACGTACCACGTCGCGTTGCCCGCGGCGTCGTACATGTAGCCCGCGAGGAAGGCGTTGGATCCTTGCCACTCGATGAAGAAGCCCCGGCCGTTGTCGGCTGTGCCGCCCCACCACCATCCCGATTCCGGCTGGTTGGCCAGCGCGGGTCGTGCCGGGGCCGGCGGCGCTGACCGGGAATCGCTGGATCGCCATCGTCCCGCCGGGCCAGACGAGGGTGCCATGCTGCGCGTCGTCGAAGGTCAGCGAGACGGGCCCCGCATTCGGCAGCGGGGCGTTGGGCGCATAGGGGCCGGTGAGGGTCACGCCATTGCCGAAGCTCAGGAGCTGGCCATTGAAGACGGAGCCGTCGAGCGATGTGGGCCCTGCCGCGACGTGCCAGGTCGAACGCCCGGAAACGTCGTAGAGGTAAGCGGCCATGAAGAGGTTGTTGCCGGAGGATTCGATGGAGAAGCCGCGGCCGCTCTCGGCTGGATTCCACCACCAGCCGGTTTGCGGGGCCTGCGGCCTGCATTCCCGGGCGCCCGGCACGGTGATGGCGCTGCGGTTGATCCCGTTGTTGATCATCGCGGTGGAGCTCGTGCCGTAGCCCACGTAGAAGGTGGCGCCGCCGATGTTGACCGTGGGGACGCCGTTGACGATCTGGACGGTCTGGCCCTGCGCGGAAAGCACGCCCGTGATGTAGGCCTGGAGGCTCGAGGACGAAACCGCTTGCAGCTGCCCCGATGAGTTCAGCTGCGCGAGGACGCAGGCGACGGAATCGGCCTTCTCGCCACTGGTCGAAACCGTCTTGCCGACCACGAAGGGCGCCGCGCCGTCGGCTGCCGACTTCACGATGCTCGACGGGGCCATGGCGAAGACGTACAGGCTGCCGGTCGTTCCCACGTCCTGCGGACGGTACTGGAGCGCCGCGGTGACGGTGGCCGTGTCGGTGATGCTCGCCGTCACGACCATCGGAAAGACGGGCGTGGAAGACTTGTCCGCGGAGAGAGAGCCGGTCAGCGTGAGGGAAAAACCCAGGTTGTCGACGAGGGTCGCAAACGTGATGGCCGCGCTGGACCCGTCCCACGTGCCCGTGAACGAGACGGCGAAATCCTTGATCGAGTCGGGTTTGATGAAACACGAGCCGTCCGGATTGCGCGCGTCGTTGGACTCGAAGCGGGTCAGGACGACATTGCCCTGGATCGGCCCGGGCTGGGAGATGTTCAGGCCCGTGATGAGGATGGCGTCGGAGAGGTAGAACGTATTGCTGCAACCTCCGTTCTTCATCGTCGCGCGGTAGGTTCCGGCGCACGGGCTTCCAGCCGGGTTCGCCATCGTGCACGTGAAGGAAACGGTGACGTTGCCCGCATCCGGAAGCGGCGAGCCGAAGGTGCCGGCGACGCGCGTCTCGCCGGAAGCCTGCGCCCGGCACGCAAACGAGAACAGGATCCCGACGATCGCTCCTGCGACGCGGGCCGCGGTCCTTGCCGACGTGTGCATGTTGGTTTTCCTGACTCGGCGCGCCAGCGGGGCTTGGTGATGGCGCGAATCTAGAACCGGAACCGGGTGATGGGAATGGGACCCGTGGGCAGGGTGAGGATCCCGGTATCCGCGCCCTGGAACTGGATGGTGACCGGGCCGACGGAGCTGGGGGCGGAGGGTGCGCGGTAGGCGCCGGTGAGCGTCTGGCCGTTGGCGACCTGCAGCCACGTGCCCTGGAACGACTGCGGGTTGGCGATGGGCGTGTCGTTGGCGGCGACGTACCACGTCGCGTTGCCCGCCGTGTCGTACATGTAGCCGGCCAGGAACGCGGCGTTCCCCTGCCACTCGATGAAGAAGCCGCGGCCGTTGTCGGCCGTGCCGCCCCACCACCATCCCGATTCCGGTTGGTTGGCGAGCGGGGTCGCGTTGGGGCCGGCGGCGCTGACGGGGAAGCGCTGGATCGCCACCGTCCCGCCGGGCCAGACGAGGGTGCCGTGCTGGGCGTCGTCGAAAGTGAGCGAGATGGCGCCCGGCCCGGGCAGTGGCGCATTCGCGCGATAGGCGCCGGCGAGGGTCACGCCGTTGCCGAAGCTCAGGAGCTGGCTGTTGAAGACGGAGCCGTCGAGCGAGGTCGGCCCCACCGCGACATGCCAGGTGGAGCGCCCGGACACGTCGTAGAGGTAGGCGGCCATGAAGAGGGTGTTGCCGGAGGACTCGATGGAGAAGCCGCGGCCGCTCTCGGTGGGGTTCCACCACCAGCCCGTCTGCGGACGCTGGGGCCGGCACTCGCGGGTGGCCGGCACCGTGACGGCGCTGCGGTTGATCCCGTTGTTGATCATCGCGGTGGAGCTCGTGCCGTAGCCCACGTAGAACGTCGCGCCGCCGATGTTGACCGTGGGGACGCCGTTGAGGATCTGGACGGTCTGGCCCTGCGCGGAAAGCACGCCCGTGATGTACGCCTGGAGGCTCGAGGACGAAACCGCTTGCAGCTGCCCCGATGAGTTCAGCTGCGCGAGCACGCAGGCCACCGAGTCGGCCTTGGCGCCGCCGGTCGAGACGGTCTTGCCGACCGTGAAGGACGCGCCGGTGGCTGACGCCCGCACGAGGTCGGCGGGAGCGAGCGCGAAGACGTACACGCTGCCGCTGGTGCCCACGTCCTGCGGCCGGTACTGGATGTCGGCCGCCACGGTGGCGGAGACGGGATTGATGCTCGCCCTCACCGTCATGGGGAATACCGGCGGCGGCGGCGCGAGATCCGCCTTGATCGGTGCCGGGGAAGGTCCACCTCCGCCATGACGGTGGATGCGAACCGGTCCTCGTCGCGAGGTCCCAGGTGCCCGTGTAGGGAACGACGGCGTCGGTCGCCCCCGGCGCGATCACGCACGTCCCATTGGGAAGGGGGTGTACTGGTTGTTCGTTGGCGAGCGTCATGGTGCCCTGGAGGGGGCCGGGCGGGCCGAGGTCCATCCCTGTGATGATGAACGCGTCGGACTCGGGAAACTGTTGGAGCAGTGATTCCGGCCTTGTCGCCGCGCGTTGGACGTGCCCGAACAAGGGCTGCAGGCCCGCTTCCCGAAATCGCTGAGCGATGTCGCGGAAGCCTGGAAGTACCCCGGCGCAGAAGCCGTGCCCGTGCTGCGCCGCACGCGGAAATCGTTTCGACTTCCCCGGCGGGCATGGGCCTGGTCATCATCGTGACCCGGAAACGAGACGCCGCGCAGGCCAGCGAATGGAGCCGACCGCAGAACGCTCCAGCAGTCGCGGAGGCTCGACAATGACCTGCGTTACGCCAGCGGCCATTCGGGGCGTCCGTGCCGCCATCACGCCGGCCGGCAAGACTCTAGAACCGGAACCTCGTGATCGGGAGCGTTCC
This sequence comes from uncultured Gammaproteobacteria bacterium, assembly GCA_963783635.1. Lineage (GTDB taxonomy): Bacteria > Pseudomonadota > Gammaproteobacteria > Burkholderiales > Usitatibacteraceae > FEB-7. Next base: position 413,179 of record CAWAOC010000008.1, read on the forward strand.
CGAAGGCAGGGTCAGGAATGGCGTATCGGCACCCTGGAACTGGATGGTGACCGGGGCGACATTGGCATTGATGAGCGACGGGGCACGGTAGGCGCCGGTGAGCGTCTGGCCGTTGGCGAACTGCAGCCAGGTTCCCTGGAACCACTGTGCGTTCGAGACGGATGTGTCGGACACGTACCACGTCGCGGGCCCCGCGGCGTCGTACATGTAACCGGCAAGGAAGGCCGGTTCCCCTGCCACTCGATGAAGAAGCCCCGGCCGTCGTCGCCGGCGCCTCCCCACCACCAGCCCGATTGCGGCTGGTTCGCGAGCGGGGCCGTGCCCGTGCCGGAGGCGCCGAAGGCGTAGCGCTGGAGCGCGACCACGCCGCCCGGCCAGACCAGCGTGCCGTGCTCGTCATCGTCGAAGGTGAGCGAGATGGTGCCCGCGTTCGCGAGGCGGGTGTTGGGACGATAGGCGCCGCTCAGGCTCACGCCGTTGGCGAAGCTCATGAGCTGGTTGTTGAAGAGCGAGCCATCGAGCGAAGTCGGGCCGGCGGCCACGTACCAGGTGGCGCGCCCGGAGACGTCGTAGAGGTAGGTCGCCATGAAGAGGTTGTTGCCTTGCGCCTCGATGGAGAAGCCGCGCCCGCCCTGCTGCGGATTCCACCACCAGCCGGTCTGCGGGGGCTGGGGCCTGCACTCGCGGGCTCCGGGCACCGTGACCGCGCTGCGGTTGATGCCGCTGTTGATCATCGCGGTCGGGCTCGTGCCGTAGCCCACGTAGAACGTGGCCCCGTCGACGTTGGCGGTGGGAACGCCGTTGAGGATCTGCACGGCCTGTCCCTGGCCGGAGAGGACGCCCGTGATGTAGGCCTGCAATCCCGAGACGGAGACGGTCTGCAGCTGCTTGGCGCTGTTGAGCTGGGCGAGGACGCAGGCGACCGACGTGTCCTTCTCGCCCGGTGCCGAAACCGTCCTGCCGACGACGAACGGCTCCGAGCCGTCGTCCGCCATCTTGGGAATCAACGGCGTCAGCGCGAAGACATACACGCTGCCATAGGTGCCCACATCCTGCGGGCGGAACTGGATGGTGGCCTGGATGTTCGCCTCGGTGGGCGTGATGCTTCCGGACACCGTCATGGGAAAGATCGGCGCGGCGACGCTTTCCCCCTTGAAAGTGCCGGTCAGCTGGAAGGGATTGCCCCGGGCGTCCACGGACGGCGGATAGGCGATGGTTCCCGTGGCGCCGTTCCAGGTGCCGGTGAAGGGCCTGCTGTACGACGAGAAGGTGTTCGGGGCGATCGCGCACGTGCCATCGGAATAGTAGGTGTACTGGTAGGCGCCGTTCGTCACCGTGGACGTGCCGCTGATGGAACCGGTGCGGGACAGGTCGAGCCCGGCGAACGTGATGGCGTTGCTCAGCTGGAAGTACTGGGAGCAATACGCCTCCCGGATCGTCATGACGTAGGTGCCGGTGCACGGACCCGTCGGCCCGCTCTCGAACCGGCAATCGAACGTGATGGAAATCTCGACCCTTCCGACGGGCGTGGCACCCGTGCCGAAGGCACCCGTCATCCGAGTGACCTGCGCAGTCTGGGCGAGGGCCATCGAGGAAAGCAGTGCCGCGCAGGAGAGCGCGACGCATCCGATCGCAGCCTTCGTCAGGGCCGCAAGGTTTTCGGGTCCATTGTTCCTGTTCGCGTTCATCGTGCGCTCGCTTTCTTGTCGCGCTTCGACTGCAAATCGCCTAGAACCGGAACCTCGAGATGGGAAGCGTCCCGCCGGGCAGGGTGAGGATGGCGGTATCGGCGCCCTGGAACTGGATGGTGGCGGGGGCGACGTTGCCGTTGACGAGCGATGGCGCGCGGTAGGCGCCGGTCAGCGTCTGCCCGTTGGCGAACTGCAGCCACGTGCCGCTGAAGGAGCGCGCGTCGGCGACCGAGGTGTCCGAGACGTACCACGTCGCATTGCCGGCGGTGTCGTACATGTAGCCGGCGAGGAAGGCGCGGTTGCCCTGCCACTCGATGAAGAAGCCCCGGCCGTTGTCGGCGGTGCCGCCCCACCACCAGCCGCTCTCGGGCTGGCTGGCGAGCGCCGGGGTGTCGATGCCGCTGGTACCGAAGGCGTAGCGCTGAAGGGCCACCGTGCCGCCGGGCCACACGAGCGTGCCGTGGGTCGCATCGTCGAAGGCGAGCGTGATGGAACCCGCGTCCGGAAGCCGCGCGTTGGCGCGATAGGGGCCGGTGAGCGCCACGCCATTGCCGAAGCTCATGAGCGCGCCGCTGAAGACGGAGCCGTCGAGGGAGGTGGGGCCGGCGGCCACGTGCCAGGTGGCGCGGCCCGAGACGTCGTAGAGGTAGGCCGCCATGAACAGGTTGTTGCCCGCCACCTCGATCGAGTAGCCGCGGCCGCCCTCGGCCGAATTCCACCACCAGCCCGTCTGCGGGGCCTGCGGCTTGCATTCGCGCGTGCCCGGCACCGAGACCACACTGCGGTTGATGCCGCCGTTCAGCATCGCCGAGGCGTTGGCGCCGTAGCCCACGTAGAAGGTGGCGCCGCCGATGTTGGCGGTAGGCACGCCGTTGATGATGGTCACGGCCTGCCCCTGGGCGGAAAGGACACCCGTGACGTAGGCCTGCAGGCTGGAGGCGGAGACGGCCTGCAGCTGCCCCGACGCGTTCAACTGGGCAAGCACGCAGGCAACGGAGTCGGCTTTCTCGCCGACGGTCGACACGGTCTTGCCGGCCACGAAGGGCGCGGCGCCGTCGGGGGCCGCTTTCACGAGGGTCTCGGGGGCCAGCGCGAAGATGAACGTGCTCGCCGTCGTGCCGACGTCCTGCGCGCGGTAGTTGACGACGGCGCTCACGTTCGCGGCGGCCGTCGTTGCGTTGCCCGAGGCGACCATCGGGAACGTCACGAGCCTGTCGGCCGGAAGCTGCAGCGGAGTGCCCGGATGGAGATTGAGCTGGCCGACGCCGTTCTCGCCGACGATCAGCTGGGGCAGGACGCGGTTTGCGAGCGTGCCGTCGCCCAGCTGGCCATTGAAGTTGAGGCCCCAGCCGAGTGCGCCGCCGCCCGTGATCGATGACAGCGAGAACCCGTTGCCGGCCACCGCCGAGAGGGTCCTGCCCGCGGGCGAGACGCGAACGGGGCGGGCGCGGTTGGTGAGGGTGCCGTCGCCGAGTTGCCCGACTTCGTTTGCCCCCCAGGCCCAGAGGGTTCCGTCTCCGAGGAGGGCGAGGCCCTGGTCGGATCCCGCCGAGACGTAGTGCACGTCCGACAGCGAGGAGATGAGCGCCGGCACCAGCTGGTTGGTGCTGCTGCCCGTGCCGAGTTCTCCGCCGTAGGCGCTTCCCCACGACCAGGCGCGGCCGGCAGTGGTCATCGCCAGCGAGAACTCCCAGCCCGCCGAAATCCCGGACGCGGAAGCGACGCCCGACACCAGGACCGGGGAATTCCTGGGCGTGGTGGTGCCGTCGCCGAGCTCGCCGCTCGAGTTGCTCCCCCATGCCCAGACGCGCCCCTGGGAGTCGAGGGCGAGCGAGTGATAGGCGCCCGCGGAAACCGCCGTGATCGCGGGCAGCGAGGTGAGCGCAACGGGCGTGCTGGAGGACGATGCCCGGCCGGTGCCAAGCTGGCCGTTGACGTTCGCGCCCCACGCCCAAACCTGCCCGGTCCGGTCAAGGGCGAGAACATGGTGCGGCTCGTCCATGCCGGCGTTCGAGGCGTAGGCGGCCGAGACCGAGTCGATGGCGGGAACGCCGGTGACGCGAACGGGGGAGGATCGGGATACGAAAGTGCCATCGCCGATCGCGGCCCACTCGTTGTATCCCCAGGCCCAGAGCGAACCGTCCGACTTCACCGCGTAGCTCGCGAACATCCCGCAGGCGATCGACGTCACGGCATCGAGATCCGCCACCAGGGCGGGCGTGGTCTGGTTCGCGGGCTGCGCCCTTCCGGAGGCAAGCTGCTGGTAATTGTTCTTTCCCCATCCCAGCACCGACCCGCGGGAGACCGCGAAGGAGACCTCGAAGCCGCCGCTCACCTCGGTCGCGCCGGAGACGCCCGGCACGAGCGTCGCGGACTCGATGTACGGGTAGCGGGCGTTGTCGAGGCCGAGTTCTCCCCATGCGTTGTAGCCCCAGCCATACACGGTGCCGTCGCTGCGCGCGGCGAGCGAGTACTGGTCGCCCGCGGAAATGAACGTGACTCCGGTGAGCCCGGGAACCATCCCCGCCGTGCGAGGCGTGGCCCCGGCCGTTCCGGCACCAAGGCCCAGCTGGCCCCACCCGTTGCTTCCCCATGCCCACACCGTCCCGTCGCTCCGGAGCGCGAGGCCATGGGCGCCCATGGCGGAGATGGCGGATATTCCCGAAAGCCCCGGCACCTGCGCCGGCGTCGGCCGAACCGAAGAGGCGCCCGTGCCGAGCTGGCTCAGGTCGTTCCTGCCCCACGCCCACACCGTCCCGTCGCTCTTGAGCGCGAGCGACCATCCGTTTGCCGCGGAGACCGCCGTCACGTTGGCAAGGCCCGGAACCTGGATGGGCCGATACGAGGCCGATGTCGTGCCGTTGCCGAGCTCGCCGTAGGTGTTGCCCCCCCACGTCCAGACGGTGCCGTCCTGTCGGAGCGCCAATGCGTGGAAGGTCGCCGCCGAAACGGCAACGATGTTCGACAGTCCCGATAGGGGGGCCGGCAATGTGCGCGACGAAGTGGAGCCGTCGCCCAGCATCCCTCGCGAATTGTCGCCCCAGGCCCAGACCGAGCCGCTCCGCGTTACCGCCAGGGAGTAGCCGCCCCCCGCGGAGGCGGCGCTGACGTCCGAGACGCGGGCGAGCACCACGTCGTTGCCGTGGTAGGAGAGCGTTCCGTCACCTGCCTGGCCTTCGTCATTGGACCCCCAGGCGAACAGGCGGCCATCGGTCGCGACGGCGAGCACCTGCCCGCCGAAGCGGGATGATACGGAGCGGATGCCGGTGAGTGTCGTTACCGGCGCAGCGTTGGCGCGAAAGAGGAGGCGCCCCTGGCCCAGCTGGCCGTATCCGTCCCATCCCCAGGCGAGCACGCGGCCGTCACTGCGCAGGGCCATGGCGTGCGTTCCGCCGGCGCAGAGCTCCGGTGTCGCGGCGTACGACGGGGGGGACCAGAAGAACGGGGATACGGCGAGGAAGGAAAGCAGGCACAGGCCCGCCAGGATCAGGATCCGCCGCGGGAACATCCCGGACGGTTGATGCTTCCGGGTCATGATGCGCTCCACTCAGCGCGAAGGACGACCGCCTTCGAGGAACTCCCGAGGCCATTCGTCCTCGCAGATTCAATCTAGCGAGTCGTCGCGCCCGTGGCCTGACCCCGATCAACGATGGTCGACATTGCGCGGCCAGCGTCTTTCGGGCACGGGTGATGCTTGCGCTAGAACCGGAATCTCGTGAGTGGAAGCGTGCCGGAGGGCAGGGTGATAAGCGCGGTATCGGCGCCCTGGAACTGGATGGTGACGGGCGCGACGTTGCCGTTCACGAGCGTCGGCGCGCGATAGGCGCCGGTGAGGGTCTGACCGTTGGCGAACTGCGAGCCACGTGCCCTGCAACGTCTGTGCGTTGGTGATGGTCGTGTCGGCGACGTACCACGTCGCGTTGCCGGCGGAGTCGTACATGTAGCCGGCGAGGAAGGCGCGATTGCCCTGCCACTCGATGAAGAAGCCGCGGCCGTTGTCGGCGGTTCCGCCCCACCACCAGCCGGTCTCGGGTTGGTTGGCGAGCGCAGCCGTGCTCGTGCCGTTGGCACCGAAGGCATAGCGCTGCAGCGCCACCGTTCCGCCAGGAAAGACGAGCGTGCCGTGGGTGCGTCGTCGAAGGTGAGGGCGATGGTGCCCGCGTCAGGCAGCCGCGCATTGGCGCGGTATGGCCCTGCGAGGGTCACGCCGCTGCCAAAGCTCATGAGCTCGCCGCTGAAGACGGAGCCGTCGAGGGAGGTGGGACCGGCGGCCACGTGCCAGGTGGCGCGTCCCGAGACTTCGTAGAGGTAGGAGGCCATGAACAGGTTGTTGCCCGCCACTTCGATCGAGTAGCCGCGACCGCCCTCGGCGGGGTTCCACCACCAGCCCTTCTGCGGGGCCTGCGGCTGGCAGTCCTCTGAGCCCAGTCACCAGACCACGCTGCTGTTGATCCCGCTGGTGAGCATGGCGGAAAAACTCGTGCCATAGCCCACGTAGAAGGTCGCCCCGGCGATGTTCGCGGTCGCCACGCCATCGATCACCTCGATGGCCTGCGACTGACGCCGAGAGCACGCCGGTGATGTACGCCTGCATCGTGGATGCCGTCACCTGCTTGAGCTGGCCGGCATGCGTTCAACTGCGCGAGCACGCAGGCCACCGATGTGTCCTTGCTTCCGTCGGCACTCTTGGGGTAGCCCGGCGGCTGGAACTCATCCTCGGCGTTCGAGGCAAGTGTCACCGCCGTGGCAGGAGCCAATGCGAACACGTAGACGCTGCCGGTCGTCCCGATGTCTTGCGGCCGGAACTGGATGGTGGCAGTGACCGTGGTCATGCGGGGACCGATGCTTGCGGCCACCGTCATGGGAAATACGGGCGCGGTCACCGTCACGGCGGCAACGGCAGCGGTGCCGGTCCCGCTGCTGTTGATGCCTGCCACGGTATAGGTCGTGGTCGCCGAGGGTGTAACCGTGCAGCCTGATGCGGTCGTGGGGGGACATGTGCCACCGGTCCAGATGTAGGAGGTAGCCGCCGGGTCGCAGTTGGCTGTCAGCGTGGCGGTGCCTCCTGGGGCAATCGAGGCCGGCGCTGCGGTCAGTGTGCAGACGGGCGTGACTGACGTCGTGACGAATACGGTGACCGAGGCCGTGTTGCCGGCGCCGCCTCCATTGCTGCCCCTGACCGAATATGTCGTGGTCACCGTGGGGGACACGGTGCCGGTCGTGGTCGAACTGCCAAACCCGGTGTTGGCTGACCACGAATAGGAAAGGGCCCCCGGGCTGCAGCTCACCGACAGAGTAGCGGTGCCGCCGCGACGATCGAGGTCGGTGTTGCGGTCAAGGTGCAGGTCGGCGGGGGAGACAGCGTCTGACAAGCCAACCAGTTGCCGCCGGCGACTGCGGCGGGATCCTGCGCGGCTACCCACGCCGCATCAACGGTCGGCCTACCGCTCGACACAAGACCGTTGTTGCACAGGTTGCTCCGTCCGGCCGCTGCACGAGGTGGCGGATTGGGGACGGGACCGGTCAATTGATTGTTGGAAACGTCAAAGAATGACAGGTTGGGGAAGCCCCCGAGCGAGGGGAGGAAATCGGTCAGATGGTTGTTCTGGGCGTAGAAGGAAATCAGCAGAGGCAACCCACTGAGCGAGGGAAAGGATCCCGTCAATCGATTGTCGTTGACGGAAATGTTCCATAGCTGCGGCAGGCCGGTGAAGGAGGGGATGGACCCGCTTAGCTGATTTTGCGCGGCGTGAAAATTCTCCAGGGCTGTCAGACCCGCGGGCGAGGGGATGGGCCCTGTCAGCTGGTTGTTGGTTACCCAGAAAACCCGCAGGGCCGTGAGGCCGCTGAGTGGGGGGATGGAGCCGGTCAAGCGGTTCGACCCAACAACGAAAGTGTCAAGGGCCGTCAGGCTGCCGAGCGAAGGTAGCGTGCCTGCGAGGTTATTGCCAGGCAGGTAGATGGAAAAAACGTGGGTTTGGCCGCCGTCGCACTGGATGCCATGCCAGCTGCACTCCGTTCCCGTGGGGCCCATCCAGCCTGTGCGGGTCGTCCACGAAGCGCCATTGGTGGAGGCGTACAGGTTCGTGAGCACCGTTCGCTCGGCAGCCGGAATGGTTGCTTCCGCAATCCCTGCTCCCGCGAGGAAGAGTAACGCGAGCGATAGACGCTGCAGAAACAAGGTTCTTGACGTGGTGGCGAAGTCACCTGGTGGAGAATGGAGCAGACGCTTCAGGCCGGACACGACGAAGGAGTCCTTGATCATTTCAATCCCTTTTCCGAGAGCGTCGTGCCTGGCACGCCCGCAGGAGTCGCGAGCGACTTGCGTGGCCGTGCAATGGCATCCCGTCGGGAGGCGTGAATGATTCGAAGCGGGCGGAAGCCCGGAGGAACGAGTGGGCCACCGGGTTTGGAAGCCGCCGCCTTTGCTTCCGCAGGCACGGCGAAACCTAGGGCCGAGAACCCTACGAGAACGAGGCTGGTGATCCGCTCTGCGCCCACGCAGGCCCCTTTGGGAGGGGAATTACGAAGATTCAGTGTACGGCCGCTTCTGCGGCGAGGAGTTTGACCAAGGTTAAGAGGGGTTCGGTTTTCCTGAACGTCGGCGCTCCTGCTGGTCGAGCTTCCTCGACCTGCACTGCGCTCGCGTGAGCAAGCGGGCGATGCGCCAGGGACTGAACGCAGATCCAGGGCGCGGAAATGGAACTGCTACCCCGATCAAAACCGGAAGCGTGTGATGGGAAGCGTCCCGGAGGGGAGGGTGAGGAGGGCGGTGTCCGCGCCCTGGAACTGGATGGTGACGGGCGCGACGTTGCCGTTCACGAGCGTCGGCGCGCGATAGGCGCCGGTGAGCGTCTGTCCGCTGGCGAACTGCAGCCACGTGCCGGTGAAGGTCTGGGCACTGGCGACGGGAGCGTCGGCCACGTACCACGCCGCGTTGCCGTCCGCGTCGTACATGTAGCCGGCGACGAAGGCCCGGTTGCCCTGCCACTCGATGAAGAAGCCGCGGCCGTTGTCGGCAGCGCCTCCCCACCACCATCCATTCTCCGGCTGGTTGGCGAGCGCAGGCGTGTCGGTGCCGTTGGCGCCGAAGCCGTAGCGCTGGATCGCCACCGTTCCACCGGGCCACACGAGCGTGCCGTGCTGCGCGTCGTCGAAGGTGAGCGTTACCGGCCCCGCGTCCGCGAGCCGCGCGTTGGCCCGATACGGGCCGTTGAGCGTCACGCCGTTGCCGAAGCTCAGGAGCTGGCCGTTGAACACGGAGCCATCGAGCGAGGTGGGGCCGGCGGCCACGTGCCAGGTGGAGCGCCCCGAGATGTCGTAGAGGTAGGCCGCCATGAAGAGGTTGTTGCCGGCGGCTTCGATGGAGAAGCCACGGCCGCCTTGCTGTGGATTCCACCACCAGCCGGTCTGCGGCGACTGCGGCTTGCATTCGCGGGTACCCGGCACCGAGACCACGCTGCGGTTGATGCCTCCGTTGAGCATTGCGCTGGCGCTCGTGCCATAGCCCACGTAGAAAGTGGCGCCGCCGATGTTCACGGCGCTCGCGCCGTTGATCACCTGCACGGCCTGCCCTTGCGCGGAGAGCACGCCCGTGATGTAGGCCTGGAGGCTGGAAGCGGACACGGCCTGCAGTTGCCCCGACGAGTTGAGCTGCGCCAGCACGCAGGCCACGCCGTCCGCCTTCGAGCCGCCTCGGGAAACACTCTTGCCGACCGCGAACGGCGCCGAGCCGTCGGCTGCAGCCTTCACGATGTCGGCCGGCGCCAGCGCGAAGGCGAAGACGCTCCCGGTCGTGCCGAGATCCTGGCCGCGAAAGCGCAGGTTGGCCGTGACCTCGCCCGCCGCGGTCGCGGCGACGATCAGGAAGACGGGAATGCTCTCGGGCGGAATCGTCTTCGGGATCGCGGGATTGAGGTCGAGGAACCAGTCGTTGGTCTCCAGTCTCCCGCCGCCGTCTTCCCGGAGCACGACGACCGGCGTGTCCCGCGTGGCGAACGTGCCGTCGCCGAGCCGGCCGTCGATGTTGTTTCCCCAGGCCCGCACGGTTCCATCGGACTTGAGCGCCATCGCCCCCGTGCCGCCGCCCGCGATGGCGACGGTGCCCGCGAGCCCGCCGACCGCGACCGGAAGACTCTGCTCGAGACCCGATCCGTCGCCGAGCTGGCTCGCCCAGTTGGCGCCCCACGCGAAGACGGCGCCGTCGTTTCGGATGGCGAACGAGAAACTGCTGCCGGCCGCGATGGCGACGATTCCGGCGAGCCCCTTGACGGGCATCGGCGTCGCGCGCGGCGTGTTGGTGCCGTCACCCAGTTCGCCCGAATAGTTCTGGCCCCACGCCCAGACCGTCCCGTCGTTCCTCAGGGCGAGCGAATGGTCGCCGCCTGCGGCGATCGCAATGACGCCCGCGAGACCCGGAACCGCGCACGGGGGAGTAGCGGTCGGTCGTCGTGCCGTCGCCCAGTTGTCCGGCGCCGTTGCCGCCGAATGCGCGGAGGGTGCCATCCCCCGCGAGCGCGAGCGAATGCGAGGCCCCCGAGGCGATCGCGGCGATGCCTGCGAGTCCGGGAATCTGCGTGGGGACGAATACGTTGTCCTGGTTGCCGAGCCCGAGGAGCCCTTCGTAGTTGTAGCCCCACGACCACACGGTGCCGTCGTTCTTGAGGGCGAGCGAGAAGTAGTAGCCGGCGGCCACGTCGCGCACGCCGCGAGAGCGTGTTCACGGGGCCTGGCGTCGAACGGCCCGTCTGCGTGCCGTCGCCCAGCTGTCCCAATGGATTGTGTCCCCACGCGAGCAGCGTGCCGTCCGTGCGCAGCGCGAGCGTGTGCAGGCCGCCGGCCGCGACCTTCGCGATCGATGTCGCGCCGGGAACGATCGCCGGTGTCGAGCGCAGCGGGCGAACGCCGTCGCCCAGCTCGCCGAAATCGTTCGCGCCCCACGCGTAGGCGCGGCCATCGTCGAGTGACGGCGAAGGCGTGCAGGCCGCCGGCGGCGATGGAGGCGAGGGGTGTCGCCGGGAGCCCCATCACTCGCACCGGCGAATCGCGCCGCGTCGTGGTGCCGTCTGCGAGCTCGCCGCTGCTCGTTTTCGCCCCAGGCCCAGAGCGAGCCGTCGTCGCTTTCGCAATGGTGAACAGGCCGCCTGCCGAGATCGCGGTGATGCCGGCGAGGCCCTCGACGCGGACCGGCGTCGCGGAGGGCGTGTGAAGCCCGTCGCCGAGCTGCCCGGAATACCCGTCGCCCCATGCGCGGACGCTGCCGTCATTGAGCAGCGCGACGGAATGGAAATAGCCGCCCGAGAGCGCGATGACGCCCGAAAGGCCGGGCATGAGCCCGGGCAGCGTGCGATCGGCGCCCGACGCGTCGCCCGATTGGCCCGAGTAGTTGCTGCCCCACGCGTAGACCGTGCCTTGCGTCGTCGCGGCCAGGCTGTGCTGGTTGCCGCCGCGATGATGCCGGCCCCGGCCAGGTTCATGACGGGCCGGGGTGCCGTGCGGTCGGTGTTCGTCCCGTCTCCCAGCTGGCCGTCGTCGTTCCGGCCCCAGGCCCACACGGTGCCGTCGTCCGCGAGCGCGAGGCTATGGCCGCCGCCGGCCGCGATCGCCCGGATGCCGCCAAGGCCCGGAACCTGCGACGGGCACGAGCAGGCCTTCGTCGTAGCCGAGCTGCCCGGAGTAATTCTCGCCCCACGACCACACGGTCCCGTCGCTCTTCAGGGCGAGCGTGTGCCCGCCGCCCGCCGATACCGCCATCACGCCGGCGAGTCCCTGGACGGGCGCGGGCGTCGACCGGTTCGTCGTGGTCCCGTCGCCCAGCTGGCCGAGGTCGTTCTGGCCCCAGGCCCAGACCGTGCCATCGCGAAGGAGCGCGACGACGTGATTCACCCCCGAGGAGACGCGCGCGACGTTCGCGATGCCGGTCACGGCGACCGGCGCCGTGACGGTCAGCGTGCGGCCGAGCCCGAGCTGGCCGGCGGAATCGTCCCCCCACGTGCGCACCACGCCGTCGGCGCCCACGGCGACGCTGTGGCGGCCGCCCGCGCTGATGGCGGGCGCGCCCGCAGCGGCGATCGGACCGGCCGCGAGGCCGAGCGCGAGCAACAGGGGGGAAAGGAAACCCATTCTCATCGGCGCGAGTGTCGCACGGCCGGAAGGGGGAATCAATACCGAAAAATCGGCATGTGCGCGGCCGGGCACACCGGGCGCCGGCACCGGCGGTCGATGATGGCAGAATGGGTCCATGAGGCATCGCGCGGCGGGCGGAACTCGCGCCGCGCCGGAAAACCGGACGGGAGGCATGGAGATGAAGTGGACCGATTCGCGCCAGATTGCGGTGGCGCTCGCTGACAAGTACCCGGACACGGACCCGAAGACGATCCGCTTCACCGACCTGCACGGCTGGGTGATGGGCCTCGAGGGGTTCTCCGATTCGCTCCGATCGCTCCGGGGAGAAGATCCTCGAGGCGATCCAGATGGCCTGGATCGAGGAAGTGGAATAGAAAGCGGGGACGCGTCCTTCGACGCGTCCCCGCCGGGTGCTGCGGAAAGCGGGACTCAGTTCGGCGTGATGGTGGGCTTGCCGGCCTTGTCGATCTCGATGTCGCGCCTTCACGAAGGCGACGTTGTAGCCCTTCTCCTTCAGCTTGTGGTAGGACATCTCGGCGCGCACGCCCGTGGAGCAGTGCGCGACGATCGCTTGTCCTTCGGGAGCTCGCCCATGCGCGCCAGCGAGTTCCTCGTCGGGGATGAGCTTCGCGCCCTTGATCATGCCGGCGTTGGCTTCGTCGGTGTTGCGCACGTCGAGGATGAGCGTGTCGGGCGGCGTGTTCGCGGCGAGCTTCTTGAAGGCCTCGATGCCGATGTCGCCGGGGCGCGGCTTCGGCGCGTAGGCGACGGTCGTGGCGGGCGCGCCCGTGGCGACCGGGTAGCCCGCGGCCTTCCAGCCGTTGAACCCGCCGGGGATCACGGTGACGAACGGATACCCCGCCTTGGTGATGGCCGAGGCCACCTCCATCGCGGCCTTGCCGTTGTCGGCGTCATAGACCATGACGGGCGGCTTGAGGTCCTTGTCGGGGAACTTCGCGAGCGCGGCCTTCACCTGCGCCGGGGCGATCGCGACGGCGCCGGGGATGAAGCCGGCCTTGGTATCCGCCGCCGGGCGCGCGTCGATGAGGACGTGCGGGATGTCCTTCTCGATCCAGGCGCCCTTGAGGTGCGCGGCGGCGAGGACGCCGACGTTCTTCTGCGTCCACTCCGGCCAGCCTTCGCGGTAGACCTTCACGTTGGTGTAGCCCATCGCCTCGGCGCGGCGCAGCGAGTTGGGGCTCAGCATGCAGGTGACGCCCTGGCAGAAGAAGACGATGAACTTCGACTTGTCGGCGGGGAGCTTCTCCGCGGCGAGCGCGTCGAAGCCCTTGGTCGTGAAGGGCAGGTTGATCGAGGTGGGAATCGTGCCTTCCATGCACGCGCGGCAGCGGGCGCGAGTCGACCAGCACGTAATTGCCGGCCTCGGGGCCCTTCGCGACGAGCGCGGCGACCTCGTCGTACTTCACGAGCTTCTCGGGCGCGATCTTGATCGGGCCCTTGAACCAGATCTTCGTCGCGGTCTTCGTCGCCGTCCTTCTCGACGTACTCGATCTTCGATTCGTGCCCCTTGCGGATGTCGTACATCGCCTCGGGGGTCTTCGCCTCGCCGGCCTCGACCACCTGGATCGTCTTCGGGTCGAACTTCACGATCTCGGTCGTGGCGTCGATCTTCAGCTGGATGGATTGCGACTTGAAGGCGACGTTCTCGAACATGCCGAACGTCTCGTTGGGCCCGGCCTTGTGGCAGTTGGTGCAGAACATCGGGATATTGGGCTTGGCGGCCGGGGCGGCGGCCGGCGCCTGGGCGAGGGCCGCGGGCGCCACTCCCAATGCGACAAGGGTGGCGAGGGTGCGAAGCTTCATGGACGTTCTCCTTCGAGGGCGAGTGGATTTCGCTTCGGGCGCGCGTGCGTGTCCCGTAGACGCGCTTCGCGGGTCGTGCCCGACAGACGTCATTGGACGCCCGGAGGAGGGGGGGCTCGTGACCTATATCAATCGTGACTTATATACCCCCCGGGGGCGGCGCCGGAGAGGCGGGCGCGCAGGACGAAAAAAAAGGGGCAGGAGAACCTGCCCCACAAGGCGCACTCTTTAAGTCTGGAGGAGAATCCGATCGGCCTTTCACCGACCCGGAGCGGAGGATGCTCTGGTGAAACGTTTCGCCCGGGTTATCCAGCAAGGGCGATGCCAAGTCCGTAAATTCGTTTTATAATCAATCAATTATGCGTTTTCAGGCGTCGCGTCGCCGCCGTTGCCGGCCTTTCCGGAAGTTGTCGCCTCCTGGCGACATGCGAAGGCACTGTCGCGCGTAACCCGTTGATTTTGGCTGAGCCGGCTTGTCTCCGGCGGGAGACAGCCCCGCTCATTTGGGGTCGGGCTTGAACATCGCCGCCTCGATGCCGTGGCGCTGCAGGAGCTTGTAGAACTCCGTGCGGTTGCGCCGGGCGAGGCGGGCGGCCTGCGACACGCTGCCCTGGGTGAGCTTCATCAGGCGCGTGAGGTAGTCGCGCTCGAAGCGCTTCCTCGCGTCCTCGAAGGACGTCATCTCGTGCATCTCCACCTGGATCGCCTGCTCGACGAACACGGCGGGGATGACCTCCGTGGGGCAGAGCGCGACCGACTGCTCGACCACGTTGTAGAGCTGCCGGACGTTGCCCGGCCACTTCGCCTTGCCCAGGAGCTCGAGGGCTTCCGGGGCGAACGAGGCCTTGTCGCGGCCGTAGCGCGCGGCCATGGAGGCGAGGAAGTGGCGCGCGAGGAGCGCGATGTCCTCGGGCCGCTCGGCGAGCGAAGGCAGGCGCAGGCCCACGACGTTCAGGCGGTAGTAGAGGTCCTCCCGGAAGCCCCCCGTCTCCTTCTCCTTCGCGAGGTCCCGGTGCGTGGCGGAAATGATGCGCACGTCGAAGGGGATGGTCCGCGAGGCGCCGATGGGCCGCACCTCGCGGGTCTCGATGACGCGCAGGAGCTTCACCTGCAGGGCGAGCGGCATGTCGCCGATCTCGTCGAGGAAGAGCGTGCCCTTGTCGGCGCTCGCGAAGAGTCCCCGGTGATCCGCGATCGCGCCGGTGAAGGATCCCTTCGTGTGGCCGAAGAGCTCGCTCTCGAGAAGCGTCTCGGGGATGGCGCCGCAGTTGATGGCGACGAAGGGCTGGTTCGCGCGCGGGCTGGCGCGGTGGATGGCGCGGGCGAGGAGCTCCTTGCCCGTGCCGCTCTCGCCCTGGATCAGGACGCTCGCGTCGCTGGCGGCCACGCGCTGCGCCTTGGCGAGCACGTCCTCCATGAGCGAGGAGCGCGTCACGATCTCCTCCCGCCAGGCCTGCCCGGCCCCTGTCCGGCCCTTGCTGCCGCCGTGCAGCGCGAGGGCCCGCTCGATCTGGGCGAGGAGCTCGTCCGCGTCGTAGGGCTTGGTGAGGTAGCCGAACACGCCGCGCTTCACCGCGGCCACGGCGTCGGGGATCGTGCCGTGGGCGGTCAGGATGATGACCGGGAGCCCCGGGTAGGACGCCTGGATCTCCTGGAAGAGCGCCATGCCGTCCATCCCGCTCATGCGCAGGTCGGAGAGCACGACGTCGGGGCGCGTGGCCGCGATGGCCGCGAGCGCCTTCGGGCCGTTGTCGACGGCGTTGACGGCGTAGCCGTTGGCCTTCAGGCGGATCGCGAGGAGCCGGAGGAGATCCGGGTCGTCGTCAACCAGCAACAGGGTGGCGCGGCCTTGCGGCGGCATGGCGGGCGTGGGGGTCCTAGCGGGGGCGGCGGTCGGGATCGTCAGCATGCGGGCGGTTTGCAAGGCTCTTCTCGAGGTTGGTCAGCGCCTCGAGCTTGAGCTGCAGGCGGTCGGCCCGTTCCTGCTGGGCCTCCGCGCGCAACCGCTGGGACTGGGCCTCGCGCCGGTCGTCGCGTGATTTCGCGCTGGCCGTGGCGAGGCTGTCCCGGAGCTTCCGGCGATCGGAAGCAATTGCTTGCAAGAACCCTGCCATCGCGCGGATGCTCGGGCTCCGCCGGCGGGTAGGCGGCGAGAACCGGCGCCACGAGGGCGAGGACCTGGGCGTCGTCCGGCGCGGCCGCCATCGACAGGGCCAGGGCCGCCTCGACGCTTGCGAAGGGGTCCGGTTCCCCGCTCGGCGGCCTCGCGGGCCCTCGAGGCCTCCGCGGCGAGGGCATGCTCGTCCATCGCGATCATCCGCGCCAGGGACGCGAGGAGGCGCTCGGCGGTCGCCGCCGCCGGGGCGCGGGCCGGGGACGGCAGGCGGCGTCGACGGCGCGATGGCGCAGCCGGCGAGCGTCGGCGGCGAGGAGGACGGGAAGGAGCGCCCGCCTCATGCGGCCTGCTTCCCCGGCTTCGCGCTTGCGCGGGATGCGGATGCGGAAGTGCGCCCCGGGCCCGTCGAGGATCTCGACGCGGCCCTTGTGGAGCTGCACGTATTCCTTGACGATCGACAGGCCCAGGCCGCTGCCCTTGATCGCCGCGACCGGCGAGTCGGTTCCCCGGAAGAACGCCTCGAACACCTTTTCGCGCTCGAACGTGGGAATGCCGGGCCCCTCGTCGGACACCTCGAAGACGGCATCCGAGCGGTCCTTGTAGAGCTTGACCGCGATGAGCCCGCGCTCCGGCGAGTACTTCACGGCGTTCGACAGGAGGTTGTCCAGCATCACGCGGACCTTCTCCTCGTCGCAGTAGGCGGTGACGTTCTCGCAGTTCAGGTCGACGCGGATGCCCCGGGTCACCATCGCGAGCTTGCGGTCGTTCACCACGCGCTTCACGACGTCGCGCAGCGGCACGATCTTCGCGTCGAGGAAGGAGGCCTGCGCGTGCACCGTGCTGTAGTTGAGCAGCCCCTCGATGAGCTTCCTCAGCTCGATGGAGTTCTCGCGCAGGATGCAGGGCGATCTCGTGCTGCTCGGCGTTCAGGTTGCCGACCACGCCCGAGGAGAGGAGGTCGGAGCCCTCGCGAAGCGCCGTGAGCGGCGTCTTGAGCTCGTGCGAGATGTGCTGCAGGAAGCGCGTCTTCTGCTCCTCCAGCGTCACCAGCCGCCGGCGCAGCCAGTCGAGCTGCTCGCCGAGGCGGACCATGTCGCCCGGGCCCTCGATCGCGATCGGGCGGGCGAACTCCCCGTCGCCCAGCCGCCGGATCCCGGCGCTCACCTGGTTGATCGGGCGGGCGATGAGGAAGGTGAAGCTCGCGATGAGGAGGATCGCCGTGGGGATCAGCGCGACCATCAGCCAGAAGACGTTGCTGCGCGACTTCACGGCCTGCGCCCGCAGCCGCTCGATGCCCTCGTCGATGACGCGGTCGCCGAGGGCGACGAGCGCCTGCGCCCGCCCGGCGAGGCGCGGGAACTCGGCGGCGAGGCGGATCGAGAGCTCCGGGGAGGGCGGGGCGCTCGACAGCATCGCGTGGATGGCCTCCTCGGCGCTCGCGATGGCGGCCGACTCCGCGCGCTGCGCGTCCGAGAGCGGCATCTCGTCGAGCGAGCGCAGCGTGGCGGCGAACGCGGCGCGGTTGGCGCGGTACGCCTCGAGGAAGGGCGCCTCGCCCGCGACCGCGTACTGGCGCGCGGTGCGCTCGAGGGAGGCGACGTTGGCGGTCAGCGCCCGGCTCGCCTGCGTGACCCTCACGGCGGCGAGCACCGCCTGCTCGGAGAGCGCGGCCAGCTTCTCGAACGCCACCGCGTTCGCGAAGAGCGCGAAGACGAGCGGCGCGGCCACGATCGTGAAGCCGAGCAGCAGCAGCGACAGGAAGGAGCGCGGGTAGGAGATCCGCATCGCGGGCCTGGGGAATCGGGGCGGGGGAATTATCCTCCCGCGCGCGAGTCGAGGCGCAAACGGGCGCGAGGCGCGCCGTGATAGGATTGCCGCCCGTTGCCAGCCCCCGTTCCCCGTCGCCGCAGCCCCCGCCATGGCCTACGAATCCGAAGCGACCCGGTTCCTCCGGGACCTCCTCGACAGGAATCCCGAGCTACGCGAGCTGCGCAGCCGCAATCGCGCCACCTGGTGGGACCATCCGCAGGACCTCCAGGAGCAGCAGGAGCGCGACGCCGCGCGGGTCGCGCAAGGGGCCTACGTCTACTTCCCGCTGCCGCAGCCGCCCAGGGCGCCGGACGCCTAGGCCGGGAAGAGCCCCAGCACGCCCTCGAGGCCCACATGGGCGAGGGCGTAGGTCGCGCTCTCGCGCACCACCGCCTTCGCATGGAAGGCGATGCTCGTCCCCGCCTCCGCCATCATCGCCAGGTCGTTGGCGCCGTCGCCGATCGCGAGGACGCGCTCGCCTCGGCAGCGCCAGCGACTCGCGCATGCGCGCCACGTGCCGGCCTTGCCGGCGCGCATCGACGAGGGGGCCGGTGACGCGGCCCGCGAGGCGGCCGTCCTCCACGACGAGCTCGTTGGCGTAGGCCTCGGTGATGCCCAGCTCGTCGCGCAGGCGGTCGGTGAAGTAGGTGAAGCCGCCCGAGACGAGCAGCGTCGCGAGGCCGGCGCGCCGCGCGGCATCGAGGAGGGGCCGGGCGCCCGGCGTCAGGCGCAGCCGCTCGCGGTAGACGCGCTCGAGGACGGAGGCGTCGAGCCCGGCGAGCGCGGCCACGCGGCTCCTCAGGCTCTGCGGCCAGTCGATCTCGCCGCGCATCGCGGCGGCGGTCACCGCGGCCACCTCCGGCTTGCGGCCCGCGAAGTCGGCGATCTCGTCGATGCACTCCATGGTGATGAGCGTGGAGTCCATGTCGAGCGCCAGCAGGCCGAAGTCCGCGAGCCGGCGGCCGTCCTGCGACGAAGCCCCAGTCGAGCGACGCCTCGGCGCAGCGCGCGGCGACCGCCTCGCGGGTCGCGGGGTCGGCGTCGCGGATGCGGAAGGCCTCGCCCGTGATCGCGCTCGATCGCGGCGCCGCGCGCGAGGGCGCAGAGGGCCTTCAGGTCCGGCGTGGCGATGTCCGCGCCCTGGACGACGAGGTGGAAGGCGGTCATGGCGGGGCCAGCGCCTTCATGAACTGCCGCACTTCCGCGGCGCGCGCGCTTCAGGTCGGCGATCGCGGCGTCGATGCGGACGCGGTCGGGGCCCGGCATGCGGTAGCGCGGGCCCGACTGGACGAGCGCGATGATGCGCCGGCCGTCGATGGGCGGGTCGGGCACGAACTGCACGACGATGGCCGACGGGCTCGCGTCGATGCGGGCCACGCCGAGCGGCGCGCCCTGGATGCGCAGCCGGTGGCACTCGAGCAGCACCCGGGCGGGCTCGGGAAGCTCGCCGAAGCGGTCGACGAGCTCCTCGGTCAGGCGCTGCAGGTCGTCCTCGGCGGCGCAGTTGGCCAGCCGCTTGTAGATCACGAGGCGCTCGTGCACGTCGCCGCAGTAGGTCTCCGGCAGCAGCGCCGGCGCGTGCAGGTTCACCTCGGTCGCGACGGCCACGGGGCGCGCGAGGTCGGGCTCCTTGCCGGCCTTGAGCGACTTCACCGCGTGCTCGAGCATCTCGGTGTAGAGCGCGAAGCCGACGTCGTGGATCCCGCCGGACTGCGATTCGCCGAGCACCTCGCCCGCGCCGCGGATCTCGAGGTCGTGCATGGCGAGGTAGAAGCCGGCGCCGAGCTCCTCCATCGTCTGGATCGCCTCCAGGCGCTTGCTGCGCGTTGGCGCTGAGGCCCTCCTCGGGCGGCGTGAGCAGGTAGGCGTAGGCCTGGTGGTGCGAGCGGCCCACGCGGCCGCGCAGCTGGTGCAGCTGCGCGAGCCCGAAGCGGTCGGCGCGGTCGATGAGGATGGTGTTGGCCGTGGGCACGTCGATGCCGGTCTCGATGATGGTCGAGCACAGCAGCACGTTGGCGCGCTGGTGGTAGAAGTCGCGCATCACGCGCTCGAGGTCGCGCTCGCGCATCTGGCCGTGGGCGACCGCGATGCGCGCCTCCGGCAGCAGCTTCTCGAGGGCATCTCGCGCCGGTTCTCGATGGTCTCGACCTCGTTCCAGAGGTAGTAGGCCTGGCCGCCGCGCTTCAGCTCCCGCAGCACCGCCTCGCGGACGATGCCGGCCGAGTAGCGCGCGACGAAGGTCTTGATGGCGAGCCGGCGCTGCGGGGCGGTGGCGATGACGGAGAAGTCGCGCAGCCCCTCGAGCGACATGGCGAGCGTGCGCGGGATGGGCGTGGCGGTGAGGGTGAGCACGTCCACCTCGGCGCGCAGGCGCTTCAGCTGCTCCTTCTGGCGCACGCCGAAGCGGTGCTCCTCGTCGATGATGACGAGGCCGAGGTTCCTGAACATCGACGTCCTTCTGGATGAGCTTGTGGGTGCCGATCGCGATGTCGATGGAGCCGTCGGCGAGCCCCGCGATCGGCGGCGGCGATCTCCTTCGCGCTGCGGAAGCGCGAGAGCTCCGCGAGCTTCACCGGCCACTGCGCGAAGCGGTCGCTGAAGTTCTGCGAAGTGCTGCTCGGCGAGCAGCGTCGTCGGCACGAGGATCGCCACCTGCTTGCCGGCGGCCACCGCCACGAACGCCGCGCGCATCGCGACCTCGGTCTTGCCGAAGCCCACGTCGCCGCAGACGAGGCGGTCCATGGGCCGGCCGCGCCGTCATGTCGGCGATGACCGACTGGATGGCCGAAGTCCTGGTCGGGCGTCTCCTCGAAGTCGAAGGCCGCCGAGAAGGCCTCGTAGTCCTGGGGCTTCAGGGGGAACGCGTAGCCCTGGCGCGCGGCGCGGCGCGCGTAGAGGTCGAGGAGCTCGGCGGCGGTGTCGCGCACCTGCTGGGCCGCCTTGCGGCGCGCCTTCTCCCACTGGCCGCTGCCCAGCCGGTGCACGGGCGCGTCCTCGGGCGGAGGCGCCGGTGTAGCGGCTGATCACGTGCAGCTGCGCGACGGGCACGTAGAGCTTGTCGCCGCCCTCGTACTCGAGGTGCAGGAACTCCGTCGGGCCCTCGCCCAGGTCCATCGTCACGAGCCCCTGGTAGCGGCCGATGCCGTGCTGGCTGTGGACGACCGGGTCGCCGGGCTTGACCTCGGCCAGGTCGCGCAGCATCCCCTCGGCGGACGATTCGCGCGCGTCCGTCGCGGCGGCGCGACTGGCGCACCTGCGAGGGGTAGAGCTCGGCCTCGGTGACGATCGCGAAGCTTCGTCCGCGGCGCCACGAATCCGGCGGCGAGCGGGCCGTGCGTGAGCATGAGCGGCGCGGCGGATGCCGCGAAGCGCTCCAGTCGTCGACCAGCGCCGGGTGCAGCCCGTGCTCGCCGAGGAACTGCAGGAGCGTCTCGCGGCGGCCGGGGCCGTCGGCGACGACGAGCACGCGCCCGGTCGAACGAGGACACGAACCGCTCGAGGGCGCGCAGGGGCTCGGCCGAGCGGCGGTCGACGCCGACCTCGGGAAGGTCGGCGGCGGCGAGCACCGGGGCGCCTCGCGGGCGCGGGCCCGGTCGCGCCGCGCCTCACGTCGAGGCGGGCGCAGCGGCTGCAGCGCGACGAAGAACGCCTCGGCGGGCAGGTAGAGCTGTTCCGGCGGCAGCAGCGGCCGGTCGCTGTCGCCGCGCAGCAGCTCGCAGCGGCCGCTGCAGGTCGCGCCAGAACGCCTCGGCCCCGGCGGGCACGTCCTCGTGCAGTACGCACGTGGCTCCCGGCGGCAGGTAGTCGAAGAGCGTCGCGGTCTGCTCGAAGAAGAGCGGCAGGTAGCACTCGACGCCGGCCGGCGCGATGCCGTTGGAGACATCCTTGTAGGCGCGCCGCTTCGTGGGGTCGCCCTCGAAGCGCTCGCGGAAGCTGGCGCGGAACCGCGCGCGGCCCTCGTCGTCCATCGGGAACTCGCGCGCCGGCAGCAGGCGGACCTCGGCGACCGGGTAGATCGAGCGCTGCGTGTCGACGTCGAAGGTGCGGATCGACTCGATCTCCTCGCCGAAGAGGTCGAGCCGGTAGGGAACGGCGCTGCCCGTCGGAAAGAGGTCGACGAGGCCGCCGCGGATGCAGAACTCGCCCGGCGCCATCACCTGCTGGACCGCGGCGTAGCCGGCGAGGGCCAGCTGCGCCTTGAGCGCCTCGAGGTCGAGCCGCGTCTTCTGCCGCAGGAAGAAGGTGCGCGCCGCGAGGTAGCTGCGCGGCGCCAGGCGCTGCAGCGCCGTCGACACGGGGATGAGCCCCACGTCGCAGGCGCCCTGCGAGAACTGGTGCAGGGTCGCGAGCCGCTCGGAGACGAGGTCGGGGTGCGGCGAGAACTGGTCGTAGGGCAGGGTCTCCCAGTCCGGCAGGCGGTGCACCGCCAGCGCCGGGTCGAACCAGGCGATCTCGTCGCGCAGCCGCTCGGCGTCCTGCGCGGACTGCGGTGATCACGAAGACGGGCTTGGCGCGCGCGGCGAGGCGGGCGATCCAGAGCGCGTCGGAAGAGCCCGCTGCGGGCGACCGCGGGCCTTGCCACCCCGCCTAGGCGACGACGACCGGGATCTTGCCGATCTTCGCGCGCCACTCCGCCGGGCCGGTCTTGTGCACGGCGTTGCCGCCGGTGTCGACGGCCACGGTGACCGGCATGTCCTTCACCTCGAACTCGTGGATCGCCTCCATGCCGAGGTCCTCGAACGCGAGCACGCGCGACTTCCTGATGGACTTGGACACGAGGTAGGCCGCGCCGCCCACGGCGATGCAGTAGGCCGCGCCGTGCTTCTTGATCGACTCGATGGCCACCGGGCCGCGCTCGCTCTTTCCCACCATGCCGATGAGGCCGGTCTTCGCGAGCATCGGCTCGACGAACTTGTCCATGCGCGAGCTCGTCGTCGGGCCCGCCGGGCCCACGGCCTCCTCGCGCACGGCGTTCACCGGTCCGACGTAGTAGATGAAGCGGTTGGTGAAGTCTACGGGCAGCTTCTCGCCCCTGGCCATCATGTCCACCATGCGCTTGTGCGCGGCGTCGCGGCCGGTGAGGAGCTTGCCGGACAGCAGCAGCGTCTCGCCCGACTTCCACGTGGCGAGGTCGGCCTTCGTGAGGGTGTCGAGGTTCACGCGCCGGCTCTTCGCGAAGTCGAGCGCGAGCTTCGGCCAGTCGGCGAGGTCCGGCGGCGTCGAAGGTCGGCGGGGCCGGAGCCGTCGAGCACGAAATGCTGGTGGCGCGTGGCGGCGCAGTTGGGCAGCAGCGCCACGGGCTTGGAGGCCGCGTGCGTCGGGTAGTCGTTCACCTTCACGTCGAGGACGGTGGTGAGGCCGCCCAGGCCCTGCGCGCCGATGCCGAGCGCGTTCACCTTGTCGTAGAGCTCGAGGCGCAGCTCCTCGGCGCGGCTCTTCGGCCCGCGCGCGATCGAGGTCCTGGATGTTGATGGGATCCATCATTCCCCACTTGGCCATGAGCATCGCCTTCTCCGGCGTGCCGCCGATGCCGAGGGAGAGGATGCCGGGCGGGCACCAGTCCGCGCCCAT
This sequence comes from uncultured Gammaproteobacteria bacterium, assembly GCA_963783635.1. Classification (GTDB taxonomy): domain Bacteria; phylum Pseudomonadota; class Gammaproteobacteria; order Burkholderiales; family Usitatibacteraceae; genus FEB-7. The sequence goes on from CAWAOC010000008.1 coordinate 436,315, forward strand.
CGTGGGCACGACGGAGAGCACCCAGTCGACGATGGAGTCGGAGGGCAGCAGCATGGCGAACTTGCTCTTGTTCTCGCGAGCCGCCGCCCTTGGCCGCGACGATCACGTCGAGCTTGTCGCCGGGGACCAGCTCCACGTGGACGACGGCGGGCGTGTTGTCGCCGGTGCTCTTCCTCTTGCCGTCCGGGTCCGCGAGGACGGAGGCGCGCAGCGGGTTGTCCTTGTCGGTGTAGGCGCGGCGCACGCCCTTCGTCGACCATCTGCTGGAGCGTCATGCCGCCTTCCCAGCGCACGTCCATGCCGACGCGGACGAAGGCGATGGCGATGCCCGTGTCCTGGCAGATGGGGCGGTGGCCCTCCGCGGACATGCGCGAGTTGATGAGGATCTGCGCCATCGCGTCCCTGGCGGCCGGGCGACTGCTCGCGCTCGTAGGCCCTGGCGAGCGCCGCGGATGTAGTCGGCCGGGTGGTAGTAGCTGATGTACTGGAAGGCGTCGGCGACGGACTGGATGAGGTCAACGTTACGGATCGTGGTCATGGCGGGTGCGGGCGCCCGGCGTGCGGCGGCCCGTTCAGCTGGGGAATCAGGGCTCCATTCTAGACCAATGCAGGGGCCTTCCCGCAGGGGCGGAAAGTCCCCCGCCGCGCCGGGGCGGGAGCGTGGTCGGGTCAGTGCGGGGCCGACTCCGGGTGCGGCATGATGCGGTCGCAGGCGGCGATGGCCATGGCCGAGAGCAGGAACGCGACGTGGATCGCGGTCTGCGCGATGAGCATCTTCTCGCTGTAGTTGTCGGCGTTGATGAAGGTCTTGAGCAGGTGGATCGAGGAGATGCCGATGATGGCGGTGGCGAGCTTCACCTTGAGGACGGAGGCGTTCACGTGCGAGAGCCACTCGGGCTGGTCGGGGTGGCCCTCGAGATCGATGCGCGAGACGAACGTCTCGTAGCCGCCGACGATCACCATGATGAGCAGGTTCGAGATCATCACCACGTCGATGAGCGCCAGGACCACCAGCATGATCACCGTCTCGTTGAACTTCGGCGCCGCGTGGCGGATCACGGCGCCCGGCCGCGTCCTTGATCTCGGGCAGGTTGTATCCGACGCTGTCGAAGAGGGCGGCCAGCGCCGCCTTGTTGCCGAAGGACGCCTCGACGAGGTGGACGAGCTCCACCCAGAAGTGGACGACATAGACGGCCTGCGCGACGATGAGGCCCAGGTAGAGCGGGGCCTGGAGCCAGCGGGTCCAGAAGATGAAGCTGCCGAGCGCGCGTATCGGGGCGGGCCGGGGGTTCATGTGGGCGTTCGGGCGGCGCCCCGGAAGGCCATCCGGGCGAAGTTCTAGCCTGCCGACCGGGATCACGGCGATGGCGGGCGAGATTTCGCGGCGCAGGATCTTGCCGTTGCGCGTGCGCGGGAAGTCCTTCGCGAGGTAGACCACCTTGGGCGCCTTGTAGGCGGCGAGGTGCTCGCGCCCGAACGCGGCGAGTTCCTCGGGCGTGACGGACTTGCCGGCATGCGGGATCACGTAGGCGACCACGAGGAGCTTGTCCTTGCCCGCCTCCTCGCCCACGCAGGCGCAGTCGGCGACCGCGGGGTGGCTCTTCAGCACGCGCTCGACCTCGTAGGGCGAGACGCGGTAGCCGAAGCTCTTGATGATGTCGTCCTTGCGCCCGAGGAACCAGAGGTAGCCGTCCGCGTCGAGCGCGCGTAGTCGCCGGTGAAGAACCAGCCGTCGTGCTTGAGCCTGGCGGTCTCCTCGGGGAGGTTCCAGTAGCGCAGGAAGAGGCCCGGGTCCGATTCCGGGATGCAGATCATGCCTTCCTCGCCGGGGGCCGCCTCCGCGAGCGTCTCCGGATCGAGGAGGCGGATGTCGTGGCCGGGCTGCGGGAAGCCGGCGCTGCCGGGCCGGATCGGGCGCAGCTTGCTCTGCGAGAGGTAGTAGCTGAACTCGCTCATGCCCACCGCCTCGAAGATGTCGAGGCCGAAGCGGTCCTTCCACAGCCCGAACACCTCGTCGGAAAGGTGCTCGCCCGCGCTCATGCAGTGCCGGAGCGTCGGCACGTCCGCCTTCCGTGAACGCGGTCTTCTGCAGGATCTGGCGGTAGATCGTCGGCACGCCGATGAAGATGGTGGCGCCGTGCTTGGCGATGAGCCGCGGCCAGGTCTCGGCGTCGTTCTTTCCCTCGTGCGCGATGACCGTCTTGCCGTGGAAGAGCGGGTCCATGAGGGCGGAGCCCAGCACGTAGGTCCAGTTGAACTTGCCCGAGTGGACGATGCGGTCGCCCTGGCCGGGCGCGGTCCCGGCCTCGTGGTCGCCGTGCTCGGCGAAGTCGAACCAGTAGGACGCCGCCGGCGTGCGCCCGACGAGCGAGCGGTGGCCGTGCAGGACGCCCTTGGGGTAGCCCGTGGTGCCCGAGGTGTAGACGAGGTAGGCGGGATCGTCGACCGCCGTGTCCTCGGCCGGCTCCCAGCTCGGCGATCTTCGCGAGCGCCGGCTCGAGGTCGATCGCCTCGACGCCCTTGCAGTGCGTGACCTCGCCCTCGCCGGACAGCAGCGCGAAGCGCAGCGACTCCTTGCCCGCGAGCTTGGGGCCCATGGCCTTCCAGGCCGCCTTGTCGATGACGATGGCCTGCGCGCCGGAGTCGTGCGCGAGGTATTCGACCTCCTCCGGCGTGAGGAGCGTCGAGGTGGGCACGCTCACCGCCCCGCGCTTCATCGCGCCGAGGAACGCCGTCGGGTAGTCGATCGAATTGGGCAGGCGGATCAGCACGCGCTCGCCCGCCCCGATGCACAGGTGGCGCAGGAGCTCGGCGAAGCGGCTGGTGCGCGCGGCGAGCTCGCGGTAGGTGATGGCGCTCGTGCCGAGCGCGTCGTCCTCGACGATCATCGCGATGCGGTCGGCCGCCGGGGTGCCCAGGTGCGCGTCGGTGCAGGCCACGCCGATGTTCAGGCGCGCCGGCACCTCCCACTTCCAGGGCGGGAAGGGCGCGAAAGCCGTGGTGGCGCGGGCGGTCACAGGATGACTCCGTACGGCCAGTTCTCCCGGACCACCTGCGCGGGCAGGCGCTTGAGGACTTCCATCGGCGAAGTCGGTGTCCGCGGGCGAGAGCGCGTGCAGGGCGTGCGCGCGAAGCAGCGTCTGCAGCGCCTTGCCGAACATCGGCGGGTCGAGCATCTCGCCCTGGAACTTGATGGCGCCGCCGAGCAGGGCGTCGGCCTCGATCGCCGCCTTGAGGATCGCGATCTTCGTCTTGTCTCCGACGGGCGAGGGCGTGAAGGCCACCTTGCAGGGATGGATGTGCGAGGGGTGGATCACCTGCTTGCCGGAAAGGCCGAGGGAAGCCTCCTCGCAGGCGTGCCTGTAGACCACGCGCGACTCCTCGTCGCCGTGCAGGTCGAGCCAGCGGCGGACGTCGTCGGGCTCGACGAAGTTCTCCGGCATCGCCGTCTGGCCGATGAGCGTCTCCACGCCGCCGATCACGCCCTTGCCCGCGATGCGCGCCTCGAAGAGGATGTCGTGCAGGTAGAACTTGAGCTCCTCGGTCCAGTGGCGCGGCGTGATCTGGATGCCCATCGCCTTGGAGAAGTCGTGGATGCCGAACACGACGTGCTTCACGGTCGCGTACTGCATCAGCTCGGGGGCGATCTTGAGCGACTTGGGGTGCTCGATGATGGGCTGGATGGTGATGCGGTGGTTGAGCCCCACGAGCACGGCGGAGAGGTCGCGGATCTCCGGGGCGCCGTAGGCCTCGCCGGCCTTGGCGAGCATCACCGCGTCGAAGCAGTCCGGCAGGTCGCGGATCAGGGCGAGGTCCTTCTCGTATTCCTCCGTGCGGAACGGGTTGATGCGCACCGCGATCTGCACCTCGCGCTTGCGCGGCAGGCCCGGGAGCTCGCGGCGCAGCAGCTCGCGGCTCATCTCCTTCTGGCGGCAGCCGTCCTCGAGGTCGAAGAGGAGCGTGTGCGACGTGGTGTTCCACGCGTGCTTCTTGAAGCGGGCCGCCGCCTGCTCCAGGTCCTCGTAGATGCCGAGCGACGGCGCGTACTTCACCGGGGGGTAGTAGATCTGGATCCCGGGCCAGTAGTCGCCGAGGATCTCCGGCGCGGCGGGGGCGGGGGCGGGCAGGGCGGCGGGCAGCGGAGCGTTCATGGAATCCTCGGCATTTCAACGAGTTGCGTGCTGCGCCCGGGCCCGAGCGGCGCTGCGGCCGGCGCCCGGCCCGGGGCGCTCGATCCACGCTAGCACCGATGTTGCGGTGCGTCAACAGTCTTATATAAGATATGAGACTCAGGCCCCGCTTCAGGGTTTTCCCGGGGTCGAGGGGCGGCGGCGGGCGCTTCGCTGTGCTATAAAAATGCCGGCCCGTCGCGAGAAAGCGGGTCCCGCCACAAGAGGCCGCGCAACGGCCGTCGTGCCAAGCACCGCCAACAGGAGGAATACCGGCAATGTCGAAGATCGAATCCGTCCACCAGGAGACGCGCGTCTTCCCGCCGTCGGAAGCGTTCGTGAAGCAGGCCAACGTGTCGGGCATGGCCGCCTACCAGGCGCTGTGCGACGAGGCCGCGCGTGACTTCGAGGGATTCTGGGCGCGGCTCGCGCGCGAGAACCTCCTGTGGTCCAAGCCCTTCACGAAGACGCTCGACGAGTCGAACGCGCCCTTCTACAAGTGGTTCCACGACGGCGAGCTCAACGCCTCGTACAACTGCCTGGACCGGCACCTGAAGACGCAGCCGGACAAGGTCGCGATCATCTTCGAGGCCGACGACGGCAAGGTGACGAAGGTCACCTACAAGGAGCTCTACCACCGCGTCTGCCAGTTCGCCAACGCGCTGAAGGCCCACGGCATCAAGAAGGGCGAGCGCGTCCTCGTCTACATGCCGATGTCGATCGAGGCCGTGGTCGCGATGCAGGCCTGCGCGCGCATCGGCGCCACCCACTCGGTGGTCTTCGGCGGCTTCTCCGCCAAGAGCCTGCACGAGCGCATCATCGACGCCGGCGCCGTCGCGGTGATCACCGCCGACGGCCAGTTCCGCGGCGGCAAGGAGATCCCGCTCAAGCCCGCGGTCGACGAGGCCCTCGCCATGGGCGGCGTCGACTCGATCCGCGAGGTGATCGTCTACAAGCGCTCCGGCTCGCCGGTCGCGATGAACGCCCCGCGCGACAAGTGGTGGCACGACGTGGTCCAGGGCCAGGCCGAGGACTGCGAGCCCACCTGGGTGAACGCCGAGCACCCGCTCTTCATCCTCTACACCTCGGGGTCCACGGGCAAGCCCAAGGGCGTGCAGCACTCGACGGGCGGCTACCTGCTGCACGCGATGCTCACGATGAAGTGGACCTTCGACCACAAGCCGAGCGACGTCTTCTGGTGCACGGCGGACGTGGGCTGGGTGACGGGCCACACCTACATCGCCTACGGACCGCTCGCGGTCGGCTCGACCGAGATCGTGTTCGAGGGCGTGCCCACCTACCCGGACGCCGGGCGGTTCTGGAAGATGATCCAGGACCACAAGGTGAACGTCTTCTACACGGCGCCCACGGCCATCCGCTCCCTCATCAAGGCCGGCGGGGATCTCCCGAAGAAGTACGACCTCGTCGTCGCTTCGCATCCTCGGCACGGTGGGCGAGCCCATCAACCCCGAGGCGTGGATGTGGTACTACACGACGGTCGGCGGCTCGCGCTGCCCGGTCGTGGACACCTTCTGGCAGACGGAGACGGGCGGCCACATGATCACGCCGCTGCCGGGCGCCACCCCGCTCGTCCCCGGGTTCCTGCACGCTGCCGCTGCCGGGGATCATGGCCGCGATCGTCGACGAGACCGGCCACGACCTGCCCAACGGCCAGGGCGGGATCCTGGTGGTGAAGCGCCCGTGGCCCTCCATGATCCGCACGATCTGGGGCGATCCCGAGCGCTTCAGGAAGAGCTACTACCCCGAGGAACTGGGCGGGACGCTCTACCTCGCGGGCGACGGATCGATCCGCGACAAGGACACGGGCTACTTCACCATCATGGGGCGCATCGACGACGTGCTGAACGTCTCGGGGCACCGCATGGGCACGATGGAGATCGAGTCGGCGCTGGTGGCGAACACGAGGCTGGTGGCGGAAGCCGCCGTGGTCGGCCGCCCGGACGACATGACGGGCGAGGCCGTGGTGGCGTTCGTGGTGCTCAAGGGCCCGCGCCCGACGGGCGATGCCGCGCGGGAGCTCGCGAAGGAGCTGCGCGACTGGGTGGCCAAGGAAATCGGCCCGATCGCCAAGCCCAAGGAGATCCGCTTCGGCGACAACCTGCCGAAGACCCGCTCCGGCAAGATCATGCGCCGGCTGCTGCGCGTCCTCGCCAAGGGCGAGGAAATCACGCAGGATGTCTCGACGCTCGAGAACCCGGCGATCCTGGAACAGCTCAAGCACCCGCTGTAGTCCGGCCCGCCGAGCGCCACCTCAGGACGGGACGGGGCCTCGACCCCGTCCCGTTTTCGTTTGACGGGCATCACTCCGGCCCGTCCTCGGGCGTGAAAGACTCCGCCCCATGAACGAACGCCAGCCCCCGCCGCTGCTCACGGCCGCCACCGCCGACGTGCTGCGCAAGCACGCCCCCTTCGACGCCATGCGCGCGGCCGACCTCGCGCACCTCGCGGCCGGCCTCAAGCTGCGCTACTTCGCGAAGGACGCCGTCATCCTCTCGCCGGAGAGCGGGCGCATCGCGTCCCTCTTCATCATCCAGCGCGGCGCCGTGCAGGCCGACGAGCCCTCGATGGTGTCGCTGCACACGATGGCCGCCACCCTCACCGACGGCGAAGTGCTTCCCGGTCGGGGCCCTCATCGCGCAGCGCGCCACCACGCTTCGCTACACGGCGCTGAAGGACACGTTCTGCTACGTCCTCGACGAGGCGCGCTTCGCGGAGGTGATGGCGCGCAGCCCGGAGTTCCACGCCTTCTGCACGCGCCGGCTGGCCGCACTGCTTGCCGCCTCGACCCGGGGCACGCGCGAGGCCTACTCGAACCGCGCCGCGGACGAGCTCACCATGGCCTCGCCCCTGCGCAACGCGCTTCGCCATTCGCCCGGTCACGCTGCCGGAGTCCGCGAGCGTGCGCCAGGTGCTGGAGCTCATGAAGTCGCGGCGCATCGGCTCGATCGTCCTCACCGAGGGCGAGGGCCGCCCCTCGGGCATCTTCACGCAGACCGACGTCCTCAACCGCGTGGCGCTCGCCGGCCAGCCGCTCGACCGGCCGGTGTCGGAGGTCATGACGCGCAACCCGGCCACGCTGCCGGCCGCGAGCGCGCTGTCGGAGGCGGCGCAGCTCATGGCGCGGCGCGGGTTCCGCCACGTGCTGGTCGTGGACGGCGAGGCGCTCCTCGGGGTGATCTCCGAGCGCGACCTGTTCGGGCTGCAGCGCCTGTCGATGCAGGGGCTGCGCAAGGACATCGCCCACGCCGAGACCGTCGACGCGCTCGCGTTCGCGGCCCGCGAGGTCCGCGAGCTCGGGACGGCGATGCTCGCCCAGGGCGTGGCGGCGGAGCAGCTCACGCAGTTCGTCTCGGCGCTCAACGACGCGGTGACCGAGCGCGCGGTCGAGCTGGCCCTGCGCAACCACCCCGTGGCCGACACCGGCTTCTGCTGGATGGGCCTGGGCAGCGAAGGCCGCAACGAGCAGACGCTCGCCACCGACCAGGACAACGCCATCATCTTTCCCGACCGGGAAGGGGAGGACCGGGAGGCGACCCGCGAAGCGCCTCCTGGAGTTCGCCGACGAGGTGAACCGGTCCCTGGACGCCTGCGGGTTCCCGCTCTGCAAGGGCAACATCATGGCGCGCAACCCCGACTGGTGCCTGAGCCTCGCGGAGTGGTTCCACCGCTTCGACGACTGGATCCGCAATTCCGACCCGGAGGCGCTCCTCAACGCGTCGATCTTCTTCGACTTCCGCGCGCTGCACGGGGACGCGGCGCTGGTCGATCGCCTGCGCGAATTCCTGCTGGAGAACGTGAAGGACCGCCCGGTGTTCCTGCGCCAGATGGCGGCCAACGCCGCGCAGACCCGGCCGCCGCTGGGCCTCTTCGGCGACATCGTCGGCGGGCGAGGGGGGCACCATCGACCTGAAGAGGCAGGCCTCGCGGGTGTTCGTGGACTGCGCGCGCATCCTCGCGCTCTCCGCGGGCGTGGGCGCGGTGTCCACGACGGATCGCCTGCGCGCCACCGGGCCGAAGATCCGGATGAGCGAGGACGACGTCTCGGCGGCCATCGACGCCTTCCAGTTCGTCCAGATGCTGCGGCTGCGCGCGCAGGACAGCCTCGACCGCGGCTCGGGGGCCTCGGAGCCCAACCGGATCGATCCGGACACCCTCAACAGCCTCGACCGCCGCATCCTGCGCGAGGCGCTGCGGCAGGCGCGCAAGCTCCAGAACCGCGTGGCCCTGGACTACCAGCTCTGAAGGCGAGGACGGTGCTCCCCTCGCTCTGGCCCTTCCGCCGCGCCCGCGCCGGCCTTCCCGAGGAGCTCGCGCGGCGCCTCGAGCGCTGGCGAAAGCTCGCCGAGTACGACCGCCGGCGGCTGCCCGCCGAGGGCCGGTGGGTGGTGGTCGACGTGGAATCGAGCGGCCTGGACGCGATCCACGACTCGCTCATCGCGGTGGGCGCGCTCGCGGTCGTCGACGGCGAGATCGACCTCGCCGACAGCTTCGAGGTCGTCCTGCGCCAGGACGCGCCCAGCGCCACCGAGAACATCGAGGTGCACGGCATCGGCGGCACCGAGCAGACCGAAGGCGAGGACCCGGCGGCGGCGCTGGCCGCCTTCCTCGATTTCGTCGGCAAGGACCCGCTCGTCGCCTTCCATGCGCCCTTCGACTCGACGATGCTGCGCCGCGCCATCGACCGCCACCTCGGCATCGCGTTCCGGCGGCCCTGGCTCGACCTCGCGGACATCGCGCCCCTGGTCTGGCCGAAGTACGCGAGCCGGCTCTCCGGCCTGGACGACTGGCTCGAGGCGTTCTCGATCCCGGTCGCGTTCCGCCACCGCGCCATCGCCGACTGCCTCGTGACGGCGCAGCTGATGCTCATGGTGCTGCCGGACGCGGACGGGATCGGCGCGACGACGGCGGGCAAGCTCGTCTCGCCTCTCGGGCGCGGACCGCTGGCTCTCCTGAGGCCAGCCCGCCGCCTCGATTGACAAGGCGGGCGCCGGGCCCTCTACTAGCGCCGGGCGCGCGCACTCCGCGCGCGCCGATGCCGAGCGCCGTTTCGTCGAGGAAGCCATGAGAAAGCCGAGCCTTCGCGCGTACCGCATCGTGTCGCTGTTCCTCCTCGGGTGCCTGCTGTTCAACTACCCGATCCTCGCGCTCTTCAACGTGGGCGCCACCGCGGCCGGCGTGCCGGTGCTCTACGTCTATCTCTTCGCGGCCTGGGGCGTGGTCATCGCCGCCGGCGGCGATCGTGATCGAGCGCGGGGCCTAGCGGGCGGGCGCCATGCTGCAGGGCTGGTTCATCGTCACCGCGTCGTTCGCCTACATCGGGCTGCTCTTCGCGGTCGCGTGGTTCGCGGACCGGCGCGCGGCCCAGGGCCGCTCGATCATCTCGAACGCCTGGGTGTACAGCCTGTCGCTCGCGGTCTACGCCACCGCCTGGACGTTCTACGGCAGCGTGGGGCGCGCCGCCACGGACGGCGTGGGGTTCCTGCCGATCTACATCGGCCCCACGCTCACGATGCTGGTGGGCTGGTTCGTCCTGCGCAAGATGGTGCGCATCGCGCGCCTGAACCGGACCACGTCGCTCGCCGACTTCGTGGCCTCGCGCTACGGCAAGAGCGCGCTCATCGGCGGGCTCGTCACCGTGATCGCCGTGATCGGGATCCTGCCCTACATCTCGCTGCAGCTGAAGGCGGTCTCGACGAGCTTCCAGATCCTGCTGGGCTACCCGGAGATCGTGATGCCGCCGAAGGCGGGCTCGATGGTCGTGATGCAGGACACGGCCTTCTACGTGGCGCTCTTCATGGCGCTCTTCGCCATCGCCTTCGGCACGCGCCAGCTCGACGCCGCCGAGCGCCACGAGGGCATGGTGGCCGCGATCGCCTTCGAGTCGCTCGTGAAGCTCGTCGCCTTCCTCGCCGTCGGCATCTACGTCGCGTTCTTCATGTACGACGGGCTGGGCGACCTCTTCGCGCGCGCCGCCGGCCGGCCCGACCTCGACGTGCTCATGGCGCCCCTCGGCGGCGCGGCCGGAAGCTACGCGAGCTGGGTCTGGCTCACGGTGCTGTCGATGCTGGCGATCGTGTTCCTGCCCCGCCAGTTCCAGGTGGCGGTGATCGAGAACACCGACGAGCGCCACCTGAAGCGCGCGGCGTGGCTCTTCCCGCTGTACATGCTCGCCATCAACGTCTTCGTGCTGCCGATCGCCTTCGGCGGGGTGCTGCACTTCCCGGAAGGCAACGTCGACGCGGACACGTTCGTGCTCACGCTCCCGATGACGCAGAAGGCGGAGGGGCTCGCCCTGTTCGTGTTCATCGGCGGCCTCTCGGCGGCCACCGGCATGGTGATCGTCGAGACGATCGCGCTGTCCACGATGGTCTGCAACGACCTCGTGATGCCGCTGCTGCTGCGCATCCGCGCCTTCCGCCTCACGGAGCAGCGCGACCTCTCGAGCCTGCTGCTCGACATCCGCCGCGCGTCGATCATCGCGCTGCTCATGGGCGGCTACTTCTACTACCTGCTCGCCGGCGAGGCCTACGCGCTCGTCTCGATCGGGCTCATCTCCTTCGCCGCGGTGGCGCAGTTCGCGCCGGCCGTGATCGGCGGCCTCTACTGGCGCGGCGGAACGCGGCTCGGCGCGCTGTCGGGGCTCGTCGCCGGATTCTCCGTCTGGACCTACACGCTGCTCCTGCCGGCCTTCGCCAAGTCGGGGTGGCTCGGCGTCGAGTTCGTCGAGCGCGGGCCCGTGGGGCATGGAGCTCCTCCGGCCCACCCAGCTCTTCGGCCTGGCCGGCCTCGACCAGATCACCCATGCGATGATCTGGAGCATGATCGCCAACGTGGGCGCGTACATGATCGGGTCCGTGCGTCCGCCGGCAGAGCGCGGCCGAGCACGCGCAGGCCACGCTCTTCGTGGACGTCTACCAGCAGACCGGGCGAGCCCGGCTCCCCCTGGCGCGGCGCGACGCTCGGCCTCGGCGCTGCAGACCCTGGTGGGCCGGTTCCTCGGGCCCGCGCGGGCGGTGGAGCTCTTCACGGCCTACGCCCGCCTGCGCGGGGTGCAGAGCGTCGACGAGCTCGAGGGCGACCGCGACCTCGTGCGCTTCGCGGAGCTGCAGCTCGCCGGCACGATCGGCGCGGCTTCCGCGCGGACGATGGTGGCCACCGTCGCGCAGGAGGAGCCGCTGGGCCTCGAGGAGGTGATGACGATCATCGACGAGGCGTCGCAGGTGATCGCCTACAGCCACCGGCTCGAGGAGAAGCAGCTCGAGCTGCGAGGCGGCCACCCAGGAGCTCAAGGCGGCCAACGAGCGCCTGAAGGAGCTCGACCGCCTGAAGGACGACTTCATCTCCACGGTGACGCACGAGCTGCGCACGCCGCTCACCTCGATCCGCGCCTTCTCCGAGATCCTGCACGACAACCCCGACCTCGACCCGGCGGAGCGCCAGCGCTTCCTCGGCGCTCGTGATCAAGGAGTCCGAGCGGCTCACGCGCCTCATCAACCAGGTGCTCGACCTCGCGAAGATCGAGTCGGGCCTCGCGGAATGGCGCACGGCGGAACTCGACCTGCGCGAGATCGTCCTCGAGGCCGTGAACGCCACGAGCGCCATCTTCAACGTCGCGGGGCGTGCGCATCGAGACGCGCGCTGGCCCCCTCGGTGCCGGTCGTCCTGGCCGACCGCGACCGCCTGATGCAGGTGCTCCTGAACCTGCTGTCGAACGCGGCCAAGTTCTGCACCCCGGGCACGGGGCGCGTCGAGGTGCGGCTCACCGGCGACGCCGGGACCGTGCGCGTCGACGTCGAGGACAACGGCGTGGGGATCAGCGCCGAGAACCAGGACCTGATCTTCGAGAAGTTCCGGCAGGTGGGCGACACGCTCACCGAGAAGCCGGCCGGCACCGGGCTGGGGCTCGCGATCTGCCGGCGCATCGTCGGCCACTTCGGCGGCCGGCTCTGGGTGCGAGAGCGAGCCGGGGCGCGGCTCGGTGTTCTCCTTCGACCTGCCGGTGTCCGCCGCCGGCGGGCCGCCTCGTCGCGAACGCGTGAGGCGAAGGCCATGGCCAAGCGCGTGCTGATCGCCGAGGACGAGCCGAGCATCGTGACCTCGCTCGAGTTCCTGATGCGCAAGGCCGGCTTCGACGCGCGCGCCGCCAGCGATGGCGAGGAGGCCCTGTCGCTCCTCGCGACCTTCCGGCCGCACCTCGTCCTCCTCGACATCATGCTGCCGCGGCGAAGCGGCCTCGAGCTCTGCCGGCTGATCCGGGCGGACGCGTCGCTCGCGGGCACGCGGGTGCTCATGCTCACCGCCAAGGGCGGGCACCGCGACATCGAGCGCGGGCTCGAGGCGGGCGCCGACGACTACATCACCAAGCCGTTTTCCACCCAGGACCTCGTCGCGCGCGCGCAGGCCCTGCTCGCGGAGCCCCTGCTGCGGCCCGCGCCCGAGCGGCCCCCAGGGAATCCCCATGAACGCCCAGCCCCCCGCCGCCCCGCGCCGGCCGAGCCCGTCGTCTACGTGATCGACGACGACGAGTCGATCCGGGAGCTCCTCTGCTGGCTCATGAAGCGCAACGCGATCCGCGCCGAGGCGTTCCCCAACGCGAAGAGCTTCCTCAAGGCCTACCGCCCGGGCGCGCCGGGCTGCCTCATCCTCGACCTCTACATGCCGGGCATGAGCGGCCTCGACCTGCAGCAGTACCTCAAGGAAACCGGCGTGGAGATGCCGGTCATCTTCCTGTCGGGGCGGGCCGACGTGCCCGAAGGCGGTCCTCGCGGTGAAGAGCGGCGCCATCGACTTCATCGAGAAGCCCTTCGACTATCGCCAGATCGTCGACCTGGTGCGCGAGTGCCTGCGCCGCGACGCGGACTCCCGGGCCGGCCGGCAGGAGGCGAGGCTGCGCGCCGAGCGCCTGGCCACGCTCACCCAGCGCGAGCGCGAGGTGCTCGAGCGGGTGATCGCCGGCAAGGTGAACCGCCTCATCGCCGAGGAGATGGAGATCTCCATCAAGACGGTGGAGGCGCACCGCGCCCGGATCATGGAAAAGCTCGCGGTCGACTCCGTCGCGGAGCTCGTCCAGGCGACCCTCGGGGCCCGCGCGCCGGAGCGCGCCGGCGGGGGGCGGGGGGGCGGCCCGCCGGGGTAGGGTTAACCCCTATTGCCCCGGGGTGGACAGAGCGCATTAGCATCCGCCAAGTTAAGGAGGAGGGCCACCCAAGAAGAACAATCGGCCGCGCCCGGCCAATCCCCGGCAAGAGGGATGGCGGGGCGCCCGTGCCGAACCGGGTCGCGGTGGCATCTGCTGTTCCTGCCTTTTCCGGCAACGACGAGCGACCCGCGCCGTTCAAGCGCCCGCCCAAGCGGCGCACCGGCAACTCGACCGGCCCGGACGGACCACCGTTCCGAGGACAACGATCAAAGAGGAGGAACGCGATGCAGCTCACCCAGAATCACATCGACTACTGGCACAAGAACCTGCAGGCTCACGGCGATCCTGCTCGCGATCTGGTTCGTCGCCACCTTCGTCCTGGCCTGGTACGCGATCCCGCTGGCCGAGATCAAGTTCTTCGGCTGGCCGCTCTCGTTCTACATGGCGGCCCAGGGCTCGCTCATCATCTACGTGGCCATCATCGGCTACTACGCCATCGCCATGCGCAAGGCCGACCTCGAGCACGGCGTTCACGAAGGGGAGGAAGACTAATGGCCGTCAGCCAGAAGTACATTCACGCAGCAGCTCAAGAAGTACTACACCTTCTACACGGGCGGGTTCATCCTGTTCGTGGTGGCTGCTCGCCATCGGCGAGAAGATGGGCATGACGCCCAAGTGGATCGGCTACTGCTTCCTCGTCTTCACGATCCTGCTCTACGCCGGCATCGGCATCATGAGCCGCACGCTGGAGGTCGCGGAGTACTACGTGGCCGGACGGCGCGTGCCCGCGTTCTTCAACGGCATGGCCACCGGCGCGGACTGGATGAGCGCGGCCTCCTTCATCGGGATGGCCGGCACGCTCTACCTCACCGGCTTCGACGGGCCTGGCGTTCATCATGGGCTGGACGGGCGGCTACGTGCTGGTGGCGCTGCTGCTCGCGCCCTACCTGCGCAAGTTCGGCCAGTTCACGATTCCCGACTTCCTCGGCGCCCGCTACGGCGGCAACATCGTGCGCTCGCTCGGCGTGATCGCGGCCATCATCGCCTCGTTCACCTACGTGGTGGCGCAGATCTACGGCGTCGGCCTCATCACCAGCCGCTTCACGGGCCTGGAGTTCGGCATCGGCGTGTTCGTGGGTCTCGCGGGCATCCTGGTCTGCTCCTTCCTCGGCGGCATGAAGGCGGTGACGTGGACGCAGGTGGCGCAGTACGTGATCCTGATCATCGCCTACATGATCCCGGTCGTCTGGCTGTCGGTGAAGCACACCGGCATCCCGATTCCGCAGCTGGTGTACGGCACAGGTGCTCGAGAAGGTCACGGAGCGCGAGAAGGTGCTCACCAACGACCCGGGCGAGAAGCAGGTTCGCCAGATCTTCGCGGACCGCGCCAAGGCGGCCGACGACAAGATCAAGGGCCTGCCGGCGCAGCTACCAGGCGGAGAAGGATGCCCTCGCGAAGAAGCTCGAGGACCTCAAGGCCGCCTCCGCGCCCAAGGCCGAGCTGGATGCCGCCGAGAAGGCCCTCAAGGACTTCCCGGCCGACGCCGAAGGCCGCCGAGGCGAAGTGGAAGGCCGACAAGGCCGGCGCCGCAGGCCGCACGGCGCCGCCGAAGCCGCACGCCACGCCCTATCCCGGCAAGGACGAGAAGGCCCGCGACCTCGCCAAGTGGAACTTCATCGGCATCGTCTTCTGCATGATGTTCGGCACCGCGGCACTTCCGCACATCCTGATGCGCTACTACACGACGCCCTCGGTGCAGGAGGCGCGCGTGTCGGTGTTCTGGTCGCTCTTCTTCATCTTCCTGCTCTACTTCACGGCGCCGGCGCTCGCGGTGCTGGCGAAGTTCGACGTCTACACGCTGCATCGTGGGATCGAAGTTCGCCGATCTGCCGGCCTGGGTGAACGCGTGGCAGGACGGTGGACCCGACGCTCCTCAACATCACCGACATCAACAAGGACGGCATCGTGCA
This sequence comes from uncultured Gammaproteobacteria bacterium, assembly GCA_963783635.1. Lineage (GTDB taxonomy): Bacteria > Pseudomonadota > Gammaproteobacteria > Burkholderiales > Usitatibacteraceae > FEB-7. The sequence continues at coordinate 451,615 of CAWAOC010000008.1, forward strand.
GCTCGCCGAGATCGTGATCGGCGGCGACCTGATCGTGCTGGCGACCCCGGAAATCGCGGGCCTGCCGTACGTGATCTCGGGCCTGGTGGCGGCGGGCGGCCTCGCCGCGGCGCTGTCGACCGCCGACGGACTGCTGCTCACGATCGCCAACGCCCTGTCGCATGACCTCTACTACAAGATGATCAACCCCAACGCGTCGCCGGGGATGCGCATCACGGTGTCGAAGATCCTGCTGCTCGGGCGTGGCCGTCGTCGCGGCCTACGTGACGTCGCTCAAGCCGGGGAACATCCTGTTCCTCGTCGGCGCGGCGTTCTCGATCGCGGCCTCGGCGTTCTTCCCGGCGCTCGTCATGGGCATCTTCTGGAAGCGCGCCTCCAAGATCGGGGCCATCGCGGGCATCATCGCGGGTCTGGGCGTCTGCCTGTACTACATGGTCCACACCTACCCGGTGTTCATCCAGTGGTTCGGCACGACCCCGATGACGAAGTGGTTCGGGCTGGAGCCGATCTCCGCCGGCATGTTCGGCGTGCCGGTGGGCATCATCACGATCTTCGTGGTGAGCCTGGTCACGCCGGCGCCGGACAAGGAAGTCCAGGAGCTGGTGGACCACGTCCGCTACCCGAACCTCGCGGGCGACATCGACACCAAGGGCACCTGAGCCCTCGCCCTCCGTGGCACAATGGGCCCGCGCCCTCCGGCGCGGGCCTTTTTCATTCATGGATCCTGATTTCCTTCTCCGGGCCCTCAAGGCCGTCGTCGAGGTCGCCGGCTTCGCCTACATGGGGCAGGGCCTCGTCGCCGTCTTCTCGGGCGCGCGGCGCGAGCAGAACGTCATCTACCAGGTCTTTCGCATCGTGACCGGGCCGGTGACGCGCGCCACGCGATTCCTCATGCCGAAATTCATCCCCGACCGCCACATCCCGTTCATCGCCTTCGGCCTGCTCCTGTGGGTGTGGATCTTCCTCATCGTCGGGCTGGCGAGCCTCAAGCGGGGCGGCTAGCCGGAAGGCGATGCTCTTCCGTTACTTCGCGCGGGAGATCCTCGGCACGAGCCTGCTGGTGCTCGCGGCGCTGCTCGCGCTCTTCGGCTTCTTCGACCTCGTGCGCGAGCTGGACGACGTGGGGCGCGGCGGCTACCGCCTCGGCGTCATGATCGGCTACGTGCTGCTCTCGCTGCCCTCGCACGCCTACGTCCTGCTGCCCGCCGCGGCCCTGATCGGCACGCTCTTCGCGCTGGCGCGGATGTCGGACCAGTCGGAGCTCACGGTGATGCGCTCCTCGGGCCTGTCGATGGTGCAGCTCGCGAGCCACGTGGCGGGCGCGGGGCTGGTGGTCGCCCTGGCCACGCTCGCCGTCGGGGAGTTCGTGACGCCGTTCACCGAGGAGGCGGCCAAGAGCCTGCGCCTGAAGGCCACCAGCGCGATCGTGGCGCGCGAGTTCCGGTCGGGCTTCTGGGTGAAGGAGGATCGCAGCTTCGTGAACATCCAGGACGTGACCGCCGACACGGTGCTGCTCAACCTCAAGATCTACGAGTTCGACAAGGACTTCCGCCTGGCCTCGATCAGCCGCGCGGGGAAGGCGACGTTACGACGGGGCGAAAGCGGTGGTCGCTCGCGGACGTGGAGGTCACGCGGTTCGAAGGCGACAAGCGCCGTGCTCGAGCGCCGGGCCGACGTCGGAATGGAAGTCGGTTCTCACGCCCGACATCCTGTCGGTGCTGAAGATCGTGCCGGAGCGGATGTCGCGTCCTGAACCTCTCGGCCTACATCGATCACCTGCGCGACAACCGGCAGAAGACCACGCGCTTCGAGATCGCGCTCTGGCAGAAGGTCCTCTACCCCGCTGGCGGCGATCGTGATGATGGTGCTCGCGATCCCGTTCGCGATCCAGTCGCAGCGCTCGAGCGGCGCCGGCGCGAAGATCGTCCTCGGGCATCCTGCTGGGCCTGGGCTTCCACTTCGCCGGCCGGCTCTTCTCCCACGCGGGCCTGCTGAACGACTGGCCCGCGGCCTTCTCGGCCGGGATGCCCACGCTGCATCTTCCTGGGCGTGGCGGCGGCGGGGCTGGCGCACGCCGAGCGGCGCTAGGCGCCGCGGGCGGCGACCCCTAGCGCGTGTCGACGAGGCGCGTGCCGGCGAGCCGGTCGTGCAGGAACTGCCCGTCGCGATCGAGCAGGGCCCAGAGGAAGCCGACGCCGAGCGCGGCCAGCGCCGGCCAGGGCCAGGAGGTAGCGGCGAACCGCGCGCGCCCGCGTCCACCGGGCCGCCGTCGGCCGATTCGAGGCGGATGCGCCAGGTCTTCATGGCGAGCGTCTGCCCGCCGCGCGTCCAGAACCCCACGAAGTACGCGCCGACCACGAGGAGGACCCAGGCCTGCAGCAGGTGCCGGCGGAGGCCGCTGGTGGAATCGCCGGCGAACGCGAGGTAGGGAAAGGTCGCGACGAGGACCAGCGCGGCGAGGATCAGCAGCTCGTAGGCGGCGCAGGCAAGCCGTCGCGCCAGGCCGGGGGCGCGGGACGGGGCGCCTCGGCATCAGCGCTGCTCGGGTTCCGACGGCTCCGAGCCGGTGCGGGCGTGGCCTTCTGCTCGAGCCAGCGCTGCGCGCAACTCGTGCTGCTTGGAGGGCGGGAGCTTCTGCAGCCCCTTGAAGGTCTCGCGGGCCGCCTTGCGCTGCTCCGGGGCTCATCGCGGCCCAGTCGCGGATGCGCTCCTGGAAGCGTTCCTGCTGGATGGGCTGCATCTTCGGATACTGGCGGGCGGCCGACATGAGGCGCTTCTGCTGGTAGCCCGGCGAGCTTGTCCCAGTCGGGCGCGAGCGGGGCGAGGACCTTCCTGTCCTGCGACCGACAGGCGCGCCCAGGGCGTCTGCGGGGTCTTGGGATCGGGGCTCGCGGGCTGCGCGGCCAGCGAGACGCAGGCGAGGAGCGCCCCTAGAAGGAGCCGGAGGCGCTCTTGAGCCACTGGTCGAAATCCTTGTCGAGGAACGCGTCGATGGGAAGCTCGCCCGTGAGGAGCTGGGCATCGAGTTCCCCGATGTCCACCTCCGGGGCGAGGGTCTTGGCGGCCAGGGTCGCGAGCAGCAGCACGATCGGCAGCCACAGGAGCGCCTGCTGCAGGATCGAATACTTGATCGTCTGCGCCGTGCCGGCGCCGACCGTCACGAAGCCGAGGAACCGGACCGGTTCGCGCCAGGCATCCAGCGCCCGCAGCCGGGCCGCGCGCAGGCGCGTGGCCTGCAATTCGCCCACTTCGCTGGCGGACCGCTCGAGCCAGGGCCGAAGCTTTGCGCCAAATTCCTTTTCATTCATAGCGTTATGCCTTTTGATCTCAGGAGCTTCGCCAATGCGTGCGTGGCCCGGGAGCAGTGCGTCTTCACGCTGCCTTCCGAGCAACCCATCGCCTTGGCCGTTTCACTGACATCGAAGTCCTCCCAATAACGCAGCAGGAAGGCTTGCCGTTGACGCTCCGGGAGCGACTGCACGGCTTCTTCGATGATCGCCATGACCTGCGACTGCTCGAGGCGGTCGGCCGGGGAGTCCGGGACGCTGCCCTCGTCCGCGACCTCGAAGGTCTCGAGCGGGTCGGCCTCGTCGTCCTCCCCGGTGAGGCCCAGCGACGACCAGAGCGAGGTCCAGGCCGAGCGCACCTTGCTGCGCCGGTAATGGTCCCGGATGCCGTTCTGGAGGATGCGCTGGAAGAGGGGCGGCAGTTCCTCCGGCGGCCGGGCCGCGTACTTCTCCGCGAGCTTGAGCATCGCGTCCTGGACGATGTCGAGCGCCGCCTCCTCGTCCTGGACGGAGAACACGCACTGCTTGAAGGCGCGTCGCTCCACCGAGGAGAGGAAGTCGGACAGTTCTTTTTTCGTGGCCAGGGGGCGCTCCCGCGGGCGGTCGAGCGCGGCCCCCGGCAGGGCGGGGGCGCGTTGGCCCGCGACGCCGCGACTATAGCAAAGGACCCGGTCGCCAGCCCGGCCGCGGCGGAAGGCGCTTATCCCGCCATTCGGCTTGACCAATCCCGACCTCCCGGCTAATGTTCTAGGTCCCCCTTTTCAAATCCTCACGATTTACAAGACCTTATGGAACTCAAGCTCCCCCCGCTCGCGGAAACCGGTGAAACCCTGACGGGGGCCGAGATCGCCATCCGCTGCCTGCAGGAAGAGGGAATCGAGTTCGTCTTCGGCTACCCGGGCGGGGCCGTCCTCTTCATCTACGACGCCCTCTTCAAGCAGAAGAAGGTGAAGCACATCCTCGTGCGGCACGAGCAGGGGGCGCTGCACGCGGCCGACGGCTACGCGCGCGCCACCGGCCGCCCGGGCGTGGCCCTCGTGACCAGCGGGCCCGGCGTGACGAACGCCGTGACCGGCATCGCGACCGCCTACATGGACTCCATCCCATGGTGGTCATCACGGGCCAGGTGCCCACGCGGGCCATCGGCGAGGACGCCTTCCAGGAGTGCGACACGGTGGGGATCACGCGCCCCTGCGTGAAGCACAACTTCCTCGTGAAGGACGTGAACGAGCTCGCCATCACGATCAAGAAGGCCTTCCACATCGCGACCACGGGCCGGCCCGGCCCGGTGCTCGTCGACATCCCGAAGGACGTCTCGCAGCAGACGGCGCGCTTCCACTACCCCGACAAGATCCACCTGCGCTCCTACAGCCCGGTGATGAAGGGGCACGGCGGCCAGATCAAGAAGGCGATGCAGCTCCTGCTGGAGGCCAAGCGGCCCATGATCTACGTGGGCGGCGGGGCCATCCTCGGGCGAGGCCTCCGCCGAGGTCACCGAGCTGGTGCGGCACCTCGACTTCCCCTGCACCACGACGCTCATGGGCCTGGGCGCCTTCCCGGCCTCCGACAAGCGGTTCCTCGGCATGCTCGGCATGCACGGCACCGTGGAAGCCAACATGGCGATGCAGAACTGCGACGTGCTGCTCGCCGTGGGCGCGCGGTTCGACGACCGCGTGATCGGCAACCCGGCCCACTTCGCGGCCGGCAGCGTCAACCGCAAGATCGTCCACATCGACGTCGACCCGTCGTCGATCTCCAAGCGCGTGCGCGTCGACGTGCCGATCGTCGGGCACGTGAAGGACGTCCTGACGGAGCTGCTGGCGCTCCTCAAGGCCGCGAAGGACAAGGCCGACGCGGCGGCGCTGGCGGCCTGGTGGGCCCAGATCGCCGGCTGGCGCGCGAAGGATTGCCTCAAGTACGACCGGACCTCCAAGATCATCAAGCCGCAGTTCGTCATCGAGAAGCTGTGGGAGGTCACGAAGGGCGACGCCTACGTCACCTCGGACGTCGGGCAGCACCAGATGTGGGCCGCGCAGTTCTACCGCTTCGAGAAGCCGCGGCGCTGGATCAACTCCGGCGGCCTCGGCACCATGGGCGTGGGGCTGCCCTACGCGATGGGCGTGAAGCTCGCCTTCCCGAAGGCGGACGTGGCCTGCGTCACCGGCGAGGCGTCCATCCAGATGTGCATCCAGGAGCTCTCCACCTGCAAGCAGTACCACCTGCCGGTGAAGCTCGTGAACCTGAACAACCGCTACATGGGCATGGTCCGCCAGTGGCAGGAGTTCTTCCACGGCAACCGCTACAGCGAGTCCTACATGGACGCGCTGCCCGACTTCGTGAAGCTCGCCGAGGCCTACGGCCACGTCGGCATCCGCGTCGACAAGCCCGCCGACGTCGAAGGGGCGCTGCGCGAGGCGTTCGCCCTCAAGGACCGCCTCGTGTTCCTCGACATCATCACCGACCAGACGGAGAACGTCTTCCCGATGGTGCCCGGCGGGAAGGGCATCTCGGAGATGATCCTCGCCGAGGACCTGTAGGACCGGCAGGGGCGGCGCGGGAGCCTCGAAGCCCGCCGCCGCCCGCGCCACCGCCGCCCACCCACGCACCAGCAACTCGATCGCCACCCCACGCCATGCGCCACATCCTGTCCATCCTCGTCGAAAACGAAGCGGGCGCGCTTTCCCGCGTCGCCGGCCTCTTCTCCGCCCGCGGCTACAACATCGAGTCGCTCACCGTCGCGCCCACGGAGGACGCGACGATGTCCCGCATGACGATCGTCACCACCGGCTCCGACGAGATCGTCGAGCAGATCACCAAGCAGCTGAACAAGCTGGTGGACGTCGTGAAGGTGGTGGACCTCTCGGAGGGCCGCCACATCGAGCGCGAGCTCATGCTCGTGAAGGTGCGCGCGGCCGGCAAGGACCGCGAGGAAATGAAGCGCACCGCCGACATCTTCCGGGGCCGCATCATCGACGTCACCGACAAGTCCTACACCATCGAGCTCACGGGCACCACCGACAAGCTCGATGCCTTCCTCGAGGCGCTCGACAAGGGCGCGATCCTGGAAACCGTCCGCACCGGCGTCTCGGGCATCGGCCGGGGCGAGTGGGTGCTCAAAGCCTGACATTTCCGCACATCTGAGGATACGAACATGAAGGTGTACTACGACAAGGATGCCGACCTCTCCCTGGTGAAGGGCAAGAAGGTCACGATCATCGGCTACGGCTCGCAGGGCCACGCCCACGCCCAGAACCTCAAGGAATCCGGCGTGAAGGTCACCGTGGGGCTGCGCCCCGGCGGGGCCTCGTGGGACAAGGCGAAGAAGGCCAAGCTCGACGTGAAGGACGTCGGCGCCGCCGTGAAGGGCGCGGACCTCGTGATGATCCTGCTCCCCGACGAGAACCACGCCGCGGTCTGGAAGGAGTCGATCGAGCCCAACATCAAGAAGGGCGCGGCACTCGCCTTCGCGCACGGGTTCAACATCCATTTCGGCCAGATCCAGCCGCGGGCGGACCTGGACGTGATCATGATCGCGCCGAAGGGGCCGGGCCACCTCGTGCGCTCGACCTACACGCAGGGCGGCGGCGTTCCGGCGCTCATCGCCGTGCACCAGGACGCGTCGGGGAAGGCCAAGGACCTGGCGCTCTCCTACGCCTGCGCGATCGGCGGCACGCGCGGCGGGGTGATCGAGACGAATTTCCGCGAGGAGACCGAGACGGACCTCTTCGGGGAGCAGACCGTGCTGTGCGGCGGCATCGTCGAGCTCATCAAGGCGGGCTACGAGACGCTGGTCGAGGCGGGCTACGCCCCCGAGATGGCGTACTTCGAGTGCCTGCACGAGACCAAGCTCATCGTCGACCTCATCTACGAGGGCGGCATCGCCAACATGAACTACTCGATCTCGAACAACGCCGAGTTCGGCGAGTACCTGACCGGCCCGAAGGTGATCGGCCCCGAGGCGAAGCAGGCGATGAAGGATGCGCTCGCCCACATCCAGATCGGGCGGCTACGCCCGCGACTTCATCCTCGAGAACCGCGCGGGGGCGCCCACGCTCAAGGCGCGCCGCCGCCTCCTCGCCGAGCACCCGATCGAGCAGGTGGGCGAGAAGCTGCGCGCCATGATGCCCTGGATCAGGAAGAACAAGCTCGTCGACCAGAGCCGCAACTAGGGCTCCCCCCTTGGCGCACTACCCGCACCCGATCGTCGCCCGCGAGGGCTGGCCGTTCCTGGCCGGCTCCGTCGCGGCGGCGGCGCTCGTCACCTGGCTCGGCGGCTGGTGGTCGGCGCCGTTCTGGCTGGTGGCGCTGTTCGTGCTGCAGTTCTTCCGCGACCCGCCGCGGGAGGTTCCCGCCGGCGCCGGGCTCGTCCTCTCCCCGGCCGACGGCCGGATCGTCCAGGTCGGAAGCGCGCGCGACGACTACCTCGGGCGCGACGCGGTGAAGGTGAGCGTGTTCATGAACGTCTTCAACGTGCACTCGAACCGCTCGCCGGTCGACGGCACGGTGGAGAACGTCTGGTACTTCCCCGGGCTCTTCGTGAACGCGGACCTCGACAAGGCCTCCACCGACAACGAGCGCAACGCCGTGCACCTGCGGACGGCCTCCGGGAAGGACGTCACCGTCGTCCAGGTGGCGGGGCTGATCGCGCGGCGCATCCTGTGCTACGTGGGCAAGGGCGACCGGCTCGCGCGCGGGGCAGCGCTACGGCTTCATCCGCTTCGGCTCGCGCGTGGACGTGTACCTCCCGCCCGGCGCCACGCCGAAGGTCGCCATCGGGGACAAGGTCTCGGCCACCTCCACCGTCCTCGCCGTCCTGCCCGAGGCCTGAGGCCGCCATGGGTCCTCCCGGTGAAGCCCCGCTCCACGCTGATGGAGCCCATCCGCCGGCGCGGCATCTACCTGCTGCCGAACCTCTTCACGACCCTCGGGCTCTTCGCGGGCTTCTACGCGATCGTGCAGGGGATGAACCACGACTTCGAGCGCGCGGCCATCGCGATCTTCGTGGCGATGGTGCTCGACGGGCTCGACGGGCGCGTGGCGCGGCTCACCAACACCCAGTCGGCGTTCGGGGCGGAGTACGACAGCCTCGCCGACATGGTCTCGTTCGGGGCGGCGCCGGCGCTCGTCATGTACGAATGGGCCCTGCGCGGCATGGGCCGCATCGGCTGGATCGCGGCCTTCGTCTACTGCGTCGGGCGCGGCCCTTCGCCTCGCGCGCTTCAACACGCAGCTCTCGGTGGCCGACAAGCGCTGGTTCACCGGGCTTCCCAGCCCCGCGGCCGCGGCCCTCGTGGCCGGCATGATCTGGGTGCTGAACGACTACCAGGTGAAGGGCGGCGAGGTGAAGTGGTTCGCCGCGGCGCTCACGATCTACGCGGGCGTCACGATGGTCTCGAACGTGCGCTTCTACAGCGGCAAGGACTTCAACCTGCGCCGCGCGGTGCCGTTCTGGATGACGCTGGTGATCGTGGTGGCGCTCCTGCTCATCTCGATCGAGCCCTCGCACGTGCTCTGGGGCCTCATGGTCGCCTACGGCGTTTCGGGCTACGTGGGGTGGGCCGTCCAGCGCTGGCGGGCGGAGGCCAAGGAAAAGCAGTACCAGGGCATCCGCGACGCCATCGACGAGGGCGACGTGACGGCGCTCGCGCGCATGCTGCACACCACGCCGGCGGACACCGTGGTGAACGGGGGCGGCCGCTCGCTCCTCATGGTGGCCGTCGAGGAATCGAACCTCCCCGCGGTCGAACTGCTGCTCGTCCGCGGCGCGAACCCCGACTTCCGCGACGAGCGGGGCATGACCGCGCTCGCCCTCGCGGCGGAGATGGGGTTCCAGGAGGCGGTGGAGGTCCTGCTCGCCGCCGGGGCCGACCCGAACGTGCGCGACGCCGCCGGCATGACCGCCCTCGATATCGCGGAGGAGCACGGCTCGCACGACATCGTGGCCGCTCTCCTGCGAGGCGGCGGGAAGTCGGGCGAGCGAACTCGGCCCGACCGCCGCCCTAGTTGCCAGCCCCGCGGCCCGTTGCTATAGTCGTCGCATGAAATCCGTCGCGCGCATCGCCGACCATCTGCTTCGCCTCCCGCACGCGGGCCTCCCCGGCCTGCTGCTGCGCCTCGCGCGCTAAAAACCCCACCCCCCAATTCGGCAGTTGCGGTGCCGCCCGGAAAACGGGCCGGCGATGTCTCATTCCCATTCCCGGAGCGACCCATGCAGGACCAACTGATCATTTTCGACACCACCATGCGCGACGGCGAGCAGAGCCCCGGCGCCTCCATGACCCGCGAGGAGAAGGTAAGGATCGGCAAGCAGCTCGAGCGGCTGCGCGTCGACGTGATCGAGGCGGGCTTCGCCGCCGCGAGCGACGGCGACTTCGAGGCCATCCGCGCCGTCGCCGAGGCCGTGAGGGAGTCGACCATCTGCTCGCTCGCGCGCGCCAACGAGAACGACATCCGGCGGGCCGGCGAGGCCGTGGCGCCCGCCGCGCGCAAGCGCATCCACACCTTCATCGCGACCAGCCCCATCCACATGAAGCTGAAGCTGCGCATGAGCGAGGAGCAGGTGCTGGAGGCCGCGGTGAAGGCGGTGAAGCTCGCGCGCGAGTACACGGACGACGTCGAGTTCTCGGCCGAGGACGCGGTGCGCTCCGAGGTGGACTTCCTCTGCCGCGTGTTCGAGGCGACCATCGCCGCGGGCGCGCGCACGATCAACGTCCCCGACACCGTCGGCTACAGCGTTCCGGATCGCTGGGGCGCGCTGTTCAAGGAGCTGCTCGCGCGCGTCCCGAACGCCGGCAAGGCCGTCTGGTCGACGCACTGCCACAACGACCTCGGCATGGCGGTCGCCAACTCGCTCGCCGCGGTGATGAACGGGGCCCGGCAGGTCGAATGCACCATCAACGGGCTGGGCGAGCGCGCCGGGCAACGCGGCCCTCGAGGAGATCGTGATGGCCGTCAGGACGCGCTCCGACGTCCTCAACTGCCGCACCGCGATCGATGCGACGCAGATCGTGCCGACGAGCAAGCTCGTGTCGACCATCACCGGCTATCCCGTCCAGCCCAACAAGGCGGTGGTGGGGGCGAACGCCTTCGCGCACGAGTCCGGCATCCACCAGGACGGCGTGCTGAAGCATCGCGAGACCTACGAGATCATGCGGGCCGAGGACGTGGGCTGGGGCGCGAACCGCCTCACGCTGGGCAAGCTCTCCGGGCGCAACGCGTTCCGCTCGCGCCTCGCGGAGCTCGGCATCACGCTCGCCTCCGAGGAGGCCCTCAACGCGGCCTTCACGCGGTTCAAGGAGCTGGCCGACAAGAAGCGCGAGATCTTCGACGAGGACCTCCAGGCGCTCGTCTCCGACGAGAGCGTCACGCCCGAGCACGAGCGCTTCAAGCTGGTGTCGCTGGTGGCCCATTCGGAGACGGGCGAGCAGCCGTTCGCCCGCGTGGTGATCGCCGACGGCGGGCACGAGATGAAGGCCGAGGCGCGCGGCGCCGGGCCGGTGGACGCCTCGTTCCAGGCGATCGAGCAGATGGTGCACAGCGGCACGGAGCTGCTGCTCTTCTCGGTGAACAACATCACCACGGGCACCGATTCCCAGGGGGAGGTGACGGTCCGGCTGGCGAAGGAGGGGCGCATCGTGAACGGGATGGGCGCCGACACCGACATCGTCGTCGCCGCCGCCAAGGCCTACCTGAGCGCCCTCAACAAGATGGGGATCAGCTCGGCCCGCATGAACCCGCAGTACGGCGAGGAGATCGCTCGCGCCCTGAGGCGGCCGGAATGAAAAATGCCCGCGAGTCGCCTCGCGGGCATTTCCACGGCGATGCCTTCGGCCGCGCGGCGACGCCGCGCGGCCGCGGAGGTCAGCAGCCGCCCTTCTTCTTCTTGGCGTCGGCGGCGGCAGGCTTCGCCTCGGCCTTCTTGGCCTCGGGCTGCTTGGCGATCACCTTGTCCTTGATGTCGTTGTAGACGTTCTCGGGGACGATCTTCTTGTCGAGGAGCTCGTTCTTCCCCTTGTAGGGGCGGCCCTTGATGATCGCGTCGGCGCGCGCGTCGCCGACGCCCTTGAGCTTCATCAGCTCGTCGCGGGAGGCGCTGTTGAGGTCGAGCAGCGCCTCGGCCTTGGCGGGGGCGGTGGCGGTCGCGGCGGCGGGTTTCTTCGGTTCGTCCTTCGCGAATGCCGTGCCGGTGGCGGCGAGCAGCGCGATGGCGGCGGCGGCGATGAGCTTCTTCATGGAGTCTCCTGTGAGCGTGGTGGGGGCGGAACGCGGGGGAATTCTACGCCGCTTCGCGGCGCCCGCGCTGCAATAACGCGGCACCGGCGCCGGCGGTTGACAGCCGTCTTCGCGGGGAGACAGGCCCGTTTCGAGCGCAATCAGGTGCTTGGCGCGCCGGCAGCCGCGTGGCTGTCGGCCCGCGGCGACGATCCGGCACGCGCCGCGCGCGGCCGGACGGGGCGCAAACCCGCGTGGATGCTCGATTCCGGGACCATCGGCCGGCATGGCACGGATCGTGTATGCGTTGACCCACGACCCTACGAAGGAGCACCCATGAGATACCCGGACGGACTGTTTGGCCGCAAGGATCCCCCGCGGGGACCGACGCCTCCCCTGCGCGGCCCCGCTCACGCCCCGACCGCGCCCGCGCCGGCCCTGGGCGTCGTTCCCCGCACCGGGGGGGCGGCCGCTCCCGCCGCGCCGGCGGAGCCGTCCCACCGCGCCGAGGAGGGCGCCGGCTCCCGCCTCATCGTCGGCCCCAACATCAAGCTCAAGGGCGTGGAGATCGACGACTGCGACACGCTCGTGGTCGAGGGCCGGGTGGAGGCCACGATGGTGAGCCGGGCCATCCAGATCGCCGAGCACGGGTCGTTCAAGGGAACGGCGGACATCGAGGTCGCGGAAGTCCGCGGCGCCTTCGACGGCGAGCTCACGGTGCGGGGCCGCCTCGTCGTGCACGCCACGGGCCGCATCAACGGCAAGGTCCGCTACGGAAAGCTCCTGGTGCAGGAGGGGGGCGAGCTCTCCGGCGACATCGGCGCGCTGGCCGAGCGCCTGGGGGCGCCGCCGGGGGCCTAGCTTTCGCGCGCGAGCTTCGCGGCGAGGCCGATGTAGGTCGCGGGCGTGAGCGCCAGCAGGCGCTGCCTCGCGTCGTCCGGAAGGGGCAGGGCGCGCACGAACCGGTGCAGTTCCTCGCGCGTGATCCCGCCCTTGCCGCGGGTGAGTTCCTTGAGCTTCTCGTAGGACCCCTCGATGCGGTGGGCGCGCATGACCGTCTGCACGGGCTCGGCGAGGATGTCCCAGCAGCCCTCGAGGTCCGCCGCCATGCGCGCCGGGTCCGCCTCGAGCTTGCCCAGCCCGCGCAGGCACGAGTCGTAGGCGAGCAGGCAGTAGCCGAACGCCACGCCCATGTTGCGCAGCACCGTGGAGTCGGTGAGGTCGCGCTGCCAGCGCGAGATCGGCAGCTTCTCGGCCAGGTGGCGCAGCAGCGCGTTGGCGAGCCCGAGGTTGCCCTCGGAATTCTCGAAGTCGATCGGGTTCACCTTGTGGGGCATGGTCGAGGAGCCGACCTCGCCCGCCTTCACCTTCTGGCGGAAGTAGCCCAGCGAGATGTAGCCCCAGACGTCGCGGTCGAGGTCCACGAGGATCGTGTTGAGCCGCGCGAGGGCGTCGAAGGCCTCGGCGAGCGCGTCGTGGGGCTCGATCTGGATCGTGAGCGGGTTGTAGGCGATCCCCAGCCCCGTCACGAAGCGCCGCGCGAAGCCGGGCCAGTCCATGGCGGGTGCGGCGACCACGTGGGCGTTGAAGTTGCCCGTGGCGCCGTTCACCTTGCCCATCATCTCCACCGCGCCCGCCGCGCGCCGCGCCCGCTTGAGCCGCCAGGCGACGTTGGCCATTTCCTTGCCCAGCGTGGTCGGCGTGGCCGGCTGCCCGTGGGTGCGCGAAAGCATCGCGACGTCGGCGTGCGTCCGCGCGAGCTCGTCCAGCCGCGCGGCGATCGCGTCGATCGCGGGCAGGAGGACGCCTTCCAGCCCGCCGCGCACCATCAGGGCGTGGGCGAGGTTGTTGATGTCCTCGGAGGTGCACGCGAAGTGGATGAACTCGCCGGCCGCCGACACTTCCGCGTTCGCGCGGAACGTCTCGCGCAGCCAGTACTCCACCGCCTTCACGTCGTGGTTGGTGGTCGCCTCGATGGCCTTCACCCGCTCGGCGTCCGCCACGGAGAAGCCGGCGGCGACGCGGTCGAGCTCCGCCACGGTCGCCGGCGAGAAGGCGGGCAGCAGGTCGAAGGCGGGATCGGCGGCGAGCGCCTTCAGCCATGCGATCTCCACGCGCACGCGCAGGCGGATCAGCGCGAACTCGCTGAAGTGCTCCTGCAATGCGCGGGTCTTGGAGGCGTAGCGCCCGTCGAGCGGCGAAAGGGCGGTGAGGGCGTGGGACATGGCGTGACCGTGGGGGGATTTTATCACGCGTCCCGGCGCGGCCAGTCGCCGCGGACCCCGGTGCTATACTCGGCGCCCGTCCCTCCGGTTGAGATCCGCATGAAGCTCGTCGCCTCGAAGACCAGCCCGTATGCCCGCAAGGTCCGGGTGCTCCTCGCGGAAAAGCAGCTCGCCTTCGAGTTCGTCGAGGAGAGCGCGTGGAGCGCGGACACGACCGTTCCCCGGTACAACCCCCTCAACAAGATTCCCGTGCTGGTGACCGACGACGGCACCTGCCTCTACGACTCGAGCGTGATCGCGGAGTACCTCGATCCGCTCGGCGCCCCTTCCTTCATCCCGCCGGCCGGCATCGAGCGCGCCTGCGTGCGCCGCGACGAGGCGCTGGGCAACGGGATCGCCGACGCGGGCATGGCGATCTTCCTCGAGCGCAAGCGCGAGGCGGCCCGCCAGGACCCGGCGTGGATCGCCCGCCAGCGCAGCAAGGTGGACGCCGGCATCGCCGCCCTCGCGCGCGAGCTGGGCGGCAAGGCCTACCTGCGCGGCGACGCGCTGTCGCTGGGGGACGTGGCCTGCGCCTGCGCGCTCCTGTGGCTGGAATTCCGCCTGCCGGAGATCGCCTGGCGCACGCAGCACGTCGCGCTCGGGCGGTGGATCGACCGGCTCGAGTCGCGCCCGTCCTTCGCGCTCACCCGGCCGCCGGCCTGAGGCGGGAAAGGCCCTGACTCTCGCGCGGGGGACAGGTCCCGATTCTCTCGCGAGATTCCGGAGCTGTCCCCCTTACGAGATGACGCCCCCGCCCAGGCACACGTCGCCGCGGTACAGCACGGCCGACTGTCCCGGGGTCACCGCCCACTGCGGCTGCGCGAAGTCGAGCGTGAAGGCGCTTTCGCCCTCCAGCGCGAGCGCGCAGGGCGCATCGGCCTGCCGGTACCGGGTCTTCGCGGCGAGGTCCCCTTCGCCCCCCGGGGGGCGCCCCGGCGATCCAGCTCGCGTCCTGCGCGCGCAGCCGCGAGGAGAGGAGGCGCGGGTCGTCGTGGCCCTGGACGACGACGAGGGTGTTCGTGGCCGAGCTCCTTGGCGCAGACGTACCACGCGGTGCCGTCCCCGCCGCGGCGGCCGCCGATGCCCAGGCCCTGGCGCTGCCCCAGCGTGTAGTACATGAGCCCGTGGTGCTCGCCCACGCGCTCGCCCGACGGCGTGACGATGGGCCCCGGCTCCCGCGGCAGGTAGCGCGACAGGAACTCGCGGAACGGGCGCTCGCCGATGAAGCAGATGCCGGTCGAGTCCTTCTTGGCGTGGTTGGGAAGCCCCGCCTCGCGGGCGATCCGCCGGACCTCGGTCTTGCGCAGGTGCCCGACGGGGAAGACCGCCCGGGCAAGCTGGGCCTGCGTCAGCCGGTGCAGGAAGTACGACTGGTCCTTGGCGGGATCGGAGCCCTTGAGCAGCCGGAAGGCGCCGCCGCGTTCCTCGACCCGCGCGTAATGCCCCGTCGCGATGCGGTCGGCGCCCATCGCGACCGCGTGGTCCAGGAAGGCCTTGAACTTGATCTCGGCGTTGCAGAGCACGTCGGGGTTCGGCGTGCGGCCCGCGCGGTATTCGGCGAGGAAGCTCGCGAAGACGCGCTCGCGGTACTCGGCGGCGAAGTTGACCGCCTCGACCTCGATGCCGACCTTGTCGGCCACCGAGACCGCGTCGACGAGGTCCTCGCGCGTGGAGCAGTACTCGCCGTCGTCGTCGTCCTCCCAGTTCTTCATGAAGAGGCCGATCACCTCGTGGCCCTGCCGCTTCAGGAGCAGGGCGGCGACGGCGGAATCGACGCCTCCGGAGAGGCCGACGACGATCTTCATGGGGACGTATCTTGAGGCAAACGGGGCCGGAGGCGAAATGAGAAAAGGCAGGGCTCGCGCCCTGCCTTTCCGACTGCCGGGGTGCCGGGATTACTTCTTCGGCGCTTCGGACTTGGGCGCGGCGGCCTTCGGGGCGTCGGCCTTGGGGGCGTCGGCCTTCGGCGGCCGCTTCGGGCTTCTTGGTCGACTTCTTCTTGGTGGACTTCTTCTTGGCCGGCTTGTCGGTGGAGGCCTTCGGGCGCTTCGGCCTTCTTCACTTCGGCCTTGGCGGGCGCCTCGGCCTTCGCCGACGGGGCGGCCGGGGTGGCGGCGGCGGCCGGCTTGGCCGGCTCGGCGGGCTTGGCGGGCGCCTGGGCGAACGCGCCGAGCGAAACGGACGCGAAGACGGCGGCGATCAGGGCGGAGAGCTTCTTCATCAGGATTCCTTTGCTTGGAGTGGGGAAAGATGCTTCGACTGCGCTGGAAGCCAGCCTCGTCACCGCGAATAACGCGGCCGGTGCCCCGCCGGTTGACCGGCGCCGGGGCTCCCGCGCGGAATCAGAGGGAGGCGGGGGCCTCCCGCCACTGGCCCGGGGCGAGGCCGGCGACGGTCCAGGGGCCGACCCGGTACCGGATGAGGCGCAGGGTGGGCAGCCCCACCTTCGCGGTCATCCGCCGGACCTGGCGGTTGCGGCCCTCCCGGATCCGCACGTCGAGCCAGGCCGTGGGGATGGCCCGCCGGACGCGAATGGGAGGGTCCCGGGGCCACAGCCCGGGCGGCTCGGCGATGGCGTCCGCCCAGGCCGGGACGCGTGACGAAATCCCCCAGGTCGACGCCCCGGCGCAGGGCCTCGAGCGCGCCCTCCGCGGGCGTGCCTTCCACCTGGACCCAGTAGCCCTTCTCGAGCTTGTGCCGGGGGTCGGCGATCCGGGCCTGCAGGCGCCCGTCGTCGGTCAGGACCAGGAGCCCTTCGCTGTCGGTGTCGAGGCGGCCTGCGGGGTAGACGCCGGGCACGGGCACGAGGTCCGCCAGCGTCGGGCGGTCGCCGGACGGGCTGAACTGGCAGACGCAGCCGAACGGCTTGTTGACCAGGATCAGCTTGGGCATGGGGGAGGGCTGAGAACGCGGCGGTCGAAGCGGGGCGCGTCACCGGCGGCGCGCGCTCCGCAATGAATAAAGCCCCCGGGGCGCGAGCCCCGGGGGCTTTTCAATTCCAGCGAGTCGGCTCTTAGGCGGCCTGGATGTTCGACGCTTGCTTGCCTTTGGGGCCCTGCGTCACGTCGAAGGAGACCTTCTGGCCTTCCTTGAGGGTTTTGAAGCCCTGCATCTGGATGGCGGAGAAGTGGGCGAAGAGATCCTCGCTGCCGTCATCCGGCGTGATGAACCCATAGCCCTTCGCATCGTTGAACCACTTGACGGTACCGGTTGCCATTCGCTTGCATACCTCTCGGGAAAACGGGTGGAGGCCCGCACATCGTTCGGATCGAGGCACGCAAGCGCGCGAAAGCGATGCGAAATCCTTGAAGCCAAACTCCAACGCGCCTTTTACACCCCGCAACCCGGGCAAGTCAATAGAATGGGCGGGGTCTTGAAAAACCCCCGTCCTTTGTCCATATTGGACAGAACGGCAACGACAGGCGCCCGCAGCGATCCCGCGACCCCCCGGAATGCCCAGCAAGTCCAGCGGCTCCACTTTACTCAAGCCGAGCGCGGCGAAGGTCAAGCCGCCGCCGATGTACAAGGTCGTCATGTATAACGACGACTTCACGCCGATGGAGTTCGTGGTGGAGGTCCTGCAGACGTTCTTCTCGCTTCCGAGGGAACAAGCGACCCAGGTGATGCTCAAAGTGCACACCGAGGGGCGCGGCGTGTGCGGGACGTACCCGAAGGACGTCGCCTCCACGAAAGTGGAGCAGGTGGTTCAATATTCGCGCCAGCACCAGCATCCCCTGCAGTGCGCGATGGAGGAAACATGATCGCCCAGGAGTTGGAAGTCAGCCTTCACATGGCCTTCGTCGAGGCCCGCCAGAAGCGCCACGAGTTCATCACCGTGGAGCATCTGCTTCTCGCCCTGTGCGACAACCCGTCCGCCTCCGAGGTCCTGAAGGCCTGCGCGGCCAAGATCGACGAGCTGAAGAAGGCGCTCGCCGACTTCGTGATGCAGCACACGCCCACCGTCGCCGGCACCGGCGAGGTCGACACGCAGCCCACGCTCGGGTTCCAGCGCGTCATCCAGCGCGCCATCCTGCACGTCCAGTCCTCGGGGAAGAAGGAAGTCACCGGCGCCAACGTGCTCGTGGCGATCTACGGCGAGAAGGACTCGCACGCGGTCTATTTCCTGCACCAGCAGGGGGTCTCGCGCCTCGACGTGGTGAATTTCATCTCGCACGGCATCACCAAGAACCCGCAGACCGGCGCCCGCGAGGAAGGCGAGGCCGCCGAGGAGGGCCAGGAGGCCCCGGGCGCGGGCGGCGCGCTCGAGAGCTTCACGCAGAACCTGAACCAGCTCGCGATCGACGGCAAGATCGATCCGCTCATCGGGCGCGAGCTCGAGCTCGAGCGCGTGATCCAGATCCTCTGCCGCCGGCGCAAGAACAACCCGCTGCTCGTGGGCGAGGCCGGCGTGGGCAAGACCGCCATCGCCGAAGGGCTCGCCAAGCGGGTGATCGACGGCCAGGTGCCCGAGATCCTCGCCAAGGCGCAGGTGTACGCGCTCGACATGGGCGCGCTCCTCGCGGGCACCAAGTACCGCGGCGACTTCGAGCAGCGCCTGAAGGCGGTGCTGAAGCAGCTCGTCGAGAATCCGAACGCGATCCTCTTCATCGACGAGATCCACACCCTCATCGGGGCCGGGCAGCGCCTCCGGCGGCACGCTGGACGCCTCCAACCTGCTCAAGCCCGCGCTGTCCTCCGGCGCGCTCAAGTGCATCGGCGCCACGACCTACAACGAGTTCCGGGGCATCTTCGAGAAGGACCACGCGCTCTCGCGCCGCTTCCAGAAGATCGACGTGAACGAGCCCTCCATCCAGGAGACGGTCGAGATCCTGCGCGGCCTCAAGTCGCGCTTCGAGTCGCACCACGGGGTGAAGTACACCGCGAACGCGCTCACCACGGCCGCCGAGCTTTCCGCCCGCTACATCAACGACCGCCACCTCCCCGACAAGGCGATCGACGTCATCGACGAGGCCGGGGCGCTGCAGCGCATCCTGCCCAAGTCGCGGCAGAAGAAGGTGATCGGCAAGCCCGAGATCGAGGAGATCATCGCGAAGATCGCGCGCATCCCGGCGCGCAGCGTCTCCTCGGACGATCGCACGCAGCTGAAGAACCTCGATCGCGACCTCCGGGCCACGGTGTTCGGGCAGGACGCGGCCATCGAGGCGCTCTCGGCGGCCATCAAGATGGCGCGCTCCGGGCTCGGCAATCCCCAGAAGCCGATCGGCTCGTTCCTCTTCTCCGGCCCCACGGGCGTGGGCAAGACCGAGGTCGCGAGGCAGCTCGCCTTCATCATGGGCGTCGAGCTCGTCCGCTTCGACATGTCCGAGTACATGGAGCGCCACGCGGTCTCGCGCCTCATCGGGGCGCCCCCGGGCTACGTGGGCTTCGACCAGGGCGGGCTCCTCACCGAGGCGATCACGAAGCACCCCTACTCGGTGCTGCTGCTCGACGAGATCGAGAAGGCGCACCCGGACATCTTCAACATCCTGCTGCAGGTGATGGACCACGGCACGCTCACGGACAACAACGGCCGCAAGGCCGACTTCCGCAACGTCGTGATCGTCATGACGACCAACGCGGGCGCCGAGGGGCTGTCGAAGAACGCCATCGGCTTCTCGACCGACCGCAAGGCCGGCGACGAGATGGCCGAGATCAAGCGGCTCTTCACGCCGGAGTTCCGCAACCGCCTCGACGCGGTGATCTCCTTCGCCGCGCTCGACGAGCAGGTCATCCTGCGCGTCGTCGACAAGTTCCTGATGCAGCTCGAGGCGCAGCTCGCCGAGAAGAAGGTCGAGGCCCAGTTCACCGAGGGGCTCAAGAAGTACCTCGCGAAGAACGGCTTCGATCCGCTCATGGGCGCGCGCCCGATGGCGCGGCTCATCCAGGACACCATCCGCCGCGCGCTGGCCGACGAGCTCCTCTTCGGGCGCCTGGCCGGCGGCGGGCGCGTGACCATCGACGTGGACGCCGACGGCAAGGTGAGGCTCGACATCGCCACCGCGGCGCCGTCGGGCGAGCCGGTCCCGGCCGCGGGCTAACCCGCTACTCCTTCGGGGTTATACCCCCCTGCCCATAGGGGCGGGTTTACAGGCGCGGCCCCCCCGATACTCTCGGGCTGCGCCCATAACCCCAGGAGGAGTAGTGCCATGATTGCGCTCGCTCGTTTCCTCGCGGCGGCGGCCGCGACGCTGGCCGCCGGCCTCGCCGTCGCCCAGCAGCCCGCCCCGCCCGTCTTCGCCCCATCCAACCTGACCCCGCCGGCGTGCGATCCCTGGCCGCCAACTGCGCGGCCTGCCACGGCACGAACGGGCGGCCGGCCCAGGGCTCGACCCTCGCCGGCCTGGCCGGCAAGCCCCGCAACGAGCTGCTCACGGCCATGACGCAGTTCAAGGAGGGCAAGAAGCCCGCGACGCTGATGCACCAGCTCTCGCAAGGGCTACACGGACGCGGAGCTCGAGGCGCTCGCGGACTATTTCTCGAAGCAGGGCCGCTAGGCCACGGGAGGACATCACATGAGCATGCAAAGAAGGGATTTCCTCAAGGTGGGTGCCGCGGCGGCGGCGGTGGGACTCGCGGGCTGCGCGGGCATTCCCGGCGGCGGATCGAAGGCGCGCGTGGTGGTCGTCGGCGGCGGCTACGGCGGCGCGACGGCGGCCAAGTACATCCGGCTCTTCGATCCCTCGATCGAGGTGGTGCTGGTCGAGCCGAACGAGTCGTTCATTTCCTGCCCGATCTCGAACCTCGTGCTGGGCGGCTTCAAGACGATGAACGACATCACGACGCCCTACACGGGCCTCGCGACGCAACCACGGCATCCGGATCGTGCGCGACATGGCCACGGCCATCGACGTGGACAAGAAGCAGGTGCGGCTCGCGAAGGGGGATCCGCTCTCCTTCGACCGCGTGATCGTGGCGCCCGGCATCGACTTCATTCCCGGGGCGATTCCGGCCCTCGACTCGACGCCGAAGGGCAGGCGAGCGTGCTGCACGCCTGGAAGGCCGGCCCGCAGACCGTGGCGCTTCGCCGCCAGCTCGAGGACATGGCCGACGGCGGCGTCTACGTCCTCGTCCATTCCCGAAGCGCCCTACCGCTGCCCGCCCGGCCCGTACGAGCGCGCCTGCCAGGTCGCCGCGTACTTCAAGGCGAAGAAGCCGAAGTCGAAGGTCCTCATCCTCGACGCCAACGCCGACGTCACCTCGAAGGGACCGCTCTTCAAGAAGGCGTGGGCGGAGCTCTACGGGGGCATCGTCGAGTATCGCGGCAACAGCAAGGCGGTCGACGTGGACCTGCGCGCCGGCGCCGTGAAGCTGGAGTTCGGGGACGTGAAGGGCAACGTGCTCAACGTCCTGCCGCCGATGAAGGCCGGCAAGATCGCCGAGCCGTTCATCACCGCCAACAAGCGCTGGTGCGAGGTCGACTGGCTCACCTTCGAGTCGAAGGCGGCCAAGGGCGTGCACGTGCTCGGCGATTCGCTGCAGGTCGCGCCGCTCATGCCGAAGTCCGGGCACATGGCGAACGCGCAGGGCAAGGCCTGCGCCGCCGCGGTGGTCGCGCTGCTGAACGGCGAGGCGCCGAATCCGTCGCCCCGACCCTCACCAACACCTGCTACAGCTTCGTTTCCGGCACGGAAGTCGTGCACGTGGCCTCGGTCCACAAGTACGACACGGCCGCGCGCACCTTCAAGACGGTCCCGGGTTCCGGCGGCGTGTCGTCGGCCAGGAACGAGCTGGAGGCGGGCTACGCCCTCAACTGGGCGCGCAACATCTGGGCCGACACGCTCGCCTGAGGCGCCCACGCGCGAAGCGAACGGGCCGCCTTCGGGCGGCCCGTTCGCTTTCGCGGCTGCCGCGCCGGCGCCTCAGGGCACCGAGGCGAGGTATTCGGACAGCGCCTTGATCTCGAGCTCGGTGAGCTTCGAGGCGATGGCGTGCATGATCGCGTTGTCGTTCGTCCGCTCGCGCTTGTTGAAGAGCTTGAGCTGCCCCTCCAGGTAGGGCGACTGCTGGCCGGCGAGGCGCGGCAGCGACTCGGTGCCGTGCGCGTTCGCCCCGTGGCAGCCCGTGCAGGCGGCCACGCCCGAATAGGCGTTGCCCTTCGCGTAGAGGTAGCGTCCCGCCGCGGCGAGGTCGGCGTCGGCGGCCGGGTGCGGGTCGGCCTTCTGCGCGGCGAAGAAGGCCCCGAGGTCGGCCATGTCGGCCTCCGTGAGGGGGGCGGCCATGTCGTTCATCGCCGTGCCCTTGCGCGCGCCGGACTTGAAATCGCGCAGCTGCTTGGCGAGGTACGTCGCGTTCTGCGTGGCGAGGCGCGGGAAGACCTCGCTGGAGCTCTCGCCGTTCATCCCGTGGCAGAGGAAGCAGCGTCCCGAGACGATCGCGCGGGCCCGCTCGGGGTCGGCGGCGCCGCGTCGGGGCGAGGAGGAAGAGCGCCGCGAGGGCGGCGAGCGAGGCGAGGGGGGTCGGTTTCATGGCGCAGTCGCGAGGGGGCCGGTCGATTGTAGCAATCCGCGGCGCCGGGGAATACGGGCCTCGCGACCGCTGTTCATTGCGTAAACTAGGGTCCTCAGGCGAACACCCATGACCGAATCCCGAACCCGGGACCGGGGCCGGCCAGGCGCGCAGCCCCGATGACCCGCAAGAAGCTCCTCGTCCTCTTCCCCGACGAATGGGACCGCTCCGTCGCTGGCGCGCGGCGAGGGCGGCCACGACTTCCGGTTCGAGGGGTTCGACCTCTTCCGCTTCCCCGACAACGCGCGGCTCTTCACGTTCGACGTCGCGCGCTTCGTCGACCGGCTGGCGCGGCGCTACGCGGGCACCGGGCTGGACGGGATCCTCACCTCCGACGAGCAGTTCGGGCCCGTCGTCGCCTCGCTCCTGGGCGAGCGGCTCGGCCTGCCGCACACGCCCCTGCGCGCGGTGCTCACGGCGCAGCACAAGTACTACGCGCGCCAGGCGTTCCAGGCCGCGTTGCCCGAGTGCAATCCCCGGTTCGGCCTGATCGGCCGGGACTTCCGCCGCACCCGCGAGATGCCGCTTCCGTTCCCGTTCTACGTGAAGCCCGTGAAGGCGGCCTATTCCGTGCTCGCGCGCCGCGTCGACTCGTTCGAGGCGCTCGACCGCCACGCCCGCTTCTCCTGGTTCGAGCAGGCCATCATCGAGCGCCTCGTGAAGCCCTTCGGCGACGCGATGCGCGGCCACGCGGGCTTCGACGTCGAGCCCTTCAGCCTCCTCGCCGAGGAGCTCGTCGACGGGGCGCAGGTCACCGTGAACGGCTTCGCGCGCCAGGGGCGAGGTCACCATGCTCGGCGTGGTCGACTCGATCATGTACCCCGGCACGGACCAGTTCCAGCGCTTCCAGTATCCGTCGCAGCTTCCCGCCGCGTCGCAATCGGCGGCGGAGGCCGTGGCGCGCCGGGCGCTGGCCGCGGTCGGGTTCACCCACGGCATGTTCAACGTGGAGCTGCGGCTGTGCGCGGCCACGGGGCACGCCAAGGTGATCGAGATCAACCCGCGCGCGGCCGGGCAGTTCTACGACCTCTTCGAGCGCGTCGACGGCTACAACCTCTTCGACGCGCTCGTCGCGCTGGAGACGGGGGAGGCGCCGGTGATCCGCCATCGCCGCGGCCGGGACGCGGTCGCCGCGAGCTTCGTGATGCGCGACCTCGCGGGCGAGGGGCTCGGGCGCTGGCCCGCGGCCGGGGAGATCGCGCGGCTGCGCGGCCGGCATCCCGGCGCGACGATCATGGTGTATCCGAAGCGCGGGGCCGACCTGCGCCGCGAGATGAAGTGGCTGGGCAGCTACCGCTACGGCGTCGTGAACCTCGGCGCCGCGTCCGCGGGGGAGCTCTTCGCCGCCTACGGCCGGATCCATCGCGACTTCGCCTTCCACCCGCGCGGGCTCGAGGACGCGCAGGTCGGCGCGATGCTCGGGGAAGCGGCGGCCGACTAGCGGCCCGCGCGGCTCAGCCGCGCAGCCAGGCGGCGTCGAAGTGCGGATTCGTCTTCGACGTGAGGACGTGGTCCCGCCAGGCCCCGTCGATGAAGAGGTAGTCGCGGGCGTAGCCCTCCCGGACGAATCCGAGCCGCTCGAGGAGCCGCCCGCTGCGCCCGTTCTCGGGGCGGTAGTTGGCCATGATCCGGTGCAGGCGCAGCTCGCGGAAGGCGTAGTCGATGGTCGCCGTCGAGCGCCTCGTGCATGAGGCCGCGGCCCTCGTGGGCGCGCGCGACCTGGTAGCCCAGCACGCAGGCGCGGAAGGGGCCCTTGCGCGATCTGCGTGAAGTTGCAGGTCCCGACGACTTCGGGCGCGCCGCCGCCGGGCGCGAGCAGGACCCAGCGCGCCGTCGTGCCGGCATCGAACTCGGCCGCGAACACCGGCAGCTGTCGCGCCCAGTACGCCGCGATCGAACTTGTCGGCCGGCATCGGCGGCGACCAGCGGTCCAGGTGCCCCGCGAAGTTCTCCTGGTAGAAGCGGGCGAGCGCCTCCTCGAGCCCCGGCTGGGCGATCACCAGCCGCAGGCGCTCCGTCTCGATCTCGGGCAGGGCCACGGCGTCGCGCCTCGCGGCGCCTCAGGCGGTGAAGACCCGCCAGTGCTGCGGCCAGCCTTCCGTGGGGGAGCGCTTGAAGCCGCTCTTGGCGAAGAGGTGCCAGCGGCCGATCACGTAGGCGATGAGCGTCGTGGCGTAGGCGTTGGCGTCCCAGTCGGCCGGCAGCTGGCCCGCCGCGATCGCGAGGCGCGCGCTCTGCCGCAGGCTCGCCTCGAGGCGGTCGACGATCTGGTTCACGCGCAGCTGCAGGCGCTCGTCCTCGATCACCAGCGCGTCGCCCGTGAGCACGCGCGTCATGCCGGGATTCTTCTGCGCGAAGCCGAGCAGCGTGGCGACCGTCGACTCGAGCTGCTTCATCGCGTCCGCCTCGTCGGCCTGGATGCGGTTCACGAGGGTGAACAGCGTCTGCTCGATGAACTCGATGAGCCCCTCGTACATCTGCGCCTTGCTCGCGAAGTGGCGGTAGAGCGCCGCCTCGGACACGTCGAGCCGCGCCGCGAGCAGCGCCGTGGTGACGCGCTCCGCCTTCGGCTCCTCGAGCATCGACGCCAGCGTCTGCAGGATCTGGGCCTTGCGCTCGCCGGTCTTCGCCATGGGTTCCCCCTTATCGTTTCAGCGGCGCCCGCCGAGGATCGACCCCAGCACGCCGCGGATGATGCGTCGCCCGACTTCGCTTCCCATCGCGCGGGCCGCACTCTTGGCGGCGGCCTCGATGGCCGTCTCCCGCGTCCTGCCCTTCGTGGCCGCGCCGCCCGGCAGCCCCAGCTTGCCGAGGATGCCGCCGAGCCCGCCGGAGGATCTCCTCGCCCTGCGCGCGGAACGCCCGCGCGGGCCGCGAGCTTCTCGTAGGCCGATTCGCGGTCCACGGCCTTCTCGTAGTGGCCGGCGACCAGCGAGGATTCGATCACCTTGCGCCGCTCCTCGGCCGAGATCGGCCCGATGCGCGATCGCGGCGGGATGACCAGGGCGCGCTCGACGGGGTGCGGCCGGCCCTTCTCGTCGAGGAACGAGACCAGCGCCTCGCCGACGCCGAGCTCCGTGATCGCCTTCTCGACGTCGAGCTTCGGGTTCGGGCGGAACGTGGTCGCGGCGGCCTTCACGGCCTGCTGGTCGCGGGGCGTGAAGGCGCGCAGCGCGTGCTGGACCCGGTTGCCGAGCTGCCCGAGGACGGTGTCGGGCACGTCCAGCGGGTTCTGCGTGATGAACCACACCCCCACGCCCTTGGAGCGCACCAGGCGGACCACCTGCTCGATGCGGTCGAGGAGCTCCTTCGGGGCGTCGTTGAAGAGGAGGTGCGCCTCGTCGAAGAAGAAGGCGAGCCTGGGCTTGTCCGGGTCGCCCACCTCCGGCAGCTGCTCGAAGAGTTCCGACAGGAGCCAGAGCAGCATCGTCGCGTAGACGCGGGGGCTCGCGAGCAGCTTGTCGGCGGCCAGGATGTTGATCACGCCCTTGCCGTCCACGGTCTGCATGAGGTCGTCGATCGCGAGGACGGGCTCGCCGAAGAACTTCTCGCCGCCCTGGGACTCGATCGCGAGGAGCCCGCGCTGGATCGCGCCGATGCTCGCCGTGGAGATGTTCCCGTACTGCGTGCGGAACTGCGCCGCGTTGTCGCCCGCGTGCTGCAGCATCGCGCGCAGGTCCTTCAGGTCGAGCAGGAGCAGGCCGTTGTCGTCGGCGATCTTGAAGACCGCGGCGAGGACGCCGGCCTGCGTCTCGTTCAGGTTGAGGATGCGGGCGAGGAGGAGCGGCCCCATCTCGGAGACGGTGGCGCGCACCGGATGCCCCTGCTCGCCGAAGACGTCCCAGAAGGCCACGGGAAAGGCGAGGGGCGTGTGGTCGCGCGAGCCCAGCAGCCTTCACGCGCTCGGCGACCTTGGCGTTGGCGCCGCCCGGGGCGGCGAGCCCCGCGAGGTCGCCCTTCACGTCGGCCATGAAGACGGGCACGCCGATGGCGCTCAGGGCCTCGGCGATCGCTGCAGGGTGACGGTCTTGCCCGTTCCGGTCGCGCCGGCGATGAGGCCGTGGCGGTTGGCCATGCCCGGGAGCAGGCCCAGTTCAATGCCGGATTTCGCGACGACAAGGGGGGGCAGCACGCGGGTGGGCTCGAGCGGGAAGTCGGTGCGAGGATGTTACCATTAGCCCCCTCGAAACAGAATTCGCGACGAAGACCCATGGCAGGTCACAGCAAGTGGGCGAACATCCAGCACCGCAAGGGTCGCCAGGACGCCAAGCGCGGCAAGATCTTCACGCGCCTCATCAAGGAAATCACGGTCGCCGCGAGGATGGGCGGGGGGGACCCCGACATGAATCCGCGGCTGCGCCTCGCCGTCGACAAGGCGTACGAGAACAACATGCCCAAGGACAACGTCGAGCGCGCCATCAAGCGCGGCACCGGTGACCTGGAGGGCGTGAACTACGAGGAGATCCGCTACGAGGGCTACGGCATCGCCGGCGCCGCGGTGATCGTGGACTGCCTCACCGACAACCGGACGCGCACCGTGGCCGACGTGCGGCACGCGTTCTCGAAGCACGGCGGCAACCTCGGCACCGACGGGTCGGTCGCGTTCCTGTTCAAGCATTGCGGGCAGCTCGTCTTCGCCCCGGGCACCCCCGAGGAGAAGCTCCTCGACGCGGCGCTGGAGGCGGGCGCGGAGGACGTCGTCACCAACGACGACGGCTCGATCGAGGTGATCACCGGCCCGCACGAGTTCCCCGCGGTGAAGGCCGCGCTCGAGAAGGCGGGCTTCAAGGCGGAGGTGGCCGAGGTCACGATGAAGCCCGGCGCGGAGACCGCCCTCGCGGGCGAGGACGCCGCGCGCATGCAGAAGCTCATCGACGCGCTCGAGTCCCTCGACGACGTGCAGGACGTCTACACCACCGCGGCCATGGACGAGGCGGCGTAGAGGCCGCGCCCCTTGCGCATCCTCGGCATCGATCCGGGCCTGCGGGTCACGGGGTTCGGCGTGATCGGGCGCGAGGGCCAGCGCCTCGACTACGTGACGAGCGGCTGCATCCGCACGCGCGACAAGGGCGAGCTGCCGGAGCGCATCCGCACCATCCTCGACGGGCTGGCCGAGGTGATCGCCACGCACCGCCCGGAACAAGTGGCCATCGAGAAGGTCTTCGTGAACGTGAACCCGCAATCGACGCTGCTGCTCGGCCAGGCGCGCGGGGCCGCGATGTCGCGCCGCCGTGCTCGCGGACCTGCCGGTCGCGGAGTACACGGCCCTCCAGGTGAAGCAGGCGGTCGTCGGCAAGGGCCACGCCAGGAAGGAACAGGTGCAGGAGATGGTGAAGCGCCTGCTCAAGCTCTCCGGCTACCCGTCCGCCGACGCCGCGGACGCGCTCGCCTGCGCCATCTGCCACGCCCATGGCGGGCTCGGGCTGGGCGCGCTGCCGACGAAGGGCCTCAGGATGCGCGGCGGGAGGCTCGCGTGATCGGGCGCATCGCCGGCACCCTCGTCGAGAAGAGCCCGCCGCAGGTGGTGGTGGTCGCCCACGGCGTGGGCTACGAGATCGACGTGCCGATGAGCACGTTCTACAACCTGCCGCGCACGGGCGAGGCGGTCGAGCTCCTGACCCACCTCGTGGTGCGCGAGGACGCGCACCTGCTCTACGGCTTCCTCACCGCCGGGCGAGCGCACCGCGTTCCGGCAGCTCCTCAAGGTGAGCGGGGTCGGCCCCAAGGTGGCGCTCGCCGTGCTCTCGGGCCTCTCGGTCGACGACCTCGCGGCGGCCATCGCCTCGGAGGACGCCGCGCGCCTCACCCGCGTGCCGGGCATCGGCAAGAAGACCGCCGAGCGGCTGGTCCTCGAGCTGCGCGACAAGCTGCCCTCCGCGCTGCCCGCCGCGAAGGCCTCGGACCCGCACGGCCCCGACGTCCTCAATGCGCTGCTGTCCCTTGGCTATAATGCCCGCGAGGCCTCGGTCGCGATCCGCGACCTGCCGCCCGACCTGGCGCTCGCCGACGCGATCCGCCAGGCACTCAAGGTGCTCGCCAAGCCGTGATCGAAACCGACCGCCTGATCACCGGGGCCCAGGCCTCGCCGCTGGAGGAGGGCGAGGAGCGCGCGCTCCGGCCCCGCCACCTTGCCGACTACGTCGGCCAGGCGAAGATCCGCGAGCAGCTGGAGATCTTCATCTCCGCCGCGCGCAACCGCGGCGAGGCGCTCGACCACGCGCTCCTCTTCGGCCCCCCGGGCCTGGGCAAGACCACGCTCGCGCACATCATCGCCCGCGAGATGGGCGTGAACCTGCGCTCGACCTCGGGCCCCGTGCTGGAGCGCGCCGGCGACCTCGCGGCCATCCTCACCAACCTCGAGCCCCGCGACGTCCTCTTCATCGACGAGATCCACCGCCTGAACCCGGTCGTCGAGGAGATCCTCTATCCCGCGCTCGAGGATTACCAGATCGACATCATGATCGGCGAGGGGCCCGCGGCGAGGAGCGTGAAGCTGGACCTCCCGCCCTTCACCCTCGTGGGCGCCACCACGCGCGCCGGGATGCTCACCAACCCGCTTCGCGACCGCTTCGGGATCGTGGCGCGGCTCGAGTTCTACACCCCCGAGGAGCTCACCCGGATCGTCACGCGCTCCTCCGGGCTCCTCGAGATGGCGATCGAGGCGGCGGGGGCGACCGAGATCGCGCGCCGCTCGCGCGGGACGCCGCGCATCGCCAACCGGCTCCTGCGGCGCGTGCGCGACTTCGCGGAGGTGAAGCACGACGGGCCGCGTCACCGCGGAGATCGCCGACCTGGCGCTGCGCATGCTCGACGTGGACGTGATCGGGCTGGACCTCCAGGACAGGAAGCTCCTGCTCGCCATCGTGGAGAAGTTCGGCGGCGGCCCCGTGGGCGTGGACAACCTCGCGGCGGCCATCGGCGAGGAGCGCGACACCATCGAGGACGTGCTGGAGCCCTTCCTCATCCAGCAGGGCTACCTGCAGCGCACGCCCCGCGGGCGCATCGCCACGGCGCTCACCTACCAGCACTTCGGGCTCGCGGGCGGGCCGGCGCCCGGCGGAGGGCTCTTCGGGTGAGCAAGATCGCGGTGAAGCCCCGCCTGCAGCCGGAGCTCTTCGTCTACTCGTTCCCCGTGCGCGTGTACTTCGAGAACACGGACGCGGGCGGCGTGGTCTACCACGGCGAGTACCTCAAGTTCATCGAGCGCGCGCGGACCGAATGGCTGCGCCACCTCGGGTTCGACCACCAGGCGCTCGCGAAGAGCCACCGCATCGTCTTCGTCGTCACCCAGGCGGCCGTGGACTTCCTGAAGCCGGCGCGGCTCGACGACCACGCTGGCGGTGAGCGTGCAGCTCGAGTCGCTGGGCAAGGTGCGCTGCGTCTTCACGCAGGAAATCCGCCGCGAGGACGACCTCCTCGTGCGCGCGAAGATCACGGTGGCGTGCGTGACGGGGGACGCCCTCAAGCCCGCCGAGATTCCCGACGCCCTGCGCCGCAAGATGCAGGCGTCGCTCTAGGAAAGCCGAGGAAAGCATGATCGTAAGCCACGACCTGACCATCCTCGCGATGATCGTGAACGCGAGCATCGTGGTGAAGTTCGTCATGGCCGTGCTGGTGCTGGCCTCGCTCTTCTCCTGGACCTACATCTTCATGAAGATCTTCGCGCTGCGCCGGGCGCACAAGCCCAGGCGGAGGCCTTCGAGCGCGAGTTCTGGGGCGGCTCCGACCTGGTCGGCCTCTACCAGCGCGCCGCGGGCGGGCGCTACGTCGCGGCGGGCATGGAGCGCATCTTCGAGGCGGGCTTCAAGGAGTTCCTGAAGCTCAAGGGCCGGGCGGGCGCGGACGTGACGGCGCTGATGGACGGCACGCGGCGCGCCATGAAGGCGACGCTGCAGCGCGAGGTGGACGCGCTCGAGTCGCACCTGTCCTTCCTGGCCACCGTGGGCTCCGTGAGCCCGTACATCGGGCTCTTCGGCACGGTGTGGGGGATCATGAACGCCTTCCGGGGCCTGTCGAACGTGGCGCAGGCGACCCTCGCGCAGGTCGCCCCGGGCATCGCGGAGGCGCTGGTGGCCACGGCGATCGGCCTCTTCGCCGCCATCCCGGCCGTGATCGCGTACAACCGGTTCGCGCACGACATCGACCGGCTCGCGGGCCGCTACGAGAGCTTCATGGAGGAGCTCTCCAACATCCTGCAGCGCCAGGCCCACCAGCCGGAGCGATAGATGCGCCGCCGCCGCCGCGCGATGAGCGAGATCAACGTCGTGCCCTACATCGACGTGATGCTGGTGCTGCTCATCATCTTCATGGTGGCCGCCCCCCTCATCAATCCCGGGCCAGATCGACCTGCCGCAGGTCGGCGCCAAGCTCGATCCCGCGGTGGCGCCGCTCGAGGTGCGCGTGCGGCGCCGACGGCGAGCTCTGCCGTGGTGGACCGCTCGCGCTCCCCGGACGAGCTGCGCGTGAAGCGCCCGCAGCTCCTCGAGATCATCCGCCGCGCGCAGGAGGCGAACGCCGGGCAGGCCGTGGTGATCGCGGGCGACCGCAACGTCCGCTACGAGGAGGTCCTCAAGGTGATGGACGTCCTCCAGCAGGGGCAGGTGAAGCGCGTGGGCCTCCTCGCGCGCCCCGCGCCGTAGGGGAACCGTGAAGGCGCCGGAAGCCGCGCCCGAACGGCCCCGCCAGCCGGGGAAGATCCGCTCGATCCTCCTGGCGGTCGCGGTGCACGGGGCGTTCTTCGCGCTCATCGTCTTCGGCGTGTCGTGGCAGAGCCGGCCGACGCCGCCGCTGCAGGCCGAGCTGTGGGACAAGCTCCCGCCGG
This sequence comes from uncultured Gammaproteobacteria bacterium, assembly GCA_963783635.1. Lineage (GTDB taxonomy): Bacteria > Pseudomonadota > Gammaproteobacteria > Burkholderiales > Usitatibacteraceae > FEB-7. Next base: position 482,706 of record CAWAOC010000008.1, read on the forward strand.
GCAAGCCCGGCGCCGCGCCCAAGGCCGAGGTCGAGCCGCCGAAGCCCGAGCCGGAGCCGGCCGAAGCCGGAACCCGGAGCCGCCGAAGCCCGAGCCCGCGAAGCCGGAGCCCCCCAAGGCCGAGCCGAAGCCCGAGCCGCCGAAGCCGGATCCCGCGATCGCCGAGAAGAAGGAACGCGAGAAGAAGGCGCAGGAGAAGAAGGAGCGGGAGAAGAAGGAGCAGGAGCGCAAGGACGCAGGAGAAGAAGGCGCAGGAGAAGAAGGAGCGCGAGGCGAAGGCGGCCGCGGAAGCGAAGGCCGCGGCCGAAGCCAAGGCGAAGGCGGTGGCCGATGCCCGGGCCAAGGCGAAGGCCGACGCCGATGCGAAGGCGGCGGCGGACGCCGCCGCCTCGGCACGCGATAACGAGATCGAGGGGTACGTCGACCGCATCCGCGCTAAAATCCGCGGCAAGGCCAACGTTCCGGATACGGTGACGGGGACGCCGGAGGTGCAGGTGAGGATCACCATCCTGCCCGGCGGCGACGTGCTCGACATCGTCGATCGTGAAATCGAGCGGCAACCGCGTCTACGACACCGCCATCGAGCGCGCCATCCGCAGCGCCCAGCCGCTTCCGGTGCCCACCTCTCCGGAACTTTTTGGCCAGTTCCGGAGCCTTACCTTGAATATCCGGCACGAACGCTAGCCGAACCGACTCCCAGGACGCCCGTACCGAATGAAAAGAACAATCGTTGCCGTCTTCCTGGCCCTGGCCGCGCTCGCCGCGCGGGCGCAGCTCACGATCGACATCACCACCTCCGGCGGGCGGCAGATCCCGGTCGCGATCCTGCCCTTCGCGGGCGAGGCCGCCCAGCCGCAGCCGGTGAGCCCGGTCGTCGGCGCCGACCTCGCGCGCACGGGCCTCTTCCGCCTGGTGAACGCGGTGGGGGTGAGCCCGCTGCCCACGGAGCCCTCGGAGGTGAACTTCGTCGACTGGCAGGCGCGGTCCTCGGAGGCGCTCGTGATCGGCAAGATCGAGCCCCAGGCCGACGGCCGGGTCGAGGTCCGGTTCCGGCTCTTCGACGTGCAGAAGCAGTCGCAGCTCGCGAGCTTCTCCTACGTCGTCGCGCCCGCGCAGCTGCGCGCCACGGCCCACCGCATCGCCGACGTGATCTACGAGAAGCTCACCGGGGAGAAGGGCGTCTTCTCCACCAAGATCACCTACGTCGTGAAGCGCGGCACGCGCTACGAGCTGCAGGTCTCGGACGCCGACGGCGCCAACGCGCAGACCGTGCTCGCCTCCAACGAGCCGATCATCTCGCCCGCCTGGTCGCCCGACGGCAGCCGCATCGCGTACGTGTCCTTCGACCAGAAGAAGCCCGTGGTGGTGGTGCAGAACCTCGCGCAGGGCACGACGCGCGTCGTCGCCTCCTTCTGGGGCAACAACAGCGCGCCGGCCTGGTCCCCGGACGGCTCGAAGCTCGCGGTCACGCTCACGAAGCGACAACATCTCGCAGCTCTACCTCATCCCCGCCGCCGGCGGCGAGCCGCGCCGCATGACCGTCACGCCCGCCATCGACACCGAGGCCAACTTCTCGCCCGACGGCAAGTACGATCGCCTTCACCTCCGACCGCGGCGGCTCGCCGCAGGTCTACCGATGCCCGCGCAGGGCGGCGCGGCGCAGCGGCTCACCTTCGAGGGAACCTACAACGTGCGGCCGCGCTACAGCCCCGACGGCAAGTCGATCGCCTTCGTGCAGCGCGAGGCGGGGCGCTTCCGCATCGCCGTCCTCGAGCTCGCCACCGGCCAGGTGACGGTGCTCACCGACGGCACGCTCGACGATTCGCCCACGCTACGCGCCCAACGGCAAGATGATCCTCTACGAAGCGCAGGCCAACGGCCGCGGGCAGCTCGCCGCCGTGTCGAGCGACGGGCGCGTGCGCCAGCGCCTCGTGTCGTCGGCCGGCGACGTCCGCGATCCCGCGTGGGGACCGTTGCCTACCAACTGAGCGGGGCGCAGAATCCCGCTGTCCGCATTTCGAGCGCTTTACCCGAAAAGGAGTCACCCGTGAAGAAGATCCTGATGAGCATCGCGATGGCCACCCTCGTCGCCGCCTGCGGCAGCCAGGAGGTGAAGAAGGACGTGCCGGTCGCCGACCGAGCACGCCGCACGCACGCAGCCCTCGCAGACCGGACACGACGCCGACCACGACGCCGACCACGCAGCCGACGATCACGGCCAACCCGCTCACCGACCCGAAGAACATCCTGTCCAAGCGCAGCGTCTACTTCGACTTCGACTCCAACGTCGGTGAAGGACGAGTACGCGGCCTCGTGCAGGCGCACGCGAAGTACATGGTCGGACAAGAAGGACTCGAAGATCCGCATCGAGGGCAACTGCGACGAGCGCGGCAGCCGCGAGTACAACCTCGCGCTGGGCCAGCGCCGCGCGGAAGCCGATGAAGAAGGTGATGACCGTGCTCGGCGTGCAGGAAGGCCGCATCGAGACCGTGAGCTTCGGCGAGGAGAAGCCGGCCGCGGCCGGGCACGACGAGGCCGCCTGGGCGCAGAACCGGCGCGGCGACATCCGGTATGCCGGCGAGTAGCATCCGGGTCGCGGCCGCGGCGATCGCTGCTCGCCGCCGCCGGCCTCGCGCACGCGGGCCTCTTCGACGACGACGAGGCCCGCAAGCGCATCGAGGACATCCGGCCGGCGCAGGAGAAGAGCGCCCGCGAGACCTCCGAGCGCATCGGCCGCCTCGAGGAAAGTGTCCGCAACATCGGCGTGGTCGACCTCCTGCGCCAGATCGAGGGGCTCAACGCCGAGATCGCGCGGCTGCGCGGCCAGCATCGAGGTGCTGGCCAACCAGAACGAGCAGATCCAGAAGCGCCAGCGCGACTTCTACCTCGACCTCGACTCGCGCCTGAAGCGCCTCGAGGGCGGCGGCGCATCCGCCGCGCCCGCCGCGCCTGCCGCCGCCGGCCGCCGGAGCCGGCGGCCGCGGCGGCCGCGCAAGCCCGCCTCGAAGGAGGACCAGGCCCGCGAGGTCAAGGCCTACGACGCGGCCTCCGGGCCTCTTCCGCCGCAACGACTTCGCCTCGGCCGCGGAGGCGTTCCGCGCGTTCCTCAAGGATTATCCCGCAGAGCACGCTCGCGCCGAACGCGACCTACTGGATCGGCATCTGCCAGGCGAACCTGAAGGACTACAAGGCGGCGCTCGCCACGCAGGAAGGGCTCCTCACCCGCTATCCCCAGTCGCCGAAGGCGCCGGACGCGCTCCTCGCCATCGCCGCGGTCCAGTCCGAGCAGGGCGACCACGGGTCCGCGCGCAACACGCTCGAGGACATCATCGCCCGCTATCCCGCCTCCGAGGCCGCCGGCAAGGCGCGCACGCGCCTCGCGGCCATCAAGCGCTAGGCGCGCCCGCGCCGATGGACGCCGCCGTCGTCCTCGTCTCCGGAGGGCTCGATTCCGCGACGGTGCTCGCGATGGCGCGCGACGAAGGGTGGCGCTGCCACGCGCTTGTCGGTCGATTACGGCCAGCGCCATCGTGCCGAGCTCGACGCGGCCGCCCGTCGTCGCGCGCGCCCTCGGGCGCCGCGGAGCATCGCGTCGTCCGCGTGGATCTGGGCTCTTCGGCGGCTCCGCGCTGACCGACACCGCGATCGCCGTCCCCACCGCGCCCACGGACGGGATCCCGATCACCTACGTTCCGGCGCGCAACACGATCTTCCTCTCGCTGGCGCTCGCCTATGCCGAGGTGGTCGAGGCCGACGCCATCTTCACCGGCGCCAATGCCGTGGACTATTCCGGCTACCCCGATTGCCGGCCGGAGTACCTGGCCGCCTTCGAGGCGATGGCCAATCTCGCGACGAAGCGGGCGGTCGAAGGGGCGCCCATCGCGATCCGCGCGCCGATCGTGCGCCTGGGGAAGGCCGAGATCGTGCGCCGCGGGCACGAGCTCGGGGTCGACTTCGCGCCTCACGGTCTCCTGCTACGACGCCGACGCCGCAGGGGCGGGCCTGCGGGCGCTGCGATGCCTGCCGGCTGCGGCGGCGAGGGCTTCGCCGCCGCCGGCCTCCCGGATCCGACCCGCTACCGCCCCGGCGCGGGCGAATAGCCGACTCGCCCACATGGGTATCGGCCACTAGCCCATCGGAGGGATGGGCCCCCGCGGGGGACTTCCCAATAATGACGCGCATGCACGGGAGACCCGCGATGAGCGCCACCGCCTCGAACCTTGCCGCCACGGTCGCGTGGTCCGGCTTCGGCATCGCCTTCGTCGTCGGCGCGGTCGCCCAGCGGACCAACTTCTGCACCATGGGCGCGGTCTCCGACGTCGTGAACATGGGCAGCTGGGGCCGCATGCGCATGTGGATGCTCGCCATGGCGGTCGCCATCGCCGGGGCCGCGGCCCTGCACCTGACCGGGACCGTGGACCTGTCGAAGTCGATCTACGCGCGCCCCGGCCTCGCGTGGCTCTCCTACCTCCTGGGCGGGTTCCTCTTCGGCGTCGGCATGACGCTGGGTTCCGGCTGCGGGAACAAGACGCTGGTGCGCATCGGGGGCGGCAGCCTCAAGTCCGTCGTGGTCCTCGTCTTCCTCGGCGATCTCGGCCTACATGACGATGAAGGGCCTCTTCGGGATCTGGCGCGTCACCTGGCTCGATCCGGTCGCCATCGACCTCGGCGCCCGCGGCATCGCCGGCCAGGACCTGCCGTCGATCGCGTCGGCCGCCTTCGGCCTCGAGCGCAAGGCCGCCTACCTCGGCGTGGCCGGCGTGGCCGTCGCGGCGCTGCTCGCGTTCGTGTTCAAGGACCGCGACTTCCGCGGGGACTTCGACCACGTCCTCGGCGGCGTCGTGATCGGGGCGGCCATCGTCGCCGGCTGGTACGTGACGGGCCACGTCGGGTTCGGGGAGAACCCGGACACGCTCGAGAACACCTTCTTCGGGACCAACAGCCGCACGATCGAGTCGCTGTCCTTCGTGGCGCCGGCCGCCTTCCTGCTCGAGATCCTGATGCTGTGGAGCGACAAGTCGCTCGCGTTCACCTTCGGCATCGCGCTCGCCCTGGGCGTGGTCGCGGGCTCGGCCGCCTATTCGCTCGCCACGCGCAGCTTCCGCTGGGAGGGGTTCGCCTCCGCCGAGGACACCGCCAACCACGTGGTCGGCGGCATCCTGATGGGCTTCGGCGGCGTGACCGCGCTGGGGTGCACGATCGGGCAGGGCATCACCGGCATCTCGACGCTGGCCATGGGGTCCATCCTCGCGACGCTGGCCATCGTCGCCGGGTCGTGGGCGACCATGAAATACCAGGTCTGGCGCCTGGAGCGCTCGGCCTGAGCGGTGCGCGGTTTGACCCGACCTCCCCCGGAAAGCTATAATTTCCCGCTTTTCGGGGCGTTAGCTCAGTTGGTAGAGCAGCGGACTTTTAATCCGTTGGTCGGCGGTTCGAATCCGCCACGCCCTACCAGGATTTCTCCTGGAGGGCGCATCGGCTAACTTCCCCGGTTTCGGGCTGTTAGCTCAGCTGGTAGAGCAGCGGACTCTTAATCCGTTGGTCGCAAGTTCGAATCTTGCACGGCCCACCAGCCTTCCGAAGGGACTCAGGCGAGAGCCTGGGTCCCTTTTGCATTCCGTCTACGGAATGCGTGACGACGGCTCATGCGGGGCGACGTGCCAGCCAGGGCCGATTTCCGCCACCACTTAAGAGACGAATCGGCGCTCGCTCGGCGGGGACCGCGATCACCGATTGCCCACCTTGCCTTTGCCGTGTTGCGTCCTTGTGTCAATTGACCGTGCTCGCCTGCGGGTGTTAGCGTCGTTGACTCAGTTGTCCAGTACCGGACACCTGTCGGATCAGGGAGAAAACCATGAAGAACATGAGCCGAATTTGGATACTCGCCCTCGCGGCGCTCGTTGCGTTGCCGATTCTCGCCGACACGAAGGCGCCCGTGTCGGGGCAGCAAAAGGCTGCAAAGACCGTCGTTCAGCCAAAGAGCCTGGCCTGGAATCCGCAGATCCCGTACAGGTCGGTCACGCTCCGGGTCGTCGGCCCCAGGGCTTGTTCACGACCAGGATTTCGGCGCCGGGGTGCCCGTGTTCAACCTTGCCGCCCTGCCCGGCCTCGCCGATGGCCAGTACACGTTCGAGCTGGTCTTCGGTCGGCAACCCGATGCGGCGCTCGAGAAGGCCTTGTCCTCCACGGAACTGGACGAGGGCGGCATGATTTCCAATCCTTCCCTTCGCGAACAGATCGGCGCGTTGCGGGAAACGCTCTCGGGAACGTTCCAGATAGCGGGTGGGCAGATTGTTTCGCCCTACCTGGTCGAGCCGCCTGCCCTTTCGCCCGCCGGCGCGGCGCTCGCCAAGAGCCCCGCGCAAATCGGAACGAAGGACGTGGTGAACGCCGATGATGTCATCGTGCAGGGGTCGCTTTGCGTCGGGCTCGACTGCATCCTCAACGAGAGCTTCGGCTTCGATACGATCCGCCTGAAGGAAAACAACACCCGGATCGGATTCAACGACACGTCCGCTTCGGCCGGCTTTCCCGCCAACAGCTGGCAACTCACCGCGAACGACTCTGCATCGGGTGGAGCCAACAAGTTCTCGATCGACGACATCACGGGTTCCAAGACGCCGTTCACCGTGACGGCTGGCGCGCCCACCGACAGCCTCTTCATCGACAGCGCCGGCAGGGTGGGCTTGCGTACGGCCACGCCCGTGCTGGATTTGCATGCGCGCACCGGGAACACGCCCGCCATTCGCCTGGAGCAGGACTCCAGCGGCGGTTACACGGCGCAAACGTGGGATGTGGCGGGCAACGAGGCCAACTTCTTCGTCCGCGACGTGACGGGCGGCAGCAGGCTGCCGTTCGCATCCGGCCGGGGGCGTCGACGAGCAGCATCGACATCGCCGCGTCAGGCAACGTGGGCATCGGCACGGCGTCGCCCATCTCCAACGGCGGAGGCCGGGAGATGACCGTCGCCTCGACGGGCAGCAATACATTCTCGGCACTCAACCTGCAAGGAACCCGGGATTCGGATGGCGCCCTCGGCGCCGTGCGGTTCTACAACGGTACCGGCACCCTGGCGGGTCAGGTCGCGGGCGTGCGCGACGGGGCCGACAATTCGGCCAGCCTGCGCTTCCTCACGGCCAACGCGGGCACGATCTCCGAGAAGGTGCGCATCACGCCCGCCGGCAACGTCGGCATCGGCACGATGAGCCCCTCGGACAAGCTGCACGTCGTGGGCAATGCGCGCGTGATCGGAGACCTTCACGTGAGCGGTTCGATCGGTCCCGACTACGTTTTCGACCCCGGTTTCAAGCTCGCGTCGATCGACGAGAACGCCGCCTACATGTGGAAGAACCGCCACCTGCCGGCAGTCGGCCCCGCCCGCACCACCGAAGACGGCAAGGGCACGATCAACGTGTACGCACACGTCAACGGAATGCTCGAGGAACTCGAGAAGGCGCACATCTACATCGAGAAGCTCAATCTCGAGATCAAGGCGCTCAAGGCGCAAGCCGCAGAAAGGGATGCGCAGATCCGGGCCGAACTGGCGGTCCTTCGGCAGCGCCTCGAAAAATAGGCCCCCGTGGGCGCGGAGGAGGACGGGAAATCCTCTCCGCGCCTGGACTGCTGCCGAGTCGGACGCGAACCCGATCCCCGGTTTGAAGGTTGACCTGATGCAGCCACGCCCCTACGTCAGGGAGGTAACGCTCGAGCGGGCGGCCGTCACCTCATTCGATGAATACCCATTCAACATCCCCGCCATCCACGCCTTTGAGTCGCTGGGCTTCCACCCGGACGTGACGTTTTTCGTCGGCGAGAATGGTTCAGGCAAGTCGACGTTGCTCGAGGCGATTGCGCTGTCGCTGGGGTTCGGCCCGGAGGGTGGAACCAAGAGCATGCGTTTCCAGACTGCGGAAACCGTGTCACCTCTCCATGACTTCCTCAAGCTGACGCGAAGCTTCCAGGCGCCCAAGGACGGCTATTTCCTGCGCGCGGAGAGCTTCTACAACGTTGCTTCATTCGTGGACGAAACGGGCTACCTTCGGGGCTATGGCGACAAGTCATTGCACCAGCGCTCCCACGGGGAGGCGTTTCTCACGCTGCTGACGACCAAGTTCCGCGGGAAAGGCATCTACCTCCTCGACGAGCCGGAAGCAGCGCTCTCGCCGAGCCGTCAATTGGCCGCGCTTTCGGCGATCGATCAGCTCGTGAAGGATGAGTCCCAGTTCATCATTGCCACCCATTCGCCAATTCTCCTGGCGTACCCGAGAGCCAAGATCGTCCTGTTCGATGGTGATGGCCTGACGGAAACGCGATTCGAGGACACGGAACACTTCGCGATCACGAAGGACTTCCTGAATCACTACCCGAGGCGATTGGAAGTGCTGCTTGCCGACGACCCCGAGTCCTGAGTGCTCAACACCTAAAAGCGCAGGAAACGCCATGCAGACGCAGTTCTTTTTCGGTACCGGACTCGCGCAATCCGTTTGGGATTTCGCGGACCTGACGCTCAAGGCCAGGTTTGCGAAAGCACTGGAAGAGGGCGCTTCGCGCTACCCGATCTTTCGCCACGTGCGCTTCGCGGCACGGGTTCCGCTGGAGGCGCTGTTCGATGCGATCGCTCTCGACGGATCATGGCGAGCGGAAAGAATGGACTCCAATTCGATCATCCTGGATGCGGACGGACTCTTCATCTCCGCCTACGGTGGCCGGAAGTCGGACTACTGCTCGTGCGCGTTTTCGATTTGGGCTTCCGATCCCGCGCGCGCCGACGAGGCGAGATCGCGCATTCTAGGAAAGGCCGCCGACACGCGAATTACGGAGCCGATGTTTTCCATCGACTGGCACTTCCTTACGTCGAAGGGGGAACTTGAGAGCGCGTCCATCGAGGAGATGGCCGACGATATCCTGCACGACCAGGCGTATCCGGAGCTTTCCGGAGGGGTGCACGATTTCATTCGCCGCTACCTTGATGCACCCGAGACGGTCCTGGTGCTGCAAGGTCCGCCCGGAACCGGAAAGACGCGCCTGATTCGCGCCATTCTCGGAGAAATCTCGCGCCGCAAGGGCGGCGAAGCCCAGGCGCTCTACACCGGCGACAAGAAGGCACTCGAGAGCGACCAGATCTTCGTGAAGTTCATCACCGGTTGGGACGACGCATTCGTGGTTGAGGACGCAGACCACCTTCTGAAGCCCCGCGCAGAGGGGAACGAACAGCTGCATCGCTTTCTTGCGATTGCCGATGGCGTGGTGCGGTCGCAGGGGAGAAAGATCATCTTTTCGACGAACCTCCCCAACGTGGGCGATCTCGACGACGCGTTGATTCGACCCGGGCGCTGTTTTGCTCGCGTCCATGCACGTTCCCTTCATCCGGAAGAGGCGCGCAGGCTGCTTGAGCATCTTTCGGCAGGGGATGTCCCTCGCTTCGATGCGGCGTGGAATGCGTTGTCGCGAGGGCCGGAAAAGATCTATTCCCTTGCGGAGATCTACCAGGCGTTCGGTCGGGCATGACGCGGGCACTGGAGATGGGTCTCCGCGATTCGTGGCGATCGTGGGCGGGCCAATGCGCTACAATTCCGAATGATGACAGGGCCTCCTGATCCGTTGGTCGCAAGTTCGAATCTTGCACGGCCCACCAGCCTTCGAAGGGGCCCGGACGCGTTCCGGGCCCCAACGCCTTCCGCGAAGGAGGCACAATGAGCGTCATGGACCCCTGGCTTCGAGAGTTCGGCGCCGACGCGGCGGCCTTCGCGCTGAGCGCGCTCATCGTCGCGGCCTACTACGTGGCGCTCCTCGCGCGCACCCGGCGCGACCCCACCAGCAGCATCCACGGCGTGAACGAGGTCGCGCGCGGGCAGTGGGTGAAGCACGTCATGGCCAACCCGTCGAAGGACGTGATGGCCGTCCAGACGCTGCGCAACTTCATCATGGGGGCGTCCCTCATGGCGACGACCGCGGCGTTCCTCATCCTCGGCACGCTCTCGCTCACGGGGCAGGCGGAGAGCATCGGCCGCAGCTGGCACGTCTCGAACCTCTACGGGTCGAGTTCCCCCGAGCTCTGGATCCTGAAGGTGATGTGCCTGCTGGCCGTCTTCATCGTCGCGTTCTTCGCCTTCGCGATGGCGATCCGGCTCGCGAACCACGTGGTCTTCATGGTGAACGTCCCCGGCCCGTGGAGCCACCCGGCGCTCTCGCCGGAGGGCGTGGCCGACCGGCTGAACGGTGCGGGCCGCAACTTCGCGACCGGGATGCGCGCGTTCTTCTTCGCCGTCCCGCTGGTGTTCTGGCTTTTCGGCCCGGTGTTCCTGGTGGTCGCGACGGTCGGCCTCGTCTTCGCCCTGCACCGCATCGACCGCACCGCCGCCGTCTAGGAGGCCGGCCGCCTCGGCCCTTCGCGGGCATCGTCTCGTGGCAACCACCGCCGCCATAGTGCCCCCGGGTTGACCGCGAACAAGTCCGTCAGGGCCTGGAAGGGCAGGATTCCCACTACCTCGACCATACGTCCTGCCACCCCATGCCGGTCAATCACCCCGATGGGCTGCGAATACCCCTTCGGGGTGATGGACTTCCCATGTGGGTTGCCTCGAAATCAGGAAGGTTCAGGGGCCGGCTACGGTGCCCGGGTTCGCCAGCCACGTGCCGCTCCCCCCCCGGAGAGGTATCGGCTGCGAAGCATCATGGCGACGAGGTCGAGGTCGCCTGGAGTGAATGGAGAAATCATGGGCGCCCAATCCACTGACACCGCCACGGCGACGCAACGCCCGGCCGCGGGGTCCGATGTCCGCAAGACCACGTGCTACATGTGCGCGTGCCGCTGCGGCATCCGCGTCCACCTTCGCGACGGCGAGGTGCGCTACATCGACGGCAACCCCGACCATCCGCTCAACAAGGGCGTGATCTGCGCCAAGGGCGCCTCGGGCATCATGAAGCAGTACTCGCCGGCGCGGCTCACGCGGCCGCTGCGCCGCAAGGCCGGCGCCGAGCGCGGCGCGGGCGAGTTCGAGGCGATCTCGCTGGGAGGAGGCGTTCTCGACGCTCGCCGAGCGCCTCGGGAAGATCCGCGCGACGGACCCGAAGAAGTTCGCGCTCTTCACCGGCCGCGACCAGATGCAGGCGCTCACGGGGCTCTTCGCGCGCCAGTTCGGCACGCCCAACTACGCGGCGCACGGCGGCTTCTGCTCGGTCAACATGGCCGCGGGGATGATCTACACGATCGGCGGCTCCTTCTGGGAGTTCGGCGGCCCCGACCTCGAGCGCGCGAAGCTCTTCGTCATGCTGGGCACCGCCGAGGACCACCACTCGAACCCGCTCAAGATCGCGATCTCGAAGTTCAAGCGCGACGGCGGGCGCTTCATCTCCGTGAACCCCGTGCGCACCGGCTACTCGGCCATCGCCGACGAGTGGGTGCCGATCCGCCCGGGGACCGACGGCGCGCTGCTCCTGGCGCTCATCCACGAGCTGATCGAGCTGGGCCTCTACGACCGCGAGTTCCTGGTGCGCTACACGAACGCCGGCCAGCTCGTGAACCTCGACGAGGCGAGCGACGAGTTCGGCATGTTCGTGCGCACCGAGGTGCCGGAGGAGGAGGGCTGCTTCGACCCGCAGAACAAGCTCTGGTGGGACCGCCACACGGGCAAGCCCGTGGTCACGCACACCGAGGGGGCCGACCCCTTCCTGTTCGGGCGCTTCAAGCTGCACGACGGCACCGACGTGAGCCCCTCGTTCCAGCTCCTCAAGGAGCGCGTGCGCGGACTACACGCCCGACTGGGCCGCGGGCGTGACCGGCATTCCCGCCGCGACCATCCGGCGCCTCGCGCACGAGATGGGCATCACCGCGCGCGACCAGAAGATCGAGCTGCCCATCGCGTGGACGGACAGCTGGGGCAAGGAGCACGACACCGTCACGGGCAACCCCGTCGCCTTCCACGCCATGCGCGGCCTCGCGGCCCACTCGAACGGGTTCCATTCCATCCGCGCGCTCGGCGATCCTGATGACGCTCCTGGGGACCATCGACCGGCCCGGCGGCTTCCGCCACAAGACGCCGTTCCCGCGCCCCATCCCGCCGTGCGCGAAGACGCCGGCCACGCCGCTCGCGATCAAGCCCGGATCACCCGCTCGACGGCGCGCCGCTGGGCTGGCCCGCCGAGCCCGACGACCTCTTCGTCGAGGACGACGGCGAGCCCCGTGCGCATCGACAAGGCGTTCTCGTGGGAATACCCGCTCGCGGTGCACGGGCTCATGCACAACGTGATCACCAACGCCTGGCGCGGCGACCCCTACCGCATCGACACGCTCCTCATCTTCATGGCGAACATGGCGTGGAACTCGACCATGAACCTGGACGAGGTCCGGCGCATGCTCAACGACAAGGACGAGAAGGGCGAGCACCGCATCCCCTTCATCGCGGTCTGCGACGCCTTCCAGTCGGAGATGACGGCGTTCGCGGACCTGGTGCTGCCCGACACGACCTACCTCGAGCGCCACGACGTGATGTCGCTCCTCGACCGCCCGATCTCGGAGTTCGACGGGCCGGTCGACTCGGTGCGCATCCCGGTCGTGCCGCCCACCGGCGAGTGCAAGCCGTTCCAGGAGGTCCTGATCGAGCTGGCCGGGCGCCTGAAGCTGCCGGCCTTCGTCGCGAAGGACGGGCGCCGCAAGTACCGCGACTACCCCGACTTCATCGTGAACTACGAGACCGAGCCGGGCTCGGGCATCGGCTTCCTCGTCGGGCTGGCGCGGCAAGGGCGGCGAGAAGTCGCTGCGCGGCGAGCCCAACCCGCGGCAGTGGGAGATGTACGCGCAGAACAACTGCGTCTTCCACTACGAGCTGCCGAAGAGCTACCAGTACATGCGCAACTGGAACCAGGGCTACCTCGAGTGGTCGCTCCGCAATCGCATCACGCGCTACGCCGAGCCGATCCTGATCCACCTCTATTCGGAAGTCCTGCAGAAGTTCCGCCTCGCCGCGCGCGGCAAGGGGATGTCGCGGCAGCCCGCCGGAGGCGCTTGCGCAAGCGCGTGGACACCTTCTTCGATCCGCTGCCCTTCTACTACGAGCCGCTCGAGTCGCAGGCCACCGACAAGGTGCGCTACCCGCTCTCGGCGGTCACGCAGCGCCCGATGGCGATGTACCACTCGTGGGATTCGCAGAACGCGTGGCTTCGGCAGATCCACGGCCACAACAGCCTCTTCGTGAACCCGGTCACCGCGGCCGCGCAGGGCATCGCCGACAGCGACTGGATCTGGGTCGAGTCGACCTGGGGCAAGGTGCGCTGCGTGGCGCGCCTGTCGGAAGCCGTCGAGCCGGGCACGGTGTGGACCTGGAACGCGATCGGCAAGGCGCCGGGGGCGTGGAACCTCGCGCCCGGCGCGGACGAGTCGCGCCGCGGCTTCCTCCTCAACGGGCTCATCAGCGACGAACTGCCGCCGGACGCCGATGGCGTGCGCTTCTCCAATTCCGACCCGGTCACGGGCCAGGCGGCGTGGTACGACGTGCGCGTGCGCATCCGGAAGGCGGAGGCCGGGCGAGTCGGGGACGGTCGCGCCGCCGGAGCCCGCGATGCGTCCGTATCCCGGCATGGCCGAGGCGCCCGGCGACGTGGCCTACCAGGCGGGAGGGAAGCGCCGGTGAGGCGCCTGCTGCTGCTTCCGGCCGCCGCGCGTCCTCCTGGCCGCGCCGGATCTCGCGATGGCGGCGGACGCGTCCGTGTTCCCCGCCGGCCGGCGCCACGGTCCTGCCCTGGTGGGCGTGGCCCCTCATCCTCTTCGTGCGTGTGCTTCCTGCTCGGGATCGTCGCGGTGCCCGCGGGCGTCGGCGGCGGCGTGCTCTTCGTCCCGATCGTCGGCGGCTTCTTCCCGTTCCACCTCGACTTCGTCCGCGGGGCGGGGCTCCTCGTGGCGCTCGCGAGCGCGCTCTCGGCGGGGCCGGCGCTGCTGCGCGCGGGGCTCGCCAACCTGCGCCTGGCGCTGCCGCTGGCCGTGGTGGCCTCCGCCAGCTCGATCGCGGGCGCGATGATGGGACTCGCGCTCCCGACGAACGTGGTGCAGGTGGCCCTCGGCGCGACGATCCTCGGCATCGTCGTGCTCATGGCGCTCGCGAAGCGCTCCGAGTATCCGGAAGTGGCGAAGCCGGACCGGATCTCGGCGGCGCTCGGCATGCACGGCATCCTGGTCGAGGCCGGCCGCGAGCATCCGTGGCAGGTGCACCGCACGCCCACGGGGCTCGCCGTCTTCTTCTTCATCGGGATCCTGGCGGGCATGTTCGGCCTGGGCGCCGGGTGGGCCAACCTGCCGGCGTTGAACCTCCTCATGGGCGCGCCCCTGAAGGTCTCCGCCGGCACGTCGAGCTTCATCCTGTCGCTCGTGGACAGTTCGGCGGCCTGGGTCTACATCCACAAGGGCGCGGTGCTGCCGATGATCGCGGTGCCCTCGGTGATCGGCATGATGCTCGGCGCCAAGATCGGCGCGAAGCTGCTGCGCGTGCTTCCCGCCGCGGTGGTCCGGAAACTGGTGCTGGCGCTCCTCGCCTTCGCGGGCCTGCGCGCGCTGCTCAAGGGCCTCGGCATCTGGAACTGAGCGTGGCGAAGATTTCCTCAAACGAAGGGAGAACGACGATGCGAGCAGTCAAGTTCATGGGCGGAGTGGTCCTTGCGGTCGCCGCGGGATCTGCCGGAGCGGCCACGGAGCTGATGTCGGAGGAGTGGGCCAAGGCGGCCTGCACGGCGTGGAACGCTGACGCGACCCTGACCGGGGGGCTGCACGAGACCGGCTGGGCGGCGAACGACAAGAAGCGCGGCTACAAGGCGCTGCAGGTGGCGCGCAAGGACTGCGGCGTCGAGCCCCAGGGTGGAGCTGCGCATCTCGGCCAAGGACGGCAAGGCGCTGTGCGTGACGGGCGGCCGCTCCACCGACAAGCTCGACCTCGACGTCGACTACGCGATGACGGCCGACACGAAGCGCTGGACCGAGATGGGCAAGGGCGAATACGGCCCGATGCGCGCGATGATGTTCGGGCGCCTGAGCTTCGACGGCCCGATGGGCGAGGCGATGGGCAACATGGGTCCCTTCGAGAGCTTCCTGCTCCTCGTGGGCAAGGTGCCCGGCGACACCGCCGCCTGCCCGAAGTGAGTCGCGCATGACCGGGACGCCGCTGCCGGCCCCCGACCAGGTACGCTACGCGCGCCTGCTCGCGATCGGCACGAACACCGGCCTCGGCCTGCTGGTCGATCCTTTTCGGCGATCTACATGCTCGGCGCCGTCGATCCGCACGTGCCGCACGAACGGCTGCCGGAGATCTGGCACCTGCCCGCCGACAGCTTCCTCGAACTCGCGCGCCTGGAGGCGGGGTGGGGCTGGACCGCGCGGATCCAGCACGCCGACATCCTCACGCTGGTCGGAATCGTGATGCTCGCGTTCTGCTCGGTGCCGTGCCTGCTCGCGGTGATGCCCCTCTACTGGGCGTCGGGCCAGCGCATGCTCTTCGCGATCTGCGGCGTCGAGGTGGCCGTGATCGTGCTGGCCGCCTCGGGGCTGGTGAGCGGCGGCCACTGAAGCCGGAATGCACGGATTTCTCGCAGGGCCCCGGAGGGGGCCGACAACATGGACGAAAGGGAGATCGCATGGCATACGTAATTGGCGGCATCGAGAAGGAAACGGACGCGGACGGCTACCTCACGGAGCCGGATTACAGCGAGGAAGCCGTGCAGGTGATCGCGGCGGCCGAAGGCATCGCGCTCACCGAGGATCACTGGAAGGTCGTGAACTACCTGCGCGACGAGTACCGCGACAAGGGGCACACGCCGAATTTCCGGAACATGGTCAAGGACTTGCAGGATGTCCTGCCGGGGTGCGACTCGAAGTCGCTCTACGACCTGTTCCCGATGGGTCCCGCGAAGCAGGGATGCAAGGTGGGCGGACTCCCGCAACCCCTGGGCAAGGGCGGCTATTAGGTCTCCCTGCGGGTATCGGGCGCCCCGGCGCGAACATTTAATCGAGAGCAAATGCCGGCAGGGCAAGTCCCGGCAAAGTATGGCCACGCGCACCGGTCGCCTGTCGGCCGAAGCGAGGCAAAAGGTCATACAAGGAGAAAACTCGATGAAGTTCGACATCAGCACCGTGATCAGCGTGTTGGCCATCCTGGTGATGTTCTACTGCCTGTGGCTCGTTCTTTCGCTTCGCAAGAACGTCCCCGGGGGGGTCGTGGGAAACACCTGGAAGACCCTCACCTCGCTCGTCGTCCTGTTCACGCTGGGCTACCTCATCACGCCGTTCTTCGGGATGCTCCCGGCGATCCTCATGAACGTGATCGTCTCGCTCATCTTCCTGTTCGGCGCGATCTACGTGGTGATCACGGTGAAGCTGATCTACCGCATCATCGAGGAACTGGCGGGCTAGCCCGATGGACCCGCAAGTCGTCCTTGCCCGGACGCCCCTGGGCGCCGAGGCACTGAGCAAGCAGGATCACGACCTGCCCCGGGCGCTGCGTCATGCGCTGATCCTGATCGACGGCCGATCGACGGTCGCCAGGCTGGAACAGCGAGGCGCGATCATCCCCGAGTTCCCGGCCGCCCTGCGCGAGCTGGTCGCGAGGGGGCTCGTCGCGCCCGTGGGCCACAACCAACGGCGTCGTACGTGGCGGCGCAGGCAGGCGGCGCGGCGGGCCAGTCCCTTTCGCGAGCCCTCGTCGGCGTGGCGGAGAGCATCCTCGGCGACAAGTCGGGCAAGGTCGTGAAGAAGCTGGGGGAAGCGGGCGACTCGCGGGAGGAGCTGTCGGCCGCGGTGGATGGGTGCTACAAGCTCATCCGCCTCACGATCGACGAGTCGCGGGCGGAGGAATTCCGCAGCGCGGCGAAGGCGTTGATCACGCATAGCGGCTGAGTGCCCCGTCGCCGGGGCGACGGCGCTTCAGGCGAGAGCGATTGCGCGGGGATCGAGCGCGAACCGCGCGGCCGCCTCCGCGTCCGCCGCCATTTCCAGCGCGATGCGCAGCCAGTGCTCCCGGCCCGAATCGATCGCGTCGCGCAACGCCTCGAGGCCCCGGCCTTCGTTCCAGGCGGCCTGGGCCGATGACAGGCGCGGGAAGAGCTCCCGGCGCATGCCCGAGAAGGTCGCGAACCAGAAATGCAGGGACGGCAACGCGTCGCGCTCGAGGAGCGAGGGCAGGGTGACGAGGGTGTCGGCGAGCAGGTCGCGCACGGCGCGCGCCGTGATCTCCACGCGCCGGTCATCGATGCCGTCCATGAACCGCTCCCAGGCCTCGCCGAGGAGCCGCCCCGCGGCATGCTCCCCCAGCTCGTGCAGGATGAGCGTCTCGCGCTCCGCATCCGCCATGCGCGCGAGCGCGCGATCGCGCTCCTGGCCGTATCCGTAGGCCTCCAGCGCCGCGGCCATGGCGCCCTCGGGCGCCTGCGGCTTCCCAGGCCTCGGCGCGCAGCCACAGCCAACGCTCGAACGCCTCGCGGCGCAGCACGATCGTCTTGCCCTGCAGGGCGGCCGGGGCCGCGTCGATGTCGCGGACGTACTCGCAGCCGGCCTCGAGGATCTCCACGCCCTCGCGGCGCTCGCGTCGCGCGAGACGCGCGAGGAAGAAGTGCGGCTTGCCGAAGCGGCCCCGTGCCGCGCCGTAGAGGAGGCCGGCCGGAACGAGCTCGGCGTTCACCGCGTCGACGTCGAAGGGGTCGGCCTCGCCGGCCGCGAGGGGGACGCTCGTCCAGTCCGCGTCCTCGAGCGTCTCCCACAGCGCCTCGCGCTCGGCGATCCAGCGCCCCACGTCCGCGCGCGGCGGCACGGCGGCGAGCGGCAGGTCGTGCTCCCAGCGGTAGTACTCGCGCATCGCGAGCAGGTAGTTGCACAGGGTGAGATCCTGCGCGTGGCGCGCGTCCGAGAGGTGGCAGTTGGCCTGCACCGCCGCGAGGAGCGGGGCCAGCGAGGGCGTCACGGGCGCTCCCCGCCGCCCGAGGCGCGCGCGCGTCCCTCCCACCGGACCACGGCCGCCACCACCTTGTCGAACGGGATGCCGAGGAGGCCGCCGAAGGCGTCGCGCGCCCGCGTGACGAGGGCATGGATGTCGGCAGGCGCCGCGTCGGGCTCGCCGAGCGCGGCGGCGAGGCCGCGCAGGCCGCCGCACTGCAGGCGGATCTCGGTGGCGTGCGCAAGCGGCGTGGCGGGCGGCGGCAGGCGAAGCGCGAACGTCGCGCGCTCGCGCAGGAGCGCCTGCAGCGTCCGGCAGTTGGTGTTCGCCACGGGCGAGGCGCAGCGCGGCCGCTCGGCCTCGCCCACGAGGGCCATCGTCACGAGCGCGCAGCCGCCCTGGCGCGCGAGCGACGGCTTTCGCGAAGGCGCACGCGAGGCGCGGCGGCGCCTCACTCGTCGGCATCGATGCGCGGACCGGGCTCGCGCACTTCGGTGAGCAGCGTCTCGGCGCCGAGCTCGTCCTCGGCGAAGATCACCTTCACCTTGCAGTCGGCGGGAAGCGCGGGGTCCTTGCGCAGGGCCTTCGCCTGCGCGGAAGCCTCGGGGAAAGCCGTCGAACACGGCGATCTTCTCGAGGCGGTGGAACGGGAAGACCTTGTAGAGGAAGTAGGGCATGGGTGCGGCGGGTCCTATTCGCCGTAGCGGGTGGTCGACTTGCGGTTGCCGGGCGTCGTCTTCTGGATCACCACGCCGCGCACGCGCGGAGAGGTCCTCCAGGTCGACGCTCGGGTAGCGCGGGTTGAGGGGGCGCAGCTGCCAGCCGGCGCCGGCGGCCGGCGAGCTGGCGGAAGATCCATTCGCCGTCGTGCCGCGCGAGCACGAAGCTGCCGTCGGTGGCGAGGCCTTCCGGCTCGATCACGATCACGTCGCCCTCGGCGAACTCCGGGAGCATCGAGTCGCCCAGGACGAGGAGCGCGAAGGCCTCCGCCCCGCTGCAGGCGCCGGCCTCGCCCTCGTCCGGCCGGGGCGATCGGGATGGTGCGGCGAGGGGGAGTGGAGGACTGGGTTCATGGTGCGCGGATCAGAGGAAAGCGTGGCGAGGGCATCGGCCGGCGACGCCCGCGCTGCAGCAGTTCGAACTCGGCGGCGCGCACGAATGCCTCGGGCCCGGCGACGTAGACCTCCGCGTCGGCGAGGTCGGTGCCGGCGCGCAGCGCGGCGACGATCGCCGCCGCACCGGCGGCCGCGTCGGCGTTCGCGACCGGCAGCCAGGCGAAGCCGTCGAGCGAATCCGCCCAGGCGCGGCACTGGTTGGCGAGGTAGTGGCCGTCGGCGCGCGTGGCGAGCCAGGCGACCGTGTAGGACGGCGCGGCGTCCGCGGAGAGCGCGTACTCGACGAGGCTCTTCATGGGCGCGAACCCCAGGTCGCAGGCGACGAAGACGAGCGGCCGGCCGGCCTCGCCGCGCAGCACGAACCCGCCCTCCGGGCCGACGAGCGTGACGTGCTCGCCCGGCCGGATCGCGCCCGAGAAGACGTCGCCGGGCGAAGGGATCCCCGTCGTCGCGGCCGACGTGGAAGTGGAGGTTGCGGTCGTCGCAGGGGCAGCTCGCGATCGGGTAGGCGGCCTGGACGTCGCCTGCCGGGGTCGCCGTGCCGAGGCTCGCCGACTGGCCGGCGAGGAAGCGCAGGCGGTTGGAGCGCGGCGCCTGCAGGTGCAGCAGTCGCGTGTCGTCGCGCGAGCGGCGTGACGGCCCGGACGGTGGCGACGATCTCCTGCCGCGGGATGTCGGCCGGGCCCGCGGCCTCCAGCGTCTCGATCCTGAGGTCGGTGACGGCCGAGTAGGCGCACATCAGGATGTGGCCCTGGGCGCGCTCGGCTTCCGACAGGGTGAAATCGTGGGCGCGGATGCGCTGCGCCTCGCCGTCGACCACCCGCGCGCGGCACAGGCCGCAGGTGCCGTTGCCGCAGCCGTAGGAAAGCCGCAGCCCCGCCTTGAGGCCCGACTGCAGGATCGAGTCGTGGCCCTCGACGTGGAACTCGCGGCCGCTCGGGCGGACCTCGACGCGCGGCGTCATGACGTGCAGCGCGTCGTCGAGGGCGGCGAGGTCATCGGAGGGGTCGCCCGCCAGCACGCGCCCGAGGCCGTCGGCCAGCGCGGCGAGCGCGCGGGGCTGCGCGGGGTGGCCCGCGAAGCCTTCGCGCGAGCGTCCGCTCGAGCTCCGCGACGAGCGCGTGGTAACGCTGCACCGTGCGGCGAAGCTCCGCGAGTTCGAGGCTCTGCGCGAACAGGCGCTGGGCGAGGACTTCCTGCGAGGGAAGCATTCGTTCGCGGACACGCCGGCCAAAGGACTCCTCCTTGATTCGGTTGACCCATTCGATGGACGCCGGAGGCCTCCAGTTCCGCGAGCGGGAATGCGCGCCGGAGCTCGTCGACCTCGATCATGCCCTCGGCGGTGGCGAGACGTCCCTCGCCGATCATCTTCTGGAGCGTGCTGCGATGCACGCCGACCAGGTGGGCCGCCCGCGATAGCGACAGCCGGTGGGACACGAGGCCTCCCGCGAGGATTCACGCGCCCCGACGAGGCGCCGCAGGCCAGTGTAGCGTAGGACTTTCGTCCCGCGGCATTTAAGCAACCGTTGATATACGTCACTACCCATCTGGGGAGGGTGGAATTACCCTACGCGGGTATAGACCAGCCGCGGGACCGGGGCCTCGAAATAGCGCATCCCGCAAGGACGGGAGGGGTATCGCTGCGCGCCCGCCCACCCAGGACACCGCAAGGAGAAGCGCAATGGACTTCAACAAGGAACTGGACGCGCGCGGGCTCAACTGCCCGCTGCCGATACTCAAGACGAAGAAGGCCCTGGGCGAGCTGACCTCCGGCCAGGTGCTCAAGGTGGTCTCCACGGACGCCGGCAGCGGTGAAGGACATGGAGGCGTTCGCCAAGCAGACCGGCAACGAGCTCCTCGTCCTCGGCAGCCCGAGGGCAAGGAATACGTCTTCTTCCTGAAGAAGAAATAGGGGTACGCCATGAGCGAAGAAACTCGCGATCATCGCCACCAAGGGCACGCTCGACATGGCGTACCCGCCCTTCATCCTCGCCTCGACGGCGGCCGCGCTGGACTACGAGGTGCAGATCTTCTTCACGTTCTACGGCCTGACGCTGCTGCGCAAGGACCTCTCGGGCGTGAAGATCAGCCCGCTCGCCAACCCCGCCATGCCGATGCCCGTGCCCATGCCCGTGCTCGTCGCGGCGCTGCCGGGCATGGAGTCGATGGCCACGATGATGATGAAGCAGAAGATCAAGTCGAAGGGCGTGGCCTCCATCGAGGACCTGCGCACCGCCTGCATCGAGGTCGGGGGTCAAGTTCATCGGCTGCGAGATGACGGTCGACCTCTTCGACTTCAAGCGCGAGGACTTCATCGACGGCATCGAGTACGGCGGTGCGTCCACCTTCTTCGAATTCGCCGGCAACACCGACATCTGCCTTTTCATCTGAACACCTTCCCAACGCACCGCGCCCCACTCTCCGGAGGATAAACAGACCATGAAGACCATGACACTCGCGGTTCGCCGCGCGCTCGCCGCGACGGCGTGCGCGCTGCCGCTCGCCGCGTTCGCGACCGACGGCTACTTCTCGCACGGCTACGGCATGAAGGGCAAGGGCATGGCCGGCGTCTCGACCGCCTCGGCCGCAGGACGCCTTCGGCGGCGCCAACAACCCCGCCAGCATGGCCTTCGCCGGCAACCGCCTGGACGTCGGCGTCGACTTCTTCAGCCCGCGGCGCCAGGTCGAAGCGCGAGGGCAGCGGCGGCGGCATGCTCGACTTCTCCGTCGACAGCGACAGCACGCTCTTCGCCATCCCCGAGTTCGGCTACAACACGATGTACTACAAGGACGTCTCGCTCGGCGTGAGCGTCTACGGCAACGGCGGGATGAACACCGACTTCGAGGGCGGGCAGCTCAACTGCTCGCCGTTCGGCGGGCCGCC
Source organism: uncultured Gammaproteobacteria bacterium (assembly GCA_963783635.1). Classification (GTDB taxonomy): domain Bacteria; phylum Pseudomonadota; class Gammaproteobacteria; order Burkholderiales; family Usitatibacteraceae; genus FEB-7. The sequence goes on from CAWAOC010000008.1 coordinate 504,611, forward strand.
CGTCGGCCAACGGCCTGTGCGGCATGGGCCGCCTGGGCGTCGACCTGATGCAGCTCATCATCGCGCCCACCGTCGCCTGGAAGATCGCGCCCGACCATGCGATGGGCATCGCGCCCCTCTTCGCCTACCAGCGCTTCCGCATCCAGGGCGCGCAGCTCTTCACGCAGCTGTCGCAGGCCCCGGCCAACGTGACCAACAAGGACTACGACAACTCGACGGGCTGGGGCGTCGCGCTTCGGCTACATGGGCCGCTCGCTCGGGCGTCATCGATCGGGCGCGACGTACACGTCGAAGATGAACATGGGCAAGTTCGACAAGTACAAGGGGCTCTTCGCCGAGGACGGCGGCTTCGACATGCCCGAGCACTACACGCTCGGCGTGGCCTTCCGCCCGACCGGCGAGCTGGCTGCGTCGCCATCGACTACAAGCGCATCAAGTACAGCGGGTCGCCTCCATCGGCAACCCGAGCACCAACCAGGCGCCGCTCGGCTCCTCCGAACGGCCCGGGCTTCGGCTGGCAGGACGTGGACGTGTGGAAGTTCGGCGTGCAGTACCAGGCGAGCCCGAAGCTCACGGTGCGCGCCGGCTACGGGAAGTCGGACAACCCGATCCTCGTCGCGCGACGTGACGTTCAACATCCTCGCCCCGGGCGTGGTGCGGGACCACTACACGCTCGGCTTCACCTACGCGCTCGACAAGGAGTCGGAGATCACGTGGCTCCTACATGCACGCCAAGCGCAACTCGGTGACGGGCGCGTCGTTCTTCAACGCCTTCGCGCCGGGCATGGGCGGCAACGAGAAGATCGAGATGTACCAGAACGCCCTGGGCATCGCCTGGGGCAAGCGCTGGTAGGTCGACCCGCCTGAACGAAAACGGCCGGCTACCCGCCGGCCGTTTTCGTTTCCGCCCAGGCGCGCTCGGTGCCGGCGATCCGCTCCACGTAGCGGGCGCGGTAGAGGAGGCGCTCCCGCCCGGGGGCGTCCTCGAAGGCGCTGCGCTCGTGCAGGACGTTGTTGCACACGAGCCCCATGCCGGGCGCCAGCCGGGTGCGCAGCACGCAGTCGGAATCGCCGTCCAGGATCTGCAGCAGGCGCGCGGCCGCCGCCGCGGTGGCGCCGTCGGCCTTCCAGGCGACGCTGCGCGTCCGCGCGGTGTAGCGCATGTGGAGGTCGCCGGTGCCCGGCTCGATCGAGAACACGGGGCCCACGGCTTCCGGCCGCGCCACGCCGTCGTCGTCCACCCGGGCGGGGATCGCCAGCGCGTCGGGCTGCATGAGCGCGCGCACGTGGGCAGGGTCGTCCTCGCGCAGGAGGATGTAGGCGAGCTCGTGGTCCAGGAGCGCGGTGTCGCCTCCCGAGGCGGCATCGCGCACGCAGTGCAGCAGCATGGCGCGGATGCGCAGCTGCGGGGCGTTGTAGTAGCCGTCCGTGTGCCAGCGGATGCGGTGCGTGGTGTACGGGAATGAAGCCCGCCTTCGCCTTCGCGCCGGTGACCGCGATGCTCGTGATGCCGTCCTCGTCGGCGAGGAAATTCGTGTCGAGCGTGGCGAGCCCGAGCTGGGCGCCGAGGCGCCGCGGCACCTCCTTGTCCTCGTCGAGGACGGCGGCTCGCGTAGAGGGCCATGTTGTCGCGCCGGCAGCGCGGGACGATCTCGGCCTTCTCGGCGTCGGTCAGGCGGCGGGGATCGCGGACCTCGACGACGAGATCGGCGGGCGGCCGGGCCCGTTCGGCGAGCTTGCGGTCGCGCCAGCGCGCGTAGGCGGCGGCGTTGTCCAGCGCGAAGGGCGACTTCCGGCCGCGCGGTGCTCATCGGTCGCGCCGCGCGGTTCACTCGCCCGCCGAGGCGGCGCGGCGCGGACGGCGGGGCGTCTCGTCGAAGAGGCCCGCGACGCTCTTCGCCACCGACGCGGCGGCCTCCGGCCCCTCGATCGCGATCACCTGGTCCCAGGTCCAGCGCCTGTCCTTCTCCGGCATGAGCTCGGCCACGCAGGTCGCGAAATAGCGCAGGAACGCGAAGTCCGGCCCCTCCGGCCCGTAGCCGAACTCGGCGTACTCCTCGCTGCGCCGGTTGAGGAGCTCGATGAAGCGCGCCTTGATGGCGGCCGGCTCCTCCTCGCCCAGCAGGCGCGAGCGGTTCTCGGCCAGCTCCTCGCCGGTCCGGTTGGCGAGCGTGGTCATGAAGGCGATCGCGCCCGGCGTCGTCGTAGCGGGGATGGACGAGGCGCCACGCGACCTGGATCGCGAACACGACGGCCTCGGCCAGGAAGTCGAAGTACTGCGGGCCCGGGTCGATGTCGAAGTCCGCCCTGCGCATGCTCTTCAGCATGTTCTGCGCCACGCGCCAGGTGATGAAGGCGAGCGCGGCCGGCGACCTCCTCGGGCGTCTTCGGGCGACCCGGCCGGAACCAGGTGTTCTTGATCCGGATGGGCGTGCGGCTGGAGGTGCTCAAAGCTTGCGCAGGTAGAACTCGAAGGCGCCGTCGCCCGTCCCGACGGTGCTCACGAGCTCCAGCCGCGTGGCCTCGGCCCAGCGCCGCGATGTCGTCGCGCACGCCGGGGCAGTCGCTCACGAGCTTGAGCACCTCGCCGGAGCGCATGCCCTTCAGCAGCTGGCGGGCCTCCACGATCGGGCCGGGGCAGGAGACGCCGCGCAGGTCGAGGCGCACGTGGGCGGCGACGGTGCCGCGAGCGGCCCTTGCGGACGTAGTAGCCGGTGGCGCCGCGCTCGCGCGGCTCGGTGTGGATGACCTCGTTGCCCGTCTGCGCGCCCAGGCGAACAGGTCGTCGCGCGTGCCCGGGCAGTCGGACAGCAGCAGCAGCACCTGCCCGTCGCGCAGCCCTTCGAGGATCTCGCGCGCCCCGAGGATCGGGCCGGGGCAGGTGAGCCCCGTGAGGTCGACCATCGCGGCAGGTTCGGAAAGGACGGGTGAGGTCATCGGGCGTCTCCGGGCGCGCGGCCGTCTAATCGGCCGCGACGATGGTCTTGTGGGGGATGAACAGGCCGCAGCCGACCGGCTGCCCGCGCCCCAGCCCGGTGCGCTGCAGCAGGAGCGAATCGGCCTCGCGCAGGCCGTGGACGGCCACCGGGTAAGGCGGCAGGCGGGCCCTTCCTCGAGCTCGACCTCCACCCGCCGGCCGCAGATGAGGCGCCCGTTCACGCCCAGGGCGGCGAGCTCCTCCTCGAGGACGGCCAGGAAGCGGACTTCGTCGGCCTCGCCCGTGGTCACGCGGGGGGAGTAGAGCGTCGCGGCCGGCTGGTGCTTGCGGAAGGTGCCCTCGCCCGAACGTGAGCGTGCGGCTCGCCGACGCGCAGGGACGTGCGCTCGAGCGCGCTCGCGGAACAGACGCGGTCGTGCGGCAGGCGGACCACGAGGCGCGAGCGGTGCGTGATCATGGTGCCGCCCGTCGGGCAGCCGGCGTCCCGCGGATCGGCAGGATGCCCGGCCCGCGGCGTCTTCGCGATCCAGGGGACGACGCGGGCGATCTCGCGAAAGAGCGGCCATTCGAAGCCGCGGCGGCAGGCTCTCGCCGGCGAGGCCGAAGGCGATGTCGACCATGTCCGGCAGCGTCGACGCGGCGACGCTGCACTCCGGCTCGATGGTTCTCGCCGGCGGCGGTCATGCGCGGGCTCCCGGCGTGCGACTGGCCCCAGGCCTGCAGGGCCTCGCCCCAGGCGCGCGGCGGTGTCGCGGGTCGATGTCGAACACGGTGAAACGGCTTCCCTCGCGGATGCGCACGCGCAGCATGCTGAGGCCGCCGGCCTCGAAGTCGATCTGGTGCATCTCGATCCTGCTGGCCGCCAAGGGGGACGGTGAGCTGGGCGATGGGGGTAGGGCGGATCCATGTGTGGCCTGGTCGGGCGGGGAGGGCGGCGCGCGCGGTCGTAAGGCTCGCGGAGGGGGTACTTTACGCCGCCCGACCGCGCCTGCCGTCTACCCCCCGTGCGAAGGACGCCGGGCATAACCCAAACGGGTAGTCCGCAACTCCCCATCGGGAGAATACCCTTCACCGTACGGAGGGATGGCGAAGTCGCCCGGGGGCACCGTAGCATCCGTCGACCCTGGGGCTGGTGTGCCTTCCGGGCGAGAAACGACAACACGAGGAGGCCGCAATGGCAAAGAAAATGCACTCGACGCCCATGCTCGACGAGCTGGAGAGCGGCCCGTGGCCGAGCTTCGTGACGGGCCTGAAGCGCCTGGCGAAGGACAACGACATGATGGTCGACCTCATCGGCCAGCTCGAGGCTTCGTACCGGACGAAGAAGGGCTACTGGAAGGGCGGCACGGTCAGCGTCTTCGGTTACGGCGGCGGCATCATCCCGCGCTTCACCGAGCTCAAGGACGCCGCGGGCAAGCCGCAGTTCCCCGACGCGGCCGAGTTCCACACGCTGCGCGTCATGCCGCCGCCCGGCATGCACTACAACACCGACATCCTGCGGAAGATTCGCCGACACGTGGGAGCGCCACGCCTCGGGGCTCATCGCCTTCCACGGCCAGAGCGGCGACATCATGTTCCAGGGCGTGCGCTCCGACAAGGTGCAGGACGCCTTCGACGAGATCAACGAGCTGGGCTTCGACCTGGGCGGCGCCGGCCCCGCCGTGCGCACCTCGATGTCCTGCGTGGGTGCGGCGCGCTGCGAGCAGTCGTGCTACGACGAGGCCGCCGCGCACCGCACCGTCCTCAACAACTTCACCGACGACATCCACCGCCCGTCGCTGCCCTACAAGTTCAAGTTCAAGTTCTCGGGCTGCCCGAACGACTGCATGAACTCGATCCAGCGCTCGGACATGGCCGTCATCGGCACCTGGCGCGACAACATCCGCACCGACGAGAAGCTCGCGCGCGCCTACTTCGCCAAGCACGGCGTGAACGATCTCGTGAACGACGTCATCAGCCGCTGCCCGACCAAGGCCATCCAGCTCGTCGACGCCGTCGAAGATCCCGAAGGGCCCGACGATCTCGGCGGTGAAGGTTTCCGACACGCAGGCGATCGCCATCGAGAACCGCGACTGCGTGCGCTGCATGCACTGCATCAACGTGATCACCGGCGGCCTCGCCCCCGGCAAGGACAAGGGCGCGACGATCCTGGTGGGCGGCAAGCGCACGCTCAAGATCGGCGACCTGATGGGCACCGTGGTGGTGCCCTTCATGAAGCTCGAGACGGACGAGGACCGCGAGAAGCTCGTCGACCTCGGCAAGCGCATCGTCGACTTCTTCGCCGAGAACGCGCTCGAGCACGAGCGCATCGGCGAGACGATCGAGCGCATCGGCCTGGTGAACTTCCTGGAAGGCATCGGCCTCGAGATCGATCGCGAACATGGTCGCCTCGCCGCGCATGAACCCCTACGTCCGCACCGACGGCTGGGACGACGAGGTGGCGAAGATCAAGGCGAAGCAGCAGGCCGCCTGACCGAACGCCCCGCCCCCGCCAACGACCGAAGAATCACGGAGTCCCGACATGGCCACTGCCACCGCCACCCCGCGCCGCGCCGTCGAATCCGGCGTGCCCGACAACAAGCAGTACATGCACCCGACGCTGCTCAAGAACTACGGCAACTGGAAGTACCACGACCGGCCGCGGCCGGGCGTGCTGCACCACGTCTCGCACTCCGGCGAGCGAGGTGTGGAGCGTGCGCGCCGGCACGCAGCGCCAGATGGACGTCTACACCATCCGCAAGCTCTGCGACATCGCCGACAAGTACGCCGAAGGCCACGTGCGCTTCACCATCCGCTCGAACATCGAGTTCATGGTGGCCGACGAGAAGAAGGTCGCCCCGCTCATCGAGGAGCTCACGAAGAACGGCTTCCCGGTGGGCGGCACGGGCAACTCGGTGTCGATGATCGCGCACACCCAGGGATGGCTGCACTGCGACATCCCGGGCACCGACGCCTCCGGCGCCGTGAAGGCGCTGATGGACGACCTGCACGAGGAGTTCATCAAGCGAGGAGATGCCCAACCGCGTGCACCTCTCGACCTCGTGCTGCGAGATCAACTGCGGCGGCCAGGCCGACATCGCGATCATCATCCAGCACACCAAGCCGCCGAAGATCAACCACGACCTCGTGGCGAACGTCTGCGAGCGGCCCGCCGTCGTGGCCCGCTGCCCGGTCGCCGCCATCCGCCCGGCGCTGGTGAACGGCAAGCCCTCGCTGGAAGTCGACGAGAAGAAGTGCATCTGCTGCGGCGCCTGCTACCCGCCGTGCCCGCCGATGCAGATCAACGACCCGGAATTCTCCAAGTTCGCCATCTGGGTGGGCGGCAAGAACTCCAACGCCCGCGGCAAGCCCACGTTCATGAAGATGGTCGCCTCCGGCATCCCGAACAACCCGCCGCGCTGGCCCGAGGTGTCGGAGGTCGTGAAGAAGATCCTCTACACCTACAAGGCCGACGCGCGCCCCTGGGAGCGCCTGTCCGACTGGGTCGAGCGCATCGGCTGGCCGCGCTTCTTCGAGAAGACGGGCCTGCCGTTCACGAAGTACCTCATCGACGACTGGCGCGGTTCGCGGTCGAACCTCAACGCCTCGACGCACATCCGCTTCTAGGCCCGGAGAGACCGCAACGTGAAGATCGGAGTGATGGTCAACGAAGGGCCGTACCAGCGCCAGTCGAGCGACAGCGCGTACCTCTTCTGCAAGGCGGCGATCGAGGCGGGCCACCAGATCGAGCGCGTGTTCTTCTACCACGACGGGGTCAACAACGCGACGAAGCTCACCGAGCCGCCGCAGGACGACCGCAACGTGGTGGCGCGCTGGGGCAAGCTCGCGGAGGAGCACGGCGTGGACCTCGTGGTGTGCGTGGCGGCAGCGCTGCGGCGCGGCATCGTCGAGCAGAACCTGGCGCAGGGCTTCCGCATCTCGGGGCTCGGCCAGCTCGTGGAATCGGCGATCCAGTCGGACCGCCTCGTGGTGTTCGGGGACTGAGCGACATGGATGAACCGGCACCGATCAAGAAATTCCTGTTCGTCAACCGCAAGGCTCCCTACGGGAGCGTGTACGCGCTCGAGGGGCTGGAGGTGGTCCTCATCAGCGCGGCCTTCGACCAGGACGTGGGCCTCGCCTTCCTGGACGACGGGGTCTACCAGCTCGCCAAGGGGCAGAACACCAAGGCGATCGAGACCAAGAACTTCTCGCCGACCTACCGGGCGCTCGAGGGCTACGACATCGAGAAGCTCTACGTCGAGCGCGAGTCCCTGGAGGCCCGCGGCCTCACCGAGGACGACCTCCTCGTCGACGTGCAGGTCCTCTCGGCCGCCGAGATGTCGGCGCTGATGGACGAGATGGACGTGATGATCAGCTTCTGAAGAGAGGGAAGCCCGAACCATGCTCCACATCGTCAACAGATCCCCCAGCGAGCGCGCCACGCTCGCGAGCTGCCTCGCGCACGTCCGGCCGGGGCACTCGGTGCTCCTCATCGAGGACGCGGTCTACGCCGCCACCAAGGGCCACGCGGCGCGCGCGCAGGCCTGAGCGCGGCGCTCGCGACCTGCAAGGTCTACGTCCTCATGCCCGGACCTCGAGGCGAGGGCGCGCGCCGGCGCCCTGCTCGACGGCATCGTCCCGGTCGACTACCGGGGCTTCGTCGACCTCGTCACCCAGAATCCCCGCGTGCAGTCCTGGCTGTAGCGCGGACCACGCGCATACCGCCAAAAAGCAGCAAAACGCAAAAGGAGAAGCAGATGGGCACCATCGACGTGAGCGGCAAGAGCTACGAAGTCGACGAGGAAGGCTACCTGGTCGACCTGTCGCAGTGGAACGAGGAGCTCGCCGGCGAGATCGCCAAGGCCGAGAAGATCGACATGACCCAGAACCACTGGGAAGTCGTGAACTTCCTGCGCGAGTACTACAACGAGTACCAGATCGCCCCGGCGGTGCGCGTGCTCACCAAGGCCATCGGCAAGAAGCTCGGGCCCGAGAAGGGCAGCAACCAGTACCTGTACGAGCTCTTCCCCTACGGCCCCGCCAAGCAGGCCTGCAAGATCGCGGGCCTGCCGAAGCCCACCGGCTGCGTCTGACGCGCCGCGGGCGCGGGCCGCGAGGCCGCGCGCCCGCGCGCCGCTTCCCGATGGCCGCCCTCTTCGCCGCGCTCTTCTACCTCGCCGCGGCGGTGCTCGTGGCGGGGCTGGCGCATGCGCATCCGCCAGTACGCCGGCACGCCCGCGCCGCTGAAGATCCCGACCACGCCCGCGCCGACGACGCGCGGCGGGGTGGTGCTGCGGCTCGCGCGCGAGGTGGTGCTCTTCGAGAGCCTGTTCAAGGCCACGCTCTGGACGTGGCTCTTCGGCTGGGTGTTCCACGCCGCGCTGGCCCTCGTGCTCCTGCGGCACCTGCGCTACTTCACCGAGCCCGTCTGGGGCTGGGTCGCGTTCGTGCAGCCCTTCGGCGTGTACGCCGGCTTCGCCATGCTGGCGGGCCTCGCCGGCCTGTGGGCGCGCCGCTTCCTCGTCGACCGCGTGCGCTACATCTCGCACGCCGTCCGACCACCTGATGCTCGCGCTGCTCATCGCCATCGGCGGCGAGCGGGCTCGCGATGAAGTACCTCGCGCACACCGACGTCGTCGCCGTGAAGTCCTTCTTCCTGGGCCTCCTCGTCTTCCAGGTGCGCGAACTCCCGGCCGACCCGCTCCTCGCCGTGCACCTCGGCCTGGTGGCCTCGCTGATGCTCGTGTTCCCGTTCTCGAAGCTGCTGCACGCGCCGGGGCTCTTCTTCAGCCCGGGCCGCAACCAGGTCGACGACCCGCGCGAGCGCCGGCACCTGGCCGAGTGGGCCGCGCGCCTGGAGACGAAGTAGCGCCATGGCCGACGTCACCGCGCCCGCCGCTCCGGGAATTCCCGATCCCGCCCGCCTCCAGCCCGACGCGATGGCGGCTCGAAGCCGTACGTCGCGACCGAGAAGATGCAGGAGGCGATCGGCTTTCCCGGGGCAAGCTCGTCGACGACTGGCACGACAAGGCCATCGCCAAGATGGGCGAGCTGGTCGGCAAGTACCGGCAGCCTGCGCGTCTACCTCGATGCCTGCGTGCATTGCGGCGCCTGCACCGACAAGTGCCACTACTTCCTCGGCACGGGCGATCCCAAGAACATGCCGGTGGCGCGCCAGGAGCTGATGCGCGGCGTCTACCGCCGCCACTTCACGCTGCCCGGCAAGCTCTTCCCCAAGCTGGTCGGCGCGCGCGAACTCACGAAGGACGTGCTGGACGACTGGTACAAGTACTACAACCAGTGCTCCGAGTGCCGCCGCTGCTCCGTCTTCTGCCCATACGGGATCGACACCGCCGAGGTCACCATGGCGGCCAAGGAGATCCTGGACACGCGTCGGCTACGGCCAGAAGTACACGAACGAGATCATCGGCAAGGTCCACAAGATCGGCAACAACCTGGGCCTGCCGGGGCCGGCGCTCGAGGACACGCTCCTCGGGCTGGAGGAGGACGTCAAGGAGGAGACGGGCGCGGACGTGAAGTTCCCGCTCGACGCAGAAGGGCGCCGAGGTGCTGCTCGTCACGCCGTCGGCCGACTTCTTCGCCGAGCCGCACGTCGACAGCCTCATCGGCTACGCCAAGGTCTTCCACGCCGCCGGCATCTCCTGGACGCTGTCCTCGCACGCCTCCGAGGCCGGGAACTTCGGCCTCTTCATCGGCAACTACGAGCAGATGCGCACCATCGCGCTGCGCATCCGCGAGGCGGCGCTCGAGCTGGGCGTGAAGCGCATCGTGGTGGGGGAGTGCGGGCACGCCTGGCGCGTGGCCTACAGCTTCTGGAACACGCTGGCCGGCATCGGCTCCGGGGCGGACGATCCCTTCGCGCGCATGCTGCAGAGCCAGCTCGACCACAACTACCGCCAGCCCACGCACATCTGCGAGCTCACCTGGGACCTCGTGCAGAAGGGCGCCCTGGTGCTGGACAAGGAAGCCAACGACCACCGCGTGGTGACCTTCCACGACTCGTGCAACGTCGCGCGCGCCTCGCGCATGGGCGACGAGCCCGGCGGGCAGTTCGAGATTCCGCGGGCCCTGGTGCGCGCCGTCGCCAACAAGTACGTGGAAATGCGCCCCGGCACCACCCACGAGGCGACCTTCTGCTGCGGCGGGGGCGGGGGGCTGCTCACCGACGAGCTGCTCGACCTGCGCGTGAAGGGGGCGCTGCCGCGCATGGAGTCGCTGCGCGAGGTCGCCGACCGCCATGGGGTCAACTTCATGGCGACCATCTGCGCCATCTGCAAGGCGCAGTTCACGAAGGTCCTGCCCTACTACGGATTCAACCGGAACATGGTCGGCGGCGTGCACCAGCTGGTGAGCACCGCCATCCGCCTCGGCGCGAAGCAGTAGCCGCGCCCCGCACACCACACCACACGACACAGAGGATCCCGTGGCCGCCAATCCCCAGGAAACCCAAGCCCTCACCTTCCGACGCTACAAGGAAGGCGACGACAAGCCGCCCGCCTGGCAGGAGGTGATCTTCCAGGCCTCCTACACGCACAAGTGCCCGACCTACATCCAGTCGACGCCGCCCTGCCAGGGCAGCTGCCCCTCCGGCGAGGACATCCGCGGCTGGCTGCAGATCGTGCGCCAGACGGAGAAGCCGCCGCAGGGCGTGGCGTGGCAGGAGTACGCGTGGCGCCGCCTCACGGAAGCCAACCCGTTCCCGTCGGTCATGGGCCGCGTCTGCCCGGCGCCGTGCGAGACCGGCTGCAACCGGAACGAGGTCGAGGACCACGTCGGCATCAACTCCGTCGAGCATTTCCTCGGCGACTACGCGAACGCCAACAAGCTCGCCTACGCGAAGCCCGCGACAGTCCACCGGCAAGAAGATCGCCGTGCTGGGCGGCGGGCCCGCCGGGCTCTCCTGCGCCTACCAGCTGGCGCTCAAGGGGCATTCGGTCACGATCTTCGACGACCACGAGCACCTCGGCGGCATGATGCGCTACGGCATCCCGGGCTTCCGCACGCCGCGCGACATCCTCGACGCGGAGATCCAGCGCATCCTCGACCTCGGGATCGAGACGCGCATGAAGTGCCGCGTCGGCACCGACATCTCGATGGAGGAGATCCGCAAGAGCTTCGACGCGGTGTTCCTCGGCATGGGCGCGCAGGGCGGCCGGCCGCTGCCGCTGGCCGATTCGCAGGCGCCCAACGTGGTGACCGCCACGTCGTTCCTGAAGGCGTTCAACGACGGGCGCCTGCGCCACGTCGGCAAGCGCGTGGTGGTGGTCGGCGGCGGCGACACGTCCATCGACGTGGCGACGGTCGCGCGGCGCCTGGGCCACATCGAGCACGCGAAGGCCACCGACTTCGAGGGCGCGATCGCCGGCCACATGGCGAGCGACGTGGCCCACGTCTCGGCCAAGCAGGGCGCGGAGGTGACGCTCACCTCGGTGTTCCCGGTGGACAAGATGCAGGCCAACAAGCACGAGATCGAGCAGGCCGCGGCCGAGGGCATCTCCATCGAGGGCGGCTGGGCGCCGGTCGGCCTGGTGAAGGGCCCCGACGGGCGCGCCACGGCGCTGCGCGTGGCGCAGTGCGAGGCCAAGTTCGTCGGCGGGCAGCTGAAGATCGAGATGAAGCCCGGCACCGAGCGCGACATCGCCGCCGACCTCATCGTCTCGGCCATCGGCCAGTCGGTGGACTTCACCGGCCTCGAGGAATTCAACAACGGCAAGGGTGCGGTGACGGCCGACCGCAACTACAGCGTCGCCGGCAAGGACGGCGTGTTCGCCGGCGGCGACGTGCTGCGCCCGCACCTCCTCACCACCGCCATCGGCCACGGCTCCATCGCCGCGGACGGCATCGACCGCTTCCTGCGGGGCGAGGAGGCCGAGAAGCGCCCGAAGATCGACGTGCACCAGTTCGACCTGGTGCGGAAGATGCTCGAGAAGGGGCTGCCCGTCGAGAAGGCCACCGAGCCCATGCACGGCACGTGCGACTCGAAGGCGGCGGTGCACAACTACGACAACCGCTCCGACCGCCACGTGATCACGCACGAGGAGCTCTTCCTCGGCCACTTCGGCTACACGCCGCGCCTGAAGCGCAAGTTCATCACCCTCACCAAGGAAACGGCGCTCGGCAACTTCGAGGAGCGCCTGGGCACGCTCGACGAGGCGCAGGCGATCGCCGAGGCCAAGCGCTGCATGAGCTGCGGCCTGTGCTTCGAGTGCGACAACTGCGTCGTCTACTGCCCGCAGACGGCGGTGTTCAAGGTGAAGAAGGACCAGAGCACCACCGGCCGCTACGTCGACACCGACTACGACAAGTGCATCGGCTGCCACATCTGCAAGGATGTCTGCCCGACGGGCTACATCCAGATGGGGCTCGGGGAATAGGGATCGCGATGGCGGCAACCGGCATCCGGGGGCTCCTGCGGCCCGTGCTCGTGGCGGCGCTCCTCGTCGGCGGGCGCCGCGGCGGGCGGGCTCGCGCTGGCCGCCGGGCCGGCGCTGGACGCCGCGCGCTCCGGGCCCCTGCGTCGAGGACCCGAAGCTCATGCGCCGCTCGCACATGGAGTTCCTCAAGCACGACCGCGACGACACGGTGCGCCGGGGCATCCGGCCGGCGAAGCACAGCCTCGCCGCGTGCGTCGACTGCCACGCGAACGCCAAGGACGGCCGCGTGCTCGGCTCCGAGCGGCATTTCTGCCAGGGCTGCCACACCTACGCCGCGGTGAAGCTCGACTGCTTCGACTGCCACGCCTCGACGGCGCGGCCGGCGACCACGGCCGCCGCGGCCACGGGGATCCCGCGATGAACCCCGTCGACAAGCGCCGGCGCGAGTTCCTCGGCCAGGCCACCGCGATCGCCGGCGCGATGATCGCGCCGGGCATCATGCTCTACGAATATGCGCAGGCCAAGTCCCCGGGCGAGGCGGCCAGCGCCAAGGTGCGCTGGGGCATGCTCATCGACACCACGAAGTGCGCGAGCGGCTGCACGCGACTGCGTGGACGCCTGCAACCGCGAGAACGGGCTGCCCGGGACGACGCGCTCCACCGACTCGCAGTGGATCCGCAAGGTGGACCTGAAGGACCTGAAGAGCGGCAAGACGATCTCGGCGCCGGTCATGTGCCAGCACTGCGCCGAGCCGCCCTGCGTGGACGTCTGCCCCACCGGCGCCTCGTTCAAGCGCGCGGACGGCATCGTGCTCGTCGACCGCCACACCTGCATCGGCTGCCGCTACTGCATGATGGCCTGCCCCTACAAGGCGAGGAGCTTCGTGCACGAGCCGACCACGGGCCAGAAGCCCGGACGTGCCGCGCGGCAAGGGCTGCGTGGAGAGCTGCACGCTGTGCGTGCACAAGGTCGACCGCGGGGGCACGCCCTCCTGCGTCGAGGCCTGCGCGGCGGCCGGCCACGAGGCGATCATCTTCGGCGACCTGAACGACCCGCAGAGCGAGATCGCGAAGCGCATCCGCGCCGTGGCGACGACGCAGCTGCGCGCGGACCTGCGCACCGACAACGGCGTGCGCTACCAGGGGCTCTAGGCGATGGCACGACCTCCGCATCCGCCGCGCCGCAGCGCTTCTGGACCCTCATGGCCGCTCGGCGCCGCCGTGCTCGCGGTGGCGCTCGGCGCCGCGCACTACATGGAGGAGCACGGCCACGTCGTCACCGGGATGAACGAACCAGGTGGTCTGGGGCCTGCCGCACGTGTTCGCGATCTTCCTCATCGTCGCGGCCTCCGGCGCCCTCAACGTCGCCTCCATCGGGTAGCGTGTTCGGCGAGTCGGACTACAAGCCGCTCGCGCCGCTGTCGGTGCTGCTCACGGTGGCGCTCCTCGCCGGCGGCCTCATGGTGCTCGTGCTGGACCTGGGCGCCCGGAGCGCCTCGTCGTCGCGGCGACGCACTACAACTTCCGCTCGATCTTCGCGTGGAACATGATCCTCTACAACGGGCTCTTCGCCATCTGCGCGCTGTACCTGTGGGCGCTCCTCGAGCGGCGCTTCCAGGCGCTACGCGAAGCCCGTGGGCCTCGCGGCCTTCGCGTGGCGCATCATCCTCACGACCGGCACCGGGTCCATCTTCGGGTTCCTCGTCGCGCGGCAGGCCTATGCCTCCGGCGTCATCGCGCCGCTCTTCATCGCGCTCTCGCTCGCCTGGGGCCTCGCGGTCTTCCACCTCGCGCAGTGCGGGCTGGCGCGCCTGGCCGGGGCGCCGATGGCCGAGGACGCTGCAGCGGCCGCGTCCGGCGGCTCCTCGGCGATCTTCGTGGTCGCCGCGCTCTACTTCGTGGCCGTCCACCACATGACCAACCTGTACTGGGCGAAGCAGGTCGCCTTCGAGCGGTTCATCCTCGTGAGCGGCGCGCCGTATCCGGCGCTCTTCTGGCTGGGCTTCGTGGGGCTCGGAAGCGCCGTTCCCCTGGCGCTGCTCTTCCATCCGCGGCTCGCGGGGCCGCGCGCGACCGCGGCGGCTTCGCGGGCTGGTGGCGCTCGGCGCGCTCGCGCTTCCTCTACGTCTTCATCGTCGGCGGCCAGGCGTTCCCGCTGGAGATCTTCCCCGGCTACGAGGCGACGAGCGCCTTCCGCGACGGCCAGGTCGACGCGTACGTCCCGAGCCTGCCGGAGATCCTGCTGGGCCTGGGCGGCCTCGCGGCATCCTTCCTCATCGCGCTGGCGGGCGTGCGCGCGCTGCCGATCCTGCCGCGCGGCCGAAGTCGCGCTCGCCGGCGGCCGCGCCGTCCCGCTGACGCCGTCGCGGCGCCGCCATGAGCGCCTTCCTGGTTTCCGCCGCCTGGCGATCGTCCGGCAAGACGACCGTCGCCACCGGTCTCATCGCCGGGCTGGCCGCGCGCGGGCTGGCGGTCCAGCCCTTCAAGAAGGGCCCGGACTACATCGATCCGCAGTGGCTGGGCCTCGCGGCCGGGCGCGCCTGCCGCAATCTCGACCTGCACCTGCAGGGCGAGGCCGAGGTCGCCGCGTACTGGGCGCGGCACGCTGCCGCGATGCGACGTGGCCGTGGTCGAGGGCAACCTCGGCCTGCACGACGGCATGGATCTCGAGGGAGCGGACAGCAACGCCGCGCTGGCGCGACTGCTCAAGGCTGCCCGTCGTTCTCGTGCTCGACGGCCGCGGCATGGCGCGCGGCGCCGCGGCGCTGCTGCACGGGCTGGCGACCTTCGATCCGAGCCGTGCGCGATCGCGGGCGTGATCCTCAACCGCGTGAGCGGCGCGCGCCACGAGGGAAAGCTGCGCGCGGCCATCGAGCGCTTCACGCGCATCCCGGTGCTCGGCGCCATCGGCGAGGACCCGCGGCTCGGCGTGGTCGAGCGCCATCTCGGGCTCATTCCGGCGAGCGAGGCGGGCGATGCGCAGGCGCGCGTCGCGGCGATGCGGGAGGCGGTCTGCGCGGCCGTCGATCTCGACGCCATCCTCGCGATCGCGCGCACCGCCGCGCCGGTGCCCGCAGCCGCAGCCGGCGCCGCCGGCCCCCGCTTCCGCCGCTGCGGATCGGCATCGCGAGGGACCGCGCCTTCGGGTTCTACTACGCCGACGACCTGGACGCGTTCCGCGACAACGGCGCGACGCTCGTGCCCGTGGACATGATCGGCGACGCGGGCCTGCCGGAGGTCGACGGCCTCTTCATCGGGGGCGGCTTTCCCGAGGTCCACGGCGCGGCGCTCTGCCGCCAACACAGGCGATGCGCGAGAGCCTGCGCCGGGCGATCGAGGGCGGGCTGCCCGTCTACGCCGAGTGCGGCGGCCTCATGTACCTCGCCCGTTCGCTCTCCTGGCATGGCCATGCCTGGGACATGGTCGGCGCGCTGCCGGTCGACGTGGTCATGCACGGCAAGCCCGTCGGCAAGGGCTACGTGAACCTCGCCGAGACCGGCGACCATCCCTGGGGCTCGGGCGAGGGCACCGTGATCCGGGCGCACGAATTCCACTATTCCACGCTCGCCCACGCGGATCCCGCCCTGCGCTACGCCTATCGCGTCGTAGCGGGGCGAGGGGACCGGGGGAGGGCGCGACGGCATCGTCCACCGCAACGTGCTGGCATCCTATGCGCACCAGCGCAGCGTCGGCGGCAACGACTGGGTCCGGCGGTTCCTTCGCCACGTGGCGCGAGCGAAGGCGGCGCGCGAAGGCGCGGCGGCGCGCCGTCGCCTGAACACATCGAAAGCGAAAAGCGCAGATGATCACGATCACGCAGGGCGCGGCGGAGCGCATCAGGAAATCGGCGGCGGAGTCGGGCGTGGAGCCGCCGGTGCTCCGCGTGGCGGCGAAGCTCGCCGCCGACGGCACCGTGGACTTCGGCATGGGGTTCGACCAGTCGCGCCCGGGAGACACCGTCCTCGAAGTCGAGGGCATCCACGGTGCTGGTCGCCGAGCCCAGCCGGGAGCTCGTGGAGGGCACGCGCATCGACTTCGTCGAGATCGAGCCCGGCGACTTCCGCTTCATCTTCGCGCCGGCGGGCGAGCCCGGGACCCCATGAGCGGCGCGCGGCGAGGTCTTCCTGGTCGGGACGGGGCCGGGCGACCCGGATCTCCTCACCGTCAAGGCGCTGCGGCTCATCCGCGAGGCCGAGGTCGTCCTCTACGACAACCTCGTCTCCGAGGAGATCATGGCCCTGGTGCCGGCCACGGCGGAGCGCATCTACGTCGGCAAGCGGCGCAGCGACCATGCCATGCGCCAGGAGGCGATCAACGAGCTGCTCGTGGAGCTGGCGCGCCAGGGCCGGCGCGTCGTGCGCCTCAAGGCGGGCGACCCGTTCGTGTTCGGGCGGGGCGGCGAGGAGATCGAGACGCTCGGCGCGAGCGGCGTGCGCTTCGAGGTCGTCCCCGGCATCACCGCGGCCCTCGGCGCGGCCTCCTACGCCGGCATTCCCCTCACGCACCGCGACTACGCGCAGTCCTGCGTCTTCGTGACCGGCAACACGCAGGACGGGGCGCTGAACGTCGACTGGGCGGCCATCGTCCGGCCGCGCCAGACGGTGGTGATCTACATGGGGTTCCAGAACCTCGACGAGCTGTGCCGCGAGCTCGTCGCGCACGGCCTCGCGCCGTCGACGCCGGCGGCGATGATCCAGCAGGCGACGACCGCCGCGCAGCGCGTGGTGAGCGCCGATCTCGCCACGCTGGGCGAGCGGGCGCACGCGGCCGGGCTCAAGCCGCCCACGCTCATCATCGTGGGCGAGGTCGTCCGGCTGCGGGAGAAGCTGGAGTGGTTCGACGCCCACCGCGCGGGCGGGGCCTGACCGGTCCTCAGTGGGACGAGCCGGAGTACTTGCGGCCGACCGCGTAGACGGCGGCCTCGACGCGCGAGGTCAGGTTCAGCTTCGCGAGGATGTGGCGCACGTGCAGCTTCACCGTGTCGTGGCTGATGTCGAGCGCCTTCGCGATCCCCTTGTTGCTCATGCCCTGCGCGATGTAGCCGAGGATCTCGAGCTCGCGCTCGGTGAGGGCGCGGCCTTCCTCGCGCCCGGACTGGGCGCCGAGGAGGTGGGTGAGCTTGGTGGCCATCGCGGGGGCCACGACCAGCTCGCCCTTGACCGCGCGCCGGATGGAGTCCACGACGTCGTCGGGATCCATGTCCTTCAGCAGGTAGCCGCGCACGCCCGCACGCATGGCGTTGGCGAGGTCGTCGTGCGAGTCGCACATGGTGAGGATGACCACCGGCGTCTCGATGCCCTCCTCGCGGATGCGCTTGAGGAGCGAGAAGCCGTGCATGGCGGGCATGCGCAGGTCCATGATCAGCAGGTCGGGCTTGAGCTCGTGCAGCAGGCGCAGGGCCGCGTCCGGCTCGCCCGTGGCGCCGACCACGCGGATGCCCGCCCGGTGCTCCAGGAGCTCGGCCAGCCCGCGCCGGCACAGCCCGTGGTCATCGATCAGCACGACGCGAATCGGGTTGTCGCTCATGGGTCAGTCCGGGGCTGGCCGGGCCATGGGGGATGGAGAGGCTCACCTGCGTGCCCTTGCCCGGCGCGCTCACGATGCGCAGCCGCCCGCCGATGCGCCGTGCCCGCTCGCGCATGATCTCGAGGCCGTAATGGTCGCCGGCCGCCGCGCCCGCGCGGCGGCGCGCGATGCGCGTGCCCGCCCCGTCGTCCTCGACGCTCACGCGGATCGACCTGGCGGTGCGCTCGAGGACCACGCGCGCGTGGCTCGCGCCGGCATGCTTGATCACGTTGGCGAGCGCCTCGCGCACGATCTGGAAGACCTGCGCCTCCTGCTCGGCGGGCAGCCGCAGGTCGCGGGCGCGGTTCTCGATGCGCAGCGCGACGCCGGTGCGGTCGTGGAAGGTGCGCGCGGTGTTCTCCAGGGCGTGCACCAGGCCTTCCTGGTCGACGGGCTGGCGGAAATGCGTGATGAGCTCGCGCAGCCCCACGTGGGCCTCGCCCAGCGCGTCGTGGATGTCGCGGAAGTACTTGAGCGACTGGGCGCCGTTGCCGGCCCGGATCGCGTCCTGGAGCAGGCTCATGCGCATGCGCATGAAGGCGAGGCCCTGGGCGAGGGAATCGTGGATCTCGCTCGCGAACATCTGGCGCTCGGCCAGCAGCGAGGACTGGAGCCGTTCCTGCTCCAGCAGCGCATTGTCCAGGACCAGGTCCAGCATCTCGGACACCGGGCCCACCAGGCCCATGACGTCCGAGGGCAGGCGCGCGGACCGTGGCGAAGAAGAGGTTGAAGACGCCCATCGTCGTCCCGCGGCAATGCAGGGGAACGGCGAGCATGGGGCCCGTGTCGGGTCCGGTGGCGAACACGCCCATGCGCCGCGCGCAGGTGAACGGCGCGTCCTGGACCTGCACGTCGTCCGTGCGCAGCGCCGCCCCGCACATGCCGCAATCGGCATCGACCAGGTTCTCGCTGGCGAGGATGTCCGGCGGCAGGCCCGACGAGCAGACGAGCTGCATGGCCCCGCCGGCCGCGGGAACGAGGCGGATGGCGCCGCCGCGGGCGCCGGTGAGCGCGACGATGGCCTTCAGCCCCCGCTCGAGCAGGGCGTGCACGTCCGGGCTCGCGACGATGTCGCACGACGCGGCTCGGGAAGGCACCGGGCATGCGCTGCCTGGAGGGGCGGTGAGGCACCCCTTGCCCGGACGGGATCTGGATCGTCTTGCTGGGCACGCGGTTTCGTCCTGCTCCTGGAGGGGGATGGCGGCGGGCGTCCGTCCATGGGAGCCCCGTCCTTCGCTGCACCGTGCAATTCTACGAGAAAAAGGCCCGCCGGTGTTCCGTCCGCCACCCCCCAAGTGGGTAGGGGGAGTCCCCCCTTTCGGGAATAGACAGCGCAAGACGCAAGCTGCGGTAATAGACGGTCACACTCATAGGGTTTTCCCGGAAGGTCCATTCCCCATGCCTGCGCGAGCGAGACGGATGCCATGACACAGCTCGCGCTGGTCATCGACCTGAACGTCTGCGTGGGCTGCCATGCGTGCGTCACGAGCTGCAAGGAGTGGAACACGTCGGGGTCCGCGGGCCCGCTGCCGGACACCAAGGCCTACGGCGAGCAGTACGCCGGGACGTTCTTCAACCGCGTCCAGACCTTCGAGGTGGGCTGCTACCCGGACACCGAGACGGTGCATTTCCCGAAGTCCTGCCTGCATTGCGAGGATCCGCCCTGCGTCCCCGTGTGCCCGACAGGCGCCTCGCACAAGCGCGAGGAGGACGGCATCGTCCTCGTCGACTACGACAAGTGCATCGGCTGCAAGTACTGCTCGTGGGCCTGCCCCTACGGCGCGCGGGAGCTCGACGACCACAACCGGGTCATGAAGAAGTGCACGCTCTGCGTCGACCGCATCTACGACACGGCGCTCGAGCCCCGGGACCGCAAGCCCGCCTGCGTGCTGGCCTGCCCGACCTCCGCGCGGCTCTTCGGCGACATCCACGACCCCGCAGAGCGAGGTCTCGCGCGCCATCCGGGAGGAGGGGGGGTATCCGCTGATGCCCGAGTGGGGCACGCACCCGGCCAATCACTACCTGCCGCGGCGCAAGACGCGCGTGCACATCCACGCCGACGAGCTCGAGCGTGCCGACAACCCGCTCAAGGTCGACCGCCAGCAGCCCCGCCCCGCCAAGGGCGAGCCGACCCTCGACGACGCGGTCACCTGGTAGCCGCCACCGATGCGCCCCGCCTTCTCCGTGATCCTCCTCACCACCCTGCTCGGCGCGGGGCAGGGACTGTTCCTGGCGATCTTCACGCACCAGGCCTACGCCGTGCTCGGGCTGATTCCCGCCACGGGCGGCAAGGGCCTCTACGGGCCGGCGGCGGCGGTCGCGCTGGCCATGCTCGCGGCCGGGCTCGTCGCGTCCTTCTTCCACCTCGGGCGGCCCGAGCGCGCGTGGCGCTCGGCGGCGATGTGGCGCACGTCGTGGCTGTCGCGCGAGGTGATCGTGCTGCCCGCCTTCATGGGCACGGTGTTCGTGTACGGGGCCCTGCACCTGACGGGCGTGGACCCCGTCCTCGTGCGCCTGCCCGGCGGCTTCGCCGTCCCGGCGAGCGTGGCCGCCGGCGTGGCAGGGTCCGTCCTCGCGTTGGCGCTCTTCGTCTGCACCGGCATGATCTACGCGTGCCTCAAGTTCCTGCGCGAATGGCACAGCCCGCTCACGATCGCCAACTACATCCTGCTCGGGACCGCCTCGGGGTTCACGCTGGCGGCCGCGCTCTCGCCGCGCGCTCGCCCCCGCGCGAGGCGCCCTTCTTCGCCGGATGGGCGCTCGCCTTCACGGCGCTCGGCGCCGCTCTCCCGCGGCGCCTCCCTCGTGCGCAACGCGCGGCTGCGCCCGGTGAGCACGCTCCAGACGGCGATCGGGGTGCGCCACCCCGTGATCCGGCAGATCTCCCAGGGCTTCACGGCCGGCTCGTTCAACACGCGCGAATTCTTCCACGGGCAGGCGAAGTCGCTGGTGCGCTCGGTGAAGTGGCTCTTCCTGCTGCTTCGCGTTCGCGATCCCGGCGGCCCTGCTCGCCGCGCACCTGGCGACCGGCTCGCCGGCGGCGCTGGCGGCCGCGATCGCCGCGCAGATGGCGGGCCTGATGGCGGAACGGTGGTTCTTCTTCGCGGAGGCGAACCATCCCCAGAACCTCTACTACCAGGCGGTGGCCTAGGGCCGGCCGGGGAACGCAATGGCGAACGAACGACGAGACGAGGAGAGATCATGGCCCTGGTAAGACCCCACGGCGGGGGCGCGCTGCGAGCCCCTGGCGCTCGCCGGCGACGCGCTGGCGGCCGAGCAGGCCCGCGCGCGCAAGCTGCCGCGGCTCACGGTGAGCTCGCGCGAGAAGGGCGACCTCATCATGCTCGGCATCGGGGGCTTCACGCCGCTCGAGGGCTTCATGACCCACGCGGACTGGGAGGGCGTGTGCGACGGCATGCGCACGACCTCCGGCCTCTTCTGGCCCATTCCCGATCACGCTGTCGGCCTCGGCGGCCGAGGCGGCGGCGATCGCCGTCGGCGGCGAGGTGGCGCTCGCTCGATCCCGGACGACGGCGTCGCTCCTCGCCACGATGCTCGTCACCGAGAAGTACGCGATCGACAAGGCGCACGAGTGCGCGACGCGTCTTCCGCACCGCGGACGCCGAGCACCCGGGCGTGCAGATGGTGATGGACGCAGGGCGAGGTGAACCTCGCCGGCCCGGTGAAGGTGCTCTCCGACGGCGGCTTCAAGGCGAAGTACGGCGCGCTCTTCATGACGCCGGCGGAAACGCGCGCGGAGTTCGAGCGCCTCGGGTGGTCGAAGGTGGCGGCCTTCCAGACGCGCAACCCCATGCACCGCTCGCACGAGTACCTCGCCAAGGTGGCGATCGAGGTGTGCGACGGGGTGCTGATCCATTCCCTGCTGGGCAACCTCAAGCCCGGCGACATCCCGGCGGACGTGCGCACGCGGGCGATCGCCTCGCTCACCGAGAAGTACTTCGTCGGGCAAGACCGTGGTGCAGGCGGGCTACCCGCTGGACATGCGCTACGCCGGCCCGCGGGAGGCGCTCCTGCACGCGCTCTTCCGGCAGAACTACGGCTGCTCGCACCAGATCGTCGGGCCGCGACCACGCGGGCGTCGGGCAGCTACTACGGGCCCTTCGACGCGCACCACATCTTCGACCAGATCCCGCCCGACGCGCTGGAGACGCAGCCGCTCAAGATCGACTGGACCTTCTGGTGCTACCGGTGCGGCGGCATGGCCTCGGCGCGCACCTGCCCGCACGGCGACGAGGACCGCCTGCTGGTGTCGGGCACCAAGCTGCGCAAGTGGCTCTCGGAAGGCGCCGAGGTGCCCGCGGAGTTCAGCCGCCCGGAAGTTCTCGAGATCCTGCGGCAGTACTACGCGACGATCGACGCGAAGGACCGGGTGGAGGTGAAGCTCACGGGGCACTCCGCGCGCTGAGCGCGAGTTCCTTTCCCTCCGCCTCATCCCCGGGAGGGGCGTCCAGCCGCCGCCTGGCGAACTGCACGAACGCCCCCACGAGTCCCGACTGGATGCGCTCCCGGGGATAGACCGCCGTCAGCTGCCGCGTGATCGGCGGCGAGAGCGGGATGCACACGAGCAGGCCCAGCCGCACTTCCTTCACGACGGAAACATGCGACATGATCGCGAAGCCCATGCCGGCGGCCACGAGCCCCTTGAGGGCCTCCGGGCTGCTCGCCTCCATGATCACGTGAAGCGCGCCGGGCTCGATCCCGGCCCTCTTCAGGTAATGGTCGGTCACCTCGCGCGTGCCGGAGCCCTGTTCGCGCGAGAGATAGGCGTGCTCGACGAGGGCGCCGGCCGCCACCGACCTGCGCCCCGCCAGCGGGTGTCCCGGCGCGCAGACGACCTGCAACTCGTCGCTGCACAGCCGCTCGCCCGCGAGCGAGGGCATGTAGGAATCGCCCTCGATGAACCCGATGTCCAGGGCCCGCTCGACCAGGCGCTCCTGGACGGACTCGGAATTGCCCACGAACAGGCTCGGCGCCACGCCCGGGTGGGTCGCCTTGAATTCCCCGATGATCTGCGGCAGCAGGAAGTCGGCGATCGTGGTGCTCGCGCCGATCAGCAGCGGGCCGGCGACCTGGCCGCCCATGTCCCTCAGGCGCGAATCGAGTTCCGCCGTCAGCGCGAGGATCCTCTCGGCATACGCGAGCGCGACGACTCCCGCGGGCGTGAGGGCGATGCGGCCATGGGTGCGGTCGAACAGCCGGGTGTCGAAGTGCTCTTCCAGCTGGCGGACCTGGAAGGTCACGGCCGGCTGCGTCATGCAGAGCGCTTCCCCCGCCTTGGTGAACGAGAGGTGCTTCGCGACCGCGTGGAAAACCTGGAGCCGCCGATCCGCCATGGCCTGAATCCCCCGTTCGAGGGGCCTATTCAAGCACAAAAAAGGGGCCGCCGAGAAAGGCGGCCCCGGCTCATCCAGGCCGTGGCATGACGCCTACGGCTTCTTCGGCGTCTTGTACTCGGCTTCCTTCTGGAACGGCTCCCAGATGGTTTCGTAGCCGACGAACCCCTTTTCGTTCGGCGGCATCTGGCGCGTGGTCAGGAAGCGCGAATGGCCGTCGGGAACCTTGGCGGGGGGCGGTTTGTGATCGCTCATGAGTCACCTTTCTCGCGGTGAAGTGGGGAATGCAGGTGCAAATCAGCCAACAGGTCTCAAACGCGCCGGGTCGACATCGACGCCCGCGGGGATCGCCCCGCCCGCCCTCGTCTCCTCGTCCGTCGCGTCGCGCACGGCCAGTATCTCGAGAACGAAGACGACCTCCCTGCCGGAGAGCGGGTTGTTGCCGTCGACCGTCAGCTTCTCGTCGTCCACGTGCGTCACGAGAAAGCTGCGGGTCTGGCCCCTGTCGTTCTCCATGAGGATGGAGGTGCCGACCTGCCGGTACTCCTCGGGGACGTTCTCGATGTCATCGGAGAAGACCAGCGACTCGTCCCTGGGGCCGAAGATCTGGTTGCCGTCGATCGGCACTTCGATGACGTCGCCGGCGGACTTGCCCTCGAGCTGCCTATGGACCGAAGGGGCCAGGATCTCGTTGTGCCCGTGGACATAGCCCAGCGGGAACTCGACCCGGGTGAGGACGTGCCCCGACTTCCGGTCGGTCACCTTGTAGGTCAGCTCGACGAACTTGCCGTCGCGGATGGTTTCGCTCATGTCAGGCCCGGACGACATGCTCAGAAGATGGATGCACCGAAGATCCTGACCTTCCCGTCCTCGTAGCCGAGGACGAGCCTGCCGAGCCATTCGCCCGGCTTCTTCGTGCTGCGCTGCCGGTAGAGAACCGTCACATGCTCGCCCCGGCGGATGATGCCGAGCGGGTCGGACTTCCTCGGACAGGCTCCTCGCCAGCTCGCTGTTGGCGAACTGGTGGCCCGCGACGACCTGGTTCATCGCGAGCGCCAGGGAGCTGGAGAAGTTCCTCGCGAATTCTCCGTACTTGCCTTCGTTCGAGTACTTGACGAGGTCGCGCCACAGGGGCTTCGCGATGGCCAGGATCTCCTCGTCGGTCTTGTCGATGATGTTCATGCGCGGCTCTCCGCGAGCCGGATCGAGCGGCGCCGCGGGGACCGGCGAACCGGCTACTTCTCGTCCGCCACCAGGTGATAGCAAGGCGCCTTCTCCATGGTGTATTCGCCGGTCTTCGGGTCGCGGCGCGAAACCGTCAGCACGTGCCAGTTCTCGTCGTCCACCTTCATGGCGTCGCCCCGGTAGTAGTAACCCGGCCAGCGGGTCTCCTTGCGGAACAGCGTGTGGTGCGTGACGCACTCGGCGGCGCGGTGACGGTGCTTCAGTTCCCACGCGCGCAGCAGCTCGTGGATGTCCTTGGCGGCCAGGCTCTCGAGGTCTTCCTCCAGGATCCTGAGCTTCTTGAGACCGATATTCAGGAGCTTCTCGTTGGTCATGTAGTTGACGGTCACGCCGCCGCAATACTCGTCCATCAGCTTCTGCAGGCGGTCCAGGCCCTGCTTGGGATTGATGTAGTGCGGATTGACGTCGCCCGCCACGATCTCGTTGCGGTAGATCCTGTAGTGCTCCAGGGGCTTGTAGATCTCCTGCCTTGCGGCGGCGGATCTGCTCGTCGGACACGACGATGCCTTCGGCCTTTCCGTCGTCGATGTACTTGCAGGCGGCCTTCGCGGCGAGACGGCCTTCGGTGAACGACCCCGACGAGAAGGCGTGCGGCGTGCCGCCGACCGCGTCGCCGGCGCCGAACAGGCCCTCGATCGTCGTCATGCGGTTGTAGCCCCAGAAATACTCGGGAGGGGAAATGTCCTCGGGGCCGGAGCACCAGGCGCCCGAACCGGTCGCGTGGGAGCCCATGACGTAGGGCTCGGACGTGGTCAGCTCGGGATTCTCGTTCTTGGGATCCACGTCGGTGGCGGCCCACAGCACCGCCTGGCCGACGGTCATGCCGAGGAAGTTCTCCCAGCCGACCTCTTCCAGATGGGGATCCTGGAAGGCGCGCATGGTGATCATGTGAATGGGGCCGCGGCCGGCATTGACCTCGCTGATCAACGCGTGGTTGCGCAGGCAGGTCGGGATCGGCCGGTGCGTCAGGTGCGAGGCTTCCGGGTCGAGATATTCCTTGCCGACCATCTTCTGCAGCTCGGGGAACCACTTGGACTCGTACTCCTCGCCCAGGCAGTTCTGCGTATAGGTCTTCAGGTGCAGGAAGTAGGCGCCGACCGGGCCGTAGCCGTCCTTGAAGCGCGCCAGCACGATGCGGTTCTCCATCTGCGTCATCTTGGCGCCGGCATCGATCATGAGCCCGTAGGCGGACGCGGACGACCAGGGCGCATACCAGGTCCGGCCGGACCCTTCGCCCACCGAACGCGGCTTGAAGATGTTGGAGGCGCCGCCCGCGCCGCAGATCACGGTCTTGGACTTGAAGACGTGGTAGTTGCCCGTGCGGACGTTGAACCCGACGGCGCCGGCAACCCGGTTCTCCCTGCTGTCGTCCATCAGCAGGTGGGTGACGCAGATGCGGTTGAAGACCTTGTCCGCCGACTTCTTCGCGGCCTCGGCCACGATGGGCTTGTAGGACTCGCCGTGGATCATGATCTGCCACCGGCCTTCACGCAGGTAGCGCCCGGTCTTCGGGTCCTTCATGATGGGCAGGCCCCACTCCTCGAACTGGTGCACCGTGGAGTCGACGTGGCGGGCCATGTCGAACAGCAGGTCTTCGCGCACCATGCCCATCAGGTCGATGCGGGCGTAGCGGACGTGGTCCTCCGGGTTGTTCTCGCCCCAGCGCGTGCCCATGTAGCAGTTGATCGCGTACAGGCCCTGGGCGACCGCGCCCGAGCGGTCGATATTGGCCTTCTCGGCAATGACGATCTTCTTGTCCTGGCCCCAGAATCTCGCCTCCCAGGCGGCACCGGTGCCGCCAAGGCCCGCACCGACGACCAGGATGTCGATGCCGTCTTCGATGATCGTTTCGTAGGCCATTAGTAGTAGACCCCCGTCCTCAACTTGAGACCCGCGTCCTTCGAGCGAACGCAGACCGCCTTCATCCAGGCGGATGTACTTCGGCTCGTTGTACAGCAGCTCGCCGTCGCGCATTTCCTTGCTGGGTCCGGGAACGTCCGCGAGCTTGGGGATCGCCGTTCCCCAGGGCTTGGTGGTGATGGGCGACAGGAAGTTCTTTTCCGTGCCGTTGCGGAACTTGATCCGCCAGGCGATCGTGCCCTTCTGCTCGTCGCGGTGGACGCGAACGCTGTGGCCCAGCGGGGCGAAGTCGGCATAGCCGCGCACGTCGATCGCATGCTGCGGGCAGGCCTTCACGCAGGAGTAGCACTCCCAGCACATGTTCGGCTCGATGTTGTAGGCGCGCCGATAGGTCTTGTCGATGTGCATGATGTCCGAGGGGCAGATGTCGACGCAGTGTCCGCATCCGTCGCACCTCGTCATGTACACGAAGGTAGGCATAGGCTGGCTCCTTGGTTCCGTTCCGCGCGGATCCGCGGGGTGGCTTCTAGTAGTGGCGCGGCGCTTCGCGCTTGATGCCGAGCCCCATGTCCATGGGGGCGTCCTTCAGCAGCTCCATCGAGTGCCTCTCCCGCTGCGCGGGATCGTCCCGGGTCTGCGTCGGCAGGTTCATGTTCGTGCCGTTGGCCTCGGCGACCCGCTTCTCGAAGGCCGCCGCGGGCTTGAAGAACATGTGCGCGAACTTGGACCAGTACACCCCGCCGAACAGCACCGCGGTGGCGACGAGGTACAGGCCGAAGACGACGCCGGCGGCCGCGCTTGCGCTCGCCTGCAGCCAGGCCCAGACGAGGCCGAGCGTCACGCTGGCGAGGAGCGAGAGGATGAAGAGATCGGCGCGCATCACGCGCAAGGGCGTGCCGCCCTCGGCCGCGACGTCGACGCGGATGAAGAACCAGAACCAGTAGCCCCCGGCGAGGGCCATCAGCCCGCCGAGCCACCAGAGCTGCGCCACCAGGGCCGGCGTGGGCGTCGCGGCCGTCGGGTAGACGTACACCATCAGGATGGTGGTGACGAGATACAGGATGAACCCGTACATGGTCAGCAGGTGGGCGATGCGGCGCCGCGGGTTGCAGAATTCGCCCGAGGCGAGGACGTCCACCACGACGGTCTTGACCGCGATCGAGGCGACGTCGACCGGGGCGCCCTTGCCCCGGGTCTTGCGCCAGTTGGCGAAGAAGTACGTGGCGCTTCCCTTGTGGAGGACGTCCAGGAGCGTGCCGGCGATGACCGCCAGGATCATCAGCCCCACGAACCATTGCATGAAGCCGGCGGGCAGGCTTCCCGAAACCGCCGCGAAGGCATTGCTGGTGAACATCAAGGTCCTCCCTGCTGGACGATCGTACGGGTCGACAAAGACAATGATTATGGAGGGCGATTCGAGGCTAGTGATAAGAATCAAATGATGCGGCTATAAAGGGATTGTATGGACCTCGAACCGCATTTCCGCGAGGTCGGCCAGGACCCAGGTGGCCGGGGCGGAGAGGCCCGCCACCGTGCCGGGGTTGACCAGCCACGTGGAGCCGCCCTTCACGTCGGCCACCGGCCGTGTCTCCGCGCGGTGCGAATGGCCGCAGCAGACCAGGTCCCAGTCCCCGGTGCAGGCGAGCGCGTACCCGAGGTGGTCGTAGTGCGTCACGATGATGCGCCGGCCGGCGAGCTCGAGGCGGGCCTCCGCGCCGTGGTACTGGAGCTGGCCGCCGCTCAGGCGCGACTGGAAGTGCATCGCCTGCGCGTCGCCCAGGTTGTTGCCGTGGATGGCATGCACCGGCAGGCCGGCCGCGAGCGCGGGCTTCATGGTCTGGGCGCCGATGAGGTCGCCGCAGTGGATGACGGCCTCGGCGCCCAGCGCCTTCGCCGCGTGCACCGCGCGGGCGAGCGGTTCGGCGCGGTCGTGGCTGTCGGAAACGATGCAGATCTTCATCGGCGGTTCCCTGGTTGCCGCCTCGCCTACCAGAGGACTTCGAGACGCTCGCCGGTCACCCGGTGCTCGAGGCGATTGAGCGGGCTGTTGCCCTTGGCGATGCACTCGCCGCGTCGTGAGGTCGAACGCCCACTCGTGCTTGGGGCAGGTGAGGGTGCGGCCCTTGAGCGCGAGTTCGGGGATGTTCGTCACCTGGTGCGGGCAGCGGCTGTCGTAGACGCGGATCTCGCGCGGGCGTGCGCAGGACGAAGAGCCCGCGCTCGCCGACCTCCAGGCGCTTCACGCCGTCGGCCGGCAGGTCCGCGAGCGCGGCGACGTCGTGCCACGCCGGGCTGCGGCTTCGCCGCCGAGCCGCGCCGGGTCGAAGCCGGGAATATTCATCTCGAGGATGATGTCGATTGCCCAGATGATCTTCGCGAGCCCCAGCGCGGGGAAGGCCATCAGGAGCGCGTCGAGGATCTCGTCGGGCGTGGCGCCCTCGCGCAGCGCGCGGCCGAGGTACTGCTTGAAGCCGTTGCGCGTCTGCGAGTGGACCTTGGTGATGACGGAGATCAGGTTGCGTGTCTTGGGGTCGAGGTGGCGTGCCGGCCTGCTTGAGGAAGGCGAGGTAGGGGCCGATCGCGTCGGGGCGTGCCTTGACGAGGTAGTTGAGGGCGTCGCTCATGATGGCGGGGAGGGGGAAGGGGAATCGGGGCTAGGAGGAGGCGCAGGCGCGGAACCCTGTCCTCTCGTGTCATCATAAGTCTCATCGAGCGCGGATTGAAGGGGGCACCATGGGAATCGGAGCACGACTTGCGGCGATCGCCGGGGCGATGGCCCTGGTCAGCCGGATGCAGCATCCTCGGGATTGGCCCGCCTGGAGCCGGGCAAGTCGACGGAAGCCGACGTCCGCCAGGCGCTGGGCGAGCCCGCCCGGGTGTATCCCCAGCCCGACGGCATCGCGCCAGCTCGCGTTTCCGCGCGGCCCGGCGGGCACGCAGACCTACATGGCGTTCGTCGCGCCCGACGGGCGCCTCGTCCGCATGCGAGCAGGTGCTCTCCGCCGAGCACCTCGCGGCGCATCGCCGCGGGCTCGATGACGAGCGAGCAGCTCGAGCGCCTCATCGGCCCGCCCTGGCGCATCATCGCCTTCCCCAACCTGCGCCAGATGGCCTGGGATTACGTCATCCAGGACACCTGGGGCTATACGGTCGACCTTTCGGTGATGATCGACGAGCGCGGCATCGTCGCCGGCACGGTCTACGCGCGGCGCGAACGGGGCGACTCGGGGATGAACAAGTAGGTCAGGGCGCCGGCGACACGCAGAAGGCGCCGAGGGCGGTATCCGCCACGCCCAGCGCCTGCAGGATCCCCGCGACCGCGAGCACCACGATCGCGCCGCCGGCGATGCGCCTCGCGACGGGGCCGGGCGCGAGGGTCACGCCGTGGCCGATGAGCCAGCCGGCGCCCAGCAGGGCCGGCAGCGTCCCGGCGCCGAAGGCGAGCATCACCACGGCGCCGTTCAGCGCGGAGCCGCTCACGAGGGCCAGCGGCAGCGCGGAATAGACGAGGGCGCAGGGGGCCCACCCCCAGAGCACGCCCGAGCCCCAGCCGCTTCGGGAAGGAATCGACGTCGCCCATCCGGCGCGCCACGGCCGTCGCGCGCCGCCAGAGCGGCTGGGCGAAGGCGCGTGCCCGCGGCAGGACGAGCGGCACCCCGGCGATGCGCAGCCCGGTGACGACGAGCGCCAGGGCGCCCAGGGAGAAGAGGACGGCGTGGAACCTGCCCGAGCCCAGGAGCAGCGGCGGGCGTGGCCCCGAGGGCGCCGGCGAGCGCGCCGGCCGTGCGCGTAGGAGCCGAGGCGGCCGGCATGCATGGCGAGCGCGGCCGGGACGGCAGGGTTGCCCGCGGGCGGCCGGGCGGCGAGGCGAAGGTGGAGGCGACGAACCCGCCGCACATGGCGGCGCAATGGGCGATGCCGTAGAGCGCGAGGAGCGCCGCGCTGAGGGCGAGCGGGCCGGTCACGGGACTGCCGCGGGATCTCAGATGATGCGCGAGTAGGCGACGCGCGTTCTTGTCGGCGCGCAGGTACTTGTCGAAGACGGCGCTGATGGCGCGCACGAAGAAGCGGCCCTTGGGGGTGACCGCGATCCAGCCCGGCTCGCGCTCGATCAGGCCGAGCGTCCTCGAACTCCTTGAGCGCCTCGAGCTCGCAGGCGAAGTAGGTCGTCGAACTTCGACGAGGTGCGCCGCCTCGATCGACTCCGATCGAGACGCAGAACTGGCACATGAGCGCCACGATGATCGCGCGGCGCAGCAGGTCGTCGGCCGTGAGCTCGTAGCCCGCGGATGATCGGCAGCCTCCCCTGGTCGAGCGAGTCGTAGTAGGCGGGCAGGTCGCGCGCGTTCTGGCTGTAGGTGGGGCCCACCTTGCCGATGGCGGAGACGCCGAAGGAGAGCATGTCGCCGTCCGGGCCGACGGTGTAGCCCTGGAAGTTGCGCGTGAGCGTGCCGCAGCGCTGCGCGCGGGCGAGCTCGTCGTCGGGCAGGGCGAAGTGGTCCATGCCGATGTAGATGTAGCCGGCGCGGTTGAAGAGGTCGATGGCGCGCGCGAGGATGGAGAGCTTCTCCGCGGCGCTGGGCAGGTCCACGTCGAGGATGCGCCGCTGCGGCTTGAAGCGCTGCGGCAGGTGCGCGTAGCTGTAGAGGGCGATGCGGTCCGGGCGCAGCTCCAGCACGCGCTCGACGGTGTCGGCGAAGCTCGAGACGCTCTGCTTGGGCAGGCCGTAGATGAGGTCGACGTTGAGCGACTTGAAGCCGCTCGCGCGCGAGGCGGCGATCACGTCGCGCGTCATCTCGTAGGGCTGGATGCGGTTCACCGCGCGCTGCACGGCCGGGTCGAAGTCCTGCACGCCGAAGCTCGCGCGGTTGAAGCCGAGCTCCGCGAGCAGGCGGATGGTCTCGGGCGAGCAGGAGCGCGGGTCGATCTCGATGGCGTACTCGCCGTTCGGGCTCGAACTCGAAGTGGGAGCGCAGCAGCTCCCACACCACGCGCAACTCGTGGTCGGAGAGGAAGGTGGGCGTGCCGCCGCCCCAGTGCATCTGGCGCACGCGCCGGTCCTCGCCGGCGAGCGCGGCCTGCATGCCGACCTCGATGCCGAGGTAGTGCAGGTAGCGGGCGGCGCGCGACTTGTCGCGCGTGACGACCTTGTTGCAGCCGCAATAGAAGCAGATCGTGTTGCAGAAGGGCAGGTGGACGTAGAGCGAGAGCGGCTGCCGCACGGCGCCGATGGCGCGCGTGCGCATCGCCTGCTCGAAGGACTGCGCGTCGAAGGCCTCGACGAAGCGGTCCGCCGTCGGGTAGCTGGTGTAGCGCGGGCCCAGCTTGTCGAAGCGCTGGACGAGGTCGAGGTCGATCTGCGCGGGCAGCGATTCCGGGCGCGGGCGTCGGCGGGCGGGGTTCGGGGTGACGACCGAAAGCATGGATCGCATCATCCGTCAACGCGTATGCAGGGGCATTGACGTGGATCAAGGGTCGCCGGCCGCACTTGCTGGCGACTACAATGGCGCCACCATGAACGAGCCCGCCCTCGGCCACCCTGACGCGCCTGCGCACCGCCTGCTCGCAATGCAACCTGCGCGAGCTGTGCCTTCCCGTCGGGCTCAGCGCCGACGAGCTGCAGACGCTCGACAACCTCGTGTCCACGCGGCGCAAGGTGCGGCGCGGCGACAGCCTCTTCTACGGCGGCGAGCCGTTCTCGGCGCTGTACGCGGTGCGCTACGGCTTCTTCAAGAGCACGCTCACCAGCGGCGACGGCCGCGAGCAGGTCACCGGCTTCTACATGGCGGGCGAGCTCCTCGGCATGGACGGCATCGGCGGCGACCGCCACACCTGCACGCTCACCGCGCTGGAGGACAGCGAGGTGTGCGTCATGCCCTTCGCGCGCGTCGAGGACCTGTCGCGCAACTTCGAGCCGCTGCAGCGCCACTTCCACAAGGTGCTGTCGCGCGAGATCGTGCGCGACCAGGGCGTCATGATGCTGCTCGGCTCGATGCGCGCGGAGGAGCGCCTCGCCGCGTTCCTCGTGAACCTGTCGCAGCGCCTCACGGCGCGCGGCTTCTCCGCCTCGGAGTTCGTGCTGCGCATGACGCGCGACGAGATCGGCAGCTACCTGGGCATGAAGCTCGAGACCGTGAGCCGGCTGTTCTCGCGCTTCCAGGAGGACGGCATGATCGAGGTGCACCAGAAGCACGTGCGCATCATCGACATCGGCGGCCTCAAGCGCGTGATGGCGCAGGCCCAGAGCGCTCCCTGACCTTCCCGGAGAACAGGGACTGTCCCCGTCCCTTGATCCCGGTCAAGCAGGCCGGGGGTGCCGGGCGTAGCATGGATTTCACGCAAGTCCCGTTCCCCACCAGAGGAGAAATGCCATGTTCAGACGCATCCTCTGCGCCACCGACGGTTCGAAGCGCTCCGCCCACGCAGTGAAGACGGCAGCCGCGCTCGCGCACGGCTCCGGCGCGCTCCTTACCCTCGTCCACGTGACGCCCGATTACCGCACGCCCTACTACCCCGACGGAGTGATGATCGACTGGCCGTCGGAGAAGGACTACAAGCGCGACTGCAAGGCCGCGGCGGAGAAGGTGTTCGAGAAGGACGCGCGCTCGCCCTCAAGGAGGGCGTGCGAGGCCGAGACAGCTGCACCTGTTCGGCGACTCCCCCGCCGACGAGATCCTGGCGCGCCGCAAGCAAGGCGAAGGCCGACCTGATCGTCATGGCCTCGCACGGCCGCAAGGGTTTCGAGGCGCTGCTGCTCGGCAGCGAGACGCAGAAGGTGCTGGCACGCACGAACGTGCCCGTGCTCGTGGTGCGTTGATGACCGCCTCGCCCGCCATGAACGGCCTGGACGCGCGCCAGGTCGCCCGCCTTCGCGACGAGATCGAACGCCTGAAGCGCGAGGCGCTCGACGGGCGTGCGGCGCGCGGCGGGCGAGCTGAAGCGGGGAGGACGCCGAGCTCTTCCGCGATTCGGGCCTCACCGGCGACGGCGCCCTGGCGGAGGCGGAGTTCGAGCGCGACGTGGCCGGCGCCGGGCAGGTTCGCGCCGCGCTCATGGCCCTCGTGGCCGCGGAGCGCCGCCTCGCGAAGGGCGAGTACGGCCTCTGCGAGGACTGCGGGGACCCCATCGGATTCGCGCGACTGGACGCCCAGCCCGCCGCGTCGCGCTGCGTGCGCTGCCAGGAGCAGTCGGAGCGGCGCGGCGGACCCGCCCACTTTTCCGGATGAGCTGCACGCCATGAGCATCAAGCTGAGGAATCGCCTCGCCGCCAACCGCTTCCGGATTCCTGACGCCGCGGCCGTCCCGGCCGCGCCGGGGATCTCGAAGCTGATCCATCCCCTGCATCCCCTGATGTCGCCCGCGCTCGGTGGCGCTCGTCGGGGCGAGCGCGCGCCCGGGCTCGCTGGGGCAGGTGGTGCTCGCGAACCTGCGCACGGGCGGCTTCCGCGGCCCGATCCACCTGGTGAATCCGCGGTACAACGAGCTGGATGGCGACCGCCTGCTACGCCTCGCTCGAGGACCTGCCCGAGCCCGTCGACCTGGCGGTCGTGGCGGCGCCCGCCCCGGCCGTGCCGGAGATCATCGCGCAGGCCGGCCGCGCCGGCGTGCCGGCCGCCATCGTGCTCTCGGCGGGCTTCAGCGAGACGGGCGAGGCCGGCAAGGCGCTCGAGGCGCGCGTGCTGGCGGTGGCCCGCGAGGCCGACGTGCGCATGCTCGGGCCGAACTGCATCGGCATGCTGCGCCCGTCGATCGGGCTCAACGCGTCCTTCTGCCGCACGGCGTGCGACGCCGGCAGCATCGCGCTCGTGTCGCAGTCCGGCGCGATCTGCACGGCGCTGGTCGACTGGGCGGCGAGCACCAAGGTGGGGCTCTCGAGCGTCGTCTCCCTCGGCGGCGCGGCGGACGTCGATTTCGGCGACGTCCTCGACTACCTCCTCTTCGACCCCAAGACGGAGAGCGTGCTGCTCTACGTCGAGGGCATCCACGACGGCCGGACCTTCATCAGCAGCCTGCGCGCGATCGCGCGGGCCAAGCCGGTCATCGTGCTGAAGGTCGGGCGCTACGCCTCCGGCTCGCAGGCGGCCCGCTCGCACACCGGGGCGCTGGTCGGCAACGACGCGGTGTTCGACGCGGTGCTCGCCCGTTGCGGCGTGGTGCGCGTGCACAGCGCCCAGGACCTCTTCGCCGCCGCGCGTGCGCTGTCGTCGCGCCGCAAGCCCCACGGCGACCGGCTGGCCATCGTCACCAACGGCGGCGGCCCGGGCGTGCTCGCGGCCGACGCGTGCAGCTCGGAGAACGTGCAGCTCGCGAAGCTCGCGCCCGAGACGATCGAGAAGCTGAACGCGATCCTGCCGAAGCACTGGTCGCACGCCAACCCCGTCGACGTGATCGGGGACGCCGACGGCGAGCGCTTCGGGGGGGCGGCGAAGATCGTCGCGGCCGACCCGAACGTGGATGCGGTGCTCACCGGCGTTCTGCCCCACCGGGATCGCGAGCGCCGAATCCGTGGCGGACGGGATCCTGCCGGTGGCGAAGGAATGCTCCAAGCCCTTCCTCACGGCGTGGCTCGGGGAGTGCGAGCGTGATCGCCACGCGCCATCGCGTGGAGGAGGCGGGCATCCCCGCGTACCGGTCGGGCGAAGTCGCCGTGCAGGCCTTCGCCGCGCTCGCCACGCACGTGAAGAACCAGAAGCTGCTGCATGGAGTCGCCGCCGCCGCGGTCCACGAAGGTCGAGCACGACATCACGCGGGCCGAGGAGATCCTCCAGGTCGCCGTCGACGAAGGGCGCACGCTCCTGAACGAGGTGGAGGCGAAGTCGCTGCTCGCCGCGTTCGGCGTGCCCGTCCCGCCGTTCGTGGTCGCCCGGACGCGCGAGGAGGCGATCGAGGCGGCCGGCACCATCGGCTACCCGGTGGTGATGAAGATCCTGTCCCCCGACATCACCCACAAGTCCGACGTGAACGGCGTGCGCCTGGACGTGCGCGATGCCGCCGACGTCGGCAACCAGTTCGACGACATCATCGCCACGGTGAAGCGCCTGCGCCCGGAGGCCAAGGTCACCGGCGTGCTGGTCCAGTCGATGGTCGCGCGCCGCGACGGGCGCGAGCTCATGATCGGCGTGATGACCGACCCCGCCTTCGGGCCGGCCATCAGCTTCGGTTCCGGCGGCGTGGCCGTCGAGCTCCTGCGCGACAACGCGGTGGGGCTCCCGCCGCTCAACGTGAGGCTGGCGGGCGACCTCATCGACCGCACGCGCGCCGCGAGGCTGCTGGGCGCCTACCGCAACGTCCCCGCCGCGAACCGCGAGGCGCTGCTCGACGTGCTGCTGCGCGTCTCCGACCTCGTGTGCGCCCTGCCGTGGGTCGCCGAGATGGACATCAATCCGCTGCTCCTCGACCCGACGGGCGCCATCGCGCTCGACGCGCGGGTCGTCGTGGATCCGGCCCGCCGGCACCTCGACAGCCGCTATTCGCACCTCGCGATCCATCCCTACCCGGAGGCGCTGGAGGCGGTGGAGCGGCTGCGCGACGGGACCGAAGTGATGATCCGCCCGATCCGCCCCGAGGATGCCGAGAGGGAGACGGCGTTCATCACCGAGCTGTCGGACGAGTCGCGCTACCTGCGCTTCCTCTCGCTCGTGCGCCACGTGACGCCGGAGATGGTGGCGCGCTTCACCCAGATCGACTACGACCGCGAGATGGCCCTCATCGCCACGCGCAAGGAGGACGGACGGGGAGTCGATCATCGGCGTGGCGCGCTACGTGCGCGACCCGAACCCGGCGAGCGCCGAGTTCGCCGTGGTGATCGCCGACCGTGCCCAGCGCAAGGGGCTCGCCTCGAAGCTCATGGGCCGGCTCATGACGCACGCGCGCTTCGCGGGCATCGAGCGCCTGCGCGGCCTGGTGCTCGGCTCCAACGACTCGATGCTGGAGCTGATGGACCGGCTGGGCTTCGAGGCGTTCCCGGTGCCGGACGACCCGAGCCTCGTGGACGTCGTGAAGATCCTCTAGCGGAGACGAGGTCCCCTAGCAGCAGCCGGGCCCTTCGCGCTTGGGGCAGCCCTCGGGGCGCTCCACGGCCGGCAGCGGGCAGCGGTTCACTTCCCACGGCGAGCGCTGCAGGAAGCAGGTGAGGAAGCTCGAGGCCGCGCCCAGCGCCCAGAAGACGAAGAAGCCGACCGAGTAGATGGTCATCCGGCTCGCCTCGAGGGGCTCGCCGAAGAAGTGCAGGTCCGCGGGGTCGAACAGCGAGAAGAACACGAACTCCGTCGCGCAGGCGACGAGGAACGCGGGCCACAGGATCCAGGCGATGCGTTGCGTGAGCATGTTTCCTATCCTCCCTGTTGGACGGCGCGGCGGCGCGGGCCGCTAGCGCACGCCGGGCGAAAGCGCCGCCGCCTCGGCGGAACGGGTGTCGAGTTGCGCCGCCACGCGCCATGTGCGCCGTTTCGACGATCGCGCGCCAGCGGCCGGCGGGCAGGTCCGGGAGCGGGGCCTCCCAGAGGCCGTCCGCGGTCCGCGCCAGGTAGGACCACGCGATCCTCCGAGGCGCGCGCCGGATGCACGAGGCGCAGCGTCACGCGATCCGGCAGCGCCGCGTTCGCGCGAAGTCCGACGCGCGCGACTCCCGCCTGGAGGCGGATGTCGCCCGCGATCCCCATCGTGCGCGCGGCCTCGTCCCGGGCGATCTCGCGGTTGATGGCGAGGCCCTGCTTGTAGTAGTCGTCCGCGACCAGGCCGTCGGCGCCCGCGGAACGCCACGATCGCCGTCGCGATGCCCGCGACGACCACGATGGCGGGCCCGGACATGAGGAGCCAGGGCCAGGGTTCGCGGTACCAGGGCTTGCGCGGGGCGGGGCGGGACGGGTCGGCGGTCACGGCGTTCAATTCCGGTCCTTTCTGGGGGAGAGGAAGACGGCCTTCTCCCGCACCTGGATGGCGCTGCGCGTCCTCGGCGGTGACGGTGATCAGGATCTTCTGCGAGCCGCCCGCGGCCTGCGCCGCCGGGGACGCGGATGC
The DNA here is from genome assembly GCA_963783635.1 of uncultured Gammaproteobacteria bacterium. Lineage (GTDB taxonomy): Bacteria > Pseudomonadota > Gammaproteobacteria > Burkholderiales > Usitatibacteraceae > FEB-7. Next base: position 541,968 of record CAWAOC010000008.1, read on the forward strand.
GGACCGGGAAGGCGCGCGTGGAGGCGGCCGCCATGTCGATCACCGGCTCGGAGGCGACGCGGATGCCCGGCAGCCCCTCCACGGCGATGCGGTAGCGGTGCGCCGATTCCGTGGCGTTCATCACCTGCAGGCGGTAGACGTTCTCGAGCTCGCCGTCCTCCACCTCGCGCACCATGGCGCCGCGGTCGCGGATCACGTCCACCTTGAGCGGCACGCGCATCACGAGGGCGACGACGGCGGCCACGACCACCGTAGCGAGGATCGCCATGTAGACGAGCGTGCGCGGGCCGCACGAAGCGCTTCACGATGCCCGCCGAGCCCGGCGTGCTCCTGCATCGCGTGCTCGGTGGAGTAGCGGATGAGCCCCTTGGCGTAGCCCATCTTCCCCATCACCTGGTCGCAGCCGTCGATGCACGCGGCGCAGCCGATGCACTCGTACTGCAGGCCGTCGCGGATGTCGATGCCGGTCGGGCAGACCTGGACGCAGATGTTGCAGTCGACGCAGTCGCCGAGGCCGAGCGCCTTCGGGTCGGCCTTCTTGCCGCGGGCGCCGCGCGGGTCGCCCCGCTCGCGGTCGTAGGCGATGATGAGCGTGTCCTGGTCGAACATCGCGCCCTGGAAGCGGGCGTAGGGGCACATGTACTTGCAGACCTGCTCGCGCATCCAGCCGGCGTTGCCGTAGGTGGCGAAGCCGTAGAAGAAGACCCAGAACGTCTCCCAGGGCCCCAGCGAGAAGGAGAGCACGGCGCCGCCCAGTTCCTTGATGGGCGTGAAATAGCCGACGAACGTGAAGCCGGTCCAGAAGGCGAGCGCCACCCAGGCGCCGTGCTTGGCCGCCTTCAGGCCGAACTTGCGCGCGTCGAGCGGGGCCGCGTCGAGCTTCGTGCGGGCGTTGTGCTCGCCCTCGATCTTGCGCTCGATCCACAGGAAGATCTCCGTGTAGACCGTCTGCGGGCACGCGTAGCCGCACCAGAGCCGGCCGGCCACGGCGGTGAAGAGGAAGAGCGAGACGGCCGCGATGACGAGCAGCAGCGTGAGGTAGATGAAGTCCTGCGGCCAGAACACGATGCCGAAGATGTAGAACTTGCGCGCGCGCCAGGTCGAAGAGGACCGCCTGGCGGTCGTTCCACGCGAGCCAGGGCAGGCCGTAGAAGATGACCTGGGTGAACCAGACGAGCGCCCAGCGCCAGGTGGCGAACCACCCCGTCACCGACCGGGGGTAGATCTTCTTGCGGACCTCGAAGAGCGCGCCTTCGGCCTCGTCACGGCCTCCCGCGGCGGAAGCCACGACCTTCAGGGGGATGGCGGGGGCGCTGGGCGCCCCCGGCTTAGGCTCGGCGCACGCGTGCCGTTCACTTCGCCCCGGCGGGCGCCTGCGACAGGCCCCAGACGTAGGCGGCCAGGATCCGGGAGCGCTCGGGCCCGAGGAATTCCTTGTGCGCGGGCATGACGTTGACGCGCCCCTTGTCGATCTGCTCGGAGATCGCCGCGAGGCTTCCGCCGTGCAGCCAGGTCTTGTCGGTCAGGTTCGGCGCGCCGAGGGCGGGGTTGCCCTTGGCCTCGGGACCGTGGCAGGCGGCGCAGGCCGCGAACTTCGCCTTGCCGGCCTCCGCGAGCTTGGCGTCGTGCGCGGCGCCGGAGAGCGACAGCACGTAGTTGGCGACTTCCTTCACGCCTTCCGGGCCGCCGACGGCCGCGCCCATCGGGGGCATGATGCCGTTGCGCCCTTCGAGGATCGTGGTGAGGATGGTCTGCGGCTCGCCGCCCCACAGCCAGTCGTTGTCGGCGAGGTTGGGGAACCCCTTCGCCCCGCGCGCGTCCGAGCCGTGGCACTGCGAGCAGTAGGTGAGGAACATGCGCTCGCCCATCGCCTTGCGCCTTGCGGGTCCCTCGCGATCGCCTCGATGTCCATCGCGGCGTACTTCTTGAACACCGGGCCGTAGGTCGTGTCGGCGCTCGCCTGCTCGGCCTGGTACTGGCCGGTCGAGGACCAGCCGAGCACGCCCTTGAAGGTGCCGAGCCCGGGATAGAGGGCCAGGTAGACCAGCGCCGAAGACGATCGTGATCCAGAAGAGCCACATCCACCATTTCGGCAGCGGGTTGTTGTATTCGGCGAGGTCCTCGTCCCACTGGTGGCCGGTCGTGCCGACCGCCTCGCCCGGCGGCGCGCTTCTTGTGCTGCATCGTGAGGAGCACGGCGCAGCGCGACGATGGAAACCAGCGTGATGCCGGCGACGTAGAGGCTCCAGAAGCCGTCGACGAAGTCGCTCATTGTTCTTTCTCCCGTGCGATGGCGGCGTCGTCCTCGTCGAGGGGAAGGCGCGCCGCGGCTTCGAAGTCGGCACGGCGGCGCGAGGACCAGGCCCACGCGACGATGCCGAGGAAGGTGATGAGGGCGGCGACGGTGATCGCCGGCGCGGATGGTGTTGATGTCCATGGCGCTATCTCCTCGACTTGATGACGGTGCCGAGTTCCTGGAGGTACGCGATGAGCGCATCCTCCTCGGTCTTGCCGGCCACGTCCTTCGGGGAAGAGGCGATCTCGGCGTCCGTGTAGGGAACGCCGACCACGCGCAGCGCCCTCATCTTCGCCGGCAGCGAATCGCCGTCGACCGGGGTCTTCGCGAGCCACGGGTAGTTCGGCATGTTCGATTCCGGCACCACGTCGCGCGGGTTGCGCAGGTGCGTGCGATGCCATTCGTCGCTGTAGCGGCCGCCGACGCGGGCGAGGTCCGGGCCCGTGCGCTTGCTGCCCCACTGGAACGGATGGTCGTAGACGAATTCGCCCGCCACCGAGTAGTGGCCATAGCGCTCCACCTCGGCGCGGAACGGCCGGATCATCTGCGAGTGGCAGTTGTAGCAGCCCTCCCGCAGGTAGATGTCGCGCCCCGCCAGCCGCAGCGCGTTGTAGGGCTTGAGGCCCGACACGGCCTCCGTGGTCGAGCGCTGGAAGTAGAGCGGCACGATCTCCACCAGCCCGCCGACGCTCACGACGAGCACGACGAGGAGCGGCGAGGAGGCCGGTTTTCTGTTCGATGATGTCATGGGTGAGTTTCATGGCTGTCCTCTCTCAGGCGTGCGCGGGCGCATCGAGGCCCGAGCCGGCGGCAACCGGGGGAATCACGCCGTCGACCGCCTTGCCCGCGGTGATCGTCTTGACCATGTTCCACGCCATCACCAGCATGCCGCTGAACACCAGCAGGCCGCCGACGAGACGGATCACGTAGTACGGGTAGGTCGCCTTCACGCTCTCGACGAAGGTGTAGGTGAGCGTGCCGTCCTCGTTGACCGCGCGCCACATGAGGCCCTGCATCACGCCGGCGATCCACATCGAGGCGATGTAGAGCACGATGCCGATCGTGGTGATCCAGAAGTGCAGCGTGATGGCCTTGACGGAGTACATCTCCGATGCGGCCGAAGAGGCGCGGCAGGAGGTAGTAGAGGCTGCCGATCGAGATCATCGCGACCCATCCGAGCGCGCCCGAATGGACGTGGCCGATGGTCCAGTCGGTGTAGTGCGAGAGCGCGTTCACCGTCTTGATCGACATCATCGGCCCCTCGAACGTCGACATGCCGTAGAAGGAGAGGGAGACGATGAGGAACTTGAGGATCGGGTCGGTGCGCAGCTTATGCCACGCGCCCGAGAGCGTCATGATCCCGTTGATCATCCCGCCCCAGGAGGGGGCGAGCAGGATCAGGGAGAAGACCATGCCGACCGACTGCGCCCAGTCGGGCAGCGCCGTGTAGTGCAGGTGGTGGGGGCCCGCCCACATGTAGGTGAAGATGAGGGCCCAGAAGTGGACGATCGACAGGCGGTAGGAGTACACGGGCCGGCCGGCCTGCTTCGGGATGAAGTAGTACATCATTCCCAGGAAGCCGGCGGTGAGGAAGAAGCCGACGGCGTTGTGGCCGTACCACCACTGCACCATCGCGTCCTGGACGCCCGCGTAGGCGGAGTAGGACTTCATGAAGCTCGCGGGCACCTCCGCGCTGTTCACGATGTGCAGCAGCGCGATCGTGAGGATGAACGCGCCGAAGAACCAGTTGGCCACGTAGATGTGCTTCACCTTGCGCGTGGCGATGGTCCCGAAGAACACGATCGCGTAGGACACCCATACGACGGCGATCAGGATGTCGATCGGCCATTCGAGCTCGGCGTATTCCTTGCTGGTCGTGTAGCCGAGCGGCAGCGTGATGGCCGCGGCGAGGATGACCACCTGCCAGCCCCAGAAGGTGAAGGCGGCGAGCGGGCCGCCGAAGAGCCGCGCGTGGGAGGTGCGCTGGACGGCGTAATACGACGTCGCGAAGAGCGCCGAGCCCCCGAACGCGAAGATCACGGCGTTCGTGTGCAGCGGCCGCAGTCGCCCGTAGGTGAGCCACGGGATGTCGAAGTTGAGCGCGGGCCACGCGAGCTGGGCGGCGATCAGCACGCCGACCAGCATGCCGACGATGCCCCAGATCACGGTCATGACCGCGAACTGCCGTACCACCTTGTAGTTGTATTGCGTTTCGTTCATGGATAGCTCCCTGGAACTGGCACGAAGAAGCACGCGGATGCGCCCGGGCGCCTCCTGCCCGGACTATAGCGACCGGCCCCGCCGATCACTTGATCCTCGTCAATAAGTCGCCGCTTATATTATGGCGGGGTTTCGTCGTCGTCGACCACGGTGCCGCCCTCGCGGTCCAGCTCGTCGAACTGGCCGCTCGCGATGGCCCACCAGAAGACGGCCCCGATCACCAGGACGATCACGACGCTCACCGGGATGAGGAGGTAGAGGATGTCCATGGCGTCAGGTGGGAGGCCGTCCTCGACTTCCCCGGCACAGGGACCGTTGCCGGGCGCCGGACGACCGGCCCGCGCAGCAGCCGCAGCGCGTTGGCCACCACGAGGAGCGAGGACAGGGACATCCCGAGGCTCGCGAGCCACGGGGTGAGGAAGCCGCCCAGCGCGAGGGGCAGGGTGAAGGCGTTGTAGGCGATCGCCCAGGCGATGTTCTGGCGGATGATGCGGCGCGTGCCGGCGCGACAGCTCGATCGCCTCGCCGATCGCGAGCAGCGACGGGTTGGCCACCACGAAGTCCGCCTGGGACTGGGCCAGCGCCGCGCCGCTCGCCAGCGCGATCGAGACCTGCGCGCGGGCGAGCACGGGGGCGTCGTTGATGCCGTCGCCGATCATGGCGACCACGGCGCCCCCGGCCGCCATGGCCTCCACGTGGCGGGCCTTGTCCTCCGGGCTCGCCCCGGCGATCCGGTCGGCGATGCCCAGCGCGTCCGCGACCCGGTCGACGACGGGCATCCGGTCGCCGGACAGCAGGACCACCTCGGCATCCCGCCGCGCGTGCCCGGTCCACCAGCTCCCGCGATTCGGGCCGCAGCGCGTCCTCGAAATGGAACGCGGCGAGCCATGCGCCCTGCGCCGCCATGGCGGCGACGGGTTCGGCCGAATCCGTCGGGCACGGGAAGGCCGAGCCCGCGATGGCCGCGCAGAAGGCGGGCGACCCGACGCGGATGAGCCGGTCCGTCGGCCCGCGCCTCGACGCCGGCGCCCGCCACGGCGCGGATGTCGCGTCATTTCCGCGGACGGGCACGCCCGCAGGACGCGCCTTCACGAGGGCATGCGCGATGGGGTGGGACAGGGCGGATTCGAGGGATGCCGCCAGGGTCAGGCAGGCCGGCGCGGTCGAGGTCGCCCAGCACCTCGACCTTGCCGCAGGTGCATGCGTCCCGTGGTGAGCGTGCCGGTCTTGTCGAAGACGAGGTGCGTCGCGGAGGCGAGCGCCTCGATGGCGCGGCCGCTCGTCACCATGACCCCGCGGCGCGACAGCGCGTTCACGCAGGCCGTGAGGGCCACCGGGGTCGCGAGCGACAGGGCGCAGGGGCACGTGACCACCAGCGTCGAGACGGCCACCCACAGGGCCTTGCGAGGGGTCGATCCACCACCACGCCAGCGCGCCGAGGGCGGCGAGGGCCACCACGGCGATCACGAAGTGGCTCGCGAGGCGGTCGGCCACGCAGGGCCCAGCGCGGCTTCTGCGAGGCGGCGCGCTCCATCTGGCGCCGGATCACGTCGAGCGTGGCTTCCCCGGCGCGCGCGGTCGACGCGCGTCGTGACGGGCGAGGCGAGGTTGATGCTGCCGGCGAGCACCTTGTCGCCGGCGGCCTTCGGCACGGGATAGGTCTCGCCCGTGAGCAGCGACTCGTCGAACTCGGTCACGCCGGAGACCACCGACGCGTCGGCCGGCGCGGCCTCGCCGGCCGGGATCGCCACGAGGTCGCCCGGGACGAGCACCGAAGGATCGACCTCCACGCGCTCGCCGTCCGTCATCCTCCACGCGCGGCGGGGCAGCAGCTGGGCGAGCGAATCGGCGGCATCGACGGTGCCGGACAGCGCCCGGGCCTCGAAGTAGCGCCCGGTGAGGATGAAGAACACGAACATCGTGATGGAGTCGTAGTAGACCTCGCCGCCCCACCACGTGCCGTAAAGGCTCGCGACGAAGCTCACCACGATGCCCAGGGCCACCGGCACGTCCATCCCCGGCTGCCGGGTCGCGATGCCGTGCCAGGCCGCCCGGAAGATGGGCCCCGACGAGAAGAGCAGCACGGGGACCGTGATGACGAGGCTCGCGATGTTGAGGAGCCTGGCGAGGTCCCACGGCGAGCGTGCCGCCGTCGTCCAGGTAGGCCGGGAAGGCGAGCATCATGATCTGCATCATGGCGAAGCCCGGCCACCGACAGCCGCCACAGGGCGCGGCGCTCCTCGGCCCGCCGCAGGCTCTTCGGGTCGCGCCCGGGCACCCGCGCGCGGTATCCGGCCCGCGCGATCACGGCGGCGAGCTGCTCGCGGGTCGCGGACGGGGCGTGCCGGATGCGCACGCGCCGGCGTGGCGAGGTTCAGGCGCCGATTCCGTCACGCCCGGCAGGCGCGCGAGCGCCGATTCGACGCGGGTGACGCAAGCCGCGCAGCTCACGCCTTCGACGTCGAAGACGGTCTCGATCTCGCGGGGTTCGGGCGCTGGGCCCGGCGCGGGCTTCGGCGCGGCGGCCTCGGCGAGGCCGTGCAGGCCTGCGCATCCCGCGCAGCAGAAAACGAGCGCGGAACCGTCGGCGCCCGCGCCGACGACGGGCGTCCGGGCCGGCTCGCCGCAGCGGGCGCATTTCGGCAGGTCGGGGGTGCGGGTGTCGGGCACCGTGGAGAGTCTAGGCGAGGGCAGGCGGAAGGGCTTGCGCGCGGTCAACGCGCCGCGGGCGCCCCTTGCCTCTCGAGCAGGAGGAAGCGCAGCGCGAACGCGGTTCCTGTCGTCTGCCGGATGCTCGCCCAGGACCGTCTCGCGCCACTCGCCCGGCGGGAGCGGCGGGAAGAACGTGTCGCCGGCCACGTCGCCGGCGATGTCGGTGAGGTAGATGCGGTCGGCCGCGGCGAGGGCTTCCTCGTAGAGTTGCGCGCCGCCGATCACGAAGGCTTCCTCGGCGCCCGCGACGGCCCGCCAGGCGTCGGCAAGCGACGCCACGACCTCCGCCCCCGGCGCGTGGAATCCCGGCGTGCGGCTCACCACGATGTTGCGCCGGCCGGGCAGCGCGCGGCCGATGGACTCCCACGTGCGGCGCCCCATGATGACCGGGCAGCCCAGCGTGGTGCGCTTGAAGTGCGCGAGGTCCGCCGGCAGGTGCCACGGCATGCCGTTGTCCTTGCCGATCGTGCCATTGCGCGCGCGGGCGACGATGAGGGAGCGCAGCATGAGGTCAGACCGCGATGGGCGCCTTGATCGGCGGGTGCGGGTCGTAGCCGTCGAGGGTGAAGTCCTCGTAGCGGAACGCGAAGAGGTCGGTGACGGCGGGATTCAGCCGCATCGCCGGCAGGGCCCGGGGCTCGCGGGAGAGCTGCTCGCGGGCCTGGTCGAGATGGTTGAGGTACAGGTGGGCGTCGCCGAAGGTGTGGACGAATTCCCCGGGCCTGAGGCCGGTCACCTGCGCGACCATCATCGTGAGCAGCGCATAGGAGGCGATGTTGAAGGGCACGCCGAGGAAGATGTCCGCGCTGCGCTGGTAGAGCTGGCACGACAGGCGGCCGTCGCAGACGTAGAACTGGAAGAGGGCGTGGCAGGGCGCCAGCGCCATGCGCGGGATGTCGGCCACGTTCCAGGCCGACACGATGAGGCGGCGGGAGTCGGGATTGGCGCGGATCTGCGAGACGACCTCGGAGACCTGGTCGATGTGCCGGCCATCGGGCGCGGGCCACGAGCGCCACTGGTGGCCGTAGACCGGGCCCGAGCTCGCCGCGCTCGTCCGCCCACTCGTCCCAGATCGTGACGCCGTTCTCCTTCAGGTAGCGGACGTTGGTCGAGCCCTGCAGGAACCACAGGAGCTCGTGGATCACGCTCTTCATGTGGACGCGCTTGGTGGTCACCAGCGGGAAGCGCTCCGAGAGCTCGAAGCGCATCTGGTGGCCGAACACCGACAGCGTGCCGGTGCCCGTGCGGTCGGTCTTCTTCGCGCCGTGCTCGAGCACGTGGCGCATGAGGTCGAGGTAGGCCTTCATGGGGTCAGTCGCTTGCCGAGGATCACGAGGTCGCGCTCGACGCCGTCGAGCTCCGCCACCCGGGGTAGCGTACCCCAATCGGCGAACCCGGCCCGGCGAAAGAGCGCAAGGCTCGCGCCATTGTGGCCGAAGACGAAGGCGAGGAGGGTGGCGATGCCCAGCGGCGGGGCGGCGGCCTGAGCGCGTGCGCGAGGAGCGCTCGCGGCGATCCCGCGGCGCTGCATGTCCGGGGCCACGTAGACGGCCGCTTCCACGGTGCGATGGTAGGCCGGGCGCCCGTAGAAGGAGCGCAGGCCGAGCCAGCCCGCGATCCGGCCGCCGTGCTTCCGCGACCCACAGGGGGCGGCTCGCCGGGTCGAAGGCCGCGAACCACTCGCGGCGGCTGTCGACCGAGACCGCGGTCGGTGTCGGCCGTCGCGAGCCGGCCGGGAATGGAGGCGTTGTAGATCGCGACGATGGCCGGGAGGTCGGCCTCGCCCGCGTGGCGGATCGAGGGCGCTACGAGCGCTGGCCCAGGAGAATCCACAGGCGCGCCAGGTCGGCCGTGCCGTCGGTGCCGTGGACGCCCTTGAGCGTCTGCAGGCGCCCTCGCTTTCGATCCGCTCTGCAGCTGCGCGATGCCCAGGAGGAGCTTGGCGTCCTCGGGCCGCTTGAGCCCGCCCTTCTGGATGCCCTGCTCCATGAAGGCGAGGCCCTTCTGCGGCGCGCCTTCGACCACGTAGTTGTAGCCCACGGCCACGAGGCCGTTGCCGGCCTTGTCCGCCAGCGCGTCCTTCTCGGCCTGGGCGCGGGCCTTCGTGGATTCGTCGAGCGTCTTCTGCGCGAGGTCGCGCAGGCGCTTGTGGCGCTCCGCGTCCTTGCCGGTGCCCAGCGCGTTCGCGGCATAGCCCTTTTCGACGATCTTCTTCGCTTCCGCCGGGAATTCCGCCTGGAGGGCGAGCTGCGCCATCTCGAGGTAGTCGTTGGCGCGTGGTGACGTTGCCGGTGGCGAGCTTGAGCCGGTAGACGTCGAGCGAGAGCCGGTCGGAGAAGCCCGCCTTCTTCTGGACGCGGTTGAGGAGGTCGGTCCAGTACTCCTTCTTCGGGTAGTACATCACCAGCTTCTCGATCGCGGAGACGTAGCCGGTGCTGTCCTTCTGCTTGAGGAAGCAGTTGGCGAGGATCTGGAGTTCCTGCTCGGAGGGCGGCGGCCGTTCTTCGCGTCGCCGTCGGCGTCGCCGAGGACGCGCGAGACGCTGGCGCAGTCGTTGTTCATGTAGTACGACTGCACGAGCAGCGTGCGCATGGCGGGGTCGGTGCCGCCTTCCTTCTGGTAGCGGGCCGCCCACTGCGCGGCCTTGGCGTAGTCCTTCGCCTGGTAGTGGAGCCCGGCGACGGCCTGCACCAGCTTCAGCTGCTCGGCGCCGGTGGCGCGCCCGGAGGCGATGACGGCCTCGAAGGACTTGGCGGCCGTCTCGTTGTCGCCGGCGGCCGCGGCGATGCTGCCGCGCGTGCGCTGGATGACGTAGCTCTCGTAGGGGGTCTTGCCCGCGACGGCGTCGGCCTCGGCGACCTTCGCGAGGGCGTCCTTGTACTTCTTCGACTTGTAGAGCGACTCGGCGGCCTGGAGGGGCTTGCCGACTTCCGGGCGCACGGTGTTCTGCGCCGGCGCCTGGGCCGGCGCGACGGAAGCGAGGAAGGAGGGCGGCGGCGAGCGCGCAGGCGCGAAGGGGATGTGAGACCGATCATCGTGCTGTTCTCCAGGTTCCTCGAAAAGGCCGGGGCCGCGCTTTCGTGCGCGGCCCCGGGGATCTGCGTTCTTCAGTCGACGTACTGCTCGGCCCCGATGAGGCCGATCTTGGTGATCCCGTGGCTCTGGGCGGAGGCCATCACGCCCGCGACGAACTTGTAGCTCACGATCTTGTTGGGCCGGAGGTGGAACTCCGGCTGCACGGGCTGCGCCGCGGCGCTGATGAACTTCGCGTCCAGCGTCGGGCGGTCGGGCACCACGTCGCCGCTCCAGAGGATCGTGCCGTCGAAATCGACCTCGACGAGGATCACCTCCGGGGGGACGGCCGGCGGCGGCGGGATTGCCCACCGGCATGTTGAGCTTCACCGCGTGCGTCTGGATGGGGATGGTGATGATCAGCATGATCAGCAGCACCAGCATCACGTCGATGAGCGGCGTGGTGTTGATGTCGACCATCACCTCCGGGTCGCCGCTGCCGCCTGAGCCGACTTGCATGCCCATGAGTGTTTCCTTTCGAGGGTCCGCCCTACTGGGTCCGGGCGGGGGGCTCCGTGATGAAGCCGATCTTGAGGATGGAGGCGCGCTGGCAGGTCGCGACGACGCGGCCCACGAACTCGTAGCGCGTGAGCTCGTCGGCGCGGACGTGCACCTCGGGCTGCGGGTCCAGCACCGCCACCTTCTTGAGCCTCTCGAAAAGCGCCTTCGAGTTGGGCACGTAGTCCATGCCCCAGAAGACGTCGCCGTCCTTGTTGATGGAGATGACGATGTTCTCCGGCTTCGTCTGCGTGGGGACGTTGCGCTCCTTCGGGAGCTCCATCGGGACCTGCTGGATGACGACCGGGATGGTGATCAGGAAGATGATGAGCAGCACCAGCATCACGTCGACGAGCGGCGTGGTGTTGATGGCCGACATCACCTCCTGGTCTTCCTCGGCGGCCTGGCCGACGGTCATGGCCATGGTGTCAGGCCTTCGCCTTCTTGGAGTGGCCGCTCATCATGACGAGGTGCAGGTCGGCGCTGAAGCCGCGCAGGTGCTCCATCGCCACCTTGTTGCGGCGGACGAGCCAGTTGTAGGCGAGCACCGCGGGAACGGCGACCGCGAGGCCGAAGGCCGTCATGATCAGCGCCTCGCCCACGGGCCCGGCCACCTTGTCGATCGAGGCCTGGCCGGCGATGCCGATGGCGGTGAGCGCGTGGTAGATGCCCCAGACCGTGCCGAAGAGCCCGACGAACGGGGCGGTCGAACCCACCGTGGCGAGGAACGCGAGGCCGTCCTGCAGGCGGCTGCCCACGTTCTCGACGGCGCGCTGGATGCCCATCGTGACCCAGTCGTTGTAGTCGATCTGGTCGAGGAGCTTGCCCTCGTAGTGGCTGCTGGCCTCCATGCCGGATTCCGCGATGAAGCGGAAGGGGCTCGCCTCCTTCAATCCCTTGACCCCGTCGGCGACCGAACCGGACTTCCAGAAGGTCGCCTTGACCGCCGCGGCCTCCTTGAAGACCTTGTACTGCTCGTAGACCTTCACGAACATGATGTACCAGGAGCCCATCGACATGATCACGAGGATGATCAGCGTGCCCTTGGAGACGAAGTCGCCCTGTTTCCAGAGGGCTTCGAGGCCGTACGGGTTCTCGATCGTCTCCTTTTCCTTGGCGGCCGCGGGCGGGGGCTTGGGCGCGTCGGCGGGCTTGGCCGCATCGGCGGGCTTGGCCGCGTCGGCCGCGGGCGCCTGGGCGTGGGCCGCGGTCGTGAACACCAGCGGCGCTGCCGGCGCGCAGGCGATGAGGATGGCCGCGAGCAGCGCGGGCAGTCGGCGGATCAGGTGCATGTGTATTCCTCCAAATTTCCTGGTGACGTACTGCGGGTGAATGAGGGCGGGCGGAGCGTCAGTCCGTCAGCTTGAAGTCGATGTCCACTTCCCCGATGAAGCCGACCGCCTCGGGGGCGAAGCGCCACTGCGAGAGCGCGCGGATGACTTCGCGGTCGAAGATGCGCGGCGGCGTCGCCTTGATGATCCGGACTTCCGACACCGTTCCGTCGGGCCGGATGTGCAGGTGGGCGACCACGTTGCCGGACTGGATGCCGTCGCGGATCGCCTGGCGCGGGAACACGGGCCGCACGATCTCGCCGACGGGCTTCACGTTCTTGCGGACGACGGGGCCCGGGGGCGCCGGCGGCGCGGGCGCGGGCGCGGCCTTCGGCGGCGGCCCGGGCGGGGGCTTGGCCGTCGTCACCGTCGTGATGGTGGGCGCCAGCTGGGCCTGGACGGGAACCTGGATGTTCACCTCCGGCGGCGGGATGAACGGCGGCGGCGGCGCGGCGAGCTTGGGAGGCGGCGGCGGCGTGTCCTCGATGGGCTTCTTGATTTCCTCGATGATCTTCGTCTCGATGGGCGCCTTGATGACTTCGACGACCTTGCGCGCGAGACCGGTCACCAGCGCGTAGCCGATGAGCACATGCAGGAGGCCGACCATGATCACGCTCGGCATGTGCTTCGCCGGGTTTCTCTGGGTCTCCCTGTAGTTCCTCAATTTCCCACCCTCCACTCCCCTCGGCGCGCTTGAGCGCCATTCGGTCACGGCGGCCCCAGCGGCCGCCCGTTATGCAGGCCGCGTGCCTCGATCCGGACACACGGGATAGCCACCCCCTACCCAGGAATTCGCTCTACGGGAGGGGACCGTTTCGGAAACCCGGCATTTTATTCGACTATGCGGCCAATTGCCAGCGGAATGCATAATGCCGGTCCCGGGCAATAATCCCCGAGCCGGCGCGGTCACGCCGGTTCCGGTCCTGTCGGGGAAAAAGCGACGTCCACCGGAGGACCCGATGCAGAACAGCCCGTCCCGATCGCAGGAAATCGCCGCCCTCGAGGTGCAGGCCGCCCGGGCGGTCCAGGCCGGCCGGGAAGGCGAGGCGTCGAGCGCCTGGGAGCGCATCGTCGCGCTCGATCCGGGGCACGTGCCGGCGTGGCGGGCCATCGGCCAGCGGGCCTATCGCCTCGGCGACATGCGGGGCGCCCAGGTGGCCTTCCGGCGCGTCGCGGAGGCCGACGGCACCGATCCCCAGCAGTGGGTGAGCGTGGCGCTCGCCTGCAAGGGCCTGAAGGACGAGGCGGCCGAGCAGGAAGCGATCCAGCGCGCGCTGAAGGTCGATCCCATGGACCTCCTGGCGCTGATCATGCGGGCCAACCTGCTCGAGCGCCAGGGCAAGGTCCACGAGGCGGCGATCGCCTTCCGGGCGGTGGCCGCGGTGTCCCCCCCGATGGAGCGCCTGCATCCCGACCTGCGCTCGTCGGTGGCCTACGCGATGGCGAGCCGCGACGAGTACGACCGCAAGTTCGGCGAGTTCCTGGACCAGTACCTGGACGCGCACTACCGGAGCCACGCGGGCGAGGACCTGCGCCGCTTTCGCGATTCCGTCGACCTCGTGGTGGGACGCAAGCGGCGCTACGACTCGCTGCCTTCCCATTACTTCTTTCCCGCGCCTGCCGCCGATCGAGTTCTTCGAGCGGGGCGATTTCCCGTGGCTGGACGCGTTCGAGGCCGCAACGGACGAGATCCGCAGGGAGTTCCTCGTCCGTCCTCGAGGACGAGGCGGGGTTCTCCCCGTACATCGCCTATCCGGAGGGCCTTCCGCTCAACCAGTGGGCGGAGCTCAACCACTCGCCGCGCTGGAGCGCCTACCGCCTGATCGAGAAGGGCGTGCCGGTCGAGGGCAATGCCGGGAAGTGCCCGGTGACGATGGGGCTGCTCGCCACGGCGCCCCAGCCGGACCAGCCCGGGCGCACGCCCGCGGCGATGTTCTCGCTGCTCAAGCCCCGGACGCGCATCCCGCCGCACACGGGCGTGAGCAATGCCCGCCTGGTCGTGCACCTGCCCCTCATCGTGCCCGAAGGCTGCGGCTTCCGCGTCGGCAACGAGACGCGCCAGTGGGTGCCCGGCAAGGCCTGGGTCTTCGACGACACGCTGGAGCACGAGGCCTGGAACGACAGCGACAAGCTGCGCGTGGTGCTGATCTTCGACATCTGGCACCCGCATCTCACCGCCGCCGAGCGCGCGATGGTCACGGCGATGGCGCCGGGATGAACGAGTTCATGGGCGGGACGGGCGGCTACGACCTCTGAGTCGCGGGCCGCCGGCGCTTCGTGGCGAAGGGCGAAAAAAAACGGCGAGCCGAAGCTCGCCGTTTTCGTTGGTGCTGACTCGCGGGATCAGAACTTCGCGGTCACCGTCAGGAAGATCTTGCGGCCCAGCGCGTCGTACACCACCGGGTAGGTGTTGCCGTTGCCGAACGGGGCGCCGGCCAGCGTCTGGTTCACGATCGGCGGGTCCATGGTCGAACAGGTTGTTGATGCCGCCCGTGAGCGTCCAGGTCTTGGTGATGTACCAGGACGCGGCGAGGTCGATGTAGTTCATGGCCTTCATCTTGCTGTCGATCGCTCGGCACCGTGCCGGCCAGCAGCGCGGCTGCCGCTCGAGCCTTCGTTCTTCACCTCGCTCGATGTAGCGCCAGGTCAGCGCCAGGTCGACGCTCCACGGGGTGCTCCACGTGCCGCGGAGCCTTGTGGCGCCATTCCGGCAGCGGCGTGCCGCAGGTCGCGCCGAAGAAGCCGGCGCAGTCGTACTCGCCCAGCCCCGGGATCGGCTCGATCACGAACTCTTTCAGGTACGTCCCGATGACGTTGAGGTTGAGGCTGCCGTAGTCCTTGATCTTGTGGTTGTAGTTGGCCGTGATGTCGATGCCGGACGTCTGGAGCTTCGCCAAGGTTCTGGTTCGTCGCGATGATCCGCGCCTGCGTTGGTCGCCCACAGGGTTCCGAGCGAGTCGCGCTGGATCAGGCCGCAGAAGTTCGATGCGCCGGTATCCAGGCACTGGCTCAGGATGGTCGTCGCCGGCGCGTTGCCGATCACGTCCTCGACCTTGATGTTGAAGTAGTCGAACGTGAAGCTGAGGTCGCGCGTCGGCTCGAGCACGAGGCCGAGCGTCTGAGCTCTTGGCCGTTTCCGGCTGGAGGTTCGGGTTGCCGCCGAAGAGGCCGTTGTACTGGCCGGCGGCGCTGTCGATGATCCGGCCGTACTGGGCCGCCGTCACGCCGGTGCGGGCGCAATCGGCGAGCGAGCGCTGCGGGGCGGCTGCCCGCGCAGGGATCCGAGTCGTTGTTGTAGAGGCCGAGACCTTGCGGCGTGAAGAGCTCGATCACGTTCGCCGCGCGCACCGCTTCCTGGTAGCTGCCGCGAAGCTTGACCGTCTTCGTCGGCGCCCACTCGATGCCGAGGCCGAAGGAGTTCGTGTTCTGCGCGTCGTAGTCGGAGCGGCGGTAGCTGCCGTTGAAGCTCAGGAGGTGCGCCATGTTCTGGCCCTCCAGGATCGGGACGCGGCGCTTCGACGAAGTAGTCCCTGACCTTGACCGTGCCTTCCACGCCGATCGTCGGTCCGCCCTGGCCGGCGAGGTCGCCGGTCGTGAACGCGGAATCCGTGTCGAGCTGGAGCTCGTCCTTGCGGCTCTCGAAGCCGAACGCGACGCCGACGCCGCTCTTGGCGCCGGGCATCTTCCAGCCGTAGTCGCCCAGGTCGGACGACAGGGTGCCGCCGATCAGGCTCTGCGACGTGAAGCCCTTCTTGAAGCCCGGGCGTCTGCAGGTAGGCCAGGGCCGCGGGCGTGACGCCGCCGGTGGCCCAGACGTTGTACGGCACGCAGTTCGGGTCCGAGCCGTCGACGGCGGAGCGGCAGGCCGGCTGGCCGGTCGCCGGGTCGGTGACCACGTCCAGCGCGCGCTGCGAGCGGGCGATGGAGAAGTCGTTCTTGTAGGTCTCCTGGTACACGACGCGGCCCAAGGTGCCGTAGACGTCGTAGTTCCAGTTCTTCCACGCGTCGCCCTTCACGCCGATGATGCCGCGATACGACGTGTGGCGGATGTCGTCCTGGCGGCCGCCGCCTTCGACGTTGCGGCGAAGGATCAGGGTGTCGTTGCTCGTGCCGGGGCCGGTCAGGCCGAGGGCGTTGCGCCAGGAGGAGGACAGCAGCGGGTTCTCGAAGTTGACCGTGGTCTGCACGCCGAACAGGCCGCTGGGCGCGATCTGCGCGACCGTGTGGTCGTCGTGGAAGGAGAACTCGGTGTACACGCGCGCATTGGGGGAAACGTCCATGTGCGCGAACGCGTTGAACTGGTAGCGCTCGGAGGGGCGCTGGAAGTAGTTGAGCGGCCCGAAGTTGTACAGGTCCGTCGCGGCGTTGAAGGGGCGCGCGCCGCCGGCGGCGTTGGCCGTCGTGAGGTCCTCGCCGTTGGCGCCGAAGAAGCGGCCCGAGGCGCTCGTCGAGGAGCCGCCGCACGCGTAGGCGGTGCCGCCGCTGGCCGTGTTGAGGGCGCAGGAGCTGAAGTCGCGCTCGGACTGGAGCAGGGCCTCGTCGTTCTTGTAGCCGAAGAAGACGACGGCGTTGCCCTTGCCGTCGGCGAAGTTGCTGCCCATCGTCAGGGAGACGGAGGTCGACTCGCCGTCGCGAGGACTTGTCGCCCGGACGCGCGAAGTAGGCGGGGTTGGTCGCCGCGCGGGAGGCCACGAGGTCGCCCACGCCCTTCTCGTTGTTCTGCTGGTGGTTGAAGAAGCCGTAGTTCACTTCGGCCTGAACGCCCTGGAAGTTGTCGTTCATGATGAAGTTCACCACGCCCGCGACGGCGTCCGAGCCGTAGACCGCGGAGGCGCCGCCCGTCAGCACGTCGACGCGCTTGATGAGCGAGGCCGGGATCTGGTTCAAGTCGGCCGCGTAGCCCAGCGTGCCGCCGGCGGGGCTGCCCGGGGGCAGGCGCTTGCCGTTGACGAGGACCAGCGTGCGGACGGAGCCGAGGTTGCGCAGGTTGACCGTGGCGGTACCGGTCGCGCCGTTGGACACCGAGGCGCCGTATTCCGCGAAGACCTGCGGCAGGTTGTTGAGCATGTTCTCGACGTTCTTCACGCCGTCGAACTTGATGTCCTCGGCGCTGATGACGGCGACAGGGCTGGTTCCTTCGACGGTCGGCGAGGGGATGCGCGAACCCGTGATCTCGAGCTTCTCGACCTTTTCAGTGGCCGTCTGCGCGAAGGCCAAGGGCGCGGCCATCAGCGAGATCGCAATCTCGGTGGCGATGACACACGTCTTCCTCCTGAAGGACTTGGCCTGCTGCTTGTTTTTGCTCATCAATGGCTCCTCAATTGACTTTGGTTTGTGCGAAACGTCCGATCCCAACTCGGTCGATCCCGGGCCGACTGCGCCGCGACGGGAATCTCGATTCATGTCGCGCCATCGTCCCGAAAATCATCGCGTTACCCCAGGAAAACAAATCCCCTTTCTAATCAAGGCTTTGGATTGCAAAAAGCCTGTGGAGGGGGGGTCCGGACGCGATTGATCGCCGGATAATAGCCACAGTCTTGTGAAACATCCAACATTTTTCGCGAATTTTGTCGCATTTGTGCAACGGGTCGAACCCGGGGCGGGTTCCGGCGTCAGGGTCGGTGAAGGGAACGAAAAAAAACCCGCGGGCGAAACGCCCGCGGGTCGGTTTCCCTCGCCGAGCTCCCCGGACGGATGCCCGGGGGCCTCGGGTGCGGTGATTACATCGTGTAGTTGAATCCCACGCGGACCTGGCGGCCCACCACGCTGTACATGCTGAAGTCGTACAGGAAAGTGCCGCTGAACCCGGGGTCGTACGGCGGCGTCTTGTTGTCCAGGTTGGTGACCGACGCCATGAGACGCAGGTTCTTGTTCACCTGGTACCGGCCGAACAGGTCGAACGTGTGGTAGTTCGGGATGCGGTCCGGGTAGGTGCCGGTCTGGAAGCGCGGGTCCTGCGCCGTGAAGTACGAGCCCGGGCAGGAGCTGCTGGTAGTAGCCGCGGATGTAGTTGTACTGCAGCGTCATGGAGAGCGCGGCGTAGTCCCAGTCCTGCGAGAACGTCCCGCGGACGCGCGGCATGGTGTTCGAGCCGCCGTTCGTGCCCACCGTTTCCGTGCCGTCTTCCTTGAAGGAATCGATGTAGGTGAAGTTGGCGCGGCTGGTGAACTTGCCCACCGACGTGCTGGCCAGGTACCGCGCGTCGAGGTCCACGCCATTCGTCTTGGTCTGGGCCAGGTTCACGTAGTTGTTGAGCACCGTGACGATCGCGTTGGTCTGCGGGTCGCGGATCACGGCCGGGCCGCCGGCGTTGACGACCGACTGGAAGCTCGGCGCGCTGACGATGTTCTTCCAGTCGATGTTGTAGTAGTTCAGCCCGACGTTGAAGTCCCGCGTCGGCTCCCACACGAGGCCGACGGTCGTGGACGTGGACTTTTCCGCGAGCAGGTCCGGGTTGCCCGAGTACACGCCGGAGATCTGCGTGTTCTGGCCGGTGAGGGGGTCGATGACGGACGTGAAGAAGGTGGCCGTCGACGGGGAGATTTCCGGCAGCGTCGGCGCCCGGAAGCCCTTGCCCCAGTTGGCGCGCAGCAGCAGCGTCGAGGTCGGGCGGATCTTCAGGCCGACCTTCGGCGTGGTCGAGCTGCCGTAGTCGCTGTAGTGGTCGTAGCGCGCGGCGAGCTGGCCCTCGATCATCTGCGTGAACGGCAGGGAAAGTTCCCCGTAGATCGCGAAGTTGTCGCGCTTGGCGTCGGTGGCGGTCGTTCCCTGGCCGAGGATGTCGCCCGAGGAGGCGCGCGGATCCGGCGTGTCCTTCAGCTTTTCTTCGCGGTATTCGCCGCCGATCGCCAGGCCGATGCCGCCGCCGGCGAGCTTGCCGATCTCGGTGGAGCCCTTCGTGTCGAAGAACATCAGCTCCGAGTCGGACTTGCGCGGGAAGTCGGCGCGGATGCTGTCGCGCACCGCAGCCGAGTTGGTCGAGAACCGGTCCAGGTTGTACGTGGCGCTGTTGGAAAGCGGGATCGGCGGCTGCGGCGTCGCGGGCACGCCGAAGGCCGCGCTCGTCCCCGAAAGGGACAGGCGGTTCAGGTTCATCGCCTCGACCTCGTTCTTCGAATAGCTGAGGGCGCTGTCGAGGTCCCACTTGCCGAGCGTATAGTGTCACGCCGGCGAGCACGCGCAAGGTGTCCGACGTGATATCGGTGTCGCGCGTGCCCATGTCGCCCAGCACGCCCTGGTAGCGGGCGTTCGACGCAGAACGGGTTGCCCGCCACGCCTGGCGCGAAGTTGATGTTGTAGGTGAACGGGCGCAGGCCGGACGGGGTCGTCTGAAGGCCGGTGGTGCCCGCGAAGAACGGGTCCTGGAACTTCTGGAACGTATCGATCCGGCTGAGCCCCAGCTCGAGGTAGCCCGTCGTCGTCGCGTCGAACTCGCGCGTGGCGCGCCCGAGGAACCCGTAGCGCTCCGTCTGGGGCAGCGCGGTGAACTCGTTGTTGAAGTCCTGCGCGCAGAAGGTGTTGCCCGGGATGTTGAACGCCGTGTTGCCGCGCCGGGGAGCCGATGAGGCCCGCGTTGACGGCCGTCGGGCCGTCGATGACCCTGCCGCGGCAGTCCGAGATGGCGCGCTGGTTGGCCGTGAGGGCGTTCGTCGCCGAAAGCTGGCGCCACGTGCCGCCGCCGGTGAGCGACTGGAAGTTGCGGCCGCCGTCATAGCCGCGCATGTCGCGCGTATGGCCGAAGTTCGTGTCGGACAGCATGAGGAGGTCGCGCTTGTAGTAGTCGAAGACCCCGAAGACGTTGTAGCGGTCCTTGGCGAGGTCGCCCATGCCGCCCGTCAGGTTCAGGCGGTAGTCGTTCTTGCCGGAGAATTCGCCGGCAAAGCCGCCGATCTCCGCGCCCTTGTAGTCCTTGCGCAGGATGACGTTCACCACGCCGGCGATGGCATCGGAGCCGTAGACGGCCGAGGCGCCGTCCTTGAGGATCTCGACGCGCTCGACGGCCGCGCTCGGGATGGAGTTCAGGTCGACGAAGGAATCCTGCAGGTTCTGGGCGAAGCCGTAGCCGGCGGTGCGCCGGCCGTTGATCAGGACGAGGGTCGTCTTCTGGCCCAGGCCGCGCAGCGAAATGCCGGCGGCACCCGGCGCGAAGCTGTTCGAGAAGCTCTCGCTGAAGCTGCCGCCGCTGTTGGCCGGGATGTTGCGGAGGACGTCGGCAACCGTCGGCTGGCCCGAGCGCTCGATGGCGTCGCGCGTGATGACCTCCACCGGGGCCACGGCCTCGGAGTCGACCCGCTTGATGTGGGTGCCGGTCACCTCGATCTTCTCGACCTTCTGCGCCTGCTGGGCGTAGGCACCGACCGCGACCATCGACAGCGCGACCCCGGTCCCGAGGGCCTGCGCTACGACGCGTACGAGCTGCTTTGTCCTGACTTGTTTCATGAAATCTCCGGTTTGGCTGACGTAGTGAACGGCGCTAGTCGCGGCACGGCAGCGCGTTCCCCATCTTCTCGCGTGGGTTGGCCTGCGGACCGCAAACCGCGAGAGCATATTTCAGGATGCCCTCGTGTCGCAATATGCGCTTCGTCAAGGAATGGTCACGGACGGCCCCGGCCCCGCGCGGACCGGGGGCGGAAATGTCGCGCCGGGATTCCGAGCGGGGTCGATCCCTGCTATAATCTGTCGGTTTCGAAAAACAGATGGGCGGCAGCGCCCATTTTTTGTTTGTGAAACCGATTGCAGGCAGTGAAGGCTGGCTGGAAACTACCCTCGGGTCCCTGGGCTACGAGCTCGTCGACCTCGAGATGTCGCGAAGCGGGCTGGTTCGCGTCTTCATCGACAAGCCGGGCGGGATCACGGTGGAGGATTGCGCCACGGTGAGCCATCACCTGACGCGCGTCTTCGAGGTCGAGGGGTTCGACTACGACCGGCTGGAGGTGTCGTCGCCGGGGCTGGACCGGCCGCTCAAGCGCCTGGAGGATTTCGCGCGCTTCGCGGGGCGGGACGCCTCGGTGAGGCTGAAGCTGCCCGCGGGACGGCAGGCGGCGCCTGGAAGGCCGCATCACGGGGGTCGAGGGCGGCTCGGTCCTGATCGAAGTCGAAGGGAAGCGCTGGTCGGTCGCGATGGCGGAAATCGACCGGGCCCGGCTGGTGCCGGACGTCTGATGCTGGAGGTGGTGGAGATGACGAAGGAAATCCTGTTGCTGGTCGATGCGCTGTCGCGCGAGAAGAACGTGCCGAGGGACGTGGTGTTCCTCGCGCTCGAGATGGCGCTCGCGTCGGCCACGAAGAAGCGGTTCAAGGACGAGGTCGACGTCCGGGTCGAGATCGACCGCGAGTCGGGCGAATACCGGGCGTTCCGCCGCTGGACGGTGGTGCCCGACGAGGAGCACGAGGAGCCCGCCCACCAGGTCGCGATCACCGACGCGCTGGCCGAGAACGCCGAGGCGAAGCTGGGCGACGTCTTCGAGGAGCCGCTCGAGCCGGAGACCTTCGGCCGCATCGGCGCCCAGGCCGCCAAGCAGGTGATCCTGCAGAAGATCCGCGACGCCGAGCGCGAGCAGATCCTCAACGACTTCCTCGAGCGCGGCGAGTCGCTCGTGACCGGCACCGTCAAGCGGGCGGAGCGCGGCAACCTCATCGTCGAATCCGGCCGCGTCGAGGCGCTGCTGCCCCGCGACCACCTGATCCCGAAGGAGAACCTGCGCGTGGGCGACCGCGTGCGGGCCTACATCGACAAGATCGACCGCCAGGCGCGCGGCCCGCAGCTCATCCTGTCGCGCATCGTCCCCGACTTCCTGGTGAAGCTCTTCGAGCTCGAGGTGCCGGAGATCGAGGAAGGCCTCCTGGAGATCAAGGCGGCCGCCCGCGACCCGGGGCTTCGCGCCAAGATCGCCGTCAAGTCGAACGATCCCCGCATCGATCCCGTCGGCACCTGCGTCGGCATGCGCGGCTCGCGCGTGCAGGCGGTGACGCAGGAGCTCGCCGGCGAGCGCGTCGACATCATCCTCTGGTCGGCCGATCCCGCGCAGTTCGTGATCAACGCGCTGGCGCCGGCCGAGGTGAGCTCGATCGTGGTCGACGAGGAGCGCCATTCGATGGACGTGGTCGTCGAGGAGGACCAGCAGGCGATCGCCATCGGCAAGCTCGGCCAGAACGTGAAGCTCGCCTCCCAGCTCACCGGGTGGGAGCTCAACATCATGACCGTGGAGCAGCGCCAGGAGAAGGCCGGGGCGGAGACGGAGACGCTGCGCGCCCTCTTCATGGAGAAGCTCGACGTGGACGAGGAGGTCGCCGACATCCTCGTGGGCGAGGGCTTCACCTCGCTCGACGAGGTCGCCTACGTCCCGATCAACGAGATGCTGGAAATCGAGGCCTTCGACGAGGAGACGGTGAACGAGCTGCGCCGCCGCGCGCGGGACGCGCTCCTCACCGAGGAGCTGCAGCGCGAGGAGACGGTGGAGAGCGCCGCCGGCAGCCTCGAGAGCATGGAAGGCATGGACGGGCAGACCGCCCGCCTGCTCGCCTCGAAAGGCATCACCACGATGGATGCGCTCGCCGACCTCGACACCGAGGAGCTCACCGAGCTCACCGGCATGGAGGCCGACCGGGCCAGCCAGCTGATCATGACGGCGCGCGCGCCGTGGTTCAAGGAGCCGGCGCAGGCCTGATCGCCCGCCGGGAAGGAACGCCAATGGCCAAATCCAACGTTGCCCAGTTCGCCGAGGAGCTCAAGCTCACGGTGCCGCGGCTCATCGAGCAGCTGCAGGCCGCCGGCGTGAAGAAGAAGGCCGGGGAAGACCCCGTGACCGAGCAGGACAAGACGCGCCTGCTCGACTACCTGCGCGAGGTCCACGGCCACAAGGAAGAGAAGAAGAAGATCACGCTCACGCGCAAGCAGACCACCGAGATCAAGCGCGCCGACTCCACCGGCAAGGCGCGCACGATCCAGGTCGAGGTCCGCAAGAAGCGCACCTTCGTGAAGGTCGACAAGCCCGAGGCGGTCGAGGTCGAGAAGCCCGTCGTGCCCAGCCGCGCCGATCATCGACGTGGAGGAGACGAAGAAGCGCGAGGAGGAAGCCCGTCGCCAGGCCGAGCTCGCCGCGCGCCAGGCCGCCGACGCGCAGTCGAAGACGAAGAAGGCGAAGACCAAGAAGGAAGAGGCCGAGGCCGCCGCCGCAGCGCCGCTGCTGCCGCCGCCGCGCCCGCCGAGGCCGCGCCGCCCGCCGAGGGCGAGGCGCCCAAGAAGAAGCGCGTCATCCGCAAGAAGGGCGAGGAGCCCGCCACCGAGGCCGAGGCCCCCGTCCTGGTCGAGGTGAAGGCCGAGGCGCCGGCGGAAGCGGGCAAGGAAGGGCGCGGCGAAGACCCCCGCCGAGGGGACGCTGCACCGCCCGGCCCTCAAGACCGAAGAGAAGAAGGCCGTGAAGAAGCCGGCCAAGCCGGCCTCGTCCTGGGCCGACGAGATGGCCCGGCGCCGGGGGATGAAGACCCGCGGCGACACGGGCGCCGGCCGCGGCGGCTGGCGCGCGGGAGCGCGCGGCTCGCGCCACCGCGACGACGACTCGGCGGCCGCCTACAGCGCGCCGGCCGAACCGAAGATGATCGAGGTGCTCGTGCCCGAGACGATCTCGGTGGGCGACCTCGCGCACAAGATGGCCGTCAAGGCGGCGGAGGTCATCAAGACCATGATGAAGATGGGCTCGATGGTCACCATCAACCAGGTGCTCGACCAGGAGACCGCGATGATCGTGGTCCAGGAGATGGGCCACGTCGCCAAGCTCGCGAAGCTGGACGACCCGGAGGCCTTCCTCACGGAGTCGAGCGCGGGCGAGACCGAGCAGGTGAGCGAGATGCGCCCGCCGGTCGTCACGGTGATGGGCCACGTCGACCACGGCAAGACCTCGCTCCTCGACTCGATCCGCAAGGCGCGGGTCGCCTCGGGCGAGGCGGGCGGGATCACGCAGCACATCGGCGCCTACCACGTGAAGACCACGCGCGGCGTCATCACCTTCCTCGACACGCCGGGCCACGAGGCCTTCACGGCCATGCGCGCCCGCGGCAGCCAGATCACGGACCTCGTGATCCTGGTGGTGGCCGCCGACGACGGCGTCATGCCCCAGACGATCGAGGCGATCAACCACGCGAAGGCGGCCAAGGTCCCGATGATCGTCGCGGTGAACAAGATCGACAAGCCCGAGGCCAATCCGCAGCGCATCAAGCAGGAGCTGCTCGCGCAGGGCGTGGTGCCCGAGGAGTTCGGCGGCGAGACGCAGTTCATCGAGGTCTCCGCCAAGACGGGGCAGGGCATCGACCGCCTCCTCGAGTCGATCCAGCTGCAGGCCGAGGTGCTCGAGCTGCGCGCGGTGGTGAACGCGCCCGCCAAGGGCACCGTCATCGAGGCGCGCCTCGACAAGGGCCGCGGTCCGGTGGCCACGGTGCTGGTGCGTTCCGGCACGCTCAAGAAGGGCGACAACGTGCTCGCCGGGGCCGTGTTCGGCCGCGTGCGGGCCATGACCGACGAGGACGGCAAGCCCGTGAACGAGGCGGGCCCGTCGATCCCGGTCGAGATCCAGGGCCTGCAGGAAGTGCCGCGCGCCGGCGACGACATGCTGGTGCTCAACGACGAGCGCAAGGCGCGCGAGATCGCGCTCTTCCGCCAGGGCAAGTTCCGCGACGTGAAGCTCGCCAAGCAGCAGGCCGCCAAGCTCGAGAGCGCCCTCGAGCAGATGGCCGAGGGCGGGGCCGCCAAGTCGCTCGCCCTCATCATCAAGGCGGACGTGCAGGGCTCCTACGAGGGCCTCGCGCACGCGCTCACCAAGCTCTCCACCGACGAGGTGAAGGTCAACATCATCCACACCGGCGTCGGCGGCATCACGGAGTCGGACGTGAACCTGGCGCTCGCCTCGAAGGCGGTCGTGATCGGGTTCAACGCGCGGGCGGACGCCGCGGCGAGGAAGCTCGCCGAGCATTCCGGCGTGGACATCCGCTACTACAACATCATCTACGACGCGGTCGACGAGCTGAAGGCCGCCATCACGGGGATGCTCGCCCCGGAGCGCAAGGAAAGCGTCCTCGGGATGGTCGAGGTCCGCAACGTCTTCAAGATCTCCAAGGTGGGCACCGTGGCCGGCTGCATGGTCACCGAGGGGCTCGTCAAGCGCGGCTCTCAGGTCCGGCTCATTCGCGGCGGCGTCGTCCTGCACACCGGCGAGCTCGACTCGCTCAAGCGCTTCAAGGACGACGTGAAGGAGGTCAAGGCCGGGCTTCGAGTGCGGCCTCTCCCTCAAGAACTACAACGACCTGCAGGTCGGCGACCTGATCGAGGCCTTCGAGGTCGTCGAGGTGGCGAGGACCCTCGCCTGAGGCCCGCGGCGGGACCCGCATCGGCCATGAGCACGGCGCGCCTCGCCCGCATCGCGGACCAGATCCAGCGCGAGCTCGCCGAGCTCATCCGCCTGGAGCTGCGCGACCCGCGCGTCAAGCTCGTGACGCTCACCGGGCGTCGAGCTCTCGCGCGACCAGTCCCACGCGAAGGTCTTCTTCACGACCCTCGGCTCGGCCGAGGACGTGCGAGGCCTGCGGCGAGGGGCTTTCCCGCGCCGCCGGGTTCCTTCGCGGCGGCCTCGCGCATCGCCTCACGACCCGCAAGGTCCCGGAGCTCCACTTCGCCTTCGACGACTCGATCGAGCGCGGCGTGCGGCTCTCCCGCCTGATCGACGAGGCGGTGGCCCCGCCTCCCCCCGCCGCCCCGCCACGCCGCCGGCGCCCCGGCTGACGGCCCGGACATGGCCGGCGGTCCGGACGGGGTTCTCCTCGTCGACAAGCCTGCGGGCATCACCTCGACCCGGGCGCTCGCGCTGGCCAAGCGGGCCCTCGGCGTCGCTGCAAGGCGGGCCACACGGGCACGCTCGATCCCTTCGCCACCGGCCTGCTCCCCCTCGTCTTCGGGGAGGCGACCAAGTTCTCGCGATTCCTCATCGATGCCGACAAGTCGTACCGTCGCAACCCTTCAGCTGGGGTCGGTTTCGACGACGGGCGACACGGAAGGCGAGATTCTTCCCGGCGTCGGCCAGTCACTTTCGGCATTGGCGGAGATCGAAGCAGTATTGCGGGAGTTGGTCGGGTATTTCGACGCAGATCCCCCCCATGCACTCGGCAGTGCGCGTCCAGGGGCAGCGCCTGTACGACCTGGCCCGGCAGGGGGTCGAGGTGGTCCGGGAGCCCCGGGCCATCCGGATAGACTCCCTCGAAATGGTGGAGTTCTCCGGCGAAAAGCTCGTAATTTCGGTGAAATGCTCAAAAGGCACCTACATGAGAACCTTGGCCGAGATCGATCGGCGAGCGGCTGGGGTGCGGCGCCTACCTGCCGCGAGTTGCGCCGGACGGCCACCGGCGGGTTTCAAGGTGGAGGAGTCGGCCACCCCGGAAGCCCTGGCAGGAGATGGGCATCGAGGCCGCGCGATCCCGGCTGCTGCCGCGTGGACGTGCTGGTGCGAGTCCCTCCCGAGGACCGACCTGGGGGAGCGCGAGGCCTGGTCCATCCGCAACGGCCAGGTCCTGCAGGCCGACCCGGGCTGGCCCGAGGGCGAGCGGGCCCTCTACGGCCCGGCGGGCGCCCTGGTCGGCGTGGGACAGGTCGCCGGCGGGCAGCTTGACGGCCGCCCGGCTGCTGCGCCACCGGGCAGGCCGGGGTAGGCCCCTGATTCGGCTTGGGTTTGGGCCAAAAAGGCTTGAGTCCGGGCCCGAAACTTGCTAAAATCCGCCTTTCACCGAGACCCAGACATTTGCGGGCGAATCGCCCAGGAGATTTGAGAGATGGCCGTAACTACCGCCGAGAAGGCGCGCATCGTTTCCGAGTACCAGCGTGGCAAGGGCGACACCGGGTCGCCGGAAGTCCAGATCGCGCTGCTGACCACGAACATCAACAGCCTCACCGACCACTTCAAGGCGAACGTCAAGGACCACCATTCGCGCCGCGGGCTGCTGCGCATGGTGAGCCAGCGCCGCAGCCTCCTCGACTACCTCAAGCGCTGCGACGTCGACAAGTACCGCGCGACGATCGAGCGCCTCGGCATCCGCAAGTAGGCCTTCGCCGGAACCAGCGAACCCCGCGACGATCCCTTCAGGGCGTACGCGGGGTTTTTTTCGCCGGCGCCCGGGCCGTTCCCGCCGGGCGCCATGACCCCATTCCAAGAGGATCGATACCCGTGAAACCGATCAAGAAGACCTTTGCATTCGGCCGCCACCAGGTGACCCTGGAGACCGGCGAGATCGCCCGCCAGGCCGACGGCGCCGTGCTCGTGACGATGGACGACACCGTGGTGCTCGTGGCCGTCACCGCCCGCAAGGACGTGAAGCCGGGCCAGGATTTCTTCCCGCTGACCGTCGACTACCAGGAGAAGACGTACGCCGCGGGCAAGATCCCCGGGGGCTTCTTCAAGCGCGAGGGACGTCCCGTCGGAAAAGGAGATCCTCACCTGCCGCCTCATCGACCGGCCCGCTTCGCCCGCTCTTCCCCGACGGCTTCTACAACGAAGTGCAGATCGTCGCGACGGTGCTCTCGATCAACCCGGAAGTCGACTCCGACATCCCCGCGATGATCGGCGCCTCCGCCGCGGTGACGCTGGCCGGCATCCCGTTCGACGGCCCCATCGGGGCGGCGCGCGTGGGCTACCTCGACGGCGAGTACATCCTCAACCCGACCAAGACCGAGCTCGAGAGCTCGAAGCTGAACCTCGTGGTGGCCGGCACCGCGCAGGCCGTGCTGATGGTCGAGTCGGAGGCGAGCGAGCTGTCCGAGGAAGTGATGCTCGGCGCCGTGGTCTACGGCCACGAGCAGATGCAGGCGGCCATCGCCGCCATCAACGAGCTCGCCGACGAGGGCGGCAAGGACGACTGGGACTGGGCCCCGGCGCAGAACGACCCGGCGCTCGTCGAGAAGATCCGCGCCATCGCGGAGAACGACATTGCAACGAGGCCTATCGCGTCAAGTCGAAGTCGGTGCGCCAGGAGAAGCTCGAGGACATCAAGAAGCGCGTCCTCGACGCCTGCGTCGTGAACGCCGACCCGCCCGCGGACGGCAACGTCGTGCGCGGCATCCTGAAGGACATGGAATCGAAGATCGTCCGCGGCCAGATCCTCAACGGCGAGCCGCGCATCGACGGGCGCGACACGCGCACGGTGCGCCCGATCTCCATCCGCCCGACGCTGCTGCCGCGCGTGCACGGCTCGGTGCTCTTCACCCGCGGCGAGACGCAGGCCATCGTCGCCGCCACCCTCGGCACGGGCCAGGACGAGCAGCGCATCGACGCGCTCCAGGGCGAGTACACCGATCGCTTCATGCTGCACTACAACTTCCCGCCGTACTCGACCGGCGAGACCGGCCGCGTCGGGGTGCCCGAAGCGCCGCGAGATCGGCCACGGGCGGCTTGCCAAGCGCGCGCTGATGGCGCGTGCTGCCGACGCGCGAGGAGTTCGGCTACACGCTGCGCGTCGTCTCCGAGATCACGGAGTCGAACGGCTCCTCGTCGATGGCCTCCGTCTGCGGCGGCTGCCTCGCGCTCATGGACGCGGGCGTGCCGCTCAAGGGCCACGTCGCGGGCATCGCGATGGGCCTCATCAAGGAAGGCGGCCGCTTCGCGGTGCTCACCGACATCCTGGGCGACGAGGATCACCTCGGCGACATGGACTTCAAGGTGGCCGGCACCGAGAAGGGCATCACGGCGCTGCAGATGGACATCAAGATCAACGGCATCACGAAGGACATCATGAAGGTCGCGCTGGACCAGGCGAAGGAAGGGCGCCTGCACATCCTCGGCCTCATGAAGACCGCCGTGCCGGGCCCGCGCCAGGAGCTCTCCACCTACGCCCCGCGCGTCATCAAGATCAAGATCAACCCGGACAAGATCCGCGACGTCATCGGCAAGGGCGGCAGCGTCATCCAGGCGCTCACCCGCGAGACCGGCACCACGATCGACATCGAGGACGACGGCACCGTCTCCATCGCCTGCCTGTCGGTCGAGGCCGGCGAGGACGCCAAGCGCCGCATCGAGCTCATCACGGCCGACGTCGAAGTGGGCCGCGTCTACGAGGGCCCGGTCATCCGCCTGCTCGACTTCGGCGCGATCGTGCAGCTGCTGCCCGGCAAGGACGGCCTGCTGCACATCTCGCAGATCGCCCACGAGCGCGTGAACGCGGTCTCGGACTACCTCAAGGAAGGCCAGATCGTGAAGGTGAAGGTGCTCGAGGCCGACGACAAGGGCCGCGTGCGCCTGTCCCGCAAGGCGCTGCTCGATCCGCCGGCGCGCCGGGAAGAGCCGGTCGCCGCCCCCGCGGGCGACGGCGGCGCTCCCGCGCAGTAACGGCGCCGGGGCTCGCGCCCCGCGTTGTGGGACCCGGGGCGAGGGCAGCGTATAATTCGCCCTCGCCTTGGACAGTACCCGACGGGGTGTAGCGCAGCCTGGTAGCGCACTTGCTTTGGGAGCAAGTTGTCGGGGGTTCGAATCCCTCCACCCCGACCCGATTTCGTTGCCCGTGATGGTTCGGTTTGCGCCCGTAGCTCATCTGGATAGAGCACCGGCCTTCTAAGCCGGGGGTAACAGGTTCGAGTCCTGTCGGGCGTGCCAGTTTTTCAGCGGTCGCGGTTCATGCGGTCGCCGGTGGTGGCTGTAGCTCAGCGGTAGAGTCCTGGATTGTGATTCCAGTTGTCGTGGGTTCGAATCCCATCAGCCACCCCACCTCATTCTTGCAGCGGCCCGGCGCGGCCGCGCCGGCGCGGTTCCTCCGGGCCGGTCCTCGCCCGGTTCCCACCTGGTTCAGCGACGAGGAGGCCCCATGAACATCGCTTACCCGAATTGCAGCGACGGCGCTGGTGTTGCCTGGCCGGCGCGATGGCCCATGCGCAGTCGCCGTCGGCGTCCGACAACGAAGGGCTCGTGCTGGTCAAGTCCAAGATGCTCGACAAGGCCTGGCTCCTGCCCGGGCGCGGATTTCCGGCCCTACAGGAAGGTCCTCCTGAAGGAGGCGGAGGTCGCGTTCCAGAAGAACTGGGCTGCGCGACATCAACAGCAACCGCGAGCGCCTCGCCGGCCAAGGTGACCGAGGCGGACGCCGCTGAAGATCGTCGAGGTCGCGCGCACCGGCTTCAACGAGATCTGGGCCGAGACCTTCAAGTCGAACGGCTGGGAAGTGGTCACGGCCCCGGGCGAGGACGTCCTGCAGGTCCGCCCGGCCGTCATCAACCTCTACGTGAACGCGCCGGCCGCCGCCACCTCGGGCACATCCCGCATCTACACCGTGGAGGCGGGCGAGGCCACGCTGCTCCTGGAAGTGCGGGACTCGCGCACCGGCACGCTGCTGGGCCGCTTCGCCGACCGCCGGCAGACGATGAACAGCGGGCGTGCGCAGATGACCGACTCGGTGACCAACCGCGCGCAGTTCGGCAGCCTCTTCACGAACTGGGCGACGATCGCGGCCAAGGGGCTCAAGGAGCTGCAGGCGAACTCCCCGCTGCCGGAGACCCTCAAGGCCGGGCAGAAGGTCCGGAAGTAGGGCGCGCCGCGCCAGCGGCGCGCGGCGCGGCGGCGCTCAGCCTTTCCGGCGGTTGCGCACGAGCCAGCCGTCGACGAGCGCCACGGTCTCGTCCACGGCCGCGTTGCGCAGGCCCTTCTGGGCCGCGACGGCCTGCACGAGGCGATCCACCCGCTCGATGAATTGCGCGCCGTTGGCGAGCGCCCGGGCCGCCGACGACGGGCTGCCGAGCGACAGCGCCGCGTTCGCGTACTTCTCGAAGGGCACCAGGTCCGCCTTGTCGGCGCCCAGCGAGACGCACAGGTCCACCACCCACTCGTAGACCGCGCGCGAAGCGGCGAGGTCGCCGTGCACCGCGTCCTTGATGGGGCGGACGGTGTCGGCCTGCACGCAGCGGTAGTTGCCCGCGAGCAGCATGGCCCACTTGGCGAGCGGCACGAACACCGAGTCGTGCACCTTGAGCTTCACCGGCAGCTCGATCCTTTCGCCGCCGGCGTCGAACCGCGCGGCCTCGATGTCCGCCGCGAGGCCCCGCAGCATCGCCGTGTGGGCGTCCGACTCGAAGCGGGCGGCCTTGAAGTTGGTCGGCAGGCGCACCTGCAGCACGTTGACTTCCTCCTCGGGCGGGCGGAAGGCCTGGGGGTCCGGGCTGCAGAGCGTCATGAGGCGGGGATCGAAGGCGTCCCACACCGAGGCGTCCGTGTAGCAGTCCACGCAGCGGTCCGCGTCGACGCCGGGAATGCGCCTGAGGTAGGGCATCGGCGGCATGTTCATGATCGACATGCACGGCACGCCCGACTTGGCCACCGCCTCCAGCAGTTCGCGCACGCCGGGCGAGCGGTACTGCGGCTCCTGCATCGCGAGCGCGACGAGGTCGTAGCCTGCCGGATCGACCGCCCCCGGCCCGTCGGCGCCGAGCTTTCCGGGCAGGCTGCGCGAGTTCACCTCGACGAGCGCCTTCGCGGCCCTTCACGGGCAGGCGCACGATCGCGCCCTTCGCGTTGATGAGCGCCGCCTCCGCGGGGAGGCAGACGAGCTTCACGTGGTGCCCCGCGAGGGCGAGCTTCACGCCCAGGAGCGAGCCGTACGAGGCACCCAGGATCAGGATCTTGCGAGCGGACATGTCTCTCTCCTCCGGCTTGTGGCGGAGCGTGAGGGAAGCCGGTTCTCGTGGACGCCGGCACCCCTCGTGCGTTCCGATGTTGTGCGGGCATGGTAGGCCCAGCGCGCGGCGGCGGTGCCTGACCGGCGGATGAAACGGCTGTTACCGCGCTGGCGGGAGTCGGGCGGGCGGCGGCTCAGGCGGCGTGGCGCATCAGGCGCTGCTTCTCGCGCTGCCAGTCGCGGTCCTTCTCGGCCGCGCGCTTGTCGTGCTGCTTCTTGCCCTTGGCGAGGCCGATGTCGGCCTTGATGCGCCCGCTGGCGTAGTGCAGGTTGATCGGCACGAGGGTGTAGCCGCTGCGCTCGACCTTGCCGATGAGCTTGGCGAGCTCGGCGCCGTGCAGGAGGAGCTTCCGCGTCCGGGTCGGGTCGGGATGGACGTGCGTCGAGGCGGTCGGCAGCGCGCTCACGTGCATCCCGATGATGAAGGCCTCGGCGCCGCGCACGATCACGTAGGCCTCCTTGAGCTGCACGCGGCCGGCGCGGATCGCCTTCACCTCCCAGCCCTCGAGGACGAGCCCGGCCTCGAAGCGCTCTTCGATGAAGTAGTCGTGGAAGGCCTTGCGATTCTCGACGATGCTCATGGGGGGGGCGCGGGCGGGGGAAAGGGCGCGCGAGGTTCGCATTCTACCGGGGGCGCGCCGTAAAATGCCGCTCGCCATGCCCACCGTCACCCGCAAGGTCATCGTCGACCACCCCGCCGAGGCGATGTTCGCCCTCGTGGACGGGGTCGAGGCGTATCCCGCAGTTCCTGCCCTGGTGCAGCGGCGTCGAGGTCTTCGGCCGCACGCCCACGGAGACCCACGCGCGCATCGACATCGACTTCCACGGGATCCGCAGCCACGTGGCCACGCGCAACCGCAATGAGCCGCCCGAGTGGATCCACCTCGAGCTCGCCGACGGCCCCTTCGAGCGCCTCGCGGGCCACTGGCACATCCGGCCCCTGGGCGCCGAGGGCTGCGCGATCGAGTTCTCGATCGACTACGCGTTCTCCAGCCGCGCGCTCGAGGCGGTGATGGGCCCGGTGTTCGGCCAGATGATGGAGACGATCGTCGAGCGGTTCATCGAGCGCGCGGAGGCGCTGCGCCGCGCGGCCGCGCCGCGCGGCCGCGGAGGGCTGATGCGCGTCCTCGTCGTGGTGGCGCTGCCCGGGGGCCAGGACGTGCGGGAGCTCGACCTGCCGGAGGGCGCGAGCCTCGCCGACGCGCTCGCGGCCGCGCAGCGTGGCCGGGCGCCATCCCGGCGCTCGCGCTGGACCGCGTGGGCGTCTGGGGGCGGCGCAGCGAGCCGGGCCGCGTCCTGCGCGAGGGGGACCGCGTGGAGGTCTACCGGCCCATCGCGGGCCGATGCGAAGGCGATGCGGCGCGCCCGCGCCGGGCTCAGGACCTCGACTCGATCTCGAAGCGGACCCTGACCCAGTCGGCGCCCTTCTTCGCGATGCGGTTCAGCCGGATGCGGTAGGTGTCCCCGCCCGCCTCGAGGCGGTAGGGCGTGGTCGCCGAGAAGTCGGCGGCGCGCATCGACGATCGAGTCGAGCTTCCCGGTCGCGTCGAAGCCGGGCAGGTACAGCGCCTCGATCGCCGGCCCGCCTTCGACGGGCGCCAGCTCGACGCGCAGCGGGCGGAACGAGAGCACCTCGACGCCGGCGAGGATCTCGCCGCGCACGCGGTTGGCGAGCTTCCTCACGACGCTGCCGAGGATCCAGCCGCCGGTGACCTGGTTGCGAAGGCCGATGATGCCGTTGAGCATCACCATGTCGGCGAGCGCCTTCTCCACGAGCAGCCCGTAGCCCTTCGAGCTCAGGTCGTTCACGCGCCAGGTCTGGACGTCGGGATCGATGGCGACGGCGGGCGCCGGCGCCGCCTCGACCTCGGTGAGCGACAGGCCCGAGGGGCTGATCTCGACCATCTCGGAGGCGGACGAGGGCGCTGCGCGGCGGGCGCGGCGGGCATCGGCTCGGGGCCGCGGCGGATCTTGGCGAGGACGCGCTCGATGCCCGACGACCACGTCGATCTCGCGGTCCTCGAAGCGCGTGCGCTCCTCGATCCGGTTCTCCGCGCCGGCGATCATGGACTGGTAGAGCTTCTCGATGATCGCGAGGAGCGCCACGTGCTCCTCCACCGGGAAGACGGCGCCGGCGCCGTGCCCCGCGTAGAGCCGGCCGTGGCGCAGTCCCGCCTGGACCTCCTCGAGCTGCGCCTTCAGGCTGTCGGCGCGCACGTAGCGCACCGAGTCGCCGTGGCTGTCCTTGCGCATGAGGTGCAGGCCCCGCTCCGAGGCGAGGTCCACGAAGAAGAGGTGCGAGCGCGACGAGTAGTCGGTGTCGAGCGCGTAGTCCCCGCACCACGACGAGAACCAGCCGTCGGCGATCTCCACCTGCACGGGCGTGAGGTTGCCGGCGTTCACCAGGTCGAGGATGAGCGTGCGCAGGTACAGCGACTGCACCGAGGGCTTGAAGCTGGGCAGCGTCGGATGCAGCACGAAGGGCACCTGCGAGTAGCCCTCCGATTCGGCGAGCGCAGTACAGGGCGTGCAGCTGCTTCCACGGGACGCTGCGGCCCGGCTCGGCGAGGAAGCAGCCCCACTTCACGAAGTGGTGGATGGCGTTGAGCGCGAGGCCCGTCACGCGGAAGCGCAGCTCGGCGCTCTCCGGCGCGCCCGCCCAGTCCTCGCGGTGGCGCAGGAAGCGCTGGAAGCCGTTGGCGGCCTCCAGGCAGATGCGCTGCACGGTCAGGGCGAAGTCGCGCTCGGCTTCGGCGACGGACGCCGGCCCGCGCAGGAACTCGAGCTGGTCGTAGAGGAGCAGCGCCTGGAAATGCTCCTCGATCCGCATGAGGCGCTCGAGGCGGTCGGCGGAGTAGGGCGGGGCATCCTGCCCGAGCTCGCGCACCGCCGCGAGGAAGAGCGCGCGCGTGCCGGCGTCGCGAATCGTCTTCGCGGCGAGGACGCGGTCGAGGTCGACGGGGTAGGCGGGGCTGGGGTCGTTCGGCACGGGAGGCCCTCAGGCGACGTTGAACATCTCGACGTTCTTGAGCGCCGGCATCGGGTCGGCGACGAGATCCGAGTCGCTGCACGCCCGCGTCGGCGAGGAGGCCGGCGCGCAGGCTCGCGGCGAGCGCGTCCGTGGTGAAGTCCATGGGCGCGTTGAGCCAGTTCTCCGCGAGCGGGTCGAAGGTGATCGGGCGCCTGCTTCTTCGCCGCGGCGGGTCCGATCGTCTCCAGGTTGTTGAAGGGCGCGTCGCGATAGAGGGCGTTGCTCGGATCGAGCTCGCGCCCGATGTACTGCACCTTCCGCCAGTTGTCGCTCGCGCCGTGGTGGCTCGCGGAAGCGGCCGGCGAGCTCGCGCGAACTCGCCCGAGAGTCCCTCGAGCCGGAAGATCTCGAACAGCGCGAGCCAGGCTTCATCGACGCCGGCGTTTCCTCGACGGTGTACTGCAGCAGCTCGATCGCCCGCGCGAGCGCCCCGTCCTCGTAGAAGAGCCGCGCGGCCTTCACCACCGAATCGGGATCCTTGAGGACGATCGTGCCGCTCGCGATTTCCGGGAAGCGCTCCTCGATGTAGCGGCGGCGAAGCATCACCGGGTCGGCGCCGGGGACGCTGGTGGCGAGGCTCGCGTCGGATTCGGCGATCACCCGATGGCCGGTGTCCGCGAGGCCGGGCGCGTTGCGCCGCCGCTCATCAGGGCCTCGGCCTCGGCGAGCGCGGAAGTGAGCGGACGGGGATATCGGAAGCCGGCGCCAGTACCGGCGCGGGGGCGGGCGCTTTCCGGCCGGAGCGCGAGAACTCGCGCCAGCCGACGGCCGCCAGGGCCGCGATGAACGTGGCGAAGATCGCCCACAGCAGCCACGACAGGAGATCCCCGGAGCCCTTCGGCGCAACCGCGGGCGCATGGGCTGCGGTGGTCGTGGGTTTCGCGGGCTTCGCAGGCGGCGGGGAGGCTTTTTCCGGCGCCGGAGTCGGGGCCGCAGCCGACGGGGCCGGGGGCGCCGGTGCCGTTTCGGGCAGCCGGTGCGGGAGTCGGTTCGGGAGGCTCGTGCGGCCGCTGGTGCGGGAGCCTGTGCGGGTGCAGGGCAGGCGCGGCGGGCCGGTGCAGGCGCAGGGACGGTGCAGGCGCAGGTGCCGGCGGGGCAGGACGGGGCGGCGGACGGCGCCGGCTTGGGCGCGGCGCGGCAGCTGGCGCGACCGGCAGGGTCGACAGCTTGAGCTGCAGCTCCGCCACGCGGCCCTCGAGCTGCTTCAGGCTGTTGCGCATGGACAGCAGCGCCGCGACCTGGTCGTCCGCGTCGAGGATGAGCAAGCGTTCGCGCAGCTGCGCGCGGGTGCGATCGTCGATGCCCCGGCTGCGGCTCAGGTCGACTTCGGGCGACGACAGGCGCAGCACGAACGGCCCCCCTTCGCTGCGGCCGGCCTGGCGGCGGGCGGCGATGCGGCGGCTTTCGCGGGGGCTTCGGCCTCGCGGGCGGGAGCGACTCCGTTTCGCGGCAGCCTCGGCCTTCGCAGGCAAGGGCGATTCCGGATTCGCAGCCGTTGCGGTCTTCGCGGGCGGGGGCGTCGCGGCGGATCGCTTCGGCGGCGCCGGGCGGTGCTTGCGGAGGCGCTTTCGGGGCCGGCTTCGGCGGCGGGCGCCGGTTGCGCCTGCGGCTTGACGACGGGGAGCGACGGCCGCGGAGCGGCGGGAGAAACCGCGAGGCTCATCGAGAAGCGGCGCAGGTCGGGCAGCGTGACCGCGGTGTCCGGCGGGATCGGCTCGTCCGCGCCGAGGCCGGCCAGCGCGGGATTCGCCGCCCGCAGCGCCTGCACGTAGGCTTCGCGCACGGCGCGGCGCTTCGGATAGATGGCGTGGGCCAGCGAGGCGAGGCTGTCGCCGGGCAGCGATCGCAGCGCCGGGGAGCGGCGCCTCGGCCGGGCGCGGGTCGAGGAGAACTTCGTAGTCGCGCGAGGTTGCGTCCTTGCCCTCGCACGCGGCGTTCAGGCGAAGCTGCGACGCGGGCTCGCTCGACCGCCGCGCGCGTCCGGATGCGAAGGCGCCACCCGCTGCCGTCCGGTTCCACCGCGAACGTCGCGCGCGCAACCGCGGGCAGGCCTCCGGCGCTGCGCGCGGCCGAGCGAGAAGCAGCCGGGAAGGGGCTTGGCGTCCTGCTGCGAGCGTGAGGGCGACCGTGGCGTCGAGCGGCTCGCCGAGGGCGGAATGCACGCTCAATTCGCCCAGGCCGACGGCGCCGGCGGGCAGGGCGAAGCCGGCCAGGAGGCAGGCCAGGGCTCGCCGGGAAGCGTATCGCGCGTGCGCCGTCATGGGGTGTCGGTTCGCCTCTCGCGGGCGGTTACCTTGCTGGGGACGTTCAAGGGGACTTGCAGGCCTCGTCGACGGCCTTCTGCGCCTTGACCCGCTCCGCCTCGATCTGCTCGTCGCTCAGGATCGTCGGCTCGCCCTTCGCGTCGTAGGTGGCGATGCCGGCCGCCCGCGGTCACGGTGGCCAGGTCGGCCTTGGCGCGGTTGCAGTTCTCCTGGTCGACCTGCGCCTTCTTCGCGGCCTCCTCGGCGACCTTCGCCTTTTCCTTGTCCGACTGGCGGGCCTTTTCCCGCTCCTTGTCGATCTCGACGGCGGAGCGCTGCGGCGCCGGCGCCGACGACCGGGCTCACGTTCAGCTGCTTCGATTGCTGGGCGGGCGAGGGCTGGTCGGAGTAGGTGACGCGCCCGTCCTTGTCGACCCACTTGTAGAGTTGCGCCTGGGCCGCGGCCGAGAGCGGCGAGGGTGCAGGCGAGCAGCAGGATTCGATTCATGGCGGATTCCTTTTCAGGCTCACGGCCGGGTAGGCCAGTTGCTCGAGACCGAGCTGGGCGAGCTCGCTCGCGTTCCGCGACAGGCGGATGGAGCGCGGCGTAGTCCTTGGCGCCGCGAGCGCGGCGCGCGCCCCGACGAGGGACTCCCACGCCTTCGCCCACAGCGCCCGTCGCGACCGGGCGCGCTGGATGTCCGTTTCCGCCTGCGCGAGGAGGGCGCTCGCTTCCTCCGCGGTCGCTCGCGGATTCGACGGCGGGCTTCTCTCGGCGGCCTTCGCCACGGGCTTCGCCACGGACGGCGGCCGCAGGCTCCCCGTCCGATGTCGCGCATCCCGCGAGCCCGAGCGGCACGCAGGCCAGGGCCCTCGCGAGGGCCCCGGGGAGACGACCGCAAATCCGTGATCTTTCAAGCATTTACGAAACCTTACCGAGAATCTACCGGAACGTCAATCGAAGTGCGGCGCCGGACGGTCCGAGATTGTTGGGACCGCGACCACCCCGGTATAATTTCCTTTTGTATCGAGGCCGAAAGCATGCGCGTCATCCAGAAAGCGCTCACATTTGACGACGTCCTCCTCGTTCCCGCCCACTCGACCGTCCTTCCCCGCGAAGTCAGCCTCACCACCCACCTCACCCGGTCGATCCAGCTGAGCCTGCCGCTGCTTTCCGCCGCCATGGACACGGTGACGGAGTCGCGGCTCGCCATCGCCCTCGCGCAGGAAGGCGGCATCGGCATCGTCCACAAGAACATGACGCCCGAGGCGCAGGCCGACGAGGTGGCGAAGGTCAAGCGATTCGAGAGCGGCGTGGTGAAGGAGCCCATCACCGTCACGCCCGCGATGTCCGTGCGCGAGGTCCTCGAGATCACGCGCAAGCACCGCATCTCGGGCCTGCCGGTCCTCGACGGCAGGCCGCGTCGTGGGCATCGTCACCAACCGGGACCTGCGCTTCGAGACGAACCTCGACCAGCCGGTGAAGAACATCATGACGCCGCGCGACAAGCTCGTGACGGTGAAGGAGGGCGCGAGCCTCGAGGAGGCCAAGGCGCTCATGCACCGCCACCGCCTCGAGCGCGTGCTCGTGATCAACGGCGACTGGCAGCTGCGCGGCCTGATGACGGTGAAGGACATCCTCAAGTCCTCCGAGCACCCGAACGCCTCCAAGGACCTGCAGGGCAGGCTTCGCGTCGGCGCCGCGGTCGGCGTGGGCGAGGGCACCGAGGAGCGCGTCGCGAAGCTCGTGGAGGCCGGCGTCGACGTCCTCGTCGTGGACACGGCGCACGGGCACTCGCAGGGCGTGCTCGACCGCGTGAAGTGGGTCAAGACGAACTTCCCGCAGATGCAGGTGATCGGCGGCAACATCGCCACGCGCGACGCGGCCAAGGCGCTCGCCGACCACGGCGCCGACGGCGTGAAGGTGGGCATCGGGCCGGGCTCGATCTGCACCACGCGCGTGGTCGCCGGCGTGGGCGTGCCGCAGATCACGGCCATCCAGCACGTGGCCGAGGCCCTCGCGGGCACCGGCGTGCCGTGCATCGCCGACGGCGGCATCCGCTTCTCCGGCGACGTGGCCAAGGCCATCGCCGCGGGCGCCTCCAGCGTCATGCTCGGCAGCCTCTTCGCCGGCACCGAGGAGTCGCCCGGCGAGATCGAGCTCTACCAGGGGCGGTCCTACAAGTCGTACCGCGGCATGGGGTCGCTCGGCCGCCATGCAGAAGGGCTCGAGCGACCGCTACTTCCAGGAAGGCGACATGAACGCCGACAAGCTCGTGCCCGAGGGCGTCGAGGGGCGCCTGCCGTACAAGGGGCCGGTGACCGCGATCATCCACCAGCTCATGGGCGGGCTGCGCGCCAGCATGGGCTACACCGGCTGCCGCTCCATCGAGGAGATGCGCTCGCGGGCCGAGTTCGTCGAGATCACCACGGCGGGCATGCGCGAGTCGCACGTCCACGACGTGCAGATCACCAAGGAAGCGCCGAATTACCACATCGAATGACTTCCGAGTCGATGGCGGACATCACGACCCGGGCGGCGCCAATGGCGCCGCTCGGCACTTGAGGACTGGCGAATGGACAAGATCCTCATCCTCGACTTCGGCTCGCAGGTCACGCAGCTCATCGCGCGGCGCGTGCGCGAGGCCGGCGTCTACTGCGAGCTCCACGAGCACGACGTCGACGAGCGCGTTCATCCGCGAGTTCGCGCCCAAGGGGATCATCCTCTCGGGCAGCCACGCGTCGGTGACGGAGGAGACGCCGCCGGCGGCCGACCCGTACGTGTTCCGGGCCGGCGTGCCGGTGCTGGGCATCTGCTACGGCATGCAGACCATGGCCGCGCAGCTGGGCGGCGAGGTCGAGACGGGCAAGGTGCGCGAGTTCGGCTACGCCGAGGTGCGCGCGCGCGGGCACTCGTTGCTGCTCGACGGCATCCAGGACCGCGCGAACGCCGAGGGCCACGGCCTCCTCGACGTGTGGATGAGCCACGGCGACAAGGTCACGAAGCTGCCGCCGGGATTCGCGGTCATGGCCTCCAACGAGGCCTGCCCCATCGCCGGCATGTTCGACGGCGCGCGCCAGCTTCTACGCGGTGCAGTTCCACCCCGAGGTCACGCACACGATGCAGGGCCGCGCCATCTACTCGCGCTTCGTGCACGAGATCTGCGGCTGCGACCGGCACTGGAACATGCCGGAGTTCGCGCCGCACGCCATCGCGAGGATCCGCGAGCAGGTGGGCAGCGAGGAGGTCATCCTGGGGCTCTCCGGCGGCGTGGATTCCGCGGTCGCCGCGGCCCTCATCCACAAGGCGATCGGCGACCAGCTCACCTGCATCTTCGTCGACACGGGCCTGCTGCGGCTGGACGAGGGCGACCAGGTGATGGCGACCTTCGCGCAGCACATGGGCGTGAAGGTCGACCGCGTGAACGCCGCCCCCGAGTTCTACCGCGAGCTCGCCGGGGTCGCCGACCCGGAGCAGAAGCGGCGCATCATCGGGCGCCTCTTCGTCGAGGCGTTCCAGCGCGAGGCGAAGGCGCTGCCGAACGCGAAATGGCTCGCGCAGGGCACGATCTACCCGGACGTCATCGAGTCGGCCGGCGCCAAGACCAAGAAGGCGGTCAGCATCAAGTCGCCACCACAACGTCGGGGGGCTGCCCGAGTCGCTGCACCTGAAGCTCCTGGAGCCGCTGCGGGAGCTCTTCAAGGACGAGGTGCGGGCGCTGGGCCTGGCGCTCGGGCTTCCGCGCGACATGGTCTTCCGCCACCCCTTCCCGGGGCCGGGGCTGGGCGTGCGCATCCTCGGCGAGGTGAAGGCGGAGTACGCGGCGCTCCTGCAGCGCGCCGACGCCATCTTCATCGAGGAGCTGCGCAACACGAAGTCGCCCGACGGCACGCCGTGGTACGACAAGGTGGCGCAGGCCTTCGCCGTCTTCCTGCCGGTGCGCAGCGTGGGCGTGATGGGCGACGGGCGCACCTACGACTACGTCGTGGCGCTGCGGGCCGTCGAGACCACGGACTTCATGACCGCGCACTGGGCGGAGCTGCCCTACGACCTCCTCGGGCGCGTCTCCAACCGCATCATCAACGAGGTGCGGGGCATCAATCGCGTCGTCTACGACATCTCGTCGAAGCCGCCCGCCACGATCGAGTGGGAGTGAGGGCGCGCCGGCTAGTCGCAGCAATCTTGCCGGGGATCAAGCCGGCGCGGGGCCGCGGAACTAGGCTGGCTGCATGAAAACGCCACTTTCCGCCTTCGCCCCGGTGCGGGTCTGCTGCCCGCCGTCTTCGTGATCGCCGCAGGGTTCGCCGGCGCCTCGCCGCCCGCGGAACTGGTCAAGGGCGCCTCGCCGCCCGCGGCGAAGGCCAAGCAGGCCGCGCCGCCCAAGGCGGTGGTCCCGGGCAGCATCGACGACCCGAAGGGGGCCGGCGCCGTCTCCAGCGGCGTCGACGCTGCCGGCCATCCCGCCCGCCACCGGCAACCGCAAGTCGCCGGTCGCCTCGTGGGGCAAGCCCCTGCCGTTCCCGATCCTGATCGCCGACCGGCGCAACAACCGCCTCCTCGAGGTGACGCCCGACAAGCGCATCGTCTGGGAATTCCCGTCGCCCAACCTGACGGTCTATTCCGGCAACGAGGACGTGAACTTCTCGGAGGACGGCAAGCGCCTCGCGGTGAGCGAGGAGGACAACTACGACGTCCACATCGTCGACTACGAGAAGCGGGAGCTCGTCTGGACCTACGGCGTGCCCGGAGCAGAAGGGCTCGGGCCCGGGCTACCTCCACTACCCGGACGACGCGCACCTGCTCTCCGACGGCAAGTTCCTCACCGCCGACATCCGCAACTGCCGCGTGCTCATCCTCGACCCGGCGACGAACGCGATCGCCACGCAGTGGGGCAAGCCGGGCGAATGCCGCCACGACCCGCCGGCGCGCCTCGCCTACCCGAACGGCGCGACGCCGCTCGACAACGGCGACATCCTCGTCTCCGAGATCCGGGACGCCTGGATCAGCCGGATCACGCGCGAGGGCAAGGTCGTCTGGAGCGTGAAGGCGCCCAACATCCGCTATCCCTCGGACGCGTTCCCGACGGCGGACGGCAAGAACGTGATCGTCGCGGATTTCTGGAAGCCCGGGCGCGTGGTGATCTTCGACCCCGCGACGCGGAAGGTCCTGTGGCAGTACGACGCGAAAGAGGGCGAGAAGATGCTGGACCATCCGTCGCTCGCGCGCGAGCTCCCGGGTACCGGCGACATCCTCGTGGCCGACGACCTGCGCCACCGCGTGATCGTCATCGACCGCGCCACGAAGGAGATCATCTGGCAATACGGGGTGACCGATACCCCGGGCCACAAGCCGGG
The DNA here is from genome assembly GCA_963783635.1 of uncultured Gammaproteobacteria bacterium. Lineage (GTDB taxonomy): Bacteria > Pseudomonadota > Gammaproteobacteria > Burkholderiales > Usitatibacteraceae > FEB-7. The sequence goes on from CAWAOC010000008.1 coordinate 584,415, forward strand.
CTATCTCTACTATCCCGACGGGTTCGACCTGGACGTCTACCGCGACTGGAAGGTCGCCGCGCCGGCCCGTTGACCCGAACGGGATAGGCTGCGCGGGCGTCCTCACCCGGGGCCGGGTTCCCCGACCGGGTGCGCGCCGATAGCGTGCGAAAATGGGCGCCATGGATCGCGTTCCGGCGCCCGGCGAGGGCGACACCAACCGCACGTCACTGCGCGCGCAGTGGCAGGCGCGGGCCATCGATCCCACCACGCGCTCGCTGCTCGAGCGCGACAGCGCCGTCTTCCTGCACCAGGCCGTCTCCACGCCCTGCCTCAACGCGATCGCGAAGGCCGAGGGGATCTGGATCGAGGACACGGCGGGCCGGCGCTACATGGACTTCCACGGCAACAACGTCCACCACGTCGGCTACGGCCACCCGCGCGTGCTGGCGGCCATCAAGCGGCAGCTGGACGCGCTTGCGTTCGCGCCTCGCCGCTACACCTGCGAGACGTCCGTGGCGCTCGCCGAGGCGCTCGTCGCCCGCGCCCCGTTCCGCGACGGCAAGGTCCTCTTCACCACCGGCGGGTCGGATGCGATCGAGGTCGCCCTGAAGGTGGCGCGCGCCGCGACGGGCCGGTTCAAGACGCTGTCCTTCTGGGATGCCTTCCACGGCGCCGGCTTCGGCGCGGCCAGCGTGGGCGGCGAGTCGCTCTTCCGGTCCGGTCCCATCGGGCCGCTCCTCCCGGGCGCCGAGCACGTCGCCCCGTTCGCGTGCTACCGCTGTCCCTACGGCTACCGGACGGGACCCGACGGGCGGCCGCCGCTCGAGACCTGCGCGCTGGCCTGCGCGAAGATGGTCCGCTACGTGCTCGAGCGCGAGCGCGATGTCGCGGCGGTGGTGGCCGAACCCGCGCGCGCCGTGCCGTACCTGCCGCCGCCGGGCTTCTGGCAGGCGGTGCGCGAGGCCTGCGACGAGTTCGGCGCGCTGCTCGTCTTCGACGAGATCCCCACGGGGCTCGGGAAGACCGGGAAGTTCTTCGCCTGCGAGCACGACGGCGTCGTTCCCGACATCGTCGTCGCGGGCAAGGCCCTCGGGGGCGGCGTGCTGCCCATCGCGGCGGCCATCTGCCGCCCGGGCCTGGACGTCGCAGGCGACTACGCCTTCGGCCACTACACCCACGAGAAGAACCCGGTGGCCGCCGCCGCGGCCCTCGAGACGCTCGCCGTCATCGAGGAGGAAGGGCTCGTCGGGAACGCCGCGCGGGTGGGCGAGCGGGCGCTCGCGCGCATGCAGTCGTGGCGCGGGAAGTTTCCGCTCGTGGGCGACGTGCGCGGAAGGGGCCTCCTGATCGGCATCGAGCTCGTGGCGGACCGCGATAGCCGCGCGCCGGCGGGCGACGCGGCCGAGCGCATCCTCTACCGGGCCCTCGACCGGGGGCTCTCGTTCAAGACGTCCATGGGCAACGTCCTCACGCTCACGCCGCCGCTCACCACGACGGGCGCCGACATGGATCGCGCGCTCGGGATCCTCGAGGACTGCCTCGCGGCCGAAGGGGCCGGCGCGTGACGGACGACGCGCCGCGGCGCGGGACGTCGCCTTCATGCGCGAGGCGCTGGCGCTCGCGGGCGAGGCCGCCGCGCAGGGCGAGGTGCCGGTGGGCGCCGTCGTGGTGAAGGCGGGCGAGATCGTCGGGCGCGGCTCCAACCGCCCCATCGGCGCGCGCGACCCCACGGCGCACGCCGAGATCGTCGCGCTGCGCGAGGCGGCCGCGCGCCTGGGCAACTACCGGCTTCCCGGCTGCGAGCTCTACGTGACGCTCGAGCCCTGCGCCATGTGCGTGGGCGCGATGCTGCATGCGCGGCTCGCCCGCGTGGTCTTCGGCGCCCCCGACCCGAAGACGGGCGCCTGCGGCGGCGCGGTGGACCTCGCCTCGGCCGCGACGCTCAACCACCAGACGGCGTTCGCCGGGGGCGTGCTCGGCGGAGGAGTGCGGCGCGCTGCTCAAGCGATTCTTCGCCGAGCGCCGCTAAGCGGGGAGGCCCCCGGTCGCGGGTGTAGAATTTCGACGCTTCCCACCCCGCATCACCCGCGAATGCCCGCTCCCCGTTTCGTCCACCTGCGCCTGCACACGGAGTATTCGATCGTGGACGGGATGGCGCGCGTGGACGGCGCCGTCGCGGCCGCCGCCGCCGACGGCATGCCGGCCCTCGCGATCACGGACGCGGGCAACCTCTTCGGGGCGGTCAAGTTCTTCCTCGCCGCCCGCGCGCGCGGCGTGCAGCCGATCATCGGCTGCGACATCCCGCGTCACCAACGAGCGCAACCGCGACCAGGCCGACGCGGGTGGCGGTGCTCTGCCGCGACCAGGCGGGCTACCTCGCCCTCTGCGACCTCCTCACCCGCGCCTACGCCGAGAACCAGTGGCGCGGAAGGGCGGAGGTGCGGCGCGAGTGGCTGAAGGGGGTGCGCGGCCTCGTCGTCCTCTCGGGCGCGGAGTCGGGCGACGTCGGCGCGGCGCTCCTCGCGGGCGCCAACGCGCAGGCGGAGGAGCTCGCCCGCGCCTGGGCGGAGGACTTCCCGGGCGCGTTCTACGTGGAGGTGCAGCGCGCGGACCCGGAGCGCAACGAACCCTACGTGCGCGCCGCGGTGGCGCTCGCCGGCCGCCTGGGGCTGCCGGTGGTCGCCACGCACCCCGTGCAGTTCGTGAAGGCCGAGGAGTTCACCGCCCACGAGGCCCGCGTGTGCATCGCGCAGGGCTGGGTGCTCGGGGACGCGCGCCGGCCCCGCGAGTTCCGCCCGTCCCAGTACTTCAAGACGCAGGCCGAGATGGCGGCGCTGTTCGCGGACCTTCCCGAGGCGCTCGAGAACTCGGTCGAGATCGCGCGGCGCTGCGCCTTCGAGTTCTCGCTGGGCAAGACGCGGCTGCCGGACTTTCCCGACGCCCGAGGGCGTGGCGGTGGGCGACTACCTGCGCATGCTCGCGATGGAAGGCCTCGAGGCGCACCTGGCCGAGTCGTATCCGGACCCCGCGCAGCGCGAGGCCGAGCGGCCGCGCTACGTGCGAGCGCCTGGACTACGAGGTGGGCACCATCGCGCAGATGGGCTTCCCGGGCTACTTCCTGATCGTCGCGGACTTCATCAACTGGGCCAAGCGCAGCGGCGTTCCCGTCGGCCCGGGCCGCGGCTCGGGCGCGGGCTCCCTCGTGGCGTGGTCGCTGGGCATCACCGGCCTCGACCCGCTGCGCTACGAGCTCCTCTTCGAGCGCTTCCTCAACCCCGAGCGCGTGTCGATGCCCGACTTCGACATCGACTTCTGCCAGGAGGGCCGCGACCGCGTGATCGAGTACGTCCGCGCCAAGTACGGCGCGCAGAGCGTCTCGCAGATCGCCACCTTCGGCACCATGGCGGCCAAGGCCGTGGTGCGCGACGTGGGGCGCGTCCTCGGCATGGGCTACGGCGAGGTCGACCGCATCGCGAAGCTGATCCCCTTCGAGCTCGGCATCACCCTCGACAAGGCCATCGAGGCGGAGCCGCAGCTGAAGGCGCTGATCGCGGAGCAGGAGGAGGTCGCCGAGCTCATGCGCCTCGCCAAGGCGCTCGAGGGGCTCACGCGCAACGTCGGCATGCACGCGGGGGGCGTCCTCATCGCCCCGGGCAAGCTCACGGACTTCGCGCCCCTCTACAGCGCCGACGGCTCCACCGCGACGGTGAGCCAGTTCGACAAGGACGACGTGGAGAAGGCGGGGCTGGTGAAGTTCGACTTCCTGGGCCTCACGACGCTCACCATCATCGCCGAGAGCGAGCGCCACATCCGCGCGATGGGGCATCCGGACTTCGACATCCACGCGATCCCGCTCGACGATCCCGCGGCCTACCGGATGTTCTCGTCGGGCAACACCGTCGCGATCTTCCAGTTCGAATCGCGCGGCATGCGCGACCTCATCATGAAGGCGAGGCCCGACCGGCTGGAGGACCTCATCGCCTTGAACGCGCTCTACCGGCCGGGGCCGATGGACCTGATCCCCGAGTTCATCGAGCGCAAGCACGGCCGCCAGCGCTGGGAGTACCTCGACCCGAGGCTGAAGGAGATCCTCGATCCCACCTACGGCGTCATGACCTACCAGGAGCACGTCATGACGATCGCCCAGGTGATCGGCGGCTACACGCTGGGCGGCGCCGACCTCCTGCGGCGCGCCATGGGCAAGAAGAAGCCCGAGGAGATGGCCGAGCAGCGCGAGATCTTCCTCAAGGGGGCGACCGAGCGCGGGCTGGAGGCGAAGAAGGCGAGCGTCCTCTTCGACCAGATGGAGAAGTTCGCGGGCTACGGCTTCAACAAGTCGCACTCCGCGGCCTACGCGCTGGTGGCCTACCAGACCGCCTACCTCAAGGCGCACCACGCGGCGGCGTTCTGCGCGGCCAACCTGTCCGCGGTCATGAACGACACCGACAAGGTGCAGGTGATCTTCGACGACGCGCGCGCCAACGGCCTGGAGGTGATCCCGCCCGACGTGAACGAGGGCGGGTACCGCTTCGCGCCGCTGGACGGCAAGCGCGTGCGCTACGGCCTGGGCGCCGTGAAGGGCACGGGCGAGCACGCGATCGGGAACATCGTCGCGGCGCGCGAGGCGGGCGGGCCCTTCCGCGACCTCGGCGACTTCTGCCGGCGCGTGGACCGCCGGGTCGTGAACCGGCGCGCGATGGAGGCCCTGATCAAGGCGGGCGCCTTCGACGCGATCGAGCCCAACCGCGCGAGCCTCCTCGCCTCGCTGGGCGCGGCCCTGGAACTGGCCGACCAGGCCGAGCGCTTCGCGCAGCAGACGAGCCTCTTCGGCGGCGCGGAGGAGGCGACCGCCGAGGCCTTCGAGCTCATGCGCGTGCCGAACTGGCCGGAGCGCGAGCGGCTGCTGGCGGAGAAGCAGAGCCTCGGCTTCTATCTCAGCGGCCACCCGTTCAGCGAGTGGCGCGACGAGATCCGCCGCGTGGCGCGCACGCCGCTCGCGAACCTGCAGCCCGCCAACGAGCCGCAGATGGCGGCCGGCGTGATCTACGGGGTGGCCATGCGCAACTCGCGCCGCGGCCGCATGGCGGTCCTCACCCTCGACGACGGCAGCGCCCGCGTCGAGGTGGTGGTCTTCGGCGAGCTCTTCCACGAGAAGCGCGCGGTGATCCAGGAGGACCAGGTCGTGGTGGTGCAGGGGCGCGTGTCGCAGGACGACTTCTCCGGCGGCATCCGCTTCACGGCCGACAAGCTCATGGACCTCGCGGAGATCCGCAGCGTCTACGCCCGGGCCCTGCGCCTGTCCATCAACGGGCAGGCCGACTCGGCCAAGCTGCGCGCGCTCCTGGCGCCGTACACGGGCGGCAAGTGCGCGGTGGCGATCCACTACCGCAACGCGCAGGGCGAATGCGACATCCGCCTGCCGGACGAGTACCGCGTGAAGGTGTCCGCGCCGCTCCTCGCCTCGCTCTCGGAGTGGCTCTCGGAGGGCAACGTCGAGGTCCTGTACTAGCGGCTAGGCCGTCGGCTGCAGCTCGAAGCCCTCGAAGCGGCCTTCCTCGACGCATGACGTCGACGGCCTCCACCCGCGCCGACGGCGGGCCGCGGTGCGACCAGGCGACGATCGCCTCCACCGCGCCCGCGGGACCCGCGACCACGGCCTCGACGGTGCCGTCGCGGCGGTTCCTCACCCAGCCCGAGAGCCCCAGGCGGATCGCCTCCCGCTGCAGCGAGTAGCGGAAGCCCACGCCCTGGACGACGCCGTGGATGCGAAGGCGCCGGCAGGCGCCCTCATTCATCGCCGCCCACCCGGCCGCGCCCGCGCTTGGTGACGCCGCGCTGCTTCTTCTCGCCGATGCGCCGCTCGCGCGAGCCCCGCGTGGGCTTGGTGGCCACGCGCTTCTTCGGCACGTAGTTGAGGCGCTCGAGCCGCTCGATCAGGCGCTCGAAGGCGATCTCGCGGTTGCGGTGCTGCGACGGGGAGTCCTGCGCGATCACGACCACGCCCGACGGCGGGTGGGTCAGGCGCAGCGCCGATTCCGTGCGGTTGACGTGCTGCCCGCCGGGGCCGCTGGCGCGGAAGACGTCGACCACCACCTCGCGCTCCAGCGTGGCGCGGTCCGTGGCATAGGGGGGCGGGGCGAGGGGTGTCGCGGCGGGCCATGAGCGCGATTTTGAGGCAATTGCCGCTTCCCCGCCCGGTGCGGCCGCGCGCGGGCGCCTTCGGTTACCGGTGCAATCCCGGCACCGGCCAATGTGTGTGATTGCGTCACAGGCCGCGGCGAGCCGCCTCCTACACGATGCGGTCGTGGCATGGGGGCGGAGTCGGGTGGCACCGCCGGGCGGCAGGTCAACGGACAGGGGAAGACAAGACAATGAACGCGAAAAACAGGATTTCGATGGCGGTGGCGATGCTGGCGGCGGTGGGGACGATTGCCTTCGTGCCGGCGAGCGCGGACAGCCGCGACGAGGTGACGAACCAGGCGGCCGGCGCGGTCGTCGCGCAGGCTGCGACGGAAACGCCCCAGGACCAGGTCTGGGACATGACTTACGGTGCCGAGCGGCCGGCCGTCGTCGAAGAGACGACGGTCGCGGCGGTGGAAGACGCGCCGATCGAGGATTACACCTTCGGCTGAAATCCTCGCGGCTGCAGGCGCCACGACAGGGCCCGCCGGGAAACCGGCGGGCCCTTCGTCATTCGCTACTTGATGCGCATGCCCGGCGTGGCCCCCGAGTCGGGCGCGAGGAGGTAGATCGAGCTTCCGTCGCCGGCGGCGAGCACCATGCCCTGGGATTCGCCGAACCGCATCTTGCGCGGCGCGAGGTTGGCGACCATGACGGTGAGCCGCCCGACCAGGTCCTTGGGCGTGTAGGCCGAGCGGATGCCGGCGAAGACGGTGCGCGTGTCGATGCCGATGTCGAGGGTGAGCTTGAGGAGCTTGTCGGCATCGGCCACCAGCTCCGCGTCGACGATGCGGGCCACCCGCAGGTCGATCTTGCCGAAGTCGTCGATCGAGATCGTCTCGCCCACGGGCAGGATGGGCGCGGGCCTGGGCGGCTCGACGGGCTCGAGCCGGAATTCCGGCGCCTCGCCGGCCGCGGGCTTGGCCGCCTCGGGCTTCGCCTCGGACGGGCGGCTCGAGGAGCTGCTCGATCTGCTTCGGGTCGATGCGCGAGAGCAGGTGCTTGTAGGGCTGCACCGTGTGCCCGGGCTTGAGGGCGGCGCCGACGTCCTCCCAGGTGAGGGGCTTCGCGAGGGCGAGGAAGGCCTCGACGTCCTCGGCGACGCGCGGCAGCACCGGCTTCAGGTAGATCGTGAGGATGCGGAAGAGCTCGAGGTAGAGCGTGCAGAACCACTGCAGCGCCGCCTCCTGCCCCGCCTCCTTCGCGATCTCCCAGGGCTTCTGCTCGTCGACGTACTGGTTCACGCGGTCGGCGAGGAACATCACCTGGCGGATGGCCTTGCCGAACTCGCGCGAGTCGTAGTCGGCCGCGATCTGGTCGGCGAAGCTGCGGACCTCGAAGAGGATGGACGGGACCTGCTCCTCGTTGTCGGGCGAGGGCGCGGTCACGTTGCCGCGCAGCTTGTGCTTGAGCTCGCGCCCGGCGGACAGCGGCTCGTCGGAGAGCCGGCCGTTGAAGCGCTTCGAGATGAAGCCCGGCCGCGCGGCTCGCGATGTTCACGTACTTGCCGACGAGGTCGGAGTTCACCCGGGCGAGGAAGTCGTCCGGGTTGAAGTCGAGGTCCTCCACGCGGTCGTTCAGCTTCGCGGCGAGGTAGTAGCGCAGCCACTCGGGGTTCAGGCCCAGCTCCGCGTACTTCTGCGGGCTCACCGTGACGCCGCGCGACTTCGAGAGCTTCTCGCCGGTGAGGGTGAGGAAGCCGTGCACGTACACGTAGTCGGGCACCTTCCGGCCGGAGAACTTGAGCATCGCGGGCCAGAAGAGGGTGTGGAAGTAGATGATGTCCTTGCCGATGAAGTGCACCTGCTCGACCTTCGGGTCGGCGATGTACTTGGCGAAGTCCAGGCCCTTCTTCTCCAGGTAGCTCTTGAGCGAGGCGAGGTAGCCGATGGGCGCGTCCAGCCACACGTAGAAGTACTTGCCCTTGGCCCCCGGGATCTCGATGCCGAAGTAGGGCGCGTCGCGGGTGATGTCCCAGTCGTTGAGCCCGCTGTCCAGCCACTCGCGCACCTTGTTGGCCACCTCGGGCTGCAGGCGCCCGTCCTGCGTCCAGCTCTTGAGGAACTCGACGCAGCGCGGGTCGGACAGGCGGAAGAAGAAGTGCTCCGACTTCTTCATCACGGGCGTGGCGCCGGTGAGGGCGGAGAACGGGTTCTTGAGGTCGGTCGGCGTGTAGACCGCGCCGCAGCTCTCGCAGGAGTCCCCGTACTGGTCCTTCGCGCCGCACTTGGGGCACTCGCCCTTGATGTAGCGGTCCGGGAGGAACATCCCCTTCACCGGGTCGAAGAACTGCTCGATCGTCTTGGTGGCGATGAAGCCCGCCTCGCGCAGCGCGGCGAAGATCTCCCCGGCCAGCTGGCGGTTCTCCTCGGAGTGCGTGGTGTGGAAGTGGTCGAAGCTCACCCCGAAGCGGGCGAGGTCGCGCCGGTGGGATTCCGCCACGCGGCCGATGAGCTCCTCGGGCGTGATGCCCTCGGCTTCGGCCTTGAGCATGATCGGCGCGCCATGGGTGTCGTCGGCGCACACGAAGTGCACCTTGTGTCCCTGGAGCCGCTGGAAGCGCACCCAGATGTCGGCCTGGGTGTACTCCATGATGTGCCCGATGTGGAACGGGCCATTGGCGTAGGGAAGCGCCGTCGTGACGAAAAGCTTGCGGGGCATGAAGCCGGCGTGGCGAGCCTAAAGTGGTTGGCGGGCGGCTCGGGCCGCCGCGCGGAGCGGCGGCGAGTGCATCAACTTCAACGTCAATGGGTCAACGCGATTGTAGCAAATTGCTTTAAAATTGCGTGCTTATCCTCCGCTTCCGCGTTCCTCCCGCGAACGCCACCCCCCGACATGGCAATCACCGACAAGGATGTCCTCGCAGCCCTTTCCGAACTCATCGACCCCGTCACGGGCCGAAACTACGTGGAGGGGCGCTGCGCCAAGAACGTGAAGGTCGACGGCGAGCGCGTCTCGCTGGACATCGTGCTCGGCTACCCCGCCCGCGGCGTGATCGAGCAGGTGCGCGCGCAGGTCACCGGCCGGCTCCGGCAGCTGCCGGGCGTGGCGAGCGTGAGCGCGAACGTCACCGCCAAGATCGTCTCCCACGCGGTGCAGCGCGGCGTGAAGCTCGTGCCGGGCATCAAGAACATCATCGCGGTGGCCTCCGGCAAGGGCGGCGTGGGCAAGAGCACCACGGCCGTGAACCTGGCGCTCGCCCTCGCGGCCGAGGGCGCCACGGTCGGCATGCTCGACGCCGACATCTACGGGCCCTCGCAGCCCACCATGCTGGGCATCACCGGGCGGCCGACCTCGGCGGACGGCAAGTCCATGGAGCCCATGGAGGGCCACGGCATCCAGGCGATGAGCGTGGGCTTCCTCATCGAGGCCGATACCCCCATGGTCTGGCGCGGCCCCATGGTCACCCAGGCCCTCGAGCAGCTCCTCACCGAGACCCGCTGGCGCGACCTCGACTACCTCGTGGTCGACCTCCCGCCGGGCACGGGCGACATCCAGCTCACGCTCGCCCAGAAGGTGCCGGTGACGGGGGCGGTGATCGTCACCACGCCGCAGGACATCGCCCTCATCGACGCGAGGAAGGGCCTCAAGATGTTCGAGAAGGTGGGCGTGCCCATCCTCGGGATCGTCGAGAACATGGCGATCCACGTCTGCTCGAAGTGCGGCCACGCCGAGCACATCTTCGGGCACGGCGGCGGCGAGCGCATGTGCAAGGACTTCGACGTCGAGTTCCTCGGGGCGCTGCCTCTCGACATCGCCATCCGCGAGCAGACCGACAGCGGCAAGCCGACGGTGGTCGCCGATCCGGACGGGAAGGTGGCCGCGATCTACCGCGACATCGCCCGCAAGGTCGCCGCGCGCATCGCGAGGCAGGCCGAGGACCGCACCGCGATCTTCCCGAAGATCGTGGTCCAGAACACGTGATCACCGGCTATTGAAAGGACATCGGGGCGATCGTTCGAGCGGACGATCCCGCCGCTCAACTCCGTGAGCAAAAAACCATGAGCATCAAGAGCGACAAGTGGATCCGCCGCATGGCGGCCGCCCACGGCATGATCGAGCCCTTCGAGCCGGGGCAGGTGCGCGCAGGTCGACGGGAAGCGGATCGTCTCCTACGGGACCTCGAGCTACGGCTACGACATCCGGTGCTCCCGGGAATTCAAGATCTTCACGAACATCAACGCGACGATCGTCGACCCCAAGAACTTCGACGAGAAGTCGTTCGTGAACTTCGAGGGCGACGTGTGCATCATCCCGCCCAACTCCTTCGCGCTCGCGCGCACCGTCGAGTACTTCCGCATCCCGAGGAACGTCCTCACGGTCTGCCTCGGGAAGTCGACCTACGCGCGCTGCGGGATCATCGTGAACGTGACCCCCTTCGAGCCCGAGTGGGAGGGGTTCGTGACGCTGGAGTTCTCCAATACCACGCCGCTGCCGGCCAAGATCTACGCCGGCGAGGGCTGCGCGCAGGTGATCTTCTTCGAGTCCGACGAGGTCTGCGAGACCTCCTACCGCGACCGGGGGGGAAAGTACCAGGGGCAGCAGGGCGTCACCCTCCCCAAGATGTGAGTCGCCGGGGACCCGTCCATGCCCCCTGGGGCTCCCCCCTTGCCCTCCCGCAGAAATCTTGCGGCACGGGCCGCGATTTGCCCTATACTGCGCGCATTTTTCGCCCCCGCTCCACGATGACCCGCCCCGAAAGACATCGATGCCCCGAGCCGTAGTCAAGAAGCTCCGCCCCACGCCGGAGTTTCCCCTCGATACGCACCCCGAAGTCAGCCTCGACTTCGGCTCCGTGAAGCAGTACCTCGCCCGGCACCCCTACAAGAAGCCGGTCCTCCTCGTCGATCTCGACATCGTGCGCACCAAGACCCGGCGCTTCCGGGCGGCGCTGCCGCGCGTGCGGCCGCACTTCGCGGTCAAGGCGAACCCCGACCCGCGCGTCCTCAAGGTGCTCATCCAGGAGGGCGCCGGCTTCGAGATCGCCTCGATCGCCGAGCTGGACCTCCTCCTCGGCCTGGGCGTCCCGGTCGCCGAGATCTTCTACTCGAACCCGATGAAGTCGCGCGCCTACCTCGAGTACGCGGCCGCGAAGGGCGTCGAGTGGTTCGTGGTCGACTCCGAGGAGGAGATCCGCAAGATCCAGTCGGTCAAGGCCGACGCGAAGCTCTACCTGCGCATCGACGCGCCCAACATCGGCAGCGACTGGCCGCTCGCGGGCAAGTTCGGCGCGCACATGAACGACATCCCGGAGCTCATCGCGGCGGCCGTCGACTGCAAGGCGGACCTCGCGGGCGTCACCTTCCACGTCGGCTCCCAGTGCCTCAACCCGGAGAACTGGCGCGTGGGCATGGAGCGCGCGCGCAAGGTGTTCTCCGCGATGCGCCAGGCGGGGCTCAACCCGCGCCTGCTGAACCTGGGCGGCGGCTACCCCGTGCGGCACGTGAAGCCGATCCCGTCCATCGAGACGATCGCCGAGCTGATCAACAAGGAGCTGCGGCATTTCGGCCCCGAGATCCAGGTGATCGCCGAGCCGGGCCGCTACCTCGTCTCCGACGCCGGCTACTTCATCTGCCGCGTCGTCGGCACCGCCACCCGCAACGGCCAGCGCTGGATGTACTGGGACGCCGGGGTCTTCGGCGGCGTGATCGAGACGACCGAAGGGCTGCGCTACAACCTGTACACCGACCGCGATGGCGAGGCCGGTGGCCTGGAACGTGGCGGGGCCGACCTGCGACTCGGTGGACGTGGTGATGCGCGACGAGCTCCTGCCCGGCGACCTGCAGGAGGGCGACTTCATCTTCATCAAGAACGCGGGCGCCTACACGACGGCCTACGCCTCGAACTTCAACGGCTTCCCCCTGCCCGAGGTGGCAGTCCTCGGCACGGTGTGACCCGCGTCCCGCCGGTGACGAACGAGACGGCACCCGCGTTCGAGCCCGCCGACCCGGACTACGAGCGGCGCACCCGGGAGAGCTTCGCCCGGCAGGGGGCCATGGCCCACCTGGGCGCGGCCCTCGCCCGGATCGAGCCGGGCTTCGTCGAGATCGTCCTGCCGTTCCGCCCCGAGCTTTCCCAGCAGCACGGCTTTTTCCACGCCGGGATCGTCGCGACCGTCGCCGACTCGGCCGGCGGCTATGCCGCCTTCACGCTTTTCCCGCCCGAGGCCGGCGTGCTCACGGTCGAGTTCAAGGTGAACCTCATGGCGCCCGCCGACGGCGAGCGCGTCGTGGCGGCGGGACGCGTCATCCGCGCGGGCCGCACGATCACCGTGGCCCAGTTCGACGTGCACGTGGAGAAGGGCGGGCGCCGGACGCATTGCGCGACCGGGCTGCAGACGATCATGCGCATCGTCGGCCGCGCGGGCGTCCAGGGCTAGCGGTGGCGCAGGACTTCTGGGCCTCGAGCGGCTTTCGCCTGCTCGGCCGCGGGCCGGAAGGCTGGCTGGTCCCGGGCGACGACTACCTCCGCCTTTTCCTCGCCCGCCCGGAGCTGGTGCCGCCTCCCGAGGCCGGTCCCGTCGAGCGCCACCTGCACGCGAGGCTCCTCGACCGCCCGCGCCTCGCGATCGGCGAGGCGGACCTCGCGGCCGTCGAGGATCGCCGACGCCCGCGAGAACTGGACGGAGTTCCTGCGTTTCCGCGACCGGCTGCTCGCCGCCGGCTCGCTGGAGGCGTGCTACGTCGACCAGTTCCGGCGCGAAAGCGTCGAGATCGCGCCGCCCTTCCTGGACGCGCTCGCGCAGGCGATCGTGCGGGGGCTCCTCGACGGCACGGCCGACCCCTGGCTCGCCCGCGCCGGCGAGCTCTTCTTCCGCCGGCAGCGCGTGAGCGTGGAAGGCGGGCAGGTCCTGGCGGCCGACGCCTCCACGATCGAGGCCTACGCGGAAACGGGCGGCTTCGGCAACGTCGGGCGGCTCCTGAAGCAGCAGCAGACGCCCGTCGCCGACGGTGAAGATGGACGTGCTGAACGCGGAGAACGCCCCGTTCTACTTCCTGCGCGACGAGCTCTTCTCCTTCCTCCTCGACCTCACCCCGGGGCGGGAGGGCGCGCGGGCGCTCGCGGCCGTGCTCGAGCGCTGGGTGGCGCACCTCGCGGGCGTGCGGGTGGCGATCGAGCCGGTGCCGCGGATCGACGACGACCGCTGGCGCTGGCACGCCGGGCTCGACGTGGAGTCGACCGCGATCCTCAACGCGCTGTACCGCGGCGAGGCCGTCCCCGACGAGACGCGCGCGCGCCTCGCCACGCTGTTCCGCCTCACGTTCGACGACGCGGCGGACGCCCGGGCCGAAGTCGCGGGGCGTCCCGTCTACCTCGGCCTCGCGTTCCGCGAGGACCACACGCTCAAGATGAAGCCGCAGAATCTCCTCGTGAACCTGCCGCTCGCGCGGGCGAGCTGAGGGCGGCGTCGCGGTAGAATGAGGCGTTCGAAACACATTCGGGTGGAACCATGACGATGGTGGGCGAGAACACCGGTACCTTCATGCTCGGCAAGGAGCTCGACCTGCTGATGGCCGAGCGCGTGCGGCTGCTCAAGGTGGCAGGCGCCGCCGCGCAGTTCGTCGCCCTCATGGAAAGCCGCGCGCTCCCGGAATCCGTGGCCACGGAGGCGGAGTTCCTCGCCGAAAGCGTGAACGCGCTGCCGGAGGACACGCTGCGCGACGCGCTCGCGGCCATCACCCGATCCCGCTAGGAGGCGAACCGTGAATCCCGAAAACTTCAACATGAGCATCCGCAAGTTCCTCAAGAGCGTGGGCGTGCAGTCGCAGCGCGAGATCGAGGCGGCGGTGGAGAAGGCGATCGCCGCCGGCCGGCTCAAGGGCGGCGAGACGCTGCCCGCGAAGATGACGCTCTCGCATCGACGGGCTCGCGCTCAGCGTGACCATCGACGGGCGCATCGCGCTCGAATAGGGGCGCGCCTTGAACGACCTCGGCGGCGCGCCCGCCGCCGTCACCTGGGCCGACGTCGAGTCGGCCGCGCAGCGCCTCGAAGGCGTGGCCCACCGCACGCCGGTGATGACCTCGCGCACCTTCGACGGCCTCACCGGGACCCGCGCCTTCTTCAAGTGCGAGAACTTCCAGCGCATGGGCGCCTTCAAGTTCCGCGGCGCCTACAACGCCCTGTCGCGCCTCGCGCCGGAGGAGGGCAAGCGCGGCGTCGTCGCGTTCTCCTCGGGAAACCACGCGCAGGCGGTCGCCCTCGCGGGAAAGCTCCTGGGCATCCCCGCCGCCATCGTGATGCCCGCCGACGCCCCGGCCGTGAAGGTCGCGGCCACGAAGGGCTACGGCGCCGAGGTGATCCTCTACGACCGGGCCGCGGGGCAGGATCGCGAGCAGTTCGCCGCGCGCATCGCGGCCGAACGCGGCGCCACGGTCATCCCGCCCTTCGACCACGCGCACGTGATCGCGGGGCAGGGCACCGCGGCCAAGGAACTCCTCGAGGAGACGGGGCCGCTGGACTGGCTCTTCGTCTGCTGCGGCGGCGGCGGGACTTCTTTCGGGCTGCGCCGTCGCGGCCCGCCACCTGTCGCCCGGGCATCAAGGTGGTCGGCGTGGAGCCGGCCGCGGGCGACGACGCGGCGCGCTCGTTCCGCACGAAGACCCTGCAGCGCGTGGAGAACCCGCAGACGATCGCCGACGGCGCCCGCACGCAGTCCATGGGCCGGCTCACGTTTCCGCTGGTGCTGGCCAACGTCCACGATTTCCTCACGGTGACCGACGAGGAACTGGTGGAGGCGATGCGCTTCCTGTGGGAGCGCATGAAGCTGGTCGTGGAGCCCACCGGGGCGCTGGCGACCGCCGGGGTGCTTTCGGGCCGGCTCGACACCCGCGGCGCCCGCGTCGGAGTGATCCTGTCCGGCGGCAACGTCGACCTGCGCGCGGCCGCCAAGCTCTTCGCGTGAGCCGCGCCGATCCCCGAGCTGCCCGCGTCCATCCCGCGGCGCGGATCGCGCGCTTTGGCGATGGATCGGGCGCACGGTGATGCGGGTGGCCGGCTGGGGGATCGAGGGCAACTTTCCCGACCTGCCCAGGATGGTGCTCGCGGTGGCGCCGCACACCTCGAACTGGGATTTCGTGCACGGCGCGGCGGCCATGTTCGCGCTCGACCTGCGCGTCTCCTTCATCGGCAAGCACACGATCTTCGTGTGGCCGTTCTCGATGTTCTTCCGGTGGATGGGCGGCATTCCCGTCGACCGGTCCGCGCGCGCGCGGCGTGGTGGGCGAGGTGGTGGACGTCGTTCCGCAACGCCTCGTCGCTCGTCCTGGCGATCGCGCCGGAGGGCACGCGCAGGAAGGTGGAGCGCTTCAGGACCGGCTTCCTGCACATCGCCCGCGGGGCGGGCGTGCCGGTCGTCCTCGTGGGGCTCGACTATTCGACGCGGACCATCCGCATCGGGCCCGTGATCGAGGTCGGCGAGGACATCGAGGCGGAGCGCCGGCGGGTCGAGGCGCATTTCGCGAAGCGTCCCGGGCCGCTATCCGCAGTGACCGTCGGGCCGGGCGGCCCCGGCGACCCACCGTGGTGCTGCGATGCACCATCCTGTTCGGCCCGGAGCCGGGCGCGACCGCAGCGGAATTTCGCAACCCCTTGATCGAGCGAGCCATTATTCGAATGGCGGGGTTGGCACGATCGATGCTGCAGAAGTGGCGTCGGCTCTCCCTCCGGGGAGCCGGCAGTTTCTCCTCCGAGAGCGGTTGACCCCGCCGGTTTCCCCGGCGGGGTTTTTTTTCTGGGGTCGCCGCGATCGGCGCGCCCCGAAAGAAAAGCCCGCCGGTCGGCGGGCTTCACGGCAGGCGAGGGGCCCGCGGATCAGTCGGCGTAGATGCCCGCCTTCTTGATGATCGGCGCCCACTTCTCGACTTCCGCCTTGAGGTGCTTGGCGAGCGCCGCGGGCGTGGCCTGGTCCTGCGGAACGGGCTCGGTGCCCAGCTCGGCGAACTTCGTGACCACCGAGGGATCCTTGAGCGCCGCCTGCAGGGCGGTCGCCAGCTTGTCGATCACCGGCTTCGGCGTGCCCTTGGGCGCCCACAGGCCGTGCCAGACGCCGACGTGGAAGTCCTTGATGCCGGATTCCTGCACGGTCGGCAGGTCGGGCAGCGACTTCACGCGCGTCGAACGTCGTCACGGCGTAGGCCTTCACCTTGCCGCCCTTGATCTGCGGCGTGGTGTTGGTCGTCTGGTCGCACATGAAGTCGACCTGGCCGCCCATGAGGTCGGTCATCGCGGGCCCGGTGCCCTTGTACGGAACCGTCGTGAGGTCCGTCTGGATGGCGGTCATGAAGAGCATGCCGCACAGGTGCGAGGCGGCGCCCACGCCGGCGTTCGCGTAGGTGACCTTGTCCTTGTTGGCCTTCACGTAGGCGATGAGGTCCTTCATGTCCTTCGGCGGGAAGTCCTTGCGCGCGATGAAGGTCATCGGCACGTCGGTGATGAGGCCGATGGGCTCGAGGTCGGTGACCGGGCTGTAGCCCAGGTTGCGGTAGAGCGACACGCTGGTGGAGATGCCGATGTGCATGAGGACGAGCTGGTAGCCGTCGGGCTTGGCCGCCGGCCACGCGCTTCGGCCCGATGGTGCCGCCGGCGCCGGCGACGTTCTCCACGATCACCGTCTGGCCGAGGGACTTCGCCATCGACTGCCCGACGAGGCGCGCCACGGTGTCGGTGGGGCCGCCCGCCGCGAAGGGAACGACGATCGTGATGGTGCGGTTGGGGTAGTCCTGGGCAAGGACCGCCGTGGATGCGACGAGCGCCGCCAGGGCGGCAACGAACTTGCGAATCATCGGTTCTCTCCTCCGTGGAATGTAGCGCTCGACACATGAACCCGGCCGGTCGATCGCCGGCCGTGGCGGCCATTATGTCCCGATTCCGCCAGGGGCGGCATCGGCGGTGCCTATAATCGGCGCATGGCCCGGAGGCCCCTTTGATTCTCGTCACGCTCATCGCCGCCCTCGTCGCCCAGTACGCCTATCCTCCCGCGGGGCGCCAGGCGCTGCGCGGCTCTCTACGGCCGGCTCTGCCTGTCCACCGCCAAGCGGCTCAACGCGGGGGACCGGAACTCGGGCGTCCTGGGCTACCTGGCGCTCGTCGCGGTCGTCCTCGTTCCGCTGGCGCTTCGTCGCCGCGCTGGCCGCGGCGATCCACGGCGTCGTCCTGGCCGCGCTGAATGCGGCCGTGCTGTACGCGAGCCTGCGGTTCCTGCAGACCACCTCGACCGTCGCCGCCATCGAACGCAGCCTGCGGGAAGGCGATCCGGCGGCGGCGTCCCGGCGCCTGGCGCAGTGGCAGGGCGAAGCGCCCCTTTCCGAGGAGCCCGGGGCCATCGCGCGCCTCGCGGCGGAGCACGGCCTGCGGGAGGCGCACCACGGGACCTTCGCGATCCTCTTCTGGTTCCTCGTCCTCCCGGGGCCCCTGGGGGCCGTGCTCTACCCGCTGACGCAGCGCGCGGCGCGCCTCTGGGACCTCGCGGTGGAGCCCGACGAGCGCGAGTTCGGCTGGTTCGCCGGCCGGGCGTTCGAGGTCCTGGACTGGGTCCCGCAGCGCGTGACGGCCTTCGTCTTCGCGATCGTCGGCGACTTCGAGGACGCGCTGTTCTGCTGGCGCTCGCAGGCGGCGCAGTGGCTGCGCCCGGAGGAGGGCATCGTGCTCGCGAGCGGCGCGGGCGCGCTGGGCGTTCGCCTGGGCGAGCCCGATCCAGCGCGGCGAGGCGCTCGTCGACCGGCCCGCGCTGGGAACCGGCGAGGCGGCCGGCGAGGAGGCGCTCGCGAGCCTCGAGGGCATGCTGTGGCGCTCGCTCGTGCTCTGGCTGGTCGCCTACCTCCTCGTCTCCGCCCTCGTCCATTCCTGAGGCATTGCGCCCGGTGAAACGCCGCGGCGCGATCGGTGCGGCGGCAGGGGGGTTTTGTTACACTCGCGGCGATACCCGGCGGCCGGGGAGTGATGCCCGCCAGGACGGGATGCCTTGAATACCACCTGAGGAGAAACCGACATGTCACGCCTTTCCCCCCGCGCGCTGCTGGGCACCGCGGCGCTTGCCGCCGGCCTCGCGATCGCCGGCTCCGCGTCCGCGATCGACAACGTGAAGATGATGATTCCCGCCAACCCGGGCGGCGGCTGGGACACCACCGGCCGCGAACTCGGCAAGGCGATGCTCGCCGCCGGGGCGGTCAAGAACATCCAGTACGACAACAAGGGCGGCGCCGCCGGCGCCATCGGCCTCGCGCAGTTCGTGAGCGCCTCCAAGGGCGACCCCAACGCGCTCATGATGGGCGGCATGGTGATGGTGGGCGGCACGATCCAGAACAAGTCCGCGGTCACGCTGGACCAGGTCACGCCCATCGCGCGGCTCACGTCCGAGTACGAAGTCATCGTCGTGCCGGCCAACTCCCCCATCAAGGACATGAAGGACCTGATGGCGAAGTTCAAGGCGAACCCGGGCAGCATCTCCTGGGGCGGTGGCAGCGCCGGCGGCACGGACCACATCCTCGCCGGCATGCTGGCGAAGGAAGTGGGCATCGAGCCGGGCAAGGTGAACTACGTGCCGTTCAAGGGCGGCGGGGAGGCGGTCGCGGCGATCATCGGCGGCCACGTGTCCGTCGGCGTCTCGGGCCTCTCGGAGTTCACGCAGCACATCCAGTCGGGCAAGATGCGCGCGCTCGCGGTCTCCTCGGCCAAGGCGATGGACAAGATCCCGAGCCTCAAGGAGCAGGGCTACAACGTCGAGCTCGCCAACTGGCGCGGCATCTTCGGCGCGCCCGGCATCACCAAGGCGCAGCAGGCCGAGCTCGTGAAGGTGGTCGAGGCGGCCACGAAGCACAAGTCCTGGGAAGAGACGCTCAAGAAGCAGGAGTGGACCAACTTCTGGCTGCCGGGCGACGAGTACGGCGCCTTCGTGCAGGCGGAGATCAAGCGCATCGGCGACATCCTCGCCGGCCTGAACCTCGGCAAGAAGTGACGCGAACGCCCGGGAAACCGGGCGTCGCCGCCTGATGGCACAGCCACGCCCCAAGGGGCAGATCGCGGTTTCCGTCGGCACGCTGCTGCTGGGCGTGCTCATTCTCGTGGGCTCCGCGGACCTGCCCGCGGGCGGCGGCTACGCCCAGGTGGGCCCGGGCGTGGTGCCCCGCGTCGTGGGCGGCGTGATCCTGGTCCTCGGGCGCGATGCTGCTTCGCGAGGCGCTCACGGGCGGCTTCCACGGCGTGGACGAGGAGGCCGAGGTCCACCTGCCCGATGAACTGGGCGGCCTTCGCCTGGATCACGGGCGGCATCATCCTCTACGGCCTGCTGGTCGAGCGCGCGGGCTTCCTCATCGCCTCCACGCTCCTGTTCGTCCTGGTGGCGCGAGGGTTCGCGAGCCGGCGGTGGCTGCTCAACGCCGTCATCGGGCTCGCCGTCGCCGCGTTCATCTTCGCGGTGTTCAACTACGGGCTGGGCCTGCAGCTGCCGGCCGGCGTGCTCCACGGGATCCTTCCCTGAATGGAGATCTGGGCGCACCTCCTCGAAGGCTTCGCGGTCGCGCTGACCGCGCAGAACCTCATGTGGGCCCTGGTCGGCGTGACGCTCGGCACGGCCGTTGGCGTCCTGCCCGGCGTCGGGCCGGCGGTCACCGTGGCGCTGCTGCTGCCGATCACCACCAAGGTCGACGCGAGCGGGGCGCTCATCATGTTCGCCGGCGTCTACTACGGCGCCATGTACGGGGGCTCCACCACCTCGATCCTCCTCAACACGCCCGGCGAGAGCGCGACCATCATCACCGCGATGGAGGGCAACCAGATGGCGCGCAAGGGGCGCGCGGGCCCGGCGCTCGCCACGAGCGCGATCGGCTCGTTCTTCGCGGGCACGCATCGCCACCATCGGGCTCACGTTCCTCTCGCCGGTGGTGGTGGAACTGGGCCTCAAGTTCGGGCCGCCGGAATACTTCGCGCTGATGATCGTCGCCTTCACGACCGTCTCGTCGGTGCTGGGGGACTCGACCCTGCGCGGCATGGTGAGCCTCTTCCTCGGGCTCGCGATCGGGCTCGTCGGGATCGACAACCAGACCGGCCAGGCGCGGTTCTCCTACGGCGTCCCGCAGCTCCTCGACGGCATCGAGGTGGTGACGATCGCCGTGGGCCTCTTCGCCGTCGGCGAGACGATCTACCTCGCCTCGAAGATGAACCACATCGAGGAGAAGCTCGAGAAGCTGAGCGGCTCCATCTGGATGAAGGCGGAGGACTGGAAGCGCTCGTGGAAGCCCTGGATCCGCGGCACGCTCATCGGCTTCCCGTTCGGCACCATTCCGGCGGGCGGGGCGGAGATCCCGACCTTCCTCTCCTACGCGATCGAGAAGAAGCTCGCGAAGAACCCGGAGGAGTTCGGCCATGGCGCCATCGAGGGCGTGGCCGGGCCCGAGGCGGCCAACAACGCCTCGTCCACGGGGACGATGGTCCCGCTGCTCACCCTCGGGCTGCCCACCTCCGCCACCGCGGCGATCCTGCTCTCGGCCTTCCAGCAGTACGGCCTGCAGCCCGGCCCGCTCCTCTTCGAGGCGAACGCGGCCCTGGTCTGGGGCCTCATCGCGAGCTTCTACATCGGCAACGTGATGCTGCTGGTGCTCAACCTGCCGCTCGTGGGGCTCTGGGTGAAGCTGCTCGAGATCCCGAAGCCGCAGCTCTACGCCGGCATCCTCGTCTTCGCCACCATGGGCGTGTACGGCATGCGCCAGTCGCCGTTCGACGTCTTCCTGCTCTACGTCGTCGGGCTCGCGGGTTTCCTCATGCGCCGGTTCGGCTTCCCGGCCGCGCCGGTCATCGTCGGCATGATCCTGGGGCCGCTCGCCGAGGAGCAGATGCGCCGCGCGCTCGCCATCAGCCAGGGCGACCCGATGATCTTCCTGACCCACCGCATCTCGGGCGGCCTGCTGGCCCTGGCCGTGGTCGTCATCGTCGCGCCCTGGCTGTGGCGCCGTTTCGGGCCGGGGACGAAGCTCGCGTAATGCAGCCCGCGTTCGACCGCTTCCACCGCTACGACGAACTCACCGCGGTGCTGCGCGCCTTCGAGGCGCGCCGTCCCGGCCTCTTCCGCGTCGAGAGCATCGGCAGGAGCCACGAAGGGCGCGACATCTGGCTCGTGGTGGCCACGAACCGGGACACGGGACCGGACGCGGACAAGCCCGGCTTCTGGGTCGACGGCAACATCCACGCCGGCGAGCTGACCGCCTCGACCGCGTGCCTGTGCCTGCTCCAGACGCTCGAGGACCAGTACGGCAAGCGCGAGGACGTGACGCGGCTCCTCGACACGCGCGCCCTCTACGTCTGCCCGCGCATCAACCCCGACGGCGCCGAATGGGCGATGGCCGACAAGCCGAAGTACATCCGCTCCTCGACCCGGCCGTACCCGTTCGACGAGGATCCCGTCGACGGCCTCGACGTCGAGGACGTGGACGGCGACGGGCGCATCCTCATGATGCGCATCCCCGATCCGAACGGCGGCTACAAGGCGCACCCGGCGGACCCGCGCCTCATGACGCCGCGCGACCCGGCCGAGTCCGGCGGCCAGTACTGGCGCGTGCTGCCGGAGGGGCGGCTGCGAAACTTCGACGGCGTCGAGATCCGCGTGAACCGCGACAAGGAGGGCCTCGACCTCAACCGCAACTTCCCGGCGGGCTGGCGGCAGGAGTACCAGCAGAGCGGGCGCGGGGCCGTACCCGGTCTCGGAGCCGGAGGTGAGGGCCGTGGTCGACTACATCGTGCGGCATCCCAACCTCTGCTTCGGCGTGAGCTTCCACACGCACAGCGGCGTGATCCTGCGGCCCTTCTCGAGCGAGCCCGACGAGAACATGCCGGCCGAGGACCTGTGGCTCTACAAGCTCTTCGGGAAGAAGGCCTCGGAGCTGACGGGCTACCCGAACATCTCGATCTTCCACGACTTCAAGTACCACCCGAAGCAGGTGATCACGGGCGGCTTCGACTGGATCTACGAGCACCTCGGGCAGTTCTTCTGGGTGGTGGAGATCTGGGCGCCGGTGAAGGAGGCGGGCGTGGAGAGCTACCACATGATCGACTGGTACCGCGAGCACCCGCCGGAGGACGACCTGAAGCTCATCGCGTGGAGCGACCGCGAGCTGGGCGGCGAAGGCTACGTGTCGTGGTATCCCTTCGACCATCCGGAGCTCGGCCCCGTGGAGCTCGGGGGCTGGAACAAGCTCGCGACGTTCCGCAATCCGCCCAGGCAGTACATCGAGCGGGAGGTCAGGCGCTTCCCCGACTGGCTCGTGTGGCAGGCGCTCACGACCCCGCGCCTCGAGATCCTGAAGGCCTCGGCCGAGCCCCTCGGCGAGGACACCTGGCGGATCCGGCTCGTGGTCCACAACACCGGCTACCTGCCGAGCTACGCGACGAAGCGGGCGCTCGAGCGGAAGGTGGTCCGGGGCGTGATCTACGAAATCGGCCTGCCGGACGGCGCCGCGCTCGTCGCCGGGAAGCCCCGCGTGGAAGGCGGGCAGCTCGAGGGCCGCGCGAGCAAGGTGACGCTGCAGGCCTTCCTGCCGGATCTCAACGCCACGGCCGACCGCGGGCAATGCGAATGGACGGTGCGTGCGGCGCGCGGGACGACGATCTCGCTCTGCGCGCGGCACGACCGCGCCGGCCGGGTGGCCACGATGCTCACGCTGGACTGAAGTCCCACCCCTCTTGTCGAAGTGCTAACCTGACCGCATCTCCGTTCCATACGGAGGTCGACGATGGTCATGACGCGCCCCGCCGCGGTGGCGGGTGCTTTCTATCCGGGGGACCCCTCGATGCTCGCCCTCGAGGTGGAGGGGTGCCTGCGCGAGGCTGCCCCGCCTGCCGCCGGCCAGCGCCCGCCCAAGGCGATCATCGCGCCGCACGCGGGATACATCTACTCCGGGCCCGTCGCCGCCAGCGCCTATGCGCGGGTGGCACCGCTGCGCGGGACGATTTCGCGGGTGGTGCTCGCCGGCCCCGCCCACCGGGTTCCCGTCCGGGGCGCGGCGGTGCCGCAGGCGGGCGCCTTCGCCACCCCGCTGGGCGACGTCCGGCTCGACGAGGAGGCGCTGGGCCGCCTGCGCCGCCTGCCGTTCGTCGAGACGAGCGACCGCGCGCACGCCCTGGAGCACTCGCTGGAAGTGCACCTGCCGTTCCTGCAGGCCGTGCTCGGCGAGTTCCGGCTGGTGCCCGATCGTCGTCGGCGGCGCGACGCCCGAGGAGATGGCCGCGCTGTTCGCCGAAGTCTGGGGCGGCGACGAGACGCTCGTCGTCGTGAGCTCGGACCTGTCGCATTTCCTGCCCTACGGCGCGGCCCGCGAGCGCGACCGCGAGACGGCGGAGACGATCCTCGCGCTTTCGCCGCGCCTCGATCCCGAGGACGCGTGCGGCGCGGCGCCCGTGAACGGGCTGCTCGAGCTGGCGCGCCGCCGGGGGCTCGAGGTCGAGCTCCTGGACCTGCGCAATTCCGGGGACACGGCCGGCGGCCGCAGCCAGGTCGTGGGCTACGGCGCCTTCGCGTTCCGCGAGCCGGAGGCATCCCATGCCTGAGCGCGCGGATCGGGGAGCGGTGCTGGTCGCGATCGCCCGCGAGGCGATCGGCGAGCGGCTGGGCCTCGCGCCGGCGCGCGACGCGGGACGAGCCCTGGCTCGCCTCGCCGGCCGCGACGTTCGTGACGCTGCGGCGCGAGGAGGACCTGCGCGGCTGCATCGGTTCCATCGACGCGCGCCGGCCGCTCGGCGAGGATGTCGCCCACAACGCGCGCGCCGCGGCGTTCTCCGACCCGCGCTTCGAGCCGCTCACCGCCGCGGAATACGCGTCCGTCTCGCGTCGAGGTGTCCGTGCTCTCGCCGCGCACGCCGCTCGCCGTGGCGAGCGAGGCGGAGGCGCTCGCGCGGCTTCGCCCCGGCATCGACGGGGTCTACCTCGAGTACCGGGACCAGGCGGCCACTTTCCTGCCGCAGGTCTGGGAAAGCCTGCCGGACCCGGTGGAATTCCTCTCGGCGCTTCGCCACAAGGCGCGGCTGCCCGCGCGCTTCTGGGACCCGGCGATCCGCCTCACCCGCTACACCGTGGAGAAATACGGCGATGGATACCCGGCACGTTGATCCCGTGGAGGGCTCGCATCATCCCGCCCGCTGGTGGCACAAGCTGGACGACGGCCGCATCCAGTGCGACCTGTGCCCGCGCGACTGCCGCCTGCACGAGGGGCAGCGCGGCGCGTGCTTCGTGCGCGCGCGCGTCGGGCGACGCGATGGTCCTCACGACCTACGGGCGTTCCTCCGGCTTCTGCCTCGACCCCATCGAGAAGAAGCCGCTCAACCACTTCTATCCCGGGCACCTCCGTGCTCTCCTTCGGCACGGCCGGCTGCAACCTCGCGTGCAAGTTCTGCCAGAACTGGGACCTCACGAAGTCGCGCGACATGGACAGCATGATGGACGCGGCCACTCCGGAGGACATCGCGCGGGCGGCGCGCGAGGCCGGCGCGAGGAGCGTGGCCTACACCTACAACGACCCGATCATCTTCGCCGAGTACGCGATCGACGTGGCCGAAGCCTGCCGCGCCGCCGGCATCGCCAACGTGGCGGTGAGCAACGGGTTCATCCACGCCGAGCCGCGCCGCGAGTTCTACGGGCGGATGGACGCCGTGAACGTGGACCTCAAGGCGTTCACCGACGACTTCTACGTGAAGCTCACCGGCTCGAAGCTCGCGCCGGTGCTCGAGTCGCTCGCCTGGCTGGTGCACGAATCGAAGGACGTGGCTCGAGATCACCACCCTCCTCATCCCGGGCCACAACGACTCGGACGCCGAGATCGAGGCCGAGTGCCGCTGGATCCGCAAGGAGCTGGGGACCGACGTGCCGCTGCACTTCAGCGCCTTCCGCCCCGACTTACAAGATGATGGACGTCCCCGCGACGCCGCCCGCCACGCTCACGCGGGCGAGGCGCATCGCGCTCGGGGAGGGGCTGCGCTACGTGTACACGGGAAACGTCCACGACCCCGAGGGCGACACGACGTATTGCCCGGGCTGCGGGACGGCCCTCGTCGAGCGCGACTGGTACCGCATCGACGGCTACCGCCTCACGGCGGACGGGCATTGTCCCGACTGCGGCACGGCGGTGGCGGGGCGCTTCGAGGCCTTCGAGCTGAAGCGCCAGTTCGGTCCCCGCCGCATTCCCGTCGCGATCGGGCGCGTGCAATGACGGCGGGGTCGGGCGCCCCGCCCTGCGCGCCGCCCGATTTCGCACCGCGCAGGCCGCGGATCGGGATTTCCGGCGCTCGCCTGCGATTGCCATGCGCACATCCTCGGGCCGGCCTCGCGGTTCGCCTATTCGCCGGACCGCGTCTACACGCCGCCCGATTGCCTCCTGCCCGACTACCGCGCCATGCTCGCCACGCTCGGCGTCGAGCGCGCGGTGCTCGTGCAACCGAGCGTCTACGGCACGGACAACACGGTGATGCTGCAGGCGCTGCGGGAGGCGGGCCCGGCCTTTCGCGGCGTGGCGGTGGTGGATTGGGACATCGCCGACCGCGAGATCGAGTCCCTGCACGCGCTTGGGGTCCGGGGCGTGCGCGTGAACGTGGTCGACGTGAAGGAGGGCGGGGGCGCGCTGCCGGTGGAGCGCCTTCGCGGCCTCGCCGGGCGCATCGCGCCTCGCGGCTGGCACGTGGAGCTGCTGGCCCACGTCGACGGATTCCCGGCCCTCGACCGCGACCTCGCGGACTTTCCCGCCGACGTCGTGTTCGGCCATCTCGGCTACATGCGCACGGAGCGGGGCGCGCAGGCCCCCGGGTTCCGCGCGCTCGTGCGCCTGCTCGAGGCCGGCCGCGCCTGGGTCAAGCTCACCGGCCCCTATCGCATCTCGGCGGGCGCCATGCCGCACGCGGACGTGGCCGCGTTCGCGCGCGAATTGCGTCCGGGCCGCGCCGGAGCGCGTGGTGTGGGGCAGCGACTGGCCCCACGTCATGGTGAAGGGCGCGATGCCCAACGACGGCGACCTCGCGGACCTGCTCCTCGACTGGATCCCCGACGAGGCCCTGCGCCGCCGGGTGCTCGTCGACAATCCCGCGCGGCTGTACGGCTTCTAGGTTCCGCGATGGCGGGAGCGGGGCGGGCGCCACCGTCGGCGCTCTGCCTCGCGAGGATGCGATCGAGATCGCCGGCCGGCATCGGCCGGCCGAAATGGTAGCCCTGCAGCATCGTCACCCCGTGGCCCCGCAGCATCGTCGCCGTCACCTCGTCCTCCACGCCCTCCGCCACGGTCTGCAGGCCGAACGCCGTCGCCATCTGGACGATCGCATTGACCAGCTGCGCGCCCTGCGGGTCGTGAATCCGGCGAACGAACGAGATGTCGATCTTGAGCGTCGTCGCCGGCATCTCGTGCAGCTGGGAAAGGGAGGAGTAGCCCCGGCCGAAGTCGTCGATCGAGATGCTGAATCCCGCCTCGACCAGCTCCCGCAACCGTCTCGAGGTGTGATCGGCCGCGTCGATCGCGACGCTCTCGGTGATCTCCAGCTCGATGCACGAGACGGGTATCGAGGCCCGCTCGAGGTCTTCCAGCAGTTCCCCGGTGAAGTTGGGCGCGAAGAGCTGGCGGCGGGAGACGTTGACCGCGAGCTTCAGGTCGAGGCCCATTTCGCGCCAACGTCCCAGGCGGGCGAGCGCCTCGTGCCAGACCTGGCGCCCGAGTTCCCGGATGAGGCCGAGGTTCTCCGCCATGGGAATGAAGGTGTCCGGCGGGATCCACCCGTGGATGTCGTCCTTCCAGCGCGCCAGGGCTTCGCAGGCGACGATGCGCCGGCTCTCCGCATCGACCACGGGCTGGAACCAGACCTGCAGCTGCCGGGCCTTGATCGCCGTGGCGAGCCGGTTCTGGATGTAGAGCGCCTGGCTGTTCCGGTCCTTGCCGCGAGACGTCCGAGAAGAACTGGACGTTGTTGCGGCCCTGCTCCTTGGCGAAGAACATGGCGCGGTCGGCCTGGGAGAGGAGGGACTCGGTGGTCGCCGCATCGTCCGGGAACATCGCGACGCCCATGCTGAAGGTCACGTTGAACTCGGTGCCCTGGATCTCGATCGGCTTCTCGCACGCGGCCATGATCTTGGCGGCCACCTCGCGCGCGGCCGGGGCATCGGGAATGTCGGGCAGCAGCACCACGAATTCGTCGCCGCCCCAGCGCGCGAGGGTGTCCCCGGAACGCACGCAGTCGCGCAGCGTCCGGGACAGGGTGACCAGCACCTGGTCGCCGAGCGAGTGGCCAAAATGGTCGTTGACGTACTTGAAGTGGTCGACGTCGATGAACGCGACGGCGACCTGGCGATTGTTGCGCTCGGCCATCCGCATGGCGGTGCCGCAGCGGTCCTCCAGGAGGACGCGGTTGGGAAGGCCGGTGAGCGCGTCGTGCAGCGCCATGTGGCTGATGTGCTTCTCCAGCAGGTAGCCCTGCGAGATGTCGCGCACCACGCCGCGCACGCTCGAGATTCCCGACCGCGTGGCGCCGGGCACGAAACGGTATTCGACCCACTTCTCGTCGTCGCCGACGCGCCGCAGGCGCGCGCGCCCCGTGGCATTGGACTTGTCGCCCGAGAAGAGGTGGGAGAACTGCATCCGGAGCGCAGTTGGCGTCCTCCGGATGGATGCACTCGTAGAACTGGGTCGGGGCGTCGCGATGGCGATCCCGGTGAGCTTGAGCCAGCCGGGGCTCGCGTGCAGGAGGCGCCCGTCGCGGTCGAGCTCCACGACGCCTTCCTCGAGGATGTCCAGGGTCTGCAGGTAGGCGAAGCGCTCCTCGTCGCGGGCCAGGACGCCGTGCATGAGGTCGCGGCAGGATGCGGCCACTTCGCCGATCTCGTCCGCCGTGGCGGCTGCGCGTGTCCAGGGCGACCCGGAGGTCCTCTCCCACCGCGTGCTCCCGGGCGAAACCGCTGGTGGCCTCGGGAAAGGCTCGCGACCCGGCGCGTCAGGCCTTGCGCCCACCGGCCGATGACGAGCCACAGGACGAGCGACAGGAGGGCCAGCAGGGCCGTGGATGCGGCGAGGACCACCGGCCTGGCGATGGGCTCCTGGAAGGAGGACAGGACGACGAAGCGGGGCGCGTCCGGCTCGGGGCCGAAGTGCGCGAATTCCCGCTGCTCGTAGGCCACGGCCCGCCAGCGTCGCGGGGCCGTTGTGCATCGCGTCGATGGCCATGCCGATGTCGGCCGAGCCCTCCGAGCTCGCGATCACGCGGCCGTTCCGCGCCAGCAGGAGGATCGTGCCGGGGGGCGCCAGGACGCGCAGGGCGGCGGCATCGACGGTCTGCAGCAGCACCAGGCGGCCGCGACCTTCCGGGCCGAGCCACAGCGGCACGGCGACGAGCTCATGGACCTCGCGGTGCACGTCGCCGAAGTACCAGGCGCGCTCGACGACTTCCCTCGCGATGCCGTTCAGCGACTCGCTTTCGCGGCCGAAGGTGAAGGCGATGCGGCCGTCCTCGCGCAGGATGAGGCCCGACTCGAATTTCCTCACCTTGCCCTCGAGCGCGGCAAAATAGGCGCGCAGCCGCAACCAGCGGTCCTTTCCGCCGTCGGCGAAGATGCGCATGAAGTCGATCTGCGCCTTCACCTCGTCGGCATTCAGCCGCCAGTCATCGGCGAGCTTCTCGTACCCGCGGATGACGCTGGTGACGCCGGCTGTCGGCGATCTTCCGGTTGGACGTCTGCGGTGAATTCGCCGTAGACGGTCAGCGCCGCGAGGTTGCCGACGAGCGCCACCAGGACGAACACGAGCGTGAATCGCTGCAGGAGCTGGCTCTTCAGGCCGCCGCCGCTCGGCAATGTCGCCGGGGCGGGATCTGCGCGGGATGGAGGGATCGGCCGGGAATCCATGGGAGGGCGGCTGCGGCGCGGCTCCGGTCAGGGCGACCGGCCCGCCCAGCGGGCTTCGATGATGGTCCTCATGACGAACGCCTTGGCCGCCGGCGAAGTCTCGGTGGCATGGAAGAACCGTTCCACCGTGGCGATCTGCTCGTCGGAAAAGCGGCCGTCGGGCGAATAGACGTTCTTGCGGATCCTCAAGGCGTCGAGCAGGGCCTCACGCTCGGTCGCATCGGAAACGCCCAGGGCGTGGACCATCTCGGCCGCCGAGTGCCCGTCGATCCAGGCGAGCGTCCGCTTCAGCGCGTTCACCACTTTCTCCACCACGTCGGGACGGCGGGCGATGAAATCGGGGCGGGTGGCGACCTGGCCGTTGAGGAACAGCCCGCCCAGCAGCTTCCGGACGGTCGCCGGATCGTGATAATCGCCCAGGACGTACGCGGCGCGGTTCTTGACGAGGCGGGTGGCGAACGGCTCGTCCCCCATGATGGCGTCCACCGCCCCGCTGGCGAGGGCGGCGTGCTGGTTGTCGTAGGCCTGGCCGACCGAGACGTAGTTCACGCGCTCCGGGTTGACGCCCGCGCGCGCCAGCACGAACTCGGTGAACAGGTGGGAGGTCGACCTCCCGCCTCGCGTATGGCCCTTGACGCCGACCACGCGCCCGGCCAGGTCGGCGATGCCCCGCACCTTCCCCTTGAGGGCCGCGCGCGCGAGGAGGGTATAGGCCGGCACGCGCGTCGTCGGCACGATGCTGAGGATCGCGTATCCGCTCAGGTGCTGGAGCGCCACCGCCGAGAGGCCGCCCGCCGAGAAATCGACGTTGCGGTCCAGCATGTCCTTGAAGGCCTGCGGGCCGCCGCCCACGTACCGGATGTCGAGGAAGACGCCCTTCCTGCCGGTCGAGCGCCGAGCCTGGCGGCGAGCGTGATGGGCAGGAACAGCAGGTTGCCGGGCCCCGGAACCGCGATGGTGGCGCGAACGGCCTCGGCGGCCCGAAGCGGCCGGCCGAGAAGCCCCAATGCCGGGGCGACGAAGGCTGCCCGGCCGGCGGCGGCCAGGAATTTCCTGCGGGCGAGTCTCACGGGTGGGTCCTGCGCTCGTTATTGTTGTGACAGCCCTGCCACGCCGTCCGGGCGTGGCCTCGTCGACAGGAATGATACAGAGGTGGTGCGAGACGCGGAACGCGCCCTACAGGGGCTGGATGTCCGCCTGCTTCACGATCTTGCGGTAGGTCTCGATCTGCTCGCGCACGAAGCGCGCGAACTCGTCGGGCTTCATGGGCGCGGGCGTGATGCCGAGCTTGGCGAACTGCTCGCGCACCTCCGCGCTCTGCAGGATCGTCGCCACCTGCGCGTTGATCTTCTGGACGATCGCGGCCGGCGTGCCCGCGGGGGCCCAGACGCCGAACCACAGCGAGATGTCGAAGTCCTTGAGCCCCTGCTCGGCGAGCGTGGGCACGTCGGGCATCACGTCGGCGCGCTTGCAGCGTGGAGACGCCCAGCGCGGCGAGCTTGCCGTCCTTCATCTGCCCCACGACGGTGTTGATGGGCGCCATGTAGAAGGACGACCGGCCGGTCATCGCGTCCTGGATCGCCTCCGGCGAGCCCTTGTACGGGATGTGCAGCATCTTCACGCCGGCGACCTGGGCGAAGTACTCGGCCGCCAGGTGCGTCGAGCTGCCGACGCCCGCCGACGCGAACGGGATCGCGCCGGGCTTCGCCTTCGCCGCGTCGATCAGCGCCTTCACCGTCGGGTAGGCGCCGCCCTTCTCGGTGACCATCACGTAGGGCGTGACGCCGAGGATCGCCACGTCCACGAGGTCCTTCAGCGGGATCGTAGGCGAGGGTCTTGTAGATCGCGGGGTTGGCGGCGTGCGAGGCGGACTGCACGAGGAGCGTGTAGCCGTCGTGCTCCGACTTCACGACCGCCTGCGTGCCGATCTGCCCGCCGGCGCCCGGCCGGTTCTCGACCACCACCGGCTGCTTCCAGGCCTCGCTCAGGTGCTTCGCGACGATGCGCCCGGCGATGTCCGCCCCGGAGCCCGGCGTGAGCGGAACGATGATGCGGACGGGCTTCGTCGGGTAGTCCTGGGCCGCGGCGACCATCGCCGTTGCCGCGATGGCCGCGGCGGCAGCCATCCTCGTGAGCGCGTTCATGTCTTGTTCTCCTTGGGGGTGCGTGGACCGGGCGCGTTCAGCGGGCGGCCGGCAGGCCGTCCTCGACGCGATCGATGAAGGCGCGCAGCGCGGCGTTGAACGCCTGCGGCTGCTCGATGTTGGACAGGTGGGCCGCATCCTCGAGGATCAGGAGCTGCGAGCCGTCGATCATCCGGTGCAGCACGGTGGCCTGGTCCACGGTGCACGCGGGATCCTGGCGCCCCGTCATGACCAGGGTCGGCGCCTTGATCTTGAGGAGCATCGTGGTCTGCGCCATGTCGCGAATGCCCTCGGCGCACGCGATGTAGCCCTCGGCGCCCGTGCCGAGGATCATCCGGCGCACCTTCTCGATGTCGCCGGGCGCGCGCTGCGATGAAGGGCTCGGTGAACCAGCGCTTGATCGTGCTCTCGGCCAGCGCCGCGGTGCCCTGGCTCCGGGCGATCGCGAGGCGCTCCTCCCACAGGCTGCGCGGCGGCATCTCGCTCGCCGTGTCGCACAGCGCGAGCGAGAGCACCTTGCGGGGAAAGCGCGCGCCGAGCTGCTGGCCGATCATCCCGCCCATGGAGAGGCCCACGAAGTGCGCCGAGGCGATGCCGAGCGCGTCGAGCAGGCCCGCGGCGTCGTCGGCCAGCGTGGCGATCGTGTAGGGGCCCGGCGGCGTCGAGGAGCGGCCGTGGCCGCGCGTGTCGTAGCGCAGCACGCGGTAGCGGTCGGCGAGCGCCGGCACGGTCCAGTCCCACATGTCGTAGCTCGACATGAGGCTGTTGCTCATCAGGACGACGCGGCCGCTGGCGGGCCCGTCGAAGCGGTAGGCGATCTCGGCGCCGTTCACGGAGACGGTGGAAGTCACGGGCGTTCTTCTCGTTGCGGGTGGGAAAGCGGAATCAGCGAAGCAGGCCCGCCTCGCGAAGGTAGCGCTGCGCGCCGGGGTGGATGAGGTCGGCCCGCGGGGCGGCCGCCACGGTGTTGGCCGCCGTCGTCTCCCTCGCCTGGGGCAGGCGCTTCGCGATCGCGGCTTCGCCCTTGTGCAGGGCGCGGGCGAGGCGATAGGCGGTCTCGTCGGGAAGCGTCGGCCGGGCGATGACGAAGGCCCACGAACCCACCGAGGCGATCGGCGCGTCCTGGCCGGGGTAGCTGCCCGCGGGCACCACCATCGGCTTCAGGAGCGCGTGCTTCGCGAGGATGCGCTTCGCCTGCTCCGCGTCGGGCACGATGAAGCGCGCGCCGCCCGGGGATTTCGCCACGGCGGCGAAACCCGGCCAGCCGATGCCGGCGCCCCACAGGGCGGCCACGCGCCCGTCCTCGACCATGGCCGGGCCGTCGCCCGCGCGCTCGAGGAAGACGGCCTTGAAGTCCTTGTTCATGTCGTAGCCCAGGCCGTCGAGGGCGTAGCGCGCCAGGATCACCAGCCCCGATCCCTGCGCGCCGAACGCGACGGGCTTGCCCACGAGGTCGGCGATGACGCGATGCGGGCTGTCGGCGCGCACGACGAACATGCCCGGCGAGGAATACATGGCGGCGATGATCTTCAGGTTCGCCGGCGGCCGGCCGATGCCGTTGACCGCCTCGTGGAACGGCTCGCCCGTCACCAGCGCGATGTCGAGGCTTCCCGCCTCGATGAGGGGGATGTTCTCGGTGCTGCCCTTGGTGTTGCGCGGCTGGACGAGGAGGGACGCGTCGGCCTCGTTGACGGTTTCCGCGAAGGCGGCGCCGAAGACGGGGAACCCGCCCCCGGGGGTCGCCGTGCCCAGCACGACGGCCGTCTTCTCCGGCGCCTGCGCCATGGCTTTCGGCAAGAGGGCGAGCACGCCCGCGAAGAGCACCGACCGTCGTCCGTTCATCTGCCTGTCCCCGGCGAATGTGACCTCGGGGACTTATAGCACAAAGAAACCGGGCGCCAGGCAGCGGTCCCGGTTCAGAACTCCGTCCAGGCGTCGTCCGGCGCGGTCGCGGCGCGGTTGTCGGCCCGGCGCGCGACCTTGGTCGTCGCTCCGGCGGTCGGTGCGGCCAGCCTGGAGCCCGCCTGCGGCGCGACCTGCGCGGAAACGCGCATCCGCTGCGCGGCGATCGCATCGCTCGCCTGTTCCGTCAGCTTGAACTTGCCCACCACATTGACCAGCTGCGCCGCCTGGATGCGCATGTCATCCGCCGCCGCGGCGGACTTCTCCACCGCCGACGCGTTCTGGGCCACCACCGCCTCCACCTGCGCCACCGTCTTGTTGATCTGCTCGATGCCCTGGCCCTGTTCCACGCTGGCGTCGGCGATATCGCTCATCAGCTCGCTCACGCGCTTCACGTCGCCCACGAGCTTCTCGATGGTGGCGCCGGCGTCGTTCACCTGCTGGGAGCCCCGCTCGACCTGCCCGACCGAGCTGCCGATCAGGCCCTTGATCTCGCGCGCCGCGTCCGCCGATCGTTGCGCGAGGCTGCGGACTTCGGAGGCCACCACGGCGAAGCCCCGACCCTGCTCGCCCGCGCGCGCGGCCTCGACGGCGGCGTTCAAGGCGAGGATGTTGGTCTGGAAGGCGATGCCGTCGATCACCGAGATGATGTCGCCGATGCGCTTCGAGCCGGCCGTGATCTCGTCCATCGTCGCCACCACCTGCCGCACGGCCATGCCGCCGCTCTCCGCGTTGGTGCTCGCGTTGCGCGCCAGGTCGTTGGCCTGCTTGGCGTTGCTGGTGTTGCCCTTCACCGTGCTCGACAGCTGCTCGACGCTCGCGGCGGTCTCCTCGAGGTTGCTGGCCTGCTCCTCGGAACGCTGGGCGAGCTCCCGCGTGGCCGTGGCGAGCTGGCCTGCGTTCGAGGCGACCGACTCCGCGGCGCTTCGCACCGCCCCGACGATCGTGGCCAGGTTGACCTGCATGCTCTGCATGGCGAAGAGGAGGCTCGACTGGTCGCCCGCCCGGACCGTCACCGGGGTGGCGAGATCGCCGTCCGCGATGCTGTTGGCGACCGCCATGGCGTAGGCCGGCTCGCCGCCCAGCTGCGTGACGATGCTGCGGGCGATGAGGAGCGCGGCGACGCCTCCGACGAGCAGGGCCAGCACGGCCAGGCTGATGATCATCGCCCGGCCGCTGCTGAAATTGTCGTGGGCCTTCTGCGCGTCCTGCCGGGTCTCCTCGACGACGTGGTCGGAGAACTGCTTGATCGCGCCGATGTACCGGAGCTGGGACTGCAGGACGCGACCGAGCATCAGGTCCTTCGCGGTGGCGTGGTCGCCGCTGTCGGCGATCTTCAGGAGTTCATCCTGCTGCGGCACGTAGTCGCACGCGTATCGAGGATGGCCTTGAAGAGCTCCTGTTTCTTGCCCGGGGTCACCTGCTTGTTCAGCCGGTCGAGGATCGCCTTGTTGGCCTCGGAGGCGGCCTGGACCGCCGCGATCTCCGCCTTCACCTGCTTCTGGTCGTCGAAAAGCAGCAGGTTGCGCATCTGGATGGCGGACTTGGTGACGTTCTCGAGCAGGGTGGCGCTCTCGATGAGTTCCGTCGTGCGCACCGTCGCGAAAGTCTCGAGGTCCCGGTTGAGCTGGGACAGCCGCATGACGCCGATGGTCGCGACCACGAGCAGGAGCGCGAGCACCAGGCCGAAGCCGGCGCCCAGCCGGGCGCTTACTTTCATGTTTCCGATAGCCATGGGGGAGTCCGTGTCGGAGGAGGTGCGACGCGGACGGGGTCCGCGTCATCGACCGGGGCGGTCGCCGGGGCCTTCAGCGCGCCGCGACGATGCCGTTCGACGCGAGGATCTTGTTCGCCTCCGGCGAGGTGGCGAAGTCCACGAAGCGCTTCGCCAGGCCCGTGGGCTCTCCCTGCGTGACGTAGGCATAGTCCTTGACGAGCTTGTACTTGCCGCTGCGGACCGTGTCCGGCGAGGCGGCGACGCCGTCGAGGGCGAGGGCCTTGAACGCCCCCTTGGCATCGTCCACCTCGTCGAGCTCGGTCATGCCGATCGCGCCGGGCTGGGAGCGCAGGCCCGAGACCATCGCGGAGGAGCGGATGAGCACGGAGGCCTCGGGGCTTTCCTTGAGGTCCTTGAAGCAGGCCAGATGCTTGCGCACCGCCTCCTTGGTCCCGTCGTCTTCGTTGCGCGTGAGCACCGTGACCTTGAGGTCCGTCCCGCCGACCTCTTTCCAGGATTTCACCTTGCCGGCGAACAGGTCGCAGACCTGCGCTTCCTTCAACCCGGCCACCGTGACGTCCTTGCCGGTGGCGAACACGACCGGCGCGCGGCCCAGGGGGCGAAGACACGTTCTTCGCCTTCTCCTCGGGCTTGAGCGCGCGGGCGGCCAGCGCGACCGTGACCTTGCCCGTGGCGAGCGCGTTGATGCCGCCGGTGCTCCCCATCGTGGTGGGAATCACCTCGACCTGGGCGCCGGGATTCTTCGCCAGGAAAGCCGCCGCGAGTTCCTTCGACACCGAGATCATCGATCCGGCGCCACCCAGGATGACCTTCTCCTGCGCGACGGCCGTTCCGGAACAAAGGACCATTGCCGCGATCGTTGCATGCTTCATGAAATGCGCCACGACTACCTCCGCTGGAGAATGCTTCATTGTCTTTTTCGATTCCTGCCACCTCATCGTGCGGCCCAGTGTGATCCCCGACTCGCACGGCCGCAGGATATCGGGGCGTGGCCGTCGTATCAATTGCCGCGGTGTTCCAGATGAAATGCTCCGGTCGCGGTCGCGGACGCACGCGCGGCGCGGGACCGGGGGGTATGCGGGGGGAAATGAATCGGCCGCAGGGGAGGCGGGCGACGGGGGTATGCGGCGGCGGGCCCGGGGAGCCGGAGGAACGCGAGGCTTCAGCGACCCCAGTCGGGGTGCTTCTCGTGCAGTTCCCGGTGCTGCTCGAGCAGCACCTGGTAGAACGAGAGCCGCGCCGGGGCGATGGCGCCCGAGGCGCTGGCCGCCACGATCGCGCAGCCGGGCTCCGTGAGGTGGACGCAGTCGTTGAACTTGCACGTGCCGAGGAAGGGCCGGAACTCGCGCATCGCCTCGGCGATCTGGCCCTCGGTCAGGTGGAAGAGGCCGAAGGACTGGAAGCCCGGCGTGTCGATGATGGCCGCGTCGCGGTCGAGCCGGAACATGCGCGAGAAGGTCGTCGTGTGCGTGCCGATGCCCAGGGAAGCCGAGATCTCGCCCACGCGCGCGACCTCGTCCATCACGAGCGCGTTCACGGTCTTCGACTTGCCCATGCCGCTCTGCCCCACGAGGAGCGTGATCTTGCCGTCCAGCAGCGGCAGGAGCGACGAGGTGTCGAACTTGGCCGACATCGAGATCACCGGGTAGCCGATCTTCTCGTACGTGTCGAGCGTGCGGCGGGCCTCGGCGTGCTCCGGCGAGGTCCGACTTGTTGAGCGCGATGATCGCGGGGATGCCGGCGGCCTCGCAGGCGACGAGGCTCAGGTTCAGGAACGCCTCGCTGAACGCCGGCCGCGGCGCGAGGAGGATCACCGCCTGGTCGACGTTGGCGGCGAGCGTCTTCTCCTTCCACTGGTCGGAGCGGAAGAGGATGTTCCGGCGCGTGCCGACGCGCTCGATGGAGCCCTGCGCGGAGCCGGTGAGCCGGGCCTGGACGAAGTCGCCGCACGCCGCGTCCTGCTTGCGCCCCTTGCGCGTGCAGACGATCTGGCGGCGGTCGGCGAGCTCGACGAGGAAGTCGCGGCCGAAGTCGGCCACCACGCGGCCCTCGACGACGACCTGCTGCTCCCTTTCGCGCCGGGTCGTCATGGCCTCGCCGCGCCTAGAGCTCGAACAGCGCGTCGATCTTGGCCGCGCAGATGAAGTCGTTCTCCGAGAGCCCGCCGATGGCGTGGGTCCAGTAGGACACCTTGCACTGGTTGTAGCCCACGGTGAGCTCGGGATGGTGGTCCTCGCGGTGCGAGATCCACGCCGTCGCGTTCGCGAAGGCCATCGTCTCGTGGTAGTTCGCGAACCGGTAGGTCTTCGCGATGGCGTTGCCCTCGCGGGACCAGCCGGCGAGCCCCTTGAGCAGCGGGCGGATCTGGTCGTCCGTGAGGGGGGCCACGCCGCCTTCGCAGGGCAGGCACTTCTTGCGGGCGAGTTCGTTCATGGCGGGGATGTGGGCGGGTCGGTCGCGGCGCGCGCCGGGCCTAGGCGGGCCTGGCGGCGAGCTGCCTCAGGTGCGCGATGCGCAGGGCCGCGGGCGGATGGGAATCATACACGAGCGAATGCAGCGGGTCGGGCGTGAGGGTGGCCGCGTTGTCGCGGTAGAGCTTGCCCAGCGCGCTCACGAGGTCGTCGGCGCTCGCGTGGCGCGCGGCGAATTCGTCGGCCTCGAACTCCTGGCGGCGCGACAGCAGGCTCGCGAGCGGCTGGAACGGGAACGTGAACACGGGCACGACCAGCATGAAGGCGGCGAGGAGCGCCCCGGTCGGCGCGGGCGCGGGCAGCCCCAGCGCCGCGGCGAACGCGGGCTCGCGCGCCGCCCAGCCCAGGACGGCCAGGAGCCCGAAGGCGAGCGCGAAGCGCACCGCGAGGAGCCTCGGGATGTGGCCGCGGGCGAAGTGGCCGAGCTCGTGGGCGAGCACCGCCTCGATCTCCCCCTGCGTGAGGCGCTCGACGAGCGTGTCGAAGAAGACGATGCGCTTGGCGCGCCCGAAGCCGGTGAAGTAGGCATTGCCGTGGCTCGAGCGCTTGGAGCCGTCCATCACGAAGAGGCCCTCGGCGCGGAACCCGCAGCGCGCCACCAGCGCCTCGATGCGGCGAGCGCAGCTCGCCTTCCTCGAGGGGCGTGAAGCGGTTGAAGAGCGGCGCGATCCAGCGCGGGAAGATGGCCACGAGGACGAGCGTGAAGGCGACCCACGCGACCCACGCCCAGACCCACCACCAGGCGCCGGTCGTCCGGATGAACCAGCAGACGGCCAGCACCAGCGGCGTGCCCAGCGCCACGGCGAGCGCCAGGCCCTTGGCGATGTCGGCGGCGAAGGTGGCGGGGGTGGTCTGGTTGAAGCCGTGGCGCGCCTCGATGCCGAAGGTCCGCCAGGCGTCGAACGGCAGGGAGGCGACGGCGCCGACCGCCAGGAAGCCGAAGACGGTCGCGAGGTCGCGCGCGTAGCCGTCGCCGAAGAGGTCGCGGGAGAAGCGCGTCGAGGAGCGCCAGGCCGCCGCCGACGCTCAGGGCCAGGAGGAGCGCGCCGTCGACCAGCACCGCCTCCACGGCGGCCACGCGGACCTTGTCGCGGGTGTAGTCCGCGGCCCGGGCGTGCGCCTCGGGCGGCACGAGCGCGGCGAAATCGGCGGGGACGCGGTCGCGGTGGCGGGCGACATGGCGGGCGTGGCGGGCGAGCAGCCACAGGCGCCAGGCGACGGCGGCGAGCGCGAAGGCGACGAAGATCGGCGTGAAGGTATTCAAGGCGATTGGTGGAAGGGGGCGCCGCGTGACACAATCCGGGCGCGCCAACTCTCTCTCATTCTATGGCACAGGACAAGGCACCGCTCGTCTGGGTCGACATGGAAATGTCGGGGCTCGTCCCCGACCGCGACCGCATCCTCGAGGTCGCCATCGTCGTGACCGACGGGGAACTCAACACGATCGCCGAGGCCCCGGTCTGGGTGGTCCACCAGCCCGACGAGGTGCTGGACGCGATGGACTCCTGGAACAAGGGCACGCACGGACGATCCGGCCTTATCGACAAGGTCCGCGCCTCGAAGTTCAGCGAAGCCGAGGTCGAGGCGCTGATCCTCGAGTTCCTCAAGCCGCACGTCGCGGCCGGCACGGCGCCGCTCGCCGGCAACACCGTGCACCAGGACCGGCGCTTCATGGCGCGCTACATGCCGGCCTTCGAGTCCTACCTGCACTACCGGATCGTGGACGTCTCCACCCTGAAGGAGCTCGCGAGGCGCTGGCGCCCCGACGTGCTGGCGGGCGTGGTGAAGGAGTCGAAGCACGAGGCGCTCGCGGACGTCTACGAGTCGATCGAGGAGCTGCGCTACTACCGGAAGGCGTTCCTGCGCGCGGAGCCCGGGGTTCAGCCCGCGGTGTCAGACACGGTGTCTGACACCGTGTCTGACACCGCAGCCCAGTGGCGCGAGCGCTCGACGGCGCGGCGCCACTCGCGAGGCGCGCGTCGGCGCTCGTCGCGGGGAATGCGCGGCTCGAAGACGCGGTCGCGCGCCCAGAGCGCGGCGATCTCCGCCTCGTCCTCCCAGAAGCCCACCGCCAGGCCCGCGTGGTAGGCCGCGCCCAGCGCCGTCGTCTCCGTGACGCGCGGCCGCACGACCGGCACGCCGAGGAGGTCGGCCTGGATCTGCATGAGGAGGTCGTTGGCCGTGGCGCCGCCGTCGACGCGCAGCTCCGTGAGCGCGATGCCGGAGTCCGCCGTCATCGCCGCGAGCAGCTCCGCGCT
Organism: uncultured Gammaproteobacteria bacterium; assembly: GCA_963783635.1. GTDB lineage: Bacteria > Pseudomonadota > Gammaproteobacteria > Burkholderiales > Usitatibacteraceae > FEB-7. The sequence goes on from CAWAOC010000008.1 coordinate 623,940, forward strand.
CTGGAAGGCGATGGCCTCGAGGGTGGCGCGGGCGAGGTGGGCCCGGGTGGAGCCGCGCGTGAGCCCGACGATCGTGCCCCGCGCGTGCGGATCCCAGTACGGGGACCCCAGGCCGGCCAGGGCCGGGACGAAGTAGACGCCGCCCGCGTCGGGCACGCTCGCCGCGAGCGGGCCCACGTCCTCGGCGCGACTCGATGATCCCGAGGCCGTCGCGAAGCCACTGCACCGCCGCGCCCCCGACGAAGACGCTGCCCTCGAGCGCGTAGTGGGCGCCTTCCTCGCGGCGCCAGGCGACCGTCGTGAGCAGCCGGTTGCGCGAGGCCGACGGGCGCTCGCCCGTGTTCATGAGGAGGAAGCAGCCGGTGCCGTAGGTGTTCTTCGCGAGCCCGGGGCGGTGGCAGGCCTGGCCGAAGAGCGCGGCCTGCTGGTCCCCGGCGAGGCCCGCGATCGGGATGCCCTCGGGAAGGCCCGCGCAGCGCGTCCGGCCCACCACCTCGCCGGCCTCCGCCACCCGGGGCAGGACGGCGCGCGGGATGTCCAGGATCGCGAGGAGCTCGTCGTCCCAGTCGAGGTCGTGGATGTTGAAGAGCAGCGTGCGCGAGGCGTTGCTCGCGTCGGTCACGTGGGCCTCGCCCCCGGTCAGGCGCCAGGCGAGCCAGGTGTCGATGGTGCCGAAGGCGAGCTCGCCCCGCTCGGCCCGCGCCCGCACCCCGGGCACGGAATCGAGGAGCCAGGCGAGCTTGGTCCCGGAGAAGTAGGCGTCGAGCAGCAGGCCGGTCCGCTCCCGGAACCCCGGATCGTGCCCGGCCTGCCGGAGCGCGTCACATCGGGACGCGGTGCGTCGGTCCTGCCAGACGATGGCGTTGGCCACGGGCCGGCCGGTCGCCCGGTCCCAGAGCACCGTCGTCTCGCGCTGGTTGGTGATGCCCACCGCCGCCACGTCGCGAGGCGGCGAGCCCCGCCTGGGCGAGCGCGCGCGCCGCGACGTCGCGCTGCGTGGCGAAAATCTCCTCCGGATCGTGCTCCACCCAGCCGGGCTGGGGGAAGATCTGGCTGAATTCTTGCTGGACGACAGAGATGCGGCACCCCGGCGCGGTCGAAGACGATCGCGCGGGAACTGGTCGTGCCCTGGTCGAGGGCGAGGATGGCTTTCATCGACGGGGGGCCTGTGGGCCGGTCGATGATACGGTAAAATCCGCGCACGGCCCCTCTGGGGCCATCGGAAGGAGCAACGAGTGGGACTTCTGGACGATCTCAAGAAACAGGCGGATGCGCTCAAGGCGCAGGACGTCGACAAGACCGAGAGCCTGCGGTCCAACGCCGTGGCGGTGGACCACGCCCTGCGGCGGGCGTTCCTGTACATGAACGACCTGGGCAAGCAGCTCAACGTCGTGAAGATGCCGTGCCCGTTCGTCTACAAGCTGCCGACGGTGGGCGACATCACCGGGCTCACGTTCAAGGATTTCTTCGCCGACTTCCGCACCAAGCACTTCATCGACAAGGACTACTACGGCGAGGTGCACCTCGCCACGCGCTGCGGCTCCGAGAAGGTCCTCGTCGATCAAGAAGGGCCCGGACGACATGGAGAAGTTCCGGGACATCCTCTGGCAGTACAACATCGAGCACAAGAGCGAGCAGTACCGCGACCAGCGCAAGGTCATCACGCACGAGATGTTCGAGGTGAAGTGCGATTTCCGCGTGCAGGCCAAGTTCGAGGGCGACCACGAGACCGGCAAGCTCAAGATCATGGTGAAGAACGTCGGCGACTTCTCCATCGACGTCTTCCAGATGACCGCGCTCGAGTTCAACGACAAGGCGGTCGAGGAATTCGCGAAGTACTTCATCGGCCGGCCCAACGAGTGGACGGAGATCGTCAAGCGCTCCTCGCTCAACCAGAAGGCGGCGATGGCGCCCGCGCCCAAGCCGAAGGTCGGCGCCGCAGTACGTCGCCCCCAAGGACGCCCCGAAGGCCGCGCCGGCGGCCGAGGAGAAGCGCGGCCTGCTCGGGTCGCTGCGCTCCTTCATCAAGAAGGACGACTAGGCCGGGCCCCGTCGCGCCGGCCCGGTCGCCTCGCCGCCATGTCGCGCCTGGCGGTCCTCGTCGGCACCCGCAAGGGGCTCTTCATCCTGAAGTCGGGCCGCGCCCGCCGCGTGTGGACGATGGCGGGCCCGCATTTCCTCGGCCAGATCGTCAACCACGCCGTCCTCGACCCGCGCGACGGGCGCACGATCCTCGCCGCGGTCCGGGCCGGGCACCTGGGGCCGACGGTCTACCGGTCCGCGGATGCGGGCCGGACCTGGCGCGAGGCGCGCGTCCCGCCGGCCTTCGGCAAGGCCGCGCCGGGCGAGGCGGGCGAGAGCGTGAGCCACGTCTTCTGGCTCGCCCCCGGACACGCCACCGAGCCCGGGCGCTGGTATGCCGGCACCTCCCCGCAGGGGCTCTTCGAATCCGACGACGGCGGCGAGACCTGGCGCGGCGTCGACGGCTTCAACGCGCACCCCGACCGGCGCAAGTGGATCGGCGGCCCGCAGGACGCGCCGCCGGATGGCGGAACCCTGCATTCGATCAACGTCGATCCGTTCGATCCCGCGCACCTCGTACATCGGCCTGTCGGCCGGCGGCACCTTCGAGTCCCGCGACCGGGGGGCGACCTGGACGCCCCTCAACCGCGGGTGCGCCGCGGATTTCCTGCCCGACCCGCAGGCGGACTACGGGCACGACCCGCACTGCGTCCGCGTCCACCCGGCCGCGCGCGACGTCGTGTACCAGCAGAACCACTGCGGCATCTATCGCCTCGTCCGCGCGGAATCGCGCTGGGAGCGCATCGGCGCGAACATGCCCGCGGCGGTCGGCGACATCGGGTTCCCGATGGTGCTCCACCCCCGCGACCCCGCGGTGGCCTGGGTCTTCCCGATGGACGGGACCACGGTGTGGCCGCGGACGGCGGTCGGCGGCCGGCCGGCGGTCTACGGGACGCGCGACGCGGGGCGGACCTGGAAGCGCCTGGACCGCGGGCTGCCGAAGGCGCAGGCCTGGTTCACCGTGAAGCGGCAGGCCATGGGCGCCGATGCCCTGGATCCCGTCGGCCTCTACTTCGGCACGACCGGGGGAGAGGTCTGGGCGAGCTTCGACGAGGGCGCGACACTGGCACTGCCTGTGCCTGCACCTGCCGCACGTCTATTCGGTCGAGGCGGCGCTGCAGTCGTGAAGGTGGTCCTCCCCACGCCGCTGGCGGAATACACCGCGGGGCGACGCGAGGTGGAGGCGCAGGGGCGGACGCTCGCCGAGCTGCTGGGGGACCTCGACCGGCGCTACCCCGGCATCCGCTTCCGGATGGTCGACGAGCAGGACGCGATCCGTCCCCACATCAAGTTCTTCGTGAACCGCGAACTGGCGCGCTCCCTCGAGGCTGCGGCTGGCGCCCGGCGACGAGGTCCTGGTGGTCGCCGCACTCTCCGGGGGCTGATTTCCGGCCGGTTGTTGCGCTGCGTCAGAAGCCGGAAAGCGCCCCGCCGCACGGGCGAGGTAACATTGGGACACCAAAGCGAAGAAGCGGCCACGGGGCCGCCACGAGAAGCCCCGGGCCTGCGAGCGACCTGGCCAACCGTATGACCCATTCCATGGAGAAACGCTCAATGTCCCGCAAATCCCTGCTGGCCGCCTTCGTCGCGGCCGCCTTTTCCGTGACCGGCGCGCAGGCGCAGACCGAGATCCAGTGGTGGCACTCGATGGGAGGCGCCCTGGGCGACAAGCTCAACGAGCTCGCCAACAAGTTCAACGCCAGCCAGAAGGACTACAAGGTCGTCCCGAGCTACAAGGGCAGCTATCCCGAGTCGATGACCAACGCCATCGCCGCCTACCGCGCCGGCAACGCGCCGCACATCCTGCAGGTGTTCGAGGTCGGCACCGCCACGATGATGGCGGGCAAGGGCGCCGTGGTCCCCGTCTACAAGCTCATGAAGGACGCCGACGAGCCCTTCGACCCGAAGGTCTACATCGGCCCGGTTTCGGGCTACTACTCCGACAGCAAGGGCAACATGCTGTCCTTCCCGTTCAACAGCTCGACCGTGGTCTTCTACATCAACAAGGACGCCTACAAGAAGGCCGGCCTCGACCCGAGCAAGGCGCCGAAGACGTGGAAGGAATTCATCGCCAACGCCGAGAAGCTCAAGGCCGCCGGGCAGCAGTGCGTATACACGACGGGCTGGCCGGCGTGGATGCACATCGAGAACTTCTCCGCGTGGCACAACGTGCCCATCGGCACGAAAGAGAACGGCATGGGCGGGATGGACACCGAGTTCAAGATCAACTCGCCGCTGCACGTGCGGCACATCGCGATGCTGGGCGACATGGCCAAGAAGGGCCTGCTCACCTACGCCGGCCGCACGAACCAGGCCGAGGCCAAGTTCTCGAGCGGCGAGTGCGCGATGATGACGTCTTCCACCGGCGCGCAGGCCAACATCCGCCGCGCCGCCAAGTTCGAATGGTCGGTGAACATGATTCCCTATCATGACGACGTGAAGGGCGCGCCGCAGAATTCCATCATCGGCGGCGCCTCGCTGTGGGTGATGGGCGGCAAGACCAACAACGCCTACAAGGGCGTGGCCAAGTTCTTCGCGTTCCTGTCCAAGCCGGAAATCCAGATGGAATGGCATACCGGCACCGGCTACGTGCCGATCACCATGGCGGCCTACGAGATGACCCGCAAGTCCGGCTTCTACGACAAGAACCCGGGCGCCGACATCGCCATCAAGCAGCTCACGAACAAGCCGGCGACGGCCAATTCCAAGGGCCTGCGCTTCGGCAACTACGTGCAGGGCCGCGAGGTGATCGAGGAGGAGATCGAGGCCGTGATCATGGGCAAGAAGGATGCGAAGACCGCCATGGACGAGGCGGTCCGGCGCGGCAACGAGATCCTTCGCAAGTTCCAGGCTGCCAACAAGGGCTGATCGAAGGGGCATGAAAAAGGGGCCTTGACCGGCCCCTTTCCACAACCATGGCCATGGAAAAGCGCGTCGTCTTCAAGTCGGCCTGGCTGCCGTACGTGCTGCTGCTTCCGCAGATCACGATCACGGTGCTGTTCTTCTTCTGGCCCGCGGCGCAGGCGGTCTATTTCTCGTTCCAGCTGCAGGACGCGTTCGGGATGACGTCGCAGTTCGTCTGGTTCCAGAACTACACCTACCTCTTCAAGGACTCGCACTACCTGTCGTCGTTCAAGGTGACGGCGTTCTTCAGCGTGATGGTGGCGACCTGCGGGATCCTCATCTCGCTCCTGCTCGCCACCATGGCCGACTCGGTCGTGCGCGGGGCGCTCGCCTACAAGACCTTCCTCATCTGGCCCTACGCGGTGGCGCCGGCCATCGCGGGCGTGCTCTGGGCCTTCATCTTCGCCCCGTCCATCGGCATCGTGACCTACTTCCTGAAGAAGTTCGGCGTCGACTGGAACTGGATCATCAACTCCGAGCAGGCGATGCTCCTGGTGGTGATCGCCTCGGTGTGGAAGCAGATCAGCTACAACTTCCTCTTCTTCCTCGCGGGCCTGCAGTCGATCCCGAAGTCGCTCATCGAGGCGGCCGCGATCGACGGCGCGGGGCCGTTCCGGCGCTTCTGGACGATCGTCTTCCCGCTGCTGTCGCCGACGACGTTCTTCCTGCTGGTGATGAACATCATCTACTCCTTCTTCGACACCTTCGGCGTGATCGACGCGACGACGCAGGGCGGGCCGGGGGACGCCACGAAGATCCTCGTCTACAAGGTCTACTACGACGGCGTGAAGGCCGCGGACCTGGGCGGGTCCTCGGCGCAGTCGGTGATCCTCATGGCCATCGTCATCACGCTCACGGTCATCCAGTTCCGCTACATCGAGCGCAGGGTCCAGTACTGACGCATGGTCGAGAACAGGCCGTACCGGGACTTCTTCGCGCACGCCGTGCTCATCAGCGGCGTGCTGCTGGTCGCGTTCCCGCTGTGGGTCACGTTCGTCGCCTCGACCCTCACCTTCGAGCAGATCGTGAACGTGCCGATGCCGCTGTGGCCCGGCGACCACTTCCTCGCCAACTACACGCAGGTGCTCACCGTCGGGTCGGAGAAGGGCTCCTCCGCCCCGGTCTCGACGATGCTCGTGAACAGCCTGATCATGGCGCTGTCGATCGCGATCGGGAAGATCACGATCTCCATCCTCTCGGCCTTCGCGATCGTCTACTTCCGCTTTCCCGGCCGGTCCTTCTTCTTCTGGAGCGTCTTCGTCACCCTGATGCTGCCGGTGGAGGTGCGCATCATCCCCACCTTCAAGGTCGCCGCCGACCTGGGCATCCTCGACACGCACCTGGGCCTCGCGTTGCCGCTCATCGCCTCGGCCACGGCGACGTTCCTCTTCCGCCAGTTCTTCATGACCATTCCCGACGAGCTGGCCGAGGCCGCCCGGATCGACGGCGCGGGGCCCATCCGGTTCTTCATCGACGTGGTGCTGCCGCTGTCGAAGACGCACATGGCCGCGCTCTTCGTGATCCTCTTCATCTACGGCTGGAACCAGTACCTCTGGCCGCTGCTCATCACGGCCTCGGAATCGATGTACACCGTGGTGATCGGCATCAAGCGCATGATCGCCGGCGGGGACGCCTCCAACGAGTGGCACCTCATCATGGCCACCGCCATGCTCGCGCTGATGCCCCCGGCGCTGGTGGTGGTGCTCATGCAGAAGTGGTTCGTGAAGGGCCTCGTCGAGACGGAAAAGTAGGAACTCAAGGAACCCGACAACACATGGCGGAAATCAGCCTCCACGGCGTCACCAAGAGCTTCGGCAAGACCGAGGTCATCCACAAGACCGACATCACCATCGGCGACGGCGAGTTCGTCGTCATGGTGGGGCCGTCGGGCTGCGGCAAGTCGACGCTGCTGCGCATGATCGCGGGCCTCGAGACCACGACCGACGGCGAGATCCGCATCGCGGGCAAGCGCGTGAACGAGGTCGAGCCCAAGGACAGGAACATCGCCATGGTGTTCCAGAACTACGCGCTCTACCCGCACATGAGCGTCTACGACAACATGGCCTACGGCCTGAAGATCCGCAAGCTCGCCAAGGACGACATCGAGCGGCGCGTGCAGCGCGCGGCCAAGATCCTGGAGCTGGGCCCGTACCTGCAGAGGAAGCCCCGCGAGCTCTCCGGCGGCCAGCGCCAGCGCGTGGCGATGGGCCGCGCCATCGTGCGCGAGCCGGCCGCGTTCCTGTTCGACGAGCCGCTGTCCAACCTCGACGCGAAGCTGCGCGTGCAGATGCGCCTGGAGATCCAGAAGCTGCACCGGGAGCTTCGCACCACCAGCGTCTACGTGACCCACGACCAGGTCGAGGCGATGACGCTCGCCGACCGCATGATCGTCATCAACGCGGGCGTGGTCGAGCAGATCGGCGCGCCGCTCGAGGTCTACGACAACCCGGCCTCGCTCTTCGTGGCCGGCTTCATCGGCTCGCCCTCCATGAACTTCATGCCGGGCAAGCGCGCGGGCGACGGCGTCGACGTCGGCGGGGGGCTCGTGATCCCGCTGCCGCCGGAGGCGCGCGCGAAGGCGGGCGAGCAGGTGACCGTGGGCGTGCGCCCCGAGCACTTCGTGGCGGGCGCCGGCAGCGGGCCGCTCTTCAGGCTGCACGTGGACACGGTGGAGTCGCTGGGGGCGGACTCGCTGCTGCACGCCGGCTTCAACGGCACGCTCCTCGTCGTGCGCATCGAGGGGCATTCGACGCCGAAGGCCGGCACCGCGCTCGAGGTCTCGATCCTGCCCGGCAAGGCGTATTTCTTCGACACCGCCACCGGCAAGCGGCTCGCCGCCTGAGCCCGATGGCGGCTCGACGCGCGGCGCCTCGAGGAGCTCTCGCTCAATTCGTCCGCGCCCCCGGGGCAGCTGCTCTACGACGGGTGGCTGCTGCGCTTCTCGCCGGGCAAGGCGAAGCGCGCCCGGTCCATCAACGCCGTCTACCCCTCGCGCCTTCCCGTCGAGGAGAAGATCGCCCATTGCGAGCGCGTCTACGGCGAGCAGGGCCTGCCCGCCATCTTCCGCATCTCCGAGCACACGCAGCCGCCGTCGCTCGACGCGACGCTCGCCGCGCGCGGCTACGACGCCTTCAGCCCGACCGAGGTGCACGCCGCCGCCGGTCGACCCCGCGCGCCTCGCGGGACCCGACGTGGCGAGCCCGCGCCTGGAGGAATGGTTCGACATGGTGGGGGACCTGCGCGGCTCCCCGGTCGGCCCACCGCAGCGCCCACATCGCGCGGCTGGCCGCGCTGCCGCTCGCGATGCGCCCCGTGGCCGTGCTGGAGTCGGGCGTGCCCATGGCCACCGGGCTCGCCATCTACGAGGATGCCCACGTCGGGCTCTTCGACGTCGTGACGCGGGAAGGCGCGCGCCGGCGCGGTTTCGCGCGCACCATCGTGGCTGCGCTCCTGCGCTGGGGCCGGGAGCGGGGCGCCCGGCAGGCCTACCTCCAGGTGGAGGAGGGCAACGCGCCGGCCCTGGCGCTGTACGGGGGGTTCGGCTTCGCGCCGGCGTACCGCTACTGGTACCGCGGGCGCCCGGGAGAGACGCAATGAGCGAGATCGACGAACTGTCCCGGCAACTCGGGGAAGCCTGCCTGGCCGCGAAGGTCACCCTCGTGACCGCCGAGTCCTGCACCGGGGGCGGCGTAGGGGAGGCCATCACGCGCACGGCGGGCAGCTCGGCCTGGTTCGACCGCGGCTTCGTCACCTATTCCAACGACGCCAAGGTCGACCTCCTCGGGGTGAAGCAGGAAACCATCGGGTCCCACGGCGCGGTGTCGGAGGCCGTGGCGCGCGAGATGGCGCGTGGGCGCCCTGCACCAGAGCAGCGCCGACATCGCCGTCGCGGTGACCGGCGTGGCCGGGCCCGGCGGCGGCACCGCCGCCAAGCCCGTGGGCCTCGTCTGGTTCGCCTGGGCGACCCTCGACGGGGACGGTGCGGACGAAGTTCGAGGTCTTCGGCGGCGACCGGGCGGCCATCCGCGAGCAGGCCGTGCGCGGAGGCCCTCAAGGGGCTGGTGGAACTGGCCGGCGGGTAGGGATTGCGGTGTCAGACACCAAACCGCGGTGTCTGACACCTGCCGCTTGACACCAGAACGATCGTTCTGTAGCTTACCGAACAATCGTTCTGTCCACCGTTAGCCCGCCCATGGCGTTGAAGAACCACCAGCCCCTCGACCCGGCGTACCTGGAGAAGCTCCAGGACTACTACGCCGAGCACAAGGTGATCCCCTCCTACTCGGTGCTCGCCACCCTGTGGGGGATCTCCGCCAAGTCGTGGGTGGCCGAGTGCGTGCGCCGCTTCGAGGAAGCGGGCTACCTGGACTGGACGCCTGACCGGCAGTTGAAGCCCGGGGCCCGGTTCTTCGAGCGGCGTCTCGCGCACGACACCGTGCAGGCGGGGCTGCCCAACCCGGCGCTCGCCGACGGCTACGACCTCGTCACCATCGACGACTACCTCATCCGGGTGCCGTCGAAGACGAGCCTCGTGCGCGTGAAGGGCGAGTCGATGATCGACGCCGGCATCCACGACGGCGACCTCATCGTGGTCGAGCAGCAACCCAACGCCAACGTCGGCGAGATCGTCGTGGCGATCGTGGACAACGAATTCACCGTGAAGTACCTGGACCGAGAAAAAGGCGCGTTTCGTCCTGAAGCCCGCGAACAAAGCCTTCCCGGTCATTCGCCCCCGTGGGCGCCTGGAGATTTTCGGTGTGATGGCGGGTCTGGTCAGGCGCACGCGCTGACCGGCCTGGGCGGAAAGTTCAACCTTACTGATATGGGATAATTCCAATGCTCAAAGTCATCTCCACCAGCGCTTCCGAACCCCCCAAGATGGACGAGAACAAGGCGAAGGCCCTGCAGGCCGCGCTCACCCAGATCGAACGCCAGTTCGGCAAGGGCGCGATCATGCGCATGGGCGACAAGGACGTCGAGAAGGGCATCGAGGTCGTCTCCACCGGCTCGCTCGGCCTGGACCTCGCCCTCGGCGTCGGCGGCCTGCCGCGCGGGCGCGTCGTCGAGATCTACGGGCCGGAATCGTCGGGCAAGACCACGCTCACGCTCCAGGTCATCGCCAACATCCAGAAGCTGGGCGGCACCGCCGCCTTCATCGACGCGGAGCACGCGCTCGACCCCCAGTACGCCCAGCGGCTCGGCGTGGATACCTCCGAGCTCCTGCTCTCGCAGCCGGACAACGGCGAGCAGGCGCTCGAGATCGCCGACATGCTGGTGCGCTCGGCCTCCGTCGACTGCGTGGTCGTCGACTCCGTCGCGGCGCTCACGCCCAAGGCCGAGATCGAGGGCGAGATGGGCGAGCCGCAGATGGGCCTGCAGGCGCGCCTCATGTCGCCAGGCGCTGAGGAAGCTCACCGCCAACATCAAGCGCTCCAACACGCTGGTCATCTTCATCAACCAGATCCGCATGAAGATCGGCGTCATGTTCGGCAACCCCGAGACCACCACGGGCGGCAACGCGCTCAAGTTCTACGCCTCCGTGCGCCTGGACATCCGCCGCATCGGCTCCATCAAGCGCGGCGAGGAAGTCATCGGCAACGAGACCCGCGTGAAGGTGGTGAAGAACAAGGTGGCGCCCCCCTTCAAGGTCGCGGACTTCGACATCCTCTACAACGAGGGCATCTCGCGCCACGGCGAGATCATCGAGCTGGGCGTGCAGCACCGCATCATCGACAAGAGCGGCGCCTGGTACGCCTACAAGGGCGAGAAGATCGGCCAGGGCAAGGACAACACGCGCGAATTCCTCAGGGAGAACCCGGCGCTGTCCGACGAGATCGAGGCAGAAGATCCGCGAGGCGGTCGGCATCGCCGGCGGCATGCCCGTCGCCAAGGAAGAGCCCGACGCGGCCGAGGCGGACTGATCCCCGAGCGCGCCGCTCCCGCCCTGGCGCCGTCGCGAGGATAGCGGATCTCCGCGCGCGCGCGCTGAGGCTGCTGGCCCGCCGGGAGCATTCGCGGGCCGAGCTTCGCCGCAAGCTCGCCCCCGCACGTCGAAGAGGGCGTCGACCTCGAGGCCCTCCTCGACGACTTCACGAGGCGCGGGTGGCTGTCGGAGGAGCGCTTCGTCGAGCAGACGGTGCGCGCGAAGGCGCGCAAGTTCGGGCCCCTGAAGATCGCGCATCACCTGCGCGAGAAGGGCATCGGCGAGGAGGGCATCGCCGAAGGCGCTTGCGCAGTCCAGGGCCGGCGAGCCGGAAGCGCTCGAGGCCGTGTGGCGGTCCCGGTTCGGCCGCCCCCCGGCGGATGCGGCGGAGAAGTCCCGCCAGGTCCGCTTCCTGCAGGGGCGCGGTTTCGCGCTGGAATCGATCATGAAGCTCCTGCGGGGTCTCGGCGAGAGTCGGTGAGACCCGCGCCCGAAGTGGTGCTACCCTGACTGCGAGGCGGCTGTCCTGCCTGGGCGCCAGGCGCCGGTGCCATGGTCGATCGAATCCTCGTCTACGAACCGAAGGCCCATCCCCCGATCCCGAGCCGTCGGTTCGTCAGGCGCGTGCTGCTGCATGCGGCGGCGGCGCTCGGCCTGCTGGTCGCATCGCTCCTGCTCGGCATGGCGGGCTACGGGTACTTCGAGCATCTCCCGTGGCGCGATGCGTTCCTGAATTCCGCGATGCTGCTGGGGGGGATGGGGCCGGTCGACGCGCCGCGCACGGACGGCGGCAAGGTGTTCGCCGGCCTGTATGCGCTCTACGCGGGCCTGCTGTTCATCGTCATGGCGGGCCTCATGCTCGCGCCGATCGTGCATCGCGTCATGCACAAGTTCCACTGGGAGCAGGACCGTTAGCGGCCGCGTCCTGGTCCGCCTCCCAGGATTCGCCCACCTTCAGGAGAATGCAATGTCCAGCGTCGGTTATCACGAGCCCGTGGAAGAGCTGTCCGCCCAGACCCGCGACATGCACCGGGCCATCGTCTCCCTGATGGAGGAGCTGGAAGCCGTCGACTGGTACAACCAGCGGGCGGACGCGTGCAAGGACGCGGACCTCAAGGCCATCCTCGAGCACAACCGGGACGAGGAGAAGGAGCATGCCGCCATGGTGCTGGAGTGGATTCGCCGCAAGGACCCGGCGTTTTCCCGGGAGCTCAAGGATTACCTGTTCACCGACAAGCCCATCGCGCACAAGTGACCGATGCCCCGAACGCAAGTCCTGGCAGGAGAAGACGAATGAACGGCTTGAAGATTGCGGCAATCGTGCTGATCGTGGCTGGCGCCCTGGGCCTGGCCTACGGCAGTTTCACCTACACCAAGGAGACGCACCAGGCCAAGATCGGGCCGATCGAGCTGTCGGTCAAGGACAAGGAGACGGTCAACGTCCCGATCTGGCTGAGCATCGGGGCGATCGTGGCGGGCGGCGCGCTCCTGTTTTTCGGCGGCAGGAAGGGATAGCCGCCTGGCGGCCACGCAGCCGCCCCGCCGACGAGGAACGTCAGAGCGGCTTGCGCCCGCTGATCACCCTGAGCAGCACGACCACGATCGCGATCACCAGCAGGACGTGGATCAGGCCTCCCATGGTGTAGGAGGTGACGAGCCCGAGGGCCCACAGAATCAGCAGCACGACGACGATGGTGTACAACATGGCGATCTCCTTGGCATTCGGCCGGCTCGCAACAGAAGACCTGTTGCCACGCCTGCCCCTTCGGGCCCTCGTCACGCCTGTCCCGCTGTTCCCAGGGTTCGTGACCGGGCCTGAATGAATAATCCTTCGTTCTCCGGGCGCTTTCCGTGCGCCAGCGTACAGAGGCGGCGACGCCGCTCGCGTACCTTTCAATGGCAGGCGCTGGAGGCTTGCGCGCGCGATGCCTGGCATCGGGCGGGAAGGCGAAGACCGGCGAGCCTGTATCGATACAAGGGGAATTCCATGACGAAGATCGGCAGCATCATCGGCGCAGTCCTGGCCGCAAGCATCCTGGTCGGCGGGCTGGCCGCGTGCGAGAAGAAGGAAGGCCCGGGAGAACGTGCCGGCAAGCAGCTCGACAAGGCCGTCGAATACGACCGGCAAGAAGATCGAGGAAGCCGGCGAGAAGATCCAGGATGCGGCAAAAGACGCCAAGAAGTAGACGGCAGGGCCGGCAATCGTGACGGTCGTTTCCGAACTGCTCTCCGCCTCCCAGTACCAGGATGCGCTGCGGCAGGTCGTCCGCTTTCGCGAGCAACCTCGGTCGCCGACCCGCTCGCCTCGGCCGTGAAGCTGATCGAGCAGAACCCGGCCTTCGCGCAGTCGCGCCTGCTCACCCGGATCCTCGTCGCGCTCACCTATCAGCAGGGCGAGTTCCGCCGCGCGGAGGTCGCCGCGCTCGACGCGGGAACCTACGCGATGGTCATCGCCCTGATGGACGCGTTCGGCCCGGGACGACGACGCGTGCGGACGTGGGAACAGGCGGTCAGCTCGGCCCGGGCGGCCGAGCTTGGCGCAGCCGGATGACAGTCGAGCCCTGAAGTACGCCCTCGTGCCGCCGGCCGCCTGCCGATCGCTTCGGCCCGATCCGGGCAGCGGCGCCGCCTTGATGCTGGCCCGGGCGCCGGCTGCGGCTCGCTGCCGACCGTCGTGCCGGACATGGCGCTGCGTCCTTCGCAGCCCGTCCAGCTCGAAGGGGCCCGCGGCCCGTTGTCCGCCGCAGCAGAGCAAGGCGATCCTGGCGCAAGCTGGCGGCGCGAGGGCAGGAAACCAGCATCTTCGACCGCCACCTGGCGCTCGAGGAGAGCATCGCCGGAAGCCCGCTGGTGACCGGCAACAAGGTCACCCTCCTGCAGGACGGTCCGGCCACGTTCCAGTCCATGTTCGACGCCATCGGCGGCGCCAGGGACCACATCAACCTCGAGACCTACATCATCGAGGACGACGAGGTCGGCCGGAAGTTCGCCGATGCCCTCCTGGAGAAGCAGGCCCGGGGCGTGCAGGTGAGCCTCCTCTACGACAGCGTCGGATCGATGAACACGCCGAAGGCGTTCTTCAAGCGGCTCACGGACGGCGGCGTGAAGGTGCTGGAATTCAATCCCATCAACCCGCTGACGGCGAAGAAGGGCTGGGAGGTGAACCAGCGCGACCACCGCAAGCTCCTGATCGTGGACGGCCGGAGCGCGTTTCTCGGCGGCATCAACATCAGCAGCGTGTATTCGTCGGGCTCCTTCAGCCACGCCTCGAAGCGCCGCCCCGACGGCAGCCCGCCGTGGCGGGATACCCACCTGCGGGTGGAAGGGCCCGTGGTCGCGGAGTTCCAGAAGCTCTTCCTCGCCACCTGGGAAAAGCAGAAGGGGGAGGCGCTTCCGGCGCGAAACCTCTTTCCCCGGCCGGCCAGCAGGGGCAAGGAAGTCGTGCGCGCCATCGGCAGCTCGCCCGACGAACCCATCAGCCTGATCTACGCGACGCTGATCTCCGCGATCGGCAGCGCGGAGACGAGCGTCCACCTGACCAACGCCTATTTCGCCCCCGATCCGCAGCTGCTTGCCGCGATGAAGGATGCCGCGGCGCGTGGCGTGGACGTGAAGCTCATCCTGCCGAGCAACACCGACTTCTGGCTCGTCTTCCACGCGGGCCGTTCGTACTACGACGAGCTGCTGCGCGGCGGCGTGAAGATCTACGAACGCCGCGACGCGCTGCTGCATGCCAAGAGCGCGCTGATCGACGGCGTATGGTCCACGATCGGCTCGACCAACCTCGACTGGCGCAGCTTCCTGCACAACGAGGAGGTCAACGCCGTGATCCTCGGGCAGGAATTCGGCATGCAGATGCAGGCCATGTTCGACGCGGATCTCGCGGCGTCCACGCCCATCACCCTGGCGGACTGGGAGCAGCGGCCGCTCGGCGACCGCCTGAAGGAAGCCGCCGCGCGGGCGTGGGCCTACTGGCTGTAGGCGCGGCGCGAAAGCGCGGCGCCGAAAGGAACCGATGAGGCGAACTGGCGCACCGCGGTGGGGCGAGGCAAGGGCATTCGTGCTCGCCCTGATGCTCGTCGGGGCGGCGCCGGCCCAGGGCGACGACGCGGCGGTTCCGGGCCGGCTCGCGGCGACAAGGCTGCGCGCCGCGTACGTCGCATTGCGGGATGACCCCGGGCACGGCCAGTTCAACCGGCCGCTCTACATGAACTCGACCGAAGGCGCGACCGGCGTGAGCGGCGAGATCTACGCGCTCGTCGAGCATCCCTTCGCCGACGCGGCCGCGGTCCTGGGCAAGCCGGCCCAGTGGTGCGAGATCCTCATCCTGCATCTCAACACCAAGTACTGCCGGCCTTCGGGCAACGGCGAGGGAGACGGTGCTGCACGTCGGCATCGGCAAGAAGTACGACCAGCCCATGAGCGACGCGTATCGCCTCGCCTTCGGCTACCGCGTCACCGCCCGGTCCGCGAATTTCATGCAGGTCAGCCTGGATGCGGGCGAGGGACCTCTCGGCACCCGCGATTACCGCATCGTCCTGGAGGCGGCGCCGTCGGAAGGGAGCCGGACGCTCGTCCGGATTTCCTACGCGTACTCCTTCGGGATGGCGGGGCGCCTCGCGATGCAGGCCTACCTGGGCACGGCCGGGCGCAACAAGGTGGGATTCACGATCGTCGGCAGGGAAAGCGATGGCCAGCCCCTCTACATCGGCGGCGTGCGCGGCGTGGTGGAGCGCAACACCATGCGCTACTACCTCGCCATCGAGTCCTTCCTCGGTTCCCTGTCGTCCCCGCCGCAGGCGCGCGTGGAAAAGAGCCTGCGGGACTGGTATGCCGCCGTGGAGCGCTATCCGCGCCAGTTGCACGAACTGGAGCAGGGCGAATATCTCGCCATGAAGCGCAGGGAGTACTCGCGGCAACAGATGGAGCCCGGGCTCCCACCGAAGTAACGCCCCGCGGTGGAAACCCGGTGACGGGCTAGTTCTTCTTCTTGCGCTCGTCCTTGCCGTCTTCCTCGTCGTCCTTGTCCTTGCCTTTCGGCTTGTCCGCGGACGGGTCCGGCTTCTGGCCACGCGGCTCCGCCTTCGGCGCCGGCTGCTTTTCGGCAGGGGCGGGCGGCGCGGCTGCGGGGTCGCGCGGTTCGGGCTTCCCGCGTTGTTGCTCGGGGGCTTGTTGCGGAGCCGGCTTGGCGCGTTGTTCCGGAGGCTGTGCTGCCGGCGCAGCGGGCTTGGCCTGTTGCGGAGGGCCTGTGCGTGCCGGCGCGCGCTGCGGGCCGTTCGCGCGGTTCGGGCTTCCCGCGTTGTTGCTCGGGGGCTTGTTGGGAGCCGGCTTGGCGCGTTGTTCCGGAGGCTGTGCTGCCGGCGCAGCGGGCTTGGCCTGTTGCGGAGCGGGTCGTGCCGGTGCCGCCGCTTGCGGCTTTTCGGCAGGGGCGGGCGGCGCGGCTGCGGGCCGTTCGCGCGCTTCGGGCTTCCCGCGTTGTTGCTCGGCGGGCTGTGCAGCCGGCTTCGCGCGAGCTTCGGGGGCCTTTCCTGCGGAGGCCGCGGGCGGGAGGGCCGTCGTCGGCGGGGCCTTTCGTTCCGGCGCGACCACCCGCACGACGGGGGCGGGCACGGGAGCCGCGGGCTTCAACTGCCTGCGCGCGGCGTCATCGAGCGGCTTGCCGGGGGATTGCGCGAGCTGCGGCTTCTGCGCGGCGAATCCGATCGTGCGCTGCGGGCGGCGCAGTCCGGGCGACGATCGGCTTTTCGAGCGCGCGGGCGGGAGGCTTGCCGCCCGCGTTGGCGGCGCCGCGCACGCTGGTCTCGGTCGGCGCGACGGCCGCGACGGCCGCCACGGGCGCACGGGCCACCATGTCCCGCGTGACCCGGACCGCCGTGCGCGACACCGGCTGCGACTGCGCGAATGCCGTCACCGGGACGGCAACGATCGCATTGGGCACCGCCTGGTTGGCATAGATGACGTTGGTCACGTTCGAGTTGTTGTAGTAATTGTTGACCGTCGTGACGCTCACGACCGTGTTGCTGCGGTTCACGTTCTCGAAATAGGCGCGGCTCACCGGGTAGGAGGGGCGATAGACCTCGCGCGGACCGAGCGGGAACCACGCGATGCCGCCGACGCTTCCGCCGGAGATCGTGAGGCGGAAGTTGTCGCCTCCCACGAAGGCGACCAGCGCCGGCGCGTAGTAGGCGCGGGAGCGCACCGGACCCGGCACCCATCCCCACGTGCCATGCAGGTTCGTCCAGCGGCCGTAATGGGACACGGCGAAGCCCCAGGGGGCGTCGTCCACCCACGTCCAGCCCCAGGGGTCGACCCAGGCCCAATGCCCGTCGCGGTAAGGCGCCCAGTCGGCGCCCACGCGGCTCGGGTACCAGACGTTTCCGTAGGTCGCGTCGGCTCGCCAGGTGCCGTTGTCGTCGAGGTCCTGGTAGCCGACCACGTCCGGCGAAACATAGCGGGCGGAGACCGGAATTGTCGTAACGGCGGTCGCGATCGCCCGACCAGCGGTCGAATTCGTCCAGGCGCACGGCGTCGACGCCCTCGTACTGCCGCAGGTCCGTCCCGGTGAACCGGTAGGGGTGCCGCGAATCGATGACGTACGCCGCGCCTTCCCCGTAAACCTCGCCCTTGCCCTGGCGCACGATGATCGTCGTCGCATTGCCGTCCGGATCCACTTCGATCCGGTAGGCACCGGGCTGCCGGAGGGTGAAGGCGAGATTCGGCGTGTCCACCTCGAAGACCTGGTTGGGCTCGAGGCGGCGCACGCGGACGTTCAATGCGCCCTGCGCCAGTTGCAGCTGGACGATGCGGTCGTCGAGATTGACGATGTCGAGGCTGGTGCCGGCGTTCATGCGAACCATCGCGGCGCCGACCTGGATTTCGGCGCGCGCGCCCGCATCGACCCAGAGGCGGTCCCCGGGGGTCAACGGCCGGTTGATGCGTGCCTGCACCCAGTCGTTCTCGCCGGCGGGCGAGAAGCTGACCGCGCCCGACAGGTAACCCAGGCGCGCGACGCGCGAAGGCGGATCGGCGCTGGCCCAGCCGCCCGAGGCCAGGACCGCGACCGCCGCCATGAAGGCGAATGCCCGAAGGCGAAGAAGTCTTGTTTGCATGATGGCTCCGTGGTTTCCGACGCCGAGCGAACGCGCGAGCCGGCCTGCCGGCATCGGCTGCGCTGTGCTGCGGCAGTGAAAGGAAGCCTACGGGGGGGGCGTTCCCGACGTCGGTGCGGTAGCGCACCGTAGCCGTCATCGCGCCGGGCGGCGCGTCAGTGTGCCGGCTTGTCCTGCGGCAGCAGGCGGGCGGATTCCCGCCGGACCACGTCGTAGCATTCGCAGGACCGGGCCTCGAGTCCGGGCCGGTCGAGCACGGTGATGCGCCCGCGGCTGTAATGGATCAGCCCCGCGGCCTGCAGCTTGCCGGCCGCCTCCGTGACGCCTTCGCGGCGCACGCCGAGCATGTTGGCCATGAGCTCCTGCGTCATCACCAGCTCGTTGGTCTGCAGCCGGTCGAGGCTCAGCAGCAGCCAGCGGCACAGCTGCTGGTCCACCGAGTGATGGCGGTTGCACACGGCGGTCTGCGTCATCTGGGTGATGAGCGCCAGGGTGTAGCGCAGCAGCAGGTGCATCGTCGGGCCGTAGCGGTTGAATTCCTCCTTCAGCAGGCCCGCCTTCAGCCGGTAGCTCTCGCCCGCGCTCTGGACCACGCCCCGGCTCGGCGTCGTCTCCCCGCCCATGAAGAGCGAGATGCCGACGATCCCGTCGTTGCCGACGACGGCGATCTCCGCCGACGCGCCGTTCTCCATGACGTAGAGCAGCGACACGATCGCGGTCGTGGGGAAGTAGACGTGGCGCATCTTGCTGCCGGACTCGTACAGGACCTGGCCGAGCTTCATCTCGACGAGCTCGAGATGGGGGGCGATCCGGTCGTAATCGGCTTCCGGGAGTGCCGCCAGAAGGTGGTTCTGCTTGGGATCCTGGATCCCGTGTTTTGCCGGCATGTGCAATTCCTGCGGTGGGGTGAGGCGCCGATGACGCCATGGCCGCGGCCATGGCCCATCCGCGAATATAGTCCATTCCCCCGACGCGGGATTCGCGCGGCGGGGTCAACGACCGTCGGGGCGAAGCAGGCTCTCGATGAATTCGCGGCTGAAGAGGGCCCACAGCACGACGGGGACTAGGCTGGGGAGGATGAGGGCGCCGACCTGGTAGCCGAGCGCGATCGCCTCCGTGCGCCAGCCGGACAATCCCGCCTGCGCGGCGACCTCGGGGCCGAGCCTGATGCCGACCTGCGCGAGGAAATCGAAGGCGATGCCCCAGCCCTGGAAGGGCAGGAGCAACGCGGCGCCGGCCAGGATCTTCCACCACGGGGCGCGCGCGGCGAGCATCAGCGCGACGAAGAAGGCCAGTCCGAACGTGTAGAGCAGCGGATTGACCTCCGGGACCAGGAGGCCGACCTGCCCGGGTGCCGATTGCACCTCGAGGGAGGTCACGAACACGAGGTCGACTCCCGGCTGCTCGATCCCCGACACGATGCCGGGCGCGAAGAGGCTCACATCAGCCTGGCCAGGACGCCTGCGATGGCCGCGTGGATGCGTGCGCCGAAATACCAGGCCGCGAGGCAGGGCGGCAGCCACAACAGGGTGCGCAGGACGAAATTCCCGAGCGACGGAACGCTCTCCTTCATCACGCGGTCGACGGCTGTGCGCCGGGGCACCGGCGGAGGAGGGAGCGAGCGGGTGGCGGGCAGCGTCCGGATCCAGACGAGCCACACGACCAGCACGTCGAGCATGATCAGCGCCTGCCACAGGTAGAGGTGCGCCCACTCGAAGACCTTCATGCTCCACTGGCCGAGGTAGAAGAGGCTGATCACGCGCACGATGTTCAGCACCTGCACCGCGGACAGTCCGGCGAGGATGCCGATCACGCGGTGCTTCCAGGGCGCGGGAAAGGCGAGCATGGCGGCGATGAGGACGATGGCGGCCTCGATGCCGTTGCATCCGGCCTCGATGGAGACGGCAAAGCCGTTGGCGGTGCTCTGGAGGATCTTGCCGTGAGCGGCGACCTGCGAATCGAAGAGCGCGATCAGGCCGGCGCTGAGGTGCGCCAGCCCCGCGGTCCACGGAAGCACGACCGCGCTCTGCACGGGCGGCGTCAGCTCGGCCGCGAACAGCGCGACCAGGATGACGACGAAGAGAAGGAAGAAGCGAACCATCTGGAGCCTGCCATCCGGACCGGAACCGGTCGCCATTATTGGACCACGAAATGGCGGGCGAATGCGGTGGGGACAAAAAGAGGGGGCGCTTGCGCGCCCCCCGGATTTTCCGTCGGATCGAAGCAGCCGCAGACGATGGTTACCGTGCCTGTCTGCGCATCGCCGCGAAACCCGCAATGGCCAGGAGGCCGGCAAGCATGATCGTGGCCCACTCGGACAGCGTGGGGATGACCGCTGCGGCCGAAGGCGCCGCCGCGCATCCCGCGAAGGTCAATGGCGCCGCGTCAGTCACCGTCGCGTCGGTCCTGGCGAAGCCTCGGCCCAGCCAGCTTCCTCGGGTCATGGTGACGGCGGTTCCCGCGAGGACGGTTCCTACGAAGCTCGAATCCGTCAGCGTCGCGGCCTGGGCGGTCTTCCAGTACACGTTGCACGCCTGCGCGGTGCCGCCCATGACCACCTGCGCCGAGGTGAGGGTGAGGGCGCCCAACCCGCCGGTCCCGACCCTGAAGACCCAGACATCGCTCGCGCTCCCGTTGAGCGTGATGATTACGCCGGCGCCTATCGTGGTCGCGGCATTGGAGCAGTAGACACCGGGCGCGAGCGTGGTGGTGGTGGTCGGAATGACGCCGGTGCACGGGTTCGCGCCATCGACCGCGCTGTACGCGGCATTGAAGTCGGTTACAACCGAGCTCGCGACCGGCGCGGTGATCGTCCCCGTAATCGTGCACCCGGTGTTCGTGATCGAGTTGAAGGTGGAGCCCACGTTTCCGTTGATGGCGGTCCCAGGCCCTGTATCGGTGCAGGTTACCGTCCCCACAGTCGGGATGGCGTTCGTACCCAGGACCGTGAAGCTCGCTGCCGTGCCCAGATTTGGCGCGACCTGGGCCAATGCCGGGACGGATACCGCGAGTAGCGCAGCGAATCCCAGGCCGGCCAGCAGGTGACGACGATTCCCGCTTGCGCTGGAGCCTGCTTCGGCACGGTGTGCGTGGCTCATGGTGCGGTCTCCTGGGTGTGGGGCGCTTGCGCCGGGTGCGGTGCTTCCGCCGTGGGCGGTGCTTCCGCCGTGGGCGGCGTTTCCGCCGGGGTCGGCGCCTGCCGGCCTCGGGTCATTTCGTGCAGATCCGTCGAAGTCTTCTCAAGGGCTTTCTGCATCGCTTCCCAGGTCTCCTGCATCACGGCCTGAGTCTTCGCGGTGGTTGCGCCGGTCGCGGCGCGCAGCGCTTCGAGCGATTTCTGCGCGGCCTTGCGGCTCAGGCGCAGTTCCTTGAGGCGTTTCGCGTAAGCGGTGCGCGCTTCGCCATCCGCCTTCCTGCTTTCGGTCAGAAGCACGGCGACGTTCGCGTCCCACGCCTTCAATTGCGCCTGCATCCCGGTGACGTACTCGGAGGTGGTGTTCATTGGGGGTGTCCTGTTCGCTCTCGCATCGGGACGTCCCGATGCACGAGGCAGGATAGCGGGGAGGCGCTATAGGGGTCGGTGCGCTACCGCACAGAGGGTGGGCGAAAAAAAGGCCCGGTCTCCCGGGCCTTTTCATCCAGCGGGCCCGCGGCTTGCGCCGCGAGGCCTCGTTGCTAGAGCGCCTTGATGTTCGCGGCGCAGGGGCCCTTGGGGCCGGACTGCACTTCGAATTCCACGCGCTGCGCTTCCTTGAGGGACTTGTAGCCGTCCATCTGGATGGAGGTGTGGTGGGCAAAGAGATCCTTGCCGCCGTCGTCCGGGGTGATGAAGCCGAAGCCCTTGGAGTCATTGAACCATTTCACGATGCCGGTAGCCATTTGCATTTCCTTCCAATCGAAATCCGGGACAAAACCGAGTCCCGTTGCGGGCATGACGATCAAGAGGGGAATGGACTGCCACATCGGACGCCGCGAAAGCGGCGAGGAGGACTGCGCGGTTCACTGCTTGACGATCCTGCGAGACGGAGACTACCACGGATCGGGGCCCGAAAACGCGCCGGTGCGCCGATAAGGCCATGAAATCCTGCTTCAACGGCGAGTTCCACGACAGGATGGCCCCGAAGGGCCGTCCTGAATCGAGCGCCGCGAATCGCGTTACGCGCGGGGTTCGCCATCCTTGTTGACGGTGACCGTGCGTCCCGGCGGGGAGGTCGTCTGCATGCGATGCTCGACGCCCCGGAAGTCGTAGGTGACGTCCCAGTGATCCGGCCTGGCGTTGCTGGATGTGGTCTCGCAACGCTGGACGTCCTGGGTTGTCACCTGCTGGCTTCCCCCGGAGCGACCGACATTCGCGCCGATCACCCCCCCGGCGACAGCGCCGCCGGCCGTCGCGACATCATTGCCGCGGCCGCTGCCGACCTGGTGCCCGAGGACACCCCCGATCAGGGCGCCGACGACCGCGCCGGGCACGTTGACGCCGCTGCGCTCCTGGGTGACCTGCTCGCGCTCGGTCCAGCAACGCTGCTCGGGCGGGCCGAGGATCGCGCGCACGGAGGTCACGTTCGCCTCGTACAGCTTTTCGTCGCGGCGCCGGTGATTGTCGTAGACCGGGGCGGGGGCGGGCGCATAGCGGCTGTCGTCGTAGCGCGCGTTCGCGCTCACGGCGCGTACCGATGAAATGCGGTCATTCAGGCCCAGCGCCGACAGCGAGGGGTAGCGGCCCGGGCGCAGGATCACGCACCGGCCGCCGAACTGGGCGTCCTCGCAGGCTTCCCAGCGCTCGCGCAGGACCACGACCGACGAGGCGCGGTCATTGAACCCGGCGCGCTCGAAATCGCGGACCTGGCCTTCCGCGGTGAAGGAACGGCCTTCGTATCCGTCGTGCTCGTAAAAGGTGATCTGGGCGGTCGCCTGCGTGGCGACGGCCAGGCCGGCGGCGGCCAGCGCGGTTTTCAAGACTGCATTCATGGACTTCTCCTGTAGGTGCTGCGCGTGCCCGAGGCCCCCTCGCCCTGCCGGAACCGGCATCGAGGAAAGCCGGGCAACCACGCACGGACTATCGGGCAATCGTCACCCCGCGTCGGTGCGCGGTCGTACATAGGCGGGATCTTTCGTCGCGACGAACGACCGGGCGCGCGCGGAGGCGAGCCTGCTGTGTGTGCGGGCGTACAGAGGCCGGGCGGCATCGTCGATAGGCTTCATGCTGCAGGCACGCCCTTCCCGACGACATCAGCGAGACTCCATGGACATCGCAACCGTATCGACCGACGTTCAAGCGCTGCGGCGCCGTGGTCCCGTGCCCGTGGGCGTCAGCCATCCTGGCGGTCATCGCCGTCGTGGCCGCGCTCTACCTGGCGCGCGCCTTCTTCGTGCCTCTGCTGATCGGCATCATCGCGAGCTACGCGTTGCGGCCGGCCGTGAACGGGCTGAAGGCCTGCCGCGTTCCGCGCGCTGCCGGAGCGGCGGTGGTGCTGGCGGCGCTGGTGGCGGGCAGCCTCTGGGCCGCGGTCTCGCTGGGGGACGATGCGGCGGCGCTGATCCAGAAGCTTCCCGAGGCGGCGCGCAAGGTGCGGCTGCAAGTGGGCGAGGCGCGCAAGCACGGGCCCACGGCGCTGCAGACCATCCAGGAGGCCGCGACCGAGCTTCAGGGCGCCGCGGCGGACGCGACCGGGGGCAAGAAACCCGCCCGCCCGGCCTTGCCCGGGACCGCACTCCGGGATTCCGAGCCGAGCGCCTGGCTGCGCGACTACATGCTGGCCCAGTCCGCGCTGCTGTTCACGGTGGCCGCGCAGGCCCCGATCGTCCTCCTGCTCGCCTACTTCCTGCTGGCCTCGGGCGACCATTTCCGTCTCAAGCTGGTGCAGCTCGTCGGGCCGTCGCGCAAGAAGGATGCCGAGCACGTGCTCGAGGAAATCGACGCGCAGGTGCAGCGCTACCTGATGGTCACGCTGGGGGCGAATGTCCTGGTCGGCGCCGGGACCTGGCTCGCGTTCGAGGCGCTCGGCGTGGAGCAGGCGGGCGTCTGGGGTGTCGCCGCGGGCGTGCTTCACTTCATTCCGTACCTGGGGCCGGTGCTGCTGGCGCTC
Organism: uncultured Gammaproteobacteria bacterium; assembly: GCA_963783635.1. Taxonomy (GTDB): domain Bacteria; phylum Pseudomonadota; class Gammaproteobacteria; order Burkholderiales; family Usitatibacteraceae; genus FEB-7. The sequence continues at coordinate 648,044 of CAWAOC010000008.1, forward strand.
GCGAGCGGCGTGGCCGGATTCATGCAGTTCGGGACCGCGCTCGGCGCGTTCGCCGTCGCGGGCGCCTCCCTGGTGGTAGCGGGCATGGTCGGATCGCTCTTCGTGACCTGGCTGCAGAGCCGCGTGGCTCGCGTCAACGCGGCGGTCCTCTTCATCGCCTTGCTGTTCTTCGGCTGGCTGTGGGGCATCTGGGGCCTGCTGCTCGGGGCGCCCCTGGTGGCGATCGCGAAGGTGATCTGCGATCGCGTCGCGGCGCTCGAGCCCGTCGGCGAACTCCTCGGGCCGTAACCCGCGCGAGGCCCGGTCGCTGCAGCAGCGAGGCAGCCTACAGCTCGAACACCGTGCCTTCGCACCCCGGCGTGACCTCGATAGGCGGGCCGGGTGTCGTCGATGGCCTTCGCAAGCATGAAGTCGATATCCGTGTCGGTATGGGCGGGATCGTGGTGGAACGGCACGAGGCGCTTCACCCCGGCCAGCGTTCCGAAATCGAGCGTGTGGTCGAGCGAGCTGTGTCCCCAGCCGCAGTGGCCGGGATACTCGGCGGCGCTGTACTGGCCGTCGTGGATCAGCAGGTCCGCCCCCGCCGCCAGCGTGCCTCCCGAAGTCCACTCCCGCGGCAGGGACGGGAAGCGCAGCACGGCGAGCGCGGGCTCGTGGTCGGGCAGGTAGGTGAGCACGCGCCCTTCCGGCGCCGTGATGCGGTATCCCACCGTGGGGCCGGGGTGGCAGACCAGCGCGGAACACATGCGGAATTCCCCGATGTCCGTCTCCGCGCAGGGAACGTCGTGGAAGGTGAGCTTGCACGGCAGCTCGGAGAGGCTCACCGGAAAAAGCGGCGGGGAGAGGTAGCGCCGCAGGCGCGCCTGCAGCCGGAGGGTGGCGCTGGCCGGGCCCCAGACATGCACCTCGAGGTCGGGACGGTACAGCGGCGCGAAGAAGCCCAGGCCCTGGATGTGATCCATGTGCAGGTGCGTCAGGAGAATGTCGACGCGCCGCACGGTGTCGGGAATCGTGGCGCCGAGGCGCCGGATCCCCGTGCCCGCATCCAGGACCAGCATCGTGCCCTCGCGCCCGAGCGACGCCCACGCAGGAGGTGTTCCCGCCGTATCGCGCCATCTCCGGGCCGGGCGTGGCGAGCGACCCGCGCGTGCCCCACAGGGTGACCTGCACTCAGACCTCCCAGAAGATCATCTGCGCGCCGAGGAACTGCGCCCCCTCGCCGATGAGGGGAAACGCCGTGATGTTCACGTGCCGCCACTCCCGGTTGCCGCACCGCATCCACACCGTTCGCGAGATGGGCTGGCGTTCGGAGAGCGCCAGCATCGTGGGACGGTCCTCCTGGGCGACGGGGTTGCGGTCCTCGTCCTCGACCGCGAAGCGCGCGCTCCACTCGTCGGCGGGAATCTCCCCCGTCTCGTCGTAGCGCTGGTCCAGGATCACCTCCGCCGGCTCGTTGTAGTAGACGAGCGTGCCCTCCGTGTCCAGGATCAGGATGGGCATGGCCAGGCAGCTGGCCAGTTGGCGGGCGAGGATGAGCTGGATGGGCTTCGGGGACGGCATGGCCGGGAAATGATCCCTTTCCGCCCTTCCCATCGTCTGTCCGATACCGCACACAGCGGGTTATGTAACCCACCGCACCGACCGCCTGGCGGGGCGGCGGCTAGTCTTGGCGCATTCGGTCCAACACCCCGAGAGACCGGTCCGCAAGGAGCCATCATGAATTTCACGTTAGCCATCGGTCCGCTGATCTCCCTGATCGCGGGCATCCTGATCCTGGCCGTTCCGAAGCTCCTGAACTACATCGTCGCGGTGTACCTGATCGTCCTCGGATTGCTGGGGCTCTTCGGCGCCGGCGGCATGCACCTGAGATGAGACTGGCACCGGGGTCGCGCTGATCGCGGCGGCCGTCGCGGTGGGCATGTACGCCGCCGCGTCGATCACGGCGAACACGATGGCGGGCACCTTCGACACGGCGGAAGCGACGACGCAGTCGCGCTTGCCGGCTTCGAAACCGCCTTGAAGCGGGCATCGACCGGGTACCGGGAGGCGCGCGGCAAGTGCGACAACCTCGCGCGCGCGAAGCGAAACCTCTGCAATGCCGAGGCCCGGGTGGACGAACGACGGGCCTTCCTGCGAGACACCGACGAGAAGGAAATGACACCATGAACTGGGACCGCATCGAAGGCAACTGGAAGCAATTCAAGGGCAGCCTCAAGGAACAATGGGGCAAGCTCACCGACGACCAGCTCGACGTCATCGCCGGCAAGCGCGACCAGCTGACCGGCATGATCCAGGAGTCGTACGGCATCTCCAAGGAAGAAACCGAGAAGCAGGTAGCCGAATGGCAGAACCGGCAGAAGGACATCGGCTCCAGTAAGGAACGCGGCGATCGCGGCGTCGCGATGGCCGGCACGCATGCTTGCGGTGCTGGCCCGTTCCGTGGGCGGGTGGATCGACCATCGCGCCGGCAGCAAGGGCGCGGCGGTGGCCTTCTATACGCTGTTTTCCCTGGCGCCCATCCTGGTTCTCGCCATCGCCGGCGCCGGCTACTTCTTCGGCGCGGAGGCGGCGCGGGGCGAGATCATCGCGCAGATGGAGGGGCTGGTGGGGCACGCGGGCGCCCAGGTGCTCGAGGCGCTGCTGGCGGACGCGCGGGACCCCGCCGCGGGGCTTGCCGCGACGCTGGTCGCGAGCCTGCTGCTGCTGGTCGGCGCCACCAGCGTGTTCGTCGAATTGAAGGGCAGCCTCGACGAACTCTGGGGCATCGAGCCGCCCAAGGGCCTGGCCGTCGTCAATTTCCTGCGGACCCGGCTGCACGCCTTCGGGCTGGTGCTGGTGCTCGCCTTCCTGCTTCTCGTGTCCCTCGTGCTCAGCGCGGCGCTGGCCTTGCTCGAACGGCACGCCGGCGCGCTCTGGGGCGGGTCCCACGAGGTCCTCGCGCTCGCGTCCACGGTGGTCGCGTACGGGGTCATCGCGTGTCTCTTCGCGGTGATCTACAAGGCGCTGCCGGATGCCCCGCTGTCATGGCGGGATGTCGCCGTCGGCGCGGCCTTCACCGCGGGGCTCTTCGGACTGGGAAAGCACGCGATCGGCCTGTACCTGGGCCACAGCGACGCGGCCTCCGGCTTCGGCGCCGCCGGCGCGCTGATCGCGCTGCTGCTGTGGGTGTACTACTCCGCGCAGATCTTCTTCCTCGGCGCGGAGTTCACCCGGCAGTACGCGCTGGAGTTCGGCAGCCTGCGTGAGGATCGCCGGACGGAATGACGGGCGAGACCCTGGGGCGCTAGGCCCACCGCCCGCGGCTCGGCGCCGGGCCGGGCCATTCGCGCGCGGGTCACGCCCGGGTCCGGCGAGACCGTCGCGGGCACGACCTTGTTCACTTCGCGGTCGCGGCACGGAGGGCGCGGAGCCCTCCGGCCAGTACGCGACGGCGAAGGCGAGGAGTCCCACGAAGACGAGGCTCAGGAGCGCCACGTAGATCGGGGCCAGGCTCGCCAGCCGTCGCGGCTGGACGAAGAGCAGTCGCTGCGTGTTCATTCACCCCTCCTTGCGCGCGGCCCGGGAGCCTACTCCCGGGGTTCGCCCTGTTCGTTGACGGTCACCGTGGAGCCCGGGGCCGCGGTCATCTGGATGCGATGCTCCTGGCCCTTGAAGTCGTAGGTGACATCCCAGTAGTCGGGGGTGGCCTGGCCGGGCACGTTCTCGCAGCGCTTGACGTCCTGGTACTGCGCCTCCTGTCCTGCGCCGTGGCGTCCGACATTCGCGCCGATCACGCCCCCGGCGACAGCGCCGCCGGCCGTGGCGATATCCTGGCCGCGCCCGCCGCCGACCTGGTGGCCGAGAATGCCGCCGATGATGGCGCCCGCGATCGCGCCGGGAACGTTGGCGCTACCGCGCGATTGGCTTACCTGCTCGCGCTCGACCCAGCAGCGCTGCCCGGGGGTTCCGAGCACCGCGCGGACCGAGGTGACGTTCGCCTGGTACAGCCGCTCGTTGGTGCGCCGGCGGTAGTCGTAGGCCACCGCGGGGGCGGGCGCGTAGCGGGACTCCTCGACGCGTGCGGTGCCGGTCACGATCCGCGCCGACGACACGCGGTCGTTCAGGCCCATCGCCGCGAGCGATGCATACCGGCCGGGTCGCAGGACGACGCAACGGCCGCTGAACCGGGCGTTGTCGCAGACCTCCCAGGGGGCGCCGACGACGACGGCCGAGGAGGCGCGGTCGTTGAAGCCATTGCGCTCGAAGTTGCCGACCTGCCTGTCCGACGTGAAGGACCGGCCTTCGAAGCCCTCGCGTTCGAAGAACTTGATCAGCGGGGTGGGCGGGGCGGGCGCATAGCGATTGTCTTCCACGCGGGCATTCCTGCTCAGGGCGCGCGCCGATGAAACCCGGTCGTTCAGGCCCAGCGCGGCCAGCGTCGGATACCTGCCGGGACGCAGGATCGCGCACCGGCCCTTGAACTGGGCGTCGTCGCAGACCTCCCACCGGTCGTTGCCCTGGACGACCAGCCGACGAGGCGCGGTCGTTGAAGCCATAGCGATCCAGGGCGTTGACCGACTTCTTCGTGGTGAAAGTCCGGCCTTCGAAGCCTTCCCGTTCGTAGAAAGTGACCTGGGCGGCCGCTTGCGCGGCCAGGACCAGCCCGGCCGCGGCCAGGGCGAATCTCATCGTGACGTTCATGGCTTGCCTCCTGTAAGGATGCAGGCAATATCGCGCACGACCCGGCGGGAGTCTGTGCGCAATCGTACACAACGGGAAGAACGCCATCCCGGGCGGGACGGCGGGGCCTAGCCGAGCACGCGCCTGTGGGTCTCGCGATCCAGCCGGTAGCAGGTGCACGAGGCGGCGGTGAGCCCGGCCCGATCGAGGATCTCGATGTTGCCGCGGCTGTAGCGGATGAGCCCGAGCTTCTGCAGCGAGGTGGCGGCCTTGGTCACGCCGGCGCGGCGAACGCCGAGCATCGCCGCGAGGAATTCGTGGGTGATGTGAAACGCCGGGGAGTGCGCCCGGTCCTGCGTCATCAGGAGCCAGCGCGCGAGCCGGGCCTCGACCAGGTGAAACCGGGTGCATCCCGCCGCTTGCGCGAGCTGGGTCATGCGCACGTAGACGTAGCGATTGAGCAGCTGCTGCAGGGGCGGGCTGCGCGCGAGCTCCCGGCGAAAGGCGGCGGCGCCCATGCGAAGCGAGCGGCCGGCGCCCTGGACGAGCGCCTGCAGGGGCGACAGCGCGACGCCGAGAACGAGCGGAGAGCCCACCATGCCCTCGTCCCCGACCAGTCCCACTTCGAGGCGGGTGGAGCCGTCGATCGGGCTCAGCAGGGAAACGAACCCGGTGGTCGGGAAGTGGACATGGCGAACCTGCTCTCCGGACTCGAAGAGCATGTCGGACAGGACGAGCGGGACGTCCTCGCAGCCGGCGACGAAGTGCAGGCGGTCCTTGCGGGGGAGGGCGGCGAGCAGGCCATTGACCGGGGAATCATGCTTGGCGGGAGACAAGGGGACTTTCGAAGGGACTACGGACAGCATCGAGGTATCGACATTCCGGGATGCTCCCCCGTTGCCGGGGCGGCGTCTGTGCCCTACCGCACGCTGTGCGCCGGAGTCGACGGATCGAATGCTGCACGAAATCTTCCCCTGTGTTCGCCACCGTACAGATCGCGCCCCGGGTCGCCGATACCCTGTCATTCATCCGCCGGTCTGGCGGCGTTCAACAGGACAGATCATGAAAAACATCACTCGCAAACTCGCTTCCCTCGCCGGCGTCGTGCTCATGGCGACCGCCCTCGGCTGTGCCTCGACGTCGAAGACCGAAGGCACCGGCGAATACATGGACGACACGGTCATCACGACCAAGGTCAAGGCCGCCATCCTCGACGAACCGACGCTCAAGTCGGCCGAGATCAACGTCGAGACCTTCAAGGGCGTGGTGCAGCTCAGCGGCTTCGTGAGCTCGCCTGCCGCCAGTTCCACGGCCGTGGCCGTGGCGGGCAAGGTCGGCGGCGTCAAGTCCGTCAAGAACGACATGCGCGTCAAGTAGCGCAATACCGTCCCGGGCCCGGGGGCAGGCCGTTACGCCCGCGGGCCCGGCGGCGAAGACGATCCGCGCGCGGCGCGGATCGTCTTCGCGTCTTTGCCGCCAGGAAGAGTCCTGCGGAAACGTGAGCTAGCGAATGGGTATCGAACGGGTGCTCGGGATGAAGGCGCGCTTCAGGCGCGCCGACGCACTCGGGAAATACGCCGGCGAGGAGCCGCCGTTGCGATCGGCGCTGTTCAGCGCCGACCAGATGGAGCGGCACGGCAAGAGCCTTGCGGGCGCGCACAGGGTGGCGCCCGGCCGCGCTCCCGACCTGCTGCTGGCGCGGCTGGCCGGCAACGAGAGCTTCCTGGTCGAAGTGTGCGACATGCAGACCGCGGCGGTCACGGCGAACCGCCGCATCACGCCCGCCGCGGAGTGGCTGCTCGACAACTTCTACCTGATCGAAGAGCAGATCCGCACGGCCAAGCGGCACCTGCCCAAGGGATACAGCCGCGAACTTCCCCGGCTGGCGAACGGGCCCTCCGCCAGGCTTCCGCGCGTCTACGACCTCGCGTTCGAGGCGATCTCCCATGGCGACGGCCGGGTCGATGCGCAGAGCCTTTCCCGGTTCGTGGCGGCCTACCAGACGGTGACGCCGCTCAAGCTGGGCGAGCTGTGGGCCATTCCCATCATGCTGCGCCTCGCGCTCATCGAGAATCTCCGCCGCGTCGGCGGCCGGATCGCGGCCGGCACGATCCACCGCAACGACGCCGATGCGTGGGCGGACCAGATGGTGGAGGTCGCCGAGCGCGATCCCAAGAGCCTGATCCTGGTGATCGCGGACATGGCGCGCTCGAATCCGCCGATGGCGAGCTCGTTCGTCGCCGAGCTGGCGCGCCGGCTGCAGGGACAAAGCGCCGCCCTGGCGTTGCCGCTCACCTGGATCGAGCAGCGACTGTCGGAGAGCGGGCTTCACGATCGAGCAGCTGGTGCAATCCGAAACCCAGGAGCAGGCGAGCGACCAGGTGTCGATCAGCAACAGCATCGGCAGCCTGCGATTCCTGGGAGCGATGGACTGGCGCGAGTTCGTCGAATCGATGAGCGTCGTCGAGCACAAGCTGAGGGAGGATTCCGGCGGGCTCTACGGCAGGATGGATTTCGCGACCCGCGACCGCTACCGGCACGTCGTCGAGGAAATCGCCAGGGCCAGCCACCTGCCGGAGGCCGAGGTGGCGCGCAAGGCGATCCAGCTGGCGCACGAAGCCACCGCCCGCGCCGTCGGCAGGAGTCAGCGACGACGATCGCGCAGCCCACGTCGGCTACTACCTGGTCGACAAGGGCCGTCCGCGGCTCGAACACGCGGCCCATATGCGCGTGTCGCTCCCCGAGGCCCTGCGCAGGGTGGGGCGGCGGATCGCCTTTCCGCTCTACCTGGGATCGATCGCCGTGATCACGGCGGGCCTTGCCGCGATGCTCCTGGCGAAGGCGCGCAGCGACGGGGTCGCCGAAGAGGTGCTCGTGGCGCTCGGAATCCTCCTCGCCCTGGCGGCCAGCCAGCTGGCCGTGGGGATGGTGAACTGGCTGGCGACATTGCTCGTGACGCCGCACTCGATGCTGCGCATGGACTTCTCCCGGGGGATCGCGTCGCAGTCGCGCACGCTGGTGGTGGTTCCGACGATGCTCACCAGTGCCGGGGGCATCGAGAGCCTGATCGAGGCGCTGGAGGTCCGGTTCCTCGCCAATCGGGACGAGCACCTGCATTTCGGCCTGCTGACCGATTTCGGGGACGCGTCCCGGGAAACGCTTCCCGAGGACGATGCCCTGGTATGGCTTGCCCGGAAGGGCATCGAGGAGCTGAACGCCAGGTACGGGCCTGCGGCGAACCCGGCCGAGGGCGACGCGGCCGGGGCCCCCTTCTTCCTGTTCCACCGGCCGCGTCTCTGGAATCCGCAGGAACGGGTGTGGATGGGCTACGAGCGCAAGCGCGGAAAGCTCGCCGACCTGAATGCGTTCCTGCGCGGCGGCGCGAGGGACCGCTTCTCGCTCGTCGTCGGCCACACCGACGTGCTTTCGAACGTGAGGTACGTGATCACGCTCGACACCGACACGCAGTTGCCGCGCGACTCGGCGCGGCAGCTCGTCGGCGTGATGGCGCACCCGCTGAACCGCGCCCACTTCGACGCCGCCTGCGGCCTGGTGGCGCAGGGCTACGGGATCCTGCAGCCGCGCGTGAGCATCAGCCTGCCCGGAGCGAACCGCTCGTGGTACGCGCGCCTGCACGGCGGCGACCCCGGGATCGATCCCTATACGCGCGCCGTCTCCGACGTCTACCAGGACCTGTTCGGCGAGGGGTCCTTCATCGGCAAGGGAATCTACGACGTCGACGCGTTCGAGCGGGCACTGGGCGGCCGCTTTCCCGAGAACCGGATCCTGAGCCACGACCTGCTCGAGGGGTGCTACGCGCGATCCGGGCTGGTGAGCGACGTGCAGTTGTACGAGGAGCATCCGTCGACCTACGGCGCGGACATCCTCCGCCGGCAGCCGCTGGGTTCGCGGCGACTGGCAACTGCTGGGGTGGTTGCTGGCGCGCGTGCCCGGTCCCGCCGGGCGCCGGCTCGCCAATCCCCTGTCGGCGCTTTCGCAGTGGAAGCTCTTCGACAACCTGCGGCGCAGCCTCTTTCCGGCGGGCCTGGCGCTGCTGCTGCTGATGGGATGGACCGTGCTTCCCGACGCCTGGCTCTGGACGTCGGTGGCGATCGCGATCCTGGCGCTCCAGCCGGCGTGCGCCTTCCTCGTGGACCTGGCGCGCAAGCCGGACGAGGTCCTGCCGAGGCAGCACCTCGCCGCCACCGCGACCGTGGCCGGCCGGCAGGCGGCGCTGACGACGCTCGCGATCGCGTTCCTGCCCTACGAGGCGATGGTCAACCTCGATGCGATCGCCCGTACGGCGTGGCGGATGCTCGTCACGCATCGACGGCGCCTCGAATGGAGTCCGTCGCAGGCCGAGGAACCCGGTCATCGCCGCTTCGACGACACCGCCCGGGGCTTCCAGCTTGCGGCGTCGCTCAGGACGATGTGGATCGCCCCGGTGATCGCCACGGCTGCGGCGATCCTGCTGCCGGTCGTGTCCGCGCCTGCTTTCGCCGTCGCCGCGCCGATACTGCTCCTGTGGTTCGTCTCGCCCGCGATCGCGTGGTGGATCAGCCGCCCGCTCGCTCGCCGCGAGGCGCGGCTGACGATGGACCAGACGCACTTCCTTCGCAAGCTCACGCGAAGGACCTGGGCGTTCTTCGAGACTTTCGTCGGTCCCGAGGACGGCTGGCTCCCTCCGGACAACTGGCAGGAGCATCCGGTCGCCCGCGTCGCGCACCGCACGTCGCCGACGAACATGGGACTCGCGCTGCTGGCGAACGTGACGGCCTACGACTTCGGCTACATCCCGGCCGGACAACTCATCCAGCGCACCGCCGATGCCATGGGGACGATGATGGCCCTGGAGCGGCACGAGGGGCACTTCTACAACTGGTACGACACCCAGTCCCTGAAGCCGCTGCCGCCTCACTACGTCTCGTCGGTGGACAGCGGCAACCTGGCGGGCCACCTGATGACCCTGCGTCCGGCGCTGCTGGCGCTTCCCGACGACCGGATCATGGATCGGAGATGGTTCGAGGGCCTGGGCGACACGCTGCGGGCCCTCATCGACGCCATGGGCGGCGCGGCGCCGGCGCCGCTCTCGCGCCTGCTGCGGGATCTGGAAGCCGCCTACGACTCCCGGCCCGCGACGATCGCCGCGGCGCGGCAGTGGCTGGACCGGATCGAGGCGGGCGTCGCGGAGGTCGCCGCGCACGTCGGCGGCATGTCCCGCGCGGACGCCGCCGGCGTACCTGCTCCCGCGGGCGATGCGGCGTTCTGGTCCGATGCCCTCGTCCGCCAGTGCCGGAGCCTTCAGGAGGAGCTCGCGTTTCTCGCGCCGTCGAGTGCCCCGCGTGACGCACCTGGAGTCGCGGGTGACCCGGCGGGCGACCGCGAGATCCCGACGTTGCGCGAATTGGCCGCCCTCGAGGGAGAGCTGTCCCCGGCCGCCGGGCGGATGGCGCAGATCGGGCGCCTGCTGCTGCAATGCGACGAGCTGGCCCGCATGAAGTACGACTTTCTCTACGACAAGGCGCGCCACCTGCTGGCCATCGGGTACAACGTCGACGAAGGCAGGCAGGATCCGAGCTATTACGACCTCCTCGCCTCGGAAGCGAGGCTTGCCAGCTTCGTGGCGATCGCCCAGGGGCAGCTGCCCCAGGAGGGCTGGTTCGCGCTCGGGCGCCTGCTCACGTCCGCAGGGGGCAAGGCGGTGCTCCTGTCCTGGAGCGGCTCGATGTTCGAGTACCTGATGCCGCTCCTGGTGATGCCCGCGTACGACGACACCCTGCTCGACCAGACCTGCCGCGTGACGGTGGACAGGCAGATGGCGTACGGGAAGCAGCGCGGCGTGCCCTGGGGCATCTCGGAATGCGGCTACAACTCCGTCGATGCGAGCCTGAACTACCAGTACCGCGCCTTCGGCGTTCCCGGCCTCGGGCTGAAGCGCGGGCTCGCGGAGGACCTCGTCGTCGCGCCCTACGCCTCGGCCCTCGCGCTGATGGTGGCGCCCGAGGAGTCGTGCGAGAACCTGCAGCGGCTGGCCGGCGACGGGCTGGCCGGAAGGTTCGGCCTGTACGAGGCCATCGACTACACCCCGGCACGGGTGCCGCGCGGCCAGTCGAGCGCCATCGTGCGCTCCTTCATGGCGCACCACCAGGGCATGATCCTGCTCTCCCTGGCCCACGTGCTGCTCGCCCGTCCGATGCAGAAGCGCTTCGAGTCGGACCCGCTGTTCAAGGCAACCCTGCTGCTGCTGCAGGAGCGCATTCCGAAGGCCGCGGCGCTCTTTTCGCACCCGGCCGAGCTATCCGCGATTCGCGGGAGCTCCGAAGGCGCCGAGGCGCCGGTCCGCGTCATCTCCAGCCCCGACACGCCGGTGCCGGAAGTGCAGCTGCTGTCGAACGGCAGGTACCACGTCATGGTCACCAACGCGGGCGGCGGGAGCTCCCGGTGGAGGGATCTCGCCGTCACCCGCTGGCGCGAGGACGGCACCTGCGACAACTGGGGCACGTTCTGCTACATCCGCGACGTGGCGAGCGGGGACTTCTGGTCGACCGCCTACCAGCCGACGCTCAAGCGCGCTTCGCACTACGAGGCGATCTTCACCGAATCGCGCGCGGAATTCCGCCGGCGCGACAACGGCATCGAGTCGCACACCGAGATCGTCGTTTCGCCGGAAGACGACATCGAGCTGCGCCGGCTGCGGATCACCAACCGCTCGCGGGCACGGCGGACGATCGAGGTCACCAGCTACGCGGAAGTCGCCCTCGCGCCGCCTGCCGCCGACGAGCTGCATCCGGCGTTCTCCAACCTGTTCGTGCAGACGGAAATCGTCGCGCAGCGGCAGGCCATCCTGTGCACGCGCCGCTCGCGCTCGCAGGACGAGTCGCCGCCCTGGATGTTCCACCTCATGGCCGTCCACGGCGCGGTTTCGCTCGACGTGTCCTACGAGACGGACCGCATGGAGTTCATCGGGCGCGGGCGCACGGTGGCCGACCCGCAGGCGATGACCTTTGCCGAAAGGCTCGGCGGCAACCAGGGGTCGGTCCTGGATCCGATCGTCGCGATCCGGCACCGGATGGTCCTCGAGCCGCAGCAGACGGCGACGATCGACGTCGCCTCCGGCATGGCCGAGACGCGCGACGCCGCGCTGGGCCTCGTCGGGAAATACCAGGATCGCAACCTCGCGGACCGCGTCTTCGACCTGGCGTGGACGCACAGCTGGGTGATGCTGCGCCAGATCAATGCCACGGAGTCCGACGCGCAGCTCTATGGCCGCCTCGCCAGTTCCGTCCTCTACGCCAATGCGTCGCTGCGCGCGCAAGCCGGCGTCCTCTTCAGGAACCGGCGCGGCCAGTCCGGGCTGTGGAGCTACGCGATCTCGGGCGACCTGCCGATCGTCCTGCTGCAGGTCGGGGATGCGGAAAACATCGATCTCGTCCGCCGGCTGGTGCAGGCGCACGCGTACTGGCGGCTGAAGGGCCTCGCCGTGGACCTCGTGATCTGGAACGAGGACCGCGGCGGCTATCGCCAGGTCCTGCAGGACCAGATCATGGGCCTCATCGCCGCCGGCGTCGAAGCGCACGTGATGGACCGGCCGGGCGGGATCTTCGTGCGGCGGGCGGAGCAGATCTCCGAGGAGGACCGCATCCTGCTCCAGTCCGTGGCGCGCGCCATCATCACCGACCGCCGGGGGAGCCTGATGGAGCAGGTCACCCGCCGCGGCCCCGCCGAGGTGCGGCTCCCGCGCCTCGTGCCGACGCGAAGCCATGGCAGCGAGTCGCCGCCCACCGAGCCGCCCTCGCGCGAGCTGATCCTCGCCAACGGGCTCGGGGGATTCACGCCCGACGCATCCGAGTACGTCATCACGCTGCAGGCGGACCAGGCCACGCCCGTGCCCTGGGTCAACGTGCTCGCGAACCCGACGTTCGGCACGGTGATCTCCGAGAGCGGGCGCGCGTACACGTGGAGCGAGAACGCGCACGAATTCCGGCTCACGCCCTGGCACAACGACCCCGTGACGGATGCGAGCGGGGAGGCCTTCTACCTTCGCGACGAGGAGTCCGGCCATTTCTGGTCGCCCTCGCCGTTGCCTTGCCGCGGAACCGGCGCCTACGTGACGCGTCACGGCTTCGGCTACAGCGTCTTCGAGCACCACGAGGACGGGATCGCTTCGGAGCTGTGGGTGTACGTGGCCATCGACGCATCGGTCAAGTTCTCGGTGCTGAAGGTCCGCAACGCGTCCGGCCGCGCGCGCCGGCTCTCGGCCACCGGGTACGTGGAATGGGTGCTTGGAGACCTGCGCCAGAAGACGACGATGCACGTGATCACCGAGAACGAGGCGGCGAGCGGCGCGCTCCTCGCGCGCAACGCCTACAACACGGAGTTCCCCGACCGCGTCGCCTTCTTCGACGTGGACGACCTGTCCCGCAGCGTGAGCGGCGACCGCACCGAGTTCCTGGGCCGCAACGGCACGCCGCGCAATCCGGCCGCGATGGCGCGCTCGCGCCTTTCCGGCAGGGTGGGCGCCGCGCTCGATCCGTGCGCCGCCATCCAGGTCCCTCTCGAACTGGCCGACGGCGAGGAGCGCGAGGTCGTCTTCAGGCTCGGCGTGGGCCGAAATGCCGATGACGCCGCCAGCCTCGTCCAGCGCTTCCGGGGATCCGCCGCCGCCCAGGACGCGCTGGAGGCGGTCCGCGCGCACTGGAAGCGCACGCTCGGCGCGGTGCGGGTGGAAACGCCGGACGACTCGCTCAACGTGCTGGCCAACGGCTGGCTGCTGTACCAGACGGTGGCCTGCCGCCTGTGGGCGCGCAGCGGCTACTACCAGTCGGGCGGGGCCTTCGGCTTCCGCGACCAGCTCCAGGACGTGATGGCGCTCGTCCACGCCGAACCGGGGCTCGTGCGCGAGCACCTGCTTCGCTGCGCGGGCCGCCAGTTCGTGGAAGGCGATGTCCAGCATTGGTGGCATCCGCCGTCGGGGCGGGGCGTGCGCACGCGTTGCTCGGACGACTATCTCTGGCTTCCGCTTGCGACGGCCCGCTACGTGAAGGCGACCGGCGACACCGGCGTGCTGGACGAGGCGATCCATTTCCTCGAAGGCCGCCCGGTGAATCCCGGGGACGACTCCTACTACGACCTGCCCCGCAAGTCGGCGGAATCGGCCAGCCTGTACCAGCATTGCGTGCGCGCCATCGTCCATGGCCTGCAGTACGGTGCGCAAGGCCTGCCGCTGATGGGCTCCGGCGACTGGAACGACGGCATGAACCTGGTCGGGATCAAGGGCGCGGGCGAAAGCGTCTGGCTGGGCTTCTTCCTGTGCGCCGTGCTGAAGCAGTTCGCCGAGGTCGCGCGGTTGAAGGGTGACGCCCCGTTTGCCGAGCGCTGCGACGAGGAAGGCAACGCAGCTTCGCGGGAATCTCGAGCTGCACGGCTGGGACGGCGAGTGGTACCGGCGCGCGTACTTCGACGATGGCTCGCCGCTGGGCTCGGCGAGCAACGACGAGTGCCGGATCGACTCGGTGTCGCAAAGCTGGGCGGTGCTGTCGGGCGCGGGCGATGCAAGGCGCTCGCGGATGGCGATGGATGCGGTCGACGAGCGCCTCGTGCGCCGCGACCACGCGTTGATCCAGCTTCTCGATCCCCCCTTCGACAAGTCGACCCTCGACCCGGGCTACATCAGGGGCTACGTGCCGGGCGTGCGCGAGAACGGCGGCCAGTACACGCACGGCGCGATCTGGGCGGCGATGGCCTTCGCGGCCCTGGGGGATCGCGAACGGGCATGGGAGCTGATGGCCATGATCAACCCGGTGAATCATGCGGCCACGCCGGAGGGCGTGGCGACCTACAAGGCCGAACCGTACGTGATCGCCGCCGATGTCTACGCGGTGGCGCCGCACACGGGCCGCGGCGGATGGAGCTGGTACACGGGCTCCGCCGGATGGATGTACCGGCTCATCGTCGAGTCCCTGCTCGGGGTGACGCTCGAGGGGCGATGCCTGCGCTTCACGCCGTGCCTTCCGGCCGACTGGATCGCGTTCACGATGCTCTACCGGCACGGCGAGACCACCTACGACATCGCCATCCGGCAGGCGCCGGCCGGCGCCGGCGCGAAGTCCCGACGCGACCCGGGTATCGGTGGATGGCGTGGTCCAGGCGGACGCGACGGTGCACCTGACCGACGATCGCACCGTGCACTACGTCGAGGTCGACGTGCAGGCGGCCGGCACGTAGGGCGACAAGCCCGTTCGTGCGCCAGCGCACCGACGCTGCCCGCGCGGTCGCCTAAGCTGCGATCCATGGCCGCGCCCTGCGCGCGGCCGCGCAGCGCCCATCCCAACCTCGAGGAACATCGTCATGACCCCTGGCACCCGCTGGATCCTGGTGGCCGCCGCCGCAGCCGCCGGCGCAGTCGGTGCCCTGGCCTTGTCGGACGTTCGCCGACGGCACGTCCGGGTGGCGCGCGATATCGACAACAGGCAGCAGATCAAGTCCTGGGAAAACGAAGGCGGCAACCTCGCGCCGGCCCTGGCGACCCCTACCCGCGTCGTGGCTGCGCCGCGGTAAGCCGTGACAGGCGCCGCCCCGACGCATTCGGCCCTCCACCAGGGCCTCCGATGCCGCACGACCACTTCAAGGAAACAACATGTCCAGACTATTCACCGCACTCTGTGTCGCCGCTGCCATGGGCGTTGCCGGTTCCGCCTCGGCGCAGGTCATCGCCGCCAACGCCCCCGCGGCCCCGATGTCGAAGGCCGGTTTCGCCCAGGCGAAAGTCGACGCCGACGCGCAGTACAAGATCGACAAGGAAGCGTGCTCGTCGCAAAGCGGCAACGCGAAGGACATCTGCCTCGCGCAGGCCAAGGGCAAGGACAAGGTCGCCAAGGCCGACGCCCAGGCCGCCTTCGAGAACACCGCCGAAGGCCCGCCAGAGCGCCCGCGTCGCGCACGCCCAGGCGAGCTACGACGTCGCCATCGAGATGTGCGACGACCAGGCCGGCAATCCGAAGGATGTCTGCGTGAAGGAAGCGAAGGCCGGGCTCGTCAAGGGCAAGGCGGACGCCAAGGTCGACCGCGTCGCCGCCGACACGCGCCAGGAAGGCGCTGCCAAGCGCACCGAGGCCCGCGAGGAAGCGAACACGGAGAAGCGCGATGCGGAATTCAAGGTCGCGATCGAGAAGTGCGACGCGCTCGCCGGCCCCGCGAAGGATTCCTGCGTGAGCGGCGCCAAGGTGCAATTCGGCAAGTCCTGATACCGAAACAGGATCGCCCACGCCGCCGCCATTACTGGCGGCGTGGGCGATCAGGTGTTGCGGCCGGGGAGTTCACTTCCCCGGCCGTTTTTTCGTCCGGCGGCCGCGGGATCGGGCCGGGCGGACGCGGTAGCGGCTCGGGGGCGGTTCGTCTTTGGTATCCTTGCGGTTTCGCCCGCAGCCCCCGGCGCACCCATGAAAACCAGCGAAATCCGCAAGAAATTCATCGACTTCTTCGCCTCCCAGGGCCACCAGCCCGTGGCCTCGAGCCCGCTGGTTCCCGGCAACGACCCCACGCTCCTCTTCACGAACGCCGGGATGGTCCAGTTCAAGGACGTCTTCCTGGGCACCGAGAAGCGCGCCTACAACCGCGCCGTGACCTCCCAGCGCTGCGTGCGCGCGGGCGGAAAGCACAACGACCTGGAGAACGTGGGCTACACCGCCCGGCACCACACGTTCTTCGAGATGCTCGGCAACTTCAGCTTCGGGGACTACTTCAAGCGCGACGCCATCCGCTTCGCGTGGGAGCTCATCACGCAGGTCTACGGCCTGCCGCCGGAAAAGCTCTGGACCACGGTCTACCAGACGGACGACGAGGCCTACGACATCTGGACGAAGGAGATCGGCGTTCCGGCCGAGCGCTGCATCCGGATCGGCGACAAGCCCGGCGGGAAGAAATTCGAGAGCGACAACTTCTGGCAGATGGCCGACACCGGCCCCTGCGGCCCGTGCTCGGAGATCTTCTACGACCACGGCCCCGGCATCGCGGGCGGGCCCCCGGGCTCGCCGGACGCGGACGGGGACCGCTACATCGAGATCTGGAACCTCGTCTTCATGCAGTTCAACCGCGACGAGGCGGGCACGATGCACCCGCTGCCCAAGCCCTCCGTCGACACGGGCATGGGCCTGGAGCGCCTGACGGCCGTCCTGCAGCACGTCCACTCCAACTACGAGATCGACCTCTTCCAGACGCTGGTGAAGGCGGCGGCGCGGGAGACGGGCCACAAGGACCTCGCCTCGCCCTCGCTGCGCGTCATCGCGGACCACATCCGCGCCTGCGCCTTCCTCATCTGCGACGGCGTCATCCCCGGCAACGAGGGCCGCGGCTACGTGCTGCGCCGCATCTCGCGCCGCGCCATGCGCCACGGCTACAAGCTGGGGCAGAAGCAGCCCTTCTTCTACAAGCTGGTCGCCGACCTCGTGGCCGAGATGGGCGAGGCCTATCCGGAGCTGCGCGAGGCGGAAGGGCGCGTGACCGCCACGCTGCGCCAGGAGGAGGAGCGCTTCGGCGAGACGCTCGAGAACGGCATGGCGATCCTCGATTCGGCGCTCGCCGGCGGGCGCAAGGAACTGGACGGCGACACGGCCTTCAAGCTCTACGACACCTACGGCTTCCCCGTGGACCTCACCGCGGACATCGGCCGCGAGCGCGGCTTCACGGTGGACATGGGGGCCTTCGACGCGGCGATGGCCACGCAGCAGGAGCGCTCGCGCGCCGCGAGCAAGTTCAAGGCCGGCGCGCAGCTGGAGTACAACGGCGCCAAGACGGCCTTCCGCGGCTACGACACGCTCTCGGAGGAGGGCCGCGTGGTGGCGCTCTATCGCGAGGGCAGCCCGGTCAAGAGCCTCTCGGCGGGCGAGGCGGGCGTCGTGGTCCTCGACCGGACGCCCTTCTACGCGGAGTCCGGCGGCCAGGTGGGCGACCGCGGCGAGCTCACCAAGGGCGGCGTGTGCCTCACGCTCTTCGCGGTGGAGGACACGCAGAAGATCCAGCCCGAGGTCTTCGGCCACTACGGCACCGTGAAGACGGGCGAGATCGCCCTGGGCGACACGGTCGCGGCCCAGGTGGACCTCGACAAGCGCGCGCGCACCATGCGCCACCACTCCGCCACGCACCTCATGCACAAGGCGCTGCGCGAGGTGCTGGGCCCGCACGTCCAGCAGAAGGGCTCGCTCGTCGACGAGGAGAAGACCCGCTTCGACTTCAGCCACAACGCGCCGATGTCGGCGGCCGAGATCCGGCGCGTCGAGGAGATCGTGAACGCCGAGATCCTCGCCAACGCCGCCACGCAGGCGCGCGTGATGCCCATCGACGACGCCCAGAAGGTCGGCGCGATGATGCTCTTCGGCGAGAAGTACGGCGACGTGGTGCGCGTGCTCGACATCGGCACCTCGCGCGAGCTCTGCGGCGGCACGCACGTGGCGCGCACGGGCGACATCGGCTACTTCCGCATCGTCTCCGAAGGCGGCGTCGCGGCGGGCATCCGCCGCGTCGAGGCCATCGCGGGCAGCGTGGCCCTCGCGCAGGCGAATGCGGACCGCGACCGGCTCGCCCGCGCCGCCGACGCCCTCAAGGCCCAGCCGCAGGAGATCGACGCGAAGATCGCGCAGGTCGTCGAGAACGTGAAGGCGCTCGAGAAGGAAGTCGCGAAGCTCAAGGGCCAGCTGGCCGCCGGCAAGCTGGAGGACGTCCTCGCCGCCGGCATGCGCACGATCAACGGCGTGAAGACGATCGCGATGGTCCTCGACGGCGCGGATGCCGGGATGCTGCGCGATTCGCTCGACAAGGTGAAGGAGCGCCTGGGCAGCTGCGTGGCGATCCTCGCCTCCGTGGCCGACGGCAAGGTGTCGCTCATCGCGGGCGTCACCAAGGACCTGACGGGCAAGGTGAAGGCGGGCGAGCTCGTCAATTTCGTCGCCCAGCAGGTGGGCGGCAAGGGCGGCGGGCGGCCGGACATGGCGCAGGCGGGCGGCACGAATCCCGCGGGCCTCAAGGACGCGCTGATGTCCGTGGAAGGCTGGCTCGGCGAGCGGCTCTAGCCGACGTGCGGCGCGCGCCGCGCGCGGGCGCGAAGGGGAGGCCGACGTGAAGGACCTGATACTGGCGGCGATTGCCGTCGCGGTCGTTGCCATTGCCTGGGTCGCGGGGCGGTTCTTCGCGGCGAGACGGCCCGCCGGCGCAGTCGTCGCTGCCACCGGCGGACAAGCCCGGCGCGCTCTTCGTCTCGATGTTCCCCGAGCTGCAGCCGCACTTCCATCCGGAAAAGCTCGTCGCCTACGTCGCGGCGCGTCGCGGCCGGACCCCGGCCCGCGGCGGCTTCACCTGGAAGGATGCGCCCGGGTTCGGCGGCCCGTCCGTGGACATCCGCTTCGTGAAGGAGCGCGAGGAATGCGCGCTGATGGACGCCGCAGGCCAGGTCCTGGCGCGGTTCCGCTTCGAAAGCATTCCGGACGGCGGCGTGCTGCGCCTCGGCGACGGGAAGCTCACGGTCAACCTGAAGGACCCTCGCGACCCCGCCGTCCGCTACTGGCATCCCGAGCGCGAGTTCAAGTGGACGCGCCGCGGCGGATGGCGATTCAAGACGCCCATCGCGGACCGGCCGATCGCCTCGAGCGACCGGGGGACGAGGTGGTCGGACGATTCCTCGTCTTCATCGGATGGCTTTGGCAGGACGGCGACCGCGGCCGGCTTCGCGGGACTCGGGGGCACCTTCGACGGCGGCGGCGCCTCGGCCGGCTGGGAGGGTGGCCCGGCGGATGCCGCTTCCGCGGGCTCGGACTCGGGAGCCGTCGGACGATTCGGCCGGCTGATTCGGCGCGGCGACTCCGGAAGCGATTCCGGAAGCGATTCGGGCAGCGATTCGGGCAGCACCTCGTACTGATGGTCGAGCCGCCCGCCGTCCTCGTCGCGCAGGGCGTCCCCGGGGCGGTGGCCTGCGCGCGGCAGGCGGGAAACGCTTCGCGTCGTCGTGTCCTCGCTGGCCCGGGGGGGAGCGGAGCGCATCGTGATCGAGTGGCTCGCGGCGGAGCAAAGCCGCGGGCGCGAGGATCGAGCTCGCGGTGCTGCATCGACGGCGCCACGAGTATCGCGTCCCGTCCGGCGTCATCCTCCTGCGCCGCGGCGACGAAGCCGTCGAGGCGTTCGTGTCCGCGCTCGGCGCCCGCTGGCGGTCGTCGGACGCGCCCGTCTCCGCGCATCTCGTCGGCGATGCGCTGCTCGCGCTGCTCTGGAGGCACGGCGTGCGAACCGTCCCCGTCATCCACAACACGCGCGAGGGGTGGCGCAACGATCCGTCGACCTGGCGGCCGGAGAACGTGCCCTTCGCGGTGGCTTGCGCCGACGCGGTGCGCGCGCAGGCGATCGAGGCCGGCTGCGCCGTCCCGGTCGTGACGCTGCGCCATCGACCCGCGGTCGGCCCGTCCGCGACGGACGCGCAGCGAGCGGGCCCGGATCCGGGCCGAGCTCGGGATCGCGCCGGACGCCTTCGTCGTCGGCGCGGTAGGCGCGATCAAGCCGCAGAAGGACTATGCGCGCGCCGTCGAGGTGCTCGCGTCGCTGCGGCGCGGGCGCGAGGCGTGCCTCGTGATCGTCGGCGGCGTCCTCGACGCGGCCGGGCTCGCGGAGCTCGATCGCATCGTCTCCACGGCGGCCGACTCGGGGCGTGGCCGGCTGGCTTCGCCTGCCGGGCTTCGTGGACCCCGTGGATCCCTGGTATGCCGCCTGCGACGCGGTCCTGAACGTGAGCCGCCACGAAGGGCTCTCCATGGCGACGGCCGAGGCGCTCGCGGCGGGGCTGCCCGTCGTCGCCGCGGACGTGGGGGGACAGCGCGAGATGGCGCGCCCCGGCCTCGCCTTGCTGGCGGCCGACTCGACGGCGGAGGATTTCGCGCGCGCGCTCGCGGCGCTGCCCGTGCGCGCGTCGCTCGCGCCCGATCCGTCCCCGAGCCATCGCGCGCATGTGGTCCGTCGAGCACTGCGCGACCGGCCAAGCGCGGGGCCGCGGCGCTCGACACGCTTTTCGTGACGGCGAACCTCAACGCCGGGGGCGCGCAGCGCTCGCTGGTGAACCTGGCGACGCATATCGCGGGCCGGCATCGATTCGCCATCGCCGTCTGCGGCGATACCACGCACCCGGCCTTCCCGGCGCAGCTCGCAAGGCGCCGGCGTCGAGTGCTTCCGTCCTGCGCCGACGGCCGACCCGTTCGAGGTGGCCGAGGGCGTCCTCGCCCGAGCCACGCGCGGCCGGCGCGCGCACGCCTCTGCTTCTGGAATGCCGACCCGCGCGTGAAGCTGCTCGTGGGCCGCTTCGCCCCGCCGGGGCTGCGGCTGGTCGACGCCTCTCCCGGCGCGTACGCCTACGAGGAGCTCGAGTCGGCCGCGGGCCTGGGCGAGACGCTCGCGTTCGGGCCGGCGGACTACTACCGGCGCCTCGACGTGCTGGTGACGAAGTTCGACGACCGCGGGCATCCCGCCGTGCTCCCGCGTGGTGGTGATTCCCAACGGCGTCGCCTTCGCGACGCCCCGTCGATCCTCCCGCCGGCGCCGCGGTTCCTGGTGAGCGGGCGCATCGCGCCCAGCAAGCGCCTGGAGACGATCCTCGAGGCGTTCGCCCGCGTTTGCCGCGCGCCTGCCCGAAGCGCGGCTCGACATCGTCGGCCAGGCCGAGCCGCGGCATCGCGACTACCTTGCCTCGCTCGCCGAAAAGGCGGCCGGCCTGCCGGTCGCGTTCCGGGGCGCGCAGCCGGGGCTCGAATGCCTCGCGGAGCCCTTCACGGCGGCGGTCGTGCTGGGCACGCACCAGGGCTGCCCCAACGCCGTGCTCGAGGCGATGGCCGCCGGCATTCCCGTCATCGCCAACGCGAGCGGCGGGACGCGCGAACTGGTGCGCGCACGGCGAGACCGGATGGCTCCTTCCGGAGGCGTGCACGGCCGAGGAGCTGGCGCGCGCGATGGAGGAAGCCGCGGCCGACGCGCAGCGTGCGCGATGCGTCGGCACGTCGGCGCGCGCGCGGGTCGCGCGCCACCACTCGCTCGAAACGATGGCGGTGCGCTATCTTTCCCTTTTCGGCGCCGATCTGTCGAACGCAAACGAACCGCAGGATTCTCCCGAGCATGGCTTCCCCCAGCTTCACGTTGCCTGAGCACGACCTTCGCCTCGCCCTCAACGACGAGGTGCACGCGCGGCCGCCCGTCCGGCTCGAGGGCGCCCAGCACGTGGTCTATCTCGCCGTGCGCCACGACCCCGCGGAGCGCTTCGCGCACCGGCAGGTCCTCGCGAGGATGGCGCAGGCCGCGGGCGTCGGGGTGGCGCCCACGGTGGACCACGCGGTGGTGCGCCTGGCCCCGGACCTGCGCTTCAAGTGGGAGGGCCACGCGGAATTCTCGAGCTACACCTTCTTCGCCGCAGGGCGCCGGGGACGTCGCGCCGGCCGCTGTCCTGGAGCGCGCGCGGCTGGCCCGCCTTCGCCGACGGCGATGCCCGGCGAGGTCCTGGTCGCGGCCTCGATCGATCTCGTGCCCTTCCTGGGCGATTCGCCGCCCGCGGACGCCTTCTCGACGCAGGCCGACACCGTGGTGGGCGGCGCCGTGGCCGAGGGGCGCGGCTGGGGCTACACCGATTTCCGCATCCGCGAGGACGGCTTCACGCGCTTCCTCCTGCTCAATCGCGAGATGGGCCTCGGGCAGGCCGGGCGCATGGTGCAGCGCCTGCTCGAGATCGAGACCTACCGCATGATGGCGTTGCTCGCCTTCCCCGTGGCGCGAAAGGCCGCGCCGGACCTGGGGGCCATGGAGTCGGAACTCGCCGCCATCGTGGAGCGCATCGCCGGGGCCACGCCCGAGGACGAGGCGCGGCTGCTCGACGACCTCACGCGCCTGGCCGCGCGCGTGGAGCACCTGCAAAGCGCCACGCGCTTCCGCTTCGAGGCGGCCGAGGCCTACGACGCGCTCGTGATGCGCCGCCTGTCCGAATTGCGCGAGGTGCGCATCCCGGGGCTCTCCACGATCGAGGAATTCCTGCACCGCCGCCTCGCGCCCGCCATGGCCACGTGCCGCAGCGCCTCGCGGCGCATCGGCAACCTCGCCGAACGCGTCACGCGCGCGAGCGCCCTCCTGCGCACGCGGGTCGACATCGAGCGCGAGCAGCAGAACCAGAAGGTCCTCGAAGCCATGAACCGGCGCGGGCGCATGCAGCTTCGCCTGCAGCAGACGGTGGAGGGCCTGTCGGTGGTCGTCATCACCTACTACGGCGTCTCGCTCGTGGGCGTGCTCGCCAAGGCCGCCAAGGCCGGCGGCCTCGCACTGGGATCCGGAACTGGTGATGGGCATCGCGGTGCCCTTCGTCGCGGCCGCCGTCTTCGGCGGCGTGCACCGCGTTCGCAAGGCGCTCGAGGGCAGCGAGAAGGGCGGGGCATGAGCGCCGAGCCCTTCGCCTTCTGCCCGCGCTGCGCCCGGCCGCTGGCCGAGCGCGCGATCGCCGACGACGGCGGCGAAAGCGTCGTGCGCCGCGCGTGTCCCGACGAGGCCTGCGGGTTCGTGCAGTGGGGCAATCCCACGCCCGCCGTCGGGGCGCTGGTCGAGCACGAGGGCGAGAATCATCCTCGCCCGCAACCGCGCCTGGCCCGAGGGCTGGTTCGCGCTCGTCACCGGCTACCTCGAGGCGCGCGAGGACCCGAAGGCGGCCGTGGTGCGCGAGGTGAAGGAGGAGCTCGGCCTCGACGTGGTCGAGACGCACCTCATCGGCAACTACATCTTCGAGCGCAAGAACGAGGTGATGCTCTGCTACCACGCCGTGGCCACCGGCACCGTGGCGCTGGGCGCGGAGCTCGTCGAGTTCCGCCGTCACGCGCCGGCCGACCTCAAGCCCTGGCCGCGCGCCACCGGGTTCGCCGTGGCCGACTGGATGCGCGCCCGCGGCCTGCCCGTCGAGTTCGTCGACTTCAAGGCGGCGAATCCGCCCCGAACCTGAGCCCATGAAAGCGAGCCGACCGATGAGCTCCCGACCCGCCCGGACGCCCGACGGCGCGGCGCGCATCGCGGGCTACCTGCGCGACTGCGGGGCTCGCGCAGGTGGAGGGCCACGAGGACGAGGTCGCGCTCGCCATCGGCGACTTCCTCGAGGCCATGAGCGAGAAGGTCGGCGATCGGCGATCCGGGCTCGCTCTACACCTACCCGGTGCCGATGCTCACCGAGGACGGCGCCTGCTCCGTGCTGGACGAGATGGCGCCGGTGCCCTACGACCTCACCGGCATCCTGGGCGGGCGCAGCGAGCAGGCCACGCGGCGCCTGGCGCTCCTCGAGCGGCTCGTGGAGCGCGCGCAGGAGACGACGGGCTCCGACTGGGTCGGCATCTACCAGCGGCGCGGTGACGCCGGGCGGCCTGCCGGTGCTGGTGAAGCTCTCCTACGTCGGGCGGCCGAGCCGCGCCGAGTTTCCCCTCACGCCGGAATTCGCGGCCGGCAGCACGAACAGCACGGTCGGCCTCACCGGGCGCGCGCTCGTGATCGACGACGTGAAGAAGCACGTCGAGGCGGGCGGCGGGTTCTACGTGTGCGACGCCGCGGTGCAGTCGGAAGCCTGCCTGCCGCTCCTGGACGATGCGCAGAACGTGATCGGCATCATCGATGCCGAGGCGAAGCCGAAGTCGTTCTACGGGCCGGTGCGCCTCGCCACGCTCGCCGCGCTCGCCATCGTCGCCTCCGCCGTGCTGCCCTGAGAAGGCGATCCCCCCGGGCGTTGAACCCCCGGGCCCTGCGGCGTCACTTCCCGGCCTGGCATCATTTCTCTGGTCGAGCCTTCGGCATTATTTCTCGGATCGAGCCTTCGGCATCATGTCCGTGATGGAGCCCTCGGCGATCTCGGCGCCGAAGAACACCGTCTCGGAAAGCGTCGGGTGCGGGTGGATCGTGAGGCCGATGTCCTCGGCGTCCGCGCCCATCTCCAGCGCGAGCACGGTCTCCGCGATGAGCTCGCCCGCGTTGATGCCGACGATGCCCGCGCCGAGCATGCGCTTCGTGCCCTTCTCGAAGAGGATCTTGGTGAGGCCTTCCTCGCGGCCCATGCCGATGGCGCGGCCGCTCGCGGCCCACGGGAAGACGGCCTTCTCGTACTCGACGCCCTGCGCCTTCGCCTCCGGCTCCGAGAGCCCCATCCAGGCCACCTCGGGATCGGTGTAGGCCACGCTCGGGATCGTGCGCGCCTCCCACACGTGGTGCGCCATGCCGGCGATGACCTCGGCGGCGAGCTTGCCCTCGTGGGTCGCCTTGTGCGCGAGCATGGGCTCGCCCACGATGTCGCCGATGGCGTAGATGTGCGGCACGTTGGTGCGCATCTGGTTGTCGACGGGGATCCAGCCGCGGTCGTTCACCGCGACGCCCGCCTTCTCGGCGGCGATGTTCTTGCCGTTCGGCCGGCGGCCCACCGACAGGAGCACGCGGTCGTAGACCTCCGGGGCCGGGGCGGGCGAGGCGCCGTCGGCGCTCTCGAAGGTGGCGCGCAGGCCCTCCTTCAGCGCCTCGATCTTCGCGACCTTGGTCTTGAGGAGGATCTTCTCGTAGCGCTTCTCGATGCGCTTCGCGAGCGGCTTCACGATGTCCGGGTCCGCGCCCGGGGATGAGGCGGTCCATGAACTCGACCACCGTCACCTTCGAGCCGAGCGCGTCGTAGACGGTCGCCATCTCGAGGCCGATGATGCCGCCGCCGATGATGAGCAGGCGCTTCGGGACGTCCTTCAGCTCGAGCGCGCCCGTGGAGTCCATGAGCCGCGGGTCGTCGTAGGGCAAGCCCGGGATGCGTCGCCGACTGCGAGCCCGCGGCGATGATGCAGTGGTCGAAGGAGACGACCTTGCGTCCTTCCTTCGTCTCCACCTCCAGCGTGTGCGGCGAGGCGAACTGCGCGCGGCCCTGCACCACCGTCACCTTGCGCGCCTTGGCGAGGCTCGCGAGGCCCTTGGTGAGCTTGGCGACCACGCCGTCCTTGAACTTGCGCACGCCGTCGAGGTCGATCTGCGGCTCGCCGAAGGTGACGCCGTGGTGCGCCATGTCCTCGGCGTCGGCGATGACCTTGGCCGCGTGCAGCAGCGCCTTCGAGGGGATGCAGCCGACGTTGAGGCAGACGCCGCCGAGCGTGGCGTAGCGCTCGACGAGCACGACCTTCTTGCCGAGGTCGGCGGCGCGGAAGGCCGCGGTGTAGCCGCCGGGGCCGGCGCCGAGCACCAGCACTTCGGCGTGCAGGTCCGCGTCGAGGCTCGCGAGCGTGGAGGTGAGGGCCTCGCGCAGCGACGGCTGGGCGCCGGCGGGCGCTCGCGCGGCCGGGGCGGCCGGCGGCGGCGGAGGGCGCGGCCGCGGCCGGCGCGGGAGCCGCCTGGGCCGCCTCCGCGGTCTCGAGCACCAGCGATCACCGTGCCCTCGGAGACCTTGTCGCCGAGCTTCACCTTCACTTCCTTCACGGTGCCGGCGTGCGTCGAGGGCACTTCCATCGTCGCCTTGTCGGACTCGAGCGTGACGAGGGACGCTTCCTTCTTCACCGCGTCGCCCGGCTTCACGAGGATCTCGATGACGGGGACGTCCTTGAAGTCGCCGATGTCGGGGACCTTGATCTCGAGGGTGGCCATGGCGCGGCCTCCTAGAGCATGCCGCGCCGCAGGTCGGCGATGACCTGGGCGAGGTAGGTGGTGAAGCGCGCGGCGAGCGCGCCGTCGATCACGCGGTGGTCGTAGGAGAGCGAGAGCGGCATCATGAGGCGCGGCGACGAATTCCTTGCCGTTCCACACGGGCTTCATGCTCGCCTTGGAGACGCCGAGGATCGCGACCTCGGGCGCGTTGATGATCGGCGTGAACGCCGTGCCGCCGATGCCGCCGAGCGAGGAGATCGTGAAGGTGCCGCCCTGCATTTCCGCCGGGCCGAGCTTGCCTTCGCGCCCCTTGGCGGCGAGCTCGCCGGTTTCCTTCGCGATCTCGACGACGCCCTTCTTGTCGGCGTCCTTGAGGACCGGCACCACGAGGCCGTTGGGCGTGTCGGCGGCGAAGCCGATGTGCCAGTAGCGCTTGAGGACGAGGTTGTCGCCGTCGATCGAGGCGTTGAACATCGGGATACTTCTTCAGGGCCGCGACGCAGGCCTTGATCAGGAACGCGAGCGGCGTCACCTTCGCGCCCGGACTTGGCGTTCTCCTCGTTGACGCGCGCGCGGAAGGCCTCGAGGTCGGTGATGTCCGCCTCGTCGAACTGCGTGACGTGCGGGATCATCACCCAGTTGCGCGCGAGCACCGGGCCGGAGATCTTCTTGATGCGCGAAAGGGGCTGCGCTCGACCGGGCCGAACTTCGCGAAATCCACCTTCGGCCACGCGGGCAGGCCGAGGTCCGCAAGGCCGCCGCCAGCCGCGCGCGGCGCGGCCTGCGCCGCCGCCCGCCAGCGCGGACTTCACGTAGTCCTGGACGTCTTCCTTCAGGATGCGGTCCCTTGGTGCCGCTGCCCTCGACCTTCGCGAGGTTCACGCCGAGCTCGCGCGCGAAGCGGCGCACGCCGGGGCTCGCATGGGGCACGGCGCCCGCCTCGGCGCGGGGTGCCGCGGGAACCGGAGCGGGGCGCGCGGCAGGAGCCGGCGCCGGCGCGGCGCGGGCGCGGGCGCGGCGATGGCGCGCAGGTGCCGGAGCCGTCACGGCCGGCGCAGGGCGCGGCGGCGCCGGCTTCGCGCCGGCGGCATGCGGCGGACTCGAGGAGCGAGGACGACGATGCCCTCGCTCACCTTGTCGCCCACCTTGACCTTGCAGCTCCTTCACCACGCCGGCGGCGGGCGAGGGCACCTCCATCGTCGCCTTGTCGCTTTCCAGCGTGACGAGCGGATCTTCCTTCTTCACCGCGTCACCGGGCTTCACCAGCAGCTCGATGACGGGCACGTCCTTGAAGTCCCCGATGTCGGGGACCTTGACCTCGATGGCCGCCAAGGGCTTCTCCTCGCTTTGTTGTTCGATTCGCCTCGGGCCGGTCAGACGGTCCAGGGCGCGGGTTTCTCGGCGTCGATGCCGTACTTCTTGATGGCCTCGGCCACCTTGGCGGCCGGGATCTCGCCGTCCTCGGCGAGCGCCTTCAGCGCGGCGACGGCCACGTAATGGCGGTCCACCTCGAAGAAGCGGCGCAGGTTCTCGCGCGAGTCGCTGCGGCCGAAGCCGTCCGTGCCGAGCGCCTTGTAGCGCCGCGGGACGAACTCGCGGATCTGGTCGGCGAAGGCGCGCACGTAGTCGGTCGAGGCGATCACCGGGCCCTTCGTGCCGGCGAGGCACTGCTCGACGTGGGAGGCGCGGGGCTTTTCCGTCGGGTGCAGCAGGTTCCAGCGCGCCGCCGCGAGGCCGTCGCGGCGAAGCTCGGTGAAGCTCGGGCAGCTCCAGAGGTCGGAAGCCACGCCCCAGTCGGCGGCCAGCAGGTCGGCCGCGGCGATGACCTCGCGCAGGATCGTGCCGCTGCCCAGGAGCTGCACGCGCGGGCCCTTGCCTGCGCCCCCGCCGGGCAGCTTGTACATCCCCTTGAGGATGCCCTCGCGCGCGCCGTCGGGCAGGGCGGGCTGGGCGTAGTTCTCGTTCATCACGGTGATGTAGTAGAAGACGTCCTCCTGGTCCTCCACCATGCGCCGCAGGCCGTCCTGGATGATGACCACGACCTCGTAGGCGAAGGTGGGGTCCCAGGAGCGGCAGTTGGGGATCATCGAGGAGAGGATGTGGCTGTGCCCGTCCTCGTGCTGCAGCCCCTCGCCGTTGAGCGTCGTGCGCCCGGCGGTGCCGCCCATGAGGAAGCCGCGCGCGCGCATGTCGCCGGCCGCCCACACGAGGTCGCCCACGCGCTGCATGCCGAACATCGAGTAGAAGATGAAGAACGGGAATCATCGGCACGTTGTTCGTCGAGTACGACGTCGCCGCCGAGATCCAGGAGCACATGGCGCCCGCCTCGTTGATGCCTTCCTGGAGGATCTGGCCGTTGGCGTCCTCCTTGTAGAACATGAGCTGGTCGCTGTCCTCGGGCTCGTAGAGCTGGCCGACGGAGGAGTAGATGCCGAGCTGGCGGAAGAGGCCCTCCATGCCGAAGGTGCGCGACTCGTCCGGGACGATCGGCACGATGTTGCGCCCGATGTTCTTGTCCCTCACGAGCGCGGTGAGCATGCGCACGAAGGCCATCGTGGTGGAGTTCTCGCGGCCCTCGGCCGTGGCCTCCAGGAGCGACTTGAAGGCCTCGAGCTTCGGGGCGTCGAGGCTCACCGTGCGGCGCCGGCGCTGCGGGATGGAGCCGCCCAGCCGCGCGCGCGCCTCCCGCATGTAGTTCATCTCCGGGGAGTTGTCCGCAGGCTTGTAATACGGGAGGTCGGCGAGCCGGTCGTCCTCGATCGGGATCGCGAACCGGTCGCGGAACTGCTTGAGCACCTCCAGCGGCATCTTCTTCGCCTGGTGGGCCACGTTCTTGCCCTCGCCCACGGCGCCCATGCCGTATCCCTTCACCGTCTTGGCGAGGACGACCGTGGGCTGGCCGGTGTGATTCACGGCGGCGTGGTAGGCCGCGTAGATCTTGTGCGGGTCGTGGCCGCCGCGGTTCAGGCGCCAGATGTCCTCGTCGGACATGTTGGCGACCATCGCCTTGAGCTGCGGGTACTTGCCGAAGAAGTGCTCGCGCACGTAGGCGCCGTCGCGGCTCTTGAACTTCTGGTACTCGCCGTCGACCGCCTCTTCCATGCGCTTCAGGAGGATGCCTTCCTTGTCCTTGGCGAGCAGCGGATCCCAGTACCCGCCCCAGATGAGCTTGATCACGTTCCAGCCGGCGCCGCGGAAGTTGGTCTCCAGCTCCTGGATGATCTTGCCGTTGCCGCGAACCGGCCCGTCGAGGCGCTGCAGGTTGCAGTTCACGACGAACACGAGGTTGTCGAGCCCTTCGCGGGCCGCCATGCCGATGGCGCCCATCGACTCGGGCTCGTCCATCTCGCCGTCGCCCATGAAGGCCCACACCTTGCGCCGCTCGGTGTGGGCAAGCGCGCGATCCTCGATGTAGCGCAGGAAGCGCGCCTGGTAGATGGCCTGGATCGGCCCCAGGCCCATCGACACCGTCGGGAACTGCCAGAAATCGGGCATGAGCCAGGGGTGCGGGTAGGAGGAGATCCCCTTGCCGTCGACCTCCTGGCGGAACATGTCCAGCTGCGCCTCGGTGAGGCGCCCCTCGAGGAAGGCGCGCGCATAGACGCCCGGCGAGGAGTGGCCCTGGATGTAGATCAGGTCCCCGCAGTGGTCCTGCGTGGGCGCATGCCAGAAATGGTTGAAGCCCACGTCGTAGAGCGTGGCCGCGGAGGCGAAGCTCGCGATGTGGCCGCCGAGCTCCAGGTCCTTCCGGCCGGCCCGCAGCACCATCGCCACCGCGTTCCAGCGCACGATGTTGCGCAGCCGATTCTCGATCTCCATGTCGCCGGGGATCGGCGCCTCGAGATGCGTCGGAATGGTGTTGATGTACGAGGTGGCGGCGCTGTAGGGCAGGTTCACCCCCGAGTGCCGCGCCTTGTCGATGAGGTGCTCGAGGAGGAAGTGCGCGCGCTCGGGGCCTTCGACGGCGAGAATGGCTTCCAGCGCGTCGACCCATTCTCGGGTTTCCAGCGGGTCGATGTCTTGCGGGCGGTCCATGGTGGCCTCGGGGGATTGGGAGTTCGGGAAGGCGGTGCAGCGAGGAAGGGCTCCATTAGACCGAATCGTATAATCGCTGGCAACCTCGCGGCCGCGGCCGGAGGCGCGGCGCCGGGGCCTCCGGACGGGGGGTATGCGAAGGCGGCGGGGCGGGAAGGGGCGTGGCCGCGAAAAGTCCCTAGACAAATCAGGCACATCGGGCCGACAATCGGGACTGTTTCTCAAAAAAACATTTTAAGTTATTATAAAAACGGGTTTTTGCACTTTTCGTCAGGGAGGCCGGACGGGCCTTCAGCGGGGTCGGCCGCAAGAAGGACGGCGCTGGCCGCGGTGCCCGTGACCGGCAACCACAAGAATCGAGAACGCAATGGACCATCGGGCGCACCGAACAGGGGAGAACGGAGCGCGCAGCGCAAGCCGGGAGGCTGCGCCCGCGCTCGTCCTTTCCGGCTACCGTCGGAGTGACGGGACGTGAACCTTTCCCAGGCCCTTCAGAGCGCGAGCCTCACGGACCCTGGTCGGGTCCGTGACCACAACGAGGATTGCGTCGAGGCGCGTCCGGAGATCGGGCTCTACGTGCTCGCCGACGGCATGGGCGGCTACAACGCCGGCGAGGTGGCGAGCGGCATGGCGACCTCGCTCATCGCGGACGGCCTGGCCGAGGTCGTGGGTCCTGAAGGACGTGGACCGGCTCTCCCGCGAGGAGGCGATGGCGCTGGCCGAGCGCCTCATCCGCGAGCAGATCGCGAGGGCCAACACGGCCATCTTCACCACCTCGCAGAACAACCCCGAATGCGCGGGGATGGGCACCACCCTGGTGGTGTGCCTGTTCTACGACAACTTCGTCTGCGTGGCCCACATCGGCGACTCGCGGCTCTACCGGCTGCGGGGCGAGGAGATGGAGCAGGTCACCCGCGACCATTCGCTGCTGCAGGAGCAGCTCGACTCCGGGCTCATCACGCCCGGAGGAGGCGAAGCTCTCCCAGAACAAGAACCTCGTCACCAAGGCGCTCGGCATCGACCCCACGGTCGAGCCGGAACTGCACGTCTACGAGACCGAGCCCGACGACCTCTACCTGCTGTGCTCGGACGGACTGAACGACATGGTCGAGGACGAGGAAATCCGGCTCACGCTCATCACCCTGCGGTCCAATCCGAGCCTCACCGTCCAGCAGCTCGTCCAGGCGGCCAACGACAATGGCGGCCGCGACAACATCTCGTCGATGCTCATCCGCGTCGCCGAACCCTTCGCCGTGGCGCGTGGATGGCTCGCGCGATTCAAGGCGCTTTTCAGGTAATTCGCAAGGAAACCGACCATGGCCAAGCTGATTTTGAGTGTCGACGGGCAAGTGCTCAAGGAGTACACGCTCTCCAAGGAGCGGACCCTCATCGGCAGGAAGCCCCACAACGACATCCAGATCGACAACCTCGCGGTCAGCGGCGAGCACGCGGCGATCATCACGATCCTCAACGACTCGTTCATCGAGGACCTGGGCAGCACCAACGGCACCATGGTCAACGGCAAGCCCGTCAAGAAGCACTTCCTGCAGGCGAACGACGTCATCGAGATCGGCAAGCACAAGCTCAAGTACTTCAACGACGCCCCCTCGCAGGCGTCGGCCGCCGATTTCGAGAAGACCATGATCATCCGCAGCCCCTCGAAGCCCGCGGCGCCCGCCCCGGCCCCGGCGGCCCCGGCGGCGCCCGGCGCCGTCCGCGGCCGGGTGTCGAGCGACACCGTCACCGACCTGAAGCCCGCTGGCGCCCGCCCCCGAGGTCGTCAAGGCCCGCCCCGCCGCCGCAGGCGCCCACGGCGCACGCCGACCACGCCCCGCTGCCCGACGCCGCGATCCAGGTGCTCTCGGGCGCCGCCGCGGGACGCACGCTCGACCTCACGAAGAACCTCACCACCATCGGCAAGCCCGGGCTGCAGGTGGCCGTCATCACGAAGCGGCCCAACGGCTACTTCATCACCCACGTCGAGGGGGCGAGCTTCCCGACCCTCAACGGGGCGTCGCTCGGGCGCCCAGGCCCACCCCCTGGCCGACCACGACATGATCGAGATCGCCGGGGTGAAAATGGAGTTCTTCTTCAAGCAGTCGTAGGCGTCCCTGCCCGGGGGGCCGGGCGGTCGCCGGCCCGGCCCGCGGAAGTGTGCAGTGCCGCATACCCGCCGCCGCCGTTTTCGCCAATAATGGCCCGTGAAACCCGGGCTTGAAGCCCGGCCGGCGCCGCGGCTTGCGGGCCGGTTACATTCCCGTATCCACGGGCCGAGGTCAGGAGATGCGGATCAGGGTTCTGGGGTGCAGCGGCGGCATCGGCGGGAGCCTGCGGACCACCGCGTTCCTGGTCGATGACGACATCCTCGTCGACGCCGGCACCGGCGTCGGCGACCTGCCGCTCGAGAGCCTGGCGAAGATCGACCACATCTTCGTGAGCCACTCGCACCTGGACCACGTGACCAGCATCCCGTTCCTGGTGGACACCGTCTGCTGGATGCGCGGCAGCCCGATCGTGGTCTACGGGATCAAGGACACCCTCGACATCCTGCGGGCCCACCTCTTCAACTGGAAGGTCTGGCCCGACTTCACCCAGATCCCCGACGGCGACAACCCCTTCATGGTGTACCGGGAGATCGAGCGTGGGCGAGACGCGTGGACCTCGGCGGCGGGCGGCGCATCACCGCCATCCCGGCCAACCACACGGTGCCCGCGGTGGGGTATCTTCTCGACAGCGGGCGGGCGAGCCTCGCCTACTCCGGCGACACGACGGCGAACGCCGGCCTCTGGAAGGTGGTGAACGAGGCCGCGAACCTGCGCTACCTCATCATCGAGACGGCGTTCTCGAACAAGGAGCGCGACATCGCGGTGGCCTCGAAGCACCTCTGCCCGGACATGCTCGCGCGGGAACTGGAAAAGATGCAGGCCCGGCCCGAGGTGTTCATCACGCACCTCAAGCCGGGGGAAGGGGCCCTCACGATGAAGGAGATCTCCGAGGCCGCCGGACGCTGGCGGCCGCGGATGCTGGAAAACAACCAGGAATTCACGCTCTAGCGGGACCGGAGCGCGGACCCCGAGAACCGGCAGCAACTCATCGATCGGCAGGTGCACACATGAGCGCAGTCCTCGAACCCAAGGTGCCGCAGGCGTCGGCCGGCGCGGCCGATGTCGCGGTCAAGCTGGCCTTCTCCAAGAAGATCCAGGCGGTCACGAACCGGATCCACTCCACGAACAACGTCGACGAGATCATCCTCGAGGTCTCGCGCGACATCTGCCAGCTGTTCGAGGCGGACCGCATGACCATCTACACCATGAGCGAGGACGGCCAGTCCATCGTCTCGAAGGTGAAGACGGGCCTGAACTCCTTCAAGGACATCAAGCTCCCGATCTCGGAGTCGTCGCTCGCCGGCTTCAGCGCGCTGCACAAGCGCCACATGAACATCAAGGACGTCTACGACGACGCGGAGCTCAAGCAGTTCTCGCCGAACCTCGCCTTCCTGAAGGCCGTCGACCAGCGCACCGGCTACCGCTCCAAGCAGATGCTCATCGCGCCGATCCTCGGCGGCGATTCCGGCACGGAACTCATGGGGGTCCTGCAGCTCATCAACAGCCTGTCGGGCCAGCCGTTCAGCTCGCTGCACGACGAGGGGGTGATGGAGCTGGCCAAGACGCTCGCGATCGCCTTCCGCGTCCGCCAGCAGATGCCGGGGCAGATCGCCTCCAAGTTCGAGTACCTCGTCATCGACAGCATCATCCAGGCCGGCGAGCTCGACCTCGCCACGAAGGCCGCGCGCCGCAAGAACAAGAACGTCGAGGACATCCTCGTCGACGAGTTCCAGGTGAAGCCGGCCGCGATCGGGGCCGCGCTCGCGAAGTACTTCAGCGTCGAGTACGAGCCGCACAAGTCCGACCGCATCAAGCCCCTCGACCTGCTGAAGAACCTCAAGCGCGAGTACTGCGAGCAGAACAAGTGGATCCCGCTGGAGGACACGAAGGAGGGGATCGTCGTGATCGCCACCGACCCCGAGCGCGTGCGCAACTCGCGCATGGTCGAGAACGTGTTCCCGCGGGCCAAGATCGTCTACAAGGTCACGACCGAGCGCGATTTCGGCCAGACGCTCACGCCTGTACTTCGGCGGGCCGACCGAGAGCGGCATGGGCGCGGAGTCGATCGGCGACCTGCTCTCGAACCTGGACGACGAGGAGGAAGCCGGCGCCATCGGCGCGGACGACGTCTCCGCGGCGGCGGACAACGAGCTGGTGAAGCTCGTGAACAAGATCATCGTCGACGCCTACAACCAGGGCGCCTCCGACATCCACGTGGAGCCGCTGCCGGGCAAGGGCAAGACGGGCGTGCGCTTCCGCAAGGACGGCTCGCTCTCCAACTACATCGAGGTCCCCGCCGCCTACCGGCAGGCGCTGGTCACGCGCCTGAAGATCATGTGCGACCTCGACATCTCGGAGAAGAGGAAGCCCCAGGACGGCAAGATCAAGTTCAAGAAGTTCGGTCCGCTGGACATCGAGCTGCGCGTCGCGACCATTCCCACGGCCGGCGGCGTCGAGGACGTCGTGATGCGGATCCTCGCCGCCGGCGAGCCGATCCCGCTCGACAAGCTCGGGGTGCTGCCGGCCAACATGGACCGGCTGAAGGCCTGCGTCTCCAAGCCCTACGGCCTCTTCTTCGTCTGCGGCCCGACGGGCTCCGGCAAGACGACCACGCTGCACTCGGTGCTGGGCTTCCTCAACACCGTCGACACCAAGATCTGGACGGCCGAGGACCCGGTGGAAATCACGCAGAAGGGCCTGCGCCAGTGCCAGGTGAACCCGAAGGCGGGATTCACCTTCGCCACGGCGATGAAGGCGTTCCTGCGCGCCGACCCGGACATCATCATGGTCGGCGAGATGCGCGACAAGGACACCACCTCGATCGGCATCGAGGCCTCGCTCACGGGCCACCTCGTGTTCGCGACCCTGCACACGAACTCGGCGCCGGAATCGATCATCCGCCTGCTCGACATGGGCATGGACCCGTTCAACTTCGCCGACGCCCTGCTGGGCATCCTCGCGCAGCGCCTGGCCAAGCGCCTGTGCAAGTGCAAGGAGGCCTACACGCCCGGCCCGGAGGAGGTCAAGCACTTCATCACGGAGTACTGCGAGGAGCTGCGCAACACCGAGGAATTCAAGAAGGACATGAACGCGGGCTACAAGATGGTCTTCGACCGCTTCCAGAAGGACTACGGCTTCGGCAAGCCCGAGTTCGTCATGTACAAGGCGAAGGGGTGCGACATCTGCGGCGGCTCCGGCTACAAGGGCCGGGTGGGCCTGCACGAGCTGATGGTGGGCTCGGACCCGGTGAAGAAGCTCATCCAGGAGCACGCCCGCGTGGCGCAGCTCTTCGCGCAGGCGCTCTCCGACGGCATGCTGACCCTCAAGATGGACGGCATGGAGAAGGTGCTGCAGGGGATCACCGACATGAAGCAGGTACGGGCGGTCTGCATCAAATGACGCCGGAGGCCGTGCAGCCGCGTCCCGGCGGCGCGGCGTCGGCGCCGACGCTGGCGGACCTGCAGCGCTCGCTCGAGACGCACTTCCTCTCGAAGCTCGAGTACCTCAACGCGATCGGGGTCGCGCTCTCCCAGGAGCGCGACATCAACCGCCTCCTCGAGACCATCCTCGTGGCGGCGAAGAACCTCACGCGGGCCGACGGGGGCACGCTCTACCGGCTGGTCGACGACAAGCTGCACTTCGAGATCATGAGGAACGACAGCCTCGCGATCTCGATGGGCGGCACCTCCGGGCAACGCCGTCCCGTTCTACCCGATCCCGCTGCACGACAAGGACGGCAACCCCAACCGCACGATGATCGCCGCCTACGCCGCGCTCAACGACAAGACGGTGAACATCGCCGACGCCTACACGGAGGAGGGCTTCGACTTCTCCGGCACGCGCAACTTCGACAAGCGCACCGGCTACCGCTCGACCTCGTTCCTCACCGTGCCGATGAAGAACCACGAGGGCGAGATCATCGGCGTGCTGCAGCTCCTCAACGCCATCGACGCGGCGACGCGGCGCCGTCACCGTGTTCAGCGACGAGGACCGGCGCCTGGCGGAGTCGCTCGCGTCGCAGGCGGCCATCGCGCTCACGAACCGGCTCCTCATCCAGCAGCTCGAGGTGCTGTTCGAGTCCCTGATCGAGCTCATCAACACCGCGATCGACGACAAGAGCCCCTACACGGGCGGGCACTGCAAGCGGGTGCCGACGCTCACGATGATGCTCGCGGAGGCGGCCAACGCCGCGACGCGAGGGGCCGCTGGCGGGCTTCCGCATGTCGGACAAGGACCGCTACGAGCTCAAGATCGCGGGGCTGCTGCACGACTGCGGCAAGATCACCACGCCGGTGCACGTGGTGGACAAGGCGACGAAGCTGCAGACGATCTTCGACCGCATCGGGCTCGTCGACACGCGCTTCGAGGCGCTCAAGCGCGAGGCCGAGATCGCCATGCTGCGGGCCATGCTCGCCGCGCGGGAGGCGCAGCGACGCCGCCTCCGAGCAGCGCGCGCGCGAGGACTTCGAGGCCAAGGTGCGCCAGTACGACGACGACCGCGATTTCCTGCACCGGACCAACATCGGCGGCGAGCGCATGAGCGCCGAGGACCAGGCGCGCGTCTCGCGCATCGCGCAGTACTCCTGGACCGGGCCGCGCGGCGTGCCCGAGCGCTTCCTCTCGAAGGACGAGGAGGCGAACCTGAACATCCCCTACGGCACGCTCACCGCGACGGAGCGCGAGACGATCAACCACCACATCGTCGCGACGATCAAGATGCTGGAGGCCCTGCCGTGGCCCCGCCACCTGGTGAACGTCCCGGAGTACGCCGGCGGCCACCACGAGCGCATGGACGGGAAGGGCTACCCGAAGGGGCTCACGCGCGCGCAGATGAGCGTGCAGGCGCGGATCATGGGGATCGCCGACATCTTCGAGGCGCTCACCGCCAAGGACCGGCCCTACAAGCACGGCAAGACGCTCTCGGAGTCGCTCTCCATCCTCGGCAGGCTCAAGGAGAACGGCCACATCGACCCGGATCTCTTCGACATCTTCGTGAAGGACCGCGTCTACCTGCGCTACGCGCAGGAATTCCTCGATCCCGAGCAGATCGACGAGGTGGATCTCGCGAGGATCCCCGGCTTCCCGCGCTAGCGGCACGGATCTTGCGCATCCCGGCCACCCGGCTTCCATCCCTCTTCGCTTCCAGGATCCCATGACGACACGCCTGCCCGTCAGCGTCTTCTTCGCCCTGTTCACCGTTTCCGGCTTCGCGGGGCTCATCTACCAGTCGATCTGGAGCCACTACCTCAAGCTCTTCCTCGGGCACGCGGCATACGCGCAGACGCTCGTGCTCGCCATCTTCATGGGCGGGATGGCGCTCGGCTCGTGGCTCGTCAGCCGCTACACGCGACCGCATCCGCCACCTGCTGCTCGGCTACGCGATGGCGGAACTCGGGATCGGGCTCCTCGCGATCGTGTTCCACGGCGTCTTCAAGGCGGTGACCGGCTGGGCGTTCGATTCGGTCCTGCCGGGGCTCGGCTCGCCCGCCATGGTCGACGCGTTCAAGTGGGTCCTCGCCTCGGTGCTGATCATGCCGGCCTCGATCCTCCTGGGGACCACGTTTCCCCTGATGAGCGCGGGGATCATCCGGGCGTATCCGGGCAACAGCGCGCGCGTGCTGGCGATGCTCTACTTCACCAACAGCCTCGGGGCGTCGATCGGCGTGCTCGCGAGCGGATTCTTCCTCATCGACCTGGTCGGCCTGCCCGGCACGATGCTGAGCGCGGGGATCCTCAACATCGCGCTGGCGATCTTCGTCTGGGCGCTGCTCAAGTCCCCGGCCGTGGGCGTGGCGCAGGAGGGGGCGCGGATGGACGGCGCGGGAACGGTCCGGGGATCGCGGGCGCTCTTCCTGTTCATCCTGGTGGCCATCGCCGCGACCGGCGGCGCGTCGTTCATCTACGAGATCACCTGGATCCGGATGCTGAGCCTCGGGCTCGGCTCGTCGTCGCACGCCTTCGAGGTGATGCTCTCGGCGTTCATCTTCGGCATGGCGCTCGGGGGGCTGCTCCTGCGCTCGAGCGAGGCGAGCCGCCGCGGCGACCTCGGCTGGCTCGCGGGGACGCTCGTCGCGAAAGGGGCCCTGGCCGCGCTCGCGATCGGCGTGTATCCGACGGCGCTCGACTTCATCGTGTGGATCATGAAGGCGCTCGCGAAGACCGACGAGGGCTACGTCCTGTTCAACGTGGCAAGCCATGTGGCGTCGATGATGGTGATGCTGCCGGCCGCCGTGTGCGCCGGCATGACGCTGCCGATCGCCACCAATGCGCTGGTCGTGCGCGGGTTCGGGGAATCGTCGATCGGCAAGGTGTACGCCGCCAATACCGCGGGCTGCATCGTGGGGGCCGCGTTCGCGACCCACGTCGGCATGGAGGCGCTGGGCGTGAAGGGCCTCACGGCCCTGGGCGGCGCCACCGACATCGCGCTGGGCATCGCGATCGTGGCCTTCTTCCTCGGCGGAAGCCGCAAGCGCGCGGCGGCGGTGGCCGTCGCGGCCTCGGTGGTCGCGGCCTGGGCCTTCGCCTCGTTCGACCTCGACCAGAAGAAGATGTCGTCCGCGGTCTACCGGTACGGGGATTTCCTGCCCCCCGGCTCGGAGGTCAAGTTCTACCGCGACGGCAAGACGGCGACCATTTCCGCGGTCCAGATCGAGGGCACGCTCACGATCCGGACCAACGGCAAGCCCGACGCCGGCATCGAGATGCAAAGCAAGACGCGCATCACGTCCGACGAGCCGACGATGGTCCTTGCGGGGATCCTTCCGTTCGCATTCAAGCCCGAGGCGCGCACGTTCGCCAACATCGGCTTCGGTTCGGGGCTCACGACGCACTCGATCCTCTCGAATCCGGCGGTGGAGGTGGTCGACACGATCGAGATCGAGCGGATGATGGTCGAGGGCTCGCGCCTGTTCGGCGCCAAGAACGCGCGGGCCTATGCCGAT
Source organism: uncultured Gammaproteobacteria bacterium (assembly GCA_963783635.1). Lineage (GTDB taxonomy): Bacteria > Pseudomonadota > Gammaproteobacteria > Burkholderiales > Usitatibacteraceae > FEB-7. The sequence continues at coordinate 687,420 of CAWAOC010000008.1, forward strand.
CCGCGCAGCCGCATCCACATCGACGACGCGAAGACCTTCTTCGCCTCCCACGGCACGAAGTACGACGTCATCGTCTCGGAGCCTTCGAACCCCTGGGTGAGCGGCGTGGCGACGCTGTTCTCCGAGGAGTTCTACGCGCAGATGTCGCGCTACCTCAAGGACGACGGGCTCCTCATCCAGTGGATGCAGGTCTACGAGATCGACTTCGAGCTGGTGGCGTCGATCTTCAAGGCGCTGGGCAAGGGCTTCGGCGACTACGCCGTCTTCACGCCCAACGAGAAGGACCTGTTCATCGTCGCGACCAAGGCCCCGCGCCTGCCCGCCATGGACGAGCGCACGCTGCGCGTGCCCCAGGTCCGCGCAGATGCTCGCCGGCGCGGGGGTGCTGAGCCTGCGCGACATCGAGAACATGCGCGTCGGCACGCGGCGCACGCTCGAGCCGCTGTTCCGCGCGGGGCGGGTGCCGGCGAACTCGGACTATTTCCCGGTCGTCGACATGAACGCGCCGCGGCTTCGCTTCCGGCAGGCGTCGGCGGTGGACCTCACGACGCTCACGCGCACGCCGGTCTCCCTCATCACGCTGGTGGAGGCGGATTCGCGCTACGACCCCGCGTCGCTCGATTCCTCGGTGGCGATCGTCGGCTACCGGCGGCACCTGGCCACCAAGGCGGCGGAGTTCGCGGCGATCTTCCTCGACGGGAAGTACGCGGGGCGCCCGCAGATCACGGACGCGGAATACCTCTCGATCAGCGTGCTGCGCGCGGGCCTGGAGGACTGCAATCCCTCGCCGCGCTTCTGGCTGGGGCTCGTGGCGCGTTTCTATGAATCGACGACGGCGTACCTGGACGCGGCCACGATGGGGCGCATCAACGCGCGCCTGCTGGGCTCCAAATGCCACGGACGGCTCTCGGCCCGGGAGCAGGAGGAATTGCGTTTCAGGGCCTCCATCGCGATCCGCGACGTGGCCGGCATCGCGGCCCACGGGCTCAACCTGCTGAAGGACGTCGAAAGCATCCCTCCCGCTGTCCGCGTCGAGTACATCGAGGCGACGGTCTCGGCCCTCATTGCCACGGGGAACACGAACCGCGCCCGGGACGTGTTCGTGGAGCTGATCAGGCATGTCCCCTCGGATACCCTGGTCAAGCTGCCTTACCGGCTCCTGGCGGCGCACCTGGGGCTGCCGGATCCGACCTGGGTGGGTGATTCCGCCGCCGGCAAATGACAAATTGCGGCATGAACTCGCGCAGCGCGGCAACGGAATTCGGCAGCTGTCGCTGAAATCGGCGACAGGGGGCCGGATTTTCGGGGCCCTGTCGCGTCGGGAATGGGACGAAAGTCCGCGTGTCCGGCGACCGGCGCTATGGGTCGGTATCTGCAAGTACTTGAAATAATGTGACTTATTGGATCTCGACCTCGCCGGCGTGCCTCGAAATGGCACGAAGAATGCTCGGTGAGGGGGCCACGCGAATCCCGCGTGCCTTTCAGGTATCCAGGGTCAATCTCAATTTTTGGAGGTCACTACATGAAACGTTCCCAAGGCTTCACGCTTATCGAACTGATGATCGTCGTCGCGATCATCGGCATCCTGGCCGCGGTCGCCATCCCGGCGTACCAGGACTACCTCAAGCGCTCCAAGATCACGGAAGTCGCCGCGATCGCGGGTGCCTGCAAGACGTCCCTCGCCGAATACCTCGCCTCCAAGAACGCGTTCCCGCCGGATGCCAACACGGCCGGCTGCGGCTCGGTTGCGACGACCTATGCCAGCGCGATCGCCGTCACCAACGGCCAGATCAAGGTCTGGATCCAGAACGTCGACACCAAGGTCAACGGCCTGGGCCTCTACCTGACCGCCATGAACGAAGCCGGTGCCGTTGCCCTGCGCGACGGATTCGACCGCCTCCTGGTGGTGCGGCACGGATGCGGCCGCCACGGAATACAAGTTCTTCCCGGCGAACTGCCGCCAGGCCCAGAAGTAATCTGAGCCGAGCTGGACCGGGCCTTCGGGCCCAACGGAGGGCGGGAGGAAACTCCCGCCCTTTTCATTGGGCGACGACCAATTGCGGCATGAAATCCCGTGGGAGGGCACACGGTGGCCCGGCCTCTTCGGCATTTCAGGCTGCCGCCGGGCCAGGTCCGGGACGCGGGGCCCCTTTGCCAGGTGACCGGGGCGGGTGCGCTGGAGAGGGGGGAGGCGGGCCGCCCGGCCTCCGGCGGGCGCCCCAAGAAATAGTCCGGGCACTCCCGGCCCGTGGCATGGATAGTGCGTCATGCAGTGGGCACAACGCGCACTTCGCGCGTCAAAACTGGAGAATCCATGAAACGTTCCCAAGGCTTCACGCTTATCGAACTGATGATCGTCGTCGCGATCATCGGCATCCTGGCCGCGGTCGCCATCCCGGCGTACCAGGACTACCTCAAGCGCTCCAAGATCACGGAAGTCGCCGCGATCGCCGGTGCGTGCAAGACGTCCCTGGCCGAGTACATCGCCTCCAAGAACGCGTTCCCGGCGGATGCCAACACGGCCGGCTGCGGCTCGGTCGCGACGACCTATGCCAGCGCGATCGCCGTCACCAACGGCCAGATCAAGGTCTCGATCCAGAACGTCGACACCAAGGTCAACGGCCTGGGCCTCTACCTGACCGCCATGAACGAAGCCGGTGCCGTTGCCCTCGCGACGGATTCGACCGCCGCCTGGTGGTGTGGCACGGATGCGGCCGCCACGGAATACAAGTTCTTCCCGGCGAACTGCCGCCAGGCCCAGAAGTAATCTGAGCCGAGCTGGACCGGGCCTTCGGGCCCAGCGGAGGGCGGGAGGAACTCCCGCCCTTTTGTTTTGTCTCCTGCAATACGCCGCGAGCGTTTCCGACATGACAACCCATTCCGTGAATCGCTGGAAGGCTTTCGCCGCCCACCTCGGGCTGAGCGTCCTGGTCGGCGCGGTCGCCGTCTGGACGATGCTTTCCGTGTGGTATCCGGACCCGTTCTACACCGCGATGGGAGGCAACGACCTCGTGGCGGTCGTCGTCGGCGCCATCGTGGTCCTGGGCCCGCTGCTCACGCTGGCCGTCGTCAATCCGGGCAAGGCGGCGCGCCTCATGCGCATGGACCTCGCCATCATCGCCGGCCTGCAGGTGGCGGGGCTCGCCGGCGCCGTGTGGGCGGTCTCCGATACGCGGCCGGTCTACATGGTGTTCACGGTCGACCGGTTCGACCTCGTGGCGGCCAACGAGATCCGCGAAGAGGAGCTCGCCCGCGTGACCGACGCCGAGTTCCGCGGGCTGCCGTGGGGGGCGCCACGGAACATCGCGGTGCGCAGCCCGTCCGATCCCGGAGAGCAGGTGCGCATCATCCAGTCCGCGCTCGCGGGCGCAGACCTGCAGACATTCCCGCAGTATTACGTACAATATGCCGCGCTGGCGCGCAGCGCGCTGAAGGCCTCGCGGCCGTTGTCCATGCTGCGCGCGCGCAGCCCCGGCGAGTCGGCCCGCATCGACAGGGCGCTGGCCGAGCTGGGCCGGCGGGAGGACCGGACGCATTTCCTTCCCCTCAAGGCCAGGAGCCGGGACTACTGCGTCCTGCTCGACGCCTGGAGCGGGGAGATCGTGGGGTTCCTGGACCTGCTTCCCTGGTAAGGCCGGCCTGAAGCGTCGCGGCGGGACCGGGAAGGACGATAGGCGAACGACATGAACCGCTGGAAAGCTTTCGCAATTCACCTCGGGATCAGCGCCCTCATCGGGACGAGCGTCGTCGCGACCATGCTTCTCGTCTGGTATCCGGGGCCCTACTTCACGGCGATGGGCGGAAACGAACTCGTCCTGATCCTCCTGGGCGTCGACGTGGTGCTCGGCCCCCTGGTCACGCTGATCGTCTTCAACCCGGGCAAGGGCCTGCGCCTGCTGCGGATGGACCTCGCGATCATCGGCATGCTGCAGGCGTCGGCGCTGGCCTACGGCGTCTACATCATCGCCGAGGTTCGCCCCGTCTACATGGTGTTCACGGTCGACCGCTTCGACCTCGTGGCGGCCAACGACCTGAAGGAAGCGGAACTCGCGCGCGTGACCAACCCGGAATTCCGGGGCGTGCCCTGGGGAAGGCCGCGAATCGTCGCGGTCAGGAGCCCCTCGGACCCCAACGAGCAGATGCGCATCATCCAGTCCGCCCTCGAAGGCGCCGACCTGCAGACGTTTCCGCAGTACTACGTGCGGTACGAGGTCCTTGCCCCCGAGGCGCTCAAGCGCTCGAAGCCGCTTCCGGTCCTGCGCCGGCGTCATCCGGAATCCCGCGCCTACATCGACGAGAAGCTGGGCGAACTGGGCCGCAAGGACGAGAACACGCGCTTCCTGCCGCTCAAGGCGCGCACCCATGATTACTGCGTGCTGCTCGACGCGAAGACCGGCGAGGTGGTGGGCTACCTGGAGCTCATTCCCTGGTAGCGCCCGCCGGGCCCTACTCGTAGCGAAGCGCCTCCACGGGCCGCAGGCTCGCCGCGCGGCGGGCCGGCCAGAACCCGAAGAAGATCCCGGTCGCCGCGGAGACCGCGAAGGCCACCAGCATCACCCACGCCGAGAACGCCACCTCGATCTCCATCGCCCTGCCGACCGCGAACGCGCCGGCCACGCCGATGACGATGCCGACGACGCCGCCGGCGATGCAGATCATCAGCGCCTCGATGAGAAACTGCATGAGCACGTCGCGCTGGCGCGCGCCGATGGCCATCCGGATGCCGATCTCGCGCGTGCGCTCGGTGACCGACACCAGCATGATGTTCATGATGCCGATGCCGCCCACGACGAGCGAGATCGAGCCGATGGCCCCGAGCATCAGCGAGAGGATGCGGGCCGTGGCCGAGGCCGCCTCCGCGACCTGGGTGAGGTTGCGCACCGTGAAGTCGTCGTCCGCGTCGGGCTGGATGCGGTGGCGTTGCCGCAGGAGGAGCGTGATGTCGTTCTCCGCGGCCTTGGTGGCTTCCTGGCTCACCGCCTGCACGAACATGAAGCGCACCGTTCCCGGGAAGCGGTTGCCGAAGAGCTTGCTCTGCGCCGTGGTGATGGGAACCAGGATCGAGTCGTCCTGGTCGCGCCCGTCGAGGCTCTGGCCCTTCTTCTTGAGCACGCCCACCACCTGGAATGGCTGGCCGCGGATGCGGATGGTCTTGCCGACCGGGTCCTCGGTGTCGAAGAGCTTCTCGACCACGGTCGTGCCGAGCAGCGCCACGCGCGTGGAGCTGCGGATGTCGGTTTCGCTGATCGCCTCGCCGGACTCGACGGGCCAGTCGCGAACCGAGATGTACTCCGGCGTGACGCCGAGGACCTGCGTGCCCCAGTTGTTGATGCCGTAGGCGACCTGCGCGCCGCCCGGAAAGGTCGGGGCGACGGCCTGCGACGTCGGGCAGCCGCGCGATGGCGTCCGCATCGCCGGTCGTGAGGGTCGGGGCGTTTCCGGAGCCCATGCGCAGGGTGCCCGTGCTCGTGCTGCCGGAAAGAATCACCAGCAGGTTGCTGCCCATCGAGGAGACCGCGCGGTTCACCTGGTTCTGGGCGCCGGTGCCGACCGCGAGCATGAGCACCACGGCGGAAACGCCGATCACCATGCCGAGCATCGTGAGGCCGGTGCGCAGCTTGTTGGCGCCGAGCGAGCGCCCGGCCTCGCGCAGGATGGAGAGCAGGTTCATTCGGCGGCCGCCCCGTGCACCACGGGCCCGTCGTGCACGACGTGTCCGTCCTTGAAGCGGATGAGCCGGTTGGCGTACTGCGCGATGTCGTTCTCGTGGGTCACGAGCAGGATCGTGACGCCGGTCTCGCGGTTGAGCTCCGTGAAGACGTTCATGATCTCCTGGCTCGTCTGCGTGTCGAGGTTGCCGGTGGGCTCGTCGGCGAGGATGAGCTGCGGGTGGTTCGCGAGCGCCCGCGCGATCGCCACGCGCTGCTGCTGCCCGCCGGAGAGGCGGTTGGGCATGGTGTCGGCGTAGGGGGCGAGCCCCATCTTGTCGAGAAGCTCCTGGGCCCGCCGGCGGCGCTCGCTGCCCGTGGACCCCGAATAGACCATCGGCAGCGCCACGTTCTCCCCGGCGGTGATGCGCTTCAGCAGGTTGAAGCCCTGGAAGACGAAGCCGAAGACGCGGTTTCGCACATGCGCCAGCTCGTCGGTGGAAAGTCCCGCGACGTCCTGCCCGTTGAGGCGATAGGCCCCGCTCGTGGGCGTGTCGAGGCAGCCCGATGATGTTCATGAAGGTCGACTTGCCCGATCCCGAAGGGCCCATCACCGCGACGAATTCCCCCTGCTCGATGGCGAGCGAGACCGACTGCAGGGCGGGGGGCGTGCCGGGTGCGGCCGTCTCGTATTGCTTTCCGAGGTTCTCGACCTCGATGAAGCGCCCGGCCATGGCGGCTAGAACATGCGCAGCCGCATCTGCGATTGCGGGCCGCCCTGTCCGGAGAGATCGCGCGTGACGAGCTTGTCGCCTTCCTTGATCTCGCCCCCCACGATCTCGGTGAAGGCGGAATCGGAGACGCCGACCTGGACGGGCACGGCCGTGAGCTTGCCGTCGACGAGCTTGTAGACGCGCGAGGCGGCATCGCGGCGCGCGCCGCCGCCTCCCGCGCCGCCGCCGCCGCCCGCCCGGGGTTCCCCCCGCCTTCGGGGCGGCGCCGGACTTGTCGGCCTGCGCCGGGTCGGCGGGCGGCCGGAAGCGAAGCGCCGCGTTGGGCACGCGCAGGACCCCCTCGCGGCGGTTGGCGGTGATCTGCACGAAGGCGGTCATGCCGGGCTTCAGCTTTCCCTCGGGATTGTTGGCGCTGACGATGACCGTGTAGCTCACCACGTTGGACTGGATCGTGGGATTGAGGCGCACCTGGTTCACGATGCCCCGGAAGAACTGGCCCGGGAAGGCGTCCACGCGAAAGCGGGCGGCCAGCCCTTCCTTGATGCCGCCGATGTCGGCCTCGGCGATGCTCGTCTCGATCTGCATCTGCGCGAGGTCCTTGGCGATCTGGAAGAGCGTGGGCGTGTTGAAGCTCGCCGCCACCGTCTGGCCGAGCTCGACGTTGCGCGCCACGACGATGCCGGAGATGGGCGAGCGGATCACCGTGTACTGCAGGTTGGTCCTGTCGCGCGACACCTGCGCCTTCACGAGCTCGACCTGGGCCTGGGCGGCCTCGAGCTCCTTCACGGCGGTGTCGAGCTCGGCCTGCGAGATGAAGCCCTTGCCCACGAGCGAGCGGGTACGGGCCTCCTTCGTCTCGGCGAGGCGCAGCGACGCGTTGGCGCTGTTGAGGTTCGCCATGCTCTGGGCGAGCGCCGCGTTGAACAGCGAGGGATCGAGTTCCGCGAGGAGCTGGCCTTCCTTCACCACGCTGTTGTAGTCGGCGTGCAGCTTGACGATGGTGCCGGACACCTGCGTTCCCACGAGGACCGAGGTCACGGGATTGACGTTGCCGTTGGCGGAAATGACCTGCACCACATCGCCCTTGTCGGCGGCCTCGAGGCGCCAGCGCTCGGCGGGAGACACGGACGACTGGCTGTACCACCAGGCGTAGCCGCCGGCGCCGGCGGCGAGGATCAGGATCGGGACGAGGATGCGCGGGCGCAGGAGGGTGCGGATCATTTTTCGTCAGGCCTTCTCGTGGCCTTCATTCTAGAGGAGCGGGGGCCCCGCCCGTGCCCGCCCCTTACCATTGGTTACAAGTCGCCGCGCGCCTAGCGCGGGCGCCAGGCGTTGGGCCGGATCGGGATCCCGTTGGACAGGTAGGTCAGGAAATACTCGAGGTGGGCCAGCTCGTCGGATCCCGCGGGGTAGGGCGCGGCGCCCATGCGGTCGAGGCACTCGCGGATGCGCATCTGCAGGGTCACGGCGCGCCCGTCGCGCAGGTAGGGCCACTGCGCCCCCGAGCCGATCGCGGCCGGGATGGCGGCATCGCCGAAATACCGGCCGGCGTGCCCGAGGTGGCACGACGCGCACGCGTAGTTCTGCTGGCCCATGCGCGTGGTGTAGAGCCGCCGTCCCTCCTCGAAGCGCTGCTCCGCCGGCGCCGACGTCACGCGGACGGCGATCTTCTGGCCCTCCGAGAGCGAGCGCAGGTAGGCGAGGACCACGCCCATGGTGTCGGGGTCGCCGGCCTCGAGCAGCGGCTGGCCGTGCGTCTTGAGGCACTGGTTGATCGCGGTTTCGAGGGTGACGACGCGCTTGAGGCGCGCGTCGTACTGGGGATAGGCCGCCGCGATGCGCCGCCCGCCGTTCGGGAAGCAGCCGGCGAGGGACCGGCGATCGGGGAACTTGCGCGTCCAGATCCTGCGACCGGCCTCGATCGCCTCGGCCGCCCCGGGCGCGGGCCTGTTGCGCTCCGCCTCGGCGCTGCGGACGGGATCGAACGCCGCCGACTCCGGCCGCGAGGTCCGCCGGGGCGAGGGCGGGATACTGCTCGCGCAGGCCCGACACGATGTCGTTGCGCACGCTCTCGGCGCTGGCCAGGGCCGGCAGCGGACCCGCGAGGGCGAGGACCAGGAGGAGCGGAAGGCGGGCGTCAGGGAAGCGCATGGAGGTAGTCGATGACCCGCCCGATCTCCCGGTCGTCGAGGAGGCGGTGGCGTCCGTACGGCGGCATGACCGTATCGGGGTTGGCGCGCTGGGGGTCCTCCAGCAAGGCGCGCAGCCGGGCGCGGTCCCAGCCCTTGAGGCGGGCGGCATCCAGGCGCGGGCCGACGTCCGCGCGAACGGCGGGACCGGCGCCCTGGGGGACCTGGTGGCAGGCGATGCAGTTGCCCTTGTCGGGACGCGCGAAGAGGTCGCGCCCCTCGGTCGCCTGGCCCCGGGCCGTGCCGGCGACGAGGAGCAAGGCCGCGGCGAGGAATCGGGCGCGACGGGGCATCAGCCGAGCTTGAGGGCCTTTTCGGCCTCGCGTTCGATCTGGAGCTGGTTGCGCAGCTCGCGCAGGCGGGCTTCCGCGATGGAGAGCTCGTAGAAATTCGATTCGCCGCGCACCTTGGTGGCGAGCTCGAGCTGGTTCACGGCCGCGGCGAGATTGCCCCGGCGGAAATACGCCTCGGCCTGCGCGCGATGCTGGGCCAGCGCGTTGCCCGTGGCCGCGAAGGCGCGCGACTGGAGCTCGTAGAGCTTCGCGTCGTCGGGCGAGGCGCGGACCTTCTCGTCGAGCCAGGCGATGGCCTCGGTCGTGCGCCCCGCGTCGAGGAGGGTCTGCGCGAGGCCGTAGACGAGCCCGCGATAGGTGGGCCAGGTCTTGAGCGCCGTCCGGTACGTCTCGATGGCGGCCTCCTTGCGGCCCAGGTCGGCCTGCAGCTCGGCGCCCAGCCACTCGAAGGCGGGGTGGTTGCCGTCGCCGGAGCGGATCGTCGCGAGCTCCTTGTCCGCGGCGGCGAAGTCGCGCTCGCGCCGCAGGGCGAGCGCGAGCCCGTACACGTCCTCGCGCTGGCGCAGCACGGTGCGGTCCTCGAGCTGCGTCCGGAAGTAGGTGATGGCGTCGGCGGCCGACCCGGTGGCCGCGCGGATCTTCGCGCGGGCGAGCCGGTACTCGAAGCTGTCCGGGACCAGGCGCGGCGGCATCGACTCGACGCGGCCCTGCATGTCGGCGATGCGCTCGACGGTGAGCGGGTGGGTGCGCAGGTACGAGGGCGCGCCCTTGAATTCGTTCAGCCGGTTGGCGCGCTGCATGCGCTCGAAGAAGCTGACCATGCCGCGGGGGTCGTAGCCCGCGCGGTCCAGGATCGTGATGCCGACGCGGTCCGCCTCGCGCTCGTGCTCGCGCGTGTAGTCGAGCTGGCCCTGCATCATGATGGCGCTGGCGCCGACCATCGCGGCCTCGGTCATCTGGCCGCTGGACGAGCTGTTGCTGCGCGAGGCCAGGATCGCCAGCGCGAGCGCCGCGAGCGACGCGAGCTGGTACTTCCCCTGGCTCTGGTACAGGCGCGACTGGTGGCGCTGCAGGATGTGGGCGATCTCGTGGCCGACCACGCCCGCGAGCTCGTTTTCGTTGCGCGTGAGGACGATGAGGCCGGTGTGCAGCCCGATGTGGCCGCCGATCATCGCGAAGGCGTTGATCGTCTCGTCCTGCACGACGAAGAACTCGATGGGGCGGCGCGGCGGATCGGCGGCCGACAGCAGGCGGTTGCCCAGGCTCGTCACGTAATCGGAGATCACCGGGTCGTCGACGAACGCCGGGTCGATGCGCACTTCGCGCATCACGCGGTTGCCGATCGTGCGCTCCTGCTTTTCCGACAGGACCGAGTCGGAGGCGTCGCCGAGGTCCGGAAGCACCTGCGCCTGCGCGGGCAGCAGGGCGACGCAGACGGCGAGGGCGACGAGGCGGCGCATCATGGGGAAGGGGCGGGAGCGGGCGGAAGTGAAATCATGGATACTTGGGACAGACGGCGACGGCATTGGTTCGCCGCATCCGGAGTCCCTGATTATGAACGAAAAGCTCACCCATTTCGACGAAGGCGGCCAGGCGTGGATGGTCGACGTCGGCGCCAAGGACGAAACGGCCCGGCGGGCGGTCGCGGCCGGCGTGATCCGGATGCGCCCGGAGACCCTGGCGCTCGTCCGCTCGGGCACCGCGAAGAAGGGGGACGTCCTGGGTGTCGCGCGCATCGCCGCGATCCAGGCGGCCAAGCGCACGTGGGAACTGATCCCGCTGTGCCATCCCATCGCGCTCACGGCCCTCGAGGTCCATTTCGAGGTCGACGAGAGCGCCTCGCAGGTGTCCTGCCGGGCCGTGGCGGAGTGCCGGGGCCGCACGGGCGTGGAGATGGAGGCCCTCACGGCCGTGAGCGCGGGCCTCCTCACGATCTACGACATGTGCAAGGCCGTCGATCGCGGCATGACGATGGGCGACATCCGCCTTCTCGAGAAGGAAGGCGGGAAGTCGGGGCGCTTCGTCGCGCCGTGACCGCGGCCTAGGCGCCCAGCGCCTTCAGCACGACGCCCGCGAACGCGGAGCCCGCGATCACCGTGATGGTGCCCGCGCGGTTCGTGACCAATGCCGCCAGCGCGAGGGCGGCGATGCCCACGGACGGCAGGTCGATCATGCGCGGAAAGGGCACCGCGGCGCTCGCCCCGGGCCAGAACACGTGCCACGCGAAGAAGACGGCGAGGCTCGCGATCACGCCGACGACGGCCGCCGTGATCGCGGACAGCGGCCCCTCGAGGTGGACGTCGTCGCGGGAGCGCTCGACGAAAGGGCCGCCCGCGAGGATGAAGACGAACGAGGGCAGGAAGGTGAACCACGTGGCCACCGTCGCGCCGAGCATGCCGGCGGCCACGAGGGCGTCGGGGCCGAGCGCGGCCTTCGTCCACGCTCCCACGAATCCGACGAAGGCGACGATCATGATCAGGGGCCCGGGCGTGGTCTCCCCGAGGGCGAGGCCGTCGATCATCTGCGCCATGGTGGCCCAGCCGAACTGGTCGACGGCGCTCTCGACCACGTAGGGAAGGACGGCGTAGGCGCCCGCCGAAGGTCACCAGGGCGGCTTCCGTGAAGAAGCGCGCCATGGCGGCGAAGTCGTTGCCCGGCCCGAACGCCGCCGCGAGCGCGGCGAAGGGCGCGACCCACAGGACGAGGCCGACCGCGACGGTGGTCGCGAACTTGCGCGCCGACGCGGCGGCGTGCGCGGGGGCGGGCGTGTCGTCGTCGATGATCGCGAGCGCCGGGGCGGTCCCGGGCACCATGGGGCGATGCGATCCGCGCGGGGCGAAGCGGCGCCCGGCGAGTCCCGCCAGGGCGGCGCCCGCGATCACCAGGGGGAAGGGCGCGGAAAGGATCGCGAGGGCCGCGAACGCCGCGACGGCGATGGCCACGTGGAAGGGGTGCTTCAGCGCGCGCGAGCCGATCCGCACCGTGGCGGCGATCACGATGGCCACCACGGCCGGCTTCACGCCCGCGAGGAGCGCGGCCACCAGGGGCGCGTGGCTGAAGGCGAGATAGGCCCAGGAGAGCGCGATGAGGATCGCGAGCGACGGCAGCACGAAGAGGGCGCCCGCGACGATGCCGCCCCACGTCCCGTGCATGAGCCAGCCGATGTAGGTCGCGAGCTGCTGCGCCTCCGGTCCCGGCAGCACCATGCAGTAGTTGAGCGCGTGCAGGAAGCGCCGCTCCGAGATCCAGCGCCGCGTCTCCACGAGCTCGCGGTGCATGATCGCGATCTGCCCCGCCGGGCCGCCGAAGCTCACGAAGCCGAGCTTGAGCCAGAAGCGCAGCGCCTCGCCGAACGACACCCCATGTTTCGCCGGGCTCACGTCGGGTAGTTCCACGTGTGGCGCTCGGCCCGGTTGCCGGCCTGCGCGCGGCAGGCGGCGTAGAGCGCGTCATAGACCACGAGCCCCTTCTCCAGGAGTTCGTGGTCGTCGCGATGCGTGTATCCCAGGCCCAGCGAAACCGCCAGGAGGCCCGCGCATTCCGGGGCGAGGTCGAGCCGCCCCGTGTCCGCGCCGCGCACGATCAGGGCGAGCCTCGCGAGGGCCGCGTCCGCCAGGCCGAAATCCTCGACCAGCGCGTCGAAGGAACAGCGCTCGCCCCGGTGCGTGAACGCGACGCCGGGAATGTCGTAGGCGACGCCGCCGAGTTCCTCCGCCTTTGCGCGAACGTCCGGCTCCGGCACGAAGACGAACTGCGCGAACGGATCGATGAAGCGGAGCACGAGCCACGGGCAGGCGATGCGGTCGATCTTCGGCCGCTCGCGCGTGACCCAGATCGAGGGCTTGCCGGGCCCGGACGGTATGGCGGGGCGTCGCGGCGCGCGACGGTCGGCGCGCCGAGGGAACGCCAGGCCTCGATGCCGCCCTCGAGGTAGCGGGCGTCGACGCCGGCCGAGCGCAGCGCGGACACCGCATTGCGGCTGATCTCGTGGCCGTGCACGCAGTACAGCACCACCGGCCGGTGGCGGGGCAGGAACTTCTCCCACTCGGCGACGGCGAACGGATCGCGCCACGTGGCGCCGGCGATCATCGCCGCGTCGGACTCGAGGGCGGCGCGGCGGCGCACGTCCACGACGAGGGGCGAGGCGGCGGAGCCCAGGGTGGCGAGGAGTTCGGAAGGGGAATACGGGAGGGATGCGGTGTCCATGGTCGTCCTCTCAGGCAGCAGGAACGCAGAACTTGGACGGGACACCGTCTTTGCCCGCGAGGGGCATCGGGAGCCTGCGACTTCCCGGTGGAGCGGATGTTAGCGCGCCGGCCGCGGCCGCCGCAAGCGCCTCCTCGTCAGTCGACGAACAGGTCCCTGAACGGCGGCCGGCCCGGCGTCACGGCGTAGCGGTCGAAGTCCGTCACGCCCGCGGCGCGAAGCACGTCCTCGTCGAGGAAGAAGTTCCCGGTGGTTTCCCGGCTGGGGCTCGCGAGGATGGCGTGCGCCGCGTCGGCCATGATCGCCGGGTGGCGGCTGGCGGCGAGGATCTCCGGCGGGAAATTGAATTCCACGGCCGCCGTGGCGATCGTCGTGGCCGGCCAGAGCGAGTTCACCGCGATGCCGTCGGCGCGGAACTCCTCGGCCATGCCGAGCGTGCACAGGCTCATGCCGTACTTCGAGATCGTGTAGGCCGCATGGCCCGCGAACCACTTCGCCTTCATCGCGAGCGGCGGGGCGAGGTTCAGGATGTGCGGGTTCGCCGCCTTGCGCAGGTGCGGCACGCAGGCCTGCGAGCAGAGGAAGGTGGCGCGGACGTTCACGCCCACCATCAGGTCGAAGCGTCGCGCCGGCGTCTGGAGCGTCGGCGTGAGGCTGATGGCGCTCGCATTGTTCACGAGGATGTCGATGCCGCCGAACGCGCGCGCGGCTTCCTCGACGGCGCGCGCGATGGCCGCCTCGTCGCGCACGTCGAGGGCCAGGGCGAGCGCCTTGCCGCCGGCCGCCTCGATCTCGGCGGCGACCGTGTGGATCGTGCCCGCGAGCTTCGGGTGGGGCTCCACCGTCTTGGCGGCGATCGCGACGCGGGCCCCGTCGCGCGCGGCGCGAAGCGCGATCTCGCGGCCGATGCCGCGGGAGGCGCCGGTGATGAAAAGCGTCTTCCCGGCGAGCGGGGCCTTCGTCCCGCGGGAATCGTGCGTGGCGGCTTCGGTCATTGGGGAGGCTCTCCGGTCGGGGGGATGATCCCCCGCTCGACGTAGACGGGACGCAGGAGGCTCGCGGAACGACGGCAGGCGGGCCGTGAAGATCGCGCCGGCGATGGTGCAGATGATCCCGCCGGCCAGGAAGGTGAACGGCGCGCCGATGCGCTCGGCGATCGCGCCGGCCGCCAGGTGGCCCAGGGGCAGCGAGCCGATGAAGAACATCGTGTAGTAGCTCATCACGCGCCCGCGCTTGTCCTCGTCCACCACGCTCTGGACGATGGTATTGCACGAGGCGGCCGTCATGAACATGCCGAACCCGGCCACGGCCATCAGCGCCGCGGAGAGCGGGATGGACCGGGAGAAGCAGAAGCCGGACGTCCCCAGCCCCGCGGCGATGGCGGACAGGCCGATCCACTTCGCCAGCCCGCGCACCGACGGCCGGCGCGCGAGGCTCACGGCGGCCACGACGGCGCCGAACCCCACCGCGCCGATGAAGAGGCCCACCAGCTGCGCGCCCTCGCCGAAGGTCTTCACCGCGATGGCCGGCATGAGCGACGAGTAGGGCCCGATGGTGATGCTCAGGGTGGCGAGCAGCAGGAGCATGCGGCGGATCGGGACGAACCCCATGGCGTAGCGCCATCCGTCGGCCAGGTCGGCGAGGGGATGGGAGGGCGGGCGGTGCGGCGAGGCGCGCACGGGACGCGTGCGCAGGAGCGCGCCGAGCACGAACAGGTAGCTCGCCGCATTGATGGCGAAGCAGGCCGTCTCGCCCCAGGCCGCGATGACCAGCCCGCCGATCGACGGCCCGACCAGCCGGGCGCCGTTCATGAGGACGGAGTTGAGGGCGATCGCGTTCGGGAGGTCGTTGCGATCGTCGAGGAGCTGCACGAAGAACGACTGGCGCGTGGGCGTCTCGAAGGAGTTCACCACGCCCGCGAAGAGCGCGAGCGCGGCGAGCTGGTTCATGGTGAGGTGTCCCGTCCCCGACAGGACCGCCAGGGCCAGGGACTGCAGGAAGAGGAGCGAGAGGACCGTGAGCAGGATGCGCCGCCGGTCGATCCGGTCCCCGAGGACGCCGGCGAACGGCGAGAGCACGAGGTACGGGGCGGAGTTGAGGAAGCCCACGAGCCCGGTGAAGAACGTGGAGCCGGACATGCCGTAGGCGACCCACATGAGCGCCAGCGACTGCACCCACGTGCCGATCATCGACACCGCCTGGCCGCCGTAGTAAAGGCGGAAATTGGGCGAGGCTAGCGCCCGGAGGCTATGCGGGAAGGGCACGGGGCGCGCTAGGCGAGGCGCGCGAGCTGGGACCGCAGGTCATCGAGCTTCGCGCGGAAGTCCGCGAGCCGCTTCTTTTCCTGCTCCACGACGTTGGCCGGCGCGCGCTCGACGAACGAGGCGTTGCCGAGCTTCGACTCCGCCTTGGCGATCTCGCCGTCGATCCGGGCGGCCTCCTTGGCGAGGCGCTCGCGCTCGGCGGCGCGGTCGATCTCCACGTGCAGCATGAGCTTGCCGCTTCCCGTCATGGCCACGGGAGACTCGGTGTCGGGCAGTGCCGCGACGAGCTTCGCCTCCGACAGGCGCGCGAGCGCCTGCAGGTAGGGGAGGTGCGCGGCGACCTCGGGGCCCGCCTGCACGAAGGCGGGAACGCGCTGGCCGGGCGCCAGGCCCATCTCGGCGCGCAGGTTCCGCGCGGCGTTGGTGAGTTCCTTGAGGACGGCGATGTCGCGCTCGGCCGCCTCGTCGACCTTCTCGGGCTGCGGCTGCGGCCAGCGCGCGAGCATGACGGATTCGCCCGTGGCGCCGGCGAGCGGGGCCACCTTCTGCCAGAGCTCCTCCGTGATGAACGGGATGACGGGGTGCGCGAGGCGCAGCGTGGCCTCCAGGACGCGGATGAGGGTGCGGCGCGTGCCGCGCTGCGCCGCCTCGTTGCCGGCCTGGAGCTGGACCTTGGCGAGCTCCACGTACCAGTCGCAGTACTCGTCCCACACGAATTCGTACAGCGCGCGGGCGGAGGTGTCGAAGCGGTATTCGGCGAAGCCCTGGGCGACGTCGGCTTCCGCGCGCTGCAGGCGGGAGACGATCCAGCGGTCGGCGCAGGACAGCTCCACCGGCGCGGCGGCGTCGAGCCCCGTGTCCTTGCCCTCGCAGTTCATCAGCACGAAGCGCGTCGCGTTCCAGAGCTTGTTGCAGAAGCTGCGGTAGCCCTCGCAGCGCTTCAGGTCGAAGTTGAGCGTGCGCCCGTGCGTCGACAGGGCGGCGAAGGTGAAGCGCAGCGCGTCGGCCCCGTACGGGGCGATGCCCTCGGGGTAGTCGCGCTTCACGCGCTTCTCGGCCGCCTGGCGGTGCGCGGGGAGCATGAGGCCCTGCGTCGACTTGGCCACCAGGTCGGCGAGCGTGATGCCGTCGATCACGTCGAGCGGGTCGATGGTGTTGCCCTTCGACTTCGACATCTTCTGGCCCTCGGCGTCGCGCACGATGGCGTTGATGAAGACGTCGCGGAAGGGCACCTCCCCCGTGAAGTGGAGCGTCGTCATGATCATGCGCGCCACCCAGAAGAAGATGATGTCGAAGCCCGTGATGAGGACGGAGGAGGGCAGGTAGAAGGGCTTCTCCCTCGCCATCGCCGCCTCGTCGGGCCAGCCGAGCGTCGAGAAGGGCACGAAGGCCGACGAGAACCAGGTGTCGAGCACGTCGGGGTCGCGCGCGCCGGGCGCGATGACCCGGCCGGCCGCCGCCGCCTTCGCGGAAGCCTCCTCGAACGTGCGCCCCACGAAGGGGGTTCCGTCCTCGGCGTACCACGCGGGAATCTGGTGGCCCCACCAGAGCTGGCGCGAGATGCACCAGTCCTGGATGTTCTCGAGCCACTGGTTGTAGACCGTCGTCCACATGTCGGGGACGAAGCGCGTGCGGCCGGCGCCGACGGCCTCGAGGCCCGCTCTTGCGAACCCGTCCATCTTCACGAACCACTGGTCGGAGAGCATGGGCTCGACCACGGCGTCGGAGCGCTGGGAGCGCGGCTGCATGAGCTTGTGCGGCTTCACGCTGTCGACGAGGCCGGCCTTCTCCAGGTCCGCCAGCACGCGCTTCCTCGCCTCGAAGCGGTCGAGCCCGCGGTATTCCGCCGGCGCGTTGTCGTTCACCTTCGCGTCGTGGGTGAAGATCTCGATCATGGGCAGCCCGTGCCGGGCGCCCAGCTGGTAGTCGTTGAAGTCGTGGGCGGGCGTGATCTTCACGCACCCCGTCCCGAAGTCCTGGTCGACGTACTCGTCGGCGATCACCGGGATGAGCCGGTCGGCGAGCGGCAGCCGGACCTTCTTGCCGACGAGATGCCGGTAGCGGCGGTCCTCCGGGTGCACCGCCACGGCGGTGTCGCCCAGCATCGTCTCGGGGCGCGTGGTGGCGACCACGAGCGTGGCGGAGCCGTCCTCGAGCGGGTAGCGCAGGTGCCACAGCGAGCCGTTCTCCTCGCGCGCCTCGACCTCGAGGTCGGAGACGGCGGTGTGCAGGACCGGATCCCAGTTCACGAGGCGCTTGCCGCGGTAGATGAGGCCCTCCTCGTGCAGGCGGACGAACACCTCCGTGACCGCGCGCGAGCGGGGCTCGTCCATGGTGAAGTACTCGCGCGACCAGTCGCACGAGGCGCCGAGCCGGCGCATCTGGCGCGTGATCGTCGATCCGGACTGCTCCTTCCAGTCCCACACGCGCTCGACGAACTTCTCGCGGCCGAGGGCGTGCCGCGAGGTGCCCTCCTGCTCGAGCTGGCGCTCCACCACCATCTGGGTCGCGATGCCGGCATGGTCGGTGCCCGGCTGCCACAGGACGTTCTCCCCCTTCATGCGGTGCCACCGGGTGAGGACGTCCATGAGCGTCTGCTGGAAGGCGTGCCCCATGTGCAGCGTGCCGGTCACGTTGGGCGGCGGCAGCTGGATGCAGTACGAGGGACGGGCGGCGTCGAACGAGGCCTTGAACCAGCCCCGCGATTCCCAGAAGGGGTACCAGTGCGCCTCGATGGCGCGGGGGTCGAAGCTCTTTGCGAGTTCCATGGGCGAAGGGGGGCTAGTCGTGCGGGCGGCGCGCGAGCGCCTCGGCCACCGCGTCGCCGACGGCGTTCGCGATGTCCTGCCGGAGGTCTCCGAGGGTGGCCGCGACGGAGGCCTGGACTTCCGCGGTCACCTGCTGCGTGAGGCGGCGCTCGAGGTCCTGCGCGAGCCGTGCCTGGACCGCGTTCACGACTTCGGCCACCAGGTCCCGGATGAAGGCGTCGTCGCGAGCGGCGGCGACGGGCGCGGGCGATGCGGGCGGGACCGGCTCGGGAACCGCCGGGGCGGGCGGCCTTCCGCTGGGCGTGATGAGTTCCGTGAGGACGGGCACGTCGCGGCCGTCGCCGGCCGTGTTCGGCGGGACGTGCCGGCGCAGCAGCGCGTCGGCCTTGCCCAGGATGTCGCGGTCGTCCGCCATGGCTCAGGCTTCCCCGATCGCGTTCACGTTGATCTCGTAGCCGCGCTTGCGGTAGAAGACGAACCGGCCGCGCGCGCGCTGCTTGTCCTCGTCGTCCGTGCCCACGATCTCCAGCAGGCGCTCGAAGGAGGCGAAGAAGGGCGGCCATTCGTCGCCCAGGTTCAGGAGCACGTCGTGGTGCGGCAGGGGCTCCTCGCCGGAGGCGAGGATCACCGGCGTTTCCGCCGCGATGGCGTCGGTGGCCCGGCAGTGGGGCACGAAGCGCGTCGACTGGAAGGTCCAGAGCAGGCGGTCGAATGTCGAGAGGACCTGCGTATCCGGCGCGAAGACCACGAGCCGGCTGTCGCGCTCGGCCACCGTCGCCGCGAGGCGGCAGGCGTATTTCAGCTTGTCCTCGGCGTAGTGGTAGAAGTCGATGCGGGTCACGCCGAGCGCCGCGAGAGGAAATTCGCGAGCAGCGCGACCGGGCGGCCCGTGGCGCCCTTGTCGGCGCCCGATTTCCAGGCCGTGCCCGCGATGTCGAGGTGCGCCCACGGATAGGCCTTCGTGAACCGCTCGAGGAAGCACGCCGCGGTGATCGCGCCGCCGGCGCGGGACCCGATGTTGGGGATGTCCGCGAAATTGGACTTGAGCGCTTCCTGGTAGTCGTCCCACAGCGGCAGGTGCCACGCGCGGTCCCACGAGGCTTCCCCGGCGTGCAGGAGCTCCCGGGCGAGGGAGTCGGTGTTGGCGAAGAGGCCCGTCGCGATGTTGCCGAGCGCGATCACCATCGCGCCCGTGAGCGTGGCGATGTCCACGACCGCCGCCGGCTTGAAGCGCTCGGCATAGGTGAGCGCGTCGCAGAGGATGAGGCGGCCCTCGGCGTCGGTGTTGAGGATCTCCACGGTCTTGCCGGACATCGTGGTCACGATGTCCCCGGGCTTCACCGCGTTGCCGCCCGGCATGTTCTCCGTGGCCGGCACGATGCCGATCACGTTGAGGGGCAGCTTCATGAGGGCCACGGCCTTCATCGTCCCGAGGACGCTCGCCGCGCCGCACATGTCGAACTTCATCTCGTCCATCTCGGGCGCGGGCTTGAGCGAGATGCCGCCGGTGTCGAAGGTCACGCCCTTGCCCACCAGCACCACGGGCGCGCCGTCCTTCTTCTTCGCGCCGCGGTGGTGGAGGACGATGAGCTTCGGCGGCTGCCGGCTGCCCCGCGCGACGGCGAGGAACGCCCCCATGCCGAGCTTCTCGAGTTCCTTCTGGTCCAGGACGTCGCAGTCGAGCCCGTGGCTCTTCGCGAGGTCCTGCGCCTCGTTGGCGAGGTAGGAGGGCGTGCAGATGTTGGCGGGCAGGTTGCCGAGGTCGCGCGCCAGGGCCACGCCCTCCGCGATCGCCTTCGCGCGGGCCACGGCGGCCTCGCCGGCGGCGATGTCGCTGCGGCGCGCGACGTGCAGCGTCACCTTGCGCAGCGCCCGCTTCGGCTCGGCGGACTTGCTCTTCATCCGGTCGAAGCGGTACATCCCCTCGGTGATGCCGAGAACCGCCTGCTCCACCTTGTAGGCCGTGTCGCGCTTGCGCAGGGCGAGGTCGGTCAGGAAGAAGGTCGCCTCCGTCGCGCCGGTCGACCGCAGCGCCTTGACGGCGGTGTCGATGCCCTTGCGGTAGGCGGACTCGCCCATCTCGCGTTCCTTGCCGAGGCCGACGAGGAGGATGCGGTCCGAGGGCACGCCTTCCACGCTCTGGAGCAGGAGCGTCGTGCCGGCCTTGCCCTCGAGGTCGCCGCGGCGCAGGACGTCGGTGATGAATCCCTTGACCGCGCGGTCGATCATCTGCGCGGAACCGGTGAGCTTGCGGCCTTCGTACACGCCGACCACCACGCATCCGGTGCGCTGCTTCTCGGGGCTGCCGCTCTTTACGCTAAATTCCATTTATTTTCCTGTACTTGGACGCTCTCGCCAGACCGCGATTATCCCCGTTTTGGGCGACCCAAGTCAAAGCGAACCGGGCCCCGCGAGAGCGCTGTTGTATTCTGTCGGCTCGTGCCCCGACCATGATCTTCGAACGCAGCCTGATTCGCGAATTCAGCCTCGTGGCAGCCGCCGTCGTGGCGGTCCTGCTCGCGCTCATTCTCACCCGGCTGCTCATCCTGCTGCTCGGCAAGGCTGCCAGCGGCGACGTCCTGCCCGAGGCCGTCTTCGGGCTCATCGCGTTCGGGATCCTCTCCTACCTGCCGGTCCTCCTTTCCATCGCGGTCTTCGTGGCGGTGCTGCTCACGCTCACGCGCAGCTTCCGGGACAGCGAGATGACGGTGTGGTTCACCTCCGGGCTCTCGATCGCCGCGTGGGTGAAGCCCGCGTTGCAGTTCGCGCTCCCGATCGCCTTCGTCTGCGCCGTGCTTTCGCTCGCGATCTCCCCCTGGTCGGAGTCGCAGAGCCGCGAATACCGCCGCCTCCTCGAGAGCCGGGACGAGATCTCCATGGTGACGCCGGGCATCTTCCGCGAGTCGCGGCAGGCCGACCGCGTGTTCTTCGTCGACAAGCTCTCCGAGCGCGACAACGTCGTGAACAACGTCTTCGTGCAGTCGACGCAGCACAACCGGCTGGGCGTCATGGTCGCGCAGAAGGGGTACGTGGAGACGGCGGAGAACGGCGACCGGTTCGTCGTGCTGCTGAACGGCCGGCGCTACGAGGGCACGCCCGGCACCCTGGACTACCGGACGGTGGACTTCGAGCGCTACATGCTGCGCATCGAGCCGAAGGAGGCGAAGCGCGATGCCACGCCCCCCGCCAAGGCGAGGAGCACGATGGAGCTGATCAATGACCCCACGCCCCACAACCTTGCGGAACTGCACTGGCGCATCGCGCTGCCGTTCTCCGTGGTGCTCATGGCGCTCTTCGCGGTGCCCCTGTCGTTCGTGAACCCGCGCACGGGGCGGTCGTGGAACCTCGTGCTCGCCGTGCTCGCCTACACGCTCTACAACAACCTGCTTTCCATCTTCCAGGCCTGGACCGCGCAGGGAAAGATCCCGGTCTGGCTGGGGCTCTGGCCGGTGCACTTCGCCGTGGTGGCGCTCCTCGCGTTCCTGCTGTCGCGCCAGATGGTGTCGCGGCGGTGGTTCGCCTTGCGGCGCTAGGGACCCTCGCTCGGGGCGCCCCGGCAAGGTATAATTTCCGGCTTCCCGAAAGCGGGAGCTGCAATATCCCCGGAGAGGTGGATGAGCGGTTTAAGTCGCACGCCTGGAAAGCGTGTTTAGGTTAATAGCCTAACGCGGGTTCGAATCCCGCCCTCTCCGCCAGTTTTCCCCCTTGAGCCCGAGGCTGCGTTGGAAGCGATCGTCGTCCGCCCCGACCCGGGCAGCGAATATCCCACCGACGAGCGCTGCTCCATCCTCGAGTCCTGGAACCGGCCCGGGGACCCGGCGGTCTCCGTCGCGAGGGCGAGGGTGGCGCCCGGTGAATCGACCCGGCCGCATCGCCTCCGGGGCGTCATCGAACGCTACGTGATCGTCGAAGGGCAGGGGGCAGTCACCCTCGGAGACGCTGCCGAGAAACGTGTCGTTCCCGGCGATATCGTCGTGATTCCCGCCGGCGTCTCGCAGTCGATCCGCAACACCGGGCCCCGGGACCTCGTCTTCTACTGCGTGTGCACGCCGCGTTTCACCCCCGATTGCTACGAATCGCTGGACTGAACCCCAAGGAGAAGCCATGGCTGAGCTGAAGAAGATCGATGTGGTGGTGGGCACGGGCGCCGAAGCGCGCCCCGGCACGGTGAAGGTGCACTACACGGGATGGCTGCACGATCCCGCGCAGCCCGACGGGCACGGGAAGAAGTTCGACAGCTCCGTCGATCGCGGCTCGCCCTTCGAGTTCCGCCTCGGCGCCGGGCAGGTGATCCGGGGCTGGGACGAGGGCGTGGCCGGCATGAAGGTGGGCGGCAAGCGCACGCTCGTCATTCCGCCCGAGATGGGCTACGGCGCAAGGGGCGCGGGCGGGGTCATCCCGCCGAACGCGACGCTCGTCTTCGACGTCGAACTGATCGACGTCCGCTAGGCCGTCCTCAGGCGGTCCGCTTCGCGATAGCCCAGCCGCTTCAGGCACCGGTCGATCCACAGCGCCGTGAGCTTCTCCTGCGTCGAGTTCTGCCCGAGGCGCTCGCGCAGCCCGGGGAAGTCGACGCGGTCGAGCTCCTGGTCCTGGTTGAAGCAGGAGAAGACGTAGGTCGTCTTTCCCGTGACCGGGTCGCGCTGCGGCTGCAGGCACTGCGCGCAGATCTCCTTCATCATGCATTGCATCGGCGAGTTGATGGAGCCGATCGCGACGTGCGACGCCTTGAGGTGCGGCGCGAGGACGCCGTGGCGCGCGCCGGCCACCGCGGCCATCATCGCGTCCGAGCCGATGACGATGAGCCGGTCCGCTTCCTCGAGCGTGATCGACGCGGCGCCGAGGCGCCCCTCGGCGTGCGCCTTCATCGCCTCCACGATGTTGCCGTGGAAGGCCTTGTCCTGCGGCCGGCCCGCGGCGAATCCCGGCGCCTCGTCGCAGCACCACACGACCTCGTCCGCCGCCGCCTCGATCTGGTCCACCTTGTAGCGGTCGATGCGCTTCTTGTAGCCCGCGAAATAGAGCACCCGCGATCCGGCGGCGCGAAGGGCCGCGCCGATGGAGAAGAGCACGGCGTTGCCCAGGCCGCCGCCGGCGAGCACCACCGTCTCGCCCGCGGGCGTCTCGGTCGGCGTGCCGGTCGGCCCCATGAGGATCACGGGCTCGCCGGGCTTGAGGATCGCGCACAGGTCGCTCGAGCCGCCCATCTCCAGCACGATCGTGGAGACGAGCCCCTTCTCCCGGTCGACCCAGGCGCCGGTGAGGGCGAGGCCTTCCATCGCGAGGCACGTGCCATCCACCTTCGGCGCCAGCGTCTCGAAATTCTGCAGGCGGAAGAACTGGCCGGGCTTGAACTGCCGCGCCGCCTGAGCGGTGCGTGCATCACCACCTCGACGATGTTGGGCGTGAGCCGCTCGACGCGGTGCACGCGCGCGCGCAGCAGCGAGTTCAGCTTCTCGAGGAACGCGGTGGCATCGGCCGCGGAACGCGACGGGCGGCGCTCCAGCACGCGGCTCACCACCGGGTAGCCCAGCTTCGCCGACCCCATGGCCTTCACGACGTTGCCGGAGAAGGAGGGGTGAAGGTCGCCGAAGAAGCTCATGTAGCGGTCCTCGCTGTCGCGCGAGAGCAGCACGTTGGGCGTGGCGGGCTTCGACGGAGCGTTCGGGCGTGACGGGGTTGCCCTCGTCGTCGACCGCGCGGAAGAAGCGCCCGTCGAGGACGAAGTGCATCCGCGTCCTCGCGCGCGAGCACGGTGTTGGGTTGCGTGCCCGCGGCCACCAGGATGCTTCGCGCCGGCAGGCTGTGCTCGCCCCGGCCGGACTCGCCGCCCGCGCGGACCACGAGCGCCGAGGCGTGGCCGAAGCGGTCGACCTCGACGCGCACCGGCGTGAGGCCCTCGGCGAAGCGGATGCCTTCCTCGAGGGCCTTCTCGATCTCCTCGTGGTTGAGCGTGTAGCTGGGGCTGTCGATCATGCGCTTGCGGTAGGCGATGGTGGAGCCGCCCCACGATTGCAGCAGCTCCAGCACGCGCGCCTCGCGGCCTTCGCGCGCGGCCGCCGCGCGTTCCTCGCGGATCGCCCGCGCGTGCGCGATGAATTCCGAGCGCGATCTCGCGCTCCTCCTCGCGCCAGGCGGCCTGCACGCGCGCCTCGCCCAGCTCCCCCGCGAGCGTCTCGTAGCGCGAGAGGAACTTCTCCACCTGCACCGGGTAGTAGGCGAGCGATTCGGTGGCCGTGTCGATGGCCGTGAGCCCGCCGCCGACCACCACGATCGGCAGGCGCAGCTGCATGTTGGCGATCGAGTCGGTGCGCGCCGCGCCCGTGAGCTGCAGGGCCATGAGGAAATCGGAGGCGGTGCGCACGCCGCGCGCCAGCCCGTTCGGCAGGTCGAGGACGGTGGGCTTGCCGGCGCCCGGCGGCGAGCGCGATGTGGTCGAAGCCCATCGCGAAAGCCTGCTCGGCGGTGATCGTGCCGCCGAAGCGCACGCCGCCGAACAGCGCGAACTGGCTGCGGCGCTCGACGAGCAGGCGCGCGATCTTGAGGAAGTTCTTGTCCCAGCGCACGGTGATGCCGTACTCGGCCACGCCGCCGAACCCCGCCATCACGCGGTCGTCGAGCGGCTCGTGCAGCGACTCGACGTCGCGGATGGGCTGGAACGGCACGCGCCTGCCCGTGGCATCGACGCCGGAGAGCGCCGGGTCGAGCGGCTCGATCTTGAGCCCGTCGATGGCGACCACCGTGTGGCCGTCGTTCATGAGGTGGTGCGCCGTCGTGAATCCCGCGGGACCCTGGCCCACCATCAGCACGCGCTTGCCGGTGGCGGGGCGGGGCAGGGGGCGGCGCAGGCTCAGCGGGTTCCAGCGCGTGAGCAGCGAGTAGATCTCGAAGCCCCACGGCAGCCCCAGCACGTCCTTGAGCGTGCGCGTTTCGGCCTGCGGGATGTTCACCGGGTCCTGGCGCTGGTAGATGCACGACTTCATGCAGTCGTTGCAGATGCGGTGCCCGGTCGAGCAGACGATGGGGTTGTCGACCGTGATCATCGCGAGCGCGCCGATCGCGACGCCCTCGGTCTTCAGCTTGTGGAATTCCGAGATGCGCTCCTCGAGCGGGCAGCCGGGGAGCGGCACGCCGAAGGGGCTCTTCTTGAAGGCGACCTTGCCGCTTTCGTCGGGCTTTTCCTTCAGGCCCTTGGAGCAGGAGTCCTTGCCCTGCTCGTGGCAGATGATGCAGTAGTGGGCCTCGCCCAGCGCCGCCGACGAGGCTCGTGCCCGGGTCGGTGAGCGCGAAGCCCTCGCGGCGGCGGATGTGGTGCAGCGTGTGCACCGCGTAGCCGGCCGACGTGTCGGTGACGACGGGCACGAGGGCGAGCGGCTCGACCTTCTGCGGCGGCTTGAAGAGCACGCCGCGCCCGGTTGCGGCGGCGGCCCTCGGCGCGTGTGCGCGGCCCAGGCGCAGTAGCGTTCCGCGAGCGGCGAGGGCCTGCGCGTTGGCCGACTCGTCGGCCTGCCACTCGAGCACCGCGCGCGCGAAGGCGAGCTCCTCGAAGCGCCCGCCGAGCAGCGCGGCGAGCTCGGCCTCGAGCGCCGGACCATCGAGCGTGGCGGCCTCGTCGGCCTTGATCTTGAGCATCGCGCGGCGCTGCACGAACTTGCGCTTCACGCGGAAGAGCGGCTCCGTTTCCGTGTGGGCGGCCACCAGGCGGTCGACCTCGGGGACGATGCCGAACAACTCGGCCACGAAATCGTCCAGGACGGGCGCCACGGCGAGCAGAAGCTCGCGCCTCCGCCAGGGTTGCGAGCGATTCCGGCGCGGCGCGCGCCGCGACGAGGCGGGCCTTGAGGCTCGCGTCGGCCGCTTCGAGCGCGGCGAGGAATCGCGCGTCGAGGCGCTCGAGTCCCTCCGGTTTCATAGAGGTCCTCGAAACGCAGGCCGTGGGCGAGCGCCAGGGGCGCGGGGGACGAATCGGTGCGGGCGGTCATGGAATTCCCATACTCGGCGCGGGGACTTTCGGATGCGCCACTGGATGCAAAGCGAGTTATTTTAGCCGACGCGGGAGGGCGATGCTGCACCGCATCAGGTTCTTCCGCGCGGGTCGGCGCGCATGGCACCAAAACCGCCGCCCGATGCGAACCGCATCCACTATCATTGCGCACCTCGGCGGCCTCCCGGCCGCCTGTCACGGAGCACCCATGATCGTCCCGAGCCGTTCGCGCACCAAGAGATCCCTCATGTCCGCCCCGCTCGCCTGCGACGGGTCCGGTCCCCGACGAGCCTGCGGGCCTCGTCACCACGCCTGAGAAAGGAGCCTCCCATGCATCGTCGCGACTTCCTCCGCTTCGCCGGCCTTTCCACCTCGGGCCTCGTCCTTCCCTCCGCCGTCTCGCGCGCCTTCGCGCAATCCCCCGCCGACCGCTGGCGCACCTTCGAGGTGACCACCCGCGTCGAGGTCCTGAACCCCGTCGGCAAGACGCGGGTCTGGCTGCCCACCCCGCTCACCGTCGATACGCCGTACCAGAAGTCGCTCGGCAGCACCTTCAAGGCCGATGGCGCGGCGGGCGACTCCGCCTCCGATCCGCAGTGGGGCCTGGGGCTGGTGTGGGCCGAGTGGGACGGCGGGCACCAAGCCCGTCCTCACGCTCGTGAGCCGCTTCGCGACCCGCGACGTGGCGGTGGACCTCGCGAAGCCGGGCAAGGTCGCAGGCCGACCGCGCGGAACTCGCGCGCTACCTCAAGGCGACCGAACTCCTGCCGACCGACGGCATCGTGAAGACGACCGCGATGGACATCACGAAGGGCGCGAAGGGCGACGTCGAGAAGGCGCGCGCGATCTACGACTGGATCTGCGACAACACGTTCCGCGACCCGAAGACGCGCGGCTGCGGCACCGGCGACATCAAGTACATGCTGGAGTCGAAGAACCTCAGCGGCAAGTGCGCCGACCTGAACGCCCTCTACGTCGGCCTCGCCCGCGCCGCGGGACTGCCGGCGCGCGACGTCTACGGCATCCGCGTGGCCAAGTCCGAGCACGGCTACAAGAGCCTCGGCGCCGGCACCGAGAACATCACCAAGGCGCAGCACTGCCGCGCGGAAGTCTTCCTCTCGGGCCACGGCTGGGTGCCGGTCGATCCCGCGGACGTGCGCAAGGTCGTGCTGGAGGAGCCGCCCGGGAACCTGCCGCTCGGCGACGAGAAGGTGACCAAGGCGCGCGCGCGCCTCTTCGGCTCGTGGGAGATGAACTGGCTCGCCTACAACTTCGCCCACGACGTGGCGCTGCCCGGCGCGGCGAAGGGCACGGTCCCGTTCTTCATGTATCCGCAATGCGAGACCGCGGAGGGCCGCCTCGACAGCCTGGATCCGGACAACTTCAAGTACCAGATCACCGCGCGCGAGATCTGAGTCCGGGGGGCTGCGCGCTGGCGCGGCCCCGTCTCCCCATGCAACGCCACGCAAGATCGATCGTCGCCCTGGCCGTGCTCGCCGTCGCCCTGTCGGCGGGCGCCGCCGAGCCCCTTCGCCCGTCGGAGGGCGGGGCCACGCCCGCGCTCGTCCTCAAGACGCCGGCGGGCGACGTCGTCGATCTCGCGAAGCTCAGGGGAAAGGTGGTGCTCGTGAACTTCTGGGCCACGTGGTGCGCGCCCTGCGTCGAGGAGATGCCGGCGCTCGCGCGCCTGCGCGCGCGGCTGGCCCCGCGCGGCTTCGAGGTCATCGCCGTGAACCAGGGCGAGATGGCGGCGCGCGTGAATGCCTTCACCGAGCGGACGGGACTGGACCTGCCGATCCTCATGGATCGCGAGAAGGAGGTCGCCCGGGCCTGGAAGGTGCGGGCGCTGCCGACGACGTTCGTCGTGGACGCGAAGGGGCGGGTCATGCTGTACGCCGAGGGCGAACTCGATACCGGCGCGGGGCTCGAGGCGGCCATCGCGCCGCTGCTGCCGCGCGAGCGCCCGTCGACCGCGTCGCGGTGATGCCGATGGACACGCCCGCGATCGTCGACCGCCTCGCCCTCGATGCCGAGGAGGAACGCCGCGAGCTCGTGGCGGGGCTGCGCCGCTACCCCGCGGCCATCCCCCCGAAGTACTTCTACGACGAGCTCGGCTGCGCCCTCTATGGCGCGATATGCCGGCTTCCCGAGTACTACCCGACGCGGACCGAGGTCGCGCTCTTCAGCGACCGGCGCCGCGAGATCGCCGAGGCCATCGGCCCGGGCCGCCAGTTCGTCGACCTCGGCGCGGGCGATTGCTGCAAGGCGCGGGGATGGCTGCCGTTTCTCGCCCCCTCGCGCTACGTCGCGGTCGACATCGCCGTCCACGAGATCTCGGCGGCGCTCGAGCGCCTCGTGCCGGATTTTCCGGAGCTGGAACTGGTCGGGCGTGGCGACGGACTTCTCGCGCGCCCTGGACCTGGACGGCGTCCTCACCGACGGGCCGGCGCTCTTCTTCTACCCGGGTTCCAGCATCGGGAATTTCACGCCGCGCGAGGCCACCGCGTTCCTCGCGCGGATCCGCCGCCATTGCGCCGCGCGGCCCGGCAGCTCGCTCCTCATCGGCGTGGACGGCAAGAAGCCGAAGGCCCTGCTCGACGCGGCCTACGACGACGCGCTCGGCGTCACGGCCGCGTTCAACCTCAACGCGCTGCGCCACCTGAACGCGCGGTTCGGGTTCGACTTCGACGTGGCGGGCTTCGCGCACGTCGGCTTCTACAACGAGGCCGAAGGGCGCATCGAGATGCACCTGGAGAGCGTCCGGGACCAGGTCGTCAGGATCGACGGCCAGGCGCGCCGGTTCCGGCCCGGCGAGCGCATCCACACGGAGAATTCCTACAAGTACGCGCCGGCGGAATTCGAGGCGGTCCTCGCGGACGCCGGTTTCGCGTCGGTGCGCCGCTGGGATGCGCCGGGCGTGGCCTACTCGGTGTTCCACGCCGCCTGAGCGGCGCGGGCCCGGTCAGTCGACGCGGACGACGGGCTCGCCCGCCGTGATCTCGCCGATCACCGCGGCCTGCCCGAAGCCGTCGGCCGCGAAGAGGCGAAGGACCTCGTCGACGCTATCGGCGCCGCAGGACACGAGCAGGCCGCCGCTCGTCTGCGGATCGGTGAGCAGCGCCTTCCCCGCGTCGTCGATCGCCGTGCCGAGCGCGACCCGGGTCGCCGTAGCCGGCGAAGTTGCGACCGGAGGCGCCGGTGGAGAAGCCCTCGCGCGCGAGGTCCAGGGCGCCGGGCAGGATGGGCAGCGACTTCCAGTCGACGCGCGCCCCCACGGACGAGCCCTTGCAGATCTCGAGCAGGTGCCCGAGCAGGCCGAAGCCCGTCACGTCGGTGAGGGCGTGGACGCCCGCCATGAGGCCCAGCTTCGGGCCCGGCGTGTTGAGCTTGGTGGTGCTCTCGATCATCGCCCGGTACCCGTCCGCGTCCAGCCGGCCCTTCTTGAGGGCGGCGCTGTAGATGCCGACGCCGAGCGGCTTGCCGAGCACGAGCTTGTCGCCGGGCTTCGCGCCGGCGTTGCGCTTGAGGTTGCGCGGATCGACGAGGCCGATCGCGACGAGCCCGTAGATGGGCTCGACGGAGTCGATGGTGTGGCCGCCGGCGATCGGGATGCCCGCGCGGGCGCACACCGACTCGCCCCCTTCCAGGATGCGGCGGATCATCTCCAGGGGCAGCTTGTCGACCGGCATGCCCACGAGGGCCAGGGCGAAGAGCGGCTGGCCGCCCATCGCATAGACGTCGGAGATCGCGTTCGTCGCGGCGATGGCGCCGAAGTCGAACGGGTCGTCGACGATCGGCATGAAGAAATCCGTGGTGGCGACGATGGCCTGCGTGTCGTTGATCTGGTAGACGGCGGCGTCGTCGGCCGTCTCGATGCCCACGAGGAGCTGCTTCGGGATCAATCCCGGCGCCGACTTGGCGAGGATCTTCTCGAGCACGCCGGGGGCGATCTTGCAGCCGCATCCGCCGCCGTGGCTGAACTGGGTGAGCTTGACCTGCATGTCCATCTCGTGAATCTCCTGGGAAGGGCCGTTCAGACGAATTCTAGCGTCCCCGCGCGTCGAGCAGCCGCTGCACGAGGCTTCGCAGGGCCTTTTTCTCGCCGGCCGGGGTGAAAAGCGCGCGGCGCGCCTCGCAGGCCCGCTTGAGACCTCGCAGCACCTCGGGACGGCTCAGGCAGGATTCGAGCAGGGCGGCGAGACCCCCTGCGTCACCGACCTCGAAATAGCCCGGATAGTTCCCGCCCAGCATGCCGACGTTGCCCGAGACGCGGCTCGCCACCACGGGCGTTCCCGAGACGACCGCTTCCACGATGACGTTGGCGCCGCCCTCCATGCGCGACGGATGGACGAGCAGGTGCGCATCGCGGATGGCGCAGCGCGCCAGGCCGTGGGGCAGGGCGCCGGACCACCGGTAGCGCGGATCGCGCTTCATGAGCGCACGGGCCTCCTTCGCGAGCGCAGGATCGAGCGCATCCCCGATGTGCCGCACGCGGATGGGCAGGCCGGGATCGAGCTCGCCCATCGCCCGGAAGAGCGTGCGCGGGTCCTTCTCCTCGCGCAGGTGGCCGACCGCGACGCAATCGAGCCGACCCGCGGCCTTGCGCGCCGTCGCGAGGCGCGTGGCGGACTGGTAGATCACCTCGCACTTGCCGGCATGCTCCGCGGGCACGTAGGCGAGGGCATCCTCCTGGAGCGCGACGATCCGGTCCGCCAGCGCGAGCGAGCGGCGGGCCTCGGCGCTCGCCGGCAGGTCGCGATAGAGGTCCGTGCCGGACAGCACGAGGACGAGCGGGGTGGCGGGGGAGGCGGACTTGAGCCGCGCGATGGAATCGGCGCTGCGGCGCGCGTGCAGGGCGATGGCGACGTCGGCCGGCTCGCCGTTCCATTCGCTCTGTACAATCGGCTTCGCGATCCCGGCGAGGAACTGCGCCCAGCGCCGGGCGGTGCGCCAGTTGCCGTTGTTGGCTGCGCGCGTGCCGGGCGTCACGATGAACGCCACGGGCCAGGTTCGGGAAGACTTGCCCATGCTGAACGGAATCGACGAGCTGGCGCACGCCTTGCGGGAGAGCCGCGAGTATACGCTGTCGATCTACGGCCACCTCGATGGCGGGCAGTGGGAGGTGCCGCTCCTCGAGATCGTGAACCCGCCGGTCTGGGAGCTCGCGCACATCGGGTACTTCCAGGAGTTCTTCTGCCGGCGCTGGCGGCCCGACGACCCCGACGGCTCGCGGACGCCGTCGCGGCTGGCGGGGGCCGATGCGATGTTCGACTCGCGCACCGTCGCGCACGACGCGCGGTGGCAGCTTGCGTATCCGCCGCGCGAGGCGGTGTTCCGCTATCTCGAGGAGACGCTGGCCGTCACGCTCGAGGACCTGGCCCGCAGCCGCGAGGACGACCGCCACCGGTTCCGGCTGTCCCTCTTCCACGAGGACATGCACGGCGAGGCGCTGCTCATGACGCTGCACACGCTGGGGCTTCCGGCGCCGCGTCGCGCACACGACCCGGCGCCGGCGCCGGCGGGGGGCGAGCCGCGCGATATCGCGTTTCCCGGCGGGGTATTCCTGCAGGGCGCCCGGCGCGACGACGGCGAGCACGCCTTCGACAACGAGAAGTGGGCGCATGAAGTGCGCGTCGCGCCCTTCGCCATGGCCTCGCGGCCGGTGAGCAACGGCCAGTTCCTCGCGTTCGTGGAGGAGGGCGGCTACCGGCGCGACGAGTTCTGGACGCCGGAAGGAAGGCGCTGGCGCGACATGGCGGGTGCGGCGGCCCCGCGGAACTGGAAGCGCGATGGCGATGGCTGGTCGATGCGCTGGTTCGATGCCTGGCAGGGGCTGCGGACGGACGATCCCGTCGTGCAGGTGAACCGCCACGAGGCGCAGGCCTGGTGCCGGTGGGCCGGGCGCCGGTTGCCCACGGAAAGCGAGTGGGAATATGCCGCGCGCAATGCCGGGCGCGAGGACCGCTACCCGTGGGGCGACGCACCGCCAGTGAAGGCGGCGGGGCTCGACTTCCGCCTCGAGCGCCCGGCGGCCGTGGCCGACCCGTGGCCCTCGGCGAGCGGCGTCGAGCGGATGGTCGGCGGCGTCTGGGAGTGGACCGCCTCCGACTTCGCGCCGTACCCGGGATTCGAGAAGGACGCGTACGCGGAATATTCCGAGCCGTGGTTCCATACCCACGGCGTGCTGCGCGGGGGGTGCTTCGCGACGCGGTCGCGCCTGGTGCACAACCGCTGGCGCAACTTCTACCTGCCTCACCGCAACGACATCTTCGCCGGCTTCCGCACCTGCGCGGCCGGGGCCTGAATCGATGTGCGATAATCCGTTCCGGCGGGCCTCCCCGCATTGAAGGGCGGCGAACCTGGTCAGGTCGGGAACGAAGCAGCCATAGTCGATTCCTTCAAGTGCCGGGGGTCAGGCTCGCCTCTCACATTCCTTCGGCCGCGCGTGGCGCGGCCGTTCTGTCGGGCGACTCCATGACGTACCAGGTCCTCGCGCGCAAGTGGCGCCCCAAGGCGTTCGACCAGATGGTCGGACAGCCGCACGTGGTCACGGCGCTCGCCAACGCGCTGGACACCGGGCGCCTGCACCACGCCTACCTCTTCACCGGCACGCGCGGCGTCGGCAAGACGACGCTCGCGCGCATCCTCGCCAAGGCGATCAACTGCGAGACGGGCGTCTCGTCCAGGCCGTGCGGGAAGTGCCGCGCGTGCACGGAGATCGATTCGGGACGCTTCGTGGACATGCTCGAGGTCGACGCCGCGACCAACACCAAGGTGGACGAGATGCGCGAGCTTCTCGACACCGCCCAGTACATGCCGGTCTCCGGGCGCTACAAGGTCTACATCATCGACGAGGTGCACATGCTTTCGCGGCATGCGTTCAACTCGATGCTGAAGACGCTCGAGGAGCCCCCGGAGCACGTCAAGTTCATCCTGGCGACGACCGACCCGCAGCGGCTGCCGGTGACGGTCCTGTCGCGCTGCCTGCAGTTCAACCTGAAGGCGCTGCCCCCGCAGATGCTGGCCGGGCACCTCAAGCGCGTGCTCGAGGCGGAGGGCATCCCGTTCGAGGAGCAGGCGCTCATGCAGCTGGCGCGCGCCGCATCGGGTAGCGTGCGCGACAGCCTGAGCCTCACCGACCAGGCCATCGCCTTCGGTTCGGGCAAGGTCCTGGCCGCGCAGGTCTCCGACATGCTCGGCGCCGTCGGCGGCGACCTCGTCTGGCCGCTGCTGGAGCGGATCGCGGCCGCGGACGGCCCGGGCGCGCTGGCCGAGGCGGAGCGCATCTCCGAGCGCGGACTTTCCTGCGACCAGGCCCTGCAGGACGTCGCGGCGGTGCTGCACCGGGTCGCGCTGGCGCAGATCGGCGCGGAGCTCGCGCCCGACGACCCGGATTCCCCGCGCATCGCGGCGTTGGCCCAGCGGCTCGACGCGGGACGCGTGCAGGTGATGTACCAGGTGGCGATCCTCGGGCGGCGCGACCTTTCGCTCGCGCCCGACGAGATCGCCGGCTTCGGCATGGCGGTCATGCGGATGCTGTCCTTCGGGTCCGCGTCGCCCGGCGAGAATGCCGTTGCGCGCGCGACGCCGGCCGTGGCCGCCGCCGGCGAATCCCGTCCCGCGGCGCGCGCAGCCCCGGCCGTGGTCGCGAGCGTCGCGCCGCCCGCGGCCGCCGCGACGCCGGCCACCCCCGCATTCGAAGGCGACTGGACCGCGTTCGTCGAGCGCCAGAACCTGAGCGGCATGGCCGGATTGCTCGCGCGCTACGGAGAGCTCGACTCCTTCGCCGGCAACCACCTGCAGCTCGTCCTCCCCGAGGCGCACAAGATGTACGCCGAGAAGTCCTACCAGGACAAGCTCAAGGCGGCGCTCGCCCCGCAGTTCGGCGCCGGGTTCCGGCTGTCGGTGCGGGTCGGGGAGACGAAAGGAAAGAGCGTGGCGGCCGTGCGCGGCGAGGAAGCGCAGAAGAAGCTCGACGGCGCGACGGCGGCCCTCGAGAGCGACCCGTTCGTGCGGGACCTCGTGGAGGGCATGGGCGCGCAGGTCGTGACGTCGTCGATCCGCCCCGCGGGCGACACGGAATCCGGGGCAACCGAAAAGAGGAGAAGCAAGCCATGATGAAGGGCGGAATCGGCGGGCTGATGAAGCAGGCGCAGCAGATGCAGGAGAACATGCGCAAGGTCCAGGAAAGCCTCGAGACGATCGAGGTCGAGGGCCAGTCCGGCGCGGGGCTCGTGAAGGTGGTCATGACCTGCAAGTTCGCGGTCAGGCGCGTCACGATCGATCCCAGCCTGCTCGGCGAGGACAAGGACATGCTCGAGGACCTCGTGGCCGCCGCGTTCAACGACGCGGGGCGCAAGGCCGAGGCGACGACCCAGGAGAAGATGGCCGGCTTCAGCGCGGGACTCAACCTGCCGGCCGGCATGAAGCTCCCGTTCTGAGCCGGGAGAGCCCTTGCGCACGCCCGATTCGCTGGAGGAACTGATCGAGGCCCTGCGCTGCCTTCCGGGGGTCGGGCCGAAGTCCGCCACGCGGATGGCCTACCACCTGCTGCAGCGGGACCACCCCGGGGCGAAGCGGCTCTCGGCGGCGCTCGGGGAATCGCTGGACCGGATCCGCCATTGCGCGCGCTGCAACACGTTCACCGAGGCGGAGGTCTGCGAGCTGTGCACGTCGCCCCGGCGCGACGCGTCGCTGCTGTGCGTGGTGGAGTCCCCCGCCGACCTCCTCATGATGGAGCAGACGCAGAGCTACGGCGGCCTCTACTTCGTGCTCATGGGGCGCCTGTCGCCGCTCGACGGCATCGGCCCGCGCGAGATCCACCTCGACCGGCTCCTGAAGCGCGCCACCGACGGCGTGGTGAAGGAGGTGATCCTCGCCACCAACTTCACGGTGGAGGGGGAGGCGACGGCCCACTACGTGTCGGAGATGTTCGCGGGCAAGGGCCTCGTCGTGTCGCGCATCGCCCGCGGCCTCCCGGTCGGCGGCGAGATCGAGCACGTCGACGCGGGCACCCTGGCCCAGGCGCTCATCGAGCGCCGCCCGGCCTAGCCGGCCGGCACCTGCGGCGCCGGCGGTCCGGCCCTCGCCAGGCGGCGGCGGACGAAGCGGGCGAACATCACCACGAACCACGCCGAGAAGGCGAGGAACACGGCGAGCGAGGCCATGAAGATCACGGGGTAGTTGAGCGCCACCCAGACGCCGCCCACGACCATGGCCTCCTCCGTGAACGACGCGATCCAGTTCGAGAAGGGCTCGGGCGAGGTGTTGATGACCGCGCGGCCGCCGGCCTTCGCGAAATGCGTTCCCGCGGTGATCGTGCCGCCCAGGAGCCCCGCCGCCACCGTGAGCGCGGTGAGGTCGTTGCCGGCGGCCCCGGCCGCCAGCAGCGCGCCGGCGGGAATCCGGATGAAGGTGTGCACCGCGTCCCAGGCGCTGTCCACGCCCGGCACCTTGTCGGCCAGGAACTCGACGGCGAGCAGGATTCCCGCGGCGGCGATGACGTAGGGGTGGGAGAGGATGTCCAGCCCGGGCGGAAGCGAGAGGTAGCCCAGGCGGTCGGCCATCCCCAGGATGAAAACCACGAGGTAAAGGCGCAATCCGCTCGCCCAGGCCACGAGCGAGCCCAGCGCGACCGCCTGCAGCAGCTGCCAGTTGGCGGAATCCAATCGGCTACCTCCTTGATTTCATGGGAAGTGCACGCGGTATCTGCGGCCGGAAGGCGGTTCCCGTTGACGCAAGTGGCTGCAAGATGCCATAATTTCACCTCTCGACGCTCGGTTCATGTTGAACCGGGAGTTCGAATCGGGCGCGGGGTGGAGCAGTCTGGCAGCTCGTCGGGCTCATAACCCGAAGGTCGCAGGTTCAAATCCTGCCCCCGCAACCAAATCCCTTCAGGCATCTTGCTCGGCAAGGGACGTTCGTCGCTCTTTAACAAGTTACAGCCGATAGATGGTGGGTGCTGTGGGTGCGCACCGGTGGATTCCCGTTGCCGCGAGGTGGTGGGGTGAAGCCGGAAATGAAGCATCTTGCAGTACTCACTTTGGAATCCATGTGATTTCTTTGTGAGTTTTGATGGATTGAACTGAAGAGTTTGATCCTGGCTCAGATTGAACGCTGGCGGAATGCTTTACACATGCAAGTCGAGCGGCAGCGCGGGGCAACCTGGCGGCGAGCGGCGAACGGGTGAGTAATGCATCGGAACATGTCCATGTCGTGGGGGATAGCCCGGCGAAAGCCGGATTAATACCGCATACGCCCGAGAGGGGAAAGTGGGGGACCGCAAGGCCTCACGCGATTGGGTTGGCCGATGTCCGATTAGCTTGTTGGTGAGGTAAAGGCTTACCAAGGCGATGATCGGTAGCTGGTCTGAGAGGATGATCAGCCACACTGGGACTGAGACACGGCCCAGACTCCTACGGGAGGCAGCAGTGGGGAATTTTGGACAATGGGGGCAACCCTGATCCAGCCATTCCGCGTGAGTGAAGAAGGCCTTCGGGTTGTAAAGCTCTTTTGTCCGGAGCGAAACGGTTACGGTGAATATCCGTGACTACTGACGGTACCGGAAGAATAAGCACCGGCTAACTACGTGCCAGCAGCCGCGGTAATACGTAGGGTGCGAGCGTTAATCGGAATTACTGGGCGTAAAGCGTGCGCAGGCGGTTTTGTAAGCCAGATGTGAAATCCCCGGGCTTAACCTGGGAATGGCATTTGGGACTGCAAGGCTGGAGTATGGCAGAGGGGACTAGAATTCCTGGTGTAGCAGTGAAATGCGTAGATATCAGGAGGAATACCGATGGCGAAGGCAGGTCCCTGGGCTAATACTGACGCTCATGCACGAAAGCGTGGGGAGCAAACAGGATTAGATACCCTGGTAGTCCACGCCCTAAACGATGTCGACTGGTTGTTGGGGGTTTGACACTCTCAGTAACGAAGCTAACGCGTGAAGTCGACCGCCTGGGGAGTACGGCCGCAAGGTTAAAACTCAAAGGAATTGACGGGGACCCGCACAAGCGGTGGATTATGTGGATTAATTCGATGCAACGCGAAAAACCTTACCTACCCTTGACATGTCCTGAAGCCTGGAGAGATCCGGGTGTGCCCGAAAGGGAACGGGAACACAGGTGCTGCATGGCTGTCGTCAGCTCGTGTCGTGAGATGTTGGGTTAAGTCCCGCAACGAGCGCAACCCTTGTCATTAGTTGCTACATTTAGTTGGGCACTCTAATGAGACTGCCGGTGACAAACCGGAGGAAGGTGGGGATGACGTCAAGTCCTCATGGCCCTTATGGGTAGGGCTTCACACGTAATACAATGGTCGGTACAGAGGGTTGCCAAAGCGCGAGCTGGAGCCAATCCCAGAAAGCCGATCGTAGTCCGGATTGCAGTCTGCAACTCGACTGCATGAAGTCGGAATCGCTAGTAATCGCGGATCAGCATGTCGCGGTGAATACGTTCCCGGGTCTTGTACACACCGCCCGTCACACCATGGGAGCGGGTTTCACCAGAAGCCGGTCGCCTAACCGCAAGGGGGGCGCCGACCACGGTGAGATTCGTGACTGGGGTGAAGTCGTAACAAGGTAGCCGTATCGGAAGGTGCGGCTGGATCACCTCCTTTCTAGAGAAGCACATCCTGCAGTACCCACCATCTATCGGTTGTATCGTTCGAGAAGCTGCAATTGCTTCCCGCAAGGGGCCGGCAGGGTCTGTAGCTCAGTTGGTCAGAGCACACGCTTGATAAGCGTGGGGTCGATGGTTCAAATCCATCCAGACCCACCACTCACCAGGCCGGGCGTGGGGGGGCGGAGTGCGTCAAGAGGGATCACGGGGCCATAGCTCAGCTGGGAGAGCGCCTGCTTTGCAAGCAGGAGGTCACCGGTTCGATCCCGGTTGGCTCCACCAGGTGCTGGCGGACGGCGGAGATGCGACGGAGACGAGGGAAAGAAGAGGACAAAGAGCGAGGGCGAAGCCTTCGTTCTCTTCTGGCTTCTTCTGGAAGTCAGAATCGGCTGATCTTTAACAATTCGGGAATTATGAAGGTGGTGTGTTGGAGGGTGCGTGGGCTGTTGTTTGGCCTGCCGTGCGCCAGCACACCCTGGGTGAATGTATTGCATCGCGTGCTTCCGTATTTAAAAGGGCGGGAGCGCGCACAAGCGCTTAATGAGAAGCCATGTAGCTTTTGATTCTCTCCGAGGGCCGCGAGGTTCTGAAGGAGAGGGCAGAGTTATAGGGTCAAGCGAATAAGTGCATGTGGTGGATGCCTTGGCGATAACAGGCGATGAAGGACGCGACAGCCTGCGATAAGCTGCGGGGAGCCGGCAAATGGGCGCTGATCCGCAGATTTCCGAATGGGGAAACCCGGCCCGCAAGGGTCATCCGCACCTGAATACATAGGGTGCGAGAAGCGAACCTGGAGAACTGAAACATCTCAGTAACCAGAGGAACAGACATCAACCGAGATTCCCAAAGTAGTGGCGAGCGAAATGGGAGAAGCCGTCGAGATTTAGCACGCGCGTTAGCGAAACGGTCTGGAAAGGCCGGCCGCAGAGGGTGATAGCCCCGTACGCGAAAACCCGTGTGTGGAACTGAGCTCGAGCAAAGTAGGGCGGGACACGTGAAATCCTGTCTGAAGATGGGGGGACCATCCTCCAAGGCTAAATACTCGTTATCGACCGATAGTGAACCAGTACCGTGAGGGAAAGGCGAAAAGAACCCCGGGAGGGGAGTGAAATAGAACCTGAAACCGCATGCATACAAACAGTCGGAGCCTCGCAAGGGGTGACGGCGTACCTTTTGTATAATGGGTCAGCGACTTACGTTCAGTTGCGAGCTTAAGGCTTGGTGCCGGAGGCGCAGCGAAAGCGAGTCTGAACAGGGCGTTCAGTAGCTGGGCGTAGACCCGAAACCGGTTGATCTATCCATGGCCAGGCTG
This sequence comes from uncultured Gammaproteobacteria bacterium, assembly GCA_963783635.1. Taxonomy (GTDB): domain Bacteria; phylum Pseudomonadota; class Gammaproteobacteria; order Burkholderiales; family Usitatibacteraceae; genus FEB-7. Next base: position 726,436 of record CAWAOC010000008.1, read on the forward strand.
AAGGTGGGGTAACACCCACTGGAGGGCCGAACCCACGCCCGTTGAAAAGGTCGGGGATGAGCTGTGGATAGGGGTGAAAGGCTAAACAAAACCGGAGATAGCTGGTTCTCCTCGAAAACTATTGAGGTAGTGCCTCGCGTATTACCTTCGGGGGTAGAGCACTGTTATGGCTAGGGGGCCGCTATAGGCTTACCAAACCATGGCAAACTCCGAATACCGAAGAGTAGAAGCGCGGGAGACAGTCCCCGGGTGCTAACGTCCGGGGACAAGAGGGAAACAACCCAGACCGCCAGCTAAGGTCCCCAATATTGGCTAAGTGGAAAACGAGGTGGGAAGGCACAGACAGTCAGGAGGTTGGCTTAGAAGCAGCCATCCTTTAAAGAAAGCGTAATAGCTCACTGATCGAGTCGTCCTGCGCGGAAGATGTAACGGGGCTCAAGCCAATAACCGAAGCTGCGGATCGCTGCAATCCACCTGAGAGCATTTTTGCGTCGCCAGAAGTCATGGTGAGGCGTTGGCGCGCGCGTGTGCGCCAGCGGCAAGGCAAGGGAAGTGCGTTCAGGGGATTGCAGCGGTGGTAGAGGAGCGTTCCCTACGCCTGTGAAGGTGTGCCGAGAGGCATGCTGGAGGTATGGGAAGTGCGAATGCTGACATGAGTAGCGATAAAGGGAGTGAAAGGCTCCCTCGCCGAAAGCCCAAGGTTTCCTGCGCAACGTTCATCGGCGCAGGGTGAGTCGGCCCCTAAGGTGAGGCAGAGATGCGTAGCTGATGGGAATCCGGTCAATATTCCGGAACCGCCGGCGGGTGCGATGTGGGGACGGAGAAGGTTATGCAGACCAGGTGTTGGACGTCCTGGTGAAGCGTGTAGGTGGGTCCCTTAGGGAAATCCGGGGGGTCAACACTGAGGCGCGGGACCAGGGGAGTTTTACTCCCCGAAGCTGCAGATACCCTGCTTCCAGGAAAAGCCACTAAGCTTCAGCCCGTCGGGACCGTACCGCAAACCGACACAGGTGGGCAGGATGAAAATTCTCAGGCGCTTGAGAGAACTCAGGAGAAGGAACTCGGCAAATTGACACCGTAACTTCGGGAGAAGGTGTGCCTTTGGTAGGTTTAGCGGTTTACCCGTGAAGCCGAAGAAGGCCGCAGAGAATCGGTGGCTGCGACTGTTTATCAAAAACACAGCACTCTGCTAAGACGTTGGAAGTCGACGTATAGGGTGTGACGCCTGCCCGGTGCCGGAAGGTTAAGTGATGGGGTGCAAGCTCTTGATCGAAGCCCCGGTAAACGGCGGCCGTAACTATAACGGTCCTAAGGTAGCGAAATTCCTTGTCGGGTAAGTTCCGACCCGCACGAATGGCGTAACGATGGCCACACTGTCTCCTCCTGAGACTCAGCGAAGTTGAAATGTTTGTGAAGATGCAATCTACCCGCGGCTAGACGGAAAGACCCCATGAACCTTTACTGTAGCTTTGCATTGGACTGTGACGCTGTCTGTGTAGGATAGCTGGGAGGCTTTGAAGCCGGGATGCTAGTTCCGGTGGAGGCGACGTTGAAATACCAGCCTGATGACGTTGCGGTTCTAACCTGGGCCCCTTGACGGGGTCGGGGACCGTGCATGGTAGGCAGTTTGACTGGGGCGGTCTCCTCCCAAAGAGTAACGGAGGAGTGCGAAGGTCACCTAGGTACGGTCGGAAATCGTACTCATAGTGCAATGGCATAAGGTGGCTTGACTGCGAGACTGACAAGTCGAGCAGGTGCGAAAGCAGGTCATAGTGATCCGGTGGTTCTGTATGGAAGGGCCATCGCTCAACGGATAAAAGGTACTCTGGGGATAACAGGCTGATTCCTCCCAAGAGTTCATATCGACGGGGGAGTTTGGCACCTCGATGTCGGCTCATCACATCCTGGGGCTGTAGCCGGTCCCAAGGGTATGGCTGTTCGCCATTTAAAGTGGTACGTGAGCTGGGTTCAAAACGTCGTGAGACAGTTTGGTCCCTATCTGCCGTGGGCGTTGGAGATTTGACGGGGGCTGCTCCTAGTACGAGAGGACCGGAGTGGACGCATCCCTGGTGTACCGGTTGTCACGCCAGTGGCATTGCCGGGTAGCTAAATGCGGAAGAGATAACCGCTGAAAGCATCTAAGCGGGAAACTTGCCTGAAGATGAGATCTCCCGGGGGTTTAACCCCCCTGAAGGGTCGTCCGAGACCAGGACGTTGATAGGCTGGGTGTGCAAGGGCGGTAACGCCTTGAGCTAACCAGTACTAATTGCCCGTGCGGCTTGACTCTATAACTCTGCATTGAGCCTGTGCGCGCCGTGAGGCGCCGAGGCAGTACCACCCACCCTTCATGTTCCCGACAAGCGCGTGGATGCCCCATCAGCACCGCATCCACGACACCGAATTCCTGGCGACCATAGCGCGTTGGCCCCACCCCTTCCCATCCCGAACAGGGCCGTGAAACGACGCCGCGCCGATGATATTGCGGATTGCCCGTGAGAAAGTAGGTCATCGCCAGGGCCTTACAAACAAAAGGGCCACCCATCCGGGTGGCCCTTTTGCCTTTGTGCTCCCCAGCCTTGCGCGAGCGGGCTCCGGGGCGCTCCAGCGTTGCATATGCAACGGCAAGGCAGGCGATCGCCCGAGAAAATGTGATTTATCGCAAAGAGTTTCCGCGCGCCGCACGGGACACTAGCGAGGCGCCGCGCACTCGGGAATGCCGTTTCATGGACGAGTGCAAGCGGCCGGGCAATGCGGCGGCGGCCTTCGAAGGCGGGGGCGCCGGTTCCTGTAGACGAAATGCATGGGAGAAATGAGATGCGAAACCACGGGATGCAAGGGAATGCGCGCCGCGCAGTGGCGGGGCTGGTCGGAGCGGTCGTCCTCGGCTTGGGAGTCGCCTCCGGCGCGTGGGCCGCGGAAACGCCCGACAAGCTCGACGGCGTGAAGGTCGTGACCGCGGTGGAGGCCAAGCAGCTGGCCGATCGCGGCGCGGCGATGATCGACACGCGCGTGGCCAGCGAGAATGCGGAGAAGACCATCAAGGGGGCCAAGAGTGTCGTCTATCGCGAGAAGAGCGCGAAGGACGTCAAGTTCGACCGCACCCAGGACTCGTGGGACCTTTCCAAGCTGCCGTCCGACAAGAATGCCCCCATCGTGACCTTCTGCAACGGCGCCGAGTGCTGGAAGAGCTACAAGAGCGCGGTGCTGGCGCGCGATGCCGGCTACAAGCAGGTGTACTGGCTGCGTGGCGGCCTGCCGGAATGGGTCGCGAAGGGACTGCCGACCCAATGACACGATCGCCTTCCGGTGTGATCGGGGAGAGATCATGTTCAGGAACCTGAGCGTCAAGGCGAAGCTGGCGGTGGTCGCGATCGTCGCGACCGCCGGCGCGCTCACGCTGGCGGGATTCAACCTGTATTCAGGCCGCGTCAACTCGCAGGCGCTCGGGCAAGTCTACGAAGCGAATGTGCACTCGCTGATCCAGTTGCAGAAGATCGACGCCGCGCTGCGCGAGGTGCGCTTTCGGGTCGCCGGCGTGCTGCTCGATGTCATGCCGGTGCAAGGCTCCCTCATCCATCTTCGCAGTTCGCAAAAGGAGATCGAGGCGGCCTGGGGTACCGTCGTCGCGGCCGGATCGAGCCAGCCGGAGGAGCGGGCGCTCCTCGATGAGATGGGCAAGGGCTGGAACGGCGTCCAGACGACGCTGGGCAAGATCGAGAAGGCCTACAACGAAAGCAACAACGCCCGGCTGACCGAGGTGCTCGAGACGGACTGGGCGGTCGTCCACACGGCCTACATCAAGCCCCTCGCCAGCCTGCTGCCGCTCAAGGAGGCGAGCGCCAAGGCCACCTACGAGCGCTCGTCCGCCATGAACGCGTCATTGACCGGCGCCTCGATCGTGCTGGCGGTGGCATCGACGGGCCTGATTCTCGTCGTGGTCTTCTGGGTGATGCGCTCGATCACGACGTCGCTTCGCGATGCCGTGGACATGGCTCGGCGGGTGGCGGACGGCGACCTCGGCACCACCATCGTCGTCGATCGTCATGACGAGACGGGACGACTGCTGCAGGCACTCGCCGAAATGCAGGGGGCGCTTCGCGGGGTGGTCAGCGACGTCCGGTCATCGGTGAAGGGCATCGCCACGGCCGCCAACGAGATCGCGGCAGGCAATGCCGATCTGTCGTCGCGCACCGAGGAGCAGGCTTCGTCTCTCGAGGAAACGGCCTCTTCGATGGAAGAGCTCACCAGCACGGTGAAGCAGAACGCCGAGAACGCGCGGCAGGCGAACCAGCTCGCGAACGGCGCCTCCAAGGTCGCGGTACGCGGCGGCCAGGTGGTGAGCCAGGTCGTCGAGACGATGGGCGGGATCACCGCGAGCTCGAAGAAGATCGCCGACATCATCGGGGTCATCGACGGCATCGCCTTCCAGACCAACATCCTTGCGCTGAATGCCGCGGTGGAAGCCGCGAGAGCGGGCGAGCAGGGCAGGGGATTCGCGGTGGTTGCCAGCGAGGTGAGAAGCCTCGCCCAGCGCAGCGCGGCGGCGGCCAAGGAAATCAAGGCGCTGATCGAGGACTCGGTGGGCAAGGTGGAGTCCGGCGCCCGGCTGGTGGATGAAGCCGGCAAGACGATGGACGAGATCGTCTCCAGCGTGCAGCGTGTGACGGACATCATGGCCGACATCGCCGCGGCCAGCCAGGAGCAGGGCAGCGGCATCGAGCAGGTGAACCGGGCGATCACGCAGATGGACCAGGTGACGCAGCAGAACGCGGCGCTTGTCGGAGAGGCCTCGGCAGCGGCGGAGAGCCTGAAGGAGCAGTCGGTCCGGCTCGCGCAGGCGGTTGCGGTGTTCCGGGTGGGCGACGATCCGCAGGATTCCGGTTCGGCCGGCGCGCCGGCATGGGCGGGCGAGGCGCGGCGCGCGTCGACCATGACGCCGTTGCCGAAGCGCGAACAGAAGTCCGTAGGCGTCGCCAAGCCTGCCGCAAAGGACGGGCCCGGCGGCAGCGAGGAGTGGCAGGAGTTCTGACGTCGCCCGGATCCCCGGGGCGTCCGTGTCTTCGAGGCGATGCATGCCTCCCCAAGGGCCCCCTCCCCGGGCGGCCCTTTTGCTTTCCGGCGTCCCCAGGGATATCCACAATCGGTGCCCGGGGAGGAAGCGCCCCCCGGGACTGCCGTAATCTCCCGGCTGCGAAGCTCGGTGAAGGCAGGCGCGATGGCCATGAAGACGACGGCGGGCAACCACGGCGGGGCGACCAAGGGTCGCGGCGCGGGCGCCAACCCCGAGGGGCGATTCGAGGAGCTCCGGCGCGAATCCGTCGACGATGGCTGGTTCCCTGAACCGCTGGACGAGCCGGCCCGCCCGAAGACCACCGTCACCGTCGAGGCGGCGAAATCGGTCATCTCGCGGCACGATTCGCCGGATCTCAATTTCACGCAGTCGGTGAACCCGTATCGAGGCTGCGAGCACGGGTGCATCTACTGCTACGCCCGCCCGTCGCACGCGTATCTGGGCCTGTCGCCAGGCATCGATTTCGAGACGCGGCTCTTCGCCAAGGACGATGCGGCAAAGCTGCTCCGGGACGAACTTGCGCGGCCCGGCTATCGGTGCGAGCCGATCAACATCGGTTCCAATACCGACGGCTACCAGCCCATCGAGCGGTCGCGGCGGATCACGCGCTCCCTCCTCGAGGTCCTGCACGAGACCTCGCACCCGGTGGCCATCATCACGAAGTCGGCGCTGGTGGAGCGGGACATCGACCTGCTCGCGCCGATGGGACGCAACGGCCTGGCCGCGGTGGCCGTTTCGGTCACGACGCGCGATGCCGGGCTCGCAAGGCGGCTGGAGCCGCGTGCCTCGGCGCCAGTCCGGCGCATTGAAGCCATCCGTCGCCTGGCGGAGGCGGGCGTTCCCGTGGGCGTCAACGTCGCACCGGTCATCCCCTACCTCACGGACCACGAACTGGAAGCGATCCTGGAGGACTGCGCAAAGGCCGGCGCCGGCTGGGCGAGCTGGACGCTCGTGCGGCTGCCCTGGGAAGTGAAGGATCTCTTCCGCGCATGGCTGGAGCACCACGTACCGCTCAAGGCGGCGCACGTCATGTCGCGGCTGAACGAGATGCGCGGCAGTCGCGACAACGATCCGCGCTTCGGCACGCGGATGTCCGGCGAAGGGTTGCTGGCCGATCTCCTCGGGCGCCGCTTCGCAACGGCCTGCGGCAGGCTCGGGCTCGAGTCGCGTCCGCCGCATCTCGCCCGCGATCGCTTCCGCCCGCCGTCGCCGGCGGGCCAGCTCGCCCTCTTCTAGCCTGCGCCGTCGACGATCGCCGCCGCCGGCCGCTCGGGCGTGAGCGATGCCGATCCCCCGGCCTTCGTGCGAACGGCGGACTCCATGTTCGCGCGGTCAGCGGGCGGCCAGCAGCAGTCGGCGCACTAGAGGATGCTGTACCTTCTTCTCGGTCCCGATCGCGAAGAAATGTTCCTCGACGCCCTCGCAATGGCCAACGCGCTTCACGTTGTACGCTTCCGTCACCATTGAGCCGACCATCTCGGCGATCGGAAACACCCCCATTCCGCCTGCGCCGAATGTCTTGAGCAAGGCGCTGTCCTCGAACTCCCCGACGATGCGCGGCCGGATGCCATTGCGCTCGAACCAGTGGTCGAGCGCGGCACGCACCGTGGCATGCGACGTCGGCAGGAGCACGGGCACCCGCGCAAGCGACTGCGGAAATCCCCGACGGGCCGCAGCGTAGTGGTTTTCCGCGACGTACCAGGCGACGGGCGAGGTGCCGAGGGCATTGCTGTAGAGCTTCAGGTTGGGGTTCGGCGGCGCGGGCCGGTCGGCCAGAACCACGTCGAGCCGGTGCAGCGCCAGGTCGCCCAGCAGGCCCTCGAACTCGTCCTCATGGCAGAGCAGGCGCAGGTTGGGCTCATGCATCACGGGCTGCAGCAGGCGCCTCACGACCAGCTTCGGCAGCCCATCAGACACGCCGACGGCGAGCCTCACCGCCGGCGACTTGGCCGCGTCGCGAACGGCGGCCGGAAGTTGCTCGCCCAGTTCGAAGATCAGGTCGGCCTGTCGCACCGCGGCCTCTCCCGCTTCGGTCAGGACGAGTCCGCGGCCAGCGGGCTTGAGCAAGGCGTGCCCGAGCGAACGCTCGAGTTCCCGCACCTGCGTGCTCACGGTCTGCACCGCCATGCCCAGGCGGACGGCGGCGCGGGCCATGCCCCCCTCCCTGGCGACGACCCAGAAATAGTAGAGATGCCGATAGTTGAAGAAAGCGCTCATGTTTCGCTTTTTCGGAAGGTTAAGTCTCCTATTCTCTGCTTTTTCGGAACACCGCGGCAACCTATCGTTGCACCGTTATCCACCAAAGGAGGCCTGCAATGAGAGTCCTGTTCGAATCCCGCGATCCCGACGGCGCCCTGTTGCGCGATCTGGCGGTCGGCCGCGTTCGCTTCGTGATGCGCCGCCTCACCTGGCTGGTGCCGCGCGCCGAGGTCCGCCTCATGGACGTCAACGGACCGCGCGGCGGCGTCGACAAGCGCTGCCACGTCGCACTGAAGACGCGCCGCGGGGGCACCGTGGTGATCACGGCCATGGCCCGCGATTGGCGCTCGGCGCTCGAAGAAGCGCTTTCACGCGCAGCGCGCGTGCTGGTGCGCAACTGGAAACGCGGCCGCGCCCAGAAGCGGTCCATCCGCGACGGGCTCGTCCTCGGTCACTGAACCCTGCGAGCCGACGCGAGGAAATCCGCCCATGCGTACCTACCCGAACAACAGCCCGCACGCCGCCGCGCGAATCGTGGCGCTGGCGGTACTGGCCGATGGCCACCTGGCCAAGACCGAACTCGACGCCCTGGAGAGACTGGGCGCCCACCGACAGCTGGGACTCAAGCCCGCAGAGTTGCATGAGGTCGTCCACGCACTTTGCGAGGACCTGCTCGCCACCACCGACCGGGACTGGGGGGCAGCCTGCCGGGTCGACCGCCACTCGCTTGCCATGCTGATGGCCGAGATCGAGGACCCCACCTTGCGTGCCACGGTCCTGGAACTATGCGTCGCCGCGATCGAAGCGGACGCCCACGTCGCCGACGGCGAGGCCCTCATCATCACGGCCGCACTCGAGCATTGGCACCCGGACCGTAATGCAAGGCAGCCACAGCGCGACGACCGGAGAATGGCGAATGCCTGAATACGCGCTCCCGATCCTGGTCGTCGCCGCGGTCACCCTGTGGTCCGCCTGGCGCGAATACGCCTGCGACAACCGCCGAGACGCGAAGTCGCTCTCCGCATTCGGCGCCGGCACGACGCTGGCCGGCGGTGCCATATGGTTCATCTGAGCCCGACTCGCCCGGCAACCGGCAAGACGTCCTGATACGCCTCGCATCGGCTGCTCGCGCGGAGCCGGGGAGAACGACACCTGCTAGACTGGGCTCCGGTCTGAACCGAACGACCTGGCGCGCTTCCGGCGCGCAGGCGCCATGCAAAGCTTCCTCGACCCGGCGATCCTTTTCTTCGTGTTCGGCATCCTTGCCGGCACGCTGAAGTCCAACCTCGAGATCCCGCCGCAGGTCTCGCGCTTTCTTTCCCTCTACCTGCTGATGGCGCTTGGCCTCAAGGGCGGATTCGCACTGGCCAGGTCGGGCCTCACGACCGAGGTAGCCGTCAGCCTCGCAGCCGCCCTCGCCCTTGCGGTTGTCGTTCCGGCCCTGGGATACGGGCTGCTGCGCCGCTTCCTGTCCGGCTACGACGCAGCGGCCATTGCCGCCACTTACGGGTCGGTGAGCGCGGTCACGTTCATCACCGCGGTCCAGTATCTCGACACCCGCGGCTTGAATTATGGTGGGCACATGGCGGCGGCCATGGCGTTGATGGAGTCGCCTGCCATCATCATGGCGGTGGCGCTGGCCAACCTGGCGCGCAGGCGCGATGCTCCGGCAACGCCACATCCGAGCCGAGGGCAGTCGCACCCCACGGCGCATCGGTCGGGCGCATCCTGCACGAGTCGCTGACCGACGGCGCGCAACTCCTGCTGCTCGGCGCGATGGTCGTCGGCATCCTGACCGGCGAGTCGGGGCAGAAGGCAATGCAGCCCTTCGCGGGCGACCTCTTCAAGGGGATGCTGGCATTCTTTCTCCTCGACATGGGCCTGCTCGCCGCGCGGAACATGGGTGAATTGCGGGGCAAGTCGCCGTGGCTCGTCACCTACGCCATCGCCGGACCCATCGCACATGCCGGGCTCGCACTCGTCCTGTGCATCGCGCTCGGAATACCCCCGGGGAACGGCGCGCTCCTGATGGTGCTCGCGGCGAGCGCCTCCTACATCGCCGTACCCGCCGTGATTCGCCATGCGATACCGGAGGCCAATCCTTCGCTCTACTTCGGCATGTCGCTCGGCCTTACCTTCCCGTTCAACATCCTGGTCGGCATACCGCTGTATGTTCAGATCGCGCACCGGCTTCTCCACTGAACAGCGCGCCGGATGCGCCGGAAGGATCGGGTCGTGCGACGAGGGACGCGACAGGAACGTGGTTGCCTTTCAGTCAGGACGCCTCACCGTCATCGCAACCGCGCGTGTCTTTCTGGCGGGCGGCGTGCGCCAGGCTCGGCCTCCAGCCCCAGCCGCCGCCACTCGCCCGGGACCGCTTCCGGCCGCCGTCTCCCTCGGGCCAACCTGGTCTCTTCTAGCCTGCCCCATCGACGATCGCGGCCGCCAGCCGCTCCAGCGTGAGGGGTGCCGAGCCCTCCGCCTTGTTGTTCGCGATCACCCAGGCGTCGTGACCCCCGGCCGCACATTCACGGACCAGGCCCGCGATCGCCGCGCGCGTGGCCGGATCCTCGTCGACGAGCCGGTCGAAGGGCGCGTACCGCGCCTTGGCTTCTTCGTAGGCAAAGCCCGCGTGCAGATTCCACCGGATGACGAGGGGCCCCGGTCCGAGCGAAGTCGCGGCGGCGGCCTGCACCGCGACCGGCGGCATGCGCGCGTGCACGCTCAGGCAGAGCCGGGTGCCCGATGCGGCGAGCGCGCGCATCGTTCCGGGAACGAGGAGTTCACGATCACGCAGCTCGACCGCATACAGGGGGCCCTTCGGCAAGCCCTGGAGAAAGCGCGCGAGGCGTTCGGCGAAACCGCCGGTGTCGCGGATCGCCGCGCGGCCCAGGGGGGGGAACTGGAAGACGAGCGGACCGGCCGCCCGCCCAAGGCCGCGAACGCAAGGGTCGACGAACAGGTCACGCGCGGCCCGTGAATCGAGAAAATGCGGGCTGCGCTCGTGCGACTCGAAGAGCCACGGTGCGGTGATCGACTGGGGCGCCTTCACGAGGAACCGGAAGCCCTCTGGAACCTGCGCCGCGTAATGCCGGTAGTCGTCCTCACCGATGGGGGCGTAGAAGGTCCGGTCGATCCCCACCGTCCTCAGGAGCGGGTGCCGCACGTAGGTCGCGAGGCCCTCCTTCGACAGGACGCGTTCCGGGAGCGCTCGCCCGTAGACGGTGCCGGCCCAGCCGGAAAACGCCCATGACGACGTGCCGAGCCGAACCGACAAAGGCAGTTTCGCGGCGATGCGCAGGGTGGCCGGGTCGTGTTCCGCAGGGCACGCTCCTCCCTTCGGATGCCCGGGCGGAGGCGATTCACCGAAGAGGTCGAATTGCGCGCTCAATCCGGTGTCCGGCCGATCGTGAAAGGAGTTCCGGGGCGCGGGTCGCGCGTCGTTAAGGGCATGCGATCGATGGTATTCTCTTGCCCCATTTGCCCCCGGGGAACACAATTTTCCGGTCGGGCGACGAGATGCCCCAAAGCACCCCTTTTGAGGAGTCCCCGATGTCCGCAGCACCCCTGTCCCTGGACGACAAGTACACGCTCGAGTCGCGGCCGCGTCTTCCTGACCGGCACCCAGGCGCTGGTGCGCCTGCCGATGATGCAGCGCGAGCGCGACCTCGCCGCGGGCCTGAACACCGCCGGCTTCATCTCCGGCTATCGCGGCTCGCCGCTCGGCGGGTTCGACCAGGCGCTGTGGAGGCCGAGCAAGCATCTCGAGCGCGCACCACATCGAGTTCCAGCCCGGCGTCAACGAGGAGCTCGCGGCCACCGCGGTGTGGGGCACGCAGCAGGTCGGACTCTTCCCCGGCGCGCAAGTACGACGGCGTGTTCGCCATGTGGTACGGCAAGGGCCCGGGCGTCGACCGCTGCGGCGACGTGTTCAAGCACGCCAACTACGCCGGCACGTCGAAGCACGGCGGCGTGCTGCTGCTGGCCGGCGACGACCACGCGCTGCAAGTCCTCGACGCTGCCGCACCAGCGCGAGCACGCCTTCGATCGCCGCGATGATCCCGGTGCTCTACCCGGCCGGCGTGCAGGAGATCTCGACTCGGCCTGCACGGCTTGGCGATGTCGCGCTATCCGGGCTGCTGGGTCGCGCTTCAAGATGCCTGCGCGAGACGGTCGATTCGCTCGGCCTCGGTCGACGTCGATCCCGACCGCGTCGACGATCGTGCTGCCCGACGACTTCGCATGCCGCCGACGGCGGCTGCAACATCCGCTGGCCCGACGCGCCGCTGGAGCCAGGAGCGCGCCTGCAGCGGCGACAAGATCTACGCGGCGCTGGCCTATCGCGCGCGCCAACCGGCTCGACCGCGTCATGCATCGACTCGCCCGAGCCGCGGTTCGGCATCGTCGCCGTCCGGCAAGTCCTACCTCGACGTGCGCCAGGCGCTCGAGGACCTCGGCATCGACGACGCGCACGCCGGCGGACATCGGCATCGCGCCTCTTCAAGGTCGGCATGCCCTGGCCGCTGGAGCCCGAGGGCGTGCGCGACTTCGCCGCAGGGCCTCGACGAGATCCTGGTGGTCGAGGAGAAGCGCGCAGCTCATCGAGTACCAGCTGAAGGAGCAGCTCTACAACTGGCGCGACGACGTCCGGCCGCGCGTCGTCGGCAAGACGACGAGCACGGCGAGTGGGAGCGCGCCGCAGCGAATGGCTGCTGCCGGCGGCCGGCGAGCTCGACGCCCGCGATGATCGCGCGGCGTCATCGCGGCGCGCATCGGCAGGTTCTACACGTCGACGATCGTGCGAGGCGCGCCTCGAAGTTCCTCGAGGCCGCAGGAGGCCGCGCTCGCGCGCGCCGCGCCGAGGTCGGCCGCGCATCCCGTATTTCTGCTCGGGCTGCCCGCACAACACCTCGACCCGGTGCCCGAGGGCTCGATGGCGCTGGCCGGCATCGGCTGCCACTACATGGCGATCTGGATCCGCCCGAGCGCAGACGCTGACCTTCACCCAGATGGGCGGCGAGGGCGCGCCTGGATCGGGCAGCCGCCGTTCACCGACGACGACGCACGTCTTCCAGAACCTGGGCGACGGCACCTACTTCCACTCCGGCCTGCTGGCGATCCGCGCCGCCGTCGCCGCCGGCGTCAACATCACCTAAGATCCTCTACAACGACGCGGTCGCGATGACCGGCGGCCAGCCGCGTCGACGGCGCGCTCACCGTGCCGACGATCACCCAGCAGCTCGCGGCCGAGGGCGTCAAGCGCATCGTCGTCGTGACCGACGAGCCGGAGAAGTACGCCGGCGCGGCCGAGCTCGCGCCGGGCGTCACGGTCCACCACCGCGACGAGCTCGACGCGGTGCAGCGCGAGCTGCGCGAGATCCCCGGCGTCACCGTGCTCGATCTACGACCAGACCTGCGCCGCCGAGAAGCGCCGCCGCCGCAAGCGCGGCACGTTTCCCGATCCCGCCAAGCGCGTCGTCATCAACGAGCGCGTCTGCGAGGGCTGCGGCGACTGCGGCGTGAAGTCCAACTGCCTGTCGGTCGAGCCGGTCGAGACCGAGTTCGGCCGCAAGCGCGCGATCGACCAGTCGACCTGCAACAAGGACTACTCCTGCCTCAAGGGCTTCTGCCCGAGCTTCGTCACGGTCGAAGGCGGCAGCCTGCGCAAGCGCAAGGCCGCCGCGCAGCGGCGGCGACCGGTCGGCGCTGCCCGGAGCCGGCGCTGCCCGCCGCTCGAGCGGCCGTACGGCATCCTGATCACCGGCATCGGCGGCACCGGCGTCGTCACCATCGGCGGCGCTGCTGGGCATGGCCGCGCACCTCGAGGGCAAGGGCGCCGCGGTCCTCGACAAGACCGGCCTCGCGCAGAAGGGCGGCGCGGTCTATTCGCCACGTCCGCATCGCCGCCACGCCGGAGGACCTCCACGCCGCGCATCGCCGCCGGCGGGGCCGACTCTGCTCGGCTGCGACCTGGTCGTCGCCGCCGGCGCCGAGGCCCTCGCCAAGATGCAGCCCGGGCGACGCGCGCGGTCGTCAACCGCACGCACGACCACCGGCGAGTTCACCCGCGACCCCGACCTCGCATTTCCCCGGCGGCGACATGCGCCGCCGCGATCCGCGAGGCCTGCGGCGCCGCGGCCGATCGATTTCGTCGACGCCGCCCGCTCGCCACCGCGCTGCTCGGCGATTCCATCGCCACCAACCTCTTCATGCTGGGCTTCGCCTACCAGACAGGGCCTGGTCCCGTCGGGCCGAGGCGATCGAGCGGGCGATCGAGCTGAACGGCGCCGCGGTCGAGCCGAACAAGCGCGGCCTTCCGCTGGGGCCGCCGCGCCGCCGCGCGATCGCGCGTCCGTGCGCCGCGCGGCGACGCCCGCAGGACGATCCACCGGCCAGCCGCCGGCTTCGGCGATCTCGACGAGGCCATCGCCGCCGCCGCGCGAGCTTCCTCACCGCCTACCAGGACGCGGCCTACGCCGCGCGCTACCGAGCTCGTCGCGCGCGTGCGCGCAGGCCGAGCCGGCCGGGTGCCGCTCGACGGCGCTCGCCGAGGCGGTCGCGCGCAACCTGTTCAAGCTGATGGCCTACAAGGACGAGTACGAGGTGGCGCGGCTCTACGCCGACGGCGCTTCCTCGGCGCGCGTGGCGGCGCAGTTCGAGGGCGACTACCGGCTGCGGTTCCACCTCGCGCCGCCGCTGTGCCCGGAACGACCCGGCCACCGGGGAGCTGCGCAAGCGCGACCTACGGCCCCTGGATGCTCCCGGCCTTCGCGTGCTCGCGAGCCGGAAGCTCCTGCGGGCACGGCGTTCGACCCGTTCGGCCACGGCGGAACGACGGGAGGAGCGCCGGCTGATCGCCGAGTACGAGGCCCTGCTCGAGGAGATCGCGCGCTGCTCTCGCGCCGACAACCACGCCGCCGCCGTCGCCCTCGCCGCGCTGCCGGAACAGGTCCGCGGCTTCGGGCCCGTGAAGGCGCGCCACCTGGAGCGGGTCGCGGAACGCCGCACGGCGTGTGCTCGCGCAGCTTCGCGACCCGTTGCCCCCGGCCTTGCGCAGACCGGCATCCGCCACCCGGTCGCGGCCTGAGCGGGGCGTCAGGGCCGGGCGAGGCCGGGCCAGGACAGGGTGTAGCGACCCGTGTCCAAGGAGAGCATGCCCTTCATCCCGAACGGAAGGGTGAGCTTGCGCGCGACGTGGCCGAAGGGAAGCCCAGGGAGGACGGGGCAGGGCGCGAAGGCGCGCAGGCTTCTCCACCACCTCGTCCATGGCATAGGGGTAGCGCGCGGGATTCTTCGGGACGCAATCCGTGAAGTCGCCCAGCAGGATCGCGCCCTGCTGCGCGAGGATCCCCGCGTGGTGCAGCTGGAGGAACAGGCGCTCGATCGCGTAGGGCTCCTCCGCGATTTCCTCGGCGTAGAGGATGCCGCCGGCGATCCCGGGAAGGAAGGGCGTGCCGACCAGGTGGGCGAGCATCGACAGGTTGCCGGCCCAGAGCGTGCCCTGGATCGCGCGGGCGGGCAGGCCATGGTCGCAGTCGACCGTGACCGAGTCCTCCGGCCCCCACAGCGTCGCCTCGAAATGGCAGCGCATGAACTCGTCGGGCTCGCCGTCGCCGAAATCGATCGCGAGCATCGGGCCGTGCAGCGTGGCGAGCCCGCCGCGCGCGGCGAGCGCCGCGCAGTTGAATGCGGTGAAGTCCTGGAACCCGGAGAAGACCTTGCCGCTGGCGCCCACGCGGGCCCAGTCGATCGCGGGGAGGATCCGCGTGATGCCGTAGCCGCCGCGGGCGGCGAGCATCACGTCGATGGCCGGGTCGTCCAGCAGCAGGCGAAGGCCCTCCACGCGCTCCTCGTCGGTGCCCGCGAAGTAGCGCCACTGGCCGCGCGCCTGGCCCGGCACGATGACCCGATGGCCCGCGGCCTCCAGGCGGGCCACGCCTTCCTCGAGCCGCGCGGGGTCCACGTTGCCCGACGGCGAGAAGATGCCGATGGTGGCGGGACGGGCCGGGGATCGCGGCCGCCGCGGCTCGGATTCAGCCACCGTTCCGGTTCACCTCTTCAAAGGCAATGAGGTTTCCGTCCGGGTCGCGGACCACGAACCAGCGCACGCCCTTCTCGTTGACGCCCGGCGGGACGACCACGTGGCTTCCCGCGGGAACGGTCCCGAAGCGCTTGTCGACGTCGTGGATATCCAGGTGGACCGCGGCATTCGCCGCGGCGACATCCGCGGGGTACTTCCAGCGCTCGGCGATGACCACCTTGACCGCGCCGCCCGAGAGCACCGCGCCGCGGCCGGAGGCCGTGTCGCCCCACGTCGAAGTAACGGTCCAGCCGAGCACGTCGCGATAGAACGCGAGCGACCAGGTCGAAATCGGCGGGCTGGATGTGGATGTGGTCGAAACGATCGATCATCGAAGGTGAACGCTATGCGCGCTGCGCCTGTGCATCGACGACGGCAACCGCCGTCATGTTGATGATACGCCGGACGGTCGCCGTCGGCGTGAGGACGTGCGCGGACTTGCTGGCGCCGAGGAGGATGGGCCCGATGGTCGATACCGTCGCCGGAGGCCGTCTTCAGGAGGTTGAACGCGATGTTCGCCG
>CAWAOC010000009.1:0-354866 GCA_963783635.1 uncultured Gammaproteobacteria bacterium
AAGCCCGGTGACCGGGCGATCGTGAAGGCGCAGCAGGCCGAGGTGACCTTCCTCGACTATGATTGGTCGCTCAACGACGTGAAAAAGTAGTCCGGAAAAAGGGGAGAGGACGCCATTGAAGGAGATCCGGCGGCGCATCAAGGTGCTCGCACCGTCCGTGCTCAAGGGACTGCTGCGCGGCATCGAGAAGGAGGGACTGCGCGTCCGGGCCGACGGGGCCTCGCCGAAACGCCGCATCCGCGGGGCCTCGGCTCCGCGCTCACGCACCCGCACATCACCACGGACTTCAGCGAGTCCCAGCTCGAGCTCATCACCGGCGTGCACGACGGCGTCGAGGCGTGCCTGGCGGAACTCACGGAGCTGCACCAGGTGGTCTTGCGGCAGCTCGGCGACGAACTGATCTGGTGCGCGAGCATGCCGTGCAAGCTGCCCGCGGACGACCGAATCCCGCTCGCCCGGTACGGAACTCGAACATCGGGCGCATGAAGACCGTCTACCGGCAGGGGCTCTCCCACCGCTACGGCCGCCGCATGCAGGCCATCTCCGGCATCCACTACAACTTCTCCCTGCCGGAGGCGGCGTGGCCGCTGCTGCGCGAGGCGGAAGGCGGCGCGGCGCCGCTCGGCGCCTACCGGGACCAGCGCTACCTCGCCCTGATCCGCAATTTCCGGCGCCATTCGTGGCTGCTGCTCCTGTTGCTGGGACCGCGCCCGCGGCCTGCGGCTCGTTCGTCGCGGGCCGCAGCCACCGGCTGTCCGCGTGGGAGACCGGAACCGTATTCGCCCCGGGGGCGACTTCGCTGCGCATGGGGGGGCTGGGTTACCAGAGCGACGCGCAGGCATCGCTCGCGGTGAGCTTCAACGACCTGCGCGGGTACGCGACCACGCTCGCGCGGGGACTCACCGATCCCTATCCGGCCTACGAGGCCATCGGCCTGCGCGACGGCGACGACTATCGCCAGCTCGCCACCACGCTCCTGCAGATCGAGAACGAGTTCTACGGGACCATCCGGCCGAAGCGCACCATCCGGCGCGGCGAGCGGCCCCTGGCATGCGCTGGGCGAGCGCGGCATCGAGTACCTCGAGGTCCGCTGCCTCGACGTCGATCCGTTCCATCCGGTCGGCATCCACGCCGGCGGCGATTCGCCTCCTCGACATCTTCCTGCTGCATTGCCTGCTGAGCGACAGCCCGCGCGACAATCCGGAGGAGATCGCGGCGATGGCGCGCAACCAGCGCCTGGTGGCCGAAAACGGCCGCGACCCGCAGGCGGCGCCTGGAGCGCGATGGGCGGGACGGTCGCGGGCGGTCGACTGGGCGGCGGCACTGCTCGCCAATGCGAACCCATCGCCGCCGCCCTCGACGCGGCCCACGGAGGAGAGCGTACGGCGAGGTCCTGGCGGCCGCGCGCGCGCCTTGCGCGATCCGTCGTCGCTGCCGTCGGCGCGCGTGCTTCGCGAGACGGAGCAGGCGCACGACAGGAGCTTTCCGGCGTTCGCGCTGGCGCAGTCGCGGCGGCACCGGGACGCGCTCGCCGGGCGCCCCTGGCGGCCGAGGCCGAAGCGCGGTTCGCCGAATTCGCCGCGCAGTCGCGGTCGAGCAGCGCCGCATCGAGGCAGCCGACGACCTGCCGTTCGAGACTTCCGCCGCCGCTACCTCGAGCAGGACCTCCTCACGGGGCCCCACTTCCGTCCCCTGTCGTGAAATTGGGGTGTCGGGTTAGTTTTCGGTGTCAGACACCTCTCGTGGCCGGCGGGTCTGGTGTCTGACACCGAAAACTAACCCGGCACCAATTTCGGGATAATCGACGCATGGGCCGCCTTCTCGATCATCGTGCCGACGCTCGACGAGGCCGCGGGCATCGTGTGCGTGCCTCGGCTGCGCTGGCGCCGCTTCCGCTGGCCCGGGGTGCCGAGGTGGATCGTGGTCGATGGCGGAAGCGGGGATGGCGACGGGGGCGAACTCGCCGCGCCGCTGGCCGACCGGGTGATCGCCGCCGCGCGCGGGCGGGCGGGCGCAGATGAACGCCGGCGCGGGCCGTGGCCTCGGGCGACACGCTGCTTTTCCTCCATGCTGACACGCGCCTTCCCGACGGTGCGGACCGGCTCGTGCTCGAAGGCCTCGCCGCCTCGGGCCGCGGCTGGGGCCGGTTCGACGTCCGGGATCGAAGGCCGCGGCGCGCTGCTTCCGGTGATCGCCGCGCTCATGAACCTGCGCTCGCGGCTGACGGGCATCGCGACCGGCGACCAGGCGATCTTCGCCCGCCGGGCCGCATTCGAGCGCGCCGCCGCTTTCCCGCGATCCCCTTGATGAGGACATCGCCTTCACGAAGTCGATGAAGCGCGAGGGTCCTCCGCTCTGCCTGCGGCGATGGCGTCGTGACCTCCGGCCGCCGGTGGGAGCGCCACGGTGCGTTGCGCACCATCGTCCTCATGTGGCGGCTTCGGCTCGCGTACTTCCTCGGCGCCGATCCGGCTCGCCTCGCGGAACGCTACGGCCATGGCGGCGCGGCGCGATAGCCCGGCGCAGGTCGCCGTGTTCGCGAAGGCGCCGGTGCCCGGCGAGGTAAAGACGCGCCTCGTCCCGCTGCTCGGCCCGGAAAGCGCCGCGGAGCTGCATGCCACGCTCGTGCGCCACGCGCTGGACACGGCGCGGCGCGCAGGGCGGTGGGCCCCGTGTCCCTCTGGTGCGCGCCGGAAACGGGCCATCCCTTCTTCGCCGACTGTGCCGCACGGCACGGCATCGCGCTGCATGCGCAGGGCGCCGGGCAGCTCGGCGAGCGCATGGCGCGCGCCTTCATGCGCCTGCTCGATGCGGGGCCGGTGGTGCTCGTGGGCTCCGACTGCCCCTCGGTCGGCGTGGAGGACCTGCGCGCGGCCGCCGCATCGCTCGCCACGCACGAGGCGGTGGTGCAGCCCGCCGAAGATGGCGGCTATGTGCTCGTGGGACTCTCCCGCCCCATCGCGGGCCTCTTCGAGGGCATCCGCTGGGGCGAGGCTAGCGTGATGCGGGAGACGCGCCTACGGCTGCGCCAGGCGAACGCGACGTGGCGCGAGATGCCGGTGCGCTGGGACGTGGATCGGCCCGAGGACTACCGGCGCCTCCTCGCCTCGGGGCTGCTCGCGGAGGCCGGCAATTGAAGGCGCGCGCCGTCCTCGTCGCATGCCTCGTCGTATGCGCGACCGCGCTGGCCGCGGGCGCCGACATCGCGCCCTTCTCGCAAGCGCGGCCGGGCGCGGCGCTGCCCGAGGGATGGCGCCCGCTCACCCTTCCCCGGGTCGCCCCGCCGGAAGTGGCGCTCGTGGATGACGCGGGCGCGACCGTGCTGCGATCGCGCGCCGCCGCGGCCGCCGGGACGGTGACCCACGCGTTGGATGTCGTGCCCGCGCAGCGCCCCATTCTTTCGTGGCGATGGAAGGTCGACCGCGTGGTAGCGCGCGCCAACCTCGCCGAGAAGAGCGGCGACGACTTCGCGGCGCGCGTGTATGTCTTCTATGACGTGCCGGTCGAGGCGCTTCCGCTCGGCGCGCGCGTGAAGGCGCTCGTGGCCCGCGCGGTGTGGGGCGAGCGCCTGCCCACCGCCGCCCTCTGCTACGTGTGGGACAACCGTCACCCTCCGGGGACGAGCGCGTGGAACCCCTACACCGACCGCGTGCGCACCGTGGTGCTGCGCGGTGGCTCGCCGGGCGCCTGGGCGGAGGAATCCCGCGACCTCGAGGCCGACTTCCGGGCGGCGTTCGGGTCTCAGTGGCCGGGTCCGGTGCCGCACGTCACCGGCATCGCGATCGGCAACGACACGGACCAGACGGGCGAGACGGTCACGGCGTGGTTCGGGAACTTCCGCCTGGAGGCGCGGCGATGAAGCGCCTCGTCCTCGTCGGGGGCGGCCACGCGCACGTGCACGTGCTGAAGACGATCGGCGACGCCCTCGATTCCGGCGTGAGCGTGACGCTGGTCACGCCCGTCGACACGCAGTTGTACTCGGGCATGCTGCCGGGATACGTGGCCGGGCACTACGGGCTCGCCGAGTGCGGCGTCGACCTCATGGCGCTCGCGAAGCGCGCCCGCGCGATGGTGGTGCGGTCCTCGGCCACGCTCGTGAACCCGTCGATGCGCGAGGTGATCTGCGCCAACGGCGATATCGTGCCCTACGACGTGCTGAGCCTCGACGTCGGCTCGCGGGCCTTCACGGGGAACGTGCAAGGGGTGGCCGAGCACGCCGTCGCGATCCGGCCGCTCGAGCGGTTCGTCGAGGGGTGGGAGCGCGTGCTTACCCGCGTGAGAGGGGGCGGCGTGGACGCCGTCACGGTCGTGGGCGGCGGCGCCGCCGGCGTCGAGCTCGCGTTCGCGCTCCACTATCGCTTCCAGAAGGAGGTGGGAGGCATCGCCCCGCACGTGCGCATCCTCACCGACACGGGCACCGCAATGCCGGACCATCCGGTCGTCGTCCGCGGGCGGCTCGCCCGACTCGCGCGGGAGCGCAACATCGGCATCCACCCGGGCTGCAACGTGGCCGAGGTGGACCCGGAATTCGTCCGGCTCAGGGACAACATCGCGTTCGCAACGGGCGCGACGTTCTGGGTGGCGGGTGCGGCCGCCCATGCCTTCGTCCGCGACTCGGGGTTCCGCACCGACGAGCGCGGCTTCCTCGCGGTGAACGACTTCATGCAGTCGGTCTCGCACCCGGAGGTCTTCGGCGTCGGAGATTGCGCGACCAACCTGGAGAATCCGCGGCCCAAGGCGGGCGTCTTCGCGGTGCGGGCCGGGCCGGCGTTGGCGGCCAACCTCTTCGCGGTGTTGCGCGGCGGGCCACTGGAGCGGCACGTCACGCCGCGCCGGTTCCTCGCGCTGATCTCCTGCGGCAACCGCTATGCGGTCGGATCGTACGGCCCCCTCTCGTTCGAGGGGCACTGGGTCTGGCGCTGGAAGGACCGGATCGACCGCCGCTTCGTGGCGCGTTACGCGCCGGAGGCGCTCGCCGCTCGGAGCTGAAGCCGGGCGCACGTCGGGATTGTGCCGAGTCCTGATCCAGATCAAGTGGAATGACGGCACTATTGGAGTTCGGGGCATTTGCACTACAACTACTTCCGCGATTACGATCCAGCGATCGGCCGCTACATCCAGTCCGACCCCATTGGGCTACCTGCAGGACTGAATACCTATGCGTACGTCGGCGGCAACCCGCTTGCAAAGTCTGATTCTCTTGGACTTGCCACAAACGGAGGCTGTTGCAGCCAAAGCTACCTCGACTGCCTAGCGAATTGCATCAAGACCTACGACCCTTTCAATGAATTCGGGAAAGCAAGTCTATACGGTGCAGGCGGACCGATTCCAAAGCGATGGCTCGGCTTCCCATCGCAGGGATCGCCCTACACATCGTTGCCTAGCGCAGCGAGCGTTGGACGAGGCACTGCTGCTTCGGGTGCGAACATCATGCGGCTCATCGGTCGGGGCAGTTCCGCCGGCTTCTTGATCTATGGGATCGGAATGTTTGGGGCCGAACTCATGTGCGCGGCGCAGTGCGCCGACAACAATTGCGCATACTAGCCATGACCTCCGCACTCATTGCTCTGGCTTGCGCGGGCGTTGCGTACTTTGTGAGCGGCTATGTGTTGGCCCACAGACTGCGCGCGAAGAGATTTGACAAGCGCGACGTTGTCTCCTTTGACGACATATTTGATGAGCACTTCCAGAAGGATGGCATACCGCGAGACGTGGCAGAGCGACTGTGGAACGAGTCAGCAATGAAGTTGAGGCTGGATCCTCGGAAGCTTAGACCTACGGACCGATTTGATTCCGAACTGTCGCACCAGTTCTCATGGTTCCCGTTCGTTGACCTCAACGACGATTTCTACTGGTGGACGATCGAGCGCATGAAAAGGCTAGAGGTGAAGAACGCAGTGTTCGAAGACGCACAAACGCTCGGCGCCTACATTCGCGCGTTTGCTCCATTGGAGTCACGTCGCGCCTAAGGTCTACAACTACGTACGCGCGCGCTCAACTGACGCTAAGCGAAGACCTCCTGAAGCGTCCGCAGCGTGGAGGCGAGGGTAGTGGGTGTTACAGCACCCAGCTTTCGGACAAGGCGAATCTTGTCGAGTGTCCGAATCTGGTCGAGCAGTATGAGTCCCTTCTTTCCGCTGAAGGTAAGCGGAATGCGAAACGGGGCTGGTCTGGCGCCGGTCGTCATCGGCGCAACGATCACGGTTCGCAAGTGATCGTGCATTTCAGGGGGAGAGACGATGACGCACGGGCGTGATTTGCGAATCTCGCTGCCAACAGTCGGATCGAGATTCACAAGCCACACTTCACCGCGCTTCACCATTGAAGGTCCTGGTCGCCCTCATTTTCGAAATCGGGCCACACCAGGCCGTCCTCGCCTGAGGCGACGAGCTTCTTGCTGGCGTCCGCCCACCCTGCCCGAGGGGCCGATGCCGGTTTCTCAAGCACAATGACGCCCTTTTCCACCCGCATCTCCGCCTCGGCGACGAGCCCGACCTGCGCGAGAACGGGCTTGGGGATGATGACCCCTTGCGAATTGCCCAATTTGCGGATGACTACCTTCATGACCACCTCCAAGATTCAAACCGACAGCTTACGTTGGGGTGATGGCCATGTCAATACAATGTTATAACAGATACGCTGGCTGAAATGCCCGGAACGCACTACAACTACTACTTCTGAAACGCACTTGTTCGGCCGCCTTGGTGTGTGTAAGATGATGTGTGAGGAGGCACACAATGGCAACGAACCTTTCGCTGGATCCGAAACTTATCGAGCGCGCCTTGGAAGTTAGCGGGGAGCGGACAAAGAAGGCGGCCGTTACCTTGGCTCTCGAGGAGTTTATCGCCCGACGAAAGCAGCGGTCACTCATCGATCTCATGGGCAAGCTGGAATGGGATCCATCCTTCGACTACAAGAAGGAGCGTTCCCGCAAGTGACCCTTTTGGTTGACACTAGCGTTTGGTCCCTCGCCTTTCGCCGTGATCGGGCCGGTCCGTCGCCGGAAGTCAATGCACTGAAGAGCGCTTTGGAGGTTGGCGAGACGGTGGTGACCACTGGCTTGGTCCTGCAGGAACTCCTCCAGGGATTTGCAGGCCCCCGTGATCGGACGAAAATAGTCGATCGCTTCAGCGCACTTCCATTGCTGACTCCAGATCGCCAAGACCACATTGAGGCGGCCGAAATCCGCAATCGTTGCCGCAGGGCCGGCGTCCAAATAGGAACCATCGACGCGATTCTTGCGCAGCTCTGCGTCCGACACGATTTGACGCTGCTAACTACAGACAAGGACTTCATCCATGTGGCGGCACACATGCCGCTCCGGCTTTGGAAGGCGGGCGCTTAGCTGGTTCACTCTACAGCTACTTTCGGAAGTAGTTGTAATGTTCAGCGTTTATCACGTCGCGTTGTGTGCGACCCCTTGAATCCGAGAGCGGTCGCAAAGGCATCAAAGTGGCATGCTCAGGCCAAAGCGCATTGTGCCATTTCGGGTGACGTCGTCCGATCCGCCCTCCGACAGCCCATTGCACATCCTCAAGACACGCTTCCTCGAGTGGACACTGGCGATTGGATTGGCGGAACAAACAGCCAACATACGCCGTTCTGCCCTCGACCGGTTCATTCGCTGGTGCGACGCGAATGCAGTGAGCGCTCCGGACCAGATCACGCGCGAGAGGCTGGAGGAATACCAGCGACATCTCTTCCGGTGCCGGAAGTCGAACGGGGAGCCGCTGGCACTCTCGACGCAGGCAACTCGACTCCATCCTGTCAGGGCGCTCTGTCGCTGGCTGGCTCGGGAGCGCCTGATTCGAGCGGACCCCGCGCGAGAACTGGAGATGCCCAAGCTTCCTCGCCGACTGCCGAGATGGGTCCCCTCGATCCATCAGGTCGAACAAATCCTTGCCCAGCCCGAAACCGCGAGGCTTTCGGGCATTCGCGATCGCGCGATCCTGGAGGTTCTCTATTCCACGGCGCTTCGGCGAATGGAGCTTGCTCGTCTCCAGGTTTTCGACGTTGATCTCGTCTCCGGATTGGTCAGGGTCCGCGCGGGGAAGGGCGGGCGAGACCGCATCGTTCCGCTGGGGGCCCGGGCGACGAAATGGGTCGGCATCTACCTTCGCGAGGTCCGCCCGATGCTCCTGCCAGCCCACTGCGAGGGCGCGCTGTTCATAACGGACTACGGGGAGCCCTTCGCAAAGAACCGCCTCGGGGACCTCGTGCGGCGATATCTGGGGCGCGCCCGGATCGCCGCGCCTGGGGCATGCCACTTGTTTCGCCATGCCTGCGCGACCCACATGCTGGAAAACGGTGCCGACATTCGCTTCATCCAGTCCATGCTCGGCCATGCGGATCTGTCGACGACCCAGATCTACACGCGGGTATCGATCGCGAAGCTCAAGGAAGTGCACGAGGCGACACATCCTGGTCATTGATGCGGCGCGACTCGCTGTGCCTTCCGTTGCGCCCGACCGATTACCGCGGAAGCTATTTGCCCGGCAAAGGGGGGGCAGTGGCGTGCCCGTCACCGGCGGGCGTCTTGCCAGCCCGGATGCGGACCACCTTCACCATCCGGTTCTGGACCTGCAGGATCTCGAGGGGATGCCCCTCGACGAGGAGGGTCGTCCCCGGCTCCGGGATGTCCTCGAGCGCCTCCAGCACGAGGCCGTTGATCGTCTTGGGGCCCTCGAGCGGGAAGTGGAAGCCCGCCTTGCGGTTGAGGACGCGCAGCGGGCAGGTGCCCTCGGCGATGACGGAGCCGTCGGGCTCCCGGCGCATGAGGCTTCCCAGCAGCGGCTTCTGGCTGGTGAACTCGCCGACGATCTCCTCGAGGATGTCCTGCAGCGTCACCAGCCCCAGGATCTCGCCGTACTCGTCCACCACGAGGCCCACGTGGCGCATCTGGTCCTGGAAGTTGGAGAGCTGCGTGAGGAGCGGCGTGCCCTCCGGGACGTAGTAGGGCTCGCGAAGCGTCTCGCGGATGCCGTCCTTGTCGAGCGGCTCGCGGCGCGAGGCGTTGAGGAACTTGCGCACGTGCAGGATGCCGACGACCTTGTCGAGGCTGCCCTCGTAGACCACCAGGCGCGTGTGGTGGGCGGTGGAGATGGCCGTCTGGATGTCCTCGATGTCGTCCTCGAGGTCGACCCCCTCGATCTGCCCGCGCGGCGTCATCGTGTCGTCGACGGTCATGTCCTCGAGCTCGAAGAGGTTGAGGAAGATCGACTGGTGCTTCTTCGGGATGTACTTGCCGCCCTCCAGCACCAGCGTGCGCAGCTCCTCCATCGACAGGTTCTCGCCGGCGTCGCTGCGGGGCTTGATGAACATGAGCTTCAGCAGCCCCTGGACGAACAGGTTCACGAACCACACCACGGGATAGGCCACGCGCAGCAGCGGCGTGAGCACGTAGGCCGACGGCAGCGCGATGGCCTCCGGGTAGGTGGCGCCGATCACCTTCGGGGTGATCTCGCTGAAGACGAGGATGAAGAACGTCACCGAGGCCGTGGCGATCATGAGGATGTACTCGCCCTGGCCGAAGAGCCGGACGGACATCTCCGCCACCAGCACCGCGGAGGCCGCGTTCACGAGGTTGTTGCCGAGCAGGATCACGCCGAGCAGGCGGTCGGTCTTCTGCAGGAGCGCCTGCGTGAGCCGCGCCGAGCGCCTGCCCTCGCGCACGAGGTGCTTCAGGCGGTTGCGGTTGAGCGCCATCATGCTCGTCTCGGCGATCGAGAAGAACCCGGCGACGAGCAGCATCACGGCGAGCGCCGCGAAAAGCCACGTGAGGGGAATCTGGTCGGACATCGGGGCGGGCGGTCAGCCCCGCTTCAGGATGATCTCGAGGACGAACTTGCTGCCGAGGTAGGCGAGCAGCAGCGCCGCGAACCCCCACAGCGTCCAGTACACCGCGCGCTTGCCGCGCCAGCCGCGGAAGTAGCGGCCCCAGAGGAGCGAGCCGAAGATGCACCAGGAGAGCATCCCGAAGACCGTCTTGTGCGTGAGCTGGAACGGGCGCTTGAAGAGCTGCTCGGAGAAGAACACGCCCGAGACGACGGTGAGGGTGAGCAGCACGAAGGCGGCGAAGAGGATGCGGAAGAGGAGCGCCTCCATCTCGAGCAGCGGCGGGAGGCTGCGCAGGAAAGGCGGCATCACGCCGCGATGCAGCCATTTCTCCTCGGCGAGCATCACCACCGCGTGCATGGTCGCCACGATGAACAGGCTGTAGGCCAGCATCGCGATCGCGAAGTGCAGCGTGAAGAGCGGGTCCCCGCCGTAGTGCACGACGTAGTGGGACGGCAGCAGGTACTGCAGGATCACCGCCCCGAGCGCCACCGGCGCCCACAGGCCCTGGATGCTGGCCAGGCCCGGCACCGCGAGGCTCGCGAGCCAGTAGATCGCCACCGTGAGCCAGACGATGAGGGAGATCGAGTTGGAGACGCCGAGGTTCAGGCCCTCGTCGGCGAACACCCCGGCATAGACGAGCATGCCGTGCAGGACGAGGGCCACCGGCAGCAGCGCGCCTTCGACGCGGAACGCCCCGCCGGGCGCCTGGCTCGCGGGGGTGGCGGCACCCGCGGCGCGCCAGGCGAGGGCCGCGAGGGCGAGCCAGCAGGCGGCGGTGCTAAAATAGAGGGCCGAATCGCGCATTTTAGGCGATTGAAGTCTACACGAAATCCCCTTCGGCCCTCCCCATGCTCGATGCCCTGACGCAGCGACTTTCCTCCGTCATCAAGACGATGCGCGGCCACGCGCGCCTCACCGAGGAGAACGTGGGCGACGCCCTGCGCGAGGTGCGCATGGCCCTCCTCGAGGCGGACGTGGGCCTGCCCGTGGTGAAGGATTTCATCGGGCGGGTCAAGGAGAAGGCCCTCGGCCAGGAGGTCTTGGCGAGCCTGTCGCCCGGCCAGGCCCTGGTGGGCGTGGTGCACGACGAGTTGGCCGCGCTCATGGGCGGCACCAACGCGCAGCTGAACCTCGCCACGCAGCCGCCGGCGGTGATCCTGCTCGCGGGCCTGCAGGGCGCGGGCAAGACCACCAGCGCGGGCAAGCTCGCGCGGCTGCTCAAGGGGGCGAAGAAGAAGGTCCTGCTCGTCTCCGTCGACATCTACCGTCCCGCGGCCATCGACCAGCTGAAGAGCCTCGCGGCCCAGCTCGCGATCGACCTGTATCCCTCGGACCCCTCGCAGAAGCCCCTCGAGATCGCCGCGGGCGCGCTCGACTGGGCGAAGAAGCACTACCACGACGTGCTGATCGTCGATACCGCGGGGCGACTGGCGATCGACGAGGCCATGATGGCCGAGGTGAAGGCGATCCACGCGGCCGTGCACCCGATCGAGACGTTGTTCGTGGTCGACTCGATGCAGGGCCAGGACGCGGTCAACGTCGCGAAGGCCTTTTCGGAGGCGCTGCCGCTCACGGGCGTGATCCTCACCAAGCTCGACGGCGATGCGCGCGGGGGCGCGGCGCTGTCAGTGCGCCACGTCACGGGCGCGCCGATCAAGTTCGCCGGCGTCTCGGAGAAGATGGACGGCCTCGAGCCCTTCCACCCCGAGCGCATGGCTTCCCGCATCCTCGGCATGGGCGACATCGTCTCCCTCGTCGAGGAGGCGAGGAAGTCGGTCGACGAGGGCGAGGCGAAGAAGCTCGCCGACAAGTTCAAGAAGGGCAAGGACTTCGACCTCGACGATTTCAAGGCGCAGATCCAGCAGATGAAGAAGATGGGCGGCGTCTCCGCGCTCATGGACAAGCTGCCGGCCCAGCTCTCGCAGGCCGCGAGCCAGTCGCCCGACCTCCAGGAGAAGTCGATGCGCCGCACCGAGGGCATCATCAACGCGATGACGCCGCTCGAGCGCAGGAAGCCCGAGCTCCTCAAGGCCTCGCGCAAGCGCCGCATCGCGGCGGGCGCGGGCGTGCCGGTGCAGGAGGTGAACCGGCTCCTCAACCAGTTCGAGCAGATGCAGAAGATGATGAAGATGATGCGCTCGGGGGGCCTGGGCAAGATGATGCGCAACATGAAGGGCATGCTCCCCGGGATGCGGTGAGAAGGTCCCCCGCTCCCCGGGGGAGAGGGTTCCGAGGGTCGGGGCACCTTGCACGGAATTGCCCAAGCCCTTATAATGCAAGGCTTTTCCGTTTTGCGGGTCCTGCCCGCGAAGCCTCATTCACAAGCAACTGTTACCCGTTATCAACGGGAAGGAGCCAGCATGGTCGTCATCAGAATGGCGCGCGGGGGTGCCAAGAACCGCCCCTTCTACAACATCGTCGTCGCCGATTCGCGCATGCCGCGCGACGGGCGCTTCATCGAGAAGGTCGGCTTCTACAACCCCAAGGCGTCCGGGAACGAGCAGCCGCTTCGCATCCAGCTCGACCGCGTGGCCCACTGGGTGGAGCAGGGCGCGCAGCCCTCGGACGCGGTGAAGAAGCTGGTCAAGCGTGGCAAGGCCCTCCTCGCCGCCAAGCCTGAAGCCGCCGCCCAGTAGTCCCGCGGGTTCCCCGTTCGCGGGGGACGAGTCGCGGCTGGTCGTGATGGGGCGCATCCTGGGCCCCTTCGGCATCCAGGGCTGGGTCAAGCTCAAGACCTTCACCGAATCCCCCGACGGCCTCGCCGGCCACCCTGCGTGGTGGCTGCGGACCAAGTCGGGATGGCAGTCGGCGGTCGTCGAGGAGTTCAAGGTCCGCCCGGCCGCGGTGAGTGCCAAGCTCGAGGGCGTCGAGGACAGGAATGCCGCCGAACTCCTCAGGGGGTTCGACGTCGCCGTCACCCGGGAGGATCTCGGGGAGGCGAAGGAAGGCGAGTACTACTGGGTGGACCTGGTGGGGCTCGCGGTGGTGAACCTGCAGGATGAAGCGCTCGGGCAGGTGGACGATCTGCTGAGGGCCGGCGGGTCGGACGTGCTGGTCGTGCGCGGCGAGCGGGAGCGGTTGATCCCCTTCGTCGCCGATTTCGTGAAGTCGGTCGACCGCGAGGCGAAACGCATCACGGTGGACTGGGAAGCGGGGTACGACGTCTGATGATGCGCTTCGACGTGGTCACGATCTTCCCGGAGATGTTCGAGGCGGTGACCCGCCACGGCATCACGCGGCGCGCGCTGGAGGAGGGCGGTTTCGACTTCCGGGCGTGGAACCCGCGGGATTTCGTGAGCGACCCGCACCGCACGGTCGACGACAGGCCGTACGGCGGGGGACCGGGCATGGTGATGCTTCCCGGGCCGCTCGAGGATTGCATCGACGCCGCAGTGGCGAGGCAGGTGGCCGCCGGGGTGGAAAGGCCGCAGGTGGTGCTGCTCTCGCCGCAGGGCGAGCGATTCACGGACGCGGTGGCGAGGGAACTCGCGAAGTCGCCGGGCCTCGTGCTCCTGGCCGGGCGCTACGAAGGGGTGGACGAGCGCCTCATCGAGCGCAAGGTGGATCGCGAGATCTCGATCGGCGACTACGTGACCTCGGGCGGGGAGCTGCCCGCGATGGTGGTGATCGACGCCATCGTGAGGCTCCTGCCGGGCAGCCTCAACGATGCGGGGAGCGCGTCGCAGGACTCGTTCTCGGACGGATTGCTGGACTGGCCGCACTACACGCGGCCGGAGGAGTGGAAGGGCGAGCGGGTCCCCGAGGTGCTGTTGTCGGGCAACCACGCCGCGATCGCGAAGTGGCGGCGCAAGCAGGCCCTCGCGAGGACGCATGCGAGGCGGCCGGACCTCCTGGAGGGCCGGACGCTCACGAAGGAAGACGCGAAGCTCCTCGAGGAGGCGCGGCGCGAGCAGCAGATGCAGGAGCAGCAGTAGGGCAAGAAGAAACGCCGCGCACCAGCCCCAGGGCTGCTCTGCCGGAAGTGGCCCGGAAAGGGCCGGACAAACGAACAAGGAAACGAACATGGATCTCATCCGGAAACTCGAGCAGGAAGAAATCGCGCGTCTCGCGCGCAAGATCCCCGACTTCGCCCCCGGCGACACGGTGATCGTCAAGGTGCAGGTGGTCGAAGGCGACAAGAAGCGCGAGCAGGCCTACGAGGGCGTGGTGATCGCCAAGCGCAACAAGGGCCTCAACTCCTCCTTCATCGTCCGCAAGATCTCCAGCGGCGAAGGCGTGGAGCGCACGTTCCAGACCTACTCGCCGGCCGTCTCGTCCATCGAGATCAAGCGCCGCGGCGACGTGCGCCGCGCCAAGCTCTACTACCTGCGCGACCGCTCGGGCAAGTCCGCGCGCATCCGCGAGAAGCTCATCTCGGCGGCCGACCGCGAGGTGCTGCCGCCGGTGGAGCCGGACGCGTCCTGATCGCCTCCGTCCCCGCCGCACGCAGAAAGGGCCGCCCTCGGGCGGCCCTTTTCCTTTGCGGGACGACGGCCCTATAGCGGCTTGATCTGCACCTTGCGCCACTTGATGACGCCGCCCGGCGCTCCCTTGGCGCCGTTGGCGAACTGCAAGCCGAACGTCCCCGAGGCGTGCTTGCCGTCCTCGATGTTCACCGTGACGACGTCGTTGAACTTCACCGTCAGCGCCTTGCCCTTCGCCGTGATTTCGAAGGTGTTCCATCGGCCCGCGGCCTTGTGGACGATCGGGACAGGCACGGCCCCATGGTCGACGATGGCGGCCGTGCCGTACTTCGGCTCGGGACGCGTGTCCCAGATGTTGACTTCGTAGCAGTCAGCCGCCGTCTGCTTGGCGGGGTCGTCGCACCGGATGAAGACCCCGCTGTTGGTCGTGGACTCCGCCCAGAACTCGGCCCGGATCACGAAATCCTTGAAGGAGTCCCTCGACACCAGGAAGCCGCCCTTGCCCTTGTCGGCCACGACGGCGCCGCCCTCGGCCCGCCAGTTGGCTTCCCCGGTGCGGTTCCAGTTGTCCAGCCCCGCATCGCCGTCGATCAACGTGACCCAGCCGTCGCCGTGCAGGTGGGCGCAGGACGACAACATGAGCCCCAGCCCGGCGAGCATTGAAGTTGCGATGGACGCGCGCATCCCTTTCATTTCGGTCTCCTCACTGACAATTTTTTTGGTCATATCCCCGCCCGGATGCGGCAGGGTTTCGCTCCGGGCCACGGGGACGATACCGGTTGATCGCCGCAGCCAGGTGGACGAACTCTACGCCATTGCCGTCCGGTCGGTGAACACGGAAGGGGACACCCCCGGTCGGCTCTTCATCCCGAACGAACTTCCCACCGACGCCGCCCGTCACCCGCGTCGCCGAAGCCCGACAGCGCTTTCCGCGGCCGGGGTCGTGGGCGCAGGGATGCCTTCCTCTCGCCCCGGCCGACAGGCCCGCCGGATGAAAAACGGCTGCACCGGCGCGCAAGGCGATGATGCGAAGCCGCCGCACATTTGATTCAGATCAACCTTGGCTGCAATAGCGCCCCGCCCGCATCCCTCGCGGTGACCGCGGGCACCGTCCTGGCACGGGAACTGCGTCGATCGCCCCAGTTGTGCAAGGGACCATTTCAACCTCGCGCGGAACGCGTCGAGGTTGCGGTGGCGGGCTTTACCCAGCGACGGGAAGAATAAAAATGTGCGCGATTCGCGTTGGTTCCACACTCGCGGCGACAGCCGTACTCACGAGCGCCTTGCTCCTCTGCAATATCGCCTCGGCTGAACCCGCGTTCCAGTCCGAACTCTTCGCGCGCTACCCGAACGCCGCGGGATCGCTGCCCGGCTGCATCGCCTGCCACGACAGTCCCCCCTCGCTGAACCCCTTCGGGCAGGCGTTCCTGGCCAATGGGCTCGTGCTCAATGCGGCCCTGGAAGCGCTCGACTCCGACGGCGACGGCTTCACCAACGGCGCGGAGCTCGCGGCCTCGCAACCCACCAACCCCGGGGACCCGAACTCGAGGCCCGGCGTGGGTCCCCCGCCCGGCCCGCCCTCGCCGGCGGTGTCGTCATCCAACTACACCGGAATGTGGTGGGCGCCTGCGGAGTCGGGATGGGGCCTCACCGTCAACCACCAGGGCAGCACGATCTTCGCGACCCTCTACACGTACAGCGAAGCGGGCGTGCCGATGTGGCTCGTCATGTCGGCCGGGCAGCTGCAGGCCGACGGCCGCACGTTTACCGGCGACCTCTATCGCTCCACGGGACCCGCCTTCAATGCGGCGCCATTCACGTCCGCGAATCTCGCGCCGGTCGGGACGATGTCGATCACCTTCACCAGCTCCTCGGCCGCCAGCCTCTCCTACACCTACGGCGGCATCGCCGTCGCCAAGAACATCGTGCAGCACGTCTTCGGGACCGCGGCTGCCAGCTGCACCACCACGACGGGAAGCCGCGCGGCCCTGACCAACTACCAGGATCTCTGGTGGAACCCCTCGGAACCCGGCTGGGGCATCAACATCACCAACCAGAACGACACCCTCTTCGCCGCGCTCTACACCTACGACCTGGCGGGCGCCAACCATTGGATGGTGATGTCCTCGGGCCTTCGCCAGGTGGACGGTTCGTACGTGGGCGACCTCTTCGTCACGAACGGCCCCGCCTTCAACGCGACGCCCTTCGCTCCCATCGGGGCCGCCAATCTCACCCGGGTCGGCACGATGCGTCTCGCCTTCGCCGACGGCAACACGGGAACGCTCGACTACACCGTCAACGACGTGCCGGTCTCGAAGCCGATCACGCGGTTCGTTTTCTCGAGCCCCGTGCCTTCCTGCTCCTCGCCGCGCCAGTCCACGCCGACCTCGACCGACGGCGCGTCGCTCTACGCGACCCAGTGCGCCGCCTGCCACGGGCCGCTTGCGGCCTCCGGCAAGGGCGGAGCGACCCTGGCCCGGATCCAGGGCGCCATCGCCGGCAATGTCGGAGGCATGGGCTACCTTTCGAGCCTTTCGTCCGCCGAGCTCCAGGCCATCGTCTCGGCGCTCGCGCCCGTAACGGCGACCCCGGCAGCCTGCGGCAGTTGCCACTCGATTCCCCCGGGAACAGGCGTGCACGCCAAGCACAACTCGCGCTACCCGTGCAGCAGCTGTCACGGCGCGGGCTACAGCTCGACCACGGTAAATTCGGCGACGCACGGCAACGGAATCAGGGAACTGGCGTCGAGTGCCGGATGGAACCCGGCGAGCCGCAGCTGCGCCAATTCCTGCCACGGAACGGCGGCCTGGTCGCCCACGGCGACACTGTCCTGCAGCAGCTGCCACGGCAATCCCCCGGGGACGGGCGTGCACGCCAAGCACAACGCGAGCTACCAGTGCGGCAGTTGTCACGGCGCGGGCTACAGCTCGACCACGGTGAACGCGGCGACCCACAGGAACGGGATCAAGGAATTGCTCGCAAGCATCGGCTGGAACGCTACGGCCCGGTCGTGTGCCAATTCCTGCCACGGCACCGGGACCTGGTCACCTACGGCGACGCTTTCCTGCAGCAGCTGCCATGGCAATCCGCCGAGCACCGGAAAGCACGGCAAGCACCAGTCGCGTTCCTGCGGCACCTGCCATGGGACGGGCTACAGTTCTTCCACGGTGAATGCCGCCACGCACCGGAACGGGACCAGGGACATCGCCGCGACGAGCATCGGGTGGAACGCGACGAGTCGCAGCTGCACCAATTCCTGCCACGGAAAGAAATCCTGGTAGCGCCGGGAGACTTCCCGGAAAGTCCGCGCTCGGGGCCGCTGCGACGCCTATAGCTGCGCCGCAGCGAAGGTGTCGCAGGCCTTGAGCCGCCCCGATTCGAATCCGGCCCGGAACCATTTCACGCGCTGCTCCGAGGTGCCGTGCGTGAACGAGTCCGGGACCGACGCGGCCCCGCGACTGGCGCTGCAGCCGGTCGTCGCCGATGGCCGCGGCGGCGCCGAGGCCCTCCTCGAGGTCGCCCGGCTCCAGGAGCCCGCGTTCGCGCTGGGCGCGGTGGGCCCAGACGCCCGCGAAGCAGTCGGCCTGCAGCTCCAGTGCGCACGGAGATGCGGTTGACCTGCGCCTCGGTCGCGCGGCCGCGCATGCCGTCGACCTTCGCCGAGATCCCGAGCAGCGTTCTGCACGTGGTGGCCCACCTCGTGGGCGATCACGTAGGCCTGCGCGAAATCGCCCGGCGCGCCGGAAGCGGTCGCGCAGGTCGCGGTAGAAGGAGAGGTCGATGTAGACCTTCTGGTCGCCGGGGCAGTAGAAGGGCCCCATCGCCGCCTGCGCGGTTCCGCAGGCCGAGCGGCGTCGGCGCCGGAGAAGAGCACCAGTTTCGGGCTTCTGGTATCGCGAGCCGGCCTCGCGGAAGATCCCCTCCCACGTGTCCTCGGTGCTCGCGAGCACCTTGGAGACGAAGATCGAGCAGCTCGTCGCGCGCGGGCGGCGCCCTGCGGGGCCGGCTCGCTGGACGAGGAGCGGTGCCGCGACCTGCGCCGCGTCCAGCACCGTCTGCGGATCGATGCCGAAATACCACGCGACCAGGGCGATGACGACGGTGCCGATGCCGATGGAACCCTTCGGCGCCCAGGCCACCCCGGCGGTCCTCGACGGAGTCGCTTTCCCGCTGGTCGTCCAGTTTCATGGTTTGCCTCGCATGCCTCGCATGGGATTCATCCTATCGCGCCGTACGGCAGGGCGGCGATCCAGAGCGGAATCGTCGCCATCGAGATCACCGTGCCCACGGTGATCTGCGTGGCCACCGACGGCCCGTCGCCGCCCATGCGCACCGCGAGGATGTAGGCGCTGGAGGCGGTGGGCAGCGCCGCCCACAGCACGAGCACGCCGGCCTCGACGCCGGAGAGCCCGAGCACCTTCACGCAGCCCCACGCCGCGAGCGGCAGCGCGGCGAGCTTCACGCCGAGCCACCAGGCGTGCGCGCGCCACGCTCGCCTGGCCGCGCTCGATGCGCAGCGCCGCGCCCACCGCCAGCAGCCCCGCGGGCAGCGCCGACTGGCCCAGCAGGTTGAGCGTCTGGTCGAGGAAGCCGGGCATGCCGATGCCCGAGAGGTTCCACGCGAAGCCGGCGAGCGTGGAGACGACGAGCGGGTTGCGCGCGAGCTCGAGCCAGAGGTTCGCGCGCGACTGCGCGGCCAGCATCCCGACGGCGCCGACGTTCGCGAGCGGGATGACGCGTGCCGAAGAGCAGGGCGGCCGTCGCCACGCCCGGCGAGCCGAAGACGCTGCCGGCCACCGCGAGGCCGATGTAGGTGTTGAAGCGGAAGCCGCACTGGAAGCACGAGGCGGCCACCTTCGCCTCCACGCGGAAGAGAGGCCGCGCGAGCCAGGCGAGCGCCATCCCGAGGAGCATGATCGCCCACGCGCAGGCGACCACCTTGCCCACGCTCGCGAGGTCCAGCACGGAGACCGCGAGCGAGCGCAGGAGCAGCGCCGGGAAGAGCACGAAGTAGACGAGCTTCTCGAGCCCCTCCCAGAACCCGCGCCCGTAGTCGAAGCCGCGCGCGAGGGCGAGGCCCACGAGGATCAGGACGAAGTTGGGCAGGATGAGGAGCGCGGTATTCATGGCGCTCAGAGCGCCTCGCCCTTGCCGAAGGTGTTGTGGTAGGCGTGCGCGGCCGTGTTCACGCGCGAGACGCGAAGCTCCACGGGCCGGTCGCGGAAGGTGAGGGCCACGCGGCGCACCTCCAGGAGGGGCGCGCCCGGCGCCACGCCCAGGAGCGAGGCCACCTCGCCCTTCGCGAGTACCGCGCGCAGCCGCTCGTCGGTGCGCAGCACGTTGATGCCGTAGCGGCTCTGGTAGAGGTGGTAGATCGTGTTGTCGCGGCCGGCGAAGATCTTCTCGGACAGGCCCGGGTAGAGCGCCGCCGGCAGCGTGATGTCGTCCACGATCACCGGGGCCCCGTCGAGCGACAGGACGTTGCGGATGCGCACCACGCGCTCGTCGCGGGGCACGCCCAGCGCCGCCGCCTCCGCCGCGTCGGCGCGCCCGCGCTGGAACGAGACGGTGCGCACTTCCGGGAAGGCCCGCGCCCCGTCCTCGCCGCACGATGTGGAAGAAGTGGAACAGGAGGCGGCTGCCGTCGTGCGTGGTGACGAAGGTGCCCTTGCCCTGCCGCCGCACGAGCGCGCCCTGGGCGACGAGGGTGTCGACCGCCTTGCGGATGGTGCCGATGGCCACGTCGAAATGGCGGGCGAGCTCGGATTCCGGGGGGATCGCCTCGCCCGCCTTCCAGCGCCCGGCGGCGATGCCTTCGGTGAGGTGGGCGCGCACTTCCTCGTAGAGGGGGCGTCCGGGAGCCAGGAGCGAGCCGGCGCGGCGCGGGGAGGGCATGGCGGCAGCTTAACATGCAACTCATCTAGTTGATTCGGCCCGGCGCGGCGGGCATAGCATCGCGGTTCCATGCCAGGAAGACGCGAAAGCGGAGGACGGCGATGATTCATTTCGTAGTGCACGACGAGAACGATTCGGTCGGCGTGGTCGTGGTCGAGGGCGTGAAGGCCGGCCAGACGCTCACCGGCTGGATCATGGACCAGGACAAGGAGATCACGTTCAAGGCCGCGAACGACATCCCCATCGGCCACAAGCTCGCGATCAAGGCGCTCGCGAAGGACGCCACGGTGATCAAGTACGGCACCGACATCGGCCGCGTCGTGGCGCCCATCGAGCGTGGGCGAGCATGCCCACGTCCACAACATCAAGACCAAGCGCTGGTGAAGCGAGACGGCACATGGACCTGAGCAAAGCGACATTCTGGGGCTACAAGCGCGAGAACGGCCGCATCGGCGTGCGCAACCACGTCATCATCCTGCCGGTCGACGACCTCTCCAACGCCGCGGCGCGAGGCGGTGGCGAACAACATCAAGGGCACGATGGCGCTGCCGCACCCCTACGGGCGGCTGCAGTTCGGCGCCGACCTCGACCTGCACTTCCGCACCCTCATCGGCACCGGCTCCAACCCCAACGTCGCCGCGGTGGTGGTGATCGGCATCGAGGAGGGGTGGACCAAGAAGGTCGTCGACGGCATCGCCGAGACCGGCAAGCCCGTCGCCTGGCTTCGGCATCGAGCAGCACGGCGACCACGACACCATCATGCGCGCCTCGAAGGCGGCGAAGGAGTACGTGCAGTGGGCCACCGAGCTGCGCCGCGAGGAGCGCCCGCTGAAGGACCTGTGGGTCTCGACCAAGTGCGGCGAGTCGGACACCACCTCCGGCTGCGGCGCCAACCCGACCGTGGGCAACGCCTTCGACAAGCTCTACCCGCACGGCACCACGCTGGTGTTCGGCGAGACCACCGAGCTCACCGGCGGCGAGCACCTGGTGGCGGCGCGCTGCCGCACGCGACGAGGTGCGCAAGAAGTTCCAGTTCATGTTCGACCGCTACCAGGCGCTCGTCGAGCGGCACAAGACGAGCGACCTCTCCGACTCGCAGCCGACCAAGGGCAACATCGAGGGCGGCCTCACCACCATCGAGGAAAAGGCGCTGGGCAACATCCAGAAGATCGGCCGCAAGTGCATGGTCGACGGCGTGCTCGACAAGGCCGAGGCGCCGACCGGCCCCGGCCTGTGGTTCATGGATTCGTCGTCGGCCGCCGCGGAAATGGTGACGCTGTGCGCGGCCGCGGGCTTCGTGGTGCACTTCTTCCCCACCGGCCAGGGCAACGTCATCGGCAACCCGATCCTGCCGGTGATCAAGCTGTGCGCCAACCCGCGCACCGTGCGCACCATGAGCGAGCACATCGACGTCGACGTCTCGGGCCTGCTGCGCCGCGAAATGAACCCGGACCAGGCGGGCGACGCGCTGCTCGAATGCATGTTCCGCACCGCCAACGGCCGCCTCACCGCCGCCGAGGCGCTGGGCCACCGCGAGTTCGTGCTGACGCGCCTGTACGAGAGCGCCTGACGCCGGAGCCGCGTCCCTCCTCGCACCGGCGACACAGGACAATGGCGGGAGCGCCCGGCCACAGGGCGCCCCGGAGGAGCCATGAGCCAGCCTGCAGCGCCCGAAGACGATCTCCTGCCCGACGACGGGCTGACCGAGGAGCTGCGGCACAAGGTCGAGGAGTTCATCGAGGAGGAGGAGGGCAGCTTCAACCACTACAAGGGTTGGCTCGCGGCCTTCCTGACGGCCGTGGCCGTGGGGACCTCCGCGTTCCACCTCTACGCGGCCTACGGGATCGTGCGCACGGAGCTGCTGCGCGGCGTCCACGTGGCGCTGGTCCTCTTCCTGTCGTTCATGATGTTCCCGGTGGCGAAGCGCTTCCGCCACCGCCTCATGTGGTGGGACGTGCTGCTGGCGCTGCTGTCGCTCGCCGTGATCGGCTGGATGATCTGCAACGGCGACGCGTTCACCGACCGCAACACCAGCCCCGAGACCTGGGACATGATCTTCGGCGTCGCGCTCATCGTGCTGGTGATCGAGGCCACGCGCCGCACCTCGGGCTGGATCATGCCGATCGTCGATCGGCTTCTTCCTCGTGTACGCGTTCGTGGGGCCGTGGCTCCCGCACCCGTGGACGCACCGCGGCTACGACATCGGGCGCCTCGTGGGCCACATGTACATGACGCTCGAGGGCATCTTCGGCACGGCCGTCGACGTCTCCGCGACGCTCATCATCCTGTTCACGATCTACGGCGCGTTCCTGCAGTACTCCGGCGCCGGGCAAGTTCTTCCTCGACTTCTCCTTCGCCGCTCATGGGCGGCAAGTCCTCGCAGCGCCGGGCGCGCGGTGGTGATGGCCTCGTTCCTGCTGGGCGGGCCCTCGGGCTCGGGCGTCGCGACCACGGTGACCATCGGCTCGGTGGCCTACCCGATGCTCAAGAGGAGCGGCTACGAGCCGGCCGCGGCCGGGGGGCTCCTGGCCGCGGGCGGCCTGGGCGCGATCCTCTCGCCGCCGGTGCTGGGCGCGGCGGCGTTCCTGATCGCCGAGTTCCTCAAGATCTCCTACCTCGAAGTGATCAAGATGGCGGTGATCCCGACCATCCTCTACTACTTCTCGCTCTACTTCATGGTGGAGCTCGACGCGCGCAAGTACGGCATGAGCGAGGGGGTCTTCGAGGCGGTCGAGAGCGCCTGGACGCTCGCCAAGCGCTACTGGTACCACTTCCTGTCGCTCGCCTCGATCGTCGTCTTCATGATGATGGGCTTCTCGCCCACGCTCTCGGTGTTCTGGGCGACGGTGACGGCCTTCGCGGTGAGCTTCTTCCAGCGCGAGACGGCGCTCTACCCGCGGCGCTTCGTGAAGGCGATGGAGACGGGCACGACGGGCGTGCTCAACGTCGCGGCCACCTGCGCCTCGGCGGGCATCATCGTGGGCGTGGTGACGCTCACGGGGCTGGGGCTCAAGTTCTCCTCGATCGTGATCGACTACGCCGGCGGCAGCCTCGCGCTCACGGCCCTCTACACGGCGGCCATCGTCTGGATCGTGGGGCTCGCGGTGCCGGTGACGGCCTCCTACATCATCTGCGCGGTGATCGCCGCGCCCGCGCTCATCACGCTGGGCGTGCCGGACTTCGCCGCGCACATGTTCATCTTCTACTACGCGCTGCTGTCGGAGGTCTCGCCGCCCACGGCGCTCTCGTGCTTCGCGGCCGCGGCCATCACCGGCGGCGACCCGTACAAGACGACGCTGCAGGCGTGGAAGTACACGATGCCCGCGTTCGTGGTGCCCTTCTTCTTCGTGCTCGACCCGATGGGCACGGGCGTGCTGCTGCAGATGCCCAAGGGCGCGTAGCTGGGCGGAGGTGGCCTGGGTCGTGTTCCTCATCTTCGTGGCCATCGCGGCGCTGGCCGCGGGCCTGCAGGGGTGGCTCATCAAGAAGACCAACCTCGCTCGAGCGCGCGCTGCTCGTCGCTGGCGGGCGTCGCTCGTGATCATCCCCGTCGCGAGCCTCGACGCCGTCGGCGTCGGGATGTTCGCGTCCGTCTTCGTGATCCAGATGCTGCGCCACAGGCGCGCGCCCGTCGCCCACATGACCGAACGCTTCGCCCCCGCCCCCCTGCAGGACCTCATGCGCCGCGCGCTCGAGCGCTCGGGCGCCACGCCCGCCATGGCCGCGGCCACGGCCGCGGCACTCGTGGCCGCGGAGCTCGACGGCATCCCCTCGCACGGGGCCTCGCGCATCCCGCAGTACTGCGGCCACGTGAAGAACGGCCGGGCCACGGGCTCGGCCGTGCCCGCGCGTCGTGCGCGAGCCGCGGCGGCGCGTGCCTCGTGGACGCGGGCGGCGGGCTCGCCTTCGAGGCCTGCGCGCTCGCCGTGCGCGAGGCGATCGCCGCGCGCGAAGCGAACGGCGTGGCCTTCGCCTCGGTGGCCAACAGCAACCACTTCGGCGTGGCCGCCTTCCACGCGGAGCCCATCGCCGAGGCCGGCCTCGTCGGGCTCGCCTTCGGCAATTCCCCGGCCGCGATGCCGATGTGGGGCGGCAAGCGCGCGCTCTTCGGCACCAATCCCATCGCGGCGGCGTTCCCGCGGCGCTCGTCGCCGCCGATCGTGGTCGACCTGAGCCTCTCGGAAGTCGCGCGCGGCAAGCTCATGGTGGCCGCGCGGGAAGGCAAGTCCATTCCCGCTCGGCTGGGCGCTCGACAAGGACGGCAACCCGACCACCGACCCGAAGGCCGGGCTCGAGGGCATGATGGTCCCGGCCGGCGGGGCCAAGGGCGCGATGCTCGCCCTCACCATCGAGCTCCTCGCCTGCGCGCTTTCCGGCGCCGCCTTCGGCTTCGAGTCCGACAGCTTCTTCACCGACGCGGGCAAGCCCACGCGCATCGGGCAGGCGCTTCCTCGCGATCGACCCCGACGCGCTGGCCGGCCGCGAGGTGTTCCTCGAGCGCATCGAGACGCTGGTCGCCGCGATGCTGGCGGACGACGGCGTGCGCCTTCCGGGCGACCGGCGGCGCGCCAACCGCGCGCGGATCGCGGAGGAGGGCATCGCCCTCGCGCCCGACCTGGCGGCGAAGATCCGGGCGCTGGCGGGGGAGGGCTAGCGGCCGTGGCGCCGTTCCAGGCCTGCGTGCGCACGCCCTTCGCGAACGCTCGGCATGTCGGCGACCGACACGCACGTCACCGGCATCCGCTACCTGTCGCCGGACGTCCCCGCGCTGGCGCCGAAGAAGAACACCATCGCCTTCCTCGCCTGCGTGCAGCTCCAGGCCTACCTCGACGACCCGGCCTTCGCCTTCGACCTGCCGCTCAAGCTCGCGGGCACGCGCCACCAGCTCGCGGTGTGGGAGGCGATGCAGGCGATCCCGGCCGGCGAGACGCGCACCTACGGCGAGCTCGCGCAGGCGATCGGCTCGTCGGCGCGCGCGGTGGGCGGCGCGTGCGGCGCGAACCCGATCCCCCTCGTGGTCCCGTGCCACCGCGTCGTCGGCGCGGGCGGCTCGCTCGGCGGCTTCATGGGCGCGCGGGACGAAGGCTTCGAACTGGCGATCAAGCGGTGGCTGCTCGCGCATGAAGGCGCCCGTCGAGGCTGACCTGCGCCTCGTCGAACGCTTCTGCGACGGGCTCTGGCTCGCCGACGGACTGGCGCGGAATACGCTCGAGAGCTACCGCCGCGACGTGACGCAGTTCGCCGCCTGGCTCGCGACCGACCCCGGCGTGACGCTCGTCGAGGCCGGCCCCGAGCACCTGCACCGGCACCTCGCCTGGCAGGTGGGGACGAAGAAGGCCAAGCCGCGCACCACGGGCCGCCTCGTCTCCTCCCTCAAGCGCTTCTACCGGTTCGCGGTGCAGGAAGGCCTGCGCCGCGACGACCCGTCCGCGGACATCGAGGCGCCGAAGCTGCCGCGGTCGCTGCCGAAGTCCCTCACGGAGGCCGAGGTCGAGTCGCTGCTCGCCGCGCCGGAGACCGCGACGGACCTGGGCCTGCGCGACAAGGCGATGCTCGAGACGATCTACGCGAGCGGGCTGCGCGTCTCGGAGCTCGTCGGCCTCAAGGTGCAGCAGGTGAGCCTCGACATGGGCGTGGTGCGCATCCTCGGCAAGGGCGCGAAGGAGCGCCTGGCGCCGCTGGGCGAGGAGGCGCTCGACTGGATCCAGCGCTACCAGAAGCTCGCGCGCCCCATGATCCTCGGGGCGAAGAAGAGCGACGCGCTCTTCGTCACCGGCCGGGGCGCGCCGATGACGCGGCAGGCGTTCTGGGGGCTCGTGAAGCGCTACGCGGCGCGCGCGGGCATCCGCGGCGCCATCTCGCCGCACACGCTGCGCCACGCCTTCGCCACGCACCTCATCAACCACGGCGCGGACCTGCGCGTCGTCCAGCTGCTGCTGGGCCACGCGGACATCTCCACCACGCAGATCTACACGCACGTGGCGCGCGAGCGCCTGAAGCGCATCCACGCGAAGCACCACCCGCGCGGATGAGCGAGCTCGTCGCAGCTGCCCGCTCGTCTTCTGGATCGTGGCCCCGCTCACGATCCTCTTCGCCTACACCGTGTTCGGCATGTCGGGGTTCGGCTCCACGGTGATCGCGATCCCGATCCTCGCCAACTGGCTTCCGCTCACCTACCTCGTGCCCGCTCATGGCGCTGGGCGACCTCGTCGCGGCGGTGGCCGTGGGCGGGTCGAACCGGCAGCATGTCAGCGTGGCGGAGCTGAAGCGCCTGCTGCCCTTCATGATCCTGGGCATCGCGCTGGGCGTCACCGTCCTCGTGAACGTGCCGCAGCACCCGCTCAAGATCGGGCTCGGCGCCTTCGCGATGGCCGTGGGCCTGCATTCGGTCCTGAACCCGGCGCCCAAGGGCACGATCTCGCCCTGGTGGTGCGTGCCCGCCGGGACCGTGGCCGGCATCCTCGCCGCCGTGTTCGGCGCCGGCGGGCCGATCAACGTCGCCTACCTCGCCGGGCGGCTGCGCGACAAGGGCGAGATCCGCTCCACCGTCTCGGTCATCATCTCCATCTCCGCCACGATCCGGACGACGCTCTACGCGCTGGCCGGCCTCGTCCTCAAGGCGGGGCTGCTCGCCGGCTTCGCCATGGCCGTGCCGTTCGCCTGGGCCGGCATCGCCCTCGGCTCGCGCATCCACATCGGCCTCACCAACGAGCAGATGCGCCGGGCCGTCGGCGGCGTGCTCATGGCGAGCGGCGCCGTGCTCCTCGCGCGCACGCTCATGGGCTGAGTGCGGACTTCGCGGCACGGCGTGTGCGACATTGCGGTCTAGCACTTACCGACCCATGGCCAAGCACACCGGAACGCCCGCCACGCAGTTCCTCGCCCGGCAGGGCGTGACCTACACGGAGCACGTCTACGAGTACGTCGAGCACGGCGGCACGTCGGTGTCGTCCTCGTCGCTGGGCGTGCCCGAGCACGAGGTGGTGAAGACGCTGGTCATGGAGACGGACAAGGGCGAGCCGCTCGTGGTCCTCATGCACGGCGACCGCAAGGTGTCGACGAAGGAGCTCGCGCGCGTCGCGGGCGCCAAGCGCGTCTTCCCGTGCAAGCCCGAGGACGCCACGCGCCATTCGGGCTACCTCGTCGGCGGCTGCTCGCCCTTCGGCACGCGAAAGCGCATGCCCGTGTACATGGAGCGCACCATCCTGGACCTCCCGCGCATCTACATCAACGGCGGGCGGCGCGGCTATCTCCTCGGCATGCCGCCCGCGGAGATCGTGCGCGTCCTCTCGCCCGTCCTTGTTGACGTGGGGCGCGAAGAGTAACCTTCCCTCGCCCCCTCATCGCAGGACGCGACACGCGCATGCATGCCAACGAGCCGGGGCTTCCGCTCCCCGGACCGGCCGCGAACGACCCCGGCCCCGCCACGCTCGTGATGCCCGGCCGCAAGGTGCGCGCGGGCGAGGGCGTCGACTGGGTCGGCGACGGCTGGCGGCTCTTCCGCAAGGCGAGCCTCATGTGGATCGTCTTCCTCGTGCTCTTCTTCCTCATCCACCTGGGCGTCGAGCATGGTGCCGTGGGTGGGGATGACGCTCGGCAGCCTCCTCTCGCCGATCCTCATGGGAGGCATCGCGCTCGGATGCCGGTCGCTCGAGACCGGCGGCGACCTGGAGCTCGAGCACTTCCTGGCCGGCTTCCGGCGCAACACGGGCCTGCTCTTCGCCATCGGCGTCGTCTACGCGGTGGGCGAGCTGATCCTCTTCGGCGGTCTTCGGCCTGTTCGCGGGGCAGTCGTTCGTGTTCGCGATCATTCGCGGCGACGAGGCGGCGATGGTCGAGTGCGTTCCCGGAGGACCCCCTGCGGCTCGCGCTGGGCGGGCTCGTCGTCGCGGCGCTGGCGCTGCCGCTCATGGCGGCCTACTGGTTCGCGCCGGCGCTGGCGATGCTGCACGACGTGCCGGCGATCCCCGCGATGAAGGCGAGCTTCCGCGCCTGCTTCCGCAACTTCTGGCCGATGACGGTCTACGGCCTGGTGATGGGGGCCTTCTCGTGCCGGCCGTGATCCCGCTGGGGCTCGGGCTCCTCGTCTGGGCGCCGCTGCTCGCTCGCGACGGTCTACGCGTCCTACCGGTCGGTGTTCACCGAGCCGGACGAGGCAGCCGGCCTAGAGGATCCGCCCCAGCGCCGTGAGGGCGAGCGGAGATGAGCACCGTGGTGGTGATGGGCAGGTACACGAGGCGCCCGCGGAAGCGCACGGTGATGTCGCCCGGGAGCCGCCCGAACCCCATCCTGGAGAACTGCGGCGCGAAGAACGAGAGCACCACGACCGCCACGACGATCACCAGCACCCACTTCAGCATGACGCGCTCATTTCGCCTTCGCGCGCGGCCGCTCGATGGTGACGCCGACCTTGCGGACGTTGCGGATGTGGCCCAGCTTCGCGACGGAAAGGCGCACCCAGGGCGCCTTGAACTCCCCGATGACGATTCCCGCGAGGTGCTCGGCCAGCGCCTCCAGGAGCCCGAACTTGCGCTCGGCCAGTTCCGCCGTGAAGCGCTCGACCACCTGGCCGTAGTGCACC
This sequence comes from uncultured Gammaproteobacteria bacterium, assembly GCA_963783635.1. Classification (GTDB taxonomy): domain Bacteria; phylum Pseudomonadota; class Gammaproteobacteria; order Burkholderiales; family Usitatibacteraceae; genus FEB-7. The sequence goes on from CAWAOC010000009.1 coordinate 28,738, forward strand.
GTGTCGTGGATGTCGTCGGTCTTTCCCGCCTCGGTCCCCGGGATGCCGATCTCCACCTCGAGCTCCAGCGTCTGCGGGACGCAGCTTCTCCCAGTCGTAGATGCCGACCCAGGCGTCGACTCGGAATTCGCGGATGAAGATCGTGTCCATCGGGCGGGCGGGCCGCGCGGGGGCGGCGGGGAGGAATTTTCGAAGGCGTATTGTAGAGTATCGACATGATCGCACTCGCCGCCGCCGTCGTCGGCCTACCTCGTCGGCTCGATTCCCTTCGCCGTCATCGTGAGCCGCGCTGATGGGGCTCCCGGACCCGCGCTCCTTCGGCTCGGGCAATCCCGGCGCGACCAACGTGCTGCGCTCGGGCAGCAAGGCGGCGGCCGTCCTGACGCTGGCCGGGGATGCCCTCAAGGGCTGGGTCGCCGTGTGGGCGGCGATCCGCCTGGGGCTCGCGGCGGAAGTCGTCGCGGTGGTGGCCCTGGCGGCGTTCCTCGGCCACGTCTTCCCGGTGTGGCTTCGCTTCAAGGGCGGCAAGGGGGTGGCCACGGCCGCGGGCGTGATCTTCGCGATCGACTGGCGCGTCGGGCTCGCGGTGGTGGTCGTCTGGCTCACGATCGTGGTGGTGAGCCGCTATTCGTCGCTCGGGGCGCTCTGCGCGGCACTATTCGCGCCGGTCGCGGTCTATCACTTGCGGTGGCGCGGGGCCGCGTGCTCGCTCGCCACCTGCGTCATGTGCGCCATCCTCGTCTGGCGGCACGAGGCGAACATCCGCAAGCTCCTGCGCGGCGAGGAAAGCCGCATCGGCGAAAAGAAGGCTGCGACATGACACCCGGCAACCCGCCCCCCGGCGACGACGACCTCGACTTCACCAAGCCTGCGCGCATCCAGCCGCCGGCCCCCACGCCGCAGCAGATCGAGACGGCGGGCCGGGAGGCCGCCTCCGGCGGGGCGGAGCTGCGCAAGGCGGGCTACTACGTGGCCATCGCGCGGCGCGCCACGGCGAAGATCCCGCCCCGCAACGGCGAGCGCCACGCGCCTGCTCGTGGTCGAGGACGATCCCGACCTCTCCAGCCTGCTGGCGGAGATCTTCAGCGTGGCGGGCTTCGAGGTGCGCCGCGCCGCCAACCGCGCCCAGATCAACGCCGAGATCAACAAGCCGATCCTGCCGGACCTGATCCTGCTCGACATCGTGCTGCCGGATGCCGACGGGCTGCAGATCCTGGCCCGCCTGCGCGCCCATCCCCGAAGTTCGCGCGCATGCCGGTGATCATGATGACCGGCAAGGCGGAGGCCTCCGACGTGAAGGCCGGGCTCGCGGCCGGCGCCGACGGCTACGTGAGCAAGCCCTTCAAGATGAGCGCGCTCGTGGCGTCGGTGAACCTGGTGCTGGGCAAGGCCTAGCCGCGCCGCGGCGGGATGCGCCACCAGGTGGCCGCCACCAGCGCCCCGAAGGCGACGTAGATGACCGTGAACACCCAGGGCGGCGCGCGCCAGTAGAGGAGCGCGCGCACCCAGCGCTCGATGAACCCCTCGTCCGTCGCCGTGCCCCGCAGCGCGTCCTCCCAGATCGTGAGCGGGCAGGTGTAGCCGAGCACCGACTGCGCCACGACGAAGGCGATGGCGGCGAGGTGCAGCCCCCGGAACCACGGGTTGCGCGCCCACGCCTTGCCGAGCGCCGCGCCGACCCAGGTCGCGACGAGGCCGCCCACCACGAAGAGGACGAAGGCGGCGTGCAGCGAGGAGGACCAGGTCGGCGAGCATGTGCGGCGTCAGTCGCGGGTACGTCGGACACCGTGCTGACACCTGTCATGCGGCTCTTCGCCGGCAGCAGGGTGCGCTGGATGAATTCCACCGTCGCGTGGAACTGGAAGTCCGCGTTCGCCTTGCGCGCGAACCCGTGGCCCTCGTCGGTCGCGAGCAGGTACCAGACCGGCGTGCCGTGTCTGCTTGAGCGCCGCCACCATCTGCTCGGACTCCGTCCACGGCACCCGCGGGTCGTTCTTGCCCTGCACGATGAAGAGCGGCTTCGTGATCCGCGAGACGTGCGTCAGGGGCGAGATCGAGTTCGAGGAACTCGCGCATCGCCGGGTCGCGCTCGTCGCCGTACTCGACGCGGCGAAGGTCGCGCCGGTAGGTCTCGGTGCGCTCGAGGAAGGTGACGAAGTTCGAGATCCCCACCGTGCTCACGGCGCCCGCGATCCTGTCGGCGTAGTGCACGCTCGCCGCGAGCGTCATGTAGCCGCCGTAGCTGCCCCCCATCACCAGCACCCGGCTCGCGTCGAGGCCCGGCTGCGTGCCGATCCAGTCGAGGAGCGCGCCCAGGTCCTTCACCGAATCCTCCCGCAGGCGCCCGTTGTCGAGCTTGAGGAACTCCTTGCCGAAGCCCGAGGAGCCGCGCACGTTCGGGTAGATGAGGGCGATGCCCAGCTCGTTCACGAGGTAGTTGTTGCGGCCGATGTACCCCGCGCGCGCCTGGCTCGCGGGCCCGCCGTGGACGATCACGACGACGGGGCGCACGCCCTCGAACTTCGACGGCGGGTGGTAGTAGAGGCCGGTGATCTCGCGCCCGTCGAAGCTCTTCCAGCGGACGATGCGCGGCTCGGGGAGCGCCGCGGCGTTGAGCGAGGGGCTGTTGCCGTTGGTCCAGCGCGTGACGCGGTGCTCGCGCACGTCGTAGGAGAAGACGTCGCCCGGCGAGCGCGAGGAGGCGTGGGTGAAGGCGATCTCGCCGCCGTCCTTGCCGCCAGCGCAGGCCCGAGATGACGCCGGAGACGAGCGCGGGGCGCGGCAGTTCCTTGCGCGTGGCGATGTCCAGGAAGCGCAGCACGTGGGCGCCGGCCTCGTTGGTCACGAAGGCGAGGCGCTTCGGCCGGCGCGGAGAGCGCGATGTCCTCCACGTCGAACTTGAGGTTGGCGGCGAGCGCCTGCTCGCGCCCCGTGGCGAGATCGATCCACGCGACGTGGCGGAACGCCGAGCCGCGGTCGCTGATGGCGAAGAGGCCCTTGCCGTTGGGGGCGAACTGCGGGTCGGCGTAGTAGACGGGCTCGCCCTTCGTGGGCGGCGTGAGGCGGCGCGATCTTCCGGTGGCCACGTCCATCAGCCACAGGTGGGATTCCTCGGCCGACACGTACTCGACGTAGGCGAGCCGCTTGTCGTCGGGCGAGAAGCGGAACGAGGACCAGCCGCCCCCGGGCAGCACCGCGAGCACGCGCGCCTTGTCGGGCGCGAGGGGGTCGGCGAGGTGGACGGTCGTCTTCGCCTCGCCGCGTCGCGTTGTTGCGGTCGAGCGGCACCGTCGTGAACACGATGCGGTCGCCCTTCCGGTTCCAGACGGGCTCGCTCGCCCGCACGCCCTCGGGGCTCACCGGGACGGCCTGGCGGCTCGCCGGGTCGTAGCGGTGAATGCCGGTAGGCCTCGTCGCCGCCGGCGCCCTGCGTGAAGAGGAGGTACTCGCCCTTGCGGGGCTCGTAGCGGCCGTCGGCGACCGATTCGGGGAGCTCCGTGACGGGCTCGGGCGCCAGGCCCGGCTCCGCGACGCGGTGCAGCTGGTTCGTGTTGCCGCAGGCGCTGCCGGACGAGGACCTCGCGCCTCGCGGGATGCCAGTCGAGGTTGGCGCTCGGCTTGAATTCCGCGTACGGCGCGATCTTCGCCGCGATCTCCGCGGGGATCGGCGGAATGCCGTCGAGGACGAGGTTCTTCGGCGGGACGAGGAACTCGCCCTGCGCCTGCGCGGCGAGCGCGGCCGCCGCGAAGAGCGCGGCCGCGGCGCGCAGGATCGCCACCCGCCGGTCGCGCCGTCACTTCGGGCCGGTCGCCACGGGACGCGACGGGTCCGAGCACCACTCGCTCCACGAGCCGGGATACAGGCGCGAGCCGCCGAGGCCGGCCAGCTCCATCGCGAAGAGGTTGTGGCAGGCGGTGACGCCGGAGCCGCAGGAATGCACGACGAGGGCGGGGTCGGCGTCGCCCAGCACCTCGATGAACTCCGCGTGCAGCTCCTCCGGCGACAGGAAGCGGCCGTCGTAGCCCAGGTTGTGCTGCCAGAAGCGGTTGTGGGAGCCGGGGATGTGCCCGGCCACGGGGTCGAGCGTTTCGTTCTCGCCCAGGAACCGGGTGGCCGCGCGCGCGTCGATCAGGTGCACCGCGGGGTTGCCGAGCGAGGCGGCGACGTACTGCGCGTCCACCGTCGCACCCTTCATCGGCGCGGGCACGAACTTCCCGTCGCGCGGCGCGGGCACGGCGGTGTCCAGCGGGACGGCCTTCCCGCTTCCACGCGGCGAACCCGCCGTCCAGCACCGCCACGCGATCGTGGCCCAGCCAGCGCAGCATCCACCACAGGCGCACCGCGAAGCTCGCGCCGCCGTCGTCGTAGACCACGACCTGCCGGCCGGGCGCCACGCCGCAGCGGTTCATGCGCGACGGCGAAGTCGGCGAGCGGCGGAAGCGGGTGGCGGCCGTTCGTCCCGGTCTTGGCGCCGGAGAGGTCCTCGTCCATGTGCATGAAGTACGCGCCCGGGATGTGCGCGGCCTGCCAGGCCTGCCGGCCCTTCTCCGGGTTCGCGAGGTCGTGGCGCGTGTCGAAGACGATCCAGTCCGGGTCGTCCAGGTGCGCGGCGAGCGATTCGGTCGAGACGAGCAGTTCAGCTTTCAAATCCGGTTCCCTCCACTTGTTCCTTCTTTTCCACGCGAAGGGCCATGAGCCCGCTCGCGACGATGACCACGATGCCCGCCCAGCCCACGAACGAGAGCCTGTCGTCCCAGAACGTCACCATGAACAGGGTGGAGAACACGATGGTCGAGTACGACAGCGACCCCACCACCAGCGTGTTGCCGGTGCGGTAGGCGCGCGTCATGGCGAGCTGCGCCAGCGTCCCCAGGACGCCGATGCCCACCAGGATCCAGACATTGTCCCAGCTCACGGGGTGGAAGGTCGAGAAGGCCAGCTGCCACGCCGCGCACCCCACGGTGCCGAAGAAGCCGAACCAGAAGAGGATGCGCCACTCGGGCTCCCCCTGGCGGCTCAGCGCGCGCACGCCGAGGTAGGCCCACGAGGCGACGAGCCCCGAGAAGAGCCCCACCATCGCCGGCGCCCTCCTTGCCCGCCGCGAAGGTCGGCTGCAGCAGCATCGCCACGCCCGCGAAGCCGAGCACGACCGCCGCGAGGAGCCAGCGCGAGAACTTCTCGCCGAGCACGATCGTCGTCCCGACGGCGAGGAAGAGCGGGGAGGTGTAGTTGAGCGTGGTCGCGGTGGCGAGCGGCAGGTTCGCGATGCCGTAGAAGTACGTGATGATCCCGAACGGTGCCCGCGAGGCTGCGGAAGAAGTGCGTGCCCATGTGCGGGTTCCACACGCGCTCGCGCTTCGCCACGACGAAGGCGGCGATGAAGAGGAACGCCCCCAGCGAGCGGTAGAACCCGAGCTCGATCGACTCGAAGTGCGCGCCGCCCAGCTTCACGAGCAGGGCCATGGCGGCGAAGAAGAAGCCCGCCACGAGCATCCAGGAGGAGGTCATTTGCGCCCGGGGTGTTCCGCGGGGCGCGGCATGCGCGCCCGAAGGGACGAATTATACGGCGGCGGCGGTGTTGTCCACGGCGCGCCTCAGGTCCTGCGCCACCTTCCCGCCCTGCAGGACGATCACGCGCCCGGCCGAGGCGATGGTCTCCGGCCGGTGGGCGATGAGGATGCGCGTGAGGTGGAGCCCCCGGATGGCCTCGTTCACCTGGCGCTCGCGCTGCACGTCCAGCGCGCTCGTGGCCTCGTCCAGGAACAGGATGCGCGGCTGCTTGTAGAGCGCGCGGGCGAGGAGGAGGCGCTGGCGCTGGCCGCCGGAGAGCGCCGCGCCCATGTCCCCGATGAGCGTGTGGTAGCCCATGGGCATCGCCGCGATGTCGTCGTGCACGGCCGCGAGCCGCGTGCACCGCTCGATGGCTTCCTGGCGAGGGGCACGCGTCGAAGAAGCTCACGTTGTCGGCGATGGAGCCGGCGAAGAGCGGGTCGTCCTGCATCACCGTGCCGACGAGCCGGCGGTAGGCGTCCACCCCGAGCTTCTGGAGGTCCACGCCGCCGACGAGCACCTGGCCGTCGGTGGGTACCAGGAGCCCCAGCATGAGCTTCACGAGCGTCGTCTTGCCGCCGCCGGACGGGCCGACGATCGCCACCGATTCGCCGGGCTCGACGCGGAACGAGCACCCCTGCAGCACGAAGGGCTCCGTGTCCGAGTAGCGGAACGCCAGGTTCCTCACCTCGATCGAGGCCTCCGCCGACCGCGGGCGGCGGGCGAGGGCGCCTCCTCCTCGGGCGGGGTGAGCAGGATGTCGGCGAGGCGCTCTCCCTGCAGCTGCAGCATCTTCAGCTCGATCAGCTTGTCGATGAGGCCCGCCACGCGCGCCGAGAACTGCTCCTTGTAGGCCATGAACGCGAAGAGCATGCCGATGGAGAACGCGGAGTCGAGCACGAGGAGGCCCCCGATCCAGACGACGGCGATGCGCTCGGCGCCGAAGACGAGGCCGTTCGCGGAGCGGAAGCCGAGCGAGAGCTTCTGGACGGTGAGGTCGCGGTTGGTGGCGTCCACGGCCAGGTTGAGCCACCGCGAGCGCCGCTCCTCCTGCCGGCCGAAGAGCTTGATCGACTGCACCCCGCGCACCGTCTCGAGGAAATGGCTCTGCTGGCGCGCGGCGTGCACGATGTGCTCCTCGGTCGCGCGCCGCAGCGGCGCGTAGAACGCGGCGCGCGAGAGCGCGTAGGCCGTCACGGCCGCGACCGCGAGCGCCGTGAGCGTGCCGCTGTAGACGAGCATCATCGCCAGCGTCGCCACGGCCATCAGCGCCGTCGATCACGCGCCTCGACGAAGCTCGAGGTGAGGGTGCGCTGGATCGTCGTCACCGCGCCGAAGCGCGAGACGACGTCGCCGAGGTGGCGCTTCTCGAACCAGGCGACGGGAAGCCGCAGCAGGTGCGAGAAGACGTTCGAGAGCCACTGCAGGTTGAGCGTCGTGCCGAGGTAGAGCACGACCCACGACCGCAGGGCCGCCACGCGCGACCTGGATCACGGCGAGGAGCAGGAACCCCAGTGCCGAGGACGGCGAGCAGGTCCCGGTCGGCGGAAACGACGGCGCCGTCGACCACCCACTGCATGTAGAACGGGGCGAGGACGGCGAACGACTGGAGGGCGAGCGCCAGGACGAGCACCTGCGCGAGCGAGTGCGCGAGCCCCGTGACGGGCCCGGTGAGGTCGCGCAGCCGGACGCGGCGGCGCTCGTCGGCGGGACGGAATTGCGCCGTGGGCGCGAGCTCGAGGGCGATGCCGGTGAAGTGCTTCGAGACTTCCGCGAGCGGCATTCGCCGGACGCCGAAGGCCGGATCGTGGATCACCGCCTGCCGCGCGCGCTCGCCGATTTCAGGACGACGAAGTGGTTCAGGTCCCAGTGCAGGATGCACGGCGTCTTCAGCTGGCCCAGTTCCTCCAGGCCCAGGCGGAGCGCGCGGGGCGCGAGGTGAAGCCGGCCGGCCACCTGCATCAGGTAGGCGAGCGTGGCGCCCTTGAGCGAGAGCGTGAAGCGCCGGCGCAGCCCCGCGAGGTCGATGCGATGCCCGTGGTAGGCCGCGACCATGCCCAGGCTCGCCAGGCCGCACTCGGCGGCCTCCGTCTGCAGCAGCACGGGCAGCCGCCGGCCGCCGCCGAAGTCGAGCCCCGGGAGCGCGTTCACGTCACGCCCTTCCGGCGAGGCTCAGCAGGGGCTCGAACACCCATTCGATGAGGCGGCGGCGGTCGAGGAGCACGTCCGCGTCGACCTGCATGCCCGCCTGCAAGGGCTCGTCGCGGCCGTACGCGGAGACCGTCTGCCGCTCCGAGCGCCACCTTGACGCGGTAGAGGGGCTCGCGCGTGCCGTCGGGCGGGACGAATCCCGACTCCGCGGGCACGAGGGCGCTTCGCGAGACCGAGAGCACCCGGGCGCGATGGCTGCCGAACTTCTGGTACGGGAAGGCGGGAAAGCGCAGCCGGACCTCCTGCCCGGCCCGGATGAATCCCACGGCCCGCGACGGCGCGAAGAGGTGCGCCTCCAGCGGGGAATCGTCGGGGAGCAGCGTGAGGAGGCTCGCGCCGCCGCCGACCGCCTGGCCGGGCTCGACGAGGAGGGCCGCCACCGTTCCCGCGGCGGGGGCGGTCACCACCGCATCCGCCTGGGCGCGCCGCTCGAGCCGCTCCTGGGCGAGCGCGGCGAGCTGCGCGTCGAGCGCGGAAAGCTGCGCGCGCGAGCGGGCGCGCGCTTCGGCGGCCGCGACTGCGCAGGCCGGCGATCTCGCGCTCGACGGCCAGCTTCGCCCGCGTGGCGGCGTGCCGTCGCGAGCGCAGGTCGAGCGCTTCCTCCTCCCTCTGCTGGCGCTGCGACGGCGACGCGAAGCCGCGCCGTTCGAGATCGTCGAAGCGCCGAAGCGAGCGCTCCGAGAGCGCCTCGCGGGCGAGGAGCGCCTCCAGCTCGCCGTCGGCCTGGGCCTTCTCGGCTTCCAGGCCGGCGATCGCCGCGGAGAACCCTCGCGCTCGCTCAGCGCCGCGGCGCGGAGGTCCTCCCGCTGCCGCCGCGTCCGCTCGATGCGGCTTTCGGCCAGGGCGGCCGTGGCCGCGCCCACGGGGCCGTCCTCGAGCGTGGCGCGCGGGTCGACGAGGCGAAGCAGGGGCTCTCCGGCATCCACGCGCGCGCCTTCGCGCACCGCCCGCTCGCGCACGATGCCGGCCTGCTGCGCCACGACCCGGATCGCGCCCGAGGCGGGAACCAGGGTGCCCGCGACGGTGGCCTTCTTCGCGTACTCGGCGAAGAACAGGTAGGCGAGGACCGTGACCGCGATCGTGGCGGCGACGACGGTCAGGGCCGCGAAGCTCGGCGGCCGGATGAGGACGATCGTCCCCAGCGCCGCGCGGGAGCGCTCGTCGTGGACTTCGGGGCGGAACACGGGGTCGGCCAAGGCCCGCTCAGCGTGCCGACGGCGGAAGTGCGCCGTCGACGCGGACGTCGCGCCGCGCCAGCCAGAGGTAAGCCGGAAGTGCGACCGAGACGAACGCGAGGCACGCGAGCGGCAGCGTCCAGGTGGAAGGGCAGGCGAGATCGCCCGCGGGCCCGGCGAGAAGTACCTGCCCGAGCAGTGGCCAGGAGATGAGCACGTTGAAGAGCCATGTGCACGACGATGCAGGCGCGCAGCGAGCCCGTCCGGCGAAGGACGCAGATCAGACGACCGACCGAGCGAGGGCCGTAGCGAATGCGGGTGGGATGGGACAGCCCGAAGAGGCCGGAAGTGAGAGCCAGGGAGCCGGCCAGCCCTATTGCCGCTCCCAGGCGCGATAGAGCAGGCCGCGAAAGACGAGCTCCTCGATCACCGGGCCCGCGAACCACGAGCAGGACCAGCATTCGACAGGACCCGGCGGGCGACAGCGTCCACGCCCATGCCTCGGCGGGATCGACGAAGCGCGTACCTGGCGGCGAGTTCCCGGGCGGCGCCGGCAGGCGAGCCTCCAGCACGGCCGCCGCCCCGACGACGGCGAATGGGATCGCGCAATTGCCCAGCGCGACGGAGAGCACTTCCGGCGAGCGTCCCATCGCGAGGATTCCGGGCGAGCACGGCGAGGCAGTGGCGGCGGAGCGCCGGGATGGCCGAAGAGGATCAGCGCGGCGGCCAGAAGGGTGAGCATTGCCCCAGCAACTCGGAACTGCGTCCGGCAAGGCGAGCGTCGCGCCAGGCTGCCTCGACAGCAGCATCGCGAAGAACTCGACTGCCAGGATCAGGAAGGCGATCTGCAGGCCGCTCGCGCGAGTCATGGGGGAGCTCCTGGGAAGGGCCGCGCCGGCGCAGCCCTTTGGGGAACGGCGAGCGTGGATCGCTTCCGTTGTTCGCCCACGACCCGGCCGATCACGTGCGACGTGAAGTCGACGAGGTTGTCGTATGCCTGGATCAGCGCGAGGTGACGGTCGACGGGGCTGGTCGGCGGAGCACAGGTCGCCGCCGCCGCCAATGCTTTCCGCCTGCGCATCGGTCAGGCCGCGGGGTCGTCGAGGGTCTTCGCAACTTCGGGTTCGCTCATGGTCCTTCTCCTGGGTCGGGTTGGAATGTCACTTCACGAGGACGAACGGCTAGCGGTCGATCGGGGCTGGGCATCGGCTCGGGGAGCGGCTCGAGCGGGGTCTCCCGCGATGTCGAGCGGGAGACTGCGGGAAGATTCGTCGTCGCTCGGCGAAATTCCGCCCGAGACTTCCGGAAGGTCCTTCTTCTCGATGTCCTTCATGGGTTCTCCTGGGGTGTCGGTCGCGGCGGAATGGCGCGGCGCCCGGCGACCGGGCAGGTGCCGCGCCCGGGTCAGTCGCGTGCGCCTTCGGGTCGCGCCTCGGTCGCGAGGTCGGCGAACGTCACGGCGTCGCGGATCGGCTCGGCGGGCGCGCGGTAGATGGCCTCGTCGAGCGCGGCGCCCGGCGGCAGTCCGCCGGCGACGACGAGGACTTCCTGGTCGGTCAGGATCTTTCATGGGGCTCTCCTGTGGCGGCCGGTCGCCGCAAGGCGGGACCGGATCGGAGCCCATGGTGGGGAGTGCGGACGCGGACGCGCCCGCGAGAATCGCCGCAACAAAAATCGCCATTTCGCGGCCGCCGGCGCGGCGTCGACCGCGTCCCGCGATCGCTAGAGGGCGGGGGCCGTCCATGCGCGGCGAAGAACCGCCGCGCCGACTTCACGAACCACGCGATGTGCCGCGAGCCCCTTCGACGCCGCCCCGCCCCCGTGGTGGACGATCCTCACCTGCGGGCAGTACGCGACCGTCGTGATCTTCGACAGCCGCATCGTCAGGTCGAAGTCCTCGAAGTAGAGGAAGTAGCCGGGATCGAATCCCTGCACCGCGTCGAGCGCGGTGGCGCGGCAGAGCAGGAAGCAGCCGCTGGCGATCGTGACGGGCGCCTGCTCCTTCTCCCAGTCGAGGTGCCGCAGTTCGTAGGCATCGAGCTGCCCGCGGAAGAGGCCGTGCAGGAAGCGCGGCACGAACCCCCGCACGAAGAGCACGGCCGGCGTGGGGTGGCCCTTCACCAGGTACTCGCGCTCGCCGTCGCTGCCCCGGACCGACGGGGTGAGGGCGCCGACCTCGGGATGCGCGTCCAGGTAGCGAAGCGCCGCGTCGAGGGCGCCGCGATCCATCTCCACGTCCGGGTTCAGCACGAGGTGGAAATCGGACGTCGAGTTGCGCGAGCGCGAGGTTGTGCCCCCGCCCGAACCCGACGTTGCCGTGGCCGGAGATCACTTCCAGCACCACGCCCTCCACGCGGGCGAGCGCCGCCTCGCCGAGGCTGCGCAGCATCGGCGCGAGGCCGTCGGGGCCGTTGTCGACGATCTGCACGCGCGCGGGGCCGAGCGATCCCTGCTGCCAGGCGAAGGCGATGGCGTCGGCCGCGCTCGCGAGCGTGCGGGCGAGGAGCCGCTCGTCGGGCGCGTAGGTGACGATCGCGATCGAGAGGGAGGCGGGCGCCATGGCGGGCATTATGCGGGAGGGGCCGCGCTCAGAACGGCAGGCGCGTGATCGCCTTCGTGCCCTGCACCCCGTCGACCACCCAGGTGAAGGTGCCATGGTTCGCGTCGGCGAAATTGAGGTGAGGCTTCCCGCCTCCTTCAGCGTCACCTTGCCCGGGTCGAAGGGCAGCTGCGTGTAGCCGGGCCCGCTCGCGCGGTAGAGCTTGCCGGTGAAGGTCCGGCCCGTCGTCCACTGGCCGCCGGACATCGCGAGCCACAGCGGGCGGGAATCGGCCGCGTGGGTGTACCAGACGGCGAACACCTGGCCGCTCGGGTGCTGGGTGAGGCTCATGCCCCAGCCGCTTTCCGCCGCGTTCCACCAGAGGTCCGTCACGTCGAAGTCGGGCAGGCTCGTCGCCTCGAGCCACGGCCGCAGGTTCGGGTACGCGACGTCGAAGCGCGAGAAGTAGTCGGGGAACGACATCGTCGTGCAGCTCGACGCGCCGCCCCACAGCGCGCCGCGGACGAGGTACTCCGCCGCCGGAGAGCGTGAGGAGCGCCGCGCCGCTCGAGCCGGGCTCGGCCGAGCCCTGGTCGTAGAACACCGTGCCGGAAGCCGGTCGGCGCGTTGAGGGGGCTGGGCAGCGTCGCGAGCCCGCCGGTCGTCGCCCGTGGCGTACATCTTCAGGTCGCCCCACGGGTGGTGGATCATCGTCACCGGCGACTCCGCTCGCGAGCGGGTTCGGGTCCCAGCCGGACAGGTAGGTCCCCGCGGGCGCCCAGTCGTTCAGCCGCACGAGCAGGATGTCCTGGGCCTGGTGCTTGTAGAGGAAGGTCGCCCCGCCGAAGCGCTGGACGAACGGCGGGACCAGCAGGCTGCGGCACGACGATCGCGTCGAAGAAGAAGTACGTGTTGAGCGTGTCCGCCACGAGCTGCATCTGCGCGGCGTCGTTGTACGGGGGCTCGTCGCCTCGAAGCAGTGGTTGCTCGAGAAGAGGTAGGGGACCTGCGTGCCGGCGATGGGTGTCGTTCAGCATCGTGCCCGTGCACATGTAGGAGATGCCGCTGCGCGCGGTGAACACCATGTGCACCACCGCCTTCCCCGCGTCGAGGAGCGCCTGCGACGGGTCCGGGACGCACGCCAGGTCGAACTGGCACGAGGCGGCGAGGCCGATGTGGGCGACCGTCTTGCGGAAGCGCGACGAGGGGCCGGTGACCAGGTGCGAAAGTGCCGCGATCTCCACGGCGGGCTCCGGCTCGTCGGCGGGAGAGGCGATCTCGATCACCTGGGCGTCGCCCTCGGTGACGGGCGTCCAGTAGAGGTCGGCCTTCCCGAGGGGCCCGCCGTGCCGCGCCGGGCCGAGCGCCTTCGACTCGTCGTCGCTTCCCGCCACGCGCAGGGTCCACGGCTGGCGGGTGGGCCCCACGCGCAGGCCCACGCGGATCGCCGCCGCGCCCGGCGACTGCACGCGCAGCTTGGCGATGCGCCACTCGCCCACGCGGCTCCACGCGACGGGCGCCCGCGGCGACTCTTGGCGACATCGCGCCCGAAGCCGACCGTGGCGCGCTTGCCGGTGGGCGAGCTCGGCTCCACGGCGCGCCATTCGGCTTCGGACGGCTCGGCGAGGCGAAGGACGCGGGCGGGCATCTCCTCCTCGGTCGTGAGGAGCCCCGCGGGCGCGGCGGACTTCCCGGCATCCACGACGAACTCGCCCTTCACCACGGGCAGCGTCTCGGCCCGCGCGGGCGCGGGAGTGCCGCGACGACGAGGAGACACGGCAATGATGGCCGCCGGGAGGGAAGGGCAGCGCGTCATGACGAGACCGCGACGAACCGTCGCGGCGGGGGAGAAAGGGTTCCGCCGCCGCGAGAACCGCGGCGACCCCGATCTCGTGCATGCAGCGCGGGGCCGGGCATTCGTCGGGCCCGCGCGCGCACCGGCGCACCCAGGCGACGTGGCGCTTGAAGAGCACGTCCTGGTCGCGGCAGGGGAAGGGGTCGATCGCGACGCTGGCGCCGGGGCAGTTCGCCCAGAACCTGCCGGGCCCGCCCAGCACGGGGCCGCTCGGCCCGTAGAGAACGACCGTCGGCGCGAATGCCGCGCGGCCGATGTGGGCCACGCTCGTGTCCCCGGTCACCACGAGGCTCGCGTGCGCGACGAGATCCCACAGTTGCGCCAGGTCCAGCCGCCCCGCGTAGGTGCGCTGGCCGGCGCTGCCGGGAATGGCGGCCACCAGCGATTCCTCGCCCGGGCCCGCGCTCCAGCAGGGCGCGAGGCCGCGCGCCTCGAGCGCGGCGGCGAGGCCGGCCCAGCGCTCGGGGAGCCACGTCTTGTGCATCGAGCTCGCCCCGACGTGCAGCACCGCGTAGCGTCCCTCGGGCTGGTCGTACGGGCGGCACTCCGGCGCCTCCCACTGCCCGCGCGCGTAGGGCGGCGGCGGCGGGCCGGGAACGAGGGTCGTCACGAGGTCCGACCAGGCCATCGGCTCGCCGGGCATGGGGAGGAGGTCCGTCGCGGGCCAGCTCTTGTACGCGGGCCGGTCGCCGGCGAAGGCGACGACGCGCCGCGCCCCCATCGCGCGGGCGAGCCAGCTGAAGCGGGCGTCGCCGTTGACGATGGCAAGGTCGAACGGCCCCAGCCGCCAGAGCGCGGCCAGGCTCGCCGGGTCGCGCACGTTCCAGCCCACGGCCTCGGCGCCGTAGGGCCGGCGCGAGAAGAGCGGCACGAACGCCTGCGGCATCACGTGGACGATCTCGGCCGCCGGGTAGCGGGCGCGAAGCTTCGCCACGCACGCCGCGAGGAGGATCGTGTCGCCGAGCAGCGAGTGGTGCGGCAGGAGGATCCTGCGCGGCGGGTCCGCCGCGGCGCCGCTCCCGGACGCCATGTGCCGCAACGCGCGCGCGTAGATCGCGAGCCAGGTGCGCGATCGCGAGGACATCGGGCGGCCGCCTACTTCACCACCCGGAGGCGGAAGTAGAGGCTGTTGGCCGGGAACATGAAGGCGAAGTGCTTCTCGTAGCGGCGCGGCGAGAGGGCGAAGAGCGCCCTCGCGATGGTCGAGAAGGGGAAGGATTTCCCGAAGTCCATCTCCCGCTCGACCATCTCGAAGCGCCGGTCGGTGTAGAAATTGGAGTGGCGCGTGTCGGTGGTGAAGTAGTCGAGCGACTCGTACGACAGGTGCCGGACGTGCGTGGGGTCCTGGTACGAGTAGACGCTCGAGAAGTGCGGCGTGGTGATGAAGACGTCGGCGCCGGTCCTGCCGGCGCGGTGGATCTCCTCCATGAGCTTCACCACGTTCGGCACGTGCTCGATCACGTTGCGGCAGAAGATCGCGTCGTAGGCGTCGCTCTCGACGGGGTAGGGGAAGACGCCCAGGTCGTGGCGCACGTCGGCCTCGCTCGCCACCGCGATGTCGATTCCCGTGGAGCCCGGGATCTTGTCCCTGCCGCAGCCCACGTCGAGGCACTTGCGCCCCTTCGCGTACTCCGTCATCTGCGCCGTGTTCATCGCCGCCTCTTCCCCTGGGTTCGCGTCGCGGGTCAGCGCTCGGGGACGACCGCGCGACCACCGAAAAAACGTCGAGCATCCGCTCCACCATGCGGTCCTCGCCGAAGCGCTGCTGGGCCGTCTCCCACGCGCGCGTGCCCGAGCCGCGCGCGCAGCGCCTCGTCGGCAAGGAGCGCCTCGAGGGCCGCGCGAAGCGCCTGCGCGTCCTCGGGCGGCACGAGCCGGCCCGTGTCCCCATCCTGCACGATCTCCGCGATGCTGCCCACCGGCGTGGAGACGACGGGCAGGCCGCAGGCCATGGCCTGCATGAGCGCCTGCGGCACGCCCTCGTTCGCGTAGGAGGGCAGGCAGAAGAGGTCCAGGGCGCGCATCCAGGGGGCGACGTCGGCCTGGTTGCCGGCGAACCGGACGCGCCCGGCGATGCCCAGCTCCTTCGCGAGCGCCTCCAGCGCCTCGCGCTGCGGCCCGTCGCCCACGACGACGAGGCGCGCGCCGCGGTCCGCGAGGCCCGCGAAGGCCTCGAACAGGTAGCGGTGGCCCTTCCAGCTGCGCAGCGTGGCGACGATGCCGATGAGCGCGCCCTCGCGATCGAGCCCGAGGGCGGCCCGCGCCTCGTCCCGCGCGCCGGGCTTGAAGCGGTCGAGGTCGATGCCGGTGGGGATGGAGACCACGCGCGCCGGGCTCACGCCGGTCTCCTCGATCACCTGCAGGCGAAGGCGCTCGCCCGGTGGTCACGATGCGGCGCGTCGCGCTGCCGTAGAGCCAGCGCGTGGCCAGGTTGCGCGGCACCGGCGCGGAGATGTGGCGCGTGCGAACGATGGGCGGGGCCTCGCGCAGGCAGGCGCGTGGCCACGGCCGCGAGCCAGCTGTCGGTGGAGCTGTGGGTGTTGACGAGGTCGAAGCGGCGGTTGCGCAGCAGCGCCCATCATGCCGATGCAGCCCGCCGACCGACTTCCTCGCGATCGGGATCGCGATCGCCTCGAGGCCGTAGCCGGCGTGCCGCCGCGAAGATGCGCGACTCCCCGGGCGCGGCGAGCGTCACCGCGTGCCCGCGCCGCGCGACGCCGCGCGCCTCGGTGAGGATCCGGATCTCCTGCCCGCCCCAGCCCAGCGAGGACTCCGTGTGCAGGATGCGAAGCGCGCTCGCCCGCCACGCGCTACGCCCCGGCGAACTGCAGGCGGTGCAGGCCCGCGTACATGCCGCCGGCGGCCAGGAGCTCGGCGTGCGTCCCCTGCTCGACGATGCGCCCCTGCGCGAGGACCACGATGCGGTCGGCGTTCTCGACCGTGGACAGGCGGTGCGCGATGACGATGGTCGTGCGCCCCTGCATGAGCGTCTCGAGGGCCGCCTGCACCGCGCGCTCGCTCTCCGTGTCGAGCGCGGAGGTGGCCTCGTCGAGCAGCAGGATCGGGCGCGTCCTTGAGGATGGCGCGCGCGATGGCGATGCGCTGGCGCTGGCCGCCGGAGAGCTTGGCGCCGTTCTCGCCGATCTCGGTGGCGAGCCCCTGGGGCAGCTCGCGGATGAAGCCCATGGCGTGGGCCGCCTCCGCCGCGCGGATGATCGCCGCCTCGCTCGCGCGCGTCGCCCTGCCCGTAGGCGATGTTGGCCGCGACGGTGTCGTTGAAGAGCACGACGTGCTGGGACACGAGCGCGATCTGCCGCCGCAGGCTCTCGAGCGTGAGCGACTCGAGCCCGTGCCCGTCGAGGGTGATGCGCCCGTCGGTGGGGTGGTAGAAGCGCGGCAGCAGGTGGATGAGGCTCGACTTCCCGCTGCCCGAGGGGCCGACGAGCGCGACCGTCTCCCCGGGCCGGATGTCGAGCGTCACGCCGTCGAGCGCCGGATGGGTCCCGGTGCGGTAGGTGAGCGACACGCCCTCGAAGCGCACGGCGCCCGTGCGCGCGGCCGATCGACGAGGGTGCCGCGGTCCTCCTCGGGCTTCTCGTCGACGAGGCCGAAGACGCTCTCGCAGGCGGCGAGCCCGCGCTGCAGGTGCTCGTTCACGCCGGTGAGGCGCTTCAGGGGCTGCAGCAGCATGCCGGTGGCGGCGATGAACTCGACGAACCGGCCCACGTCGGTGCTGCCCGCGAAGGCCTGCTCCGCCGCGAAGTAGATGATGGCCGCCACCGCGCAGGCGACCAGGAACTGCGTGATGGGCACGGTGGCCGCGGCCGCGGCCGCCTGCTTCATGTTGTAGCGGCGGATGAGCTGCGCGGCCTTCGCGAAGCGCTCGCCCTCGTAGGCCTGCCCGCCGAAGATCCGCACCACGCGCTGGTTGGCGATCGCCTCGTCCACCACCTCCGCCACGCCGCCGATGGCCTTCTGGCTCGCGCGGCTCATGTCGCGCAGCCGCTTGCTGAAGTAGCGCACCGCGAGCGCCAGCGGCGGGATGACGATGAAGGTGATGAGCGTCAGGCGCCAGTTGGACCAGACGAGGATCGCGAGCAGGGCGGCGATGGTGACCGTGTCGCGGACCAGCGTGGCGAGCACGCTCGTGGATGCGGAGGCGATCTGCGTCACGTCGTGGGTGAAGCGCGACACCATCCGCGCCGTGGTCACCTCGTCGAAGAACGCGGGCGGCAGGCGCAGGACGTTGGCGAACATCGCGCCGCGCAGGTCGAGGATCACCTTGTTGTTCACCCACTGCGTCAGGTACCCGGAGGTGAAGCTCGCCAGCCCGCTCACGAGGAAGACCGCCACCACGCCCAGCGGGATGAGGATCGCGAGGTCGCGGTTCCGCGCCACGAAGAGCTCGTTCACCAGCGGCCCGGTGAGCTTCACGAGTGCCGCGTCCGCGAGCCCGCCGACGATCATCGCCGCGATGGCCGCGAAGAGCGCGGCCCGGTAGGGCCACACGTGCGTGAGGAGGCGCGCGGTAGAGGGCGCGGCCGTCGGGCTGCGGGGCGGTCATCCCGGCATTATCCCAGTTTGCCCGCCAGCAGCCTTTCGTAGAGGGCGAGGTACTCGCGCCCCATGGCCTCCGGGGTGAGGCCGGCGACCGCTTCGCGGGCGGCTTCGCCCATCCGGCGGGCGGTCGGGGGATCGAGCCGGTCGAGGCACTCGGCGATGCCGGCCACGTCCAGCGCGTCGCGCACGAAGCCGCTTTCGCCCTCGCGCCAGGATCTCGGCCGCGCCGCACTTGGTGCTCGTGACCACCGGCAGGCCCGCGGCCATGGCCTCGAGCGCGGCGTTCGGGAACGGGATCGTAGAGCGTCGGCAGGACGAAGGCGTCGGCCGCGGCGAGGACGGGGCGCACGTCGGAGACGCCGCCGACGAAGCGAACGCGGCCGGCCACGCCCAGCCTGACGCGAGAGCTTGCCGTAGTGGCCGGCGCGCTTGTCCTTGCCCACGACGAGGGCCCAGGCGGGCTCGCGCCGCCTCGCGAGGGCGCGCAGGAGCGGCGCCACGCCCTTGCGCTCGAACCCGGAGCCGACGCAGGCGAAGACCGCGGCGCCCGCCGGGATGCCGAGCTGCTGGCGCACGGCCTCGCGGGACTCCTCGCGCAGTCCCGGATGGAAGCGCGCGCGCGTCGACGGCGTTGCGGATGAGGACGAGCTTCTCCGCGGGCGTGGCGAAGCGTTGCGCGATCTCGCCGCGCACCATCTCGGAGTTGCAGATCACCGCCTTGAGGCGCGGCGAGGCGAAGAGGCTGCGCTCGGCCTCGAGGAGGTAGCGGTGGTGCGGCGAGAGCGAGGTGGCGAGGCGGGCGAGCGGCGACTGCACGCGCGCGCGCTGCGCGAGCCACTCCGCGTGCACGCCGTCGCCGGCGCGATAGACGTCGCAGCAGGCGATGCGCTCGTGGGACTGCACGAGGTCGAAATGGCGCCTCGGGAGCTCGGCGCACACGGCGCGCGCGAAGCCGCGGTCGCGCCAGAGGCTGCCCACGTAGAACGGGTCGAGCACGATGGCGCTGCCGTCGCCGTCGGGCCAGCGGCGGGTGACCAGCGTGAGGGAGGCGCCCCGTGCCGAAAGCGCGGCGATGGCCGCCTGCACGAAGCGCTCGGCGCCGCCGAAGGCGTCGAAGCGGCTGCGCACCAGGGCCACGCGCGGGCCGCCCGTGCCGCGCCCGCGCTGGCTCGGGCTCACGGCTGCGCGAGCAGCTCGTTGATCGCCGCGTGGACGCGGTCCACCGGCAGCCCGGTGAGGCATTCGCTCACCTTGCTGCCCCCGCAGCCGTCGTTGCCGCACGGGCGGCAGGCGTGGCCGCTCGTCACGATGCGCTGGGCGACCATCCACGGCCCCCATTGGTGCTCGCCGCTCGGGCCGAAGAGCGCCACGACGGGCGTGCCCATCGCGGCGGCGATGTGCATGGGCGCGGAGTCGACGCCGAAGAAGAGCCGCGCGCGCGCGGCGAGCGCGCCCATCTCGCGCAGCGTGAGGGCGCCGGAGAGGTCCGTGACGGCCACGCCGGCGCGCTCGAGGATGCGCTTCGCGATGGCCTGCTCGCGCGCGTTGGGCGCGCCCGTGAGCACCAGGCGGTGCCCGTCCCGCGCCAGGCGTTGCAGCAGCTCGGCGTTGCGCTCGTCGGTCCACGCCTTGAAGAGCCAGCGCGAGGTCGGGTGGACCTGCAGGAAGCCCTTCGGCGGCGAGGCCGTGCTGCGCGAGGAGGGCATCCACCTTCGCTTCCGCCTCGGGGCCGGGCACCAGGACCAGGCGCTTCTCGTCCTCGCGTCGGATACAGCCCCATGCGGCGAAGGGCGTCGAGGTTCGATTCCACCGTGTGGCGGGGCGTGCCGCGCGGCAGGGCGTAGCGGTGCGAGAAGCAGGCCTTCCAGAGCCAGCCGCGCGCGCGCGGGCGCGACCGACCAGCGCGGGCGCAGCAGCTGGACCAGCCAGGCGCCGCGCCAGTGGTCCGTGAGGTGGACGATGAGCTGGTAGCGCCGCTCGCGAAGCTGCGAGACCAGCGCCGCCTCGCGCCGCGCCTGCAGGAGCAGCCCCTGGCGCTTCCACTCGCGGTCGATGGTGTGGATCCGCGAGACCGCGGGGTGCCCCGCCAGCATGTCGCGCGTGTCGGCGTACACCAGCGCGTCGATCTCGGCCTCCGGCGCGCGGGCGGCCAGGACGCTGAAGACGGGGGAGGTCGAGCAGCACGTCGCCGTGGTGGCGCAGCTTCACCACCAGCACGCGCCGCAGCGAGTCGACGCCGATCGGGTCGGGGACCATGGGCGTCAGATTAGCAAACGGCCGCGGCGCCGGGGAGGGCGAGCGTGTCTCAGAACGTCTCGAACCGCACGTTCAGGAAGACGCCGCGCCGCGGGGCGTCGTAGCCGACGGCATGCTCGTAGCGCTTGTCGAAGAGGTTCGAGGCGACCAGCTCGAAGGTCCAGTCCTGTCCGCCACGTACCGCACGGTGGCATCGGCGATCGCGTAGCCCGGCAGGCGCGTGGCGGGGTCCTCGTTGGCGGAGTCGAAGCGCTCGCTGCTCGCGGTGACGCCGCCGGAAATCGACCACGCGCCGAACGCCTGCGAGGCCTCGAGGCGCCCGAAGCGCTCCGCCCGGCCCTGCAGCAGGTAGCCGGTGTCCTCGTCGCGCGGCTGCTGGCCCGCCATCGAGCCCTTCACGCTCACGCCCCACAGCGTGCCCTCGACCGAGGCCTCGAGGCCGCGGATGCGCGCGCGGCTCACGTTCTGCATCGTGGGGTAGACGTAGGTGATGAGGTCCTCGATGCTGGTTGTCGAACCCGGTGAGGCGCCACGGCCAGCCCCCGATGGGCTCCTCGCGGACCGAGAGCTCGCGGCTTTCGCTCTGCTCGGGGCGAAGGTCCGGGTTGGGCACGTAGAAGTCCGACGACGGGCGCGTAGAGGTCGAAGAAGGTGGGCGCGCGGAAGCCGCGGCCCGACGGTGGCGGTGAAGATGCCGACGCCGGGCCAGCCGACGCCCGCGCTGACGGCGCCGGTGTTGCGCGCGCCGAACTGGTCGTCGTCGTCGCGGCGCACCGAGGCCTCGAGGCGATGGCCCCGCCAGGTCTGGTTGATGCGACGCGCAAGCCGGAGTTGGTGTCGCGGCGCGGTCTGCGTGAATGCGGCGTCGGAGAGCACCTTCTGGCGCAGCGTCTCGATGCCGGCGAGGACCTTGCCCGAGGGGATGCCGAACTCGTTCGGCCACGACGGCCTGGTCCTGCCGCGTCTCGAAGCGCGCCGGGCTGGTAGCCCTCGATCTGGAGCTCGTCGCGGCCCTCGCCGACCGTGATGCGGCTGATCCACCACGGCGCGTACGTCATCGGAAGGAGACTAGTTGCGCGCCGGTGAGCGTCTGCATGTTGAGGTCGTTGGCGTAGCGGCCCTGCGCGTCGGGGCAGCCGTCGAAGTGCGCGCTTGCCCTGGCTCATGCAGCCGGCGAGCGTGATCGTCTCGCCGTTCCACGCGTTGGCGACGACCTTCAGGTTCGCGAAGGCGTTCTCGTAGGGGTCGCGGTCGGGGTCGTGGCATAGGCGCGCTCGTTGGTGGCGCTCGGCGGCGTCCACCTTGCGCGCGCCCGCCGCGAGAAGGAGACGGTGGTCTTGCCCTCGATCGCGGTGAAGCCCGCGGCGCGCGTTCATGTCGGAATCGGTGCCGTAGCCGCGCCGCGGCGAAGAGGCGCGGCCTGCGCCGAGGCGCGCGTGAAGATCTGCACCACGCCGCCGATCGCGTCGGGGCCGTAGAGGCTCGACAGCGGGCCCTTCACGATCTCGATGCGCTCGATGAGGTCGAGCGGGATGTTCTCGATGGAGGTGGTGCCCACCGTGGCGGAGCTCACGCGCAGGCCGTCGACCAGCACCAGGGTCTGGCCGGCGTTGGCGCCGCGCAGGAAGAGGCCGGCCGGCTGTCCCGGCCCGCCCGTGCCGCGGAACTCGACCTGGGCCTCGCGCTGCAGCAGCTCGGCCAGCGAGACGGGGCCCGCGCGGTCGATGTCGTCGCGCGTGATGACGACCACGTCGCGCAGCGCGTCCACCGCCCGCTGCGGGCTGCGCGATGGCGGTGACGACGATCGAGTCGAGCGGCTGGAAGGCGAGCGTCGGTGCGGGGGAGGCGGAAGGGGAACTGCTGGGCGTGGGCGCCCAAAGCCACCACGGCGGCGAGGCCGGCGAGGGGCGAGGATTTCATGGACGAGGTTCCTTGGTCCGCGCGAGCCAGCGTCCCCGCAGGCTCGCAGGTTCATCTCCCCCCGGCGTTCGGGGACGTGTTCGGGGACCGGTTCCGGATCCGGGACAGGTTCCGAACACCGTCCCCGAATGCGGGGCCGTCGCGCCACGGGCCGGTCTCCGGGCTCGCCAGACTTGACCCCCGCCTTCCCGCGGCCTGAGGGCCGCAGTGGCTGGAGGGAGGTCCACACTGGCTTACCGTTGCGGGGGCAGCGCCGGCATTCTCACCGGCTTCCCGTACACCCGAGTGCATGTCGCGATGATACGCCGGCGCCGCGCCGCGGGCCACCGTTACATTCGAAACCACTTTCAAAATTAGGCGCTTACGCATTGACGCGGAATCGCTTTTCCAATAGTGTGCTCGGCATGGATTCCGAGCTTTCCGCCCTCGAGGCGAAGGTCGAACAGGCGGTCGCGCAGTTGAAGCAGTTGCGCGAGGAAGGGCGCGAGCTTCGCCAGCAACTGGCGGCCCGCGCCGACGAGAACGTGCGCCTCGCGGAGAAGCTCGCGGCGGCCAAGGCGCGCATCGAGGCGCTGCTCAAGCAGATACCCGAGACCGAGGCATGAGCGGCGACGACGCGAAGGCCCGCGACAAGGGCGCTCACGATCCAGATCCTCGGCCGCGAGTTCCGCGTGGCCTGCCCGGAAGGCGAGGAGAAGCAGCTGCAGGCTTCCGTCGAATACCTCAACCGCCGCATGAAGGAGTTGCGCGACACCGGCAAGGTGACCGGCAACGAGCGCATCGCGATCATGGCCGCGCTCAACATCGCGCACGAGTTCCTCGTCGCAGAAGCCGGCGAAGGCCGCGCTCGTCCGTTGACGGTGCGGACTTTCGGCGTAGAATCGCCGCGATGCAGGAGACGCTGGATTCGGCGCTCGCCGCCGACCAGGACAAGCTCTTCTAGCGGCGCGTCGGCGACCGCCCGACCTGCCTGCCGGTTTCCTGCGGTGTTCGTCCGGGCTTACATCTTCGAGCCGATAATCTGTTAAGCCTGGATGCCCGCCAAAGCGGTGCTTTTGTGCGCGTCCCATGTCGGATGTACCTGCGGCACCCGGTGGGCAACCGCCTTGAACCTGTGGGTTCGAGCGTGCGGCCCGGACGAACACCGCAGGAAATCGTCAGAACTGATGTCCTACTGGCTCATGAAGTCGGAGCCGGACGAGTTCTCGATCGACGACCTCGTCCGCGCCCCGAAGAAGACCACGCCCTGGTTCGGCGTGCGCAACTACCAGGCCCGCAACTTCATGCGCGACGCGATGCGCGTGGGCGACGGCGTGCTCTTCTACCACTCCAGCTGCGCGGTGCCCGGCATCGCGGGCCTGGCGCGAAGTGGCGAGCGGGGCCTACCCGGACGAGACGCAGTTCGACCCGAAGAGCCCGTACTTCGATCCCAAGTCCACGCGCGAGAATCCGCGCTGGCTGCTCGTGGACGTGAAGCTCGTGCAGCAAGACGCGCCTCGTGCCGCTGGAGGAGCTGCGCGCCCGCGCGGACCTCGCCGACATGGTGGTGCTGCGCCGCGGCAACCGCCTGTCGATCACGCCGGTCACGCCGCGCGAGTGGAAGATCCTCGCGAGGCTGCTCGCGCGCCGATGCCCGGTGATGCGCTCACCTGGCTGATCTACGCCGGCCTCGGCGTCTTCGTCGGGTTCTTCTCGGGGCTGCTGGGCATCGGCGGGGGCTCGATGATCGTGCCGACCCTGGGGCTCGTGTTCGTCGCCTTCGGCTTCGCGCCGGAGCAGGTGATGCACCTGTCGCTCGGCACCTCGCTCGCGGCGATCATCCTCGCCACCGCCTCCGGCGCGCGCGCGCACCATGCGCACGGCGCGGTGCGCGGCGACATCGTGCGGGCCTGGCGCCCGGCATCGCGCGGCGGGGCTCGCCGCCGGAGCGATCGCGCGCGTGGCGCCCGTGGCGTTCCTCAAGTACTTCTTCCTCGCCTTCGTCTTCTACGTCACCGCTGCAGATCCTCTTCGGCCTGAAGCCCGCGCGCGACGCGCCCGATGCCCGGGCACGCGCGGGCCTCTTCGGCGTGGGCGCGCTGATCGGCGGCCTGTCCGGCCTGGCGGCGTCGGCGGCGCGATGATCTCGGTGCCCTTCATGACGATGTGGGGCGTGCCGTTCCACTCGCGATCGGCACGTCGGCCGCGATCAGCTTCGTGGTGGCCGTCGCGGGCACGGCGGCTACGTGGCGGCGGGCCTCACCGTGCCCGGCGCTGCCCGCGTGGACGGTCGGCTACGTGTACCTCCCCGCGCTCCTGGGCATCTCGGTCACGAGCGTCTTCGTGGCGCCCTGGGGCGCGAGGCTCGCGCACCGCCTGCCGGTGGGACATCCTCAAGAAGGCGTTCGCCGTGTTCCTGCTCGCCCTCGCGCTGAAGCTCTTAGCCTCGCCCTCTGAGCGCCGAAGCGGCAGCGCGGCCGGGCCGACCCGGCGTAAAATTCCCCGCCAGCCACCCGAAGAAGCCCATCCCCCCTTGAAGATCCTCATCCTCGGCGCCGGCCAGGTCGGCGCCAGCGTGGCCGAAAGCCTGGTCTCGGAGAAGAACGACGTCACCGTCGTCGACACCAGCGCCGAGCGCCTGCAGGGACCTGCAGAACCAGTTCGACCTGCGCACGGTCGTCGGCAACGCGGCGCACCCCGAGGTGCTCGCCGAGGCCGGCGCGGCGGACACCGACATGCTCTTCGCGGTGACCGCGAGCGACGAGACGAACCTCGTCGCCTGCAAGGTGGGGCACGCGGTCTTCAACATCCCGACGCGCATCGCGCGCATCCGCTCGACCTGGTTCGAGCGCCACCCCGAGCTCCTGGAGGGCGACTGCTTCTCCGTGAGCCACGCCATCTGCCCCGAGCAGATCGTGACCGAGTACATCGAGCGCCTGATCGAGTTCCCGGAGGCGCTGGAGGTGGTCGAGTTCGCCGGCGGCAAGGTGGACCTGGTCGCCGTGCGCGCGGTCGAGGGGGGCACGCTCGTGCGCCATCCGCTGCGCGACCTCGAGAAGCTGCTGCCGACCATCGACGCGAAGGTGGCCGGCGATCTACCGCAACGACCGGCCGCTCGCGCTCGACGCCGGAGACGGTCGTGCAGCGCGGGCGACGAGGTGTTCATCCTCGCCGACGCCCGAGAACATCCGCGAGGTGATGACCGAGCTGCGCAAGATGGACCGGCCGGTGCGCCGCGTCATCATCGCCGGCGGCGGCAACATCGGCCTGCGGCTCGCGCGCGCCATCGAGGGGCGGATGAACGTGAAGGTGATCGAGAGCCTCGAAGCGGCGCTGCGAGTTCCTCGCCGGCCAGCTCGCCGAGCGCGCTGGTGCTCAACGGCGACGTGAGCAACGAGGACCTGCTCGGCGACGAGAACGTGGACGAGACGGACCTCTTCGTCTCCGTGACCAACGACGACGAGGCCAACATCATGTCGGCGCTGCTCGCCAAGCGCATGGGCGCGCGCCGCGTGATCGCCCTCATCAACCGCCGCGCCTACGGCGACCTCATGCACGGCGGGCAGATCGACATCGCCATCTCCCCGGCGCAGGCGACGCTCGGCAGCCTCCTCGAGCACGTGCGCCGCGGCGACGTGGCGGCCGTGCACAGCATCCGGCGCGGGCGGGCCGAGGCGATCGAGCTCATCGCCCACGGCGACCGCAAGACCTCGCGCGTCGTCGGCCGGCGCATCCGCGAGGTCGACCTGCCGCCGGGGGCCACGATCGTCGGCATCATCCGCGGCGAGCAGGTCATCGTCGCCGAGGACGACGGGCACGTCATCGAGCCGGACGACCACGTGCTCGTGTTCCTCACGCAGCAGCGCATGATCCCGAAGCTCGAGAAGCTCTTCGAGGTCGCGGTGGGGTTCTTCTAGGCGATGAGCGCGCTCGATCCCGCCGCTGCGCCAGGCCGCCGCCGGGGCGCGCGACGGCCGGTCGACGCGGTGCTGCGCGTCTTTCCCGGTCCTGCACGTGCTGTCGGGCGCGGTGCTGCTCTTCTCGCCGGCGTTCTTCGTCCCGCTCGCGTTCTCGCTCGTCGCTCGCGGACGGCGCGCACGGCGCCTACGAGACGGGGTTCCTCGTGACCTTCGTGACGGGGCTCTTCACTGTTCTTCCTCACGCGCGGGACGGCACCGCCGCGAGCTGCAGCCGCGCGACGGCTTCCTCCTCGTCTCGCTCGTGTGGTCGGTCGTGCCCGCGTTCGCGACGATCCCGCTCCTCCTCCAGATCCCGGGCCTCACGTTCACCGACGCCTACTTCGAGGCGGTCTCGGGGATGACCACCTCGGGGGCCACGGTGCTCTCCGGGCTGGACAGCCTCGAGCCCTCCGTCAACATCTGGCGCACGCTCCTCGTGTGGATCGGCGGCATGGGCATCATCGTCCTGGCGGTGGCCATCCTGCCGCTCCTGGGCGTGGGCGGCAGCCAGCTCTTCAAGGCCGAGAGCCCGGGGTGCATGAAGGACACCAAGCTCACGCCGCGCATCGGCGACACGGCCAAGGGCCTGTGGGGCGTGTACGCCGCCGTCACCGCTCGCCTGCATCGTCGTCGCTGCACGCGGCCGGCATGACCTGGGTGGACGCGGTGATCCACGCGTTCTCGACCATGGGGCTGGGCGGATTCTCGTCGCACGACGCGAGCTACGGCTACTTCAACTCGCCCGCCATCGAGGCGGTGACGACGGCTCTTCATGCTGGCGGCGAGCCTGAACTTCGCCACGCACTTCCTCGCGGTCCGCAAGCGCTCCCTCGCGCCCTACGCCGCAGGACGTGGAGGCGCGGCGCGTGATGATCTGGATGGTCGGCTCGGCGGTCGGCATCGCGGCCTTCCTCGTCGCGCACGGCACCTATCCGGATTTCGCCACGGCGCTGCGGCACGCCGCGTTCAACGTCGTGTCCATCGCCTCGACGACCGGGTTCGCCTCCGTCGACTTCTCGCAGTGGCCGTGGTTCGCGCCCATCTGGATGATCTTCCTGTCGTGCTTCGCGACGAGCTCCGGCTCGACGGGCGGCGGCATCAAGATGGTGCGGGCGGTGGTGCTGTTCAAGCAGGCGATCCGGGAGATGACGCGCATCATCCACCCGCGCGCCGTGGTGCCCGTCAAGTACGGCGACCAGGTGATCGAGAACAACGTGATCTTCGCCGTGCTCGCCTTCATGCTGATGTACGGCACGACGATCATCGCGATGACGATGCTGCTGCTGGCCACCGGCCTGGACCCGATCACCGCGATCACCGCGGTCGTCGCCTGCATCAACAACATGGGCCCGGGCCTCGGGCTCGTGGGCCCCTCGACGAACTACGCGGTGCTCACCGACTTCCAGACCTGGGTCTGCACGGCCGCCATGCTGCTGGGGCGGCTCGAGCTCTTCACGATGCTCGTGCTCTTCACCCCGGCGTTCTGGCGGAAGTAGCGCCGGCCGGGCGCGCGGGCCCTAGACGCCGCACCAGCGGCGCATGATCGTCGCGAACGCGTCCACCGACTGCTCGATGCGCGCCATCGAGCACCACTCGTCCGTCTGGTGCGCGAGCTTGGGCTCGCCCGGGCCGAGGATCACCGCGGGCGGGCCGCCGTAGCCCGGCTTGAGCCAGGCGCCGTCGGTGGAGAAGGTGATCGTCTTCGGCGCCGGGCGGGCGTCGAGGAACGGCGCGCAGACCTCGAAGACATCCTGCACCCACTCGTCGGCGGGCTCGGTGTAGAGCGACGGCGTGTCGACGATCGGCTTCACCGTCGCGCCGCGCGGGCCCAGCAGGTGCTCGAGCGAATGGCACAGGTGCCCGTGGTCGATGCCCGGGACGGTGCGCATGTCCACGGTGATCTTCGCGGAGTCGGGCACGGAGTTGGTGTTGAGGCCGCCGCGGATCGTGCCCACGTTGAGCGTCGGGCTTGCCCATCACCGGGTGGGACTCCACCGGGAAGCGGAAGTGCTCGAGGTCGCCGATCACGCGCGCCATCCGGTTGATGGCGTTGTCGCCCTCCTCGGGCATGGAGCCGTGCGCGGTGACGCCGGTGGTCTCGATCTCGAACCACACGAGGCCCTTGTGGCCGACGTACGGGTAGTTCGCCGTGGGCTCGGCCACCACGATGGCGCCGGCGCGGTCGAGGAGCTTCGCGTCGGCGAGGAACTTCGCGCCCTCGCAGCCGATCTCCTCGCTCGCGGTGATGACGAGGACGACGCCGGGGCTCCTCGCGAGGAGCGGGGCGAGCTCGACGGCGGCGGCCACGAAGGCCGCGATGCCGCTCTTCATGTCCGTGGAGCCGCGCCCGTAGAGGCGGTCGCCGTCGGTCTCGCCGGCGAACGCGTCCCGCGTCCAGGCCTTGGCGCCCAGCGGGACGGTGTCGATGTGGCCGGTGAAGCAGATGGGCGGGCGGTCCGGGTCGCCGCCGATCTCGGCGACGAGGCTCGTGCGCGCCTCGGCGAACTCGTGGTAGGCGGTGCGGAAGCCGGCGGCCTCGAGGATCGCGCCGAGGTGCCTCGCGCAGGCGCGCTCCATGCCCGGCGGGTTGATGGTGTTGAAGGCGAGGAGCTCGCCGGGTGAGCGCGCGGGGATCGATCCGGGTCTTCATGCGGGCTGCCCGGCGCTCAGGCGCCCTGCAGCCGCCGCCGGCGGCGCCGCACGAAGTGGTTGAGCGACTCCACGGCCACCGAGAAGGCGAGCGCGAAGTAGATGTAGCCCTTCGGCACGTGCATCCCGAAGCCGTCGGCGATGAGGATCACGCCGATGAGCAGCAGGAAGGCGAGGGCGAGCATCTTCACCGTCGGGTGGGCGGCGACGAAGTTCGCGAGCGGGTTGGAGGCCACGATCATGAGGATCATCGCGATCACCACCGCCGCCACCATCACCCAGAGCTTGTCGGCCATGCCGACGGCCGTGATGACCGAGTCGAGGGAGAAGATGATGTCGATGATCGCGATCTGGATCACCACGCCCCGGAAGGTGGCGCCCGCGGCGCCCTCGGGACGGTCCGGCTCGCCCTCCTCCTTCTCCACCATCTCGTGGATCTCGACCGTGGCCTTGTAGAGCAGGAAGAGGCCGCCGGCGACGAGGATGATGTCGCGCCACGAGAAGGCCTTGCCGAGGAGGGTGAAGACCGGCTCCGTGAGCCCCACGATCCAGGCGAGCGTGGCGAGCAGGATGAGCCGCGAGCCGAGCGCCAGCGTGAGGCCCACCTTGCGCCCCAGCGCGCGCTGCTCGGCCGGGAGCCGCCCGGTGAGGATCGCGATGAAGACGAGGTTGTCGATCCCGAGGACGATCTCGAGCGCGGAGAGCGTGAGGAGCGAGAGCCAGATCTGCGGGGTCGGTGACCCAGGCGAAGGTGAAGAATTCCATGGCGGGCGGGCGGTCCGGCGGATCGGATATTCTCTCACGCATGCTCGCCCGGCTCGCATGGCTTTTCGTGATGGTCGCCCTGCCCGCGGCCGCCCAGGACTACGCGCGCGAGAAGCGCTGGGCGGACGAGGTGGTTCCCGGCCTCGTGGTGGGCGACGCGGTGTGGCTCGAGACGTCCGCGGGGCGCAAGTTCCTGGCCATCCACGCGCCGGCGGCGAAGCCGCAGGGGGGCCGTGGTCGTCGTGCACGGCATCGGCGTGCACCCGGACCACGGCATGATCGGCGTCCTGCGCACGAAGCTCGCCGACCTCGGCTGGACCACGCTCTCGATCCAGATGCCCGTCCAGGCCGCCGACGCGAGGAGCGAGGCGTACTACCCCGCCGTGTTTCCCGAGGCCGCCGAC
Source organism: uncultured Gammaproteobacteria bacterium (assembly GCA_963783635.1). Classification (GTDB taxonomy): domain Bacteria; phylum Pseudomonadota; class Gammaproteobacteria; order Burkholderiales; family Usitatibacteraceae; genus FEB-7. The sequence goes on from CAWAOC010000009.1 coordinate 58,561, forward strand.
CGCATCGGCCGCGCGGCCGCGTGGCTGCAGGCGCGGGGGGAGAAGCGCAGTCGCCCTCGTGTCGCACAGCCTGGGCTCGTGGATGGCCAACGAGTACTTCGACGCGACCGGGCCCTCGCCTTTCGCCGCGTGGGCCTGCCTCGGGCTCACCGGCGGCTACAGCCTCGCGACGTGGTTCAGCCCGCGCCCGATCCTCGACGTGTACGGCGAGAACGACCTGGAGCCCTCCGTGGGCGCGGCCTGGCGCCGCCGGCTCACGCTCGCCTCGGCGCCGGCGGGGTCGCGGCAGGTGATGATCGCGGGCGCCGACCACTTCTACGCCGGCCGGGAGGACGAGCTCGCGCGCGCGATCGACGCCTGGCTCGCCGAGGTGCTGCGCTAGGCGTTCAGCCGGGCAGGAGGTCCAGCTCGACGAGCCTCGCCCGCGTTTCCTCCGGGCCGCGCACGACGTAGGCCTCGATGCCGCAGGCGCGCGCGCCCTCCACGTTCACGAGGTTGTCGTCGAAGAACACCGCCTCCGGGGCCGTGGCCCCCAGCTCCGCCAGGGCGATCTCGAAGAAGTCGCGGTCGGGCTTGATGGCGCCGATCGCGGTACGACGCGACGACGCGCTCCACCTTCTCGAAGAGGCCGTAGCCCTCGGCGATGGGCCAGTGCACGGCGCTGATGTTGGTGAGGATCGCGGTGCGGTGGCGGCTCGGCCAGCTCGTCGAGCAGTCCGTGCGCGCCCTCGAAGGGGCCGTGCAGCCAGCCGGTGAAGTGCGCGAGGAACTCCGTCGGGCGCGACGGCCAGGCCGAACTCGCGCACCGCCTCCTCGGCGAAGCGCGAGGCTGTCCAGGCGTCCCGTCTCGTGCGCGCGCACCGACGGGCGAGGCGAGCCAGCGCCGCCACATCTCCTCGGCGGCTCAGTCCGCCGCCGATCATCTCGAGGAAGGGCTGCTCGCCGCCCAGCTCGACGAGCACGCCCCCCATGTCGAGGAGGACGGCGCGCATCACGCCGCCAGGCGCTTCAGGGCCTCCTGGTACTTCTCCGAGGTCTTGCAGCGCCACTTCGCGCGGCACCGGGGGCGCGGGCGGCTTGCGCGCGAAGCCGATCGAGTCGAGCCAGTTGCGGATGTACTGCTTGTCGAAGCTCTCCGGGCTCTCGCCCACCTTGTAGGTCGCGAGCGGCCAGAAGCGGGAGGAGTCCGGCGTGAGCGCCTCGTCGATGAGGTGGAGCCTGCCGGCCGCGTCCGATGCCGAACTCGAACTTCGTGTCGGCGATGATGATGCCCTTCGTGAGCGCGAATTCCGCGGCCGCCGTGTAGAGCCGGATGGCGACGTCGCGCACTTCCTTCGCGCGCGCCTCGCCCACGATCTCCGACCATGCGCTCGAAGGTGATGTTCTCGTCGTGCGTGCCCGCCTCCTCCTTGGTGGCCGGCGTGAAGATGGGCTGCGGGAGCTTGGAGGCGCGCTGCAGCCCCGGCGGCAGCTTGATGCCGCACACGCTCTGCGACTCGCGGTACTCCTTCCAGCCCGAGCCCTCGAGGTAGCCGCGCACGACCGCCTCGATCGGGAGCGTCTTCAGCTTCTTCACCACGATGGAGCGGCCGCGCACCTGGCTCGCGCTCCCCGGGCGCCACCACGCTCTCCGGGTCGATGCCCGTGAGGTGGTTCGGCACGATGTGCGCGAGCTTCGCGAACCAGAAGTTGGCCACTTCCGTGAGGACGCGGCCCTTTTCCGGGATGGGCGTGGGCATGATCACGTCGTAGGCGGAGAGCCGGTCGCTCGCGACCAGCAGCAGCTTGTCGTCGCCCACGGCGTAGATGTCCCGGACCTTGCCGCGGGCGACGAGCGGCAGCGACTTGATGGTGGACTCGTAGAGGTCCATGGCGGGTCAGACCACGACGGCCTTGAGCTCGCCCTTGGCGTAACGCGCGGCCATCTTCTCCAGCGCGATGGGTGCGAGCTTCGAGCCCTGCCCGGCGCAGCCGAACTGCTGGTAGCGCTGCTTGCAGATCTCCTTGGCGGCGGCGCGCGCGGGCTTCAGGAAGTCGCGCGGGTCGAACGCGCTCCTGTTCGTGGCGAGGAACTTGCGCACCGCGGCGGTCATGGCGAGGCGGATGTCGGTGTCGATGTTCACCTTGCGCACGCCGTGCTTGATGCCTTCCTGGATCTCCTCGACGGGCACGCCGTAGGTCTCCTTCATCTCGCCGCCGTTCTCGCGGATGATCTGCGAGGAGGTCCTGCGGCACGCGAGGAGGAGCCGTGCATCACCAGGTGCGTGTTGGGGATGCGCGCGTGGATCGCCTTGATGCGGTCGATGGCGAGGATGTCGCCCGTGGGCTTCCGCGTGAACTTGTAGGCGCCGTGGGAGGTGCCGATGGCGATGGCGAGCGCGTCCACGCCCGTCTTCTTCACGAAGTCGGCGGCCTGCTCCGGGTCGGTGAGGAGCATCTCGCGGGTCATCGTGGCGTCGGTGCCGTGGCCGTCCTCCTTGTCGCCCTTCATCGTCTCCAGCGACCCCAGGCAGCCCAGCTCGCCCTCGACGGAGACGCCGAGGCGGTGCGCCATGTCGACGACCTGCTTGGTGACGTTCACGTTGTACTCGTAGGAGGAGATGGTCTTGCCGTCGGCCTCGAGCGAGCCGTCCATCATGACGCTGGAGAAGCCCAGCTTGATGGCGCCCTCGCAGACCGCGGGCGACTGGCCGTGGTCCTGGTGCATCGCGACCGGCGTCTTCGGGTAGGTCTGCACGGCCGCCTCGATGAGGTACTTGAGGAAGGTCTCGCCGGCGTACTTCCGCGCGCCCGCCGAGGCCTGCATGATCACCGGGCTGTCGGTCTCGGCGGCCGCCTCCATGATGGCCTGGACCTGCTCGAGGTTGTTCACGTTGAAGGCGGGAAGCCCGTAGCCGTTCTCGGCCGCGTGGTCCAGCAGTTGTCTCATCGATACGAGTGCCATGGTTCCTCCTCGGGGCAATGCGGGTTGATCGAATGCGGTGGCGCCGGTCAGTCGACCCACGCCGCGAACATGACGCGCTTCTGGCCGACGAGCTGCTCGTAGCCGTCGGGCGGGGTCGGCAGGCGCTCGACGCGCGAGAAGCCCACGCGCTTCAGCAGCCAGGCGAGCGCCTCGATGCTGGGGGCGAGGCAGATGCCGCGCGTGCTCGCCTCGGGCGCGTGCGTCTCCTCGGTCTCGTCGATGATGCCGAAGGCGCCCACCATGTGGCGCTGGAACGTGTAGGCGCCCCAGTCCACCACGCCGCTCATGTGCGGGACGACCTGGGTCTCGATGACGAAGAGCCGGCGCGTGACGGCGCGCGCCAGGCGCAGGGCGCGCACGGGGTTCTCGAGGTGGTAGAGCAGGCCCAGCATCAGCGTCACGTCGTGCACGCCGATGTCCTGCGGCCCTCGCGTCCTCGATGTCGCACTTCAGCGTGCGGATGGAGCCCGCGCCCGCGACCTTCGCCATGAGGGCGGTGTCGGCGAGGTGCTCGTCGCGGAAGTCGACGGCCAGCACCTCGCGGAAGCCGCGCCGCGCGAGCTGCAGCGCGAACCACCCCTGGTGGCAGGCGAGGTCGACGGCGGTGAGCGAGGCGAAGTCCGGCCCCGCGGCGTCGAGCACCGCGGCCAGCATGTCGCGCCGCGTCGAGTGGATCTTCTCCACGCCGGGCGGCAGGTAGCTCGACGTGCGCGAGCCGTCCGGCAGGTCGAACTCGTAGAACCACTGGCGGCTGCGGACGTCGGCGAGGAGCCTGGGGTCGAGGGTCGTGGCGTTCATGGCGGGAGCTCTCAGGCGCGGCGGTGCTCGCCGACCCGCACGATCTTCATGGTGTTCGTCCCGCCGGACTTGCCGATGGGCTCGCCGATGGTGACGACGATGAGGTCGCCCTCCTTGCGCGGCGCCGCTCTTCACGAGCACGTCCTCGGCCTCGTGGAGGAGCTCCTCGCGGTCGTGGCCGACGTAGCGCACGATGAGCGGGAAGACGCCGCGGAAGAGGGTCGAGCGGTAGCGGGTGGAGGTCTGCGAGGTGAGCGCGTAGATGGGCACGCCGCAGTTGAGGCGGCTCATCCACAGCGCGGTCGACCCCGACTCGGTGAGGGAGGCGATGGCCTTCACCTTCAGGTGGAAGGCGGTGAAGAGCGCGGCCATCGCGATCGACTGGTCGACGCGCTGGAAGACGCGGTCGAGGAACTCCTTGTCCAGCGATGACCTCCTGGGACTTCTCGGCCTCGACGCAGATGCGGCTCATGGCCTCGATCGTCTCCACCGGGTACTGGCCGGAGGCGCTCTCGGCGGAGAGCATCACCGCGTCCGTGCCGTCGAGCACCGCGTTGGCGACGTCGGAGACCTCCGCGCGCGTCGGCACGGGCGAGGAGATCATCGACTCCATCATCTGCGTGGCGGTGATGGTGAGCTTGTTGAGCGCGCGGGCCTCCCGGATCATCCGCTTCTGCAGCGCGGGCACGGAGGCGTCGCCCACCTCCACGGCGAGGTCGCCGCGGGCCACCATGATCCCGTCGCAGGCCTTCATGATGTCCTCGAGGGCGGGGATCGCCTCGGCGCGCTCGATCTTCGCGATGAGGAGGGCGTGGCCGCCCGCCGGCGCGCAGCAGCTCCTTCGCCATGTACATGTCGGCGCCGCTCTTCGGGAAGGAGACCGCGAGGTAGTCCACCTTGCAGGCGCGCGGCCGTGCGGATGTCCTCGATGTCCTTGGGCGTGAGCGCGGGCGCGGTGAGGCCGCCGCCCTGCCGGTTGATGCCCTTGTTGTTGGAGAGCGTGCCGCCGTGGCGCGTGACGGTGCGGATCTCGTGCCCGTGGACCTCCTTCACGTCCAGGACGATCTTGCCGTCGTCGAGGAGCAGCACGTCGCCGGCCTTCACGTCGCGCGGCAGCTCCTTGTAGTCGAGGCCGACGCGGCGAGGCGTCGCCCATCTCGCAGGCGGCGTCGAGGATGAAGGCGTCGCCGGGCTTGAGGGCGATCTTGCCCGTCCTTGAACTTGCCCACGCGGATCTTGGGGCCCTGCAGGTCGGCCATGATGCCGACCGTGCGCCCGACCTTGCGGCAGGTCTCGCGCACCAGCTCGGCGCGCGCCTCGTGGTCGGCCGTCGTCCCGTGCGAGAAGTTCAGGCGCACGACGTCCACGCCGGCGCGCATCATGCGCTCGAGCACGGCCGGGTCGCTCGAGGCGGGCCCCAGCGTGGCCACGATCTTGGTGTTTCGCATTCTCTCCGGGGCTCCCCTTCGTTGTTGGTCTCGATGCTACCCCGTCGCGGGCGCCGGCCTATCCGCCGGCGCGTGACTCGAGGATCTCCACCGCGGGCAGCACCTTGCCCTCGAGGAACTCGAGGAAGGCGCCGCCGCCCGTGGAAATGTAACCGATCCGGTCGGTGACGCCGTACTTGGCGATGGCCGCCAGCGTGTCGCCGCCGCCGGCGATCGAGAACGCGGGCGAGGCCGCGATGGCCTCGGCCACGGCCTTCGTGCCGCCGCCGAACTGCTCGAACTCGAAGACGCCCACCGGGCCGTTCCAGACGATGGTGCCGGCGCCCTTCAGGATCTCGGCGTAGCGCTTCGCGGTCTGCGGGCCGATGTCGAGGATCAGGTCGTCGTCGTCCACGTCGCGGGCGGCCTTGGTGGTGGCCGCGGCGTCGGCGGCGAACGCCTTGGCGCACACGGCGTCCGTCGGCACCGGCACGCTCGCGCGGCGGGCCTCCATCATCACGAGGATCTCCTTCGCCTCGGGGGCGAGGTCGGCCTCGCACAGCGACTTGCCCACGGGCAGGCCCGCGGCCAGCATGAACGTGTTGGCGATGCCGCCGCCCACGATGAGCTGGTCGACCCGGGCGGCGAGGCTCTTCAGGATGGTGAGCTTCGTGGAGACCTTGGAGCCGGCCACGATCGCCACCAGCGGGCGCTTCGGGTTGGCGAGCGCGCGGCCGAGGGCATCCAGCTCGGCGGCGAGGAGCGGCCCGGCGCAGGCGACCTTGGCGAACTTCGCGATGCCGTGGGTGGTGGCCTCCGCGCGGTGCGCGGTGCCGAAGGCGTCGTTGGCGTAGACGTCGCAGAGCGCGGCCATCCTGCGCGCGAGCGCCTCGTCGTTCTTCTTCTCGCCCTTGTTGAACGCGGCAGTTCTCGAGGAGGACGACCTGGCCCGGCTGCACGGCCACGCCGTCGACCCAGTCGCGCACCAGCGGCACGTCGCGGCCCAGCAGCTCGGCCAGGCGCCGGGCCACCGGCGCCAGCGAGTCGGCCTCGCGAGAACTCGCCTTCCTTCGGGCGGCCCAGGTGCGAGGTCACCATCACCGCCGCGCCCTTGTCGAGCGCCATGCGGATGCCCGGCAGGGAGGCGCGGATGCGCGTGTCGTCGGTGATCGAGCCGTCGTCGGCCTGCGGCACGTTGAGGTCGGCGCGGATGAAGACGCGCTTGCCCTTCAGGTCGAGGTCGGCGAGCTTGAGGACGTTCATGGCGGTCTTCCCGGCTACTTCGCCGCCATGAGGGCGACGGTCGTGTCGAGCATGCGGTTCGAGAAGCCCCACTCGTTGTCGTACCAGCTGGACACCTTCACGAGGCGGCCGGAGACCTTCGTGAGCGTGGCGTCGAAGGTGGACGAGGCCGGGTCGTGGTTGAAGTCGATCGACACCAGCGGGCCCTTGTTGTAGTTGAGGATGCCCTTGAGCGCGGCGGACTCGCAGGCCTCCTTCATGATCGCGTTCACCTCGTCCACGGTCGTGTCGCGCGCGGCGATGAAGGAGAGGTCGACGAGGGAGACGTTGATCGTGGGCACGCGGATCGCGTAGCCGTCGAGCTTGCCGTTCAGCTCCGGCAGCACCAGGCCCACGGCCGCGGCGGCGCCGGTCTTGGTCGGGATCATCGACATGGTCGCGGAGCGGGCGCGGCGCAGGTCCTCGTGGTAGACGTCGGTGAGCACCTGGTCGTTGGTGTAGGCGTGGATCGTGGTCATGAGGCCGTTCACCAGCCCGATCTTGTCGTTCAGCGGCTTCACCAGCGGGGCGAGGCAGTTGGTGGTGCAGGAGGCGTTGGAGATCACCGTGTGCGAGGCCTTCAGCACGCCGTGGTTCACGCCGTAGACGACGGTCGCGTCGATGTCCTTGCCGCCGGGCGCGGAGATGATGACCTTCTTCGCGCCGCCCCTGAGGTGGGCGGAAGCCTTCTCCTTGGTGGTGAAGAAGCCCGTGCACTCGTGCACGACGTCCACCTTCAGCTCGCCCCAGGGCAGCTGCGAGGGGTCGCGGTTGGCGAGCACGCGGATGCGGTCGCCGTTCACGACCATGTGGTCGCCGTCCACCGCCACGGTGCCCGGGAACTTGCCGTGCGCCGTGTCGTAGCGCGTGAGGTGGGCGTTGGTCTCGGCGTTGCCGAGGTCGTTCACCGCGACGATCACGATGTCGTGCTTCTTGCCGCCCTCGTAGTGGGCGCGGAGGATGTTGCGGCCGATGCGGCCGTAGCCGTTGATGGCGACGCGGATGGTCATGGTCGAGGGCTCCGAAGCGGGGTGAATGCGGGGGAAACCCCTATTTTAGCCGATAGGGGTCCGGCGACTTGACGCCGGACAAGGGCGCGTGCGGGCGACTCAGAGGACCGACTTCACCGCCGCGACCACGTGCTCCGCGTCGACCCCGAAGTGCTTGTAGACGACGCCGGCCGGGGCGGACTCGCCGAACCTGTCCACGCCGATCGCCGCGCCCTCCAGGCCCACGTACTTGCGCCAGAAGTCGGTGACGCCGGCTTCCACGGAAACGCGCGGCAGGCCCCTGGGCAGCACGGCGGCGCGCCAGGCGGCGTCCTGCCGGTCGAAGGCGCTCGTGCAGGGCATGGAGACGACGCGCACGGGGATGCCGGCCTCGGCCAGCGTCTTCTGCGCCGCGAGGGCCAGCGAGACCTCCGAGCCGGTGGCGATGATCGCCGCCTTCGGCGTGCCGGCGGCCTCGGAGAGCACGTAGCCGCCGCGGCGGATGGCGGCGACCTGCTCGGGCGAGCGCTTCACGAAGGGCACGTTCTGGCGCGACAGGGCGAAGGCGGTCGGCCCGTCGCGGCGCTCGATGGCGGCGGCCCAGGCCACCGCGGTCTCGACGGTGTCGCACGGGCGCCAGAGGTCGAGGTTCGGGATGAGCCGCAGGCTCGAGACGTGCTCGACGGCCTGGTGGGTGGGCCCGTCCTCGCCCAGCCCGATGGAGTCGTGCGTGTAGACGAAGATGTTGCGCAGCTTCATCAGCGCGGCCATGCGCACGGCGTTGCGCGCGTAGTCGCTGAAGACGAGGAAGGTGCCGGAGTAGGGGATGAAGCCGCCGTGCAGGGCGATGCCGTTGCCGATGGCGGTCATGCCGAACTCGCGCACGCCGAAGTTCACGTAGTTGCCGGCGCCCGTCGCGGAGACGGACTTCGAGCCCGACCAGTTGGTGAGGTTGGAGCCGGTCAGGTCCGCCGAGCCGCCGAGGAACCCGGGCAGGTGCGGCGCGATGGCCTCGATGGCGATCTGGGAGGCCTTGCGCGTGGCGACGGTCTCGGCCTTCTCGTTCGCCTTGGCGATCATGGCCTCGACCACCTCGCCCCAGTTGGGCGGCAGGTCGCCCGCCATGCGGCGGCGGAACTCCTTCGCGAGGTCCGGGTGCGCCTTCGCGTAGGCCTCGAAGCGCGCATTCCAGTCGCCCTCGAGCGCGGCGCCGCGCGGGCGCTGGTCCCAGGCCTGGTAGACGGCGGCGGGAATCTCGAAGGGCGGGTGGGGCCAGCCGATCGCCTCGCGCGTGGCGGCCACTTCCTTGTCGCCGAGCGCCGCGCCGTGCACGTCGTGGGTGCCGTGCTTGTTGGGCGAGCCCTTGCCGATGACGGTCTTGCAGCAGATGAGCGTGGGCTTCGACGGGTCCGCCCGCGCCTCGGCGATGGCGGCTTCGACCGCCTTCGGGTCGTGGCCGTCCACGTTCGGGATCACGTGCCAGCCGTAGGCCGCGAAGCGCATCGGCGTGTTGTCGCGTGAACCAGCCGTCGACGTGGCCGTCGATGGAGATGCCGTTGTCGTCGTAGAGCGCGATGAGCTTGCCCAGCTGGAGCGTGCCCGCCAGCGAGCAGACCTCGTGCGAGATGCCTTCCATCAGGCAGCCGTCGCCCACGAAGACGTAGGTCTGGTGGTCGACGATCGTGTGGCCGGGGCGGTTGAACTCGGCGGCCAGCAGCTTCTCCGCGAGCGCCATGCCCACGGCGTTGGCGAGGCCCTGCCCGAGCGGGCCGGTGGTCGTCTCCACGCCGGGCGTCGACGCCGAACTCCGGGTGGCCCGGCGTCTTCGAGTGCATCTGCCGGAAGGCGCTTGCAGGTCGTCCATCGACACCGCGTAGCCGGTGAGGTGCAGCAGCGCGTACTGCAGCATCGAGCCGTGCCCGTTGGAGAGCACGAAGCGGTCGCGGTCGGCCCACGCGGGATTGGCCGGGTTGTGGCGCAGGAACCGGCGCCAGAGCACCTCGGCGATCTCGGCCATGCCCATGGGCATGCCCGGGTGGCCGGAATTGGCCTTCTGGACGGCGTCCATCGCGAGGGCGCGGATGGCGTTGGCGAGGTCCTGCGGGCGTTGCGGATCTGGGTGGCCATGCGCGTGGGAGGAGAGGGTGGACTGCATGGAAGGGAGAACCTCGTATTATCGCGGAAATGCGCGCGCGGGCCGCGCGGCGGCCGCGGACCGTCAGCGGGAGGCGAGCTGCTTCTTGCGCTCGATCAGGCGCCAGATCAGCGGCGTGAAGATGGTCTGCATCGCGAGGTCCATCTTGCCGCCGGGCACCACGATCGTGTTGGCGCGCGACATGAAGGAGTCGTGCAGCATCGACAGCAGGTAGGGGAAGTCGATGCCGCGCGGGTTGGCGAAGCGGATCACGAGGAAGCTCTCGTCGGGCGTGGGGATGAAGCGCGCGACGAACGGGTTCGAGGTGTCGACGGTCGGCACGCGCTGGAAGTTGATGTGCGTGCGCGAGAACTGCGGGGTGATGTAGTGCACGTAGTCGTGCATGCGGCGCAGGATCGTGTCGGTCACCGCCTCCGTCGAGTAGCCGCGCATGGAGCGGTCGCGGTGCAGCTTCTGGATCCACTCGAGGTTGATCACCGGCACCACGCCCACCAGGAGGTCCGGGTGCTTCGCCACGTCGAAGCCCTCGCCCGCCACGGCGCCGTGCAGCCCCTCGTAGAAGAGGAGGTCGGTGTCCTCGGGGATGTCCTCCCAGGGCGTGAAGGTGCCCGGGGACTGCTTGTAGGGCGCGGCCTCGCCCTCGTCGTGCAGGTACTTGCGCCGCTTGCCGCGCCCCGTCTCGCCGTAGTCCCGGAAGAGCGCCTCGAGCTCGGGGAAGAGGTTCGCCTCGGGGCCGAAGTGGCTCATGTTCCGGTTGCCGGTGGCGAGCGCCTCGGCCATCTTCGCCTTCATCTCGGCGCGGTCGTAGCGGTGGAAGCTGTCGCCCTCGATGAAGGCCGCGTTCACCTTCTCCCGCCGGAAGATCTGGTCGAAGGTGCGCATGACCGAGGTGGTGCCGGCGCCCGAGGAGCCGGTGATCGCGATGATGGGGTGCTTCGCCGACATGGGGCTTCCTCCGTGGAATGGCGGGTGGGTCGGGGCCTTGTCTCAGGCCTTGGTGAAGAGCGAGCGCTCGTGGAACAGCGGCGGGGCCGTCGGGGGCTCCACGCCGGCGTCGTGGTCGTGGTGGTAGCGCTCGATGCGCTCGACCTCCTCGCGCGAGCCGAGGATCACCGGGACGCGCTGGTGCAGCGACGTGGGCGCCACCTCGAGGATGCGGCCCCGGCCCGTGGAGGCGGCGCCGCCGGCCTGCTCGACGATCATCCCCATCGGGTTCGCCTCGTACATGCAGGCGCAGGCGCCCGGGCTTGGACGGGTCCTTGGTGTCGCGCGGGTACATGAAGAGGCCGCCGCGCACGAGGATGCGGTGCACCTCGGCCACCATCGAGGCGATCCAGCGCATGTTGAAGTCGGCGCCGCGCGGCCCCGACTTGCCCTGCACGCACTCGGCCACGTAGCGGCGCACCGGCGGCTCCCAGAAGCGCTCGTTCGAGGCGTTGATCGCGAACTCGCGCGTCGCGGCCGGGATCGTCATGTCGGGGTGCGTGAGGATGAACTCGCCCATGTTGCGGTCGAGCGTGAAGCCGTGCGTGCCGCGGCCGAGGGTGAGGACCAGCATCGTGGTCGGGCCGTAGATCGCGTAGCCGGCGGCCACCTGCCGCGTGCCGGGCTGCAGGAAGTCCTGCGCGCCCGGCTCGGTCACGCCCTCGGGGCAGCGCAGCACCGAGAAGATGCTGCCCACGGAGACGTTCACGTCGATGTTGGACGAGCCGTCGAGCGGGTCGTACACGAGGAGGTAGCGCCCGCGCGGGTGCTCCTCCGGGATGCGGATGGGATCCTCGCGCTCCTCGGACACCAGGCCGGCGAGCGTGCCGCTCCACTCGTTGGTCCGCACGAAGATCTCGTCGGCCAGCACGTCGAGCTGCATCTGCGTCTCGCCCTGGACGTTCTGCGAGCCGGCGGTGCCGCCGGTGCCCGCAGAGCGCCCCCTGGCCGATCGCGTGGGCGATGCGCTTGCAGGCGAGGCGGACGTTGTTCACGACCGCCGTGAAGGCGCCCGTGGCGGCCGGCACCCGGCGCTGCTCGCGCAGCAGGAATTCCGTGATCGTGGGTCGGGTCTCGACCTGGAAGGTCTGTCTCATGGGCGTTCTCTCCGGTCAGCCTGCCGTCGCCGCGGCGCGCGCGTGCAGCCGCTCGAGGGCCTCGAGCGTGAGGAAGGCGCCGCCGGCGCGGCCGGCCGACGTCGGCGTCGAGCGGCGTGTCCGGGTCGCCGAGGTGCGGCAGCGTCAGGTCGGCCTCGCCGAAGTCCTGGCTCGCCGTCCAGCGCGTCGGCGTCACCACGGTGAAGAGCCCCGCGGCCTTGGCCGCGGCGAGCCCGTTGGCGGAATCCTCGAAGGCCACGGCCTCGGCGGCCCCGAGGCCCAGGGCGGAGAGCGCGAGGTGGTAGATGTCGGGCGCGGGCTTCTTCGCCGGCACGACGTCGCCGCAGGCGATCACCGCGAAGCGCTTGTGCGCGTTGCGCCCAGCTCGGCGTCGAGCAGCGCGGCGACGTTGGCGGAGGTCGTGGTGGAGGCGATGCCCACGCGCAGGCCCGCCGCGGTCGCCTCGTTCGAGCAGCCGCGCGATGCCGGGGCGCAGCGGCGAGCCGCCGCTCGCGACCAGCTCCGCGTAGCGCTCCGTCTTCACGCGGTGCAGGCCCGCTCACGTTGGCGAGCAGCCGGTCCGTCTCCTCGCGCGAGACCGGCAGGCGCTCGAAGAAGTGCGCGAGGCGCTCCTTGCCGCCGGAGATGCGCAGCAGCACCTCGTACTGCTCCGGGCTCCAGTCGTAGGGCAGGCGGAACTCGATGAACGCCGCGTTGAACGCCTGGCGGTGCGTTTCCTCGGTGTCGGCGAGCGTGCCGTCGACGTCGAAGAGCAGGGCGGAGAGCGCCATCGACTCCTTGGTGCCGGCTCGTTCCCGGCTGCGTCAGACGGCCTTGCCGCGGTAGATGACCATGCGCCGTGCCCTGCGTCTGGCGCAGCTTGTCGTAGCCGACGAGGCGCACGTGGTTGCCGGGGTTGGCCTTGTGGCAGGCCTCGGCCTCGGCGAGCACCTTCTCCGCGCTCGTCTCGCCGAACATCGGCAGCTTCCACATGTACCAGTAGGAGCCGCCCGTGTGCTGGGGCTCGGTGTGCTCCAGCGCCGGCGCCCAGCCCTGCGCGAGGAGGTACTCCACCTGCTTGCGCAGCTGCTGCGCGGACATCGGCGGCAGGTAGGAGAAGGTGCCGAACTTGCGGCTGGCGGAATCCGACAGGCGCGAGTGGTAGTCCTGCATCGTGGTCATGGCGTCTGCCTCCGGTCTCAGGCGTGGGCGACGTCGAGCTTGTCGACGACGTCGAATTCGAACTTGATTTCCTTCCAGGTCTCCATCGCGACCTTGAGCTCGGGGCTCGATTTCGCGGCGGCCGTGAGGATCTCCTTGCCTTCCTTCTCGACCTGGCGGCCGGAGTTGCGCGCCTCCACGCAGGCTTCCAGCGCCACGCGGTTGGCGGCCGCGCCCGCGGCGTTGCCCCAGGGGTGGCCGAGCGTGCCGCCGCCGAACTGGAACACCGCGTCGTCGCCGAAGATCGCGAGCAGCGCCGGCATGTGCCAGACGTGGATGCCGCCGGAGGCGACCGCGAAGGCGCCGGGCATCGAGCCCCAGTCCTGGTCGAAGAAGATGCCGCGCGAGCGGTCTTCCTTCACGTACCGCTCGCGCAGCAGGTCGATCCAGCCCAGCGTCGACTGGCGGTCGCCCTCGAGCTTGCCCACCACGGTGCCGGTGTGCAGGTGGTCGCCGCCGGACAGGCGCAGCGCCTTGGTGAGCACGCGGAAGTGGATGCCGTGGTGGCGGGTTGCGGTCGATCACCGCGTGCATGGCGCGGTGGATGTGCAGCAGCATCCCGTTGTTGCGGCACCAGTTGGCCAGCCCCGTGTTGGCGCAGAAGCCGCCGGTGAGGAAGTCGTGCATGATGATCGGCATGCCGAGCTCCTTGGCGTACTCGGCGCGCTTGTACATCTCCTCGGGCGTGGGCGCGGTCACGTTGAGGTAGTGGCCCTTCCTCTCGCCCGTCTCGGCCTCGGCCTTGCGGATCGCCTCGGCCACGAACGCGAAGCGGTCGCGCCAGCGCATGAAGGGCTGCGAGTTGACGTTCTCGTCGTCCTTGGTGAAGTCGAGGCCGCCGCGCAGGCACTCGTAGACGGCGCGGCCGTAGTTCTTGGCCGACAGGCCCAGCTTGGGCTTGATGGTGCAGCCCAGCAGCGGGCGGCCGTACTTGTCCATCTTGTCGCGCTCGACCTGGATGCCGTTGGGCGGGCCGCCGCAGGTCATCACGTAGGCGATGGGAAAGCGCACGTCCTCCAGGCGCAGCGCCCGGATGGCCTTGAAGCCGAAGACGTTGCCCACCAGCGAGGTGAAGACGTTGACCACCGACCCTTCCTCGAAGAGGTCGATGGGGTAGGCGATGAAGGCGTAGAAGCAGGTGTCGTCGCCCGGGCACGTCCTCGATGCGGTAGGCGCGGCCCTTGTAGTGGTCGAGGTCGGTGAGGAGGTCGGTCCACACCGTGGTCCAGGTGCCGGTGGACGACTCGGCGGCGACGGCGGCGGCGGCCTCCTCGCGGTCCACGCCCGCCTGCGGCGTGATCTTGAAGCAGGCGAGGAGGTCGGTGTCCTTCACCGTCGTAGTGCGGCTCCCAGTACGTGTGGCGGTATTCCTTCACGCCGGCGCTGTAGGCCTTGGCGGCTGGTTTCATGTCGCGACTCCTCGATTGGGCTGCGGTTCGGGTCCAATGTAAGCGCTTGCTGTCATAAGAGACAGTCACGCTTGTTTATCATTGTCATAAGGCATCGCTGATCTGTCGGCCGCTCAGCGCAGCAGCCCCAGGAGAGCACCGGCAGGCGCTCGGGCAGGCGCTCCACGCGGTCCACGACGGCGTAGCGGCTGGCGCCGAAGATGCGCGAGACGTAGTCGTCGGCGGCCGGGTCGAGGCTGATGCAGTAGGTGGCGACGCCCGGCGCGCGCCAGCGTCCTCGACCGCCTTCCTCGCGTCGGCGCGCAGGTACTGCGGGTCGCGCACGTCGACGTCCGAGGGCGCGCCGTCGGTGAGGACCACGAGCAGGCGCTTCCTTCTCGGGCCGGCGCGCGAGGAGGCTCCCGGCGTGGCGCATGGCCGCGCCCATGCGCGTGGACAGCTCGCCGCTCATGCGCGGCGAGGCGCGCCTTCGAGGCCGGTCCGTGGGCCTCGTCGAAGTCCTTGAACCGGCGGTAGCCGACCTCGTGGCGGCCGTTGGAGGCGAAGCCGTGGATGGCGAACGGGTCGCCCAGCTTCGCCATGGCGTCGGCGAGGAGCGCCGTGGCCTCGCGGGTGAGGTCGAGCACGGTGGTCTCGCCGGCAGCGCACGCGGTCGTTGGTCGACTGCGACAGGTCGAGGAGGAACAGGATCGCGAGGTCGCGCACGCGCCGCACCGAGCGCCGGTGCACGCGCGTGTCGGGGGTCGCGCCCAGGCGCAGGTCGACCGCCGCGCGCACGGCCGCCTCGAGGTCGAGGTCGTCGCCTTCCTCCTGGCGGCGCAGGCGCTGCACGCCCTCGGGCTGCAGGGCCTCGATGAGGCGCCGCAGCCGTTCGAGCGAGCGGCTTGTTCGCCGCGACGATGGCGTCGATGGCGGCGGCGTCGCCCGGGGTCGCGCGGCTCTCGAGCACGGTGCACCAGTCGGGACGCTCCACCTGCAGGCTGGTAGTCCCACTCGGGGTAGCGGACGGGGTCGGCCGCCGGCGGCCTGCCTTCGCGCTCGTTCCAGCTGCGGCCTCGCCGTCGTCGGGGAAGAGCTCGGTCGCGAGGGTCCAGATCTCCTGCGCGTCGTCGCCCGCGCCCTCGACGTCCGACTCGTTCACGAACTCCATGAGGCTCACGCGGCGGCGGACCTGCCGGTCCTGCCAGGGCGCGGCGTGCGCGAGCGCGTCGGCCTCGTCGAATTCCCACAGGTAGCGGTTGTCGTCGCGATAGGCCACGGCTGCCCGGTCCTCGCGCGGGTGGAAGGCGAGCCCGCAGCGCGCGAGATCGTGCGCGAGGGCGACGCCCTCGTCCCACGATACGCGGTTGGAGTCGCGTGCAATGCGCTTTCGGTCCAATGACGCCGCGGCGCGCGCGACGACCGGGTGCGGGTCCTCGTAGCCGGGGTCGGCCAGCGCGCGCGCCACGCGGTCGAGGAGGGCGCCGATGCGCCCGTCGTCGGCAGCGCGTGGCCGCGGTGCAGGCGGCGCCAGAGGTCCGCCAGGCCCGGGAAAGTCGCGCGCGGCGAGCGGCCTCGACGCGCGCATCCTCGATCACGCCGATGGCCGCCATCTGCAGGGCGCGTGAGGCCCTCGCGCCGACATCGCCTCGCGGGTGTAGGCGAGGTGCGCCGCGGCGTGCGCCGCCATGGCGCGGTAGAGGTCGGGTCCGGCCGCCTCCGGCGCGTCGTCCAGCGCGTCGGGCAGGTGGATCGTGAAGTCCGCGATGAAGGGCCGCGCGGCCTCGCGGTCGCCTGCCGCCGGGCGCAGCCAGAAGTCGCGCCCCCAGAGGGCGCGCAGGTACATCGACAGGCGGCGGTGGACGTCCACGAGGAGCGTGCCCTTGCGCTCCTGCTGCAGGATGGCGAGCGCCTCCGGGCTCGCCAGGGCGAAGTAGCGCTCCTGCGCGGCGAAGTCGGTGGCGTGCGCGCGCGCGCCCCATAGCGCCCAGCGCCGCAGGCCGCCGAGCGTGAGCACGGCGAGGAGGCGGTCGAGGTTCTCGAGCAGCGGGCGCACGCCGCGCGGGGCCTGCGCGACGAGCTGCTCGACGCAGGCTGAGCCAGCCGCCGAAGAGCTCCGGGTCGGCCAGGCGGCGCGCCGCCGTCGGGCTCGCCGCGATCGCCAGCGCGATGACGCGCGCCGCTCGTCTTGGAGGCCAGCCGAGCGCGCCCGCGCGAGGGCCGGCGACCGCATCCTCGCCGAGCTCGCGGGCCACGGCGGGCGCCTCCTGGATGAAGCTCGCGACGGGGTCGGCGCCGCGCCCCAGGGCGTGCAGCGCGCGCGCGCCGCGCAGGTAGTCCTCGAGGCCGCGCGGCGTGAAGACGCGCGTGGCCTCCTGCCAGGAGGCGCGCAGGAGCTTCGGCGGCGTGCGGGCCCAGGTCCTCGAGCAGCTCGCGGTAGTCGTCGAGGTTCGCGCCCACGGCGGGCCTTCCGCGGGCGGGCGTCAGAAGTAGGTCGTGACGGCCGCGTCGAGCGCGTCGCGCATGTCCGGGTCGTCGGTGATCGGCCGCACCAGCGCGACGCGGCAGGCGGCCACGGCCTCCACGCCGCGCGCCATGAGCGAGCCCGCGTGCACGAGCATGCGCGTGGAGATGCCCTCGTCCAGCCCGTGGCCCTTCAGGTTGCGCGCGCGCTCGGCGATGCTCACCAGCTTGCCGGCGAGTCGCGGCGTCGACGCCCGCCTCGTGGGCCACGATCTCGGCCTCGACCTCGTGCGCGGGATAGCCGAAGTCGAGCGCGCCGAAGCGCTGCTTGGTCGAGGGCTTCAGGTCCTTCATCAGGCTCTGGTAGCCGGGGTTGTAGGAGATGACCAGCAGGAAATCGGGGTGCGCGTGCAGCAGCTCGCCCTTCTTCTCGATGGGAAGCGCGCGCCGCGTGTCGGTGAGGGGGTGGATCACCACGGTGGTGTCCTGGCGCGCCTCGACCACCTCGTCCAGGTAGCAGATGGCGCCGTGGCGCGCGGCGAGCGCGAGCGGGCCGTCCTGCCAGCGCGTGCCCGCGCGCGTCGAGGAGGTAGCGCCCGACGAGGTCGGCGGCCGTCATGTCCTCGTTGCAGGCCACGGTCACCAGGGGCTTGCCGAGCTTCCAGGCCATGTACTCGACGAAGCGGGTCTTGCCGCAGCCCGTGGGCCCCTTGAGCATCATCGGCATGCGCGCCTGCCAGGCGGCCTCGAAGAGCGCCACCTCGTCGGCCACGGGCCGGTACCACGGCGCTTCGGCGAATGCGGTGGGCGGCGAGGGGGTCGGCGGCGGTTCATCGGGGGCTCCGGGGCGCGGTCGGCGCGGAAGGAGGGCAATCTAGGCCGGGGCGTCCATAAGGTAAACTCAGAAAACGTTATCGTTTCCATAAGCTTCGCCTGCGCGCCGCGGGAGGCCGCCGTGCCGCTACGCCACATCACGCTGCGCCAGCTCAAGGTCTTCGAGGCCGTGGCGCGCCACCTGTCCTTCTCGCGCGCCGCCGAGGAGCTGCACCTCACGCAGCCGGCCGTCTCGATGCAGGTGAAGAGCCTGGAGGCGCAGGCGGGCCTGCCGCTCTTCGAGCAGGTGGGCAAGAAGATCCACCTCACGGAGGCCGGCGCGGAGGTGGCGCGCTTCGCGCTCGAGGTGCACAGCGGCCTCAAGGACTGCGAGGACACGCTGGCCGCCATCCGCGGCGTCTCCGGCGGGCGCCTGCACCTGGCGGTGGTGAGCACCGCCAAGTACTTCGCGCCGCGGCTGCTCGCGGAGTTCTCGCGCCGCCACCCCGGCGTCACGGTGAAGCTCTCCGTCACCAACCGCGAGCAGGTGATCGGCGAGCTGCAGGCGAACCAGGTGGACCTCGCGATCATGGGGCGGCCGCCGCGGGGCCTGGACGTCGACGCGACCGCGTTCGCGAAGCACCCGCACGGCATCATCGCCTCGCCCGAGCACCCGCTCGCCCGCAAGCGCAGCCTGGAGCTCGCGCGGCTGGCCGGCGAGAACTTCCTCATCCGCGAGCCCGGCTCGGGAACGCGCATGTCGATGGAGCGCGTCTTCGCCGAGCGCGGCGTGAAGCTCGCGAGCAGCATGGAGCTCGCGAGCAACGAGACCATCAAGCAGGCGGTGATGGCGGGCATGGGCCTCGCCTTCCTGTCGCTGCACACCGTCGGGCTGGAACTCGCCGCGGGCAAGCTCGTGCGCCTGGACGTGCGCGGCACGCCGGTCACGCGCGACTGGCACGTGGTGAGCCGCCAGGGCAAGCGCCTGTCGCCGCTGGCGGAGAGCTTCCGCGCCTTCCTCGCCGCCGACGGCGCCAAGCTGATCGAGGAGACGACGGGCGTGCGCGTGCGCGCGAAAACGGCGCCAACTGCCGGAAAACCTTGAAACAAGTCCTCGCGCCGGGCGGGGAAATTCCCTATAATTCCGTGCTTCGTCTTACCGAAAACAAACTGCTTGTTCAAAGCGCTGCAAAAGGGGTTTCATCCGCCGCCCGAGTGAGTCGGGCGCCGCCGCGTTTTCGAGCGCGGCGGGCGCCCGAGGTCGAGCGCGAGTGCCGTCCCGTTGCAGGAACATCCGCCAGGAAGAGGGGGGTAACGGAGTGAAGGGACTGCACATCATCGCCGACCTGTACGGCTGCCGGAACCGCGAAATGCTGGCCTCGTCCGCCATGCTTCGCGAAGCCTGCGTGGCAGCGTGCAAGGCCGTGGGGCTCAGGGTCCTCGGGGACCACTTCTACCAGTTCGAGGGACTCGACGCGACGCAGGTCGGCGGCGCCACCGGCGCGGTCGTCTTCGCGGAATCGCACCTCGCGATCCACACCTGGCCGGAGCGGGACGGCGCCACGCTCGATGTGTACGTCTGCAACGTCACCTGCGACAACAGCGGCAAGGCCGAGAAGCTCTACGAGGTGATCGCGGCGAAGCCTGCGGCCCGACGACGTCCTCGTCGAGCGCGTCTGGCGCGGCCGCGACCTGCCCGTCAGGAAGAAGCGCCTCGCGGCGGTGAAGTAGGCTTCCCGGCGCGCGCCCGCGCCGCCGCGGCGCGCCGCAACGATCGGGACGCCATCCCGGATGCCAGAGAAGATCTTCGAGCGTCTGAACGACGCGAGCGGCGTCTGGTTCGACGGCACGCTCGTCGAGCGGCGGCAGACGCCCTTCCAGCTCCTCGAGGTGTACGACACGCCCGAGCTCGGCCGCATCTTCCGGCTCGACGGCTACAACATGACCTCGGAGCGCGACGAGTTCTTCTACCACGAGAACCTCGTCCATCCCGCGGCGATCGCGCACCCCTCGCCGCGGCGGGCGCTCGTGATCGGCGGCGGCGACGGCGGCTCCTCCGAGGAGCTCCTCAAGCACTCCACCATCGAGCTCGTGCACATGGCCGAGCTCGACCCCGACGTGATCGAGGTCGCGAAGGCGCACTTCGGCCGCGTGCACCGCGGCGCCTTCGACGACCCGCGCCTGAAGGTGACGGTGGGCGACGGGCTCGCCTACCTGCGCGCGACCGGCGATGCGCTACGATCTCGTCGCGATGGACCTCACCGATCCCGTCGGCCCCTCGGCCGAGCTCTATTCGCCGGCGACCTTCGCGCTCGCCCGGCGGGCGATGGCCGACGGCGGGGCGCTGGTCCTGCACCTCGGCTCGCCCTTCTCGCATGCCGGCGCGCGTGCGCCAGACGCTCGCGAACCTGCGCGAGGTCTTCCGCGTCGTCGCGCCCTATTTCGTGCACATTCCGCTCTACGGCTCGATCTGGGGGTTCGCGTGCGCCTCCGACGCGCTCGATCCGCGCGATCTCGAGCCGGCCGAGGCCGACCGGCGCATCGCCGCGCGCGGCGTGGGCGACCTGCAGTACTACAACGGCGACACGCACCGGGCCGTGTTCGCGCTGCCGAACTACGTGCGCCGCCTCGTCGCCTAGGCGCCGCGGGCTCACGGGAGGGACGCATGCTCAAGAAGGTGCGCAAGTCCTCGACGCGCGTGACCCTCGTCCTCATCGGGCTGGCGGGCCTCGCCGGCTGCGGCAACGAGCGCGACGTCTACGCCACGCGCGAGGACTGCCTCGCCGACTGGGGCAACAAGCCGGAGGACTGCACGCCCGCCACCGACGCGCGCCATGCCGGGCGCGGCTTCTTCTACGGGCCGGCGCGCTCCTTCTCCTATCGATATTCCGGTTCGGGCTCGAGCTGGAGCCGCAGCTCCGGCTCGGCCTCCTCCACGCGCTCGTCCTCGTCGAGCCGCTCCTCGGGCTCGTCGGGGTCGACGCTCGCGCGGCGGCTTCGGCTCGTCGGGCCACTCGTCGTCGAGCTGAGGCGCGCCATGCGACGCGAAGACCTCGTTCCCCGCATCGACTGGCCCCGCAAGGTCGAGGAGCTGGGGTTCGGTTTCCACACGATCGACGGCGTGTACTGGGACGAGCGGGCCTGCTACCACTTCACCTCGGCCGAGGTCGACAAGCTCGAGCTCGCCACCGGGGAGCTGCAGTCGCGCTGCATCGACGCGGCCACGCGCGTGATCGAAAGCGGCGACTACGGGCGCTTCCGCATCCCCGAGGCCTTCATCCCCCTCATCGAGCAGTCCTGGAACGACGACGAGAAGTCGCTCTTCGGCCGCTTCGACCTCTCCTGGGACGGGCGCGGCGAGCCGAAGATGCTCGAGTACAACGCGGACACGCCGACGGCGCTGCTGGAGGCGAGCGTGGTGCAGTGGTACTGGATGAAGGACGTCTTCCCGTCGCACGACCAGTTCAACTCGATCCACGAGCGCCTCATCGAGCGCTGGAAGCAGATGGCGAAGGACTTCCCGGCCGACCACATCGTGCACTTCACCTGCGTCTCCGAGAGCGCCGAGGACCAGGGCAACCTCGACTACCTGCGCGACACCGCCACCCAGGCCGGCATCGACGCCCGCCCGATCGACATCTCGGACATCGGCTGGGACGGCAAGCTCTTCCGCGACCTGGACGAGCGCGCGATCACGGTGCTCTTCAAGCTCTACCCGTGGGAGTGGCTCGTCCGGGAGGAGTTCGGCGCGAACCTCCTCGCCCGCACGATGCGCGTGGTCGAGCCGGCGTGGAAGATGCTGCTGTCGAACAAGGCGATCCTGCCGGTCCTCTGGGAGATGTTCCCGGACCACCCGAACCTGCTGCCCGCGTACTTCGAGCCGGGAAAGTTCGCCACGGACTTCGTGAAGAAGCCCCTCTATTCCCGCGAGGGCGCCAACGTCTCCATCACCGCCGGCGGGCGCACGATCGAGGAGCCCGGCGAGTACGGCGAGGAGGGCTTCATCTGGCAGGGCTACCACGAGCTGCCGCGCTTCGGCGACAACTACACGGTGATCGGCTCCTGGATCGTGGGCGAGGAGCCCGCCGGCATCGGCATGCGCGAGGACGCCACGCCCATCACGAAGAACACCAGCCGCTTCGTCCCCCACCATTTCACCTGACGGCCGACGCGCCGCAAAGGACTCCCCCATGGGCAACGTGCTCGCCTCCTTCTCCGGCTTCGACGACTTCCTCGCCTACCTGGCCGTGTCGCTGGCCCTCCTCGCGTGCTTCGTGGCGGTCTACGTGCGCGTCACGCCGCACCGCGAGCTCGCGCTGATCCGCGAGGGCAACCTCGCGGCCTCCTTCAGCCTGTCGGGGACGCTGCTCGGCTTCATCGTGCCGCTCGCCTCGGCGATCGAGTACAGCGTGGGGCTGGTGGACATGGCGATCTGGGGCGCGATCGCGCTCGTCGTCCAGGTGGCGGCCTTCGTCGTCGTGAAGCTCCTCATCCCCACGATCACGGACGACATCGCCGCGGGCAAGCAGGCGCAGGGCTTCTTCCTCGGCGCGCTCTCGCTCGGCGTGGGCCTCCTCAACGCGGCCTGCATGACCTACTGACGGACAATGGGGTCAGGTTACTTTGCACGTTTTTTGTGCAAAGTAACCTGACCCCTGACTCACGCCTTTTCCCTAGAGCCTCGCCCGGACCCAGTCCCGCCACTCGGCGAACAGCCCCGGCGTCCTCGCCGCGATCACCGAGCGCTCCCACGCCGGCCCGGCCCAGAAGTCGTCCTCGCGCAGCGTGGCCATCGCGACGCCGGCCTCCTCCGCGATGAGGGCGCCGGCCGCGTAGTCCCAGACCTTCTGCCCGGCGTGCAGGAAGAGGTCCGTGCGCCCGGCCGCGAGGTGGCACCAGGAGAGCGCGGACGAGCCGCTGGTGAGCCGCCGGGCGAAGGGCGGGTGGTGCTTGATCTCGTGGCGCACGTGCGCGAGCCTGCGGCGCAGGTCGACCTCCGCCACGGCCCTGCTCGAGGGCGATCTCGCGCGGGGGCGGCCGGAGGGCGAACCCGTCGCGCCACGCGCCGCCGCCGCGCACGGCGAAATAGGCCTCGTCGGCGATCGGGTCGACCACCGTGCCGAACACGGGCCGGTCCCCCTGCATGAGCGCCACCGACACCGCGAAGTAGGGGACGCCGGCGCTGAAGTTCGCGGTGCCGTCGAGCGGGTCGACGCACCAGAAGCGCCCGCCGGCGTCCCAGATCCTGCCGCTGCTCGCCTTCCTCCATCTCCTCCCCGAGGACCGCCACGGGCTCGATGCGCGCGAGCGCGGCGACGAGGGCCCGCTGGCCGGCGAGGTCGGCTTCCGTCACGAGGCTCCCGTCGTCCTTGCGCAGGGTGGAGAGGGTGCGGAAGCGGGGCAGGATCTCGGTCGCGGCGACGTGGCGCACGGCCCGGATCGCGCGCGAGGCGAATTCGACGCTCACGAGAGCGGAACTCGGGAGGATCCTGCGGACCGCGGGGCAGGTCGGGTGGGTGCATGGGACGGCGCCGCTGGCGGGTGCGTGGGCTATGTTAGCATCGGGTCGACTGCCGCCCTCCGCGCCTCGCCATGGCTTCCCCGCGCATCTTCTGCGACTTTCGCCTCGGTCCGGGCGCCCAGTTTCCCCTTCCCCAGGACGCCGCCAACCACGTAGGCCAGGCCCTTCGCCTGCGCGCGGGCGACGCGCTCGTCGTCTTCGACGGCCGCGGCGGGGAGTACGAGGCGACGATCCTGCGGATCGACAAGGACCGCGTCGACGTGAAGACGGGCGCCTTCCGCGAGCATCGGACCGCGAGTCGCCGCTCGAGGTCGGGCTCGTGCAGGGCCTTCCGGAGGCCGACAAGATGGACTGGATCCTGCAGAAGTCCGTGGAGCTCGGCGTGGCCTGGATCCAGCCGGTGGTGTGCGAGCAGGAGCGTGGTGCGCCTGTCCGGCGACCGCGCCGCCCGCCGCGAGTCCCACTGGCAGCGCGTCGTGATCGCCGCCTGCGAGCAGTGCGGCCGCAACCTCGTGCCCGGGCTGCGGCCCACGCTCGCCTTCCGCGACTGGGCGGCCCAGCCCTCGGCGGCCCTGCGCTGGATGCTCGCCCCGGGCGCGGGCGAGCCGCTCGCCGCGCGGGAGCCGCCTGCCGGGCCCGTCGAGCTGCTCGTGGGCCCCGAGGGCGGGCTCTCCGAGCGCGAGCTCGACATCGCGGCCACCATCGGCTTCGCCCCGCTCTCGCTGGGCCCGCGCGTGCTGCGGACGGAAACGGCCCCGCTGGCCGCGCTTTCCGCGATGCAGGCCCTGTGGGGCGACTTCCGCCGGTAGAATCCGCCTCGCGCCCACCCTGGACCTGCGATGCCCAAGCCCCCCGAACTCAAGACCGAAGCCTTCGTGAAGTGGTTCCGGTCGGCCACGCCCTACATCCACCAGTGGGGCGGGGCCACCTTCGTCATCGCCTTCGGCGGCGAGGTGCTGGCCGACGGCGAGTTCCAGCAGCTCACGCACGACATCAACGTCCTCATGAGCCTCGAGGTGCGCGTGGTGCTGGTGCACGGGACCCGCCCGCAGGTCGAGGAGCAGATGCGCCAGCACGGCGTGGCCTCGCGCTACGTGGGCAACCGCCGCGTGACCGACGCGAGGGCGCTCGTCCTGCGTGAAGGAGGCCAACGGCATCGTGCGCGTGGAGATGGAGGCGCTCCTGTCGATGGAGCTCGCCAACAGCCCGATGTGGGGCGCCGACATCCGCGTCTCCTCGGGCAACTTCGTCACCGCGAAGCCCGTGGGCGTGGTCGACGGCGTGGATTTCGGCCACACGGGCGAGGTCCGCAAGATCGACGCCGAGGGCATCCGCCGGCGCCTCGACGACCACGAGGTGGTCCTCATCTCGCCGCTCGGGTTCTCGCCGACGGGCGACGTCTTCAACTGCACGCTCGAGGACGTGGCCACCTCGACCGCCATCGCGCTGCAGGCCGACAAGCTCATCTTCCTCACCGAGACCGCCGGCGCGCTGGACGCGAAGGGGCGGCTCATGTCGGAGCTCACGGTGAAGCAGGCCGGCGAGCTCGTCGGCGCCAACGGCGCGCTCCCCGAGGACGTGCAGATCTACCTGCCGTGCGCGATGAAGGCCTGCTCGAACGGCGTGAAGCGCTCGCACCTCATCAGCCGCCACGTCGACGGGGCGCTCCTCATCGAGCTCTTCACGCACCACGGCATCGGCACGATGGTGGTGCCCGAGTCGCCCGAGGTGATCCGCGACGCGCAGGCCGCCGACATTCCCGGCATCGTGCAGATCATCGAGCCCCTCGAGCAGCAGGGCGTCCTGGTCCGGCGCGAGCGCGACAAGCTCGAGCACGAGATCGACCGCTTCTTCGTGATCGAGTCGCGAGGGGAACATCCTGGGCTGCGCGGCGCTCTACCCCTTCCCGGAGGAGTCGACGGCGGAGCTCGCCTGCCTCGCGGTGAACCCCTTCTACCGCGACGGCGGGCGCGGCGAGCGGCTCCTCGCCTTCGCCGAGGCGCGCGCGCGGCAAGGCGAAGTTCAAGTCGCTCTTCGTCCTGTCGACCCGCACCACGCACTGGTTCATCGAGCGCGGCTTCCTGGAGGCCGACATCTCGCGGCTGCCCGGGCGCAAGCAATCGCTCTACAATTACGAACGACGCTCGAAAATCTTCATGAAGGAACTCTGCATGGCACGCATGGTCCAATGCATCAAGCTGAAGAAGGAAGCCGAGGGGCTCGATTTCCCCCCTTACCCCGGCGAGCTGGGCAAGAAGCTCTGGGCGAGCGTCTCCAAGGAGGCGTGGAAGGCGTGGCTCGAGCAGCAGAAGATGCTGGTGAACGAGAACCGCCTGAACCTCGCCGACCCGCGGGCGCGCAAGTACCTCGAGGAGCAGATGACGCGCCACTTCTTCGGCGAAGGCGCCGATGCCGTGCAGGGGTACGTGCCGAAGGCGTGAGCGGGGGAGTGATGCGGGCAAAGGCTTTGGAACGCCGATGAACGCGGATGCACGCCGATAGCCGCGAACTCATGCGGAATGCAACCAGTGGCCGTGAGTGCAGGTCGACATTGCCATCCGACTCGGCGCATCGGCGGTATCGGCGTTCATCGGCGTTCCAAAGCCTTGCCCGCATCACTCCCAATGAAAAAGCCGCCCGGGCGGCTTTTTCTTCCCGCGACGCGGGTTCAGTCCGAGGAGGTCTCCCGCTCGAACTCCTCCGCCGTGATGTGGCGCACGTCCTTGCCCTTCACCAGGTAGACCACGTACTCCGACATGTTCTTCGAGTGGTCGCCGATGCGCTCGAGCGCCTTGGCGACGAAGAGGATCTCGATGGAGGTCGAGATGGTGCGCGGGTCCTCCATCATGAAGGTGATGAGCTGGCGCATGATGCCGCGGAACTGCTCGTCGAGCAGGCGGTCCTGCTTCACGACCGCGGCGGCCGCGGTGATGTCCACGCGCGCGAAGGCGTCCAGCGCCTTCTTGAGCATCTCGAGCGCGTAGCCCGCGGCGACCTTGATCTCGGCGAACCGCGGCAGGAGCAGGCGCTCCGCGGAATAGATGAGCTTCGTCATGCGCGCGATCTTCTCGGCCTCGTCGCCGATGCGCTCGAGGTCCGTGATCATCTTGATGACCGTCATGATCATCCGCAGGTCCTGCGCGGCCGGCTGGCGGCGCGCGATGATGTGGGCGCAGTCCTCGTCGATCCTCACCTCCAGCGCGTTCACGCGGTGGTCGTTCGCGATGGTCTGCTCGGCGAGCTGCAGGTTGCCCGTCGTGAGCGCCTCGATGGCGGCCGTGATCTGGGTCTCCACGAGGCCGCCCATCTGCAGCACGCGCGAGCGGACGGTCTCCAGCTCCGCGTCGTAGCGCTTCGAGGTGTGTTCCTGGGTGTTGATGGGCATGGCGGGGATTCCTCCTGCGCGGGCGCCGCGACCGCCCCTGGCAGGGGGAGGGCGGCGCCGGAAGCGTGATGCTAGGCGGCCATTGTGACGGGAGCGTGACGGCCCTAGCGGGGGCGGTCGATCCGCCGCACGCCCTGCGGGGTGCCCAGCAGCAGCACGTCCGCGGGCCGGCGGGCGAAGAGGCCGTTGGTCACCACGCCCGGCATCTGGTTCAGCTCCGACTCGAGGGCCGCGGGGTCGCGTGATCGTGAGGCCGTGGACGTCGAGGATCACGTTGCCGTTGTCGGTGGTCACGCCCTCGCGCAGCACCGGGCGGCCGCCGAGCGCCACGAGGCGCCTCGCCACGAGGCTCCTCGCCATCGGGATGACCTCGACCGGCAGCGGGAACTTCCCGAGGACGGGGACGAGCTTCGAGGCGTCGGCGATGCAGACGAACTTCCGGCTCGCCTGCGCCACGATCTTCTCGCGCGTGAGCGCCCCGCCGCCGCCCTTGATCATGGCGAGGTGCTCGGTCACCTCGTCGGCGCCGTCGACGTAGACGTCGCAGCCGTCGGTCGCGTTGAGGTCCATGACCGGCGATCCCGGCCTCCCGGAGCCGCCGCGCGCTCGCCTCCGAGCTCGACACCGTCCCGGCGATGCGCGAGCGACGCGCCGCGAGGGCGGCGATGAAGTGGTTCACCGTCGAGCCCGTGCCCACCCCCACCATCATGTCGTCCTCGACGAAGGCGAGGGCGGCCTCGGCGCAGAGCTTCTTGAGCGCGTCCTGGTCCATGGCGTGAATCATATATTGGTATTCTTGGGGTCTGGGAGAATCATGAAAACCGACTACCTGCGCAAGATCCTCGCGGCCCGCGTCTACGACGTGGCCATCGAAAGCCCCCTCGAGCCCGCCCCGGCCATCTCCCGGCGCACCGGCAACCACATCCTCCTCAAGCGCGAGGACAAGCAGTCGGTCTTCTCCTTCAAGCTGCGCGGCGCCTACAACAAGATGGCGCACCTGAAGCCCGAGCAGCTCGCCCGGGGCGTGATCTGCGCGAGCGCGGGCAACCACGCGCAGGGCGTGGCCCTCGGCGCCCAGAAGCTCGGCACCACCGCCACCATCGTGATGCCCGTGACCACGCCGCGCATCAAGGTGTCGGCGGTCGCCGCGCGCGGCGCGAAGGTGGTGCTCTTCGGCGACAGCTACCACGAGGCCGCGCAGCACGCCAAGGCGCTCGCGAAGAAGAAGGGCCTCGCCTTCGTGCACCCCTACGACGACCCGCTGGTCATCGCCGGGCAGGGCACGATCGGCATGGAGATCCTGCGGCAGCACCAGCGGCCGATCGACGCCATCTTCGTGCCGGTGGGCGGCGGCGGGCTCATCGCCGGGATCGCGTCCTACGTGAAGCGCCTTTCCCCCGCGACCAGGATCATCGGCGTCGAGCCCGTGGATTCGAACGCCATGGCGGCCTCGCTCAAGGCGGGCCGGCGCGTGACGCTGCCGCACGTGAACATCTTCGCCGACGGCGTGGCGGTGCGGCAGGTGGGGCGGGAGACCTTCCGGATCTGCCAGGAGCTGGTCGACGAGATGGTGCTCGTCGACACCGACGAGATCTGCGCGGCGATCAAGGACACCTACGAGGACACCCGCACCGTGGTGGAGCCCTCCGGGGCGCTGGCGCTCGCCGGCGCCAAGCGCTGGCTCGCCCGGCGCCACCTGAAGGGCAAGACGGTCGTGGCGATCGCCTGCGGCGCCAACATGAACTTCGACCGGCTGCGCTTCGTGGCCGAGCGGGCGGAGCTGGGCGAGCACCGCGAGGCGGTCCTCGCGGTGACGATTCCCGAGAAGCCGGGCAGCTTCCGGGCGCTGTGCGAGCTCCTCGGCCGGCGCAACGTGACCGAGTTCAACTACCGGATCGCGGACCCGGCGCAGGCGCACGTCTTCATCGGGCTGACCGTTGCCGGCCGCGAGGAGACCGACCGGCTCATCGCGCAGCTGCACCGCGCGGGGCTCAAGGCGGTGGACCTCTCCGACAACGAGATGGCGAAGCTGCACGTGCGCCATCTCGTGGGGGGCCGCGCGCCGGGCGAGGCGGGGGAGATGGTCTACCGCTTCGAGTTCCCCGAGCGGCCGGGCGCGCTCATGAACTTCCTCAAGCGCATGGGCTCGGGCTGGAACATCTCGCTCTTCCACTACCGCAACCACGGCGCCGACGTGGGCCGGGTGCTGGTCGGGCTGCAGGTCCCGGACAAGGACCGGGCCGCCTTCCGCCGCTTCCTGAAGGAGCTGGGCTACGACTACGCGGACGAGACGCGCAACCCCGCCTACCGGCTGTTCCTGAAGTGAGGCGGGCGGGCCGCTAGGACTGCGGCCAGTTCTTGATGTACTGCTTCAGGAGCCGGTTCTCGAAGGCGACATCCTTGACCGCGCTGCGGGCGATGTCGTGGAACGAGACGATGCCGACGAGGCGCCCGTCCTTCAGGACCGGCGCGTGGCTCACGTGGCGCTCCGTCATCATGGCGCGCAGGCTGTCGGCGGAGTCCTCGGGATGGACGATGGCCGGGTTCGGGTCCATGACCTCGTCCGCGCGGGCGTCGAGCAGCCGCGCGCCCTGGCCGTCGAGGCCCTTCAGGAGCTCCCGCAGCGTGATGATGCCGGCGAGCGCCCCGCCCTCGAGGACCAGGACCGAGCCGATGTCCTCGCGGATCATGGTCGCCACGGCCTCGCGCACGGGAGCGCCGGGGGCGACGCCGTGCGTGCGGCCGCCCTGGTCGCGCTTGTCGTCGAGGATTTCCTGGACCGTCAGGGGCATGCGGGGGCTCCTCCAGGGGCGGGAGCGAGCCTCCCGGCCGCTTCGCGGCGCTCGCGGAGAGGCCGCCGGGCGCGAATGGGTGGTGCTGTTGAGTGGATTCGAACCACCGACCTACTGATTACGAATCAGTTGCTCTACCAACTGAGCTACAACAGCACGCGAGTCGGGCATTATATCGCGAGAGCCCGCCTTTCGGCGAGGGCCGGCAGCCCGGGCAAGCCCGGGGCCGCCCCCGCCCGCTCCGTTCGTCGGCCGGCCGGCGCCTCGCGTCGGCCCGAGTGGAAAGCCCCGGCGGGGGTACCTACTATGCGAACTGTCCTGGAGGGTCCCATGAAGAAATCGTCCGGCTTCACCCTGATCGAGCTGCTCATCGTCGTCGCGATCGTCGGCATCCTCGCCGCCATCGCGGTGCCCATGTACACCGACTACATCATCGCGCGCCCAGCTCGTCGAGGGCCACACGGGCCTCTCCGACTTCCGGGTGCGCATGGAGCAGTTCTACCAGGACAACCGCACCTACGACGGCGCGGGGCTGGACGACTGCGGCGCCGCCGAAGCCCGCCAACGCGACCAACTTCGACTACAACTGCCGCTCCGCCGGGCCAGACCTACGTCGGCGACCGCCAACGGCAAGCCGCCGGCCGCGGTGATCGGGTTCACCTTCACGATCAACGAGCAGAACGTCCGCCAGACGACGGCCACCAAGGCCGGCTGGGACGCCCGCCGCGATGCCGGCGAACTGCTTCGTCACGAGGAAAGGCTCCTGCTGATGAGCCGCGCCGCCCAGTCGGGCATCTCGCTCATCGAGGTCATGGTCGCCGTCGCGATCATCGGGGTCCTGATGGCCCTGGGCATGCCGGCCTACAGCACGTGGATCCAGAACACGCAGATCCGCACGGCCGCGGAGGCCATCCTGAACGGGCTGCAGACGGCGAGGAACGAGGCCATCCGCGAAACGCCTCCGTGCAGTTCAAGCTCGACGACGGCACGACCACCGCAGTGGCGCGTGAACCTCACGAGCGACCCGGACGGCGAACCCGCTGCAGCCGCCGCCTGGCCGAGGAAGGCTCGCCCAACGCGACGATCACGGTCACGCCGGGCGGCGCGGACACGGTGACCTTCAGCGCGCTGGGCCGCGTGGTGCCGAACGTCGACGCCTCGCCCTCGCATCGCGCCAGGTCGACGTCGACAACCCGCTCATCGCGGTGGTCGCCGACCGCCGCAACCTGCGCATCATCATCCCGGCCGGCGGCGCCATCCGCCTGTGCGACCCGAAGGTCGTCGGCGGCGACCCGAGGACGGTGCGCCATATGAGACCGACCATGACGCCGAAACCCTCCAGCCAGCAGGGCGTGATCCTCCTCGAGGCCCTCATCGGCATCCTCATCTTCTCGCTGGGCGTCCTCGCCCTCGTCGCGATGCAGGCGGTCTCGGTGAGCAACGTCTCCAACGCCCGCTACCGCACCGAGGCCGCGTTCCTCGCCAACGAGATCATCAGCGAGATCTGGGTCGACCGCGGGCGCCGGCTACGCGAACGTCGGCGAGCTACACCGTCACGGACGGCGTCGGCCTCGGGCGCGCCCGCGCACGACCTGGGTGGCAGAAGGTGCACGCGCTGCTTCCCGGCAGCGACACCTACCCGCCCGACGTGGCGATCGCCACGCCGGCCGCGGGCGGCCGCCAGGTGACCGTCACCCTTCGCTGGAAGGCGCCCGATGCCGTGACGGTGAGCAACCACGTCGCGGTCGCCTTCATCAGCGACCCCTGAGAATCCGCCGGAAACCGCCACCATGAGAAACCGACCGTTTTCCCGAACGTCGCGAGGCTTCACCCTCGTCGAGCTGATGGTGGGCGTGCTGATCGGGCTCATCGGCACGGTCGTCATCTTCCAGGTCTTCGCCGTGTCCGAGAGCCAGAAGCGCACCACGACCGGCGGCAGCGACGCGCAGCAGAACGGCGTCTTCGGCCTCTTCCAGATCGAGCGCGACATGCGCATGGCCGGCTACGGCCTGAACTACATGGCGCTCCTGGGCTGCCCGATCAACGGCTGGTACGAGCCGGGCGGCGCGGCCGATCCAGTTCAAGCTCGTGCCGGTCGAGATCATCAACGGCGCGGCCGGCGCGCCGGACGAGATCCGCCTCGCCTTCGGCAACTCCGACCTCTTCATGGCGCCCGGCCAAGTTCACGCAGTCGATGGCCAACAGTCCGCAGGCCGACTACAAGATGGACAACAGTTCGGCTTCAACGAGGGCGACCTCGTCATCGCCGCCGAGGCCGGCAAGCCCTGCACGCTCGCGCAGGTGAGCACCATGCCCGGGACGCCCGGCAGTCGGACAACGTCGTCCACAACAGCGGCAACTACACGAACCACGGACGGCGCCAACGTGCCGACGAAGTACAACCGGCCCGGCGGGCTGCCGGCCCCCGAACGACATCGCCGTACAACGCGTGGAACCCCGCCACCAGCACCGGCGGGCGGCTCTACAACCTCGGCGCCGCGCCGACGGTCGTCACCTACCCATCCAGAACAACCAGCTCGTGGCGATCAACGGCCTCACGCCCGGCGTGGCGAGCGCGACGGCCGCGCTCGCCGACGGCGTCGTGCAGCTGCAGGCGCAGTACGGCTTCGACGGCAACGGCGACGGCCGCGTCCCCCCGACCGCGGCCAGCGCCGTCGAACGTGACGCTCGGCGCGAACACCGACCAGTGGGCGGACAACATGCCAGTGGCCGCCACGGGCGCCGGACTGGGCGCGCGTCATCGCGGTCCGGCTGGTGGTCACGGCGCGCAGCATGACGCCGGAGCGCCCGAACCCCGCGACGGGGCTGTGCAACGCGACCACGGTGCAGCCCGTGGGTCGGATCACCCCGGCGCCGCCCGCCGGGCATCGACCTCGACGTGAATCGGCCTTCGCGGACCCGGACGAAGTGGAAGTGCTACCGCTACCGCACCTTCGAGGTGATGGTGCCCATCCGCAACATGGTGTGGTTCCCCCTGAACGCCTGACTGCCGCGAACCCGATCCTGGATACCGGCCATGACGAACACCCGAATCCGCCAGATATCGCGCCTGCGCCCGCGGCCCGCGCCGCGCCCAGGAGGGCATCGTGCTCTTCATCGCCCTCATCGTCCTCGTGGCGATGTCGCTCGCGGGCGTGGCCCTCATGCGCTCCGTGGACACCGGCCCGTCGTCGCCGGCAACATGGCCTTCAAGCAGGCGGCCATCATGGTCGCCGACCGCGGCACGCAGGAGGCCGTGAAGTGGCTCGGCGGACAACAGCGCCGGCACGACGCTGCAGAACACCAACACGTCGCAGGGCTACTTCTCGTCGCGGCCTCCCGGTGGTCGAGCCCGACTGGTTCGATGCCGCGAGCTGGGCGCGAATCGCTGGCCGTGAACGGCGGCGCGCCCGGATGCCTCCGGCAACGTGGTGCGCTACGTGATCCACCGCATGTGCACGCAGCCGGACACCCCCTACAACGGCGCCAACGCCGGCGCCGCCAACGAATGCGCCCTGTACTTCGCCCTAAGCGACCGCGGCACGTCCGGCGGCAGCATGGCCGTGGGCGCGCCGCAGTTCATCGGCTCGCCGCAGCTCTACTACCGCGTAACCACGCGCGTCGAGGGCCCTCGCGACACCGTGAGCGTCATCCAGACGAGCGTCCTCGTCGGCATCTGACGCGCCCTCTCTCCCCAGGAGTGATCCGCCATGGCAACCCTTCCCGTTTCCGCCGATTCCTCGTCGCGCTGCTGGCCGTGGCCGCCGCCGGGCTCCTCTCCGTCCGCCACGCCGGCGCGGAGATCGCCGACCTCGCCCAGGTCCCGCTCGCCAACTCGCCCTCGGACGCGGTGCTGCCGAACCTCATGTACGTCCTGGACGACTCGGGGTCGATGGCGTGGAACTACATGCCCGACCACATCTTCCGGACGAGCGACGGCGACGACCTCAACAACTGCAAGAGGTGCACGAGCACGAGCTCGCTGCACGCGGCCCCCGGCGGGCCCCGGGGAACTCGCAACGGCTGGCAGCAATGCGGCAACGACCAGAAGCCGATCCGGACACCTCGTCCAACACCGCGCCCACCGGACTACGGCGAGGCGCCGTTCTACGCCTCCGGCCTTCAACAAGATCTGGTACAACCCGAACATCACCTACGCCCCGGCATCGACTACCAGGGCACGAGCCTCGGCAACGCCAACCCAACAGCGCGAGCGACGACGACTACCTCGGCGGCGGGAACACCAACGTCGTGAACGGCTTCAAGGAGGTCGTCTACTGCAACACGGGCAGCCCGTCGGGCGCGGACCTCACCGACCCCGCCAAGTGCCGCAAGAACGGCATCCACAACGTCGGCGCCGTACGCGCGGCGCGCACTCAGCTACTTCCTCTACTGGGGCGACGGCGCCGGGCGACCAACACTCAAAGGGCTGCCCGACGACGGCCTACTACAACAAGGTACTCATCAAGACCTCGAACGCGCACTACTACAACATCACCCCGCACGAGTACTGCAGCGACGCGAACCTCGTGAACTGCGTGCTGGCCAACGCGGCCGGCACGGGCCCCGGCACGGTCACGAACCCGATCAGCCCATCGCCGCGCCGGTACGCTGGTGCAAGACGGCCACGGACGCCGCCGACCCGGCGGTCGTCTCCGGCAACTCGTCAGGCACGCCGCGCTGCCAGAAGAAGTACACCAAGGCGACCTACCAGTACCCGCGCTACGGCCGCTTCACGCGCGTGGACATCGTCGCCTCGACCGGCACCTACCCGAAGGGGCCCGGCTCGGTGCGCACCGATTGCGCCCGGCCGCGCCTCCTGCACCTACGCGGAGGAGATCCAGAACTTCGCCAACTGGTGGACCTACTACCGCACCCGCATGGCGCTCATGAAGACCGCCACCGGCCGCGCCTTCCTGCCGATCGACGACCGCTTCCGCATCGGCTTCATCACCATCAACCCGAACAACCCCGGTCACCGCCGACAAGTACCATCGGCGTCGCGAAGTTCGACGCGCACGCAGAAGAAGGCCTGGTACAACCTGGTCTACACGCAGGAAACGAACGGCAGCACGCCCAACCGGACCGCGCTGCACCGCGTCGGCCGCTACTACCAGGGGCACGACGGACGGCATCAACTGCCGGCATGAAGCCCGACCCGATCGAGTACTCCTGCCAGCAGAACTTCGCGCTGCTCACGACCGACGGCTACTGGAACGACAGCTTCTCCTCCATCGGCAACGAGGACAACACGAACGCCGGCTACACGACGCGCGGCCTACGGCGCCTACGACGGCGGCATCACGGGGGCGTCCAGCACGCTCGCCGACGTGGCGGCCTACTACTACAAGACGGACCTTCGCACCATCCGGCCCGGTTCGCGGAGAACAACGTGCCCACGATCGACGCGCGACCAGAACCCCGCGCAGCACATGGTGACCTTCACGCTCGGCCTGGGCCTCGAGGGCTTCATGGACTACCAGTCCGACTACGAGACCGCGGCCGCGGGCGACTTCGCCAAGATCAAGGCGGGCACGAACAACGCCTGCTCGTGGACGACGGGCACCTGCAACTGGCCGGCGCCGGTCGCGAACGAGCCGAGCACGCTGGACGACCTCTGGCACGCGGCGGTGAACGGGCGCGGCAAGTACTTCAGCGCGAGCGACCCGAACTCGCTCACGCAGGGCCTGCAGCAGGCGCTCGCGTCGCTCAACATCCAGACGGCCGCCGCCGCCGCCTCGGCGACCTCGAGCCCGAACATCACCGAAACCGACAACTTCATCTACAGCTCGACCTTCCGCACGGTGAAGTGGGACGGCGAGATCGTCGCCCAGCGCATCGACACCGTCTCCGGCAACGTGCTGCCGCCGATCGTCTGGTCCGCGCAGGCGCTGCTCGACGGCAAGACCACCGGCAACAGCGACTCCCGCAACATCTTCACGATCGACGAGAGCGCCGGCGGCAAGAGGAAGCCGTTCCTCTACGCGAGCCTCACCAGCGCGCCCGCCGGCGGCATCGCCGCGGAGCAGGCCTACTTCGACAACAAGTGCACCGGCCCTCTCGCAGTGCGCGCTGCTCACGGCGGCGCAGAAGGTCGTCGCCAACAAGCGGCGACAACCTGGTGAACTGGCTGCGCGGCCAGCGCCAGCACGAGGCCTACTCGAACCCGGAGACCAACCCCCCGTTCCGCGCCCGCGAGCACATCCTGGGCGACCCGGTGAACGCCACGCCCGCGTTCATGAAGGCGCCGACGGTTCGGCTTCACCGACGCGGTCACGCCGACCTACGCGGAGTTCAAGTCGGACAACGACGGCTGCGCCAGGCCACGCTCTTCATCGCCGCGAACGACGGCATGCTGCACGCCCTCAACGGCGACACCGGCGCAGGAGATGTGGGCCTACGTGCCGCGCATCGTCATGCCGAAGCTGCACCGGCTCGCCACGGAAAACTGGACGGTGACCCACGAGTACAACGTGGACGGCTCGCCCCAGCTCATGGACGCCTACTTCGGCGGCAGCTGGAAGACGGTGCTCGTCGCCGGCCTCAACGGCGGCGGGCGCGGCTACTACGCGCTGGACGTGACGGAGCCCGTCGAGCCCGACGGTCCTCTGGGAGATCTGCAACGACACGACCCTGTGCAAGATCAGCGACCCGGACATCGGCTTCACGCACGGCAACCCGGTGATCACCAAGCGCGCGAGCGACGGCAAGTGGGTGGCGCTGCTCACCTCGGGCCTGAACAACGTCTCGCCGGGCAACGGGGCGCGGCTACCTCTTCGTGGTGGACCTCGCAGACGGCGAGATCCTGGACAAGGTCGACACCGGCGTGGGCGACACGACGACCCCTCCGGCCTCAACCACCTCTCCGGCTTCGCCGACAACTTCAACATCGACAACACCGCCAAGTACGTCTACGGCGGCGACCTCTACGGCAACGTCTGGCGTTCGACATGCAGACCGACCGCCGAAGGTCACCCAGCTCGCCGCGCTCAAGGACGCGGGCGGCAAGCCCCAGTCCATCACCGCCCGGGTCGGAGCTGGGCCTCATCGAGCGGCAAGGCGGCAAGAAGTTCCCGGTGGTGTTCGTCGGCACGGGGCGCTACCTGGGCACGCGACGACCTCGTCGACCCGGCACGCTCGCGCCGCCGAACCAGTGGGCCTACCAGCAGTCGATCTACGCGATCAAGGACAAGGGACGGATCGACCTACCCCAACTTCCGCTCGGGCAACGTCGTGGAGAACAAGATCATCACCAGCGGGCCGGTCTCGCGCACCACGAGCGACCAACGTCGACGTGGACTGGGCGGTGCAAGGACGGCTGGTTCGTCGACCTCAACCCGGGCGACGATTCGCCGGGCGAGCGCGTGAACCTCGACCCGCAGCTGGTCCAGGGAACGCTCATCGTCGTGACCAACGTGCCCAACAACAGCGCCTGCACGGTGGGCGGCGACAGCTGGATCTACCAGTTCAACTACAAGACGGGCACCTACGTGCCGTCGTCGGCGCTGGGCCAGGCGGGCCAGAAGTTCACGGGCCAGATCACGGTGGGTCTCGTGGTCGTGCGGCTGCCCAGCGGCGTCTTCAAGGGCATCGCCACGGGCGCGACGGGGACCAAGACGCCGTTCGCCGTCAACATCGGCGGCGGCGGCGGGTCGCGCGCGGCGCATCTCCTGGCGCGAGCTGATCCAGCGATGAGCGCATGAAGGCGCGACTTGCCTGGCTGGTCGTCGCGGCGGCGGGCGTGCGCTGCCGCCGCGGCCCGGGCGCAGGGAGGCCTGCCGACCTACGAGCCGCAGCAGCGCCTGCGCACCGCCCTGGACACCTGCCCAAGACCGAGGTGATGCGGGACGCCTACTGCGTGAAGAAGTGCGCCGCCGGATTCCGGATGGAAATGTCGTCGGCGGGAAGGCGCGGTGCGTCGGGCCAGGCCGGACGCGGCGTACACGCCCGCCGAAGCCCGTCCTACAAGCCGCCGGCGCAACGCGGACGCGCAAGCCGCCCCCGCCCGGGGCCTGAGCCTAGGCCTGCGGCGTTCCCGCGCTGCGCGATCGCGCGCGGCAGCGGGAAGGTCACCGCATTCCGTGATGCCCTCGAGTTCGCGCACGCGGGCGGCGCCCGAGGCGCTGCAGGGCTCGCGATCACGTCCTGGACCAGCACCTCCGGCGCCGAGGCGCCCGCCGTCACGCCGATGGTGCGCGCTCCCGCGATCCATTCGGCGCGGATCTCCTCGGCGCGGTCGACGAGGTAGGCGCGCCGGCCGAGGTTCTCGGCCACCTCGCGCAGGCGGTTCGAGTTCGAGCTGTTGGTGCGAGCCCACCACGATCACCACGTCGCAGCGCGGCGCCATGAACTTCACGGCGTCCTGGCGGTTCTGCGTGGCGTAGCAGATGTCGTCCTTCTTCGGCCCGAGGATCGCCGGGAAGCGCGCGCGCAGCGCGGCCACGATGCGGGCCGCGTCGTCCATGGACAGCGTCGTCTGCGTGACGTAGGCGAGGTTCGCGGGGTCCTTCACCGCGAGCTTCGCCACGTCCGCCTCGCTCTCCACGAGGTACATGCCGGCCTCGGACTGCCCCATCGTGCCCTCGGCCTCGGGGTGGCCCTGGTGGCCGATCATCACGACCTCGCGGCCGTGCTCGCGCATGCGGGCCACCTCGGCGTGCACCTTGGTCACGAGCGGGCAGGTGGCGTCGAAGACCTGCAGCCCGCGCTCGGCGGCCTCCCGGCGCACCGCCTGCGACACGCCGTGGGCCGAGAAGATGACCGTGCCGCCGGCGGGCACCTCGGACGAGCTCCTCGACGAACACGGCGCCCTTGCCGCGCAGGTCCTCCACCACGAACTTGTTGTGGACGATCTCGTGGCGCACGTAGATGGGCGCGCCGTGCACCTCGAGGGCGCGCTCGACGATGGCGATGGCGCGGTCGACCCCGGCGCAGAAGCCGCGGGGCTTGGCGAGCACGATCTCGATCGGTTCGGTCATGGCCTGGATTCCTCTACGGGCGCCCGGCATCCGCGCCGGCCCCGCGGTCGGCGCGGGCATCGCGGAAGCCGTCCCACAGGATGAGCACCACGCCCACCGTGATCGCCGAATCGGCGACGTTGAAGGCGGGCCAATAGTATCCCGCCGCGTGCAGCTGGATGAAGTCGACCACGTGCCCGAGGGTGACGCGGTCCCACAGGTTGCCGGCGGCACCCCCGAGGACGAGGGCGAGGGCGGCGCAGAGCAGCGCGGTTGCCGCCGTTGCGCCGGAGCATCGCGACGAGCACGGCGGACACCGCGAGGGTGACGCCGATGAAGAACCAGCGCTGCCAGCCGCCGGCCCCGGCCAGGAAGCTGAAGGCCGCGCCGGGGTTGTGCCACAGCACGAGGTTGAGGAACGGCGTGATCACGTGCACGTCGCCGGCCGCGAACGAGGCGCTCACCCACGCCTTGGTCGCGAGGTCGGCCGCGGCGACCGCCGCCGACAGCGCCGAGCCAGCGCGTCCAGGGCGCGCCGCTCAGGCATGCCGCCGTTCCTCGCCGCGGCCCTCGATGGTGGCCACGCAGCGGCCGCAGAGGCCGGGATGGCGCGGGTCGGACCCCGTGTCCTCGCGGTAGTGCCAGCACCGCTCGCACTTCGCGTGCGGGCTGGGCGACACGCGCACGGCGAGCGCGCCGCCCGTCTCGACGGTGGCCGTCGAGGTGATCAGGACGAAGCGCAGGTCGGCGTCCAGGCTCTCGAGCAGGACGCGGTCGCCCTCGGGTGCGGCGATGGCCACCTCGGCCTGCAGCGACGAGCCGATGCCGCCGGACTGGCGCAGCTCCTCCAGCTGCTTCTGGACGAGGGCGCGGATCTCGCGCAGCCGCCGCCATTTCACGACGAGCGCGGCCTCGTTCTCCTGCGCCGGCAGGATGCCGTTCCAGGTGTGGAAGAAGAGGCTCGTCGTCCTCCCCCGGGTGCAGGACGGACCAGGCCTCCTCGGCGGTGAAGGACAGGATCGGCGCCATGAGGCGAAGGAGGATCTGCGTGATGTGGTGCAGCGCCGACTGCGCCGCGCGCCGGGCCGCGGATTCGCGCCCGCAGGTGTAGAGCCGGTCCTTCAGGACGTCGAGGTAGAAGCCGCCCAGGTCCTCCGAGCAGAAGGTCTGGATGCGCTGCGCCACGAGGTGGAACTCGAAGCGCGCGTAGTCGGCCATCGCCGACTCGGCCATCTCGCGCGTCATCGCGAGCGCGTAGCGGTCGATCTCGGGCCAGCGCTCCGGGGGCAGGAGGTCCTTCGCGGCGTCGAAGTCGGCGGTGTTGGCGAGCAGGAAGCGCAGCGTGTTGCGGATGCGGCGGTAGCTCTCCACCACGCGCTTCAGGATCTCGTCGGAGATGTAGAGCTCGCCCGAATAGTCGGCCGAGGACACCCAGAGCCGGATGATCTCCGCGCCCAGCGTGTCGGAGACCTTCTGCGGGGCGATCACGTTGCCGAGCGACTTGGACATCTTGCGGCCCTGCCCGTCGACCACGAACCCGTGGGTGAGGAGCGAGTCGTAGGGGGCGCGGCCGTCCATGGCGCAGCTCGTGAGCAGGCTCGACTGGAACCACCCGCGGTGCTGGTCGGAGCCCTCGAGGTACATGTCGGCCGGCCATTTCTGCCCCGCGAGGCCGCGCAGCACCGAGAAGTGCGTCGTGCCCGAGTCGAACCAGACGTCGACGGTGTCGGTGATCTTGCGGTACTTCGCCGGGTCCACGCCGAAGTCCTCGCAGGTCGCGGCGAACCAGGCCTCGATGCCGCCCTTCGCCACGCGGGCGGCCGCCTCCTCGAGGAGGCGCTCGGTCTCGCGGGTGCAGCTCGTCGGTCTCGCGGTCGAGGAAGAAGGGCAGCGGCACGCCCCAGTTGCGCTGGCGCGAGAGCGTCCAGTCCGGCCGGTTGGCGATCATCGCCTCCATGCGCGAGCGGCCCCACGACGGGTAGAACGCGGTGTCCGCGACGGCCTTCTGCGCGGTCTCGCGCAGCGTGCGGCCGTCCTCGCCCGGGCTTGTCCATGCCGATGAACCACTGCGTCGTGGCCCGGAAGATGATCGGCGTCTTGTGGCGCCAGCAATGGGGGTAGCTGTGGCGCAGCGGCTCGTTCCTGAGCAGCGCGCCGCGGGCCGCCAGCATCTCGAGGATCGGCTTCTCCGCCTCGCGCACGCCCAGGCCCGCGAAGTGCGGCACCGTGGCCTTGAAGCGGCCGCGGTCGTCCACGGGCTGGTCGAGCGGCAGGCCGAACTTCACGCCGGCCTCGAAGTCCTCGGCGCCGTGCGCCGGGGCGGTGTGGACGAGCCCGGTGCCCGCCTCGAGCGTCACGTGCTCGCCGAGGATCATCGGGACGTCGCGCGGCTCGAGCGGATGGCGGAAGGCGAGCCCGGCGAGCGACCCCCCGGGCGCGCGGCCCAGGACCGCCGTGGCGGCAAGGCCGTAGCGCTTGCAGGCGACGCCTCCCGCAGCTCGGCGGCGAGGATGAGCGCGCCGGCCTCGGTCGCGACGAGCTCGTACTCGTGGCCCGGATGCGCGGCGATGGCCTGGTTGCCCGGCAGGGTCCACGGCGTGGTGGTCCAGATGACCGCGAAGGCCTTCTCCGGGGGCTTGGCGAGGCCGAAGGCGCGCGCGACCGCCGCCGGATCCGCCGCGGCGAACGCCACGTCGATCGCCGCGGAGGTCTTGTCCTCGTACTCGACCTCGGCCTCGGCGAGCGCCGACCCGCAGTCGATGCACCAGTTGACGGGCTTGAGGCCGCGGTAGAGCAGGCCCTTCTTCCAGATGCGCGACGAGCGCGCGGATCTCGTCGGCCTCCGTCGCGAAATCCATCGTCCGGTAGGGATGCTCCCAGTCGCCCAGCACGCCGAGGCGGC
The DNA here is from genome assembly GCA_963783635.1 of uncultured Gammaproteobacteria bacterium. Lineage (GTDB taxonomy): Bacteria > Pseudomonadota > Gammaproteobacteria > Burkholderiales > Usitatibacteraceae > FEB-7. Next base: position 99,699 of record CAWAOC010000009.1, read on the forward strand.
GGAAGTCCGCCTTCTGCCGCTCGATCTGCTCCGCGGCGTAGGCGCGGCAGAGCTCGCGGGCCTTGTTGCCCTCGAGGTGGCGGCCGTGCTTCTTCTCGATCTGGTGCTCGATGGGAAGGCCGTGGCAGTCCCAGCCCGGCGTGTAGGGCGCGTCGAAGCCGGCCATCGTCTTGGACTTCACGACGATGTCCTTGAGGACCTTGTTCACCGCGTGGCCGATGTGGATGTCGCCGTTCGCGTACGGCGGGCCGTCGTGCAGCACGAAGAGCGGGCGGCCCCGGCAGGCCTCGCGGATGCGGGCGTAGAGGCCCTTTTCCTGCCAGGCCTTCACCCACCCCGGCTCGCGCCTGGCGAGGTCGCCGCGCATGGGGAAGGGGGTGTCGGGCAGGTTGAGGGTCAGCTTGTAGTCGGTCTTCGAAACGTCGGCCATCAGGTCCCCGATTCGCGGAAGTAGGCTCGCGCCGCGTCGCAGTCCGCGCGGATCTGCGCCACGAGCTCGTCGAGCGAGGCGAATTTCGCCTCGTCGCGCAGCTTCGTCAGGAACTCGATGGAGAGGCGACGTCCGTAGAGATCGCCCGAGAAATCGAAGAGGTACGCTTCGAGGGTCGCCGGGCCGTTTTCCGCCACGACCGGCTTGTATCCCAGGCTCGCCACTCCCTCGAGTCCGCGAGTTGCCGCACCGACGCATTTTACCGCAAAGACCCCCGTCATCACCGGGCGCCCGGGCGGCAGGGCGATGTTGGCCGTGGGGTAGCCGAGGTTGCGGCCGAGCTTCGCGCCGTGCACGACGCGGCCGCAGATCGTGTAGGGCCGCCCGAGGAGCCGCGCGGCGAGGCCGAGGTCGCCGGCGGAGAGCGCCTCGCGCACGCGCGTGCTCGACACCCGGTCGTCGCCGTCGGCCACCGTGGCGAGCGTCTCGACCTCGTAGCCGAGCCGGGCGCCCTCGGCCGCGAGGAACGCGACGTCGCCCGCCCGCTTGGCCCCGAAGCGGAAGTCCTTGCCCGACCAGCACGCGGCGCGCGCCGTGCAGCTGCCTCAGCCGCAGCGCGAAGGCCTCGGGCGGTGAGCGCGGCGAAGGCCCGCGTGAAGCGGCAGATGTAGGCGATCTCGATGCCCGCGTCGGCGAAGGCGTGCAGCTTGGCCGAGAGCGTGGACAGGCGGGGCGGGGCGCGATCCGGGAAGAGCAGCTCGCGCGGCAGCGGCTCGAAGGTGAGCACCGCGGGAACGGCGCCGAGTGCCGCCGCCTCCTCGACGACGCGCGCGAGCAGCGCGAGGTGGCCGCGGTGCACGCCGTCGAAGCTGCCGATGGCGATGACCGCGTCGCGGGCGCCCGGCTTCGGGTCGCGGATGACGGAGAGATTCATGGTCGTTCCGCTGCCTCGCGAACTGGCCCAGGCGGAAGCCGACCGCCCAGAGGGTCGCGAAATAGGCGGCCATGGCGCCCAGGATGATGGCGGCGAGCTTGAGGGCGCGCGTCGCGGTGGGGATGGCGAACCAGGATTGCTCCGAGCCCATCCCGTACCAGATCACGCCGCCCATCATGTACAGGGCCACCGCCACCTTCAGGAGGAAGGCGCCCCAGTCCGGGCCGGCCTGCCAGGCGCCCGGAGCGGCGCATGAGCCACCAGAGCCACGCGGCGTTGAAGGTGGCGCCGACGGAGATGGCGGCGGCGAGCCCCGCGTGCTTGAGCCAGGGCACGAGCGCCAGGTTCGCCAGCTGCGTGACGACGAGCGTGGCGAGCGCGACCTTCACCGGCGTGCGGATGTTCTGCCGGGCGTAGAACCCGGGCGCGAGGACCTTCACGAGGATGATGCCGGCGAGCCCGACGGCGTAGGCGACGAGCGCGGAGCGGGTCATCAGCACGTCGTGCCGCGTGAACTCGCCGTGCCAGAAGAGCGTGGCCACGAGCGGGACGGCCAGCAGCGCGAGCCCGACGGCGGCCGGCGCCGCGAGGAGCAGGGTGAGCCGAGGCCCCAGTCGAGGAGGCGCGAGTAGGCGCCCGGGTCGTTGTTGCCGTGGTGCTTCACGAGCGAGGGCAGGAGCACCGTGCCCAGCGCCACGCCGAGCAGCGCCGAGGGGAACTCCATCAGCCGGTCGGCGTAGTAGAGCCAGGAGACCGGCCCGTCGCCCAGCCAGGACGCGATCTGCGTGTTGATGACGAGGCTCACCTGGGCGACCGAGACGCCGAGCGCCGCGGGCGCCATGAGCTTGAGGATGCGCACCACGCCCTCGTCCCGCGGGTCCCACTTCGGCATCGGCAGCATGCGGATGCGAAGGAGGAACGGGACCTGGAAGGCGAGCTGGAGCATGCCGCCCACGAACACCGCCCAGGCCAGGGCCAGGATCGGGCGGTCGAAGTACGGCGCGGCGAAGAGGGCGAAGCCGATGAAGGAGAGGTTCAGCAGCACCGGCGTGAAGGCCGGCGCCTTGAACGAGCCCCAGGTGTTCAGGATGCCCGAGGCGAAGCTGGTGAGCGAGATGAAGAAGATGTACGGGAAGCAGATCCTCAGCATCGTCACCGTGAGCGCGAACTTGTCCGCGTCCTTGGCGAACCCCCACGCGCTCGCGTAGACGAGGAGCGGGGCCGCCACCACGCCGACGGCCGTCGCGACGAGGAGCGCGACCGACAGCGACGCCCAGCACCCGGGCGGCGAGGGCCCGCGTGGCCTCCTCCCCGCGCCGCTGCCGGTACTCGCCGAGGATCGGCACGAACGCCTGCGAGAACGCGCCCTCGGCGAACAGGCGCCGCAGCAGGTTGGGGAGGCGAAAGGCGACCACGAAGGCGTCCATCGCGAAGCCCGCCCCGAAGGCGATGGCGAGGAGCGTGTCGCGGATGAACCCCGTGATGCGCGACACGAGGGTCATCGCGCTGACCGAGGCGGCGGCCTTGAGGAGGTTCATGGGCGCGGTCGCGCGGCGCGGGCCGCGGCGGGCAGGGAAACGGGAGGGGAAGCTAGGGCTTTGTTTTGACAGGGCAAGCGTTGTATAATATCAGGCTTCGTTTTTCGAACTCCCGGCGCTTTTCAGATTTCCGACGCTATTCGATTTCAGACGCTATTCGATTTCGACCCAAGGATCACGACATGGCCAATTCCAAGCAGGCCGCGAAACGCGCCAAGCAGGCGAGCAAGACCCGCACCACCAACATGGGCCTTCGCACGACGCTGCGCACCGCGATCAAGAAGGTGAAGACCGCGATCGCCTCCGGCGATGCCAAGGCCGCGCAGGCCGCGCTCGACGCGAACGTCTCCACCATCGACCGCATCGCGGACAAGAAGATCATCCACAAGAACAAGGCCGCCCGCCACAAGAGCCGCCTCGCGCAGCAGGTCAAGGCGCTCGCCGGCCGCGCCTAGGGCGCGGTCAGCCGCCGGGGGCGTCCCTCTCCCCCGGCCCGAGGGTCACGCCCGGCACCGGGCAGTACTCCGCCGACCCCTCCGGGTGGGTCGGGTCGATCACCACCAGTTCGTTGTCGTTCGCGAAGTCGAGCAGGAACCGGTACGCCCGGGGCTCGATGGTGCGCAGCGCCGGCTTCACGAACACGCAGCGCACGCCGTCCATGAGGATCGGCCGCACGAACGGCGAGTAGCGCATCTGCTGGTCCCCCCGAAGGTCGACAGGACGCCGCACAGGCGCTCGGCCCAGTCGCTGGGGCGGAAGGCGCGGCCGGCTCGGGTGATCCCCTGGATGATGATCGCCCGCGGGCGCGGTGGACATGGCGGGAGCCGGTCGCCGATCGGCGGCGGCGATTCGGAAGTGCGGGAGGGGCATTCTATCGCGCCCCCCGGCCCGCGGTTGCGGCACCCCGTGAATTTGCCGATAATCGATTCCCCCACATCCACGGCGGCGCGAGGCCGCCGTGATCGTTTCTGCGAGGCGTTCATGACTGCCGCCCATCTGATGAAGACCTATTCGCCCCAACCCGTGGCGTTCGCGCGCGGGGAGGGCGCCTGGCTGTGGGATACCGAGGGCAAGCGCTACCTCGACGCCCTCGCGGGCATCGCGGTGAGCGGCCTCGGCCACGGCCACCCGGTGCTCGTGAAGGCGATCGCCGAGCAGGCCGCGAAGCTCATCCACACCTCCAACCTGTTCCGCGTGCGCGGAGCAGGAGAGCCTCGCGGACAAGGTCTGCGCGCTCGCCGGCATGGACAACGCCTTCTTCTGCAACTCGGGGGCGGAGGCCAACGAGTGCGCCATCAAGATCGCGCGCCTCTACGGCCACCAGCGCGGCATCGAGAACCCCTCCATCGTGGTGATGGAGAAGGCCTGGCACGGCCGCACGCTCGCCACGCTCTCGGCCACGGGCTCGCGCAAGGCGCAGGCCGGTTTCGAGCCGCTGATGGGCGGGTTCCTGCGCGTTCCCTACAACGACTTCGGCGCCATCGAGCGCCTGAGCGAGCACCCGTCGGTCGTCGCGATCCTGATGGAAGTCCTGCAGGGCGAGGGCGGGATCCACGTGGCCGACGCCGAGTACGTCCGGAAGCTGCGCGAGATCTGCGACCGGCGCCAGTGGCTGCTCATGATCGACGAGGTCCAGAGCGGCATCGGGCGCACCGGCAAGTGGTTCGCGCACCAGTGGACGGGCATCGTCCCGGACGTGATGCCGCTCGCCAAGGGCCTCGCCTCCGGCGTGCCCATCGGCGCGTGCCTCGCGCGCGGCGCGGCCGCCCAGGTGTTCAAGCCGGGCAACCACGGCACCACGTTCGGCGGCGGCCCGCTGGTGTCGGTGGCCGGCGCTCACGACGCTCGAAGTGATCGAGACGCGACGGCCTCATCGCCAATGCCGCGCGGCAGGGCGAGGCGATCCGGCAGGGCCTCGCCCGCGAATTCGCCGGCGTGGCCGGCGTGCGGGAGATCCGCGGCATGGGCCTCATGATCGGCGTCGAGCTCGACCGCCCGTGCGGGGACCTCGTGCGCCGCGGGCTGGAGGCGGGGATCGTGATCAACGTCACCGCCGACAGCGTGGTGAGGCTGCTGCCGCCGCTCGTCTTCGGCGATGCGGAGTCGCGGGAGCTGGTGGCGCGCCTGGCGCCGCTCGTGAAGGCCTTCCTCGCGGAGGCGCCGCCCGCCGCCGCGGGGTAGCCGCCATGAGGCACTTCCTGCAGTTCCGCGATTTCTCCGCCGAGGAATTCGAGCACCTCTTCCGGCGGACGCGCACGATCAAGGAGCGGTTCAAGAACTACATCGCCTACCAGCCGCTCTCCGACCGGATGCTGGCGATGGTGTTCGAGAAGAGCTCGACGCGCACGCGCGTGTCCTTCGAGGCCGGCATGTTCCAGCTGGGCGGCGCCTCGATCGTGCTCAACATGGGCGACACGCAGCTCGGCCGCGGCGAGCCCATCGAGGACGTGGCGCGCGTCGTCTCCCGCATGGTCGACATCGTGATGATCCGCACCTTCGAGCAGGCGATCATCGAGCGCTTCGCCGCGCATTCGCGCGTGCCCGTGATCAACGGCCTCACCGACGAGTACCACCCCTGCCAGGTGCTCGCGGACATCTACACCTACGTCGAGCACCGCGGGTCGATCGCCGGCAAGACGGTCGCGTGGATCGGCGACAGCAACAACATGTGCAATACCTGGCTGCAGGCGGCGACCCTCCTCGACTTCAAGCTGAACGTCTCGAGCCCCGCGGGCTACGAGCTGGAGCCCGCGCCGCGCCTCGGGCGTCGAGCGGACGCCACCTCGAGCTCTTCGGCGACCCCCTGGCGGCGGCGAAGGGCGCCGACCTCGTGACGACCGACGTGTGGACGAGCATGGGATGGGAGGAGGAGACCGACGCGAGGAAGGATGCCTTCGCGGCCTTCACCGTGGACGCCGAGATGATGGCCGCGGCCCGCGCGGACGCGCTGTTCATGCACTGCCTGCCCGCCCACCGCGGCGAGGAAGTCTCCGCGGAGGTCCTCGACGGCCCGCAGAGCGTGGTGTGGGAGGAGGCGGAGAACCGCCTGCACGCGCAGAAGGCCCTGATGGAGTACCTGCTGCTCGGGCGCGTCGAGACCTGAGCCCGATCGGGCCGGGAATACGCGGCCGCAACCAGTAACCCGGGAGAAGCCATGCCGTCCTTCGACATCGCTTGCGAGGCCAACCTCGTCGAGGTGAAGAACGCCGTCGAGCAGGCCAACAAGGAGATCACCAACCGCTTCGACTTCAAGGGGTCGGACGCGCGCGTCGAGCAGAAGGAGCGGGAGCTCACGCTCTTCGCCGACGACGACTTCAAGCTGGGCCAGGTGCGGGACGTGCTGCAACGCCAAGTTCGCCAAGCGCGGCGTCGACGCCCGCTTCCTCACGCTGGACAAGCCCGAGAAGATCGGCGGCGACAAGGTGAAGCAGAAGGTCACCGTCAAGAACGGCGTCGAGACCGAGCTCGCGAAGAAGATCGTGAAGATGATCAAGGACGCGAAGCTCAAGGTCACGGCGGCGATCCAGGGCGACGTCGTGCGCATCTCCGGCGCCAAGCGCGACACGCTCCAGGAGGCGATCGCGCTGGTGCGCGCGGGCGTGACCGAGGTCCCGCTCACCTACCAGAACTTCCGCGACTGAGGAAAAGGGGTCAGGTTACTTTGCACAAGTGTCTTGTGCAAAGTAACCTGACCCCTTTTTCTATTTCAGCCCGCGGATCCAGCGCTGGTAGAGGCGCCGGGCGGTGTCGGCGAGGACGGGCAGGCGCTGCGCGGCCTGCGCCTCGATCTCCGGGGCGGCCTGCACCGCGGGGCTCGCGCGGCTCTGCGCGATTTCCTCCGCGCCCGTCTCGCACCAGGTCCGGACGAGCTCCGGCGTCATCTCGACGTGGCACTGCATCCCGAGGTGGCGTCCCGCGACGACGTAGGCCTGGTTCTCGCAGTGCTCCCCGCGCAGGATGCGGCGGCCGCCGGGCGGGATCGCGAAGGTTTCGCCGTGCCACTGGAAGGTCGTGAACGCGCGCAGGTCCGGCCCGAGCCACTCGCGCGCCTCGGGCGTGTCCTCGACCTCGACGCGATGCCACCCGATCTCCTTCACCGGGTTGCGCGTGACCGCGCGCGCCGAGCGCCTTCGCGAGGAGCTGCCCGCCGAGGCAATGGCCGATCACCGGGACCTCCCGCCGGACGGCGTCGCGGATGAGGGCGAGGACGGGCTCGGTCCAGGGGAGGGCGTCGTTGGCGCTCATCGGGCCGCCCATGAAGGCGAGCCCCGCGAATCCGTCCGCGCTGCCGGGCACGGGCTCGCCCTCGTCGAGCCGGACCAGGCGCCAATCGATGCGGTGCTCGTCCAGGAAAGTGGCAAAATAGCCCGGCCCCTCCGTGGGGGCGTGGCGAAAGACGGCGACGGGCTTCATCGAATGGGCATCCTGCGAGGGCTACGGCATTCTATGTTGGCGGCGCTCGTCGTGGCGCTGCCCGCCGGCGCGACCGAGGTGAACGTGATCGGCCTGTTCCCCGGCAAGGCGGTCGTCGTGATCGATCGCGCAGCGCCCCGGACGATCTCCGCCGGGCAGCGCACGCCGGAAGGCGTGCTGCTCATCGCGGCGGATTCGCGCTCGGCCACGCTCGAGATCGACGGCAAGCGCCAGGTCCTGGAACTCGGCCAGCACGCCGAGTCGGCGGCGCTCACGGGGGCCCTGCAGAGCGTCACGCTGGCGGCCGACGGCAACGGGCACTTCACGGCCGAGGGCCAGGTGAACGGCGCGCGCATGCGCTTCCTCGTCGACACGGGGGCCACGCTGGTGACGCTGCCCGCCACCGAGGCGCAGCGCGTCGGGATCGACTACCGGCGCGGGCAGCAGGCGGTGTCGCAGACGGCCAACGGGCAGATGATCGTCTACCGCGTCCGGCTGGATACCGTCACCCTGGGCGGCATGACGATCCGCGACGTGGACGCGGTCGTGCCCGACGGTCCCGGGCTCGACATCGCGCTCCTCGGCATGAGCTTCCTCAACCGCACGGAGATGCGCCGCGAAGGCGCGAACCTCACCCTGACCAAGCGCTACTGAGGGCGCGCGCGCCCGGTCAGCAGGCGGGCCAGTTCTTGCGGATCATCGCGTAGGCCGAGTGGTTGTGGATGGACTCGAAGTTCTCCGATTCCACCACGTAGGCCTCCACGCGCGCGTCCGCGTTCAGCTTGGCCGCGATGTCGCGGACCATGTCCTCGACGAACTTCGGGTTGTCGTAGGCGAGCTCCGTCACGTACTTCTCGTCGGGGCGCTTGAGCAGGCCGTAGAGCTCGCTCGAGGCCTGCTTCTCGACCAGGTCGATGAGCTCCTCGATCCAGACGAAGCTCGCCACGCGCGCGGCGATGGTGACGTGCGAGCGCTGGTTGTGGGCGCCGTAGTCGGAGATCTTCTTCGAGCACGGGCACAGGCTCGTCACCGGCACCTGGACCTTCAGCGCGAACTTCTCGGCGCCCTCGACGATCTCGCCGATGAAGGTGACCTCGTAGTCGAGCAGGCTCTCCACGCCCGAGACGGGCGCCTTCTTCAGGACGAAGTAGGGAAAGCTCATCTCGATGTGGCCGGTCTCCGCCTCGAGCTTCTTCACCATCTCGCGCAGCATCGCGCGGAAGGAGTCGACGGTGATCTCGCGCTCGTGGGCGTTGAGGATCTCCACGAACCGCGACATGTGGGTGCCCTTGAACTGGTGCGGGAGGCCCACGTACATGTTGAAGTTGGCGATGGTGTGCTGGATGCCGCCGGCCCGCTCGAGGATCTTCATCGGGTGGCGGATGGACTTGATCCCCACCTTGTCGATGGCGATCCGGCGCACGTCGGGGGTGGCCTGGACGTCCGGGATGGGGAGCTTGCTTCGCTGGTTCACGGGAAATCCTTGGTCGGGCAAACGCGAGTATAGGTTGCGCCGCATAGTTGAGTAAACCACTCAACTATGGGACATAGGCCTCACCGCCCGGTTCAATATCGGTTCAGGGAAGGTCATGCCGACGAAGGGCGGCTCGCGGCCCACCAGGGATTCGAGGAGGGTCAGCTCGTCGTCGCGTGTGGTTCACGACCGGCCCCGGAAGCGCGCGCCATGGCGCCGCCGCGGTCCGTGATGACCAGGGGCGACTCGTGGTGCGTGGTCTTGATCGTCTTTGGGGCGCTCATGCCGGGCCCGTCGAGGTCGGCCTCGCCGTAGCAGAGGCAGAAGTAGACCTTGCTCGGGGTCCACTTCGAGGTAGGCGCCCGTGCCCCGGATCCCGATGGTCGCGTTGCGCGCCTTGATGGCGACCGGCTTCTTGCCGAAGACGGACAGCACGCGGCCGGTCTGCACGAGGATGCGGCTCAGCGTGCCCCGCGACTCGCCGAACTCGAGCGTGGTGTTCTCGCGGATGAGGAAGGCGTCGTCCTTGATCACGACCACGGCCATGCTGCCGGGGCCCGTGGACACCTTGTCGCGGGCGGTGACCGGCGTTCCCACGGCGGCCGCCCGCCCGTTCACCGTGGCGGTCCCCTTCAGCTGGTTCACGCCCGGGATCGCGGGAAGGTCGCCCTTGGCGAGCGCCCGGCTCATGAAGCCGGAAAGTCCGCCCGCCCCGAGCGCGCCCGCCGCGGCCAGGCGGGCCATGAAGCGGCGACGCTCGCGGCGTGCTGCGATCGAAGGGGTCGATGCTCATCGGCGGTCTCCTGCTCGGGGTGGCGTTTGCGGAAGATCACGTCCCACGAGCCATGGCCGAGGCGGCGCCCGCGCTGCTCGAACTTGGTCTCCGGCCGGGTCGCGGGGCGCTCGGCAAAGCCGTCATGGGGGTTTGCGAGGGATGTCTACGACGGAAAGGGTGGCCAGGATGTGCTCGGCGTATTCCTGCCAGTCGGTGGCCGCGTGGAGGTAACCCCCGGGCGCGAGCCGGCTGGCCAGGAGCGTGGCGAACTCGTGCTGGATGAGGCGGCGCTTGTGGTGCCGCTTCTTGGGCCAGGGGTCGGGAAAGAACACGTGGATGCCTGCCAGGCTCTCCGGCGGCAACATCGTGCGGACGACTTCCACGGCGTCGTGCTGGATGATCCGGACGTTTGTGAGCGCATGCTCATCAATTCGCTTGAGGAGCGCACCGACCCCGGGGGTGTGAACTTCAATGCCCAGATAGTCGTTTTCGGGGTGCTCGGAGGCAATTCTTGCCGTGGTTTCCCCCATTCCGAACCCAATTTCGAGGATTTTCGGCGACTTTCGGCCGAAAACGGCCTCAAGATCGAGAAATTCGCCCGAAAATGGGACTCCGAAGCGAGGCATGAGCATTTCGTAGGCACGTTGCTGCCCGGGCGAAAAACGCCCTTGGCGAAGCACGAAGCTGCGGATCGGCCGGGTTGTTGCGTCCATGCCGCAATTTTACCGTGCAAGCGGCCGGTTCCCGCCCATTTCGTTGACGCCGGAAAGCGACATCCCCACTATCGGGGGTATGCCCATGTCCCGTCCCTGGCTGGCCGTCCTGGCGTTCGCCCTCGTCCCCGTCCAGGGGATCGCCGGCGACTACGTGGGCGTCCTTCGGCCGACCGCGGGGCCCGGGCCCCTGGCCATCCCCGAGCCGGGCTTCTACTGGCCGATGGAATCCTCGTTCGGAACCCGGCTGGGCGCGAGACGGGGGCCGACGGCGTCAAGCTGAAGCTGGGCTACCGGTACTCGAAGTACCTCGCCGTGGAAACGGGCTATGCCGACGTCGGGATCTCGCGCCGCTGGGCAGCCCCATTTCGGCGACGTCCGCGCGGGGCCGGGGATTCACCATGGATACGGTCGGCACGCTTCCGCTCTGGACGCGCGTGGCCCTCTACGGCCGGCTGGGAGCATGGCGCTCGGAAGGGCCGGCATCGCTGGTCACGGGACCGGATGCCGGCGCGCGCGCCGGCGCCGGGGTTCGCTACGGGCTGGGGCTCAAGTACAACCTCACCGAGCGGATCGGGCTGCAGGCGGAGATGGAGCGGTTCTCGCCGCTCGACCGCTGGGGCCCGCGCGAGTCCGACACGGACCAGGTCACCTTCGGCATCACCTGGCGCTACTAGCCGGTCAGGCCGTCTTCCCGATGAGCCCCTCGGTGGGCGAGCTCGCCGACGCCTTGTAGGGCTTCTTCTCCATGCGGCCGGCGAGCCACGCCTCGCGGCCGGCCTCCACCGCGAGCTTCATCGCCCGGGCCATGCGCACGGGATCCCTCGCCTTCGCGATCGCCGTGTTCATGAGCACGCCGTCGCAGCCCAGCTCCATGGCGACGGCGGCGTCCGAGGCGGTGCCGATGCCGGCGTCCACGATGACCGGGACCTTCGCGCGGTCCAGGATGATCTGCAGGTTCCACGGGTTGAGGATTCCCATCCCGGAGCCGATGAGCGAGGCAAGCGGCATCACCGCCACGCAGCCGATGTCCTCCAGCTGCCGGGCGAGGATCGGGTCGTCGCTGCAATAGACCATCACCTGGAAGCCGTCGGCCACGAGCGTCTTCGCCGCCGCCAGGGTCTCCGGCATGTTCGGGAAGAGCGTCTCGGCGTCCCCCAGCACCTCGAGCTTCACGAGCGCGTGGCCGTCGAGCAGCTCGCGCGCGAGGCGCAGCGTGCGCACGGCATCCTCGGCCGTGTAGCAGCCGGCCGTGTTGGGCAGGATCGTGTAGCGGGAGGGCGGAAGCACCTCGAGCAGGCTCGGTTCGCCGGCGTTCTGGCCGATGTTCACGCGGCGGATGGCGACGGTGACGATTTCCGCGCCACTGGCCTCGATGGCGAGGCGCGTTTCCTCGAAGTCGCGGTACTTCCCCGTTCCCACGAGGAGGCGCGACCCGTAGGCCTTTCCGGCGATGACGAGACGGTCGTCCATCAGCCGCCTCCCACCGCGACCACGACTTCCAGGCGGTCGCCGTCGGCCAGCTCGACCTCGGCGTAGCGGCTGCGCGGCACGATCTCGCCGTTGCGCTCGATCGCGACGCGCTTGCCCTCGACCCCCAGCTTTCCGACAAGCCCCTCGACGGTGAGGGGCGGCGCGAAGCGCCTTTCGGCGCCGTTGACTCTCAGCAGCAGTTCCATGGGAGAATTCTATCGCGGAATCTCGCCCGCGGGGCGCACGCGGCGAAAACATGGATGGCGACGCGCCGTACGACCTCGGGTAAAATGGCGCCTCGCCGCGGGTGTAGCTCAATGGCAGAGCAGAAGCTTCCCAAGCTTACGACGAGGGTTCGATTCCCTTCCGCTCATGGCCGGGTGGCGAAGTAGCGGTAGCTCACGAAGGCGTCGCCGGCCACGTCGTAGCGCTCCACTTCCGCGAGCGATAGCCCGGTGGCGGAAAGCAGTTCGAGCACCTCCGCCTTCGGCAGCGCATGCACTTCCATCACGCGACCCTTGCCGTGCCGAAGCCTCCGGGCCGCGTTCGCGTCTTTCGGCTTCGATGCGCAGGTTTCGCCTGGCGGCGTCGTTCGCCACGGAAAGCCAGAGCGTGCTCATTCCCGACCTTTCGCAGCAGGCGCATCCAGATATCGAAGACGTCCGGCGTGATCTTGTAGCTGTTGTTGAAGCAGCAGAAGACGAAATCGCCTTCCGGCAATCCGAGCTCGGCGCGGCTGAAGCGTCGCGCGGAAATCCGCTTCTTCGAGTCGTTGGCCTGGTACGAGTGCGGGAGGTAGACGACCTTCTCGTCGAAGAACGGCCGGTGGTCCTCCGGGATCGCCGTGCGGTCCCCGATCAGGTAGTCGATGGAGGGGGCGCCCATGGTCCCGATATAGCCCAGGTAGTTCACCTGCACGGGAGACGGGCGATGCGCGAAGATGCCCGTTCGCTCGTGCTCGGTGTAGCCGTTCAGGTCGACGGCGATGTCGATTTCCAGTTCGCGTGCCAGGGCGGCGACCCCCCGGTCGCTTTCCGTGCGAACGTCGAGAAAGCGATCGAAGGCACCTCTCAATCGCTCGCGGTATGGATCGGTCGAGGCGGGACCGAAGCTGAATCCGGTGACCTCGAACCGCGCGCGATCGTGCAGCTCGATCACCTCCGCGAGAAGGTGGGCCACGGGGTGATTGCCGAAGTCGGAGGAAAAGTACCCGATCCGGATCCGGTCATGACCATGGCGTTCCCCGCGCCACATCGGCGACGCGCTCGCCGGGTACTTGTCGCGGGAGAACGTCCGCGCGCACCGCAGCTGCTGCAGGGCCGTGAGCGGAGTGGCGAGCGTCACGAAGGGGTCCACGGCGTTCTCGTCCCTCTCGATGGCGGCGGCGACCGCCTCATAGGCCGCCTCGAGGCCGGACCAGTCGCAGCAATGCATCTTTTCGTGAAGCCAGTTGCCGAGGACCAGGGGCAGGTCGGGCCTGAGGGCGATCGCCTTCCCGCTGCTTGCCAGCGCTTCCTCGTATCGTCCGAGCGACGCAGGACGGTGTCGATTGGCGTGGGCTTCGGCGAGGTCGGAATCAAGCGCGATCGCGCGGTCGGAGCTTTCCAGCGCCTCGGCATGACGCCCGAGCGCCAGCAGGATCGCGGCTCTGGCTGCGTGCGCCAGGGCGGCGGCCGGTTGAAGCGCGATGGAGCGGTCGCAGCTCGCCAGCGCCTCGTCGAAGCGCTGCAGTCCGGCCAGGCGTTGCCCCGGTTGGCCAGCGCCTCGGGATAGTCGGCCCTGATGGCCAGCGCCCGGTCGCAGCTCGCCAGGGCCTCGTCATGTCGGCCGAGGCTGGCGAGCGCCACGCAACGGTTGTTGAAGGCCTCCGCATAGGCCGGGTGCAGCGACGCGGCCTTGTCGTAACTGGCGATGGCCTCGTCGAGGCGTCTCAGGGAGGCGAGGGCGACGCCCCGGTTGTTGTGGGCATCGGGGTAGTGCGGATTGAGGGCCAGCGCCCGGTCGAAGCACTCGAGCGCTTCCCCCGGGCGACCCAGTGCGTGCAATACGAGGCCGAGATTGGACAATACGATGGCATCGGGCCCGAGGGCCGAGGCGCGGCGGATGAGCGCCAGCGCCTGCTCGTTCTGCCCGACCTGATGGTGTGCGACGCCGAGCATGTGCAAGGCGTCGCGGTGGTTCGGATCGCGCTGGAAAATGGCGGCATAATGTGCCGCCGCCTCCTGGAGACGCCCCTTCTGGTGCAGCGTCAAGGCCGTTGCCAGCAAGTCCTTCAAGGAGTCACCATCCGGAAGAGCGGCCATGTCATGCGGCGATCAAGTCTCCTGGAATCACGGGCGTCGAACGTTCCGTCGTTGCGCAGCAGTTCCCCGATGGTAGCAAATGCGTCTCCGGGAAGCGCTCATGCGATTGCGGCGCGGCGCATGAGCGAGAATCGTGCTTGACCCGATCCGCGGCTTCCCGAAATGCCTTCCCGATCCCCATCGTTTTCCGCCCGCGTCGTGGCGTGGCAGCGCCGCCACGGCCGCAGCGACCTGCCATGGCAGGGCACGCGCGACCCGTATCCGCATCTGGGTCTCGGAGATCATGCTGCAGCAGACGCAGGTGGCCACCGCGATCCCGTACTTCGAGCGGTTCATGGCGCGGTTTCCCGACGTGTCGCGCGCTCGCCGCGGCTCCCGAGGACGAGGTGATGCGCCTGTGGAGCGGGCTGGGCTACTACGCGCGGGCGCGCAACCTGCATCGCGCCGCGCGGGCGGTCGTCGAGGACCACGCGGGCCGGTTTCCGCTCCGGGTCGAGGAGGTCGAGGCGCTGCCGGGCATCGGCCGCTCGACCGCGGCCGCGATCGTGGCGTTCGCGACGGGCGAGCGCGCACGCGATCCTCGACGGCAACGTGAAGCGGGTGCTGGCGCGGCATTTCGGCGTCGGACGGCGCCGCCGATTCCGCGCCGGTCGCTGGCGAGGCTGTGGGCGCTGGCGGAGTCCCTCGTGCCCGCGACGGCGTCGAGCGCTACACGCAGGGGCTGATGGACCTGGGGGCCACGCTCTGCACGCGGGCCAACCCCGCCTGCGCGCGCTGCCCGGTGCGCGACGACATGCGTCGCCCTTCGCGAAGGACGGATCGCGGAACTGCCGGGCCGCAAGGCCGCCCGCCCCGCGCCCACGCGTGCGGTCGCGATGCTCGCCGTGGTGTCGCGCGGACGCGTGCTGGTCGAGAAGCGGCCCTCGCCGGGAATCTGGGGCGGGTTGTGGAGCCTGCCCGAGGCGCCGGCCGATGCCGATCCCGCCGCGCTGGGTCGATGCGGCCTACGGCCTGCGCGTGGACGGCGTGGACGCCCTCGAGCCGTTCGCGCACGCCTTCACCCACTTCACGCTCGCCGTCACGCCCTGGCGGGTGAGGGTGAAGGGCGCGGCGACGCGGGCCGGCCAACGGCCGGCGACCTGGCTCGCCTTGCGGGACGCGCCCGAGGCCGCGCTGCCGGCGCCGGTGAAGAAGCTGCTCGCGCGCCTTGCGCGGGGCGCCTAGTCGACGAGGTTCCGCTCGAGCAGGAAGCGGTGCAGGACGGCGAGGCGGGCGGCGGGGTCCGTGAGCTCCAGCAGCTTCTGCTTGGCCGCGTTGCGCAGCGGCAGGATCTCGGCGAGGCGGAAGCCGACCCAGCTCGCGTCGTCGTAGCGGTAGGGCTGCGCGAACCGGGACTCGCCCAGCGCGGCCACCACCTTGCGCACGAACGCGGCGCTTTGCGCGAGCTCGGGCGCCTGCGCCGCCTCGCTCTTCCGGGATGCGCTCGATGTCGCCGAGGATCAGGCCCGCGGGCGTGGTCCGGGTCGCGAGCGAGGCGAAAGCGGTCGAGTCCCTCGGCCGTCACCTTGAGCACGCCGAGCGTTTCCATGTCCCACGCCCCGATGCGCGCGAGGCAGCCCACCGGCTCGGGCACCGCGGGCGACCCGACCTCCGCGCCCTCGCGGATGAGGCAGACGCCGAAGGCGGAGTCGTGCTTCAGGCAGGCCTTGGCCATGTCCATGTAGCGCTGCTCGAAGACCTTCAGCGGCAGCCGCATCCCGGGGTAGAGCACCGTCGCGAGCGGGAAGATGGGCACCGTCTCGCGGGGCTTCGGGCCCGCGGAGAGGAGGTTCATGACGAGCACGCCGGCGCCGGCTCCCTATTCCCGCTCGAGGTCGCGGTGGCGCACGATGAGCGGGTGCTGGGAGCGCATGCGCTCCGCGAGCCGCTCCACGAGGTACACGGAGCGATGGCGCCCGCCGGTGCACCCGATGGCCACCGTGAGGGCGGCGCGGCGGTCGAGCGTGAACCGCGGGAGCCAGCGCTCGATGAACCGGTGGATGTCCTCCAGCAGGAGGGCGGCCTCGGTCTCGCGCTCGAGGAACGCCGCCACCTCCGGATCGCGCCCCGTCTTCGGGCGAAGCAGCGGGTCGTAGTGCGGGTTGGGCAGGAAGCGCGCGTCGAAGACGAAGTCCGCGTTGAGCGGCACGCCCCCCTTGAAGCCGAAGGACTCCAGGCACACCACGAGCCTGCGAGGGGTCCGTCACGATCAGGTCGTGGATCCAGCCGCGCAGCTGCACCGGGGTCAGTGAGCTCGTGTCGACGCGATGGCCCAGCTCCGCGATCGGCGCGAGGAGCTGGCGTTCCATCGCGATGGCCTCCTCGAGCGTGCGGCCCTCGCCGGCGAGCGGGTGCGGGCGGCGCGTCTCCGAGAAGCGGCGCACCAGGCTCGCGTCGCTCGCGTCGAGGAAGACCAGGCGCACGTCGGTGCCGTTCGCGCGCTCCTCCTCCACGACTTTCGGCAGGATCCCGATCGTGTCGGCGCTTCGCGCGTCGGCGCTCACCGCGACGCGGGGCTCGCCCCGCGAGGCCACGAACGACACCAGCCCGCGGATGAGGCTGGCGCGGCAGGTTGTCCACGCAGAAGTAGCCCGCGTCCTCGAGCGCCTTGAGCGCGACGCTCTTGCCGGACCCCGAGACGCCGCTGACGAGCGTGAGCTTCATCACTCCCCGCGCGGCTCGCGGTCGTCGGGCTCGCCCTGGCGCATCGCGGCGGCCTGGCGCGAGATGAAGTCGCGCGTCGAGTCGATGCCGCGCGTCATCAGGATGTGGTTGCGCACCGCGGCCTCGACCAGCACCGCGAGGTTGCGGCCCGGCGCCACGGCGAGCGTCACGGTCGGGATCTCCACGCCCAGGACGCGCCTGCGTGCCGGAGCGCGTGGCGAGCCGGTCGCGCTCCTCGTAGCGCCCGTCGGCGGGGAACTCGAGATGGACGATGAGGCGAAGCGCCTTGCGGGGGCGCACCGCCGTCTCCCCGAAGATCGACCGGATGTTGAGGACGCCCAGGCCGCGCACCTCGAGGAAGTCGCGCAGCATCGGCGGGCAGCGGCCCTGCACCGTCTCCGGGCCGATCTGCTGCAGCTCCACCACGTCGTCCGCGACGAGCCCGTGGCCGCGCGAGATGAGCTCCAGCGCGAGCTCGCTCTTGCCGATCGAGGACTCGCCGGTGATGAGGACCCCGATCTCGAGCACGTCGAGGAAGACGCCGTGCAGCGAGGTCACCTCGCCCAGCTCGCCCTGCAGGTACGGGCGCAGGACGTTGATCACCTGCTGGCTCGACTCCCGGGCGCTGAGGAGGGGGATGGCCGTCGCGGGTCGCGGCCCGCTCGAGCTCGGCCGGCACCGGGAGGCCGTCGGCCACGACGATGCACAGCGTGTCGCCGCCGGCGAGGCGCTCCAGCATCTCGCCGCGGGCCGTCTCGCTCATGCGCGCCGATGTACTCGAGTTCGCTCGACCCGAGCACCTGCACGATGAGCGGGTGGATGAGGTTCAGGTGCCCGATGAGCCCCAGGCCCGGGCGCGAGAGCATCTCGTTCGTGAGCTCCCGGTGGCTGCCCGAGGCGCCCGCCGACCAGGCGAGGCCCAGGCGCTCGCGCCGGTCCTCAAAGAGCTGCTGTACGCTGAGGCGGGGCATACGGCGACCACTGCGTCAGGAGGCGGTGGGCCGCGTCGACGTCGCCCGCGGCCAGGAGCTGGTCGCGCAGGTCGCGGTCGCTGAACATCTGCGCGAGGTCGGAGAGGAGCTCCAGGTGCTGCTCGGTGGCGTGCTCGGGGACGAGCATCGCGAGGACGAGCCGCACCGGCTGGCCGTCCGGGGACTCGAACGGGACGGGGGCCTGCGTGCGCACGAAGGCGCAGAGCGTCTCCTTGAGGTTCTTGAGGCGGCCATGGGGGATCGCCACGCCGTAGCCCAGCCCCGTGGAGCCGAGCTTCTCGCGGTCGAAGAGGCTGTCGAAGACGCGCGCGCGCGGAATCTGCCGCGAGTTCTCGAAGAGCAGCCCGATCTGCTCGAAGAGGCGCTTCTTGCTGCCCACGTCGAGGTCGAGCAGCACGTGGGCGGCGGGCAGCAGGGGCGCGAGCCGGTTCATGGGGGCGATCCTCGCGGGCGCATTGCGTCGGCTCAGGAGGCCGTTCGCTTGTGGCTGGCTGCATGGCGCACCTCGCTGAATTTTTCCTTGTGCTTGATGATCTGCCGGTCGAGCTTGTCCACCAGGCCGTCGATCGCCGCGTACATGTCGCCGTCGTGGCACGCCACGTGGATGTCCTTGCCGGAGAGGTGCACCGTCGCCTCGATGACCTGGTCGAGCTTCTGGACCGACATGATCACGTTCACGTCGATGACCTGCTCGAAATGCCGGTTGATCCGCTCGAGCTTCGACAGGACGTAGTCGCGGATCGACGGGGTGATTTCGATGTGATGGCCGGTGAGCTGGAGGTTCATCGAGGTTTCCTTTTCTGCCTGACGTTCAGAGGGACTTTCTCATGCTCGCGGGCTGGATGTGCATCGCCTCGCGATACTTCGCCACCGTCCTGCGCGCGACCTGGATGCCCTGCTGCGCGAGGATGTCCGAGATGCGGTGGTCGGAAAGCGGCTTCCTGCCGTCCTCGGCGGCCACGAGCTGCTTGATGAGCGCCCGGATCGCGGTCGAGGAGCACGCGCCGCCGGTGTCGGTGGCGACGTGGCTGCCGAAGAAGTACTTCAGCTCGAAGATCCCGCGCGAGGTGAGCATGTACTTCTGCGTGGTGACGCGCGAGATCGTGGATTCGTGCAGCCCGACCGCCTCGGCGATCTCGCGCAGCACGAGGGGGCGCATCGCGACCTCGCCGTGCTCGAAGAAGTTGCGCTGCCGGTCGACGATGGCCTGCGTCACGCGCAGGATCGTGTCGAAGCGCTGCTGCACGTTCTTGATGAGCCAGCGCGCCTCCTGGAGCTGCCCCGCGAGGTTCCTGCCGCCGGTGTCGCGGGACGACTGCAGCAGGTCCGCGTACATCTTGTTGATGCGCAGGCGCGGCATGGCGTCGCGGTTGAGCTGCGCGACCCAGCGCGCCGCCGATCTTGCGCACCGTGACGTCGGGCACGACGTAGCGCGTGTCGCTCTCGCCCCAGGCGCGGCCGGGCTTGGGGTCCAGCGTGAGGATGAGGGCGCGCACGCCGCGCAGCTCGTCCTCGGTGACGCCGAGCAGGCGGCGCAGCTTGTTGAAGTCGCGGGCGGCGAGCACGTCGAGGTGGTGCGACACGAGCTCGATCGCGTGGTCGCGGTGGGGGGTCGCGGGGTCCATCGCCTTGAGCTGCAGCGCGAGGCATTCCGCGAGGTCCCTCGCGCACACGCCCAGCGGCTCGAGGTTCTGCACCTGGCGCAGGGCGATCGAGACCTCCTCGATCTCGAGGTCGGCGAGCTCGGCGGCGCCGATCGCGTGGAGTTCCTCGAGGCTCGCGGTGAGGTAGCCGTCGCCGTCCAGGTTCGCGATCACGAGGAGGGCCAGGCGCTTGTCGCGCTCGCTCATCGCGGTGAGCTGCAGCTGCCGGATGAGGGCCTCCTGGAGGCTCGGCTCGGCGGCGGCGATCTGCGTGAAGTCCTCGCCGTCCTCGTCGTTGCGCCGCGAGCCGCCGCCCGAGGACTCGTCGCCGAAGGAGATCATGTCCTCGGGCTGCGCGGGCGGCTCGGCTTCCGGGGCCGGCGCCGACTCGGCGCCATTGTGCGCGGGAGGTCGTCGCCCTGCGAGGTCGCCCCCGCCGAGGTCGGCCCGCTCGAGGAGGGGGTTCTCCGCGAGGTAGCGCTCGAGCTCCTGGTTCAGCTCGACCGTCGACAGCTGGAGCAACCGGATCGATTGCTGCAGCTGCGGCGTGAGCGTGAGGTGCTGGGATAGCTTGAGCTGGAGGCTGTGCTTCATGTCGAAAGCCGCGGGGCGAATTCGGGAGTCCGCTAGAGGCGGAAGTTCTCCCCGAGGTAGACCTTTCGGACCGCTTCATTATAGATGATTTCCTCCGGCTTCCCGAAGGCGAGGACCGTGCCCTGGTTGATGATGTAGGCGTGGTCGCAGATGCCGAGCGTCTCCCGCACGTTGTGGTCGGTGATGAGCACGCCGATGCCGCGGTCCTTGAGGAAGCGGATGATCTGCTGGATGTCGAGGACCGCGATCGGATCGACGCCCGCGAAGGGCTCGTCGAGGAGGATGAAGCGCGGGTTGGTGGCGAGCGCGCGCGCGATCTCGACGCGGCGCCGCTCGCCGCCGGAAAGCGACACCGCGGGGCTGTCGCGCAGGTGCCCGATGTGCAGGTCGTCCAGGAGGTTCTCCAGGCGCGCCTCGATCTCCTCGTCCTCGATGCCCTGCAGCTCCAGCACGGCCTGGATGTTCTGCGCGACGTTGAGGCGCCGGAAGATCGAGGCCTCCTGCGGCAGGTACGACAGCCCCAGCCTGGAGCGGCGATAGATGGGCAGGTGCGTCACGTCCTGCCCGTCGAGCCGCACCGAGCCCTGGTCGATCGGGACGAGCCCCAGGATCATGTAGAAGCAGGTGGTCTTGCCGGCGCCGTTGGGCCCGAGCAGCCCCACGACCTCGCCGCTCTCGACGGTGAGCGAGACGTCGGACACCACGATGCGCTTCTTGTAGCGCTTCATCAGCGCCTCGGCGCGCAGCACGGAGGGCTTCGGCTCGGCCTTCACGAGCGTGAGGTGCTGGGGGGCGGCGCCGGCCGTCACTGCGGGTCGCCCGTTCCCGGGGCCTTGTCGGTCTTGAGCGTGACCGGCGGCGCCTGCGGGGCCGGCGCGGCCTTTCCGTCGGCGCCCTTCTTCTGGGGGATGATCGTCGCCTTCACGCGCGAGCCGGGCGGGCCGCCGAGCCGGGAGGAGCCCCGGTGACCTCGAAGAACTCCTTGCCGCGGTCGTAGGAGATGAAGTCGCCGTTGAGCTCGCCCTGCGAGCTCTTGAGCTTCGCGCCGTTGAAGAGCTTGAGGAGGTCGTTGCGGTCGTCGAACTCGGCGCGCTCGGCGAAGCCCTCGATCCAGTCGTCGACCTTGTCGCGCTTCTGCCGGAAGGTGACCGGGGCGCCCGTCGCGACGTAGGTGCGGTAGCCCTGCGGCGTCCTCGCGCACCACGATCTTCGCCGACGTGATGCGCATCGTGCCCTGCGTGATGATCACGTTGCCCTCGTAGACGGCTTCCTTCTTCGCGTCGTCGGCGGACAGGCGGTCGGCGAGCACCTGGATCTCCTTCTCCCGGTCGGCCTTTTCCGCGTGGGCGACGGTCGCGGCGGCGAAGGCGGCGGCGGGCAGGAGCCGCAGGGCGAGGCAGAGGAGGCGAAGGGCGGGTTGGCGCATCAGCGGCGGCGGGGCTGGTAGGTGGCGCGCACGCGCTCGAGCTTGAGGATGCGCGTCTGGTTGTTCAGTTCGAGGCTCGTGGCCTCCACGCGTGCAGCAGGGTTCTCGAGCAGTACCGGGCCGGTGGTGCGGGCCACGCCGGAATCGGGCAGGACGAGGAGCTGGTCGGTGGTGAGCCGGGAGGCCTCGTAGCGGGCGTCGGCCTCCCGCACCATCACGACGTTGCCCTCGAACCAGACCTGGTCGCCGCCATCGAGGAGCCTGCCGCGGTCCGACGCGATCGTCACGCGCGGCTGGCGCGGCTCGAACGCCTCGAAGTCGATCTTCTCCAGCTGCGCCGAGTTGTCGTCGGGGTAATGTACCATCTTGCGCGCCGCCAGGGTGTAGTGGGTCTGCCGTCCTCGCCGTACTTGCGCGCGTTGAAGTCGCTCGACGATGAGATCGGGGTCGTGGCGCTGCTTCGCGTCCCCGCGGTCGCCCGTCGGCTGCACGAGCTGGTCGAGCCACCAGGTGAGCCCCACCAGCATGGCCAGGATGCCGAGCGGAAGCCAGGAGGAGGGGCGGATCATCGGCTAGCTCCGCGCCCCGTGCGCGCCCGGCGGCGCCGCGAGCGTTCCCTGCGCGCGCATCACGAATTCGCAGAACTCGCGCACCGCCCCGTTGCCGCCGCCGGCCCGCGTGACCAGGTGGGCCATCGCCTTCACCTCCGGCACCGCGTTGGCGACCGCGACCGCGAGTCCGCAGCGCGCGAGCACCGGCGCGTCGGGCAGGTCGTCGCCCATGAACGAGCACTGCGACGCCTCGAGGCCCAGCTCGGCGCGAAGCCGCTCGAAGTGCGCGAGCTTGTCGTCGACGCCCAGGATCACGTGCGCCATGCCGAGCTCGGCGGCGCGCGCGGCGGCGGCCTCCGAGCGGCGGCCCGAGAGGAGGCCCGTGGCCACGCCCGATCGCGCGAGCATCCTCAGGCCGTGGCCGTCGAGGATGTTGAAGACCTTCATCGCCTCGCCCGCCGGGCCGTAGAAGAGCCGCCCGTCGGTGAGCACGCCGTCGACGTCGAAGAGGGCGAGGCGCATCGGCGCGGGCGCGGGTCGGTCGCGTCGGCCATGGCGACGTCAGATCACGCCCGCCCTCAGGAGATCGTCGACGTGCACGGCGCCCACGAGCCGGCCGGCCTCGTCGACCACCAGCAGCCGCCCGCTCACGTGGTGCGCCTGCATCACCTGCGCGGCCTCGGCGGCCAGGCGCGAGGGGCCGATGGCGCGCGGGTTGCGCGTCATCACCTCGGCGACCTTGAGGCCGCGGATGTCCTCGTGCTTCTCGAGCGTGCGGCGCAGGTCGCCGTCCGTGAAGAGGCCCGCCACGCGCCCGTCCGCCTCCACGATGGCGGTCATGCCCAGGCCCTTCTGGCTCATCTCGAGGATGGCCTCCTTGAGCGTGGCGTCCACGCCCACGCGCGGAAGCCTGTCGCCCGTGTGCATCACGTCGGCGACGTGCAGGAGGAGCTTGCGGCCGAGCGCGCCTCCCGGGTGGTGCAGCGCGTAGTCGTCGCTGCCGAACCCGCGCTTCTCCAGCAGCGCCACCGCGAGGGCGTCCCCGAGGGCGAGCGTGGCCGTGGTGCTCGCCGTCGGCGCGAGGTTCATCGGGCACGCCTCCTTGTCGACGGCCGCGTCGAGGTGGACGTCGGACTCGCGCGCGAGCGTCGACTGCGCGCGGCCGGTGATCGCGATCACCTTCGCCCCGCGCCGCTTGATGAGCGGGAGGATGCGCAGGATCTCGTCGGACTCGCCGGAGTTGGAGATGGCGATCACCACGTCGCCGCGCGGCGATCATCCCGAGGTCGCCGTGGCTCGCCTCGCCGGGGTGCATGAAGAAGGCGGGCGTGCCGGTGGAGGCGAGGGTGGAGGCGATCTTGCCGCCGACGTGGCCCGACTTGCCCATGCCCGTCACGACGACGCGGCCCGTCGGAGGCGAAGATCGTGTCGACCGCCGCGACGAAGGAATCGCCGAGGCGGCCCACGAGCGCGAGAACGGCGCCCGCCTCGATCTCGAGCACTTCCTTCGCGAGCGCGAGGATGCGCGCCGCATCGGGCTGCGGGCGGGGATGGTGTAGATTTGCCACAGGGGAAAGTATAAAGGGATTGCCCCGACCCGCCGACCGCGCCCACGATGCACGAAGCCCTTCCCGTCGCCCTCATCCTTCTCGGTTCCGCGGTCGCGGTCGTCGTGCTATTCCGGCGCCTTTCCATGCCGGCGATCCTCGGCTACCTCATCGTGGGGGTGGCCATCGGCCCGGGCATGCTCGGCCTCGTCGCGGCGTCGGAGGAAAAGCGCTACCTCGCGGAGTTCGGGGTCGTGTTCCTCATGTTCTCGGTGGGCCTGGAGTTCAGCCTGCCGCAGCTCATGGCGATGCGGCGGACGGTGTTCGGCTTCGGCGGGGCGCAGGTGGCCCTCACGCTCGTGATCGCCGCGATCGTGGCGCTCGCGGCCGGGGAATCGTGGAAGACGGGACTCATCGTGGGCGGCGTGCTCGCGATGTCGTCCACGGCCATCGTCTCCAAGACGCTTTCCGAGCAGGCGCAGCTGCACACGCCGGCGGGCCGCCAGATCATGGGCGTGCTCCTCTTCCAGGACCTCGCGGTGATTCCGCTCCTGGTCCTCGTCCCGGCGCTGGCGCTGCCGGCGAACGCGCTGGCCGGCGCCATCGCGGTGGCGCTCCTGAAGGCCGCGATCGTGCTCGGGGTCGTCCTCTTCGTGGGGCAGCGGCTGATGCGGCCGCTCTTCCACATGGTGGCCTCGCAGAAGTCCTCGGAGCTCTTCGTGCTGTTCGTGCTGCTGGTCACGCTGGGGCTCGCGTGGGTGACGGAGCTCGCGGGGCTCTCGCTCGCGCTGGGCGCGTTCCTGGCGGGCATGCTCATCTCGGAGACGGAGTACCGCTACCAGGTCGAGGACTACATCAAGCCCTTCCGGGACGTGCTCCTGGGATTCTTCTTCGTGACGATCGGCATGCTGCTCGACCCGCGCCAGGTGCTGGCGCACTGGTTCCTGGTGGCGATGGTGCTCGTGTCGCTGCTGGCGGTGAAGTTCGTGCTGATCTTCTGGCTCGGCCGCGCCTTCGGCAACGAGAAGCCCACCGCGCTTCGCTGCGCGCTGGCGCTCGCCCCCGCCGGCGAATTCGGGTTCGTGCTGCTGTCGCTCGCGGGGCGGGAAGGGGCGCTGGTACCCGTCACGCTGCAGGTGGTCCTCGCGGGCGCCCTCCTGTCGATGATCCTCACGCCCGTGCTCCTCGCGAACTCGGAGCGCATCGTCCTCTATTTCGTCGAGAGCGAGTGGACGCAGCGCGCGATGGCGCTGCACCAGCTGGCGGTGAAGACGATGGCCACGCAGGGCCACGTCATCGTCTGCGGCTACGGGCGCAGCGGCCAGGCGCTCGCGCGCTTCCTCGAGCGCGAGGGCGTGTCGGTCATCGCCCTGGACGCCGACCCCGAGCGCGTGCGCCAGGCCGCGGCCGCGGGCGATTCCGTGGTCTACGGCGACGCCTCCCGCCGCGAGGTGCTCGCTGGCGGCCGCGCTGTCGCGCGCGATGGCGGTGGTGGTGAGCTTCGCCGACACGACCAAGGCCCTCACCATCCTCGCGCACGTGCGCGAGATGCGCCCGGAACTGCCCGGTCGTCGTGCGCACGTGGGACGACACCGACGTCGGCAAGCTTCGCGAGGCGGGCGCGGCGGAGATCGTGGCGGAGGTGGTCGAGGGGTCGCTCATGCTCGCCACGCAGACCATGATGCTGCTGGGCGTGCCGCTCAACCGCGTCCTGCGCAGGCTGCGGGAGGTGCGCGCGGAGCGCTACCAGCTGATGAGCGGATTCTTTCCCGGCGCCACGGACACCGAGGACGATGCCGAGGCGGCGCAGCCGCGGCTGCGCTCGGTGATGATCGGCCCCAGCGCCGCGGGCGTCGGGCATGACGCTCGAGAGCCTCAACCTCGAGGCGATGGAGGTCGAGGTGACGGCGGTGCGCCGCCAGGGCGTGCGCGAGACCAACCCGTCCAAGGGCATGCGGCTGCGCGAGAACGACATCGTCGTCCTGCTGGGCTCGCAGGAAGCGCTCGCGAAAGCCGAGATGCGCCTGCTGCAGGGCGTGAAGAAGAAAACGGCCCGCGCGAGGCGGGCCGTCTGTGCCGGTGACCGGCTGCTGCGTCAGAACGTCATGCAGACCGTGTAGGCAGTGGCGTCGTCGATCGACGCGGTCGCGGTGGACGCGCCGCCGAGAGCGGCGCAGTCCAGGTGCGGCGCGCATCGAGCCCGAGGCGGTGTTCCCGTCGTCCATCTGGATGTCGAGCTGCTTCGCGAACTTCCCGAGGATGCCCGTCGAGCAGATCTGGTAGGTGCCGCGCATCGGGTTGGTGGCATGGCCGCGATTGTCGATCTCGATCTGGGCAGTCGCCGCGCTGCTGATGCCGATGCGGCCGCCGACGGCGTTGGTCGGGCAGTAGGCGGCATCGGCCGGCGTCGGTCGGGCCCGGCGGCGAGGTTCGCCAGCCGGACATGCTGCCAGAACAGCGCACGACTCGTCCGTCGCGGTCGTCGGAGTTCCAGGCGCCGTCGATGACGCCGTTGCCGACGGTGCCGCCGGTCGTGCGCGACGGTGCCGCCGGTCACGTGCGTGTTGGCGACCGAGCGTCGTCGCCGGGCAGCGACTTGAACTTGTCCTGGTAGGCGTAGATGTAGGTCGGGATGGTGCGGAAGTCGTTCGCGAGGTTCTTCACCTTCGCGCTGTTGATCAGTTCCTGGCCCTTGAGGATGCCCCCGAGGAGCAGGCCGATGATCACGAGCACGATCGCGATTTCGACGAGCGTGAATCCGGATTGTTGCGATTTCATGTTCTTCTCCTGGTCTCGAAAGTGGTTGGCTCAGAAGCCGAGCAGCGCCGCCAGCGGGCGGGCGTTCTCGATGACCCGCATGAGGACCCCGAGCACCAGTCCCGCGCCGAGGACGGCGACGGCGGCATCGAGCGGCTTCGTTTTCGGGCTGTTCATCGTAGTCTCCTGAGTCGTGATTGCACCCAATGCTCTGCAACCACCGTGCCACAAACTGTAACATGATTGTTTTTAAAGGGTAATAGCGAGATCCGGGCAGATTGCTCCCGGGCGGGACCCGGGCAAGTGTCGGAGATGCCGACACAAGGTGTCCGGATTCCCGGGCACTCCGTGCCGCCGCCGGGTCCGCCCCGGCCGGTGGGGATGGCCCACCTGTGCGATTATCGGGCCAGCCTCCGACGCCCGCGACCGCCTTGTCCTCGACCGCCTTCTCCTCGACCCGCCTGGGCAACTTCCTGCTGAATTCGCGGCGCTGGGTCGTGCTCGCGATGCTCCTCGCGCTGCACGAGGCGCTCATCACCGATCCCGGCGGGAATTTCCAGCGCATCTGGCTGCTGGTGCACTTCGGCCTGTTCCTCATGTGGCAGCCGTTCTTCGAGACCGACCAGGAGCTGGGGCGGTTCGCGGTCGGCGCTCCTCGTCGCCATCACCGGCGCGATCCTCTACTTCCTGCCGGGCTGGCTCATCGGGGCCTGGATGTGCGTCCTCATGGGCATCCTCGGGGGCAAGGTGTTCACCGTGCATGCCGCGCAGGCGCGGGCGCTTCTACCTGGTCGCCTTCTTCTATCTCGCGTCGATGATGCTGCTCTGGACGGTGCCGCGACTCGTGCTTCGCGACCCGGTGATCCCGGACCCGGTGACCGTCTTCGCGCAATGGCTGCTGCCGCTGTCGCTGCTGGCGCTGGTGTTCCTGCCGTTCGACCCGCGGGACGACGACACGCGGCAGGTCTTCGACTTCTTCTACGCGGTGCTCCTCTTCCAGCTCGTGGTGGTGCTGGTGCTCGGATCGGTCGCCCTCATGCGCTACACGGGCGGGGAGTACTTCCAGGCCGCCGGCCTCACGGTGATCGGGTTCGGGGCCACGCTCTTCGTGCTGGCGGTGTTCTGGGGGCCGCGCGAGGGATTCGGGGGGCTGCAGAACGTACCTGTCCCGCTACCTGCTGTCGGTCGGCATGCCGTTCGAGATCTGGGTGCGGCGGGTCGCGGAGCTGGCCGAGCGGGAGCCGGACCCGCAGCGCTTCCTCGGGCAGGCCCTCGTCCTCGTGTCGGAGCTGCCCTGGGTGCGCGGCGGCAGGTGGAAGACGGAGTGAGGGCGAAGGCGAGTTCGGCGCGACGTCGAAGGACGTCGTGACGTTCGACTTCCATGGCCTGCAGCTCACGTTCCACACGGAGATCGCCCTTTCGCCCGCGCTCTTCCTGCACATGCGGCTGCTCGCGCAGGTGGTGGGGGAGTTCTACGAGAGCAAGCGCAGGGAAGCGGCGATGCGCCGCAACTCCTACCTCCAGGCGGTGCACGAGACGGGCGCGCGCCTCACGCACGACATCAAGAACCTCCTCCAGTCGCTCTACGCGCTCACCTCGGCCGTCGCCGCGCGAGGGGACGATGGATCCCGCCTACGGCAACCTGCTCCAGCGCCAGCTGCCGCAGCTCACGAAGCGGCTGCAGTCGACCCTGGACCAGCTTCGCTCGCCGCAGGTGGAGACGCGCGAGAGCCAGCGGACGGCGAAGGCGTGGTGGGCGGACATGCAACGGCGGCACGTGGCCGACCGGCTGGTGATGGAGGCGAAGATCGAGGGCGACGTCCCGGTGCCCGCGAACCTCTTCGACGCGTTCCTCGACAACTGCCTCGACAACGCCCGCGGGAAGGGAAGCACCGCGGCGCGCGTGAAGGCGTCGTTCACGGTGGCCGATGGCCGCGCCCAGCTCGCGTTCGAGAACGACGGGGATCCCGTGCCGCCCGCCGTGGAGCGGAACCTCTTCCGCGAGCCGATCGCGGACCCCGCCCGGGACGGGCTCGGCATCGGCCTGTACCAGGTGGCGCGCCTCGCCGCGCAGTCGGGCTATGCCATCGAGCTCGAGAGCAACGAGCCGGGGCGCGTGGTCTTCCGCCTGCGTCCCGGCTGAACCGCGGCTCTAGGGCAGCCGTCCCGCGGCGATCATCCGGCTCGCGAGGACGTTCACCGGCACCCAGGTGAGGATAGTCGTCGAACTCGTTGCCGGGCACGGCCGAGATCTCGTGCGAGACGAACACGCCGTCGCCATCGAGGTTGCGGGACTCGTCCGTTGCCCGGCGCGGGCGTTCTGCGCCGCATTGGGGCCCAGCGAGAGCAGGACGAAGGCGGCGCGGCGCGTGAGCTGGTTCGCGGCCGGACCGCAGCCCGAGGACCCGGCCGACGTGCCGACGCCGCAGATCACCAGGAAGCCCGGCGCATCGCCCAGCGCGGCGAGCGTGGCCTGCCGCATGCCGTTGGCGCGGGTCAGGGGATTGGCCACGCCTTGAGGGCGCGGCCGTCGCCGAAGACGGCATAGCGGATGCGGTTGGCGTGCGTGCCCCAGCCGTCCCGCGCGAAGCCCTCGGGATCGAGCGGCGGGAGCCCGAGCGAGGCCGCGGGCAGGAAGCCGCCATGGAAATTCGAGCAGTTCCCGTTCAGGGCATCCCCGCCCGCCGCGAAGCTTTCCATCCCGCGGCTCCCGGCCGAGGCGGGGCAGGGAAGCCGGCCGTGGGCGGCGGCAAAACCCAGCAGCGCCTCGCGCGCCTCGTCGAGGATTCGCCGCGTCTCCTCGTGGCGCCGCATGCGCGACCTGCGCGGCAAGGGGAACGGCGATCCCGGAGACGAGGATCGCGAGGACCAGCATCACCAGCATCACTTCGAGGAGGGTGAAGGCCGCGGCATGCGCGCGCGGTCGTTTCCATGTCGCGCTCCTCAGGGGCCCGCGACCACGACGTCGTTGCGGCCGCGCGTGGCGAGGGTCGCGAGGCGGTTGAAGGAAGGCGATGCCGGTCCCTGCGGGTAGGTGAGGATCCTCGGTGCACCCGGGCGCCGCGGGATTGGCGTTGAGGCGCCGCAGGTCGGCGTTGGCGCCCTCGAGCCATTGGCGCGCGTCGGCGTCGCCGATCGCGCCGCGGGACTGCCGTCCCGAGTCGAGAAGCAGCGGATGGCCCGCGACGAGCACGGCGAAGCGATGGCCGCGCGGGATCGACGGTCCCCGCGTCCTGCGAGACGAAGAGGCAGCTGAGTCGCGTCGCAGGCGCGCGGCGCATCGGGCGCAGGGCGGCTCGCCGGCGCCACGGAGTAGAACACATGCCGCTTCCATGCGCTCCACCACGTGAGTCCGGCCGTGCCGGCGGTATTGCCGTTCGCGTCGGCGATGCGGCACGCCGTCGGCCAGGTCGCGAGCATGGTCGTCCCGCTGTCGCGCGCTCGTGGCGAGGAACGGCGTATCGGGAATGCGTCCGAAGAGCGCGCCGGAGGCGTCGGACCAGCGCCGCGCCGGATCCGGAGTCGCGGCTGCGGCAGGCGGGCGTGGCCCACGGGTAGCGGCCGCCGTTCTCGCTGCGCGCGGCATAGTGCGCGCAGGCAGGAGGCGACTTCCTCCGCCACCCGCCGCATCACGCGCGGCATGAGGTCGTCGTAGGAAATGACGGCCAGCCGGTCGTTCACCCAGACGCGGCCGTCGTGGCCCGGCGACCGGGGCCATGGATGAAGCCGTCGCGATTCGCGGGACGGCCCGCCGCGTCGTTGCGGTCGACGAAGCGGGCATTGTCCTCGTCGGAAAACGCGGGGCCGGGCGAGCGGTCGAGGTAGTTCTCCGGATTGCACTTCGGCGTGAGCGTCGGCGGCTGCGTGAGGCAGCGGCCGGCGGCGTTGCAGCGCCCGCCTTCGCAGGTGCGCGATCTGCGGGATGGGCGAGGCGCCGTTTCCGGCCCAGCGCGCGAGCGGCGGGACCGGGCGCGAAGACCACGGCGACCGCGCCGCCCTTGCCGGGCTCGTAGGGGCTGGCGGACGTGCCGTCGTGGATCACGGTGCCGGACGCGATCGCGGACGGTGATCGTGCCGAGCGCCGCCTCGGGGCCCATGTCGAGGCAGGCGGGGCTCACGGTGCAGTTGAGGAGCCCCTTGTGCTTGCTGGACACCGCGTACCACAGGCGCTCGCCGAACGCGTCGCGCAGGTCCGGCAGCCCCAGTGTCTTCCACGGCAGCCGCCCGAGGCGCTGCCATTGGCCCGTTTCGCCCGTCATCGAGCCGCAGGTCGGACTCGGCCCAGCCGTCGTCGTCGAGGTCGGGGCAGGGAAGGTAGCCGGGGCCGACGATCTCGTCGATGGGCCGGCTGGTGGCGTGGGCGATGAGCGCCTCGCGCGCGGTGGCGAGGGCCTGGTCGCTGGCGGCTGCGCGGCGCGGGCCGGTGGCGCTTCGGGCGATGGCGGCGGTGAGGGCGGTGACGACGGCGAGCGCGAGGATGGCGGCGATGGCGACGAGGGCGATGCCTCGCTCGCGCTGGTGATGGGCCATGGCGGTCCTCCGGCTCAGGGAGCGTTGACCGGAGTTCTACCGGGGCGCGGCGACGTCGATCGCGCGCAAATCGCGGAAAAGTCATGCGCGGAATTTCGATGCCGAGTCTCGGGCGAACGCGCGAACGTCAGGGGCAGTCTTCGCTCGCGATGGCGCCGGGGGCGGCGCAGGCCGAATTCGTCGAAGGGCAAGTCGCGATGGCGCGCGACGATGAGAGTCGAGTCGTAGTTGAAGAACTGCGTTAGGCGGGGCTCGACCGACACCTCGTCGAAATCGCCGCCGGGATTGAGCGTGAAGTTGACGCGGCCGTTGCCGTGAGCGGCAGGCCATCTTCGTGACGCGCACGGTGGAGCCGCCGATGACGAAATCGAAGCTCACGCGCTCGCGTTCCCCGAAGGCGTCGCCGAAGCGCGACGAGCGTGACGCCGAGGTAGCGCCCGGGCGTGGTGAACTGGAAGCGAAGTTCCTCGTTGGTCGCGCGGTTGAGGGTCGCGGTGGATTCGGAGTTCGAGCCGGTGCCGATGGAGCCGATCCCCGCATCCGGCGTCCCGGTCGAAGCGACACGTTGCGGGCCGTGTCGCCTAGGCGGTCGACGGTGAATGGCCCGAAGTTGAGCGGTGTTGGCCCGGTGTTGAAATCGGCCGTGTTCCCGCCGGCCGCAGTGATTGCAGCTGGCTGCCGAAGTCGTCGATCCGAAGGCGGGTCCCCAGTCGCGTGCGGTAGAGCCTTGCACGTCCTGGACGAAGTCCGTGAACGGACTTGTAGGCGACGATGTCGTCGAAGTGCGCGATGCTCCGTCGTGGACGGACGGTCGCGCGTGCGCCAGCGATCCAGTAGGTGCCGCCCGACTGGGTGTTCGTGTATTCGTTGCCCGCCAGCGTTGCGGCAGCGGCGAGCGCGTGCCGCCCTCCGCCGGATAGGCGCCGAGCCCGGTCGCGCCATGGCTGATGAGCACGAAGGCGTTCCCGGTGCGCGCCGTGCCGATTGATCCTGGACCGACAGCATGTTGCCGCGCGCATTGAGGAACTGCGTCGGCGTATTGGCGCTGGCACGATGCGTGCGTCACGCGGACGCGATCTTGCAGCAGCGATGCCGGCGTCCGAGGTCGGTGTCCAGCGGCGGATCCAGCGAGGAGTTGCAGTTCGGTCATGCTCACGCCGTCGGCCTGCGTGAAGCCCGTCGTCGCCGGAAAACACGCGATAGGAGATCTTGCGTCCCCAGCCGTCGAGCGCGTCTTCGCGGCGCAGCGCCAGGGCTGCCCACGGAACGACGCCGCCGGCGGTGCCGTGCAGGCGGCCGTCGCGGCTGTCGGGTCGGCGTCGCCCGTGTCGAGGTCGCCGCGGCGCGGGACACGGCAGCCGCCGGTTGAGCGTCGCGAATTCGACCAGCGCCTTCGAGACCCGCGTCATCGAGGCATCGGTGGCCTCGCGCTGGTCCAGGTCGGCGCCCGAGCTGGAAGTGCGTTGCGGCCGAGGACGATCAGCGACGGCCGCCAGGATGATCACGATGATGATCGTGGCGGCGGCAAGGCCTCGTTGGGATCGGAGGCGGCGCATCGATCGGCGCCCTAGTGCGCGCGCGGGCCGAGCTGCGCCTTCGTCGCGACGGTCAGGATCGAGGGGCGAAGGACGAAGTCGTCGAAGTGGCCGGTTCCGGCAGGGTAGGACGGGAAAGTCATCGACGTAGATAGGCGGCCGACGCGCGAGATTCGCAGGCAAAGTTCGTTGCGCTTGTTCGGCTTCCGGGGTCCCGGAGCCGAGATGCCCGCCTGCAGCACTCCCTGATTGCTGTAGGCGCCTTCGCCATTCTCGCCGTGGCTGATCACGACATAGGCGGCGCCAGTGGAGGGGCGATCGAAGCGGCGTCGGGGATCCATGATCGTCAGGCGTCGGTCGAGCAGTCTTCGGACCCTTAAGCCCCTTGGTCTGCGTGTAGACGTCGACGGAGTGGGTGCAGCTGCCGGGAAACGTCGCAGTCGGCGCAAGTGGCGTAGTCGCAGATAGCCGCTGGCACGGTAGTGCCATGGCAGATCGACTGCCGCCGGGGTCGCAGGACGTGAAATCCATCGCATTAGTCTGCTGACGAGTTCCGGCGCGACACGATAGGTCAGCCGATTGCCCCAGCCGTCGGTGACGTCCTGCTCGGCAAGCCCAGAGCGACGCCAGGGCACCACGCCAGTTGCGTCTGATTCGCCGCACCCACACGACTTGGCAAGCGCCGACGCGTGTTCCGGCCTTCCACACCCGCGTTTGCGTCCGTTCCTGACGATCCGTCCGTCCGCCGGGCAAGGCAAGGCGCTTGTTCTGCGAAACGAACAGCGCGATCGCGGTCTCGACGCCCGCCAGCCGCTGCCGCGTGGCTTCCCGCCGCTGCTGCCCGACCATCGCCGTCGCGATGCCCGCGATCATGGCAAGGAGCAGGCGAGAGCACGACGATCACCACGGCGATCTCGATCAGCGTGAAGCCGGCGGCGCGAATGGCGCCACGCGTGAGCGTGACCGGCGCATCGAATTCACTCTTCCTTGCCGCCCTTGGGCGGACGGCGACGGGCTTCTTCGAGGCCGGATGCCGGCTGGCGTCGCGGCGCCGCTTCGGCTCCTCGTTGTCCGCGGGCGGCGCCGGCTGGCGGCAGGGGAATCGGCTCGTACCGCTCGACGACCTGCGGCTCGAGCAGCCGCTGCACCCTTTCGTTCCGGGACGGGAAGGGCTGCTTGTCGAGGAACACCGTGCTCTTGCCGTCGCTTCGCTTCACGTAGCCCGTGACGACGGGGTCCGGCCGCGACGAAGGCCGCCTGCTCGCGCGGGCTCGCCGCGCCGCATGCGGTCCAGCGCCTCGCGCTCCTTCGGCGTGTGGAAGAGCGTGCCGAGCTCCTGCGCGCCGGCGACGGCGGAAAAGGCGACAAGGACGATGGCGAGGCTAGTTCGCACGGGCCCCCCGCTTGTCCTTGAGCGAGATCCACTCGAGGATGCACTCGGCCTCGACGCGCGCGGCCGTCGCATCGTCCCGCGTGGCCTGGAGCCGGCGAAGGGTGCAGCGGCTCACCGGGTTGAATCCCTTCGGCGGCATCGAGAGCTCCTCGCAGGAAGGCGAGCGCGTCGCCCTCGTGAAGGGCCAGCGCCTTGATCTTGACGCGGCTGCCGAGCACGTCCACGGCGTTGAAGACGCGCCCGCCCGGCGAGCGGCAGGGGGCGCTGCGGCGCGATCTCGTACTCGAGGCCGAGGAGGCGGTGGCGGACCTTCAGGTCGTGCAGGCGGTCGAAGCAGGTCCAGCCGGCTCTCCTCCTTGAGTATCCCTCGCGCGACCAGGTCCTGGAACACCTCCGAGGAGGTGCGAAGGTCGTCGCGCTCGCGCTTCGCGTTGGCGAGCCGGGCCTGCGCATCGCCGAGCTGGCGCTTGGAGACCACGCCGTCGCGCTTCTCCTTCTGCTGGTACCAGTAGCCGCCCCACGCGAGGGCGCAGGCCGCCACGATGGCGATCGCGAGCGTCGCCCAGGCAAGGCGCAGGAGCCGGGAGCCTTCCTTGGAGAACGCGGCGTTCATGTCCGGGGCTCCGTGGACTGCGTCACCTTGAAGCTGAAGCGGGCCTCGCTCGGCCCGGGATCGCGCTCGCCGAGCCGGCCCTGGACGGCGACCCGGGGCGTGATGTCGAGCGGGCTGTCGATGATCCCCGCGCGGTAGCCGTCGAGCTTGTTGATGGCCGCGATGAGGCCCTCGACCTGCGCGATCGCCTCGCGGAATCCGAGGCCCTCGACCCGCACCGTGGCCTCGAGGATCGCGACGGCCTGGCGTCCCGAGGAGAAAGGCGTTTCCGCCTCGCCCTCCGGGCGCGGCACGCCGGGCGCGGACGATGCGGCGCTCTTCGCGACGGCCCGGATCGGGGGCTCCGTTCGCGGGATCGTCGGCGTGAGGGGCGGCAGCGTCTTGTCGTCGTCCGCCGCCTGCCAGGCGACCTGGGTGAGGCGGATGGCCGGGTAGCGCTCGAGGACGCCCGACACGGGAAGCAGCAGGGCGGAGATCGTCGGGTAGGTCCGCAGCGACCCGGCGTAGAAGGCCACGGCGTCGCGCATCGTCTGCCCGGCCACGCCCTGCGCCGGCATGGCGCGCTGGATCTCGTCGTATTCGCGGTTGAGCGCCAGGATGCGCTGCGCGGTCTGCAGGTCGAGATCGCGGTCCTGCAGAGCCAGCGACAGGTTCCATGCCCCGAAGCCGAGGCCGGCGGCGAGGATCGCCGCGGCGACCGAATTGATGGCGATCCGCGCGTGGCGGATCGTCGCGAACCGCCGGATCTCCGGCGAGGCGAAGTGGTTCTCCCCCGGCCTGCGCAGGAAGAGGTGCGCGAGGACCCCCTCGGCGCTGGAGGAAATCGGCGGCGGCTTCAGGCCGATCTTGCCCGCGACCTGCTCGATGTCGAGCA
Source organism: uncultured Gammaproteobacteria bacterium (assembly GCA_963783635.1). GTDB lineage: Bacteria > Pseudomonadota > Gammaproteobacteria > Burkholderiales > Usitatibacteraceae > FEB-7. Next base: position 134,910 of record CAWAOC010000009.1, read on the forward strand.
GGCGGTACTCGATCTGGTCGTAGTCGCGCAGCACCGGCTCGATGGCGGGCCGGTCCTTCGGATGGACCAGCACGCAGACCTCGAGCCGGTCCGTCGGCGCGAAGTAGCGCAGGGTGTCCAGGTATTGCCAGGTCCTGCCCACCTCCCCGGCGAGCAGGCTTCCGAGCGTCTCGCCCTCCTCGAGCGCGACGGGCGTGAGGCGGCTGAACTTGATTTCCTTGTTGCGGAAGTAGGTCTGCCGCACGGCCTCGCCCGGCGTGAAGGTCACGAGCAGCGTGTGCGGGAACTGCAGGCGAAGGTCGGCCAGGAGCCGGCCGCTGAACACGGCGGAGGAATGGATGCCCTCGAGGGGGACCTGCAGCTTCTCGAGGACCTCCACCCACGGCCGGAGCACCTCGCCGTTGGTGATGGCCGTGTAGACGACGCGATCGTCGCGGCGGCCGTCGGGCTCGCGGCCCTGCGGCGAGCGCGGTCCGGTAGGGCGTGTTGCGGAAGAGCTGGGTGAGCTTGCGGCCGAGCACCGCCTCCTGGTCGCGCGCGCCCAGGTGCGGGATCGAGTCGACGCGGAAGTCCTCCTCGGCGAGGTCGGTGATCACGTGCGTCGGCAGCGTGCGCAGGCCCTTGACGTGGCGCTCGAAATCCTCCGGCTCCGGCGCCGGGGACCGGGAACACCGTGCGGCCCGTGATGCGCCCGCCGTGCGCGACGAGGCTCACGAGGTTCTCGTTGGTGAGGTAGAGGAGGTGCCGGGAGGCCATCGCGGGCTAGAACCTGATCTTGCTGATCACGTCGTACAGCGGCAGGAAGATCGTGTACAGGATCGCGACGATCAGCCCGCCCAGCACGATCGTCGTCGCCGGCCCGATGAGGCTCTGCATCTTGTTGATGCCCTCCCGGACTTCCCGGTTGTAGAAGTAGCTCACGTTCAGCAGCGCCGAGTCGAGCCCGCCCGTGGATTCGCCCACCCGGAGCATGCGCAGCACCAGCGGGGGGAAGAGCTTGGTGGCCGTGAAGGCCTGGCTGATGCCCTGCCCCTCGGAGATGGACGCGGCCCACGCGCTGCAGGGCCGACTCCATGATGCGGTTGCCCATGATCTTCTCGCAGATCTGGATGCAGTCGAGCACGCTGATGCCGGAGCGGTAGAGCATCGCGAAGAAGGTGGAGAAGCGCGCGAGCATGATCTTGAAGCGGATCGGGCCGATCACCGGCATGCGGATCGAGAGCGAATCGAGGCTCGCCTGCAGGCCCTCGTTCGTGCGCGCCGCGATGAAGATGCCCGCGACCGCGGCCGCCGGCACGCCGATGAGCAGGTACCAGTACTTCACGAAGATGTTCGACAGCCCGATGAGCAGCTCCGTCTCCCGCGGCAGCTTCGGCACCAGCGACTTGAACGTGGAGGCGAGCTGCGGGACGAGGAAGATCATCAGGACGAAGATCACGCCCACGACGACCACCAGCACGATCGCCGGGTAGATCAGCGCGCGCTGCGCCTGGCTCGCCATCTCGTCCTGCCACTTGAGGTTCTCGGAGAGCTCGTCCAGCACCTCGTTCAGCTGCCCGCTCTGCTCGCCGGCCTTCACCAGCGCGACGAACACGCCGTCGAAGATGTACGGGTGGTTCGCCATCGCCTCGGAAAGCCTGAGGCCGCCCTCGATGTCCTCGATGATCCCGGCCACCACCTGCCGGAAGCCGGGGTTGTCCACGGTGTCGCGCAGGTCCGTGAGCGCCTCGATGATGTTCACGCCCGCGCGCAGCAGCTGCGACAGGTGGAAGCAGAAGGTGATGAGCTCCTGGCGCGTGACGCGCCGCGAGCGGGCCGCGACCGAGCGCTTGACCGACTCGAAGGTGATGAGGTCGAGCCCGAGGCGCCGCAGCCGCAGCTCGAGGTCGATCGCGTTGACGGCGTCGAGGCTTCCGGAGGAGATGCGGCCCTCCTCGTCGATGGCGCGGTAGGCGAAGAGCGCCACGGCCGTCCCCTAGATGACGCGGTCGGTCAGGTCGACCACCCGCGAGATCTCCTCGAGGCTCGTCTGGCCCATGAGCACGCGGGAGATGGCGTCGTCGGCGAGCGTGCGGAAGCCCTTGGCGGAGGCCGCCAGGCGGATCTCCCGGCCGGTGGCGCGGCGGGCGATCAGCTCGTCGATCTCGGAGTCGAGCTTGAAGATCTCCATGATCGCGAGGCGCCCCTTGTAGCCCTGGTTCTCGCACTTCGGGCATCCCGCGGGCTGGTAGACGGGCCGGTCGTCGGACTCGTCCATGTTGAGGAGGCGCCGCGTCGCGGGGTCCGGGTCGTAGGGGACGCGGCAGTGCACGCAGAGCTTGCGCATCAGGCGCTGCGCGATCACGCCGATGATGTTGCCGGCCATGATGTCGGGAAGCACCCCGAGGTCCATCAGGCGGGGAATGGCGCCGATGGAGGAGTTCGTGTGCAGCGTGGAATAGACCTGGTGGCCCGTCATCGCGGCGCGGAAGGCCATCTCGGCCGTGTCCTGGTCGCGGATCTCGCCCACGAGGATGATGTCCGGGTCCTGGCGCATCATCGAGCGGATGCCGGAGGCGAAGTCGAGCTTCACGACCTCGTTCACCGACGTCTGCCGGATCATGGCCATCGGGTACTCGACCGGGTCCTCGAGGGTCATGATGTTCACGCCCTCGGTGTTGATGTAGTTGAGGATCGAGTAGAGGGTGGTCGTCTTGCCGCTGCCGGTGGGGCCGGTCACGAGGATGATGCCCTCGGGGCGCGCCAGCATCAGCTTGAGGATCTTCAGCTCCTCGGGCTGCAGGCCCAGGTCCTCCAGCGGGCACGATGCCCTTGTCGCGGTCCAGGATGCGAAGCACGATGTTCTCGCCGTGCGTCGTGGGCTGCGCGGACACGCGGAAGTCCACCTGGTGGCCGGAGAGCAGCAGCGAGATGCGCCCGTCCTGCGGGGCGCGGGTCTCGGCGATGTTCATGCCGCTCATCACCTTCAGGCGCACGACCATCGCCGCCCAGTAGTTCTTGTGGAGGCTGCGGATCTGGCGCAGCACGCCGTCGATGCGGTAGCGGATGCGCAGGAACCCCTGCTCGGGCTCGAAGTGGATGTCGGAGGCGCCGCGCTTCACCGCGTCGTTGAGGAGCGCGTCGACGAGCCGCACCACCGGCTGGCTGTACTCGTCGAACTCCGCGGCGAGGCTCTGGTAGTCGATCTCGCCGGTCTCGATCTCGTTCAGGATGCCGTCGATCGAGAGCTCGAAGCCGTAGTGGTGCTCGATGCCGATCGTGATGTCGGAGTCGCGCGCGAGCACCTGCTCGATGCGCAGGTCCTCGCGCACCAGCGCGCGGATCTGGTCGAGGGCCACGACGTTCGTGGGGTCGGACACCGCGATGAGGAGCGAGCGCTTCTCGTGGTCGTAGGAGACCGGCAGCACGTGGTAGCGGCGCGCGAGGTCCTTGGGCACCAGCGCGATGGCCGCGGGATCCACGATCGTGTTCTCGAGATCGATGGAGACCTGCCCGAGCGTCTCGGAGAGGATGTCGCGGATCGTGGCCTCGGTCACGAACCCGAGCTGCACGAGCACCTTGCCGAGCGGCGCCTTGAAGCGCTTCTGCTCGGTGAGGGCGATGTTGAGCTGGTCCTGGCTGACGATCCCCTTCGTGAGGAGCGTCTGGCCCAGCGGGAGTTGGGAGAGCGGCGCTGCTTGCACGATCCCCATCGCTAGGGCTTGAGCTCCGCGATCCGCCGCGAGACCTGGCCCTTGTCGAACTGCGCGGCCTGCCGGCCGGAGGCGACCAGCGCGCGCTGGTAGAAGTCGGCGGCGAGCCGGGACTGGCCGAGGTGATCGAGGCTCACGGCCAGGTTGTAGGCGAGGTCGGCGCTGTCGGGATCGAGGCGATAGGCCTCGAAGTAGGCGGCCTGCGCCTCGTTCCAGCGCGACTGCGAGGCGTAGAGGTTGCCGAGCGTGAAATGCAGGGCCGGGCTCTGCGGGTAGCGCGTGAGGTCGGCGCGCAGCTGCTCCTCGAGCCCCTCGGGGCGGTTGAAGTCGGCCAGCGCCGCGAGGCCGGCGATCGCCGCGGGATTCTTCGGGTCGAGCGCGAGGGCCCTCCGGTAGTGGCGCGCGGCGGTGTCGCGATCGCCGGAGCGCGCCGCGGCGGTGGCGAGGCCGAGGTGCGCGTCGAGGCTCGACGCATCGGCGGCGATGGCGGCTTCGTAGAACTTGCGGGCGGCGGCGGCATCGCCGCGCTTCAGGGCGTCGTAGCCCTGGCTCACCTCGGGGAGACGCGCGGGGGCCTCGATCGTGCGCGCGAGCTTGAGCGGCGGAGCCGGCTTCGCGTCGGCGGATTCGTTGAGCAGGCTCATGACGAGCTGCTCGGCCGCCTTCGGCTGGGGCTTGGCCTTCGCCGTCGAGGGCGCGACGTCGCCGGGCTTGGGCAGCGTGACGGGCGGGACGGCATCGCCGCGGGCGGCACGCGCTTCGGCGCCCGCTCCGGGGGGCGCGACGGCGGAGGCCGGCGTGACCGGCCTGGGCGCCGAAACCGGCAGCGGCGCGCGCGCGATGGGGCCCGGGTCCTTGTTGATCTCGTACCAGACGTAGCCGCCGCCGGCGGCGAGGAGCACCACGGCGCCGGCCGCGATGGCGATGATCGCCTTCGACTTGCCCGAGGCGGAGTCGGCGGGAAGCGGCTCCGCCTGCTTGGCGGCGAACATCGGCCTTGGCGCCTTCGCGATCGCGGCGGGCTGCGGCGGCCTCCGGCGTTTCCGCCGCTTCGTGGGACTCGAGCTCGAGCGCACGGCGGGACGCGGGCGTCGATGACGGCGCTCGGCGCGGCAACGGCCTCCGGCGCGGCCCGGTGCGGCTCCTGCCCCTGCCGGGCGAGCTTTTCCTGCTCGGCGCGCTTGAGGGCGTCGAGGAGCAGGCTCATCGCGGCGCCTCGGGCTGGGCCGGCTCGGGCACCACCGGATTGGGAGTCGACGCCGGCATTTCGCCACGCTCGATGCGGCCGATCGCTTCCTGGAACTCGGGCACCGGCGGGTGGGTGTCGCGGAAGTAATCCTTGTCGGGAAGGTAGCGCCGGTACGCGTCGAGAGATCGCCGTCGATGCTCGCGTTGCGGATGACCTGGGGCTGCAGGAAGATGACCAGCTCCTTCTTGGTCGACTTGTCGTTGCGGTAGCTGAACAGGTCGCCAAAGACCGGGATTCGCGAAACGTTCGGCAGGCCGTTGCGCGAGCCCACGAAACTGTCCTCCATGAGCCCGCCCAGGACGGCGGTCTGGCCGCTGGCCACGCGCAGGATGCTCTCCATCTCGCGGGTGCGCGTCACCGGGATGAGGCTCTCGATCGACGTGCCGGGGATGCGTGCCGCGCAGCGACGGGTTCGGGTCCTGCACGGAGCCGATGATGCTCGTGATGGTGGGCCGGACGTTCAGGGTGACGACGTCGTTCTCGCTGATCTGGGCCGTCAGGTTCATGATGAGCCCCACCGGCACCACGTTCTGCGTGGACGTGAACGTCGTCGTCGAGACGTTGGCGTTGGTGTTGGTGTCGGCCTTGATGGTGAAGTAGACGACGTTGTCCGTCACCTTCAGCACGGCGGTCTGGTTGTTGAGGACCATCAGCAGCGGGCTCGACAGCACGCGCGTCTTGCCGAACTGGCTGAGGATGTTGATGGTGCTCGAGATGTTGCCGCCGACGGCCGGGTTGGGGTTGCGGTAGGTGAGCGAGAAGAGCCCCGGGGCCGTGGCGAAGTTCGACGCCGATGAGGCTCTGCGTGATCGAGTACCCGAGCCCGTTGGTGGCGATGGCGGACCAGTCCACGCCGGCCTGGTACTGGTCGCTCAGCTCGACCTCGACGATCGTCGCCGAGATGACCACCTGCCGCTTGGCGGAGCCGGAAACCTGCTCGATGAACTCCGCGACCTTCTCGTGCTGGCGGGAGGTGGCCCGGACCGTCACCGTGCCCGATTCCGCGTTCACGATGACCGAGGCGGCCTCGCGGAAGGTGAGGCGCTGCTCCACGAATTCCGAGGCCTGCTGGGTCTGGGTCTGCCCCGGCGTGAGCGCCGTCGCGCCCACCGCGCCGGCCAGGTTGCCCGCCGCGGTGGTCGCCCGTCGCCGCGCGGCGCTGAAGGCTCGACTGCGTGGTGGCGAGGCCCGCCTGGCCGCGCCCGCTCACGAAGGTCTCGCTGCTGCCTTCCGGCAGGAGCTTGTCCGTCTCGCGCAGCATGTCCTTGATGTTCTTCTCGAGCGTTTCCCAGAAGCGGTTGCGCGTGGTGTTGCTGATCCGCAGCGTCGAGTTGTTGTCGCCCGTCGAGCCGGTCGAGGCTCCGCCGACCCCCGTCGCCCCCGAGATGACCTGGGTGGAGATGGCGACCGTCTCCGTGGTGTCGCGCGCCATGTTCACGTAGTCGACGCGGTAGTTGCGCAGGAACGGCGTGTCGGGCATGACGTGGATGGTCTGGCCGTCGATCTCGTAGCGCATGTCGATCTGCTTCGAGATGCGGGTGAGGATCTGCTTCAGGGTCTGGTCGATCGCGTTGATCGTGACGCTGCCCTCGATGCCCGGGTGGATGTCGACGTTGACCTTGGTCTCGCGGGCGATGGCGAGGAGGACTTCGCGCACCGGCTGGTTGGCCACGACGATCGAGTACTTGATCTCCGCCGCGCGCGCCTCGGGGGGCGGGGGCAGCGGGGCGGGACGCACCGGCTGCGGGATGGACGATGCGCGGCGGCGGCGCGGGCGGGATCCTGCTTGCAGGTGGCTGTCGGGCTGCGCGATCGGCTGGGCGCCGCACCCCGCGACGAGTGATGGCCGCCGCGGCCACGGCGGCAAGGGCGGGCCCGCGGTTCGGGCGCATCGTCAAGATGTTTCCGTAAGTGATTGTTTTTGGGGGCAAACGACGTAGGCCACTTTATAGCGTTTTAAAGGGGGAAACGCAATGAAATCAGCGCCCATCCCCGCACCGGAAAAAGCTTGACGGCGCGCGCTTCCCGCCGCTCAGCCGCCGGAGGCGCGGCGCAGGTCGTTCCGCACCGATTCCACCGAGCGGACATAGGGCCGGAACTGGCGCAGGTTCGCCGGCAGGGCGCCCATCGCCTCGTTCGCCTCGCGGCGGGTCGGGAATGCGCCGTAAAGGACGCCGACCTTGGGCGACTCGGCGCTTCCGCTGGGGTACAGGAAGACTTCCTCCGTCTTGAGCGAGCGCGAGGCCTCGGCCAGGTAGGACTCGATGTAGGCCGTGTCCCTCGCGTCGGTCATCATCAGCTGGACCACGTAGCGCGCGCCCGAGGACCCCTCCAGCAGGGCGAGGCCTGCGGAATAGCGCGATGCGAGGGTCGGAGGCCCTGTCGGCCTTGGGTGCGACCGCCTTCGGGGCTTCGGCCTTCGCCGGCCGCGGGCTGGGCGGGCGCCGCGGCCTCCTTTGCGGGAGCGGCCTGCGCGGCGCCGGTGGCCGCGCGAGCGGCGTGGCCGGGTCCGGCGAGGCCTGCGGCGCCGGCGGCGACGACGGGCTGGCCGCGGGTGTCGCGGGTGGTCGCGGGCGGGGCGGCGGGGCGGCGGCCGACCACGGTGGGCCGGGGCGGGCGGCGAGGGGGCGAGGAAGATCGCGCCGGCATAGCCGATCGCGATCCCGGCCGCCAGCCCGGCGGCGCCGGCGACCGCCACCCGGCGCGAGGAAGGCTTCGGCGCCACGACGATCTGCGTGTCGGACACCGCGGCGCGGGCGTGGTCCGGGCTCACCGAGTGCGTGCCGGCCGCGAAGGCGGCCAGGAGCGTCTTGTCGGCGTAGATGTTGATGCGCCGCGTGAGCCCCTCGGAAGCCTCCGAGATGATGCGCAGGGCGTCCGGGCCGAAGAGGTCCGGCCCGTGGTAGCCCGCCGCGCGCAGGCGGAAGTTGATGTAGTCCTTGATGTCGCGCGGGGGAAGGGGCTCCAGGCCGAAGGCGTGCGTGATCCGCTCCTTGAGCTGGCGCATGTTCGGCAGGTTCAGGTGCTCGTCGAGCTCCGGCTGGCCGAAAAGCACGATCTGGAGCAGCTTCTCCTTGCCGGTCTCCAGGTTCGACAGGAGGCGGATCTCCTCGAGCGTGGCGAGCGGCATCGCGTGCGCCTCGTCGATGAGGGCGACGACCTGGCGCCCTTCGGCGTGGAGCGCGATCAGGTGCTGCTGCAGGGCGCGCAGCAGCTGGGTCGTGTTCGCGCCCTCGGTCGCGATGCCGAGCTCGCTCGAGATCGCGATGAGCATCTCGTCGCGCGTGAGGCTGGGCACGGCGAGGTAGATCGTCTCCACCGTCTCCGGGCAGGCGCTCCATGAGCACGCGGCAGAGCATCGTCTTGCCGGTGCCCACCTCGCCGGTGACCTTGACCAGCCCCTCGCCCGCGGTGATCGCGTAGACGAGCGCCTCGAGCGTGGCGCCGCGGTTGGCGCCGGCGAAGAAGAACTCGGTGTGCGGCGTGATGCGGAACGGCGCCTCGCGCAGGCCGAAATGCTCCAGGTACATCGTCATGGGCGGTGGCGGGCGGGGGGTCAGTTGCGAGCGCCGTTGGCGCGGCAGTCGGGTCGGAGGGATCCGAGGCGGCCAGTTTAGCACCGGCGCGCCCCGCCGCCTCGAGGCGGCTGTAGAGGGTGCTGCGCGAAATGCCGAGGAGCTTGGCCGCCTGCGACATGTTGCCCTGGGCGACCTCGATCGCCGCGTCGAGGTAGGTGGATTCGACCGCCTTGAGCGCCGAATCCAGGCTGAAGGGGCGTCCCGAGGAGAGCTCGGCGCGGGCCGCGGCGAGCGCGTCCTCCGCGCCCCCGCTCGTGCCCGGCTGCGGCGGGGCGAACTCGGCCTCGAGGTCCGCCTCGCCGACGGTGTAGCCGGCGAACTTGGTGGTGAGGCGGATCACGATGTTGCGAAGCTCGCGCACGTTCCCGGGGAACGGGTAGGCGAGCCAGCGCGCGCGGGCCCGCTCGTCGAGCTCGAAGGGCTGGGTGCCCGAGCGCTCCGAGAAGACCCGGCGGAAATGATCGAGCAGGCGCAGCTTGTCCTCGCCGAGCTCGCGCAGCGGCGGCACCGCGATGGTGAACACCGACAGCCGATGGTAGAGGTCGGCGCGGAAGCGGCCCTGCCGGATCTCCTGGCGCAGGTCGCGGTTGGTGGCCGCCACGATGCGGGCGCGGCTCACGCGCGTCTGCGTCTCGCCCACGCGCTGGTACTCGCCGTTCTCGAGGACGCGCAGCAGCTTCGCCTGGAGGTCGACGGGGAGCTCCCCGATCTCGTCCAGGAAGAGCGTGCCGTCCGCGGCATCCTCGAAGTAGCCCGCCTTCGACTGGACGGCGCCCGTGAAGGCGCCCTTCGCGTAGCCGAAGAGCGTCGGCTCGACGAGGGACGGGGAGATGGCCGCGCAATTGAGCGCGAGGAAGGGCTCGCGCGCCCGCGGGCTCAGGTGGTGGAGCGAGAACGCGACGCGCTCCTTGCCGCTGCCGGACTCGCCCTCGATGAGCGCGGGGAACCCCGAGGAGGCGTAGAGGTCGATCTGGCTGCGGAGCTTGCGCATGGGCGCGCTCTCGCCGATGAGCGTGCGGGCGTCCTCGGCGCCGCCCGGCGGCGGGCACCAGGTCGCGCGTGCGCAGGACGCGCCGCAGGAGCGTGCGCAGGTCGTCGGGCTCGCAGGGCTTGGGCACCAGGTCGGCCGCGCCCAGCGCGCGCGCGCGGCGGGCGTTCGACTCCTCGTTCTGGCCGGTGAGGACGACGATGCGGACGTCCGGCGCATGCGCGAGGAGGTCGCCGATGAGCTTGAATCCCTCGTTCGGCAGGTGCGCGGCGGGGGGAAGGCCCAGGTCGATGAGGGCGAGATCCGGCGGCCCCGGCATTTCCCGGAGGGCGGCGACGGCGGAGGCGCGGTCGCCGGCGCAGGTGAGCTCGAAGTCCGGCCCCAGCACGAAGGCGAGGCTTTCGGTGATCAGCGGGTCGTCGTCGACCAGCAGGAGTCGGGGTTTCATCCGGGCGCCGGGGCTCTCGTGTGTGGCCGGATTATAGGACGCTCCGGCGCCGGGCGCGCCGGCGAATGCTGCTAGAATGACCCTCCCTTCCGCCAGACCCTTTCCACCGAGTGTCCGCTGAGAATCTCGTCGAGATCGACGCCGTCAATTTCGGCTACGGTCGCCGCCCGGTCCTCGAGGGCATCTCGATGCGCATGCCGCGCGGGAAGGTGGTGGCCATCATGGGCGGCAGCGGCTGCGGCAAGACCACGCTCCTGCGCCTCATCGGCGGCCAGCTCAGGCCCTCGCAGCGGCACGATCCGCGTGGGCGGCCAGGTGGTCCACGAGCTCGACACCGAGGGCCTCTACGCGCTGCGCCGCCGGATGAGCATGCTGTTCCAGTTCGGGGCGCTCTTCACCGACATGACCGTCTTCGACAACGTGGCCTTCCCGCTTCGCGAGCACGCCGGGCCTCCCCGAGGCGATGGTGCGCGACCTGGTCCTCATGAAGCTGGAGGCCGTGGGGCTGCGCGGCGCGCACAACCTCATGCCCTCGGAGCTCTCCGGCGGGATGGCGAGGCGGGTCGCGCTCGCCCGCGCGGTGGTGATGGACCCCATGCTGATCATGTACGACGAGCCGTTCGCCGGCCTCGACCCGATCGCCATGTCGGTCGTCGGCAGCCTCATCCGCCGCCTGAACGACGCGCTCGGCGCCACCTCGATCATCGTCACGCACGACGTCGTCGAGTCGCTGCAGATCGTCGACTACCTCTACTTCGTCGCGGAGGGCCGCGTGGTGGGGGAGGGCACGCCCGAGCAGATCCGCGCCGACGCGAGCTGCCCGTGGTGCACCAGTTCATCCACGGCGAGATCGACGGCCCGGTGCCGTTCCACTACCCGGCGCCCGGACTACGACGAGGACGTCGGGCTGGCGCCCGCGCGGGCGGAGGCGGCCCATGCTTGAGCGCACCCGCCACACCCTCGTCCGGGTCGGCCACAACTTCATCGAGAACGTCTGGCGCGTGGGCGCGATGGCGCGCTTCTTCTTCGTGCTCCTCATGGCCTCCGGCACCAGCTTCCGGCGCTTCCGGCTGGTGATGCGCGAGGTGTACTTCTCGGGCGTGCTCTCGCTCATCATCATCGTGGTGTCGGGCCTCTTCGTGGGCATGGTGCTGGGCCTGCAGGGCTACGAGACGCTGCAGAAGTACGGGGCGACGGAGTCGATCGGCGTCCTGGTGGCGCTGTCCCTCGTGCGCGAGCTGGGCCCCGTGGTGGCGGCGCTGCTCTTCGCGAGCCGCGCGGGCTCCGCGATCACCGCGGAGATCGGGCTCATGAAGGCGACCGAGCAGCTCACCGCCATGGACATGATGGCGGTCTCCCCGATGGCGCGGGTCATCGCGCCGCGCTTCTGGGCCGGCGTGATCTCGATGCCGCTGCTCGCCGCGCTCTTCTCGGCCATGGGGGTCTTCGGCGGCTACCTCGTCGGCGTCGTCCTCGTCGGCGTGGACAACGGCGCCTTCTGGTCGCAAATGCAGGCGGCGGTGGACTTCCGGTATGATGTGATGAACGGCGTCGTGAAGAGTTTCGTGTTCGGGATCGCCGTGACGGTCATCGCGACTTTCGAGGGTTTCGACGCCCCGCCGACCGCCGAAGGCGTATCGGGCGCGACGACGCGGACCGTGGTGAGTTCGGCGCTCACCATCCTCGCCCTGGACCTGGTGCTGACCGCCTTCATGCTGCGCGGCAATCACTGACGGGCACCCCGGAACTGCACGGACACCATGGATAGAACGACGATCGATCTCTGGTTCGGCGCCTTCGTGCTGGCAGGCTTCAGCGCCCTGCTCGTGCTCGCGCTCAAGGTGGGCAACCTCGGCGCCGAGCGCGCGAACTCCACCTATCGCGTCGAGGCGCGCTTCGACAACATCGGCGGGCTGAAGGTGCGCGCCCCCGTGCGCAGCTCCGGCGTCCTGGTGGGCCGCGTGGCCGACATCCGCTTCGACAACGAACGCTTCCAGGCTTCCGTCATCCTCGCGCTCGATTCGCGCTACGGCTTTCCCAAGGACACGAGCGCCTCCGTCCTCACCTCCGGGCTCCTCGGCGAGTCGTACGTGGGCCTGGACGCCGGCGGCGACGACAAGAAGCTCGCCGACGGCGACCGCATCACGCTCACGCAGTCGGCCATCGTCCTCGAGCGCCTCATCGGCCAGTTCCTCTTCAGCAAGGCCCAGGAGGACGGGGCGAAGAAATAGCGGCGGGGAACCCGCCGCGCCGCGCGCACTCCAACGGCAACGTCGCGCCCCCATACAGGATCTCCCATGACTCGAAGCCTCGCCGCCCTCGCCCTGACCTTCGCCGCGCTCCTCGTCGGCGCGCCCGCCCGGGCCGCGCCGGACATGGCGCCGGACGCGCTCGTCCGCAAGTCGATCGACGAGGTGCTCGCGATCATCAAGGCGGACAAGGAGCTCCAGAACGGCAACCCGCAGAAGCTCTACGCCCTGGTCGAGGAGAAGGTGCTTCCGCATTTCGACTTCACGCGCATGACCCGGCTCGCCGTGGGGCGCAACTGGGCGCAGGCCTCGGACGCCCAGAAGGAAGCGCTCACCAAGGAATTCCAGACGCTCCTGGTCCGCACCTATTCGACGTCGCTGTCGCAGTACCGCAACCAGACGATCGACGTGAAGCCCGCCAAGTTCTCCCCGGCGGACAAGGACACGACGGTGAGGACGGTCGTGAACCAGCCGGGCGGGCAGCCCATCCCCATCGACTACGGCATGGAGCGCACCGACAAGGGCTGGAAGGTCTACGACGTGGTCGTCGACGGCGTCTCCCTCGTGACCACCTACCGCGGCTCGTTCAACGACCAGATCCAGAAATCCGGCGTCGACGGCCTCGTGAAGACGCTGGCCGACCGCAACCGCTCCTCCGAAGCCCCGAAGGCGGCCGTCAAGGTCGACCTGAAGAAGTGAACGCGGAAGCGGGCGCGGAGGTGCTGGCCCTCGAGGGAGCGCTCTCCTTCGAGACCCTGCCGCGCGTGCTGGAGGAGAGCAGCGCCTACAGCGCGCGCCCCGACCTGCCCGCGCAGCTGACCATCGACTTCTCCGCGATCACCGACGTCGACTCCTCCGCCGTGGCCCTGCTCCTCGAATGGCGGCGCGAGGCGGCCCGCCTCGGCAAGACCCTCAACTTCGTCAACCTGCCGGCCAACCTCCTCGCGCTCGCCGAGCTCTACGGCGTAACCGGGCTCATCCAACCCTGCCGGGCCTGAGCATGGCCACGGCCGCGGTCGAGGTGCGCGACGCCACGAAGCGCTTCGGGACGCTGCGGGCGCTCGACGGCGTCTCCCTCACGGTGGAGCAGGGCGAGTTCTTCGCGCTCCTCGGGCCCAACGGCGCCGGCAAGACGACCCTCATCTCGGCGCTCGGGGGCCTGGTGCGGCCCGATTCCGGCGAGCTTCGCGTGCTGGGCCGCGACGTGGCGAAGGAGTACGGCGCCACCCGCCGGCTCCTCGGCATCGTCCCGCAGGAGGTCGTCTTCGACCCCTTCTTCAGCGTCCGCGAGACGCTCGAGCTGCAGTCGGGGTACTTCGGGCTGCGCGACAACCGGGCGTGGATCGACGAGCTGCTGGAGCGCCTCGCGCTGGGCGCCAAGGCCGACGCGAACATGCGCTCGCTCTCGGGCGGCATGAAGCGCCGGGTGATGGTCGCGCAGGCGCTCGTCCACCGCCCGCCGGTCATCGTCCTCGACGAGCCGACGGCCGGGGTGGACGTGGAGCTGCGGCAGACCCTCTGGCAGTTCATCCGCGAGCTCAACGCGGCGGGACACACGATCATCCTCACCACGCACTACCTCGAGGAGGCCCAGAACCTCTGCGCGCGCATCGCGATGATGAAGGCCGGGCGCATCGTGGCGCTCGACTCGACCGAGCGGCTGCTCGCGGCGTTCTCGGAGCGCGTGCTGCGCGTGAAGCTGGAGGGCTGCGACCTGCCGGCGTCGCTCGCGGCCGGCGCCAGCGTCGATGCGACCGGGTGGCACCGCATCCCGGTCCACGGCGCCGCGCAGGTGGAGAGCGCGCTCGCGCGCCTGCGCGAGGCGGGCGCCCGCGTCGCGCACCTGGAGGTCGCCGAGCCCGAGCTCGAGGAAGTGTTCGTGAAGATCATGGCGCGGCAACGAGTCCCCGGCGAAGGCGGCCGCATGACGCGGGGCTTCCCCACGCTGTTCCGCAAGGAGGTGCATGCGCTTCTGGAAGGTGAGCTTCCAGACCGTGGCGGCGCCGGTGCTCTCCGCGCTCCTCTTCCTGGTGATCTTCTCGCACGCGCTGGCCTCGCGCGTCGAGGCCTACCCGGGCGTGGGCTACACCCAGTTCCTGGTGCCCGGGCTCGCGATGATGTCGATGCTGCAGAACGCGTTCGCCAACTCCTCGTCCTCGCTCATCCAGTCGAAGGTCACGGGCAACGTGGTCTTCATCCTGCTGGCGCCGCTCACGCCCGGCGACCTCTTCGCCGCCTACCTCCTCGCCGTCGGTCGTGCGCGCCGCCGTGGTCGGCGCGGGCGTGATCCTGGCGGTGGCCTGGCTCGTCCCGCTGCCGCTGCCGAACCCCCTCTGGCTCGTCGCGTTCGCGTTCACCGGGGCGGGCATCCTCGGCGCGCTCGGCATCATCGCGGGCATCTGGGCGGAGAAGTTCGACCAGCTCGCGGCCTTCCAGAACTTCCTCGTGATGCCGCTCACGTTCCTCGCGGGCGTCTTCTACTCGGTCGACTCGCTGCCGCCCTTCTGGCAGGCGGCCTCGCACCTGAATCCCGTTCTTCTATGCGATCGACGGCTTCCGGTACGCGTTCTTCGGAAGATCCGACGTCTCGCCCTGGACGAGCCTCGCGATTGCGAGCGCCGCGTTCTGTGCCCTATCATGGCTGACTCTGCGCCTGCTGCGCGCCGGCTACAAACTGAGGCATTGAGGCCGCCATGGCCGACAGAAAATCCATCGAGGAATTGATCCGCCAGGGGCTCGAGTGCACGCACGTCGAGGTCCGCGGCGACGACGGGGTGCACTTCGAGGCGCTGATCGTGAGCCCGGCCTTCGCGGGCCTCGCCCGCGTGCGGCGGCACCAGATGGTGTACGCGGCGCTCGGCGACCGCATGCGCGAGGAAATCCACGCGCTGTCGATGCAAACCCTCTCCCCCGACGAGTGGGCCGGCCGCTGACACGACTTCCCGGGCCGGTCCACCGGCCCCCTGAGAACGACCCATGCAGAAGCTCTCCATCCAAGGCGGCGTCCCGCTTTCCGGCGAAATCCGCGTCTCGGGCGCCAAGAACGCCGCGCTTCCCATCCTGGCGGCGGGGCTGCTCGCGGACGCGCCGATGCGCGTGGCGAACCTTCCGCGCCTGAAGGACGTGGAGACGATGCTGGCCCTCCTCGGGCGCATGGGCGTGCGGGTCTCGCGCGACGAGGGCGGGCGCAAGCCTCGACGCGAGCCGGATCACGCGATCCGTTCGCGCCCTACGAGCTGGTGAAGACGATGCGCGCCGCCATCCTCGCGCTCGGGCCCCTGGTGGCCCGGTTCGGGGAGGCCCGCGTCTCGCTGCCGGGCGGATGCGCCATCGGCGAGCGCCCCGTCGACCTGCACATCAAGGGGCTGGAGGCCATGGGCGCCGAGGTCGGGCATCGAGTCGGGGTACATCCACGCGAAGGCCGCGCGGCTCAAGGGCGCGCGGATCTTCATGGACACCGTCACCGTCACCGGGACCGAGAACCTGATGATGGCCGCCTGCCTGGCCGAGGGCGAGACGGTCCTCGAGAACGCCGCCCGCGAGCCGGAGGTCGTCGACCTCGCGCAGTGCCTCGTGGCGATGGGCGCGCGCATCCGCGGCGAGGGAACCGACGTGATCGTGGTCGAGGGCGTGAAGCGCCTGGGCGGCGTGGACTACGCGGTGATGCCGGACCGCATCGAGGCGGGGACCTTCCTCGCCGCCGCGGCAGCCACCCGCGGGCAGCATCACGATCACGCACGCCCCGGTCGCGGCGCTCGACGCCGTGATCGAGAAGCTGCGCGAGGCGGGCGCGGTGATCGCCGCCGCCGGCAACGCCCTGTCGATCCGGATGGCCGGCCGGCCCCGCTCGGTGAGCCTGCGGACGGCGCCCTACCCGGCCTTCCCGACGGACATGCAGGCGCAGTTCCTGGCGCTCAACACCATCGCCGCGGGCACCGCGCTGGTCACGGAGACGATCTTCGAGAACCGCTTCATGCACGTGCAGGAGCTGCGCCGCCTCGGCGCGCGGATCGACATCGAGGGCAACACGGCCGTCGTGCAGGGCGTGGAGCACCTGGCCGGCGCGACCGTGATGGCCACCGACCTGCGCGCATCGGCCAGCCTCGTGATCGCCGGGCTCGTCGCCGAGGGCGAGACCGTGGTGGATCGCATCTATCATCTCGATCGCGGCTACGAGCACCTCGAGGAGAAGCTTTCCCGGCTCGGCGCGCGCATCCGCCGTGTGAACTGAGAACCCCGCCATGATCACCATCGCGCTGTCGAAGGGACGCATCTACGAGGAGACGAGGCCGCTCCTCGAGGCCGCGGGCATCGTGCCGGCGGAGGACCCCGACGTCTCCCGCAAGCTCATCCTGCCCACCGGGAAGCCCGGCGTGCGCGTGATCATCGTCCGCGCCTCCGACGTCCCGACCTACGTGCAGTACGGGGCCGCGGATCTCGGCGTGGCGGGGCGCGACCTGCTGATCGAGCACGGCGGCCGGGGCCTGTACCAGCCCCTCGACCTCGGCATCGCCCGCTGCAGGATGATGGTGGCGGTGCCCGAGGACTTCGACTACCCCGCGGCGGTGCGCAAGGGCGCGCGGCTGCGGGTCGCGACCAAGTACATCCAGATCGCGCGCGAGCACTTCGCGGCGAAGGGCGTGCACGTCGACCTGATCAAGCTCTACGGGTCCATGGAGCTCGCCCCCCTGGTCGGGCTCGCCGACGCCATCGTGGACCTCGTGGACACCGGGCAACACGCTGCGCGCCAACCGCCTGAAGGCGGTCGAGGAGATCCTCGCGGTCTCCAGCCGGCTCATCGTGAATCCCGCCTCGATGAAGGTGAAGCGCGACGAGGTGCTCCCGCTCATCGAGGCCTTCGAGGGGGCGTGCCGTGGGTGAGCCGCGCCGGCTGTCGAGCCGGGATCCGGGATTCGAGGCGGAACTCGCCCGGCTCCTCGCCTTCGAGGGCGCGCAGGACGAGGGCGTGGACCGCGCGGTCGCGGGCATCCTCGACGACGTGCAGCGCCGCGGCGACGAGGCGCTCCTCGAGTACACGCGCCGCTTCGACCGGTGGTCGCCCGCCGGCGCCGCCGACCTCGAGGTGACTGCGGCGGCCTGCCGCGAGGCGCTCGCGCGCATCGGTCGCGGGGAGCGCGAGGCGCTCGAGGCCGCGGCGGGGCGCATCCGCGCCTACCACGGGCACCAGCATGTCCGCAGCTGGCGCATCGAGGAGGAGGACGGCACGATGCTCGGGCAGCAGGTCACGCCGCTGGACCGCGTCGGCCTGTACGTCCCCGGGGGCAAGGCGGCCTACCCGTCCTCGGTCCTGATGAATGCGGTGGCCGCGAAGGTCGCCGGCGTCCCCGAGCTGGTGATGGTGGTGCCCACGCCCGACGGGGTCGTGAACGACTACGTCCTGGCGGCGGCGAGCCTCGCCGGCGTGGACCGCGTCTTCCGCGTGGGCGGGGCGCAGGCGATCGGCGCGCTCGCCTTCGGGACGGGCAGCATCCCCGCGGTCGACAAGATCGTCGGCCCGGGCAACGCCTACGTCGCCGCCGCCAAGCGCCGGGTATTCGGGCGCGTGGGCATCGACATGGTGGCGGGCCCGTCGGAGATCCTCGTCGTGGCCGACGCGACCGCGAACCCCGACTGGGTCGCGATGGACCTCTTCTCGCAGGCGGAGCACGACGAGATCGCGCAGTCGATCCTCGTCACGCCGGAGGCCGGCTTCGCCGACCGCGTGCTCGCGTCCATGCGCCGCGAGCCTCGCGGCGATGCCGCGCCGCGCCATCATCGAGGCCTCGCTCGCCAACCGCGGCGCGCTCATCGAGGTGCGCGACATGGACGAGGCCTGCGCGCTGGCCAACCGGATCGCGCCCGAGCACCTGGAGCTCGCGGTGGCGGACCCGGATTCGCTCCTGCCGAAGATCCGCCACGCGGGGGCCATCTTCATGGGGCACTACTCGTCGGAGTCGCTGGGCGACTACTGCGCCGGGCCGAACCACGTGCTGCCGACCTCCCGGACCGCGCGGTTCTCCTCGCCGCTGGGCGTCTACGACTTCCAGAAGCGCTCGAGCCTCATCCGCGTGACGCGCGAGGCGGCGGCGCGGCTCGGCGTCACGGCCCGGACGCTGGCGCGCGCGGAGGGACTGGAGGCGCACGCGCGCAGCGCGGAGCTGCGGGGCGAGGCGCCGAAGTGAAGGGCGCCGCCGCCTGGGTGCGCGACGAGATCCGCGCGCTGTCGGCCTACCATGTCGCGCCCGCGGCCGGGTTCGTGAAGCTCGACGCGATGGAGAACCCCTACCGCCTTCCGCCGGACCTGGCGGACGAACTCGGGCGTCACCTCGCGCAGGTGGCGATCAACCGCTATCCCGATCCCGACGCGCCGCGGCTCAAGGCGGTCCTGCGCGAGGCGATGGCGATCCCGGACGGAACTCGGCCTCGTCCTCGGAAACGGGTCGGACGAGATCCTGCAGATGATCGCGGTGGCGCTCGCGAAGCCCGGCGCGACGATGCTGGCGCTCGAGCCGTCGTTCGTCATGTACCGGATGAGCGCGATCGCGGCCGGCATGGGCTACGAAGGGGTGTCGCTCGCGCCCGACTTCACGCCGGACCTGCCCGCCACGCTCGCGGCCATCGAGCGGGTGCGCCCCGCGCTCACCTGGATCGCCTATCCCAACAACCCCACCGGCAACCTGTTCCCGAGGGAGGCGATCCTCGCGATCGTCGAGGCCTCGCCCGGCCTGGTGGTCGTGGACGAGGCGTACTACGCCTTCGCGGGCGGCGCGACCTTCCTGCCGGAAGTGGGGCGCCATCCCAACCTGGTCCTCGTGCGCACCGTCTCGAAGCTCGGGCTGGCCGGCCTGCGGCTGGGGCTCGCGACGGGCCCGCGCGACTGGCTCGCGGAATTCGACAAGGTGAGGCTGCCCTACAACGTGAACGTGCTGACGGCCGCGGCCGCGGAGTTCGTGCTTTCGCGCCGGGAGGTGCTCGAGGAGCAGACGCGCCGGATCGTCCGCGACCGCGCGGCGCTCGAGGCGGGCCTGGATGCGATCCCCGGCGTGCGGCGCTTCCCGTCGGCGGCCAACTTCGTGCTGGCGCGCGTTCCCGACGCGCCGCGGGCGTTCGAGGGGCTCAAGGCGCGTGGTATATTGGTCCGCACCCTCCACGGCTCCCATCCCCTGCTCGCCCACTGCCTCCGGTTCACGGTCGGAACTCCCGACGAAAACGCGAGTCTTCTCGCGGCCCTGGCCCAGGCGATCGGCTGAAACCATGCGCACCGCGGAAATCCAGCGAGACACCAAGGAAACCCAGGTCTTCGTCGCCGTCAACCTCGACGGCAGGGGCGAAGCGAGCCTCGCCTCGGGCATTCCCTTCCTCGACCACATGCTCGACCAGATCGCCCGCCACGGCGCGGTCGACCTCACCGTGAAGGCGAAGGGCGACCTCGAGATCGACGCCCACCACACGGTGGAGGACATCGGCATCACGCTCGGGATGGCGGTCGCCAAGGCGCTCGCCGGCAAGGTGGGCATCCGCCGCTACGGGCACGCCTACGTCCCCCTGGACGAGGCGCTTTCGCGCGCGGTGGTCGACTTCTCGGGCCGTCCGGGCCTCGAGTTCCACGTCGCGTTCACCCGGGCCCGCGTCGGCGAGTTCGACGTCGACCTCGCGCGCGAGTTCTTCCAGGGCTTCGTGAACCACGCGCTCGCCACCGTGCACATCGACAACCTGCGCGGCGACAACTCGCACCACCAGTGCGAGACGATCTTCAAGGCGTTCGCGCGCGCGCTGCGCATGGCGGTGGAGCAGGATCCGCGCGCGGCGGGCGTCGTTCCCTCGACCAAGGGAACCCTCTAGGACTCCTTCGCGTCCGGGGTGCCAAGCCCCGGGGCCTCCATGGGACAGCGCATCGCCATTGTCGACTACGGGATGGGCAACCTCCGCTCGGTGGGGAAGGCGCTCGCCCACGTCTCGCCCGCCGCCTCGGTCGTGATCACCGCGGAGCCCGAGGCCATCCGCGCGGCCGACCGGGTCGTCTTTCCGGGGCAGGGGGCCATGCCCGACTGCATGAAGTGCCTCGCGGAGAGCGGCCTGGGGGAGGCGGTTCGGGAGGCCGCGGCCGCCAAGCCGTTCCTCGGGCTGTGCATCGGCCTGCAGATGCTCTTCGAGCGCAGCGACGAGGGCGACACCCCGGGACTCGCCATCCTGCCCGGGCCAGGTGCTCGCCTTCAGCCGCGCCGAGGAGACGCGGGAGGCCGGCCTCAAGATCCCCCACATGGGCTGGAACGAGGCCTGGCAGGCGCGTCCCCACCCCCTCTGGCGGGGAATCCCGGACGGGGCGCGGTTCTATTTCGTGCACAGCTACTACTGCGCGCCCAGCGACCCGGCGCTCACCGCGGCCGTGACCCGCTATCCGCACGCCTTTACCTCGGCCATTGCGCGGGATAACATCTTCGCAACGCAATTCCATCCCGAGAAAAGCAGCGCCGCGGGGCTCACGCTACTCGAGAACTTCGTTTCCTGGACCCCGTGAGGATCCGGCTCCGACCGTGCCCATGCTGATCATTCCCGCGATCGACCTCAAGGATGGCCGCTGCGTCCGCCTCGAACAGGGCGACATGGCGACCGCCACCGTGTTTTCCGACGACCCCGGCAAGACCGCCGCGCACTGGGCGGGCCTCGGCGCGCGCCGCCTGCACGTGGTCGACCTCAACGGCGCCTTCGCCGGCAAGCCCGTCAACGAGGCGGCCATCAAGTCGATCATCGCCGCCGTGGACACCGACGTTCCCGTGCAGGTGGGCGGCGGCATCCGCGACCTCGACACGATCGAGCGCTACCTGGACGACGGCGTCTCCTACGTGATCATCGGGACGGCGGCGGTGAAGAACCCGGGGTTCCTGCACGAGGCGTGCGACGCGTTTCCCGGGCACATCATGGTCGGGCTCGACGCGCGCGACGGCAAGGTGGCGACCGACGGGTGGTCGAAGCTCACCGGCCACGACGTCGTCGACCTCGCCAAGCGGTTCCAGGACTACGGCGTGGAGGCGGTGATCCACACCGACATCGGGCGCGACGGCATGATGAAGGGCGTGAACGTGGAGGCCACGGTGCGGCTCGCCCAGGCCCTCACGATCCCGGTGATCGCGAGCGGCGGGCTCTCCAGCCTCGAGGACGTGAAGCGCCTGTGCGCCGTCGAGTCCGAGGGCATCGTCGGCGCCATCACCGGCCGGGCCATCTACGAGGGGCGCCTCGATTTCGCCGCGGCCCAGAAGCTCGCCGACGGCGAGGCCTGACCGGCGAAGCGCCGGCGCCTCGCCTTCCCCCGCGCGACCATGGGCCTCGCCAAGCGGATCATTCCCTGCCTCGACGTCCACGCCGGGCGCGTGGTCAAGGGCGTCAATTTCGTGAGCCTGCGCGACGCGGGCGACCCGGTGGAGGTCGCGCGCCGCTACGACGAGGCCGGGGCGGACGAGATCGCCTTCCTCGACATCACCGCCTCGAGCGACGCCCGCGACACCATCGTTCCCGTGATCGAGCGGGTGGCCGAGCAGGTGTTCATCCCGCTGACCGTGGGCGGCGGCGTCCGGAAGGTGGAGGACGTGAGGAAGCTCCTCAACGCGGGCGCCGACAAGGTGAGCATCAACACCGCCGCCGTCGACAATCCCGGCGCTCGTCGCGGAGGCGGCGCGGCGGTTCGGCTCGCAGGCCATCGTCGTCGCGGTGGACGCGAAGGCCGCCGGGCCGGGCAAGTGGGAGGTGTACACGCACGGCGGGCGCAAGGCCACCGGCCTGGATGCCGTCGCGTGGGCCGTGCGGATGGCCGAGGCCGGCGCGGGGGAGATCCTCCTCACCAGCATGGACCGCGACGGCACCCGGTCGGGATTCGACCTCGAGCTCACCCGCGCCGTGACCCGCGCGGTCCCGGTGCCGGTCATCGCGAGCGGCGGCGTCGGCACCCTCGAGCATCTCGCGCAGGGCGTGGAGATCGGGGGCGCGGACGCGGTGCTCGCCGCCTCGATCTTCCACTACGGGGAGTTCTCGGTGGGCGAGGCCAAGCGGTTCCTGGCCGGCCGCGGCATCGAGATGCGGCTCTAGGCGCGCGGCATGGACTACCTCGACGCCATCGCCTGGAACGCCGACGGCCTCGTGCCCGCGGTGGCGCAGGACGCCGCCACGGGCGAGGTGCTGATGCTCGCCTGGATGAACCGCGAGTCCCTCGCGAGGACCGTCGCCACGGGCGAGGCGGTGTACTGGTCGCGCTCGCGCGCCCAGCTCTGGCGCAAGGGCGAGACGTCGGGCCACCTGCAGAAAGTGGTCGAGATCCGCCTCGACTGCGACGCGGACGCCATCGCTCCTGCGCGTCGAGCAGGCGGGCGGCATCGCCTGCCACACCGGGCGGCGGCGCTGCTTCTTCAACCTGCTGGACGCGCAGGGCGGGACGCCCCGCTGGCGCGTCGACCGACCCCGTGCTCTCCGACCCGGGAGGATTCCGCGATGGCGGCTGAGAAATCGATCCTGGAGCGGCTCGAGGCGTCGATCGCGGCCCGGCAGGGCGCGGATCCGGCGTCGTCCTACGTGGCGAAGCTCAACGCCAAGGGGCTGGACGCCATCCTGAAGAAGATCGGCGAGGAGGCCACGGAGACGGTGATCGCCGCCAAGTCGGGAGAGCGCGCGGGCGTGGTCCACGAGACGGCCGACCTGTGGTTCCATTGCCTGGTCCTGCTCGGGCGGCAGGGCATCGCCGTGTCGGAGGTGCTGGCCGAGCTGGAGCGGCGCGAGGGCCGCTCGGGGATCGAGGAAAAGGCGTCGAGAAAGGAACCGTGATGAAGAAGGACGACTGCATCTTCTGCAAGATCGCGGCGGGGGAGATCCCGTCGAAGAAGGTCTACGAGGACGACGAGATCCTCGCCTTCCACGACATCCAGCCGGTCGCGCCCGTGCATCTCCTCATGATCCCGAAGGCGCACGTGGCCTCGCTCGCCGAGTGCGGGCCCGAGCACGCCCCCGTGCTCGGCCGGATCATGGCCCTGGCCGGGCGCCTGGCCCGCGAACAGGGGGCGCCCGACGGCTTCCGCCTGATCGTGAACACCGGCAGGGTGGGGCGGCAGGACGTGTATCATTTGCATGTTCACATCATCGGCGGCCCCGATCGCCTTCCCCGCATGATTGCGGCGGAATAGCGGCGCCGCAAGGAGCGTTTCATGGGTTCATTCAGCATCTGGCACTGGTTGATCGTCCTCGTCATCGTGCTGCTCGTCTTCGGGACGAAGAAGCTGCGCAACATCGGCGCCGACCTGGGTGGCGCCGTCAAGGGCTTCAAGGAAGGCATGAAGGGCGAGGACGACAAGAAGCCCGCCGGAGAGATTGCCGCCACGGGCACCACGCTCGAGGGCGAGGTCAAGGACAAGCAGAAGAGCTGACCGCGCGGGCGACGCTCGCGTCGCGCCGGGCGCCGACATGTTCGATATCGCATTCTCCGAGTTGCTGGTGATCGGGGTGGTGGCGCTCGTCGTCATCGGCCCGGAGCGCCTTCCCAAGGTCGCCCGTACGGCGGGGATCCTCTTCGGCCGCCTGCAGCGCTACGTTTCGCAGGTGAAGTCGGACATCAACCGCGAGATGGAGCTCTCCGAGCTCTCCAAGGTGAAGACGCGAGTTCGAGGGGGCCGCGCGCGAGTTCCAGCGCGACATCGAGACGAAGGTGACGGACGCGACGCGCGACATCCGCGAGGTCGAGACGGACATCGACCGGCAGCTGCGCGGCGAAGCGTCGTCGCCGGCGCGCCGCGGAGCCGCGTCGCCCGCGCGAGCCCGCTGTCGCGCCAGCCGCACCCTCCCCGCAGCTCGAGCTCGGCATCGACGAGCCGGCGCAGCCCGCGAAGCCCGGCCCGCCATGAGCGAGACCGCGCAGGAGACCTTCCTCTCGCACCTCTTCGAGCTGCGCGACCGGCTGGTGCGCTCGCTGGTCGCGGTCGGCCTCGTCTTCATCCCGACGTTCTTCTACGCCTCCGAGCTCTACGACCTCCTCGCGTGGCCCATGATGCGCACGCTCCCGGAGGGCTCGAAGATGATCGCCACCGGGGTCATCACGCCGTTCTTCATCCCGATGAAGATCGCGATGATGGTGGCCTTCCTCGATCGCGCTGCCCTACCTCCTCTACCAGGCCTGGGCCTTCGTGGCGCCCGGCCTGTACGCGCACGAGAAGAAGCTGGTGCTGCCGCTCGTGGTGTCCAGCACGGTCCTCTTCTTCCTCGGGCATGGCGTTCTGCTACTTCTTCGTCTTCAAGACCGTCTTCGCCTTCATCGCGCAGTTCGCGCCGAAGTCGATCACGGTGGCCCCGGACATCGAGGCCTACTTCAACTTCGTCCTCGGGATGTTCATCGCCTTCGGGGTGACGTTCGAGGTGCCGGTGATCGTCGTGGTCCTCGTGATGACGGGCATGGTCTCGGTGGAGAAGCTGCGCGAGATCCGCTCGTTCGTGATCGTGGGCGCGTTCATCGTGGCCGCGGTCGTCACGCCCCCGGACGTGGTCTCGCAGCTCATGCTCGCGATCCCGCTCTGCCTGCTCTACGAGGTGGGCATCTTCGTCGCGCGCTTCGTCGAGAAGCCCAAGCCCGCAGGCGGACGCCGGCGCCGGCTCCTAGCGCGCTACTCGTCCTCGGCCGCCCGGGGCTTGCGCTTGCCCACGGTGACCGCCAGGTTCACCTCCTGGTTCCTGCGCTGGACCTTCACCTGCACCGTCTTGCCGGGCGGAATGTCGGCGATCGCGTTGAGCGTCGAGGTGAGGTCCGTCACCGGCGCGCTCGCCGACGCGGACGATCACGTCTCCCAGGCGGATGCCGGCCCGGTCGGCGGGGCTGCCGCGCTCGATGCCGCCGACGATGGCGCCCCGGGTGCCGGCGAGCCCGAGCGATTCGGCCAGCTCGGGGGTGATGTTGGCGACTTCCACGCCGAACCACCCGCGCGTCACCGAGCCGGTCTCGATGATCTGCTCCATGACCTTCCTCGCGAGGCCCACGGGAATGGCGAATCCGATGCCCTGGTAGCCGCCGGAGCGCGAGTAGATCAGCGTGTTGATGCCCACGAGGTTGCCGTTCACGTCGACCAGGGCGCCTCCCGAGTTGCCGGGGTTGATGGCGGCGTCCGTCTGGATGAAGCTCCCGAAGGGGTTCGCCGCCCCGATCTCCCGCCCGACGGCGCTCACGATGCCCATGGTGACGGTCTGGCCGACGCTGAACGGGTCGCCGATCGCGAGCACGATGTCGCCGACGCGCACCTGGTCGGACTGCCCGAAGGTGATCGGCGTGAGCCCGGTGGCCGCGATGCGCACGACGGCGAGGTCCGTCTCCGGGTCCGATCCCACGATCTTCCCGGGGACCGTGCGGCCGTCGTTGAGGGTCACCTGGATCTCGGTCACGCCGTCGACGACGTGGGAATTGGTGAGGACGAAGCCCTCGCGGCTCACGATGACGCCGGAGCCGAGGGAGAGCTGCGTCTCCGGGACGTTGAAGCGCTCGCCGAAGAAGCGGCGCAGGACCGGGTCGTCGAGCACGGGATTGCGCCGCCGGACTTCCTTGGTGGCCGAGATGTTCACGACCGAGGCGACGGCCTTGCGGGCCGCGTCGCTGAAGGAGGCCGGCCGGCCCGGGGAGGCCGGGAGCGCCGCCGGGGCCGCGGCCGATTCGCGGATCTCGACCACCGTGTTCGTCCGCCAGGGAAGCCACTCGGGCTTCACCAGGCTCACGACGAAGATCGCCGCCCAGCGTGGCGGTGACGACCTGGGCGAAGACCAGCCAGAGGCGCCGCAGCAAGCCCTACTTCCTCAGGCTGTCGCGAATCTCGCGAAGGAGCTGGACGTCCTCGGGCGGGGCGGCGGGCGGGGGCGGCGGCGCCT
This sequence comes from uncultured Gammaproteobacteria bacterium, assembly GCA_963783635.1. Lineage (GTDB taxonomy): Bacteria > Pseudomonadota > Gammaproteobacteria > Burkholderiales > Usitatibacteraceae > FEB-7. Next base: position 160,992 of record CAWAOC010000009.1, read on the forward strand.
CGCTCTTCAGGCGGTTGATCTGCTTCACCATGAGGAAAATGATGAAGGCGAGGATCGCGAAGTTGAGCGCGACGGTGATGAAGTTCCCCCAGGCCAGCACCGGGATGCCCGCCTTCCGGACCGCCTCGAGCGTCTGGGGGATGCCCGCGGGGACGTCCCGGAGCGCGACGAAGAGGTTGGAGAAGTCGACGGTGCCCAGCGCCCGGCCGACGACGGGCATCACGAGGTCGTTCACGGCCGAGTCGACGATTTTTCCGAAGGCCGCCCCGATGATGACCCCGACAGCCAGGTCGACCACGTTGCCCTTCAGCGCGAACTGCTTGAATTCAGAGGCGAAACTCATCATGTCTCCCTGTGCTGCCGCATATCGGCTTTCGCATCGAATCTACGGGGGGGGCGAGGGGGCGTCAACCCTCGCGGTCGGTCCATGGGACTGTAAGTCCCTGCGGGGAATCGGCTAAAATAGCGGGCGACACTCCTCCCACTCCGCCTAGATCCCCCCTCCCGCAATGACTGCCATCGTCCTAGACCAAGTCGACGAGAAGAAGCGGCGCTTCCTCATCGTTGCCACCTCCGCGGCCGGCGCCGTCGCCGCCGGCGGTGTCGCCGTCCCCTTCCTCGGAAGCTGGTTCCCGAGCGCCCGCGCGCTCGCCGCCGGCGCGCCCGTCGAGGTCGACGTTTCCAAAGTCGAGGCCGGCCAGCAGATCACCGTCGAATGGCGCGGCAAGCCGGTCTGGATCCTGCGGCGCACGCCGGAGATGCTGGCGGAGCTGGACAAGCACGACGCCATCCTGGCCGACCCGGCGTCGGCCTCGGCCAAGCAGCCGGACTACGTGAAGGGCCCCGCCCGCTCGATCAAGCCCGAGGTCTTCGTGGCGGTCGGCGTGTGCACGCACCTGGGCTGCTCGCCCTCGCTCAAGAAGGAGGTCGGCGCCGCCTCCGACATGGGGACCGACTGGCCGGGCGGCTACTACTGCCCGTGCCACAACTCCCGCTTCGACCTCGCCGCCCGCGTCTTCAAGGGCTCGCCGGCCCCGACCAACCTCGAAATCCCGCCCCACCGATACCTGAGCGATGCCAGGATCGTCGTGGGCGAGGACCAGAAGGCCTAAAGCCATGGCTGCCACGAACAAGCCCCCCGTCACCGGCGCCGGCCCGCTCAACGGCGTCCTCACCTGGTTCGACCAGCGCTTCCCCCTGATGGTGCTCTGGAAGAGCCAGCTCACCGAGTACTACGCGCCGAAGAACTTCAACGTCTGGTACTTCTTCGGGTCGCTGGCGCTGCTGGCGCTCGTGATCCAGATCGTCTCCGGCATCTTCCTCACGATGAACTACAAGCCCAGCGCGGAGCACGCCTTCGCGTCGGTCGAGTACATCATGCGCGACGTCCCGGGCGGCTGGATCATCCGCTACATCCACTCCACGGGCGCCTCGATGTTCTTCATCGTGGTCTACCTGCACATGGCGCGGGGCCTGATGTACGGCTCGTACCGCAAGCCGCGCGAGCTGACCTGGATCTTCGGCGTCGTCATCTACCTGTGCCTCATGGCCGAGGCCTTCTTCGGCTACCTGCTGCCCTGGGGCCAGATGTCCTTCTGGGGCGCGCAGGTGATCATCAACCTCTTCGCCACGATCCCGGTCATCGGCGAGGACCTTTCGGTCTGGATCCGGGGCGACTACAACGTGTCGGACGCGACCCTCAACCGGTTCTTCGCGCTGCACGTGGTCGCGATCCCCATGGCGCTCCTGGGGCTGGTCGCGGCGCACCTCATGGCGCTCCACGAGACGGGGTCGAACAACCCGGACGGCATCGAGATCTACGAGAACCTCGACCCGAAGACGGGCACGCCCGTGGACGGGATCCCCTTCCATCCCTACTACACCGTCAAGGATTTCGTGGGCGTCGCGGTGTTCCTCATCGTCTTCTGCGCGATCGTGTTCTTCTCGCCGGAGGTCGGGGGCTACTTCCTCGAGTACAACAACTTCGTGCCGGCCGATCCGCTCACCACGCCCGCGCACATCGCCCCGGTCTGGTACTTCACGCCCTTCTACGCGATGCTGCGGGCCGTCCCGTCCTTCTTCAACATGCAGGTCTGGGGCGTGGCCGTCATGGGCGGCGCCGTCATGATCTTCTTCATCCTTCCCTGGCTGGATCGCGGCCGGGTCAAGTCGATCCGCTACCGCGGGCCGATCTACAGGGCCTTCTTCACGGCCTTCATCGTGAGCTTCCTCATCCTCGGCTACCTCGGCGTCGAGCCCACCAACGTGTGGGGCGAGTTCCCGAAGGGCCTGCCGGTGGTCGGCGGCGACTACATCGCCACCTGGGCGGCGCGGGTGCTCACGGGCGTCTACTTCGCTTTCTTCCTGCTGATGCCCTGGTACACCGCCAGGGACCAGGAAAAACCGGTGCCGCAGAGGCTGACCTGACGATGAAAAAGCTCCTTGCCATCCTCCTCCTGGCCCCCGGCCTCGCGTTCGCCTCGAGCGGCTCGGTCGCGCTCGACCATGCGCCCGTGAACCTCCACGACAAGCTTTCGCTGCAGCGCGGCGCGCAGATCTTCGTGAACCACTGCCTCAACTGCCACTCGGCCTCGGCGATGCGCTACTCGAAGCTCGCCGACCTCGGCCTGAACGAGGGGCAGATCCGCGACAACCTGATGTTCGCCTCCGACAAGGTCGGCGACCCCATGACGGCGACCCTGGACCCGAAGGAGGGCAAGGCGTGGTTCGGGGTGATGCCGCCGGACCTCTCGCTCGTCTCCCGGTCGCGCGGCGCGGACTGGCTCTACACCTACCTTCGCGGCTTCTACCGCGATCCCGCCGCGAAGTCCGGCTGGAACAACACCGTGTTCCCGAACGTGGGCATGCCGCACGTGCTGTGGGAATACCAGGGCAGCCAGGTCCTGCAGCACGCGGACAAGGGCGCGGCGAAGCTCGTCCTGGGCGAGCCCGGGAAGCTGCCGGCCGCCGAGTACGACAAGTACGTCGGGGACCTGGTGAACTACCTCGTGTACATGGGGGAGCCGGCCCGGGCGAAGCGCGTCCAGATCGGCATCGTGGTCATGTTCTTCCTGGCCGTGTTCTTCGTGATCACGGTGCTGCTCAAGAAGGAGTACTGGAAGGACGTCCGCTAGCAGGCGAGCGGCGGAGGGAAATTCGCCCGATGCGCCCCGACGGGGAAGCATCGGGCTTGTCGCTTCATGGGGCGAGGCGCGTGGCGTGCCCCGGAGGCGGGAAACATCCAAAAGAGGTGAACAAAGCATGATGACGCTCTATTCGGGGATCACCGATCCGTTCAGCCACCGCTGCCGGATCGTGCTGTACGAGAAGGGAATGGATTTCGAGATCATCGACGTGGACCTCATGAACAAGCCCGAGGACCTCGCCGTGATGAACCCCTACAACACGACGCCCGTCCTCGTGGAGCGCGACCTCGTCCTGTACGAGTCGAACATCATCAACGAGTACATCGACGAGCGCTTCCCCCACCCGCAGCTGATGCCCGCGGACCCGGTGATGCGCGCGCGCGCGCGCCTGTTCCTCTTCCGCTTCGAGCAGGAGCTCTTCACGCACGTGAAGGCGCTGGAGTCCGGCCCCTCGAAGGGGCACGACAAGGCGCGCCTCTACATCCGGGAGAACCTCATCCAGATCGCCCCGATCTTCGTGAAGCAGAAGTTCATGCTGGGCGAGGAGTTCTCCATGCTCGACGTGGCGATCGCGCCGCTTCTGTGGCGGCTCGACCACTACCAGATCCAGCTGAACAAGCAGTCGGCGCCGCTCCTGAAGTACGCGGAGCGCCTGTTCACCCGCCAGGCGTTCATCGACTCGATGACCGCTTCCGAGAAGGCCATGCGCCGCTGAACGGCCCCGCCATGCCCGAGGTCTCCACCAAGCCGTATTTCATCCGCGCCATCTACGAATGGTGCTCGGACTGCGGCTTCACGCCGTACCTCAGCGTGCGGGTGGACGAGCGGACGCGGGTGCCGGCCGAGTACGTGAAGAACGGCGAGATCGTGCTGAACGTGAGCCTCAACGCGACGCGCAACCTCACGATCAACAACGAGCTGGTGCAGTTCTCGGCCCGGTTCAACGGCGTTTCCCGGGAGGTGACGGTGCCGGTCGACCGGGTGCAGGGCATCTTCGCCCGCGAGAACGGCCAGGGCGCCTTCTTCACGGTGGAGGCGCCGGCCGCCTCGCCGGCGCCCGCGCCGGCCGCCGCCGATTCCGAGCCGCCGAAGCCGCCGGCCGCGGGAAAGGCCAAGCTGAAGCTTGTTAAGTGAGCGCTCGCTGTGCCGGCATAGCTCAGCTGGTAGAGCAACCGCCTTGTAAGCGGTAGGTCCCCCGTTCGATTCGGGGTGCCGGCACCCTGAACCCCGCCTCGCGAAAGACTGCTGCGGAAAACCTTGTTTTGATTGACCTTACTCGGGGAAAACTGGATAATTGAGAGTTTCCCGGAGGGGTGCCCGAGTGGTTAAAGGGGGCAGACTGTAAATCTGTTGGCCTTGCGCCTACGTTGGTTCGAATCCAACCTCCTCCACCAGCTTGATTTCGCGCGCTTCCGCAGGGGAGGGCGCACGGTCGAAGGGTCGTGAGGCGGACGCGGGTGTAGCTCAATGGTAGAGCAGAAGCCTTCCAAGCTTACGACGAGGGTTCGATTCCCTTCACCCGCTCCACGAATGCCCGCGCCGGAAACGGCCGGGATGCAGCATCGAGCCCATGTAGCTCAGTGGTAGAGCACTCCCTTGGTAAGGGAGAGGTCATGCGTTCAATCCGCATCATGGGCACCAGGCATCGCGCACCACCAGGAACGGCCAGCGAACAAGCTGGAAATTCTCATCCAAGGTTCTGTACAGAAAGAGACGACCATGGCTAAGGGCAAGTTTGAGCGGACGAAGCCGCACGTGAACGTGGGGACGATCGGTCACGTTGACCACGGGAAGACGACGCTGACGGCGGCGATGACGCTGGTTCTGTCGAAGAAGTTCGGGGGCGAGGCGAAGGCCTACGACCAGATCGACGCGGCGCCGGAGGAGAAGGCGCGCGGGATCACGATCAACACGGCGCACGTGGAGTACGAGACGTCGAAGCGTCACTACGCGCACGTGGACTGCCCGGGCCACGCCGACTACGTGAAGAACATGATCACGGGCGCGGCGCAGATGGATGGGGCGATCCTGGTGGTGTCGGCGGCCGACGGCCCGATGCCGCAGACGCGCGAGCACATCCTGCTGGCGCGCCAGGTGGGGGTGCCGTACATCATCGTGTACATGAACAAGGCGGACATGGTCGACGACAAGGAGCTGCTGGAGCTTGTCGAGATGGAGGTTCGCGAGCTTTTGTCGAAGTACAAGTTTCCCGGGGACAAGACCCCGATCGTGATCGGTTCGGCGCTGAAGGCGCTGGAGGGGGACACGGGGGAGCTGGGCGAGCAGTCGATCATGAAGCTGGCCGATGCGCTCGACAGCTACATTCCGCAGCCGGAGCGGGCCATTGACGGGCCGTTCCTGATGCCGGTGGAGGACGTGTTCTCCATTTCGGGTCGTGGCACGGTGGTGACGGGCCGGGTGGAGCGCGGGGTGGTGAAGGTTGGGCGAGGAAATCGAGATCGTGGGCCTGCGTGCGACGCTGAAGACGGTGTGCACGGGGGTGGAGATGTTCAGGAAGCTGCTGGACCAGGGGCAGGCGGGGGACAACGTGGGGGTGCTGCTGCGGGGCACGAAGCGCGAGGAGGTGGAGCGCGGCCAGGTGCTGGCCAAGCCCGGTTCCATCACGCCGCACACGAAGTTCGAGTGCGAGGTGTACGTGCTGTCGAAGGAGGAGGGCGGGCGTCACACGCCGTTCTTCAACGGCTACCGTCCGCAGTTCTACTTCCGCACGACGGACGTGACGGGTTCGCTGGAGCTGCCGACGGGCACCGAGATGGTGATGCCTGGCGACAACATCAAGATGACGGTGACGCTGATCGCGCCGATCGCGATGGAGGACGGGCTTCGGTTCGCGATCCGCGAGGGCGGCCGCACCGTCGGCGCCGGCGTCGTCTCCAAGATCCTGGAGTAATCGAGTTCGAAGGTTAGGCCAGTAGCTCAATTGGCAGAGCGGCGGTCTCCAAAACCGCAGGTTGGGGGTTCGAGACCCTCCTGGCCTGCCACCCGGTGGCAGAGGACATGGCAGAAAAGATAAAGATTGCGGTAGCGGCGGTGATCGCGGTGGCGGGGCTGTGGGGCTTCTACGCCATCGCGGGCCAGCCCACGATCGCCCGCCTTGGCGTGCTGGCGGGCGGGTTCGCGCTCGCCGCGGGCGTGATGTGGTTCACGCAGGCGGGCCGCGATTTCGTCGTCTTCTCCCGGGAATCCTGGGACGAGGCGAAGCGGGTCGTGTGGCCGTCGCGCAAGGAGACGCTCCAGACGACGGGCATCGTCTTCGCGTTCGTGTTCGTGATGGCCATGATGCTGTGGATGATCGACGCGGGGCTCCTCTGGGTCACCCAGCGGCTGCTCGGGCAGGGGGGCTGACATGAGCGATGCGCTGGTACGTGGTTCACGCCTACTCCGGCCAGGAGAAGAGCATCCAGGCGGCGCTGATCGACCGGATCAAGCGCTCCGGCATGGCGGACAAGTTCGGCGAGGTTCTCGTGCCCACCGAGGAAGTGGTGGAGATGAAGAGCGGGCAGAAGGCGCTGAGCGAGCGCCGGTTCTTCCCCGGCTACATCCTCGTCCAGATGGAGATGACGGACGACACGTGGCACCTGGTGAAGAGCACGCCGAAGGTGACGGGGTTCATCGGCGGCACCGCGATGAAGCCCACGCCGATCTCCGACAAGGAGGTGGCGAACATCCTGCACCAGGTGCAGGAAGGCGTCGAGAAGCCCAAGCCGAAGGTGCTCTTCGAGGTGGGCGAGTCGGTGCGCGTGACCGAGGGGCCCTTCACGGACTTCAACGGCAACGTCGAGGAAGTGAACTACGAGAAGAGCAAGATCCGGGTGTCCGTGCTGATCTTCGGGCGGGCCACGCCGGTGGAACTGGATTTCGGGCAGGTCGAGAAGGCCTGAGGATTTTGTCCGCCGTCCCGGTTGGGGCGGCGCGCGGTGGCCGGGCGCGTTCCCCGGCCGAACTGGACGGGGAGGGCGCGCGTGTGAGGCGTCCGCTGGAACCCGAGGAGTGCCATCGTGGCAAAGAAGATCGTCGGCTTCATCAAGCTGCAAGTGCCCGCGGGCAAGGCGAATCCCTCGCCGCCCATCGGGCCCGCGCTCGGCCAGCGCGGCCTCAACATCATGGAGTTCTGCAAGGCCTTCAACGCGCAGACGCAGAAGATCGAGCCGGGCCTCATGCTCCCCGTCGTCATCACGGCGTTCGCGGACAAGAGCTTCACGTTCATCATCAAGACGCCCCCGGCGCCCGTCCTGATCAAGAAGGCGCTCAAGCTCGAGAAGGGCAGCAGCAAGCCGCACTCCGACAAGGTCGGCAAGCTCACGCGCGCCCAGGCCGAGGAGATCGCGAAGACCAAGATGCCCGACCTCACCGCCGCCGACCTCGATGCCGCGGTGCGCACGATCGCCGGAAGCGCCCGCAGCATGGGCGTGGAAGTGGAAGGAGTCTGACCATGGCCATCTCCAAGCGCGCGAAGACCCTTGCGGCCCAGGTGGACCGCACCAAGACCTACGCCCTCGGCGAGGCGCTCGACCTCGCCAAGAAGACGGCGACGGCCAAGTTCGACGAATCCATCGACGTCGCGGTGAACCTCGGCATCGATTCCAAGAAGTCCGACCAGGTGGTTCGCGGCAGCGTCGTGCTGCCCCGCGGGACCGGCAAGACGGTCCGCGTGGCCGTGTTCGCGCAGGGCGCGAACGCCGAGGCCGCGAAGGCCGCCGGCGCGGACGTGGTCGGCTTCGACGACCTCGCCGAGAAGAATCAAGGGCGGCTTCATGGAGTTCGACGTGGTGATCGCCACGCCGGACGCGATGAAGGTGGTCGGCCCCCTCGGCCAGGTGCTCGGCCCCCGCGGCCTGATGCCCAACCCGAAGGTCGGCACCGTGACCCCCAACGTGACCGAGGCGGTGAAGAACGCCAAGGCCGGCCAGGTCCAGTACCGCGCCGACAAGGCGGGGATCGTGCAGTGCACCATCGGCCGGGCCTCGTTCCCGCTCGAGGCGCTCACCGAGAACTTCGAGGCGCTCATCGGCGCGATCAACAAGTCGAAGCCCTCCTCCACCAAGGGCGTGTACCTCAAGAAGGTGTCGGTCTCCAGCACGATGGGAGTCGGCATCCGCGTGGATCATTCGACGCTGGCCGGCGCTTCCGCCGGCTCGGCGCAATAGCTTTGGGCCGCCGCCGGCCCTTCGGGGCCGGCGGCGGGTTATCCAAGACCGTAGGCGCCCTCCGGGGGTTCCCAGTTCGCTGGGGCGATACCCAAAGGGGCTCAATCGAGGGGGTTCGACCCCGAAGCCTACGCAGATAGCGAACCCAAGACAGGATTCTCGCGCCCGAAGCCGGGCGCAACCGGTCTCCTGACGAAAGGTCGCTATGGGTGGTGCGGCGCTGAACGGGCATTCCCAAGGGCCCGCGAGGGCGACGCACCGATTAGCTGAAGGAGAAAGACCTTGAGTCTGAATCTAGATAGTAAGAAGGAAGTCGTGGCGGAGATCTCCGCCCGGCTGGCCGATGCGCAAGCCGTCGTGCTTGCCGAGTATCGCGGCCTGCCGGTCGAGAAGATCACGCAGCTTCGCGCGAAGGCGCGCGCTTCCGGCGTCTACCTTCGCGTGCTGAAGAACACCCTCGCGCGTCGCGCGGTCCAGGGAACGCCGTTCGAGAAGCTCGCCGACCAGATGGTCGGCCCGCTCGCGTACGGCATTTCCGTCGACCCCGTGGCGGCCGCCAGGGTGCTCCACGCGTACGCGAAGGACAACGACAAGCTCGTCATCAAGGGCGGAGCGATGCCCAACGTGCTGATGAGCGCAAAGGAGGTCGGCAGCCTCGCCATGCTCCCGGGCCGCGAGGAACTCCTCGCCAAGCTCATGGGCACGATGCAGGCGCCGGTCACCAAGTTCGTCCAGACGCTGAACGAGGTCCCGAGCAAGTTCGTCCGGACCCTCGCCGCGGTACGCGACCAGAAAGAGAAGCTGGCAGCCTGATCGCCGCGACCCCCAATCCATAGACCACCGAATCAAGACCAGGAGCAACGAACCATGGCTATCGCCAAGCAGGAAATCCTCGAAGCAATCTCCAGCATGACCGTCCTCGAGCTCTCGCAGCTCATCAAGGACATGGAAGAGAAGTTCGGCGTGTCCGCCGCCGCGGCCACCGTCGCCGTTGCCGCGCCCGCCGCGGGTGGCGCCGCCGCCGCCGCCGAAGAGCAGACGGAATTCACCGTCATCCTCGCCGCCGCCGGCGAGAACAAGGTGAACACCATCAAGGCCGTGCGCGAAGTGACGGGCCTGGGCCTGAAGGAAGCCAAGGACCTCGTCGACGGCGCGCCGAAGCCCGTGAAGGAAGGCGTGAACAAGGCCGACGCCGAGGCCGTCAAGAAGAAGCTGGAAGAAGCCGGCGCCAAGGTCGAAGTCAAGTAAGCGCCGGCGTCGCTTGTGTCTGCCGGCGTAGAGCGGCACCGGCCTCGGCGGTGTCCGCTCCAACGCCGTTCCAGAAGCCAAATCAAAGCCCTGACGGGCTTCGATTTGCCTTCTGAAGCGACTGCAGGAGGTGAGGTTTGGTCGGGCCGCATCCCATGCGGCTGTCCGCCAGCGGCTGGTAGGGGCCAGCCACCAGGCCATGAGACGCACCAGTCGGGTGCACGGGCGCGCACGCGCCCGCGGGATTCACGGAGCCATCATGACCACGACCTATTCATTCACCGAGAAGAAGCGCATCCGCAAGAGTTTCGCCAAGCGGGCGGCCGTCCTGGACGTGCCGTTTCTCCTCGCCACGCAGCTCGACTCCTACGCCGAGTTCCTCCAGGCCGAGGTACCGCCGGCCGAGCGCCGCGACTCGGGCCTGCAGTCGGCCTTCACGTCCGTCTTCCCGATCTCCAGCCACTCGGGCAACGCCCGCCTGGAGTTCGTGAGCTACGCGCTCGGCGAGCCGCCGTTCGACGTCGTCGAGTGCCAGCAGCGCGGACTCACCTTCGCGAGCCCCCTGCGCGCGAAGGTGCGCCTCACGATCATGGACCGCGAGGCCACCAAGCCCACGGTCAAGGAAGTGAAGGAGCAGGAGGTCTACATGGGCGAGATCCCGCTCATGACCCGCAACGGCTCCTTCGTCGTGAACGGCACGGAGCGCGTGATCGTGAGCCAGCTGCACCGCTCGCCCGGCGTGTTCTTCGAGCACGACCGCGGCAAGACCCACTCCTCCGGCAAGCTCCTCTTCTCGGCCCGCGTGATCCCCTACCGCGGCTCGTGGCTCGACTTCGAGTTCGATCCCAAGGACTACCTGTACTTCCGCGTCGACCGCCGCCGCAAGATGCCGGTCACGATCCTCCTCAAGGCGCTGGGCTACAAGCCGGAGCGGATCCTCGCCGAGTTCTTCGCCTTCGACAAGTTCCACCTCGGCAAGAAGGGCATCGAGTTCGAGGTCGTCCCCGAGCGCATGAAGGGCGAGATCGCCCGCTTCGACATCGTCACGAAGGCCGGCAAGGTCATCGTCCAGAAGGACAAGCGCATCACCGTGAAGCACATCCGCGAGATGGAAGCGGCGGGGATGAAGAAGCTCACCGTCGAGCCCGACTTCCTGCTCGGCCGGACCCTCGCGACGGGGCTGGTCAACAAGGAGACCGGCGAGATCGTCGCCAACGCCAACGAGGAGATCACCGAGGTCCTCCTCAAGAAGATCGAGGAGGCCGGCGTCGAGGAGGTGCAGACCCTCTACACCAACGACCTCGACCAGGGCCCGTACATCTCCCAGACGCTGCGCATCGACGAGACGGTCGACCACCTGAACGCCCAGGTCGCCATCTACCGCATGATGCGCCCCGGCGAGCCGCCGACCGAGGAGGCCGTGAAGACGCTCTTCAACGGGCTCTTCTTCAGCGAGGACCGCTACGACCTCTCCGACGTCGGCCGGATGAAGTTCAACCGCCGCGTCGGCCGGGACGAGCTCACCGGCCCGATGACGCTCTCCACCGACGACATCGTCGCGGTCATCCGCATCCTGGTGGAGCTGCGCAACGGCCGCGGCGAGATCGACGACATCGACCACCTCGGCAACCGGCGCGTGCGCTCCGTCGGCGAGCTGGCCGAGAACCAGTTCCGCTCCGGCCTCGTGCGCGTCGAGCGCGCCGTGCGCGAGCGCCTCTCGCAGGCCGAGAGCGAGAACCTGATGCCGCACGACCTGATCAACGCGAAGCCCGTCTCCGCCGCGATCAAGGAGTTCTTCGGCTCCAGCCAGCTCTCGCAGTTCATGGACCAGACGAACCCGCTGTCCGAGATCACGCACAAGCGCCGCATCTCGGCGCTGGGGCCGGGCGGCCTCACGCGCGAGCGCGCCGGCTTCGAGGTGCGCGACGTGCACCCGACCCACTACGGCCGCGTGTGCCCGATCGAGACGCCGGAAGGCCCGAACATCGGCCTCATCAACTCGCTCGCCCTCTACGCCCGCACCAACGAGTACGGCTTCATCGAGACGCCCTACCGCCGCGTGAAGGATGCGAAGGTCACGAAGGACATCGAGTTCCTGTCCGCGATCGAGGAAGGCAAGTACGTGATCGCGCAGGCGAACGCCGAGCTCGACAAGGGCGGCCACTTCGTCGACGAGCTGGTTTCCTGCCGCCACCGCAACGAGTTCACGCTCTCCGGGCCGGACAAGATCGAGTACATCGACGTCGCGCCCTCCCAGATCGTGTCGGTGGCCGCCTCCCTCATCCCGTTCCTCGAGCACGACGACGCCAACCGCGCCCTCATGGGCTCGAACATGCAGCGCCAGGCGGTGCCCTGCCTGCGCGCCGAGAAGCCGCTCGTCGGCACCGGCATCGAGCGCACGGTCGCGATCGACTCCGGCACCGCCGTCCAGGCGCGCCGCGGCGGACGCATCGACTACGTCGACGCCGGCCGCATCGTCGTCCGCGTGAACGACAGCGAGACGAGCGCCGGCAAGGCGGGCGTGGACATCTACAACCTCACGAAGTACACCCGCTCCAACCAGAACACGAACATCAACCAGCGCCCGCTCGTGAAGGTGGGCGACCAGATCGCCTCCGGCGACGTGATCGCCGACGGCGCCTCGACCGACATGGGCGAGCTCGCCCTCGGGCAGAACCTGCTGGTCGCGTTCATGCCGTGGAACGGCTACAACTTCGAGGACTCCATCCTCATCTCCGAGCGCGTGGTCGCCGAGGACCGCTACACCTCGATCCACATCGAGGAGCTGGTGGTCGTCGCGCGCGACACGAAGCTCGGCCCCGAGGAGATCACCCGCGACATCTCGAACCTGTCGGAGCGCATGCTCGCCCGCCTGGACGAGTCGGGCATCGTCTACATCGGCGCCGAGGTCGAGGCGGGCGACGTCCTCGTGGGCAAGGTGACGCCGAAGGGCGAGACCCAGCTCACGCCGGAGGAGAAGCTCCTGCGCGCGATCTTCGGCGAGAAGGCCTCCGACGTGAAGGACACGAGCCTCAGGGTGCCCTCGGGCATCTCCGGCTGCGTGATCGACGTCCAGGTCTTCACCCGCGAGGGCATCCAGCGCGACAAGCGCGCCCAGCAGATCATCGACGACCAGCTCAAGGACTACCGCAAGGACCTGCACGACCAGCTGCGCATCGTCGAGGACGACCTCTTCGCGCGCCTCGAGCGCATGCTCAACGGGAAGACCGCCAAGGGGGGGCCCAAGAAGCTCGCCAAGGGCGCCAAGCTCACCAAGGCCTACCTGACCGAGCTCGAGCGCCACGAGTGGTTCGACATCCGCCTCTCCGACGAGGAAGCGGCCTCCCAGCTCGAGCAGCTGCGCGAGTCGCTCGAGCTCACCCGCAAGGAATTCGACCGGGCCTTCGAGGAGAAGAAGAAGAAGCTCACGCAGGGCGACGAGCTGCCCCCGGGCGTGCAGAAGATGGTGAAGGTCTACGTGGCGGTGAAGCGCCGCCTGCAGCCCGGCGACAAGATGGCCGGCCGGCACGGCAACAAGGGCGTCATCTCCAAGATCGTGCCGGTCGAGGACATGCCGTTCATGGCCGACGGCACCTCCGTCGACATCGTGCTGAACCCGCTCGGCGTTCCCTCGCGGATGAACGTGGGCCAGATCCTCGAGACCCACCTCGGGTGGGCGGCGAAGGGGCTGGGCCACAAGATCGGCGAGATGCTGCGCGGGCACGAAAGCGTGGCGAAGCTGCGCAAGTACCTCGACAAGATCTACAACTCCGCGGGCAAGAAGGAGGACGTCGCCAGCTTCACGGACGAGGAGGTGCTCGAGCTCGCCCGGAACCTCACGGCGGGCGTGCCCTTCGCGACCCCGGTGTTCGACGGCGCGACCGAGGCGGAGATCAAGGACATGCTCGAGCTCGCCGGCCTGCCGCGCAGCGGCCAGATCACGCTCTTCGACGGCCGCACGGGAGATGCGTTCGACCGCTCGGTCACCGTGGGCTACATGCACATCCTGAAGCTGCACCACCTGGTCGACGACAAGATGCACGCGCGCTCCACCGGCCCGTACTCGCTCGTCACCCAGCAGCCGCTGGGCGGCAAGGCGCAGTTCGGCGGCCAGCGCTTCGGCGAGATGGAGGTCTGGGCGCTGGAAGCCTACGGCGCGGCCTACACCCTGCAGGAGATGCTCACGGTCAAGTCCGACGACACGCAGGGACGGACCAAGGTCTACGAAAGCATCGTGAAGGGCGAGCACAAGATCGAGGCGGGCATGCCCGAGTCGTTCAACGTGCTGGTGAAGGAAATCCGTTCGCTCGCGATCGACATCGATCTCGAACGCCACTAGGGGGACAGGTTCCATCGGGCCGCAGGCCCTCGAACTAGACCCCAACCGCAAACGCTAGCGAACGCCCCAGGAGAATCCGGATGAAAGCATTGCTCGATCTGTTCAAGCAGGTCACCCAGGAAGAGGAATTCGACGCGATCCGCATCGGCCTCGCGTCGCCCGACAAGATCCGCTCGTGGTCCTACGGCGAGGTGAAGAAGCCGGAGACCATCAACTACCGCACCTTCAAGCCGGAGCGCGACGGCCTCTTCTGCGCCAAGATCTTCGGCCCGACGAAGGACTACGAGTGCCTTTGCGGCAAGTACAAGCGCCTGAAGCACCGCGGCGTCATCTGCGAGAAGTGCGGCGTCGAGGTCACGCTCACCAAGGTGCGCCGCGAGCGCATGGGCCACATCGAGCTCGCGAGCCCCGTCGCGCACATCTGGTTCCTGAAGAGCCTGCCCTCCCGCCTCGGGATGGTGCTCGACATGACGCTGCGCGACATCGAGCGGGTCCTCTACTTCGAGGCCTACGTGGTGACGGACCCGGGCATGACCCCGCTCAACCGCTGCCAGCTCCTGTCCGAGGACGACTTCCTCGCGAAGGTCGAGGAGTACGGCGACGACTTCCACGCCTCGATGGGCGCGGAAGGCATTCGCGCGCTCCTGCGGGCGCTCGACGTCGGCCACGAGATCGAGACGCTGCGGACGGACCTCGCCGCCACGGGCTCGGAGACCAAGATCAAGAAGATCGCCAAGCGCCTGAAGGTGCTGGAGGCCTTCAGCAAGTCGGGCATCAAGCCCGACTGGATGGTGATGGAGGTCCTGCCGGTGCTGCCGCCGGACCTGCGCCCCCTCGTGCCCGCTGGACGGCGGCCGCTTCGCGACCTCCGACCTGAACGACCTCTACCGCCGCGTGATCAACCGCAACAACCGCCTGAAGCGCCTGCTGGAGCTGAAGGCCCCCGAGATCATCGTGCGCAACGAGAAGCGCATGCTGCAGGAGGCCGTCGACTCGCTGCTCGACAACGGCCGCCGCGGCAAGGCGATGACGGGCGCCAACAAGCGCGCGCTCAAGTCGCTCGCCGACATGATCAAGGGCAAGAGCGGCCGCTTCCGCCAGAACCTGCTGGGCAAGCGCGTCGACTACTCCGGCCGCTCCGTGATCGTGGTGGGCCCGACGCTGAAGCTGCACCAGTGCGGCCTGCCGAAGCTCATGGCGCTCGAGCTCTTCAAGCCCTTCATCTTCCACAAGCTGGAGGTGATGGGGCTCGCGACGACCATCAAGGCCGCCAAGCGCATGGTGGAAAGCCAGGAGCCGGTGGTGTGGGACATCCTCGAGGACGTGATCCGCGAGCACCCGGTGCTGCTCAACCGCGCGCCGACGCTGCACCGCCTCGGCATCCAGGCGTTCGAGCCGGTGCTGATCGAGGGCAAGGCGATCCAGCTGCACCCGCTCGTGTGCGCGGCCTTCAACGCCGACTTCGACGGCGACCAGATGGCCGTCCACGTGCCCATCTCGCTCGAGGCGCAGATGGAGGCGAGGACGCTCATGCTGTCCTCCAACAACGTGCTCCACACCGCGCACGGCGAGCCGGTCATCGTGCCCTCGCAGGACATCGTGCTGGGCCTGTACTACGCCACGCGCGAGCGCGTGAACGCGCGCGGCGAGGGCTCGCTCTTCACCAACGTCGCGGAAGTGAGCCGCGCCTACGAGTCGGGCGGCGTCGAGCTGCACGCGAAGATCACGGTGCGCATCAAGGAGTACCAAGCGCGAGGAGTCGGGCGAGTTCACCGAGGTGATCGCCCGCCACGAGACCACCGTCGGCCGCGCGCTCCTCTCCGAGATCCTGCCCGCGGGGCTGCCGTTCACGGTCATCAACAAGCCCCTGAAGAAGAAGGAGATCTCGAAGCTCATCAACGAGGCCTTCCGCCGCTGCGGCATCCGCGAGACGGTGATCTTCGCCGACAAGCTGATGTACACGGGCTTCGGCTACGCCACGCGCGCGGGCCTGTCGATCTGCGTCGACGACCTGCTCATCCCGACGCAGAAGTCGACGATCATCGACGAGTCGGAGAAGGAGGTTAAGGAGATCGAGCGCCAGTACACCTCGGGCCTCGTCACCCAGGGCGAGCGCTACAACAAGGTGGTCGACATCTGGGGCCGCGCCGGCGACCAGATCGCCAAGGCGATGATGGAGCAGCTCGGCAACGAGAAGGTCGTCGACCGCAAGGGCAAGGAGACGACCCAGGAGTCCTTCAACGCCATCTACATGATGGCCGACTCCGGCGCGCGCGGCTCCGCGGCGCAGATCCGCCAGCTCGCCGGCATGCGCGGCCTGATGGCGAAGCCGGACGGCTCGATCATCGAGACGCCGATCACGGCGAACTTCCGCGAGGGGCTGAACGTCCTGCAGTACTTCATCTCGACGCACGGCGCGCGCAAGGGCCTGGCGGACACGGCGCTCAAGACCGCCAACTCCGGCTACCTGACCCGCCGCCTCGTCGACGTGACGCAGGACCTGGTGGTGATCGAGGACGACTGCGGCACCACGCAGGGCATGGCCATGAAGGCGCTCGTCGAGGGCGGCGAGGTGGTCGAGGCGCTGCGCGAGCGCATCCTCGGCCGCGTCACCGCGACCGACGTGCGTCCACCCCGAGTCCCAGCAGGTGGTCATCGCCGCCGGGACGCTCCTCGACGAGGCCGCCGTCGAGCGCATCGAGACGCTCGGCATCGACGAGGTGAAGGTGCGCACGCCGCTCACCTGCGACACGCGCTACGGCCTCTGCGCCAAGTGCTACGGCCGCGACCTCGGCCGCGGCATGCTCGTGAACGTCGGCGAGGCGGTCGGCGTCATCGCCGCGCAGTCGATCGGCGAGCCGGGCACGCAGCTCACCATGCGCACCTTCCACATCGGCGGCGCGGCCTCCCGGGCCGCGGTGTCGAGCTCGGTGGAAGCGAAGTCCAACGGCGTCGTGCGCTTCGCGCCCACCATGCGCTACGTCACGAACGCCCGCGACGAGCAGATCGCGATCTCGCGCAACGGCGAGATCATCATCGCCGACGACAACGGCCGCGAGCGCGAGCGCCACAAGGTGCCCTACGGGGCGACCCTCGCGGTGCGCGACGGCTCGAAGGCCAAGGCCGGCCAGACGCTCGGCACCTGGGATCCGCTCACCCGCCCGATCATCACGGAGTACGCGGGCGAGGTGCGGTTCGAGAACGTCGAGGAGGGCGTCACCGTCGCCAAGCAGATCGACGAGACCACGGGCCTGTCGAGCCTCGTCGTGATCGACCCGAAGCGCAAGGCCGGGGCCGCGGCCAAGGGCCTGCGCCCGGCGGTGAAGCTGCTGAACGACAAGGGCAAGGAAGTGAAGCTCGCCGGCAGCGACACGCCGGTGAACTACACGTTCCAGATCGGCGCGATCATCACCGTGAAGAACGGCCAGCAGCTCGCGGTCGGCGACGTGCTCGCGCGCATCCCGCAGGAGTCGTCCAAGACGCGCGACATCACGGGCGGCCTGCCGCGCGTGGCGGAGCTCTTCGAGGCGCGCTCCCCGAAGGACGCGGGCCTGCTCGCCGAAGTCACCGGCACCGTCTCGTTCGGCAAGGACACGAAGGGCAAGCAGCGCCTCATCATCACCGACTTCGACGGCGCCGCCCACGAGTACCTCATCCCGAAGGACAAGCACATCTCGGTGCACGACGGGCAGGTGGTCAACAAGGGCGAGGGCATCGTCGACGGCCCGTCGGATCCGCACGACATCCTGCGGCTGCAGGGGATGGAGGCGCTCGCCCGCTACATCATCGACGAGGTGCAGGACGTCTATCGCCTGCAGGGCGTGAAGATCAACGACAAGCACATCGAGGTGATCGTGCGCCAGATGCTGCGCCGGGTTCAGATCGTCGACCCGGGCGAGACCCGGTTCATCACCGGGGAGCAGGTCGAGCGCGCCGAGGTGCTGGCCGAGAACGACCGCGTCGTGGCGGACGGCAAGAAGCCCGGCACGATCGAGTACATGCTCCTCGGGATCACCAAGGCGTCGCTCTCGACCGACTCGTTCATCTCGGCGGCCTCCTTCCAGGAGACCACCCGGGTGCTCACCGAGGCGGCGATCATGGGCAAGAAGGACGACCTGCGCGGCCTGAAGGAGAACGTCATCGTCGGCCGGCTCATCCCGGCCGGAACCGGCCTCGCCTACCACGCGACCCGCAAGAAGGACGCCGCCGCGGAGGCGGCCGGCGC
This sequence comes from uncultured Gammaproteobacteria bacterium, assembly GCA_963783635.1. Lineage (GTDB taxonomy): Bacteria > Pseudomonadota > Gammaproteobacteria > Burkholderiales > Usitatibacteraceae > FEB-7. Next base: position 179,118 of record CAWAOC010000009.1, read on the forward strand.
AACGACCTTCGGCTTCTCGCTGGACGAGACGGACGTCGGCAGCGAGCAGGTTGCTTGACTGGAATGACCTAAACCCCTAAACTTGAGAGCTTTTTTCCGCTGGCCCTTTCCTTTGGCGCCGGCGGAAACGGGCTCTCGAAGAGGGGGTCCCGAACGAACATCGGACGAAAAACATGCCCACGATCAATCAGTTGCTTCGCAAGCCGCGCCAGAAAGCCGTCACCAAGAGCAAGGTGCCCGCGCTCGGCGGAAGTCCCCAGAAACGGGGGGTTTGCACCCGCGTGTACACCACGACCCCGAAGAAGCCGAACTCGGCCCTGCGGAAGGTCGCCAAGGTGCGGCTCACCAACGGCTACGAGGTGATCAGCTACATCGGCGGCGAGGGGCACAACCTCCAGGAGCACTCGGTGGTGCTCATCCGCGGCGGCCGCGTGAAGGACCTGCCGGGCGTTCGCTACCACATGGTTCGCGGCAGCCTCGATACCGCGGGCGTCAAGGACCGGAAGCAGTCGCGCTCGAAGTACGGCGCCAAACGGCCCAAGGCCGCTTGATTCACCCTTACTGAACGGATAGAGACCTATGCCCCGCCGCAGAGAAGTCCCGAAGCGCGAGATCCTGCCGGATCCCAAGTTCAAGAGCGAGGAAGTCGCCAAGTTCATCAACGTGCTGATGACGCGCGGCAAGAAGAGCGTCGCCGAGCGGATCATGTACGGCGCGCTCGACCAGATCCAGAAGAAGTCGGGCAAGGATCCGTTCGAGGTCTTCGGCGCGGCGATCAACAACGTGAAGCCGATGGTGGAGGTGAAGAGCCGCCGCGTCGGTGGCGCCAACTACCAGGTTCCCGTGGAGGTCCGCCCCATCCGCCGCACCGCGCTCGCGATGCGCTGGCTGCGCGAGGCCGCCCGCAAGCGCGGCGAGAAGAGCATGGGCCAGCGCCTGGCCAACGAGCTGCTGGAGGCCGCGGAGGGCCGCGGCGGCGCCGTGAAGAAGCGCGAGGAAGTGCACCGCATGGCCGAGGCCAACAAGGCGTTCGCCCACTACCGGTTCTAGACGAAGAAACCCGCCGCCGACCACAAGTCGGGCGGCATCGAGACAGCAGAAAGCACACCGTGGCCCGCAAGACACCCATCGACCGCTACCGCAACATCGGTATCTCGGCGCACATCGACGCCGGCAAGACCACGACCACGGAGCGCATCCTCTTCTACACGGGCGTCTCCCACAAGATGGGCGAGGTCCACGACGGCGCGACCGTCATGGACTGGATGGAGCAGGAGCGCGAGCGCGGGATCACGATCACCTCGGCCGCGACGACCTGCTTCTGGAAGGGCATGGACGGCAACCTCCCCGAGCATCGCGTCAACATCATCGACACGCCGGGCCACGTCGACTTCACCATCGAGGTCGAGCGCTCGATGCGCGTGCTCGACGGCGCGTGCATGGTCTACTGCGCGGTGGGCGGCGTGCAGCCGCAGTCCGAGACCGTGTGGCGCCAGGCCAACAAGTACCGCGTGCCGCGCCTCGCGTTCGTGAACAAGATGGACCGCACCGGCGCCAACTTCTTCAAGGTCTACGACCAGATGAAGTCGCGCCTCAAGGCGAACGCCGTCCCGGTCCAGATCCCCATCGGCGCCGAGGACAAGTTCGAGGGCGTGGTCGACCTCATCCGGATGAAGGCGATCTACTGGGACGAGGCGTCCCAGGGCATGAAGTTCGACCTGCGCGAAATCCCGGCCGAGCTCGCTCGAGACGGCCAAGGAGTGGCGCGAGAAGATGGTCGAGAGCGCCGCCGAGGCGAGCGAAGAGCTCATGAACAAGTACCTCGAGGCGGGCAGCCTCACCGAGGCCGAGATCAAGCTCGGGCCTGCGCACGCGCACGATCGCGAGCGAGATCGTGCCGATGATGTGCGGCTCCGCCTTCAAGAACAAGGGCGTGCAGGCGATGCTCGACGCGCGTGATCGACTACATGCCGGCGCCGACCGACATCCCGCCGGTGAAGGGCGAGCTCGAGAACGGCCAGCCCGACCGAGCGCCGCGCCGCCGACGACGAGCCCTTCTCCGGCCTCGCGTTCAAGATCATGACCGACCCGTTCGTCGGCCAGCTCATCTTCTTCCGCGTCTACTCCGGCGTGGTCAACTCCGGCGACACGATCTACAACCCGATCAAGGGCAAGAAGGAGCGCATCGGCCGGATCCTCCAGATGCACGCGAACCAGCGCGAGGAGATCAAGGAAGTGCGCGCCGGCGACATCGCCGCCGCCGTGGGCCTGCGCGAGGCCACGACGGGCGACACGCTGTGCACCCCGGACCACGTCATCATCCTCGAGCGCATGGTGTTCCCCGAGCCGGTGATCTCGCAGGCCGTGGAGCCCAAGACCAAGGCCGACCAGGAGAAGATGGGCATCGCCCTGAACCGCCTGGCGCAGGAAGACCCGTCGTTCCGCGTCCGCACCGACGAGGAAAGCGGCCAGACGATCATCGCCGGCATGGGCGAGCTCCACCTGGAGATCATCGTCGACCGCATGCGCCGCGAGTTCGGCGTCGAGGCGAGCGTCGGCAAGCCCCAGGTCGCCTACCGCGAGACGATCCGCAAGGCGGTCGACCGAGGTCGAGGGCAAGTTCATCAAGCAGTCGGGCGGCCGCGGCCAGTACGGCCACGTCGTGCTCAAGGTGGAGCCGCAGGAAGCCGGCAAGGGCTTCGAGTTCGTCGACGCCATCAAGGGCGGCGCGGTGCCGCGCGAGTACATCCCCGCGGTCGAGAAGGGCCTGCGCGAGACGCTTCCCGCCGGGCGTGCTGGCCGGATACCCGGTCGTGGACGTGAAGGTGACGCTGCACTACGGCTCGTACCACGAGGTCGACTCCAACGAGAACGCCTTCAAGATGGCGGCCTCGATCGGCTTCAAGGAAGGCATGCGCCGGGCGAGCCCGGTGCTGCTCGAGCCGATGATGGCGGTCGAGGTGGAGACCCCCGAGGACTACGCCGGCACGGTGATGGGGGACCTGGCGTCCCGCCGCGGCCATCTGCAGGGCATGGACGACATGCCCGGGGGCGGCAAGGTGATCAAGGCCGAGGTGCCGCTGTCGGAGATGTTCGGCTACTCGACGAGCCTGCGCTCGGCGACCCAGGGCCGCGCCACCTACACGATGGAATTCAAGCACTACTCCGAGGCGCCGAAGAACGTCGCCGAAGCGATCATCAACCAAAAAGCTGCAGCCTGATATTCACGAGGAACCGAAATGGCAAAGGGCAAGTTTGAGCGGACGAAGCCGCACGTGAACGTGGGGACGATCGGTCACGTGGACCACGGGAAGACGACGCTGACGGCGGCGATGACGCTGGTGCTGTCGAAGAAGTTCGGGGGCGAGGCGAAGGCCTACGACCAGATCGACGCGGCGCCGGAGGAGAAGGCGCGCGGGATCACGATCAACACGGCGCACGTGGAGTACGAGACGTCGAAGCGTCACTACGCGCACGTGGACTGCCCGGGCCATGCCGACTACGTGAAGAACATGATCACGGGGGCGGCGCAGATGGATGGGGCGATCCTGGTGGTGTCGGCGGCCGACGGCCCGATGCCGCAGACGCGCGAGCACATCCTGCTGGCGCGCCAGGTGGGGGTGCCGTACATCATCGTGTACATGAACAAGGCGGACATGGTCGACGACAAGGAGCTGCTGGAGCTTGTCGAGATGGAGGTTCGCGAGCTTTTGTCGAAGTACAAGTTTCCCGGGGACAAGACCCCGATCGTGATCGGCTCGGCGCTGAAGGCGCTGGAGGGGGACACGAGCGAGATGGGCGAGGGGTCGATCATGAAGCTGGCCGATGCGCTCGACAGCTACATTCCGCAGCCGGAGCGGGCCATTGACGGGGCGTTCCTGATGCCGGTGGAGGACGTGTTCTCCATTTCGGGTCGCGGCACGGTGGTGACGGGCCGGGTGGAGCGCGGGGTCGTGAAGGTGGGCGAGGAGATCGAGATCGTGGGCCTGCGTGCGACGCTGAAGACGGTGTGCACGGGGGTGGAGATGTTCAGGAAGCTCCTGGACCAGGGGCAGGCGGGGGACAACGTGGGGGTGCTGCTGCGGGGCACGAAGCGCGAGGAGGTGGAGCGCGGCCAGGTGCTGGCCAAGCCCGGTTCCATCACGCCGCACACGAAGTTCGAGTGCGAGGTGTACGTGCTGTCGAAGGAGGAGGGCGGGCGTCACACGCCGTTCTTCAACGGCTACCGTCCGCAGTTCTACTTCCGCACGACGGACGTGACGGGTTCGCTGGAGCTGCCGACGGGCACGGAGATGGTGATGCCTGGCGACAACATCAAGATGACGGTGACGCTGATTGCGCCGATCGCGATGGAGGACGGGCTTCGGTTCGCCATCCGCGAGGGCGGCCGCACCGTCGGCGCCGGCGTCGTCTCCAAGATCCTGGAGTAGGACCATGGCCCAGAACCTCGGCAAGCAGAAAATCCGCATCCGCCTCAAGGCGTTCGACTACAAGCTGATCGACCAGTCGGCGCTCGAGATCGTGGAGACGGCCAAGCGCACGGGCGCGGTGGTGAAGGGCCCGGTGCCCATGCCCACCCGCATCGAGCGGTTCGACATCCTGCGCTCGCCGCACAAGAACAAGACGTCGCGCGACCAGTTCGAGATCCGCACGCACCTGCGCCTCATGGACATCATCGACCCGACCGACAAGACGGTCGACGCGCTGATGAAGCTCGACCTGCCGGCCGGGGTCGACGTCGAGATCAAGCTGTAAGGCAGTCGTTGGACCGACCGGGCAGCCGCCCGGACGGAAGGTGAAGGGCCGGCCAATTGCAGCCGGCACCCGCTGGGGTTGACCCGCGGGCGAACAAGAGAAAGGAAAGAAGATGAGTCTCGGACTCGTCGGCCGCAAGGTCGGCATGATGCGCATCTTCAACGAGGACGGCACCAGCGTCCCCGTTACGGTGCTCGATTGCGCGGGCAACCGCATCACACAGATCAAGACCGCCGATGGCGACGGCTATGTCGCCATCCAGGTCGCCTACGGGAAGCGTCGCGCCTCGCGCGTGACGAAGGCCCAGGCCGGTCACTTCGCCAAGGCGGGCGTGGAAGCCGGCAGCGTCCTCAAGGAGTTCCGCGTCGCCCCCGAGGCGCTCGCCGCAGCTCGCCGTGGGCGCCGAGCTCAAGGTGGACATGTTCCAGGTCGGCCAGAAGGTCGACGTCACGGGCACGTCCATCGGCAAGGGCTACGCCGGCGTCATCAAGCGCCACCACTTCTCCTCGAACCGGGCCTCGCACGGCAACTCGCTGTCGCACAACAGCCCCGGCTCGATCGGCATGGCGCAGGACCCGGGCCGCGTGTTCCCCGGCAAGCGCATGGCCGGCCACCTCGGCAACGTCCAGCGCACCGTCCAGCTCCTGGAAGTGGCGCGCGTCGACGCCGAGCGCGGCCTCGTCATGATCAAGGGTTCGGTGCCGGGCGCCAAGAACGGCAGCGTGGTCCTTCACCCGAGCGTGAAGGCCAAGGCGCCGAAGGGAGGCAAGTGATGGAACTCAAGGTCATCAACGACAAGGGCGAGGCGCTCGCCCCGGTGGCCGCCTCCGAGGCCCTGTTCGGGCGCTCGTTCAACGAGGCGCTCGTCCACCAGGTCGTGGTCGCGTACCACGCCAACGGCCGCGCGGGAACGCGCGCGCAGAAGGACCGCGGCAACGTCAAGCACTCGACGAAGAAGCCGTGGCGCCAGAAGGGCACGGGACGCGCGCGTTCCGGCATGACGTCGAGCCCGCTGTGGCGCGGCGGCGGGAAGATCTTCCCGTCCTCGCCCGACGAGAACTTCTCGCACAAGCTCAACCGCAAGATGTACCGCGCCGGCATGGCGTCGATCCTTTCGCAGCTCGTCCGCGAGGAGCGCCTGACGGTCGTCGACGCCCTCACGGTCGACCAGCCCAAGACCAGGCTCCTCACCGAGAAGCTCAAGGCGATGGGCCTCACCGAGGTGCTGATCATCACCGACCAGCCGGACGAGAACCTCTACCTTTCCTCGCGCAACCTGCCGAACGTCCTGGTTCTCGAGGCGCGCCACGCCGACCCGGTGAGCCTGGTCCGGTTCCCCAAGGTCCTGCTGACCCGCGGCGCGGTCAAGCATCTCGAGGAGGCGCTCGCATGAATACCGAACGTCTGATGAAAGTCATCCGCGCCCCGATCATCTCGGAGAAGGCGACCATGGTGGGCGAGAAGCACCGCCAGATCGTCTTCGAGGTGCTCGCGGACGCGACCAAGGCCGAGATCAAGGCGGCCGTGGAGCTGCTCTTCAAGGAGCAGAAGGTGGAGGTCGCCGCGGTCAACGTGGTGAACCTCAAGGGCAAGCAGAAGCGCCACGGGCGCTTCGAAGGCCGCCGCCGCGACGTGAAGAAGGCCTACGTGAGCCTCAAGGGCGAAGGCGACATCAACTTCGTGGAAGGAGTGGCATAACATGGCCCTCGTCAAGACCAAACCCACCTCGGCCGGCCGCCGGTCGATGGTGAAGGTCGTCAACCCCGACCTGCACAAGGGCAAGCCGCACGCGCCGCTGCTGGAGAAGCAGTCCAAGCGCGCCGGCCGGAACTCCTTCGGCAACATCACCACGCGCCACCAGGGCGGCGGGCACAAGCAGCACTACCGCCTGATCGACTTCCGTCGCAACAAGGACGGCATTCCCGCCACGGTGGAGCGCCTCGAGTACGACCCGAACCGCAGCGCCAACATCGCGCTGCTGTGCTACGCCGACGGCGAGCGCCGCTACATGATCGCCCCCAAGGGCATCGCCGTCGGCCAGAAGATCGAGAGCGGCGCGGAGGCGCCGATCAAGCCGGGCAACTCGCTGCCGCTGCGCAACATCCCGGTGGGCACGACGGTGCACTGCGTCGAGATGCTGCCGGGCAAGGGCGCGCAGATCGCGCGCGCCGCCGGCGCCGGCGTGCAGCTCCTCGCCCGCGAGGGCGAGTACGCGCAGCTTCGCATGCGCTCCGGCGAGATCCGCCGCGTCCACGTCGACTGCCGCGCCACCATCGGCGAGGTGGGCAACGAGGAGCACAACCTGCGCCAGATCGGCAAGGCCGGCGCGAATCGCTGGCGCGGCATCCGCCCGACGGTCCGCGGCGAGACGATGAACCCGGTCGACCACCCGCTCGGCGGCCGCACCCGCGGCAACCGGCACCCGGTTTCCCCGTGGGGGCAGCCGGCCAAGGGCAAGAAGACGCGTTCCAACAAGCGCACGCAGACGATGATCGTGCGCAGCCGCCACAAGAAGGCGTAAGGGGCAGACATGGCACGTTCAATCAAGAAGGGCCCGTTCGTCGACGGGCATCTCATGAAGAAGGTGGAGGCCGCCGTGGCGGCCAAGGACAAGCGCCCGATCAAGACCTGGTCGCGCCGTTCCACCGTCCTGCCGGATTTCGTCGGCCTCACCATCGCGGTCCACAACGGGAAGCAGCACATCCCCGTCTACGTGACCGAGAACATGGTCGGCCACAAGCTGGGCGAGTTCGCGCTCACGCGCACCTTCAAGGGCCATTCGGCCGACAAGAAGGTGGCTGCGCCGGCGGCCCCGGCGAAGAAGTAAGGAGACTGCGATGCAAGTCGACGCAAAGCTTTACGGTGCGAAGCTCTCGGCCCAGAAGGGCCGGCTCGTTGCCGACATGGTTCGCGGCCAGAAGGTGGACCGCGCGCTCAACATCCTGGCGTTCACCCCCAAGAAGGGCGCCGTGATCATCAAGAAGGTGCTCGAGAGCGCGATCGCGAACGCCGAACACAACAACGGCGCCGATATCGACGAGCTCAAGATCACCCGGATCGTCGTCGAGAAGGGCCCGGTCCTCAAGCGCTTCCACGCGCGCGCCAAGGGTCGCGGCAACCGCGTGCTGAAACATACCTGCCACGTGTTCCTGACCGTCGGCGACGGCAAGAACTGAAAGGGAAAGCGATGGGACAGAAGATCAATCCGACCGGTTTCCGACTTTCGGTCAACCGCAACTGGACGTCCAAGTGGTACGCGAACTCGAAGAACTTCCCGGGCATGCTCGCCGAGGACATCCGGGTGCGCGAGTACCTCAAGAAGAAGCTCTCGCACGCGGCCGTGGGCAAGGTCGTCATCGAGCGCCCCGCCAAGAACGCGCGCATCACGATCTACTCGGCCCGCCCGGGCGTGGTGATCGGCAAGAAGGGCGAGGACATCGAGGGCCTGCGCCACGTCCTGCAGAAGCTCATGGGCGTGCCGGTGCACGTGAACATCGAGGAGATCAGGAAGCCCGAGCTCGATGCGCAGCTCATCGCCGACTCGATCACGGGCCAGCTCGAGAAGCGCGTGATGTTCCGCCGCGCCATGAAGCGCGCCATGCAGAACGCCATGCGCCTGGGCGCCCAGGGCATCAAGATCACCAGCGCAGGACGACTCAACGGCGCCGAGATCGCGCGCACGGAGTGGTATCGCGAGGGCCGGGTGCCGCTGCACACGCTGCGCGCCGACATCGAGTACGGCTTCTCCGAGGCGCACACGACGTACGGCACGATCGGCGTCCAGGTTCTCGTCTTCAAGGGCGAGATCCTCGGCAAGGGCGAGCAGCCCGCCGTCGCGGCGCCGGAAGCCGAGCGGAAGACCAGGAAACCGGGGGTGAAACATGCTGCAGCCAGCTAGAAGGAAGTACCGGAAGGAGCAGAAGGGCCGCAACAAGGGCGTGGCCACGAACGGCGCCAAGGTGTCGTTCGGCGAGTTCGGCCTGAAGGCCATCGGCCGCGGCCGGCTCACGGCCCGCCAGATCGAGGCGGCCCGCCGCGCCATGACCCGCCACATCAAGCGGGGCGGCCGGATCTGGATCCGCATCTTCCCCGACAAGCCGATCTCCAAGAAGCCGGCCGAAGTCCGCATGGGCAACGGCAAGGGCTCGCCCGAGTACTTCGTGGCCGAGATCGTGCCGGGCAAGGTTCTCTACGAAATGGACGGTGTCGAGGAGGCGCTGGCCCGGGAAGCGTTCGCGCTCGCCGCGGCGAAGCTCCCGATCCGCACCGCCTTCGTGCAACGCCTCATCGGTTGAAGGATTTGACATGAAAGCGAGCGAACTCCGTTCCAAGAGCGTGGAGGACCTGCAGAAGGAACTCCTGGAGCTGCGCCGGGCGCAGTTCGGGCTGCGCATGCAGCTCGCCACGCAGAGCCTCACCAAGAACAGCGAGATCCAGCGCGTGAAGCGCGAGATCGCGCGAGTGCACACCGTGCTCACCGAGAAGGCGAAAGCGAGCAAGCAATGAGCGAGAAGGCGAAGAACCAGCGCCAGCCTCACGGGCAAGGTCGTGAGCGACAAGATGGACAAGACGGTCACCGTCCTCGTCGAGCGCCAGGTGATGCACCCGGTGATCGGCAAGGTGGTCCGGCGCACCAAGAAGTACCACGCCCACAACGAGGGCAACGAGGCGAAGGCGGGCGACACGGTCATGATCGTGGAGTGCCGCCCGCTCTCGAAGACCAAGTCGTGGAAGGTCGCGAAGCTGGTCGAGCGGGCCCGCCCGGAGTAGGCTTGCGCCAGGCGGCGAAAAGCTGCTAGAATCAACGTCTTTGCTGCAACATTTGCTGGCTCCGGCCGCGGCTTCGTCGGCCGGAAGTCTGTTACACCCCGGGCTCGTCCCGGGGGCCACCCGGGCGTCGGCCGAAGCCGATGCACCCTAAGCGTCCGGGCCCAGATTCATTTCACGCCAGCCGGCCGGTTCCCCGCTAGGGGCGCCAATCCGGCGGAAGACGGATCCAAGACTGACCGGACAGGCCCCGTGCCCGCCGGGTTAAGTTGGAGAGAGAACAACATGATTCAGATGCAGTCGATTCTCGACGTCGCCGACAACACCGGCGCGCGTTCGGTGATGTGTATCAAGGTGCTCGGGGGCTCCAAGCGGCGCTACGCCGGCATCGGGGACATCATCAAGGTGAGCATCAAGTCGGCCGCCCCGCGCGGCCGCGTGAAGAAGGGCGAGGTCTACAGCGCCGTGGTGGTTCGCACCGCGCATGGCGTGCGCCGCCCGGACGGCTCGGTGATCAAGTTCGACACGAACGCCGCCGTGCTCCTCAACCCGAAGCTCGAGCCCATCGGGACCCGCATCTTCGGGCCCGTGACGCGCGAGCTGCGCACGGAGCGCTTCATGAAGATCGTCTCGCTCGCGCCGGAAGTGCTGTAGGGGACTCCACATGAAAAAAATCCGCAAGGGCGACCAGGTGGTCGTCACCACCGGCAAGGACAAGGGCAAGCGGGGCACGGTGCTGCGCGTTCTCGACACCGGCAAGGTCGTCGTCGAGGGCATCAACCGCGTCAAGCGCCATACCCGACCGAACCCGATCAAGGGACAGACGGGCGGCATCGTCGACAAGGAAATGCCGATCCAGGCCTCGAACGTGGCGCTGTTCAATCCCGCCACGGGCAAGGGCGATCGCGTGGGCTTCCGCGTCCTCGATGACGGCCGCAAGGTCCGCTTCTTCAAGTCGAACGGCGAAGTCGCCGACGCCTGAGAACCCCGGAGAACCATTCCATGGCCAAGGCCCAAGAACAGAAACCCGCGAAGCCCGACAAGCCCGCGAAGGCCGACAAGTCCGCGAAGGCCGACAAGTCCGCGAAGCCGCAGGCGCCCGTGCAGCCGCCCCGCCTGCAGACGCTCTACCGCGAGACGGTCGTGCCGGCGCTCATGAAGCAGTTCGGCTACAAGACCGTCATGCAGGTGCCGCGCATCGAGAAGATCACGCTCAACATGGGCGTGGGCGAGGCCGTCGCCGACAAGAAGATCCTCGAGAACGCCGCCGGCGACCTCGTGAAGCTCGCCGGCCAGAAGCCCGTCATCACCAAGTCGCGCAAGTCGATCGCGAGCTTCAAGGTCCGCGCCGGCTACCCCGTCGGCTGCATGGTGACGCTGCGCTCGCACCGCATGTACGAGTTCCTGGACCGCCTCGTCACGATCGCGCTGCCGCGCGTGCGCGACTTCCGCGGCGTGTCCGGCCGGGCCTTCGACGGGCGCGGCAACTACAGCATCGGCATCAAGGAACAGATCATCTTCCCCGAGATCGAGTACGACAAGGTCGACGCGCTCCGGGGCTTGAACATCTGCATCACCACGACCGCGAAGTCGGACGCGGAGGCGAAAGCCCTCCTCGCCGCCTTCCGATTCCCGTTCAGAACTGAGAGGGCGTAATGGCCAAGCTCGCACTCATCAACCGCGACGCGAAGCGCCGCGCCACCGTGAAGAAATTCGCGGAAAAGCGCAAGGCGCTCATCGCCATCTTCACCGACCCAAGGCGACCGACGACGCCCGTGACGAGGCGCGCGCCAAGTTCCAGGCGCTGCCCCGGAACGCTTCCCCCGTGCGCCTGCGCAACCGCTGCGCGATCACGGGCCGTCCCCGCGGCACTTTCCGCAAGTTCGGCCTCGCGCGCAGCAAGATCCGCGAGATCGCGATGCGCGGCGAGATCCCCGGCATGATCAAGGCGAGCTGGTAGGAGACCCACGATGAGCATGAGTGATCCCATCGCGGATATGCTGACCCGGATCCGCAACGCCCAGGCCACCGACAAGGTCAGCGTCGCCATTCCGTGTTCCAAGGTGAAAGTCGCGATCGCCAAGGTCCTCAAGGACGAAGGCTACATCGAGGATTTCGCGCAGCGTTCCGTGGAAGGCAAAGACGTCCTCGAGATCGGCCTGAAGTACTACGCCGGCAAGCCCGTGATCGAGAAGATCGAGCGCGTCTCGCGCCCCGGGCTTCGCATCTACAAGGGCCGCGACGACATCCCGCGCGTGCTCAACGGCCTCGGCGTGGCGATCGTGTCCACCTCGCGCGGCGTGATGACCGACCGGCGCGCCCGCGAAACGGGCGTGGGCGGCGAAGTCCTCTGCATCGTGGTGTAAAGGAGGCCGCCATGTCCCGAATCGCAAAGAATCCCGTCGTCATCCCCGAGAAGGTCGAGGTCGCCCTCGGCCAGTCCGACGTGACGGTGAAGGGCCCGCTCGGCACGCTCAAGCAGGCGCTTCACCGCGACGTCGTCGTGAAGGTCGAAGGCTCGCAGGTCACGTTCGCCGCGGCCAACGGCTCGATCCAGTCCAACGCCATGTCCGGCACGATGCGCGCGCTGGTCGCGAACATGGTGCACGGCGTGAAGCAGGGCTTCGAGAAGAAGCTCACGCTCGTCGGCGTCGGCTACAAGGCCCAGGCCCAGGGCAACAAGCTGAACCTGGCGCTCGGCTTCTCGCACCCGATCGTCCACATGCTCCCCGAGGGCGTGAAGGCCGAGACGCCCACCCAGACCGAGATCCTGATCAAGGGCGTGGACCGGCAGAAGGTCGGCCAGGTCGCCGCGGAGATCCGCGCGTACAAGTCGCCGGAGCCCTACAAGGGCAAGGGCGTGCGCTACGCGAACGAGACCGTGGTGATCAAGGAAACGAAGAAGAAGTAACCGGCCGGCGAAGCTACGGAGAATCCGATCATGAAAGACAAGAAACCCTCGAGACTGCGCCGCGCCGCGAAGACGCGCGCGCGCATCCGCCGCCAGGAGGCCGCCCGCCTCACCGTGCACCGCACCAACCTGCACATCTACGCGCAGGTCATCGCCGCGGATGGCGCGAAGGTCCTCGCCTCGGCCTCGACCCTCGAGAAGGAAGTGCGGGCGCAGCAGCCCAAGGGCAGCAACAAGGAGGCCGCGGTCCTCGTCGGCAAGCGCATCGCCGAGAAGGCGAAGGCCGCCGGCGTGACCGAGGTGGCGTTCGACCGGGCCGGCTTCAGCTACCACGGCCGCGTGAAGGCACTGGCCGAGGCCGCCCGCGAGGGCGGGCTGAAGTTCTAGGGCCGCCCAGGCAGACTCACAGGAAACCGACATGGCGAAAATCGAACAGAACGACGAGCGCAGCGACGGCCTCCGGGAGAAGATGATCTCGGTGAACCGTGTGACCAAGGTCGTCAAGGGCGGCCGCATCCTCGGCTTCGCCGCGCTCACGGTGGTGGGCGACGGCGACGGCTCCATCGGCATGGGCAAGGGCAAGTCCCGCGAGGTGCCGGTGGCCGTCCAGAAGGCGATGGAGCAGGCGCGCCGCAACATGGTGAAGGTCGCCCTCAAGGGCGGCACGATCCACCACGAGGTGCTCGGGCGCCATGGCGCGACCCGCGTCTTCATGCAGCCCGCGGCCGAGGGCAACGGCATCAAGGCGGGCGGCGCCATGCGCGCGGTCTTCGAGGTGATGGGCGTGACCAACATCTCGGCCAAGTGCCACGGCTCCACCAACCCCTACAACGTCGTGCGCGCCACCCTCGACGGGCTGCTGCAGCAGCACCGCCCGTCCGAGATCGCGGCCAAGCGCGGCAAGAAGGTCGAAGAGATCGTCGGCTGAGGATGGAACCCGAGATGACTTCCCCCAAGAAAATCAAGGTCACCCAGGTCAAGGGCCTGCGTGGCGCGCTCACCGAGCACAAGGCGTCCGTGCGCGGCCTCGGCCTGCGCCGGATCCGGCACACCGTGGAGCTGGCCGACACGCCGTCCATCCGCGGCATGATCAACAAGGTGAGCTATCTCGTGAAAGTCGAGGACTGAGATGGAACTCAATACGCTCAAGCCCGCCGCGGGCGCCAAGAAGGCGAAGCGCCGCGTCGGACGCGGCATCGGCTCCGGCCTCGGCAAGACCGCGGGCCGCGGCCACAAGGGCCAGAAATCGCGCGCCGGCGGATTCCACAAGGTCGGCTTCGAGGGCGGCCAGATGCCGCTGCAGCGCCGCATGCCCAAGCGCGGCTTCGTCGCCGTCACCATCGAATCGGCCGTGGAAGTGCGCCTCGGCGACCTGCGCAAGGTCGAGGGCGACACCGTCGACCTCGTGGCGCTCAAGGCCGCGGGCATCCTGGCCGGCTCCGTGAAGCGCGCGAAGATCATCCTCGCGGGCAAGGTCGACAAGGCCTACAAGGTGCAGGGCCTCGGCGTCACGAAGGGCGCGAAGGCGGCCATCGAGGCTGCCGGCGGCTCCATCGCGGCCTGACGGAAAGGAAAAGCGCGTTGTCCGCCAACCCCCTCGCAACCCTCGGAAAGCTCGGCGACCTGAAAAGGCGCCTGTGGTTCCTCGTGGGCGCGCTGGTCGTCTACCGCGTCGGGACGTTCATCCCGGTGCCGGGCATCGACCCCGCGGAGCTCGCGAAGCTGTTCCAGCAGACCAAGGGCGGCATCCTGGACATGTTCAACATGTTCTCGGGAGGGGCGCTGTCGCGCTTCTCGATCTTCGCGCTGGGCATCATGCCCTACATCTCCGCGTCGATCATCATGCAGCTCCTGACGGTGGTCTCGCCGCAGCTCGAGGCGCTGAAGAAGGAAGGCGAGGCGGGCCGCCGCAAGATCACGCAGTACACGCGCTACGGGACGGTCGTGCTCGCCACCTTCCAGGCGCTGGGCATCTCCGTCGCGCTCGAGGCGCAGCCCGGACTCGTCATCGAGCCGGGCCTCGCGTTCCGGCTCGTCACCGTCGTCACGCTCATGACCGGCACCATGTTCCTCATGTGGCTGGGCGAGCAGATCACCGAGCGGGGCCTGGGCAACGGCATCTCGATGATCATCTTCGCGGGCATCGTCGCGGGCCTGCCGCACGCGATCGGCGGAACGCTCGAGCTCGTGCGCACCGGCGCCATGACGATCTTCGTGGCCCTCATCATCTTCGCGCTGGTCGTCGGCGTCACCTACGTCGTGGTGTTCGTCGAGAAGGGCCAGCGCCGCATCCTGGTGAACTACGCCAAGCGCCAGGTCGGCAACAAGCTCTACGGCGGGCAGAGCTCGTTCCTGCCGCTCAAGCTCAACATGTCGGGCGTCATCCCGCCGATCTTCGCCTCGTCGATCATCCTGTTCCCGGCCACGCTCGCGAGCTGGTTCGGGGCGAACGAGAACATGACCTGGCTGAAGGACCTCTCCGCGGCGCTTTCGCCCGGGGCAGGCCCTGTACGTCCTGCTCTACGCCTCGGCGATCATCTTCTTCTGCTTCTTCTACACGGCGCTCGTCTTCAACTCGAAGGAGACGGCGGACAACCTGAAGAAGAGCGGCGCCTTCGTCCCCGGCATCCGGCCCGGCGACCAGACGGCGCGCTACATCGACAAGATCATCACGCGCCTCACGCTCGTCGGGCGCCATCTACATCACGCTCGTCTGCCTGATGCCGGAGTTCCTGACGAGCCAGTACAACGCGCCCTTCTACTTCGGCGGCACCTCGCTCCTGATCGTGGTCGTGGTGACGATGGATTTCATGGCGCAGCTCCAGGCCTACCTGATGTCGCACCAGTACGAAAGCCTGCTCAAGAAGGCGAACTTCAAGGGCACCGGCGGCTTTCCGGTGCGCTAGGGAACGCGGGAATGGCCAAGGAAGAGACGATTCAGATGCAGGGAGAGGTCGTGGAGACCCTCCCGAATGCGATGTTCCGGGTGAAGCTCGAAAACGGCCACGTGGTGCTCGGCCACATCTCCGGGAAGATGCGGATGCACTACATCCGGATCCTGCCGGGGGACAAGGTCACGGTCGAACTGACCCCGTACGACTTGACGAAGGCCCGGATCACGTTCCGGGCGAAGTAAGGAGAAAGACGATGCGAGTTCAGGCTTCGGTGAAGAAAATCTGCCGCAAGTGCAAGATCGTGCGGCGCAAGGGCGTCGTGCGCGTCATCTGCTCGGACCCGCGCCACAAG
The DNA here is from genome assembly GCA_963783635.1 of uncultured Gammaproteobacteria bacterium. GTDB lineage: Bacteria > Pseudomonadota > Gammaproteobacteria > Burkholderiales > Usitatibacteraceae > FEB-7. The sequence goes on from CAWAOC010000009.1 coordinate 194,797, forward strand.
CAGCGCCAGGGCTGATCGACCGGCCCGCCCAGGACAAACGCAAGGAATAGCCATGGCCCGTATTGCCGGCATCAACATCCCGAATCACCAGCACGCCTCGATCGCGCTCACGGCGATCTACGGCATCGGCCGCGCGCGCGCGCGCCTCATCTGCGATGCGGCGGGCGTCAAGCAGTCCGCCAAGATCAAGGACCTTACCGACAGCGAGATGGACAAGCTTCGCGAGCAGGTGACGCGATTCGCCGTCGAGGGCGACCTGCGCCGCGAGACCTCCATGAACATCAAGCGCCTCATGGATCTCGGCTGCTACCGGGGCGTGCGCCACAAGAAGGGCCTGCCCGTCCGCGGGCAGCGCACCCGCACCAACGCGCGCACCCGCAAGGGCCCGCGCAAGGCCGTTCGCCTGTCCAAGGCCGCCGCCTGACCCATCCACGAGTCTGAGGAATACACAGCATGGCCAAACCCGCCGCCACGCGAGTCCGCAAGAAGGTGAAGAAGAATGTGTCGGAAGGCATCGCGCACATTCACGCCTCCTTCAACAACACGATCGTCACGATCACCGATCGCCAGGGCAACGCCCTGTCGTGGGCGACCTCCGGCGGCGCGGGCTTCAAGGGCTCGCGCAAGTCCACGCCCTTCGCGGCGCAGGTTGCCGCCGAGGCCGCCGGACGCGCCGCGCAGGAATGCGGCGTGAAGAACCTCGAGGTCCGCATCAAGGGCCCCGGCCCCGGCCGCGAATCCGCGGTGCGGGCGCTCAACGCCCTCGGCCTCAAGATCCTTTCGATCGCCGACGTGACGCCGGTGCCGCACAACGGCTGCCGGCCGCCGAAGCGCCGCCGGATGTAACCGGCGCGCGAGACCGACGAGAACACAGGAAGAAACCATGGCACGCTATACCGGCCCCAAGTGCAAGCTCGCCCGACGCGAGGGCACCGACCTGTTCCTGAAGAGCGCCCGTCGCGGGCTGGACACCAAGTGCAAGCTCGACGTCCGTCCCGGCCAGCACGGCGCGAAGATGACGCGGGTGTCCGAATACGGGCACCAGCTGCGCGAGAAGCAGAAGATCCGCCGCATCTACGGCGTGCTCGAGCGCCAGTTCCGCAACTATTTCGAGAAGGCCGCGCAGAAGAAGGGCGCGACCGGCGAGACGCTCCTGCAGCTCCTCGAGAGCCGCCTGGACAACGTCGTCTACCGCATGGGCTTCGCCTCCACGCGGGCCGAAGCGAGGCAGCTCGTCTCGCACAAGGCCATCGAGGTGAACGGCAAGCCCGTGAACATCCCGTCGTACCTCCTGCGCGCGTCCGACACGGTCACCGTGCGCGAGAAGTCGCGGGCGCAGCTTCGCATCAAGAGCTCGCTCGACCTGGCGGAAGCCAACGGCTTCCCGAGCTGGGTCGAGGTGGACTCGAAGAATTTCAAGGGCGTGTTCAAGAGCGTGCCCGACCGCTCGGAGATCGCCTCCGACGTGAACGAACAGCTGGTGGTCGAGCTTTACTCGAAGTAAGCGCTGCCCCGCAGCACAGAGAGCCGGCTCGCTCCCTCAACCGACACTGGCAGAGGTTCCACGCATGCAAAGCAACGCCACGAATTTCCTGAAGCCCCGCATCATCGACGTGCAGAACCTTTCCCCCACGCACGCCAAGGTGGTGATGGAGCCGTTCGAGCGCGGCTACGGGCACACGCTCGGGAACGCGCTTCGCCGCATCCTGCTCTCCTCCATGCCCGGCTACGCCGCCACGGAGGTGAAGATCGCCGGCGTCCTGCACGAGTACTCGACCATCGAGGGCGTGCAGGAAGACGTCGTCGACGTGCTCCTGAACCTCAAGGGCATCGTGATGAAGCTGCACGGCCGCGGCGAGGTGAGCCTCAAGCTCAAGAAGGACAAGCCGGGCCCCGTCACGGCCGCCGACATCGAGCAGACGCACGACATCGAGATCATCAACCCGGACCACGTCATCGCCCACATCACGCAGGGCGGCAAGCTCGAGATGACGGTGAAGGTGGAGCGCGGCCGGGGCTACGTGCCCGCGACGTCGCGCCGCACGGAGGATTCGCGCGCGATCGGCGCCATCCTCCTCGACGCCTCGTTCAGCCCGGTCCGCCGCGTGAGCTACCAGGTGGAGAGCGCCCGCGTCGAGCAGCGCACCGACCTGGACCGCCTCGTGATCGACATCGAGACCAACGGCGTGATCGAGCCGGAGGAGGCCGTCCGCTACGCCGCGAGCGTGCTCGTGGACCAGCTCTCCGTCTTCGCCTCGCTCCAGTCCACCAGCGAGGAGCGCGTCGAGAGCGCGCAGCCGCAGGTCGACCCGATCCTGCTGCAGCCCGTCGACGACCTCGAGCTCACCGTGCGCTCGGCCAACTGCCTGAAGGCCGAGAACATCTACTACATCGGCGACCTCATCCAGCGCACCGAGAACGAGCTGCTCAAGACCCCGAACCTCGGCCGCAAGTCGCTCAACGAGATCAAGGAAGTGCTCGCGTCCAAGGGGCTCACCCTGGGCATGAAGCTCGAGAACTGGCCGGTCGCCGGCCTCACGAAGTAGTCCCTTTTCCAACCCACAATAACAACAAGGCCGCACAAGGCCAAGAGACCGAGAAGGAAACGAACCATGCGTCACCGCCACGGGCTTCGCAAGCTCAACAAGACCAGCAGCCATCGCCTCGCGATGCTGCGCAACATGACCGTCTCGCTCCTCAAGCACGAGGCGATCCGCACCACGCTCCCGAAGGCGAAGGAGCTTCGCCGGGTCGCCGAGCCCATCATCACGCTCGGCAAGAACCCGACGCTCGCCAACAAGCGCCTCGCCTTCAATCGCCTGCGCGACCGCGACATGGTCGTGAAGCTCTTCGACGAGCTCGGTCCGCGCTACAAGGACCGCGCCGGCGGATACCTGCGCATCCTGAAGTGGGGCTTCCGCCAGGGCGACAACGCGCCGATGGCGCTCGTCGAGCTGATGGACCGCCCGGCGCCGAAGGAAGAGGGCGCCAAGGAAGAGAAGGCGGCCTGACCGCCCGTCGCGCCGACGGCGCCGGAAGAAAAGCCGACCCGCGGGTCGGCTTTTTCTTTTGCGGGGCGCCTACTGGACGAGGATGATGCGGTAGTCGTTCACGTTGGTGCGCGTCGGGCCCGTGACCACCAGGTCGCCCAGCGCCTCGAAGAACCCGAACCCGTCGTTGTTGGCGAGCATCCGCTTGGCGTCGAGCCCGAGCGCGGCCGCCCGGGCGAGCGTCTCCGGCGCCACGATGGCGCCGGCATTCTCCTCGGCGCCGTCGATGCCGTCCGTGTCCGCGGCGAGGGCCCAGGTGCGCTCGAGCCCCCCCAGCTCCACGGCGAGCGAGAGGAGGAATTCGCTGCAGCGCCCCCCTTTCCCGGTCCCGCGCACGGTGACGGTGGTCTCGCCCCCGGAGATGACGGCCACCGGCGGGCGGAAGGGATGCGCGTGCAGCCGCAGCTGGCGCGCGATCGCCGCATGGACCTTGGCGACCTCGCGCGACTCGCCCGTCACCGCGTCGCCGAGCACCATCGGCGTGATGCCCGCGCTGCTGCACGAAGGCCGCCGCCGCCATGAGGCTCGCGTGCGCCGTCGCGATGACGCGCACCTCGACCCGGTTGAAGGCCTGGTCGCCCGGCTTGGGCGTCTCCGGGATGCGCCCGGCCGCGCCGTTCTCGAGGTGGGCCGCGATCGAGGCGGGCGGCGTCACGCCGTGGCGCGCGAGGATGTCGATCGTGTCGCCGTAGGTGGTCGGGTCCGGGGAGCACGGGCCCGAGCCGATGTGCGTGGGGTCGTCGCCGGTCACGTCCGAGATCACCAGCGCGAGGACCGGCGCGCGCGAGGCCAGGGCGAGGCGACCGCCCTGGATGGCGGACACGTGCTTGCGGATCGTGTTCATGTCCTGGATCGGCGCGCCGCTCGCGAGGAGCTCGCGCGTGACCGCCTTGAGGTCGGCCATGGCGATGCCCTCGGCCGGGAGCGAGAGCAGGCTCGAGCCGCCGCCGGAGACGAGGACGAGCATCAGGTCGTCCGGCCCGAGGGCGCCGGCGAGCGCGAGGATCTCCTTCGCCGCGTCTTCGCCCGCCTCGTCGGGCACCGGATGCCCGGCCTCGATCACGCGGATGCGGCGCAGGGGCAGCCCGTGGCCGTACCGGGTGATGACGAGCCCCCCGAGCGGGGCGCCGGCGGGCCAGGAGGCCTCGACCGCCGCGGCCATGGACGCGGCGGCCTTCCCGGCGCCCACGACGAGCGTCCTGCCCGCGGGCGGCGCGGGAAGGTGCGCCGGCACGATCGCGAGGGGATCGGCCGCCGTGAGGGCCGCCTGGAAGCTGCCGCGCGAGGATTTCGCGGGGGTTCATCACGCCGAGGCCTTCCGCCGTCCCGCCGGCACCAGCGCCGGCGCGAGGAAGCGGCCGGTGAAGCTCGCCGGCGTGGCGGCGATGTCCTCCGGCGTGCCCTGCGCGATGACCGTGCCGCCGCCGTCGCCGCCCTCCGGGCCCAGGTCGATCACCCAGTCCGCCGTCTTGATGACGTCGAGGTTGTGCTCGATCACGACCACCGTGTTCCCGTGGTCGCGCAGGCGGTGCAGGACGCGCAGGAGCAGGTCGATGTCGTGGAAGTGCAGGCCCGTCGTCGGCTCGTCCAGGATGAACAGCGTCCGGCCGGTGTCGCGCTTCGAGAGCTCGAGGGCGAGCTTGACGCGCTGGGCCTCGCCGCCGGAGAGCGTCGTGGCGCTCTGCCCGAGCCGCACGTAGCCCAGGCCCACCTCGAGGAGGGTCTGCAGCTTCCTCGCGATCGCGGGGACCGCCGAGAAGAGCTCGTGGGCGGCCTCCACCGTCATGTCGAGGACCTCGCAGATGTTGCGGCCCCGGTAGCGCACGTCCAGCGTCTCGCGGTTGTAGCGCTTGCCGTGGCAGACGTCGCAGGTGACGTAGACGTCCGGCAGGAAGTGCATCTCCACCTTGATGACGCCGTCGCCCTGGCAGGCCTCGCAGCGGCCGCCCTTCACGTTGAACGAGAAGCGGCCCGGCCCGTAGCCGCGCGCCCTCGATTCCGGCGTGCCGGCGAAGAGGTCGCGGATCGGGCGTGAAGAGCCCCGTGTAGGTGGCGGGATTGGAGCGCGGCGTGCGCCCGATGGGGCTCTGGTCGACGTTGATCACCTTGTCGAAGTGATCCAGCCCCTCGATCGCGTCGTGCTCGGCGGGCTCCGTCGCGGCGCCGTAGAGGTGGCGCGCGGCGGACGCGTAGAGGGTGTCGTTGATCAGGGTCGACTTGCCGGAGCCCGACACGCCCGTCACGCACACGAAGAGCCCGACGGGGACGTCGACCGTCACGTCCTTGAGGTTGTTGCCGCGGGCGCCCGCGACGCGAAGGCTGCGCTTGGCGTCGCGGCGGTGCCGGCTCGCCGGCACCGCGATCGCGCGCCGCCCCGAAAGGTACTGGCCGGTGAGCGAGGCGGGATTGCGCTCGATCTCCATGGGGGTGCCCTGCGCGACGACCTCGCCGCCGTGCTCGCCGGCCCCCGGCCCCATGTCGACGACGTGGTCGGCCGCGTGGATCGCCTCCTCGTCGTGCTCGACCACGATCACGGAATTGCCGAGGTCGCGCAGGCGCTTGAGCGTGTCGATGAGCCTCGCGTTGTCGCGCTGGTGCAGCCCGATGGAGGGCTCGTCGAGCACGTACATGACGCCCGTGAGCCCGGAGCCGATCTGGCTCGCGAGCCGGATGCGCTGCGCCTCGCCGCCCGAGAGCGTGTCCGCCGAGCGCGTGAGCGAGAGGTAGTCGAGCCCCACGTCGTTCAGGAAGCGGATGCGGTTGGCGATCTCGCGCAGGATCTTCTCGGCGATCGCCTGGCGGTTGCCGGCGAGCTCGAGCCGCTCGAAGAACGGCTGCGCGTCCTTCAGGGGCATCGCCGAGACCTCCTGGATCGAGCGCCCCGCGACGCGGACGTGCCGGGCCTCCCGCCGCAGCCGCGCGCCGTCGCAGTCGGGGCAGGCGCGGTTGTTGAGGTACTTCGCGAGCTCCTCCTTCACGGCGGCGGAGTCGGTCTCGCGGAACCGGCGCTCGAGGTTCGGCAGGATCCCCTCGAAGGCGTGCTCGCGCACGGCCGACTTTCCGCGCTCCCCGGGGTAGCGGAAGGCGATCTTCTCCTCGCCCGAGCCGTCCAGGACCACGGCCTGCGCCCGCTCGGGCAGGCTCTCGAACGGCGTCTCCACGTCGAACCCGTAGTGCTGCGCGAGCGACACGAGCATCGAGAAGTAGAACTGGTTGCGCCGGTCCCAGCCGCGGATGGCCCCGCCCGCGAGCGACAGGTGCGGGAAGGCGACGACGCGCTTCGGGTCGAAGAACGTGACCTGGCCCAGCCCGTCGCACCGCGGGCACGCGCCCATGGGATTGTTGAACGAGAAGAGGCGCGGCTCGAGCTCCGGGATCGAGAAGCTGCACAGCGGGCAGGCGAACTTCGCGGAGAAGAGGTGCTCCTTCCCGGAGTCCATCTCGACGGCCAGCGCCCGCCCGTCGGCATGCCGCAGCGCCGTCTCGAAGGATTCGGCGAGCCGCTGCTTGGTGTCCGCCTGGACCTTCAGGCGGTCGACCACGATCTCGATCGTGTGCTTGCGGTTGCGCTCGAGCTTCGGCAGCCCGTCGATCTCGTGCACCTCGCCGTTGATGCGCAGCCGCACGAACCCCTGCGAGCGCAGCTCCTCGAAGAGGTCGGCCTGCTCGCCCTTGCGGCCCGACCACGAGCGGGGCCAGCACCATCACGCGCGTGCCCTCCGGGAAGCGCGGCCACGTGGTCGACCATCTGGGACACGCTCTGCGCCGCGAGCGCCAGCCCGTGGTCCGGGCAATGGGGCTCGCCGACGCGCGCGAAGAGCAGGCGCAGGTAGTCGTGGATCTCCGTCACCGTCCCCACCGTCGAGCGCGGGTTGTGGGAGGTCGCCTTCTGCTCGATCGAGATGGCGGGCGAGAGCCCCTCGATCAGGTCCACGTCCGGCTTCTCCATGAGCTGCAGGAACTGCCGGGCGTAGGCGGAAAGGGACTCGACGTAGCGCCGCTGCCCCTCCGCGTAGAGCGTGTCGAAGGCGAGGGAGGATTTTCCCGAGCCGGACAGGCCCGTGATCACCACGAGCCGGTCGCGGGGGATGTCGAGGTGGACGTTCCTCAGGTTGTGCGTGCGGGCGCCGCGGATTCGGATGTGGTCCATGCCCGGTAAGGGAAGATTCTTGGGTCCTGTGGTGGCGTCTGGCGCCCCCGGATCCGGAGGCGATCGGGGAGGGCAATCTGCTAATATACCTGAGCGTCCTTTCCCGTTCGAATCCCCCCAGTGGACCCATCTCCTGCCCGCATGAGCGCCCGGGAGCTCCGGGCGAGCCTTTCGCTCGCCTCGATCTTCGGGCTGCGCCTCTTCGGGATGTTCATCATCCTGCCCGTGTTCGCGCTCTATGCCGAGCAGCTCCCGGGCTGGAACCTCACGCTCGTGGGCATCGCCCTGGGCGCGTACGGCCTCACCCAGGCCATCCTGCAGATTCCCTTCGGCTGGGCCTCGGACCGCCTCGGCCGCAAGCCCGTGATGGTGGCGGGCCTCGTCCGTCTTCGCGCTGGGCAGCGCCCTCTGCGCCTTCGCCCACGATCCCTGGGCGGTCATCCTCGGGCGCACGATCCAGGGCGCCGGCGCCATCTCGGGCGTGGCCATCGCCATGGCCGGCGACCTCACCCGGCCCAGCCAGCGGACCAAGGCCATGGCGATCATCGGCTCGACCATCGGCGTGGCGTTCGCGGTGTCGTTCGTGGCGGCGCCGTCGCTGCGCAACGCGATCGGCGTGCCCGGCATCTTCGCGTTCACGGGAGTGCTCGCCCTGGCGGCGGTGGCCGTGGTCGTCTGGGTCGTGCCCGATCCCCCGGCCGTGCACCACGGGCACGCCCCGGTCCCCTTCGCCGCCGTGCTGCGCGACCCGGAGCTCGCGCGCCTCAACGTCGGCATCTTCGCGCTGCACGCGGTGCTGATGGCGACCTTCGTCGTCGTGCCGCACTCGCTCGTGCGCGCGGGGCTGCCCTCCGCCGAGCACTGGGTGGCGTACCTCGGCGCCGTCGGCGCGGGCTTCCTCATCATGCTGCCGTTCGTGGCCGTGCGGCGGATCGCCCGCCACGAGCGCGCCGTCTTCCTCGGCTCGGTGGCCCTGATGACCGCGGGCATCGCGGTGCTGGCGGCCTCGGCCGACCGGATCGGGCCCCTCGGCCTGGGGCTGGTCATCTTTTTCACCGCCTTCAACGTTCTAGAAGCGAAGCTGCCGGCGCTCGTCTCCAAGGCCGCGCCGCCCTCGGCCAAGGGGGCGGCCTCCGGCGTCTATTCAAGCGTCCAGTTTTTCGGCACCTTCGTCGGTGGCGCCGCGGGCGGCGCCATCGCGCAGCACTTCGGTCCGGCGACCGTCCTCGTTTCCTGCCTCGCGCTCGCGGCCGTGTGGCTCGCGATCGCCTGGCCGATGCGGGAGCCGGCCGCCCGCGAAGCGGAGCCCGACGCCCCTGTGCCCCACGAGCCGCAAGCAACCAACCCCTGACCCCGGGAGAAAACCATGGCATCCGTCAACAAAGTCATCCTCATCGGCAACCTCGGCCGCGATCCCGAGACGCGCTACATGCCCGACGGCGGCGCCGTCACCAACGTGTCGATCGCGACCACCGAGTCCTGGAAGGACAAGAACGGCGAGAAGCAGGAAAAGACCGAGTGGCACCGCGTGGCCTTCTTCGGCAAGCTCGCCGAGATCGCCGGCGAGTACCTGAAGAAGGGCAGCCAGGTCTACGTCGAGGGGCGCCTGCAGACGCGCAAGTGGCAGGACAAGGACGGCCAGGACAAGTACTCCACGGAGATCGTCGCCGACCGCATGCAGATGCTCGGGTCGCGCCAGGGCATGGGCGGCGGCGACCGCGAGCGCGAGGCGGGCGGCGAGCGCGAGGGGCGGCGCGCCCGGCCGGCAAGCCCGCCGCGGCCAAGCCCGCGGGCTCCAAGTTCGACGATTTCGAGGACGACATCCCGTTCTAGGGCCCCGGTAGAACGCGCTCGATGTCCGTAGCTGCATCCGCCTTCGCCATACGCCGGAGCGCCGCCATGAAACGCATCGTTCTCTTCCTCGCCACGAACCTCGCGGTGATGCTGGTGCTTTCGGTCACGCTCAACGTGCTCGGGCGTGAACCGGTTCCTCGCCGGGGAGGGGCTGAACGTCGGGATGCTCGTCGTCTTCTCGGCGGTCGTCGGCTTCGCGGGGTCGTTCATCTCGCTCCTCATGTCCAAGCCGATGGCCAAGTGGTCCACGGGCGCGCAGGTGATCGACACGCCGCAGAGCGCGGACGAGCAGTGGCTCGTGGGCACCGTGCGCCGGCTCGCGGAGAAGGCCGGCATCGGCATGCCGGAGGTCGCGGTCTACGAAGGCGAGCCCAACGCCTTCGCCACGGGCGCCTTCCGCGACTCCTCGCTCGTCGCCGTCTCCACCGGGCTCCTGCACTCGATGACGAAGGAGGAGGTGGAAGCCGTCCTCGCGCACGAGGTGGCGCACGTGGCCAACGGCGACATGGTGACGCTCACGCTGATCCAGGGCGTGGTCAACACGTTCGTCGTGTTCCTCGCGCGGATCGTCGGCTACGTCGTCGACAAGGCCGTGTTCAGGACCGAGCGCGGCGTGGGCCCCGGCTACTACATCACCGTCGTCGTCTGCGAGATCGTGTTCGGCATCCTCGCCTCGATCATCGTGGCCTGGTTCTCGCGCCAGCGCGAGTTCCGGGCGGACGCGGGCGCGCGCCCGGTTCATGGGCACGCCGCGGCCCATGGTCGTCCGCGCTGCGCCGGCTGGGCGGCCTCGAGCCCGGCGAGCTCCCGAAGGCCTTCCAGTCGTCGGGCATCTCGGACAAGCCCGGCTTCATGGCGCTCTTCTCCACGCATCCGCCCATCGAGGAGCGCATCGCCGCCCTCGAGACGCGGGGTTGACCGCCGCACGCCTCTGCAGGAGGGCGGCCCGTCCGGCTCGCCTTCCTCGTGGTCGCTCACGGTCTTCGCGCACACCGCGTTCAACGGCAGCCGCGTCACCGTCTCGCTGCTACGCGCTGAGCCTGCAGTCGAGCCCGCTCACGGTCGGCGTCCTCGATTTCGCTCTATTCGGTCCTGCCGATGCTCCTGTCGGTGAGCGCCGGGCGGATGATCGACCGCGTCGGCACGAGGCGGCCGATCCTGTGGTCGTCGGTGGCGATCGCCTGCGGCGTCGGGCTCCCGGCGCTGGCGCCCGGGCTGCCCGCCCTCTACCTCGCGTGCACGGTCATCGGGCTCGCCTTCATGGTGTTCCACATCGCGATCCAGAACGCGGTGGGGGCGCTCAGCGAGCCCGAGGATCGCGCGGTCAACTTCAGCTGGCTCGCCCTGGGGTTCTCGATCTCCGGCTTCCTCGGCCCCACGACCGCGGGCCTCGCCATCGACAACGCGGGGCACCGCGCGACCTTCGCCATCCTCGCCGTCGTCGGCGATCGTGCCCGCGCTCGCGCATCGCGATGGTCGAGCCCACGCTTCCGCGCGCGCATGCCGGCAAGGCGCCCGGGCGGGCGACCTGACAGGACCTCGTCGGGAGATCGCGAGCTGCGGCGCGTCTTCATCGTCACCGGCATCCTCGCGATGGCGTGGGACCTCTTCTACTTCGTGATGCCCATCTACGGGACCTCGATCGGGCTTTCCGCCTCGACGATCGGCGGCATCCTGGGGTCCTTCGCGGCCGCGACCTTCGTCGGTGCGCATGGTCCTGCCGTGGCTCGCGCGGCGGCTGCCCGAGTGGCGGCTGGTGACCTCCACGCTGTTCGTCGCCTGCGTGGCCTACGCCCTCTTTCCCCTCGTGCGGACCGTGCCGCTCATCGCGGCCATCGCCTTCCTGCTCGGGCTCGGGCTCGGCGCCTCGCAGCCGAGCATCATGTCCCTCATCCAGCGCTCGACGCCGCCGGGCCGGCTGGGCGAGGCGCTCGGCGTGCGCACCACGGTGATGAACATGAGCCACACCTTGCTGCCGCTGCTGTTCGGCGGCGTCGGCACCGCCCTCGGCATGGGGCCGGTCTTCTGGGCGATGGCCCTGTTCCTGGCGGCGGCGGGCGTATTCGCCCGCCGCCACCGGCACGGCCGCTGATTCCGGGCGCCGATCGGCCGGCGGATGCGCCAAGTGCTTGTGTTAAAATGATTATTTTTGCGATTCCCGAGGCGAACATGCCCATCTACGAATACCGTTGCTCGAGCTGCGGCCACCAGCAGGAGTTCCTGCAGAAGCTGAGCGACCCCCCGCGCACGAAGTGCACCCAGTGCGGCCAGGAGACCTTCTCGAAGATGGTCACCGCGGCCGGCTTCCAGCTGAAGGGCAGCGGCTGGTACGCGACGGACTTCAAGGGCGGCGGGTCGAAGCCCGCGGCGAAGACCGAGGGCGGCGGCGACGCGAAGGACGAAGCGGCAAGGGGGCGGCCCCCGCCTGCGGGTCGGGCGCGTGCCCCGCATGCCAGTAGAGCGGCTTGCCATCCGCCGTGCCGGAACGCAGGGACGCGCGCGTGATGGCGGCGGTGAGGCGCTACCTCATCGCGGGCCTCCTCGTGTGGATCCCGCTCGCGATCACGTTCTGGGTGCTCTCGCTGCTGGTCGAGCTGATGGACCAGTCGCTGCTCATCGTCCCGGCCCGCTACCGCAGCGACGCGCTGCTGGGCTTCCACCTGCCCGGCCTGGGCGCGATGCTCACGCGTGGCGATCCTGCTGCTCACCGGCGCGATCGCCGCCAACTTCTTCGGCAAGCGCCTGCTCCTCTTCTGGGAGTCGCTCCTCGGCCGCATCCCGATCGTCCGTTCGATCTACGGCGGCGTGAAGCAGATCAGCGACACGCTGTTCTCCCCCGACGGCAAGGCCTTCCGGCGCGCCGTGCTGGTCCGCTATCCGCACGCGGGCGCGTGGACCGTCGCGCTCGTCACCGGCACCCCGGAGCACGAGGTGACGGACCACCTCGGCCACGAGCAGGTGTCCGTCTTCGTCCCGACCACGCCGAACATCACGGCGGGCTTCTTCCTCATCGTGCCGCGATCCGACACGATCGAGCTCACATGAGCGTCGACCAGGCGCTCAAGTACATCATCTCCATGGGCGTGGCCGAGCCGCCGCGTCCCGGGGCCAGGCCCGAGAGCATCGCCTCCGGGACCGACCCCAATCCGGTGCCGTCGCCGAAAACGTAGGCGGCGGCTCGAAGGGCGCCGGACACATCCACGGCGAAGCAGGCTGGCCTCCCGCGGTGCCGCGGGAGCGACGAACCGACTCGCCCCGCGCACGCGGGGCACAAAGAGAACATGCGAACCGAATACTGCGGACTGACCGACACCCGATTCCTCGGGCAAACCGTGACCCTCTTCGGCTGGGCGCACCGCCGCCGCGACCATGGGGGCGTCATCTTCATCGACCTGCGCGACCGCGAGGGCCTCGTCCAGGTGGTGAGCGACCCCGACCGCAAGGAAACCTTCGCCAACGCCGACCGCGTGAGGAACGAGTTCGTCCTGCGCGTGACGGGCGTGGTGCGCCGCCGCCCGGAAGGCACCGTGAACCCCGGCCTGCGCAGCGGGGAGATCGAGGTGCTCGCCCACGAGCTCGAGATCCTCAACCCGGCGACCACGCCGCCGTTCATGATGGACGACGAGACGATCTCCGAGGAGGTGCGGCTGCGCTACCGCTACCTCGACCTGCGCCGCGAGCCGATGCAGAAGGCGCTGAAGCTGCGCCACCGCGCGGCGAGGGCGGTGCGCCAGTACCTCGACGACAAGGGCTTCATCGACATCGAGACGCCCGTGCTCTACAAGTCGACGCCGGAGGGCGCGCGCGAGTTCCTCGTGCCCTCGCGCATCCACGACGGCCAGTTCTACGCCCTGCCGCAGTCGCCGCAGCTCTTCAAGCAGCTGCTCATGATCGCGGGCTACGACCGCTACTACCAGATCGTGAAGTGCTTCCGCGACGAGGACCTCCGCGCGGACCGGCAGCCCGAGTTCACGCAGATCGACATCGAGACCTCCTTCCTGACCGAGCGCGAGATCCAGGACATCATGGAAGGGCTGGTGCGCCACGTCTTCAAGGAGGTCCTCGACGTGGACCTGCCCGCGTTCCCGCGCCTCGCCTATGCCGAGGCGATGGCGAGGTTCGGCAGCGACAAGCCCGACCTGCGCGTGAAGCTCGAGCTCACGGAGCTCACCGACCTCATGAAGGACGTCGACTTCAAGGTCTTCCGCGCGGCGGCGGACCTCCCGGACGGCCGCGTGGCCGCGCTTCGCGTGCCCGGCGGCAATGCCGCGTTCACGCGCAAGGAACTCGACGACCTCGCGCCCTTCGTGGCGATCTACGGCGCCAAGGGCCTCGCCTACATCCGGGTGAACGACCGCACGAAGCCGAACGAGGAGGGACTGCAGTCGCCGATCGTGAAGTTCTTCAAGCCCGGCGGAGCTCGCGGCCATCCTCGAGCGCACGGGCGCGCAGGACGGCGACGTGATCTTCTTCGGCGCGGACCGGCGCAAGGTCGTGAACGACGCCATGGGCGCGCTGCGCGTGAAGGTGGGCCACGAGAAGGGCCACGCCGAGGCCGGCTGGCGGCCCCTGCTGGGTCGCTCGACTTCCCCGCCTACGAGTACGACGAGGAAGGCAAGCGCTGGCTCGCGGCGCACCACCCGTTCACGAGCCCCAAGGACGAGCACGTGGCGCTCATGGACACGGATCCCGGGCAAGGTCCTCGCGAAGGCCTACGACATCGCGCTCAACGGCTGGGAGATCGGCGGCGGCTCGGTGCGGATCCACCGGACCGAGGTGCAGGCGCAGGCAGTTCAAGACGCTCGGCATCGGCGACGAGGAGGCGCGCGCGAAGTTCGGCTTCCTGCTCGACGCGCTCTCCTACGGCGCGCCCCCGCACGGCGGCATCGCGTTCGGCTTCGACCGCATGGTGGCGATGATGGTGGGCGTGGACCAGATCCGCGACGTGATCGCCTTCCCGAAGACGCAGCGCGGGCAGGACCTCATGGTCGAGGCGCCGAGCGCGGTCAGCGACCGCCAGCTTCGCGACCTTCACATCCGCCTGCGCAACCGGCGCAGCCGCTGCCCGGGACGCGGCATGAGCGTGAGCATGCGCTCATCGCCCACGGCGGCGCCGGGAAGTGGCGCCCGGGCTCCGATGACGACGCGATGGCCGGGCTGCGCGCGGCCGTCGAGGCCGGCCGCGCCATCCTCGCGGGCGGGGGGCGCGCGCTGGATGCCGTCTGCGCGACGGTCGTGATGCTCGAGGACAACCCCATCTTCAACGCCGGCACGGGCGCCGTCCTCAACTTCGACGGCTTCTGCGAGCTGGACGCGTGCGTGATGGAGAGCCGCGAGGCGCGGGTGGGCGCGGTCTCGGGCCTGCAGCGGGTGAGGAACCCCATCCTCGTCGCGCGCAAGGTCATGGAGGAGACCGACCACGTGATGCTCACCGGCGACGGGGCGCAGCGCTTCGCCCGCGTCATGGGCTTCCCGGACCACGATCCGGTCACGCCCGAGCGGCGCGCCGACTGGTTCGACAAGCGGAACCGCATCGACGAGGTGCTGGGCGAGCAGGCGCTCAAGATGCGCCGCTTCCTCAAGGAGCATCCCGAGTACGCGGGCGGAACGGTCGGCGCCGCGGCGGTGGACGCCGAAGGGGTGCTGGCGGCCGCCACCTCGACCGGCGGCGTCACGCTCAAGATGGTGGGGCGCGTCGGCGATTCGCCCGTGCCCGGCGCGGGAAACTACGCCTCGCGCCCGCGTGGCGGCGTCGGCGACCGGCACCGGCGAGTTCGTCCTGCGCTCCCTCGCCACGCGCGCGATCGCGGAGCGGGTGGAGCATGGCGCGAGCCTCCCCGAGGCCGTCTCGGCCGTCCTCGACCAGCTCGGCCGGGACTACGACGCGGACGTGGGGCTCATCGCGGTCGACGATCGCGGCCTGCCCGTCGCCATGCACCGCACGCGGGACATGCCGCACGCCTTCTTCTCCGGCGACGCCGCCGTGGTGTCGCGCATGCGGGCGTAGGCGCTTGGAGAAGCGCTTCAAGATCCCGGTCTCGACGCTCGTCGTCATCCACACGCCGCCGCTCGACGTGCTGCTCATCGAGCGCGCGGACCGCCCGGGCTACTGGCAGAGCGTCACCGGGAGCCAGGATCCCGGCGAGAGCCTCCGCGCAGACGGCCGTCCGCGAGGTTCGCGAGGAGACGGGCATCGACGCGACGCGCCACGCGCTGGTCGACTGGCAGGTCTCGAACGTCTACGAGATCTACGCGATCTGGCGTCACCGCTATGCGCCGGGCGTGACGCACAACACCGAGCACGTCTTCGGGCTGCAGGTCCCGGAGCGCCTCGAGGTGACGCTCGCCCCGCGGGAGCACCTGCGCTTTCGCTGGCTGCCGTGGCGGGAGGCGGCGCGAGGAAGTGTTCTCCTGGAGCAACCGTCAGGCGATACTGATGCTTCCCGAGAAAAGCGCCTCCCCCGCCACCGACCGAATCGCGCCATGAGACCCGGAGCCGACCCGGCCCTGACCGTCGTCACCTACAACATCCACAAGGGCTTCTCGGCGCTCAACGGGCGCCTGGTGGTGCACGAGATCCGCGAGCGGCTGCACTCGCTCGCCGCGGACGTCGTGTTCCTGCAGGAAGTGCAGGGGGCCCACAAGCGGCATTCGCGCCATCACGTCGCGTGGCCCGAGGAGAGCCAGCACGAGTTCCTGTCGCAGGAAGGGGGCCACTCGGCCTACGGCATGAACGCCTCCTACCTGGACGGGCACCACGGCAACGCCATCGTGAGCCGCTTCCCGATCGTGAAGTGGGAGAACATCGACATCTCGCACCACGCGCTCGAGAGCCGGGGGCTCCTGCATTGCGAAATGGCCGTTCCGGGGTGGAAGGAGCCGCTGCACTGCATCAACGTCCACCTGGGCCTCTGGGCGAGGAGCCGGCGCTTCCAGCTCGAATGGCTCTGCAGCAGGATCCGCGAGTCGGTGCCGGACCGCGCCCCCCTCGTCGTGGCCGGCGACTTCAACGACTGGCGGGGGACCGCCACGCGCGATGCTCGGGCGGGAGCTGGGCCTCGCGGAGGTCTTCGAGCAGACGCTGGGCCGGCACGCGAAGAGCTTTCCGGCGCGGCTTCCGTTCCTCGCGCTGGACCGCATCTACGTGCGCAACCTGAAGGTGGGCGCGACGCAGCGCCTCGCGAAGGGCCCCTGGGCGCTCCTGTCCGACCACGCGGCGCTCGCCGCGAGATTGACCCGCTGAGAGCGCCCGGAGAGCCTTCGTGAAGCCGGTCGCCGGCAATCGCGTGACGCTCCTGCGCAACGGCGCCGAGTTCTTCCCGGCGCTCGTGGCGGCGATCGACTCCGCCACCGACGACGTCCGGCTCGAGACCTACATCTTCGCCGACGACGAGGCCGGGCGCGCGGTGGCCGAGGCCCTCATGCGCGCGGCGCGGCGCGGCGCCCGGGTCCGGCTCATGATCGACGGCTTCGGCTCGCGCGAGCTGGCGCCGGCGTTCATCGAGAGCATGCAGGCCGCGGGCGTCGTCGTGCAGCGCTTCCGGCCGGAGCGGGGCTGGTTCTCCTTCCGGCGAAGCCGCCTGCGGCGGCTGCACCGCAAGATCGCCCTGGTCGACGCGCGCGTGGGCTTCGTGGGCGGCCTCAACATCCTCGACGACCATTCCGGGCACGATTTCGAGGCGCCGCGCTACGACTACGCCGTTCGCGTCGAGGGGCCGCTGCTCGGCGAGATCTATCCCGTCGTGCACCGGCTGTGGTGGCTGGTGGCCACGCTCGCGGGCAAGGAGCGCCAGCCCGGCTTCCTTCCGCCCGCGGTGCATCCCGGGCCCGCCGGCGAGACGACGGCGGCCTTCGTCTACCGCGACAACTTCCGGCACCGGCACGACATCGAGGCCATGTACCTCGAAGGCATCCGGGCCGCGCGCCGCGAGATCCTCATCGCCTGCGCCTACTTCATGCCCGGCTGGCGCGTGCGCCACGCGCTCATGGAGGCGGCCGCGCGCGGCGTGCGCGTGGCACTCGTCGTGCAGGGCTGGTCGGACCACCGCATCTTCCAGAACGCGAGCCGCCTGCTCTACGGGGCGCTGCTCGACCACGGCATCGAGATCTACGAGTACACGAGGAGCGAGCTGCACGCGAAGGCCGCGACCATCGACGGGCGGTGGGCCACGGTGGGCTCGTCCAACCTCGACCCCTTCAGCCTGTTCCTGGCGCGGGAAGCCAACGTGGCCGTCTTCAGCGAGTCGTTCGCGAGGGAACTGCGCGAATCGATCGACCACGAGATCCACCACGGCGCGCAGGCCGTGCCGCGCCTGCTCTGGAAGCGCCGGCCCTTCCTCGCCCGCGCCGCGGGGTGGCTCGCGTACGGCTACGCGCGGCTCGCGATGGGCATCGCCGGCATCGGCCGGCGGTGGTTCTGAGCGGGGAGCGCGCGCCTAGCGGTGGTCCGCGCGGTTCGCGGAGGAGCCGCGGATGAGCGTGCCCACGCCCTCGGCCGTGAGCACCTCGAGCAGCAGCGCGTGCGAGACGCGCCCGTCGATGATGTGCGCCGTCTTCACGCCGTTCTTCACCGCGTCCAGCGCGCACTCGACCTTGGGCAGCATCCCCCCCGAGATCGTGCCGTCGTCGATCATCTCCTTCACCTTCTTCGAGTTGAGGCCGGTGACCACCTTGCCGGCCTTGTCGAGGACGCCCGTGGTGTTGGTGAGGAGGATCAGCTTCTCCGCCTGCAGCGTCACGGCGAGCTTGCCGGCCGCGATGTCGGCGTTGATGTTGTAGGCGGTGCCCTTCTCGTCGGCGCCGATGGGCGCGATGACCGGGATGAAATCGCGCTCGTCGAGGAGCTGGATGATCTCCGGGTCGATGCGCACGACCTCGCCCACGAGGCCCACGTCGATCTTCTTCTTCTTGTCCTCCTTGCTCGCCACCTTGAGCTTGCGCGCGTGGATGAAGTGCCCGTCCTTGCCCGTGAGGCCCACCGCCTTGCCGCCGGCCTTGTTGATGAGGGTGACGATCTCCTGGTTGATCAGGCCGCCGAGCACCATCTCGACCACGTCGAGCGTCTCCTCGTCGGTGACGCGCATGCCCTGGATGAACTCGCTCTGCTTGCCGAGCTTCTGCAGCAGCGCCCCGATCTGCGGGCCGGCGCCGTGCACCACCACCGGGTTCATGCCGATCAGCTTCAGCAGCACGATGTCCTCGGCGAAGTCCTCCTGCAGCGCGACGTCGGTCATCGCGTTGCCGCCGTACTTGATCACGATCGTCTTGTCGTAGAAGCGCTGGATGTACGGCAGGGCCTCGACCAGGACTTCGGCCTTCTGCATGGAGGAGAGCTTCGGGGGCATGTCGGGGGGGCTCGGGAGGGGGAGGGGTGGCCGCTATTGTAGGCGGCGCACCCCCAAGTAAAAAGGGGTCCGGCAGGCATTGCCTGCGGACCCCGGGTGCGGGAAGGGCGCCTTACTGGATGGCGACCCGGCGGCCGGTCACCGCGGCCTTCTTGGGCAGGGTGAGCTCGAGCACGCCGTCGCTGTACTTCGCCTCCGCGTTCGCCTCGTCGATCTCCTGCGGAAGGGCGAAGCGCCGGGCGGTCTTGCCGAAGAAGCGCTCGGTGCGCAGGACGCGCTCGCCCTCCTTCGCCTCCTTCTCGCGCTTCACTTCCGCGCTGATCAGGACCTCGTTGCCCTCGATCTCGACGTGGATGTCCTCCTTCTTCACGCCCGCGATGTCGGCCTGGACCGTGTAAGCCCCCGGCGTCTCGAGGACGTCGACGCGGATGGGCGCCGGCCCCGATTCGCCGTCCCACACCAGGGCGGGGCGGAGGAAATCGTTGAAAAGGGTGTCGAGTCGCCCGGAGAGGGGCTCGTATCGCAGCAGCGGATTCATGCGTGCCTCCAATGGGTAGGTTCGAGAAACCCCGGCCGCGGGCCGGGTCGGCGGGGGCGCAGGACTCGCGCCCGATGGAACCTATTTCGGTCCGCCGCCCGGAATTTCAAGGGCCGGGCATTCCGCCGGCCCGGTGTATCATTCGTGGCCTGCCGGGGCCACGCGAGCGGCCCCCCGCACACCCCCCGAAACGGAGATCCCCATGAACAAGAGACGAGCCCTCATCCGGTCGGCGCTGGCCGGCGTCATCGCGGTCGGACTCGGCCAGGCCCAGGGCGCGGCCGCCGCCGACGGCCAGCCGGCCGCCGCCAGGGAGAAGTGCTACGGCATCGCCAAGGCCGGCCAGAACGACTGCGGCACCGCCACGCACGCCTGTGCGGGCCAGGCGAAGAAGGACAACGCCCCCGACGAGTGGAAGTACGTGGCCAAGGGCACGTGCACGAAGGTGGGCGGCAAGCTCAAGCCCCCGTCCGGCAAGTAGCGGGCGGCAGGCGTGCCCGCGCGCTTCGCGGCTCGCGCGCCGGACCCCGCGAAGGCCGGGATCGGCCTGCGCACGCCGCATTTCGAGGCGCTGGCCGGAAGCCGGCCGGCGCTTTCCTTCCTCGAGGTCCACAGCGAGAACTATTTCGCCGACGGCGGGCCGTCGCTCGCCTGGCTGGAGCGGTTCCGCGCCGACTACGCGGTGAGCCTGCATGGCGTGGGGCTTTCCCTGGGCTCGGCGGACCCGCTCGACGCCGGGCACCTGGCGCGCCTCGCCCGGCTGGCGGGGCGCATCGAACCGGCGCTCGTCTCCGAGCACCTGTGCTGGTCGAGCATCGGCGGGCGGCACCTGAACGAGCTGCTCCCGCTGCCGTATTCCGAGGAGGTGCTCGAGCACGTCTGCGGCCGCGTGCGCGAGGTCCAGGATCGCCTCGGGCGCACGATCCTGGTCGAGAACGTGTCGTCGTACGTGCAGTTCGCGTCGTCCACGATCCCGGAAGGGGAGTTCGTCGCGGAAGTCGCGCGGCGGACGGGATGCGGCGTGCTCCTCGACGTGAACAACGCGTGGATCAACGCCGCCAACCACGGCACGGACGCGCGGGCGTTCGTCGCCGCGATCGACCCGGCGACGGTCGGCGAGATCCACCTGGCCGGGGGAGAGGCGACGCCGGCCGGTTACGTCGACACGCACGGCGCGCCCGTGTTTCCCGAGGTCTGGGCGCTGTTCGCGGAAACGATCGCGCGCCTGGGGCCGGTGCCGACGCTCGTCGAGTGGGACACGAACATTCCGCCGCTCGAGGTCCTGCTCGCCGAGGCGGCGCGCGCCGACGCGATCCTCGCCGCGCAGGCCGCCTCGCGCCGGGTGGCCGCGTGATGCCGGCGCGACTTCTCGGGCGGCTGCAGTCCGACTTCGCCGAGGCCGTGCTGGGCGGCGACGGCCGGGCGTTCGCGAGCCGGCTCTCGGGCGAGCCCGGGCTGGCGCAGCGCCGCCTCGCCCTCTATCGCGACGCGATCCTCGCCAACCGGGCCGGCGCCTTGCGGGCCGCCTTTCCGGTGGTGGCGCGGCTGGTCGGCGACGCCTTTTTCGACGAGGCGGCGCGCTGGTACGGCGAGGAGACGCCCCCCGCGTGCGCGGATCTCAACCGCCACGGCGCCACCTTCCCGGCGTTTCTCGCGGCCTATCCCCATGCGGCGGGCTTGCCCTGGCTGGCCGATGTGGCGAGGCTGGAGTGGGCCTGGCAGGAGTCGCTGGCGGCGGCCGATGCACCGGACCTCGACTTCGCCGCGCTGGCGCGGGTGCCCGAAGGCGAGCAGGCGCGGCTGCGGTTCCGCTTCCACCCCGGCGTGCGCCTCGTGCGCTCCGAGTGGCCGGTGCTGTCGATCTGGGAGGCGAACCAGCCGGATCGCGACGGGACGCCGGATCGCGACGAGGGCGCGGACGCGGTCATCGTCTGGCGCGAGGCGCAGCGGGTGCGGCTCGCGCGGCTGACGCCTGCGGAGGCCGCGTTCGTGGACGACCTCGCGCGCGGCGTGGCCCTCGGGGAGGCGGCCGGCGCGGGCGACGGATGGGATTTCTCCGCGACGCTCACGCGGCTCGCGGCTCACGGCATGCTCTGCGGCTTTTCGGCCGGCGACCCCGCTACGACCTAGCGCGGCGCAAGGGCGTCCACGACGTCGAGGGCGATCCGCCATCCGCCGGACTCCCGGCGCCAGATGCGGACGTAGTGACCGGCGGTGACGCCCTCCGCCGGGCCGTACCGCCCGATGGCATAGCCGAATTCCCCGGACGCGCCGGCCTCGTGCGATTCGAGGGTCCACAGGCTGCGCGGCGCCTTCGCGGCCAGCGCCTCGAGCGCCGCCGCGCGGCCGAGGAAAGGTGCGCGGCCTTCCCGGTACAGGCGGACCGACGGAGAAACCGATGCCGCGTACGCGGCGGCGTCACCCGCCTCCCGCGCCCGCCTCGCGAATTCCCGTTCGGCGTCCGCGATCGAGTCGGCCGCACGCGGCCCCGCGGCCGGCGTCGTTCGCGCTTCCAGGGGCGCCTGCGCAAGCGCCGGCCCCGGATGCGATATGCCGAGGTCGACGCGGACCCGCCACGGCCCGCCGGGCTCGCGCTTCCAGACGGAGACGAACTGGCCATGGCGGGGTGCCGCGGCCGGATCCTTCCGGCTCGTCATCGTCCAGGGGCCGGTCGAGAGTCCCAGGTCACCGGAGGCCGCCGTCTCCACGAAGACCGGTCGCCAGTCGAGGACGATGGGCGGATCCGGCTTCGCGGCGATGGTCGCCGGGCCGTTCACCGGCCCGTCGCGAAAGAGCGTCGCGTCGGGCGCGAGCCACGCGAGGAACGCCGCGCGCATGCCCTCGCGCACGGATTGCGCGGCAAAGGCGGACTCCGCGGCGGCCAGCGTCCCGGGGGCGTCGGAGGGCGGGAGGGGTTCGGGCATGGCGGCGCAGCCGGCGAGGGTGGCCGCGAGGGCGGCGAGGAGGCGTTTCATCGGTCGATTCTGGATCGCGCCAGGGCGCTCGCGGTTACGGGCGGTGGCGCGCCGGTGACCAAACCTTCCGCGCCTACAGCACGTAGCGCGAGAGGTCCTCGCTCCTGGCGAGGTCGCCGAGCCGCGCGTCCACGTACGCCGCGTCGATCCTCGCCTCGCGCGCGCCGCGGCCGGCGTCGAAGGAGATCTCCTCGAGGAGCTTTTCCATGACGGTGTGCAGGCGCCGCGCGCCGATGTTCTCCGTGCGCTCGTTCACCGAGAAGGCGATCTCGGCGATGCGGCGCACCGCCTCCGGCGTGAACGAGAGGGCGACCTCCTCCGTGGCGAGGAGCGCCTCGTATTGCCGCGTGAGGCAGGCGTCGGTGGCGGTCAGGATGCGCTCGAAGTCCTCGACGCTCAGGTTCGAGAGCTCCACGCGGATCGGGAGCCGGCCCTGCAGCTCGGGGATCAGGTCGGAGGGCCGGGCCAGGTGGAAGGCGCCGCTCGCGATGAAGAGGATGTGGTCGGTCCGCACCATGCCGTACTTGGTCGTGACCGCCGTCCCCTCGACGAGCGGGAGGAGGTCGCGCTGCACGCCCTGGCGGGAGACGTCCGCGCCGGCCATCTCGCCGCGGCTCGCGATCTTGTCGATCTCGTCCAGGAAGACGATGCCGTTCTGCTCCACGGCGCGCATGGCCTTCAGCCGGATCTCCTCCTCGTTGACGAGCTTGCCCGCCTCCTCGTCGGTGACGAGGCGCAGCGCCTCGCGGATGGCGAGCTTGCGGCTCCTGCGGCGGCCGCCGCCCAGGTTGGCGAACATGCCCTGGAGCTGCTGCGTGAGCTCCTCCATGCCCGGCGGCGCCATGATCTCCATCGGCCCCGCCGCCTGGGTGACGTCGATCTCGATCTCCTTGTCGTCGAGCTTGCCCTCGCGCAGCATCTTGCGGAAGCGCTGTCGCGTGGAGCCGGGATCGTGGCCCTCGGAGGCCGGCACGCCCGGCAGCAGGGCGTCGAGGATCCTCTCCTCGGCCGCGTCCTCGGCGCGCGGGCGCACCTGCCGCATCTCCTGCTCGCGCGTGGACTTGACGGCCACCTCGGCCAGGTCGCGGATGATGGTGTCCACGTCGCGGCCCACGTAGCCCACCTCGGTGAACTTCGTGGCCTCGACCTTCACGAAGGGCGCGTTGGCGAGCCGCGCCAGGCGGCGCGCGATCTCCGTCTTGCCCACGCCCGTGGGCCCGATCATGAGGATGTTCTTCGGCGTGATCTCGCCGCGCAGCGGCTCCGGCACCTGCGAGCGGCGCCAGCGGTTGCGCAGGGCGATGGCGACCGCCTTCTTGGCGGCGTCCTGGCCGACGATGTGCTTGTCGAGCTCGTGGACGATCTCCTGCGGCGTCATCACGGAGTCGGCGGCGGCGGGTGCGGCGGGCGTGCTCATCGGGAAGCGGGGCGGCCGCGACGCTCAGAGCGTCTCGACCACGTGATTCTGGTTGGTGTAGATGCAGATGTCGCCCGCGATCTCGAGCGAGCGTCTTCACGATGTCGGCCGGGGGAAGGTCGGTGTGCCCGAGGAGCGCCATGCGCCGCGGCCTGCGCGAAGGGGCCGCCGCTGCCCATGGCGACGATGCCGTGCTCGGGCTCGAGCACGTCGCCGTTGCCCGTGATGAGGAGGGAGGACTCGCGGTCGGCCACGGCGAGCATCGCCTCGAGCCGGCGCAGCATCCGGTCGGTGCGCCAGTCCTTCGCCAGCTCGACCGCCGAGCGCAGGAGGTTGCCCTGGTGCTTCTCGAGCTTCGCCTCGAAGCGCTCGAAGAGCGTGAAGGCGTCGGCCGTGGCGCCGGCGAACCCGGCGAGGATGCGGTCGTTGTAGAGCCGGCGGACCTTGCGCGCCGAGGCCTTGACGACGACGTTGCCGAGCGTCACCTGGCCGTCGCCGCCCATGGCGACCTGGCTGCCCCGCCGGACGCAGACGATGGTGGTGCCGTGGAAGGACTCGTCGGCCATGGCGGCGCTAGTTCGCCTTGCGGCGGATGAGGATGGCGTGGCGATTGAACCCGAAGGCTTCCAGGAGGGCCGCGTTCAATTCCGAAAGATTCGACAGGATTACCCGCTTGCCGGCGAGCTGGATCGCCTTCACCACCTCGAAGAACTGGGCGCCGGCGGCGAAGTCGATGCGAAGGACCTTGCCCATGTCGACGACGATTTCCGACCCCGAGGCCGCGTGGGCGGCGAGCTCGGCGAACTGGTTCTGGCTCGCGGTCGAGATCACGCCCTTGAGGACGAACCCGGCCGCGGGCCGGGCCGCCGGCGCGGCCGCGGCGGGCACGGCCGGCGTGCGGGCCGCCGTCTCCGACACGGAGTTCACGTACACCTCCCAGATGGGGGGCGACATCTCGTAGGCGACGGCGTACTCGAGGCCGAGTTCCTCGAAGGGCTCCGACTTGCCCTGCAGCACGCAGGAGCTCGAAGAGCAGCAGCCAGAAGCTGCGCGTGGCTTCCGAGGCGCGCTCGTTGAGCGCGGCGCGCAGCACGCGCTCGAG
Source organism: uncultured Gammaproteobacteria bacterium (assembly GCA_963783635.1). Lineage (GTDB taxonomy): Bacteria > Pseudomonadota > Gammaproteobacteria > Burkholderiales > Usitatibacteraceae > FEB-7. The sequence goes on from CAWAOC010000009.1 coordinate 219,227, forward strand.
GGAGTCGGCGTTGTTGAACCACATCGGGAGGTTGGCGCGGCGCAGGCGCTGCAGCGCGGCGGCGAACAGGGCGGATTCGGAAGCCGTGATCGAGGCGATCTTCCCCAGGTCGAGCCGCACCGTCCCCATGGATTCCGCGAACGCCACGAACTTCTCGATCTCCGGCGCGAGCTCGCCCGCCATGTTCGGCTTCAGGGCGAAGAAGTCCTTGCGCTCGCGGCTCTGCGTGCGCCGCGGGTCCGAGACCTCCTCGGCCCCGCCGGCCCACGCGGGCGGCGACTGCTCGAACTTCACCGTGAAGAGCAGGGACAGGGCGTCGTATTCGGCGCGGTTCTGGGTGACCTCGAAGAGGTCGAACAGCATGAGCCAGGGCTGCTTGTTCGAGCGGCTCGCCGGATTGCGCGTCTCCGCCTTGAGGATGGCCTCGGCCGGCGCGACGAGGTTGGCGGCGTACAGGACGGCCGCCTCCTGCGCGGGCGGCAGCGGGGCCGAGTGGAATTCCTCCGTGCCGATGCGGCCCGGCGCGCGCGGCGCCGGTCTCGGGGCTGCCGGCCGATGAGGCGCCGGCGACGGGGGTAGCCATGACGGCGGCCTCAGGGCTTGACCGGCACCGCGTTGGTCAGGCGGTAGTAGACGACGTCGTCATCGAGCACCGCCATGCGGCCCGCGATGACGACGGGCTCGAAGGTGAAGTCGATGGGCTTGTCGGCGAGCACCTCGACGAGCGACTCGGGGCCGCCGGTGAGGCAGAACGAGCAGTGCGGGGGAAAGGCGGACAGGAGGAAGCGCTTCTGCTTCTTCGCCTGGTCCAGCGGCATCATGAAGCCGTAGAGCTTCACCTGCTGCTTGTCGAGCTCCTTCACTTCCTTCGGGAAGGAGGGGCCGAACTTCTTGTCGGGCTTCTGGATCGTCTTCGTGGACTGGAGGAGCTGCCACGGGACCGTGCCGGCCGGCGCGGGATCCGCGCCGATCCAGAAGCCGCCCTGCGCCGGGGACTTGGCGGGATCCTGGGGCTGGAGCGCCAGCGCCCCGCCCGCGGCCAGCGCGGCGAGGAGCCCCGTGAGGGTGCGTCGGAGGAAGTCCGGAATGCGCCATGGGTGCGTTGCTCATCGTTTTGCGAGGAGGCTCGCGGGATCGCTGAAATAGGCCTGCACCGCGGGAACGAGGCAGGTGAGCGCTCCGATCGCGAGGACCGCGGCAGCGAGCACCGCCTCCTCCGGCGACCCACGCAAGCCCCGTGAGCGGCCACGAGCCCGCCCCGGCGAGCCACAGTCCCAGCGCATGCGTCGCGCCATGCCCGAGAGCGAGGCCCAGTATAACGCCCGCCACCAGCAGCGTCACGCCCTCGGCCAGCGTCAGGACCGCGAGCGACGCGGGCCTCGCGCCGAGGGTGCGCAGCAGGGCGAGGTCGTAGCGGCGCTCCTGCAGGGCGGAGGTGAGCGCGACGAAGAGGGAGAGCGCGGCGCTCGCCATGAGCACGACGGCGAACCACTGCAGGGTGTCGACGCCGACGCCCGACGAGGTCGAGCAGCCGCGCGCTCTCGTAGGCGGGGGACGCCGCCTGCATCGCGGTGTTCGCGTTGATCGTGCGCGGCAGCATGGCGGCGGCGAGCGGCGTGGCGTAGCGGACGAGCAGCGCGGTGATCTCGGGCTTCGGCGGTGGCGTGCTCCTCGTGCACGTGCCACACGCTCTCGACCGACGTGAGCACCAGGCGGTCGACCACCGTGCCGGAGGGCGCGAGGATGCCGACCACGCGATACGGATGGGCCTCGTGGGCCGGGCCGGCGGCGGCGAGCCCGTGCGCGCCGGTGAGGCTGGCGCCCACCGCGAGGCCGTGGCGGCGCGCGACCTCGGCGCCCACGACCGCCTCCATCTCGTCCGCGAAGAGCGCGCCCTGCGCGAGCTTCGCGCCGTAGAGGTCCAGGTAGGACGTCTCGGTCCCGACGATGCGGTGGCCGCGGTAGGAGTCTCCAAGCGCCAGCGGGATGGCCGAGGCGATCATGGGGTTGCGCGCGATCGCCTGCGCCTGCGCGAGGTCGATGTTGCCCGTGGGAACGTCGGCGTGGAACACCGTGGACAGGATGAGCTGCAGGGGGCTGCCCTTGGCGCCCACCACGAGGTCGACGGGCTTCGCGTCGCGCGTGAGGCGATCCTCGGCCTGGCTGCGTGACGAGGAGCAGGAACGTGATCGTCGCGACGCCGAGCGCCAGCATCGTCACGTTGAGCGCCGTGAGGAGCGGGCGGCTCGCGAGGTAGGCCGCGGCGAGGCGGACGATCCTCACAGCTCGAGCCTCCGCGTCGAACCGCCCGCGGATGCGGTTGTCGTGGGTCGCCACGAGGAGCGTGGCGCCGCAGGCGGCCGCCTGCTCGAGGAGGAGGGCGAGGGCCTTCTCGCAGTTGGCGTCGTCGAGGGCCGAGGTCGGCTCGTCGGCGAGGATGAGCGCCGGACGGTTCACGACGGCGCGCGCGATGGCCACGCGCTGCGCCTCGCCGACGGAGATGTCGCGCGCGCGGGCCCCGGCGAGGCGCGCGATCCCGAGGCTCGCGAGCACCTCGTCGATGCGCGCGGTCGTCGATCGCGCGCGCCGGCCAGGTGCTGCGCGAGGCGCAGGTTCTCGCGCACGGACACGACCCCGATGAGGTGCAGCGTCTGCAGCACGAGGCCGACGTTGCGCGCGCGGAACGCGTCGCGCTGCGCGGGCGCGAGGCGCGTCACGTCCGCGCCGGCCACGCGCACCGTGCCCGCGGTGGGCGTGGCGAGGCCGGCGATCACGTTGAGGAGCGTCGTCTTGCCGCTGCCCGAGGGGCCGAGCACCAGGCTCGCCTCCCCGCGCGCCACGTCCCACGCCGGCACCGCGAGGACGGTGCGCCCGGCGTAGTCGTGCCGCAGGTCGCGGATCTCCAGCATGGGCGAGGCCGCGGCGCTCATGCCACGCAGTACGCCAGGCCTTCCTCGAAGAGCCGGCGCGGGATGCGCCGGCCGATGAACACCATCACGCTCTCGCGGGCCTCGCCCGGGCCCCAGGGCTTGCCGGGGGTGCCGCCCATCAGCATGTGCACGCCCTGGAAGATCATGCGCCGCGGCTCGCCCTGGATGTTGAGGATCGCCCTTGTAGCGCAGGAGGTCCTCGCCGTAGTTCTGCACCATGAGCGACAGGAAGGTCTCGATCTTCTCCATGTGCAGCGGCCGCGGGTCCTTCCAGACGAAGCTCTTCACGTCGTCGTCGTGGTGGTGGTGGCCGTCGTCGAGGAAGGCCGGGTCGATCTCGAGCGCGGCGTTGAGGTTGAAGCCGCGGATGTCGAGGATCTCGCGGATGTCGGTCTCGCCGAAGTGGACCTTCTTCTGGTGCGCGCGCGGGTTCATGTCGCGCAGGCGCCCCATGAGGTCGGCGACCTCCGATTCCGCGACGAGGTCGGTCTTGGACAGGAGGATGCGGTCGGCGAAGCCCACCTGGGCGCGCGCCTCGTCGTGCTCGTCGAGCTGCTTCTGGCCGTGCTTCGCGTCGACCACGGTGATCACGGCGTCGAGCAGGTAACTCGCCGTGGATGCCCTCGTCCATGAAGAAGGTCTGCGCCACCGGCCCGGGATTGGCGAGCCCGGTGGTCTCGATCACGACGCGGTCGAACCTGAGCTTGCCCTGCCGGCGCTTGCTCCCGAGGTCGCCCAGGATGCGCACCAGGTCGCCGCGCACGGTGCAGCACAGGCACCCGTTGTTCATCTCGACGATCTGCTCCTCGCGGTCCTCCACGAGGATCTCGTTGTCCACGCCGGTCTCGCCGAACTCGTTCTCGATGACGGCGATCCGCTCGCCGTGCTGCTCGGTGAGGATGCGGTTGAGGAGCGTCGTCTTCCCGGCGCCCAGGAAGCCGGTGAGGATGGTGACGGGGATGAGGTCCTTCTCGGGGTTCGGAACGGCGGCCATGCGTTACCTCTCGGCGGGTGCGGCGACGAAGGAATCCAATGTCTGGGCGACGAACGATTCTTCAAGGTCGCGGACGATGAATACGACGCGGGTGCGGCGGTCGGCATCGGGCCAGGCCGGCAGGCGCGCGGGGGGGTAGAGCGTGTGCTGGACGGCGTGCAGCGCCACGGGGCCGTCCTGCCCGGTGCAGTTCACGAGGCCCTTCAGGCGCAGGATGCGGTCGCCCGCGAGGTCGAGGAGCGTGGCGAGGGCGTCCTCGAAGGCCGGCCAGTCGACGGGGGTCTCGGCGTACCAGGCGAAGGCGCGTCACGCGCGGGTCGTGGGCGTCGGCGACGGGGGGCGCCCACGTGGCGGTAGGCGCCCGCGTTCAGCCACGAGCCCGCGTCCGCGAGCCGGCCGGCCCCGCGGTGCAGGCCCGTGTCGAGCAGGCGCTCCGGGTCCGCGTCGCCGTCGCGGCTGCGCAGCCGCACGGCCCCGGGGTTGAGCGCCGCGAGCCGCGCCTCCAGGGCGTCCAGCTCCGCGGCCGGCGCGAGGTCCGCCTTGGTGATCACGAGACGGTCGGCCACGGCGGCCTGCTTCACGGCCTCGGCGTGGCGGTCCAGCTGGCCGCGGCCGTGCTGGCCGTCCACGGTCGTCACGATGCCGGAGAGGGAATAGCGCGCGGCGACCAGCGGCAGCTCGATCAGCGTGCGCACGAGCGGCGCGGGGTCGGCCAGGCCCGTGGTCTCGATGATCGCGCGGCGGAACGGCGGGCACTTCCCCGGCGGCCCGCTTGAAGTAGAGGTCGCGCATGGCCTGCACGAGGTCGCCGGCCACCTGGCAGCACACGCAGCCGCTCGGCAGCAGCACGATGTTCTCCGAGGCGGTCCGCACGAGCGCGTGGTCGATGGCCACCGGCCCGAACTCGTTCACGATCACGGCGCAGTCCCCGGTCGCGGGGTGCGCCAGCAGCCGGTTGAGGAGCGTCGTCTTGCCGCTGCCGAGAAAGCCGGTGAGCAGCGTCACGGGCGTGACGGAGGTGGCGGTCATCGGGCGGTCGGGGGCCGGGCGTCGCGCGGCCTCAGTGGCACGCCGCGCACAGGCCCTTCACCGTGAGCTCGACTTCCTTCGGCACGAACCCCCGCGGGACCTTCACGCTCGGCGGAACCGCCACGTCCTCGAGGCAGACGGTCCTGCCGCAGCGCGAGCACGTGAAGTGCGCGTGCGGCCCGTGCGCGGCGTCGCCGTTGGCCCGGAATCGCCACGTGCGGTCCTCGCCCGGGATGCGGTGGGCGAGGCCCAGGCCGACCAGCCAGTCGAGCACGCGGTAGACGGTGACGCGGTCGACGCGCGAGATCCGGCGGCAGGGCCGCCTCGACCTCGTGGTGCGTGAGCGCCGACTCGGAGCCCAGCAGCGCGGCGAGGACCGCGGCGCGCGGGGCCGTCAGGCGCTCGCCGGCGGCGCGGATGCGGCCCTGCGCGGCGGGAACGAGGTGCCTCTGGCGGGATCGGGGCTTGGCCATGGCCCGATTCTAGGCCGGCGGCCGCCGCAGATGCAATTCGGTTGCGCCGGCGTCAGCCCTTGCGCTTGGCGCGCGGGTGGGCCGCGTCGTAGACCTTGGCGAGGTGCTGGAAGTCGAGGTGGGTGTAGACCTGCGTCGAGGCGATGCTCGCGTGGCCGAGCATCTCCTGCACGGCGCGCAGGTCGCCGGAGGACTGCAGCACGTGGGACGCGAAGGAGTGGCGCAGCATGTGCGGGTGCACGTCGACGGCGAGCCCGGCGGCGGCCGCCCGGCGCTTGATGCGGCGCTGGATCTCGCGGGGCGAAAGCCGCTTGCCGCCGCGGCCGACGAAGAGCGCGTTCTCGCCCGGCGCCGCCAGGCGGTCGCGCAGGGGCAGCCAGCGCGCCAGCGCCTCGAGGGCCGGCGCGCCCACGGGCACGATGCGCGTCTTGGATCCCTTGCCGGTCACGCGCGCCTCGCCCGAGCGCGCGTCGACCGAGTCCCGGTCGAGTCCGGTGAGCTCGGAGACCCGCAGCCCGCACGAATAGGCCAGCTCGAAGAGCGCGCGGTCGCGGATCCCGGTCTCGGAGCCGTCGTCGAAGGCGACGAGGCGCGAGGCGTCGTCGGGCGAGAGCGCCTCCGGCAGCGTGCGCGCGGCGCGCGGCGCGCGGATGCCCTTGCAGGGATTCGCGACGATCTCGCGGTGCCGCACGAGCCAGTCGAAGTATCCGCGCCAGGAGGAGAGCAGGCGGGAGAGCGAGCGCGGCGCGAGGCCGCGGCCGTGCAGCGCCGCCACGAACCGCCGGATGTCCGCGGGGACGAGTTCCGCGGGGGCGCGGCCGGCGGCCAGCGCCTCGAGCAGGGCGCCGTCGCGCGAATAGGCGGAGAGCGTGTGGGCGGCGAGGCGGCGCTCGTGCCGGAGGAAATCGAGGTAGCGCGCGAGGGCGCTAGCCGGCCGGCTCACGGAGGGGAGTGAGGGTGCGCCCCAGCGCGCAGGCGAGGAGGTCCCCGATGCGCGCGAGGTAGAGCGTGCCCATCTCGGGGTAGAAGCGCTGCGCGTCCTCGCTGGCGAGGGCGAGCACGCCGAAGGAGGTGCTCGCCGCGGCGCAGCGGCACGAGCGCGAACGACTTCAGGTGCGGGGCGGCCTCGCCGAACCAGGCCTGGCTCTCGTAGACCGCGTGGCTGCCGCAATACGGCGCGGTCATCTGCGCCACGAACTCCCGCATCTCCGCGGCGACCTCGCCGAACTCCTTCGTCTCGGGATCGCGCTCCGCCACGTTCCACAGGCGCACGGCGACGTGCGGGACGGCGAAGTGGTCGAGCAGGTCGAGGTAGGCCGTGTCGAGGACGGCGTCGAGCCCGTCGGCCTCCAGGAGCCGGCAGGCGAGGCGGTGCACCTTCTCGGAGACCGCGTCGTTCTCCTCGCCGAAGCCGATGAGCTCGCGCAGCTTGTCCTCCAGGAGCCGCGACTTCTCGCGCACCGCGACGAGCTGGCGCTCGCCGATCGACACGGCGCGCCCGCCGTGCGGATGGGGAATCTGGATGTTCACCAGCAGGTCGACGTTCTGCTCGAAGAAGCCGGGGTTCTGGCGGAGGAAATCGGCGACTTGTTCCGGGGTCAGCAAGCGGGTCTCTCCTGGGGGTCGCGCGGCGGGAGCTCGATCTCGCCCTCGAAGACGCGCACGGCATCGCCCGTCATCATAACGGGCGCGAAGGGGGGCGTCATGTCCGTCGCCGGCCCGGCCCAGCGATCGCGAGCTCGCCGCCGCGCGTCGTCGACACGCGAACCTCGGCGTCGAGCAGCCCCCGGCGGATGCCCGCGACCACGGCGGCGCACGCGCCCGTGCCGCAGGCGAGCGTCTCGCCGGCGCCGCGCTCCCAGACGCGCAGGCGCACGCGGTCGCGCGCGACCACCTGCAGGTAGCCGGCGTTGACGCGGTTGGGGAACGCGGGGTGGTTCTCGATGAGGGGGCCCTGCGTGGCCACCGGGGCCGCGTCCACGTCGGCGACCACCTGCACGGCGTGCGGGTTGCCCATCGACAGCACGCTCAGCTCGACGTCTGCACCCCGCCGACCGCGAGCGCGTAGGTGGGCTGCCGCGGCGGGCGCGATCGAAGGGAACCTCGGAAGGCGCGAAGCGCGGCGGCCCCATGTCGACGCGTCACGCGCCCCGACGCCTCGATGCGCGGGCGGATGACGCCGCTTCGCGGTTTCGACGCGCAGCTCGCCCGGGCCGTGAGCCCCTCGTCGCGCACGAAGCGGGCGAAGCAGCGCGCGCCGTTGCCGCATTGCTCGACTTCGCCGCCATCGGCGTTCCAGATGCGGTAGCGGAAGTCGTTGCCGGCCTCGCGCGCGGGCTCGACGAGGAGGACCTGGTCGCAGCCCACGCCGAAGTGCCGGTCGGCGATGGCGCGGACCTGCGCGGCCGTGAGGTCGATGGCCTGGCGCACGCCGTCGAGCACGACGAAGTCGTTGCCCTGGCCCTGCATCTTCGCGAATTTCAGCCGCATGGCGGTCATTTTCGCCGATACGGCGACGGCTCGCCCGGCGGGCGCGTCTTGAACCGCTTGTGCGCCCAGAAGTACTGCTCGGGCATCTCGCGGACGCGATCCTCGACGAACGCGTTCATGCGCCGCACGTCCGCCTCGAGGTCGCCGCTCGGGTAGTCCGTCCACGGCGGGTAGATGCGCATCTCGTAGCCGTTCCGCGACCTGGCACGCCACCACCGGCACGACCGTGGCGCGCCCGAGCTGCGCCAGCCGGGGAAGCGCCGTCACCGTGGCGGCCGGCACGCCGAAGAACGGCGAGAAGATGGCGTCGCGCGCGCCGAAGTCCATGTCGGGAAGGAAGTAGAGCGCGCGCCCGTCGCGCAGCGCCTTCACGATGGCGCGCATCCCGTCCTGGCGGGAAAGCAGGAGGGGCGAGCCGAAGCGCAGCCTCCCGCGCAGCAGGTAGCGGTCGAGCACCGGGTTCTTCGGGCGGCTGTAGATGCTCGCGGAGTTCGGGAGCTCCTTCGCGAGCCGCACGCCGCAGATGTCCACGCCGACGAAGTGGGGCGCGAAGAGCACCACCGGCTTGTCGCGCAGCCCCTCGAGGTGCTCCAGCCCGACCAGCCGCACCATGCCGGCCAGGCGCTCGTCGGACTCCGAACCACAGCACGCTCATCTCGATCGCGTTCCGGCCGAGCGCCTCGAAGTGGCGCAGCGCGAGGGCCTTGCGCTCCGGCTCGGGCATGCCGGGGAAGCACAGCGCGAGGTTGGTGTCGGTGACCCGTCCCCGCCCGAACCGGTAGAGGAGGCGCCCGAGCGCGCGCCCGATCGCCTCCAGCGCCGGCGCCGGGAGCCAGTGCAGCACCCACAGCAGGGCGACGGCGAGCCAGGACCCCAGGCGGCGCAGGAGCTTCATGGACGCCCCGGCGCGGGCGGCGCGCCGGCCGGCCGCTTGTAGCGGTTGTAGCCCCACAGGTACTGCGCCGGCGCCATCCGGATGAGCGCCTCGACGCCCTCGTTCACGACGCGCGCCGCGGCGGCCCGGTCGGCCGGCAGGGGCTCCTCCCGGGCGCGCAGGCGAAGCCGGAAGCCCGCGGCTTCGCGGCAGGCGCTCGGCGAAGCAGAACACGAGGGCGGCTCCCGAAGCCTCCTGCAGCCGGCCGGTGAGCGTCATCGTGTAGGCGGGCCGGCCGAAGAACTCGACCCATTCGCCGTCGCCCTCGCCGGGCACCTGGTCGGGGAGGATGACGGTGCAGCCGCCCTTGCGCAGGTGGCGAAGCAGCATGCGCACGCCCGCCATGGTGGCCGGCGCGACGTTGGAGCCGTCGGGCGCCGCGCCGCGGTTGCGTCCCTCGCGGATCACCTCGTCGAGCCAGCCGAGCTTGTGCGGGCGGTACATCGCCATGATGGGCAGGCGCGACCACAGGTAGCGCCCCGCGATGTCGTAGCCGCCCGAGGTGCGGCGTCACGAAGATGAGCGGGCGGCCCTGGGCGCGCAGGCGCTCGACCGCCTCCCAGCCGTCGAGCTCCTTCACCAGCCCGGCGACCTCCTCCACGGGGCGGTACAGGGCCCAGGCCAGTTCCGCCGCGCCGCGCCCGATCTCGGCGGCGTTCTCGCGGGCGAGCCGGGCGAGCGCCGCGTCGCCGGAGGCGATCCCGGCGTTGCGCAGGTTTTCCAGGGCCCGCAGGCGGTAGCGCGGCGACAGGGAGTAGACGAGCGCGCCCCGCGATCGCACCCAGGCGGTGGTTCGCGGGAAGGTCCAGCCAGGCGAGGAACCGGAGGAGGAGTCTCAAGGCGAGGCCGCCCGTGGCGGGCGGCGAGGGCGGAAAATTTGCTAAAATGCCGGGTTCATTTGCGACTGTGGGGCGAACCCGATGAAATCGAACTACCTTTTCACGTCGGAATCGGTTTCCGAAGGCCACCCGGACAAGGTGGCGGACCAGATCTCCGATGCCGTTCTCGACGCCATTCTAGCCCAGGACCCGCGCTCGCGAGTCGCGGCCGAGACCCTGTGCAACACGGGCCTCGTGGTCATGGCCGGCGAGATCACGACCAACGCGCACGTCGACTACATCCAGGTGGCGCGCGACACGATCAAGCGCATCGGCTACGACAACACCGACTACGGCATCGACTACAAGGGCTGCGCCGTCATGGTCTGCTACGACAAGCAGAGCAACGACATCGCCCAGGGCGTCGACCACGCGAGCGACGACCACCTGAACACCGGGCGCCGGCGACCAGGGCCTCATGTTCGGCTACGCCTGCGACGAGACGCCGGTGCTCATGCCCGCGCCGATCCACTACGCGCACCGGCTCGTGGAGCGCCAGGCCCAGCTGCGCAAGGACGGCCGCCTGCCGTTCCTGCGCCCCGACGCCAAGAGCCAGGTCACGATGCGCTACGTCGACGGCAAGCCGCACAGCATCGACACCGTGGTGCTCTCCACCCAGCACGCGCCCGAGTTCAGCCTGGGCCACAAGATGACCGACCAGTTCTACGAGGCCGTGCGCGAGGAGATCATCAAGCCCGTGCTGCCGAAGGAATGGCTCACGGCCGAGACCAAGTACCTCATCAACCCGACCGGCCGCTTCGTCATCGGCGGCCCGCAGGGCGACTGCGGCCTCACGGGCCGCAAGATCATCGTCGACACCTACGGCGGGGCCTGCCCGCACGGCGGCGGCGCGTTCTCCGGCAAGGATCCCTCCAAGGTCGACCGCTCCGCCGCCTACGCGGCGCGCTACGTCGCGAAGAACGTGGTCGCGGCCGGGCTCGCGCGCCAGTGCCAGGTGCAGGTGGCCTACGCCATCGGCGTGGCCAAGCCGATGAACGTGACGATCTACACCGAAGGCACGGGCGTCATTTCCGACGAGAAGATCGCCAAGCTCGTCATGGAGCACTTCGACCTGCGCCCGAAGGGCATCGTCACCATGCTGGACCTCCTGCGCCCCATCTACCAGAAGACGGCGGCCTACGGCCACTTCGGCCGCGAGGAGCCCGAGTTCACCTGGGAAACCACCGACAAGGCGACGTTCCTTCGCGAGGCCGCCGGCCTCAAGGGCGAGGCGAAGCGGGCGGCCGCGACGGCGGACTAGGGCGCTCCCTCTCCCTTGGGAGAGGGTGGGGGTGAGGGGATACGGGCGGCGTTGCCGCCCGTTTTCATTTCATCCGGTAGGCCGCGTGGCAGGCCACGCACTGCTGCGTGACGCGAGCCAGCGCCGCCAGCGCGGGCCTCACGTTGCCCGTGGCGCCGGCGTTCGCCGCCTCCACGGCGAACCGGCTCGCCGACCGGTGCATCTCGGTGCCGATCGACTGCATCCCCGCCGGCATGAACTTCGCCACCTCGTGGGCGCCGTGCGCGGCGAGCGAGGTCATCCCGAGGCGCTCCTCCGGCCAGTCTCGCCCGCCTTGTCATAGGCGCCGTCCGCGAGCGCCTGCTGGATCTCCTGGATCGCCAGCAGGTGGTCGCGCATGTTGGCGAGGGTGTGCGTGCGCATCGGCTCGGGGAATTCGACGGCCTGGCGGCCATCGGCGGCCGGTCGCCTCGTGGCCGGCGTGGCGGGCGGGGTCCGTGGCGCCGCAGCCGGCGGCAAGCAGGCAGGCGAGGAGGGCGGTGAGCGGGACGATGCGCATGGGGATCCGGGGAGCAGAGTATCGACGGCCCCGACTTTAGCCGGTATGACACGGCGGCGGCTATGATCCGGCCTCATGAGCAGCGAACCCAACGCGCCGCCGGCCCCCGCGGGCCGAACCGGTATGACCTGGCGGAGCTGTCCGGCGCGTTCGGCGACCTCGGCACGCTCGTGCCCTTCGTGGTCGCCTACCTCGCGATCGTGAAGATGGATCCGGCGGCGTGCTGCTGGGGTTCGGCGGTGACGATGATCGCCACCGGACTGTGGTACCGCACGCCCTTTCCCGTCCAGCCGATGAAGGCGATCGGCGCGGCGGCGGCGACCCAGGCGGCGGGTGCCGCCATCACCCCGGCGATCGTGGTCGGCGCAGGCGTGGCGACCGCGGCCTTCTGGCTGATCCTGGGCCCACGGGCCTCGCGAAGCGGGCTCGCGGAATGGATTCCTCGCCCGGCCTTGCTCGGCGTGGTGATGGGCCTCGGCTTCAGCTTCATGCTGGAAGGCGTCCGGATGATGTCGGGCAGCGCGTTGCTGGCCGCGGCGCTGCTCGCCTTCGCCCTGCTGGCGCAATCGCGCCTGCCCGTGATGCTCCTGCTGCTCGCGGCGGGCTTTGGCGTGGCGCTCTGGCAGCGATTCGACGCTCGCCGCCCGGGTAGCGGCCATCGAGCCCGCGTTCCGGATGCCGGCGTTCGCCTGGCCGGCGTTGTCGGCCTCGGACATCTGGCTGGGCGCCGTGCTCCTCGCGCTGCCGCAGCTGCCCCTCACGTTCGGCAACGCGATCCTCGCGATCACCAGCGAAAACAACCGCCTGTTTCCCGACCGCCCGGTGACGGAGCGCGGCGTGGCGATCTCGACGGGGATCGGGAACGCGTTCACGAGCGCCGTGGGCGGCGTGCCCATGTGCCACGGCGCGGGCGGCATGGCCGGTCACGTGAAGTTCGGCGCGCGCACGGGAGGGGCCACGGTGATGCTCGGCGCCCTGCTCACGGCTGCTCGCGCCTCTTCTTCGGGGATTCCGTCCAGCTGCTGCTGAAGCTCTTCCCGGCAGCGGTGCTGGGCGTGATCCTCTTCCTCGCCGGCGCGGAGCTGGCGCTTTCCAGCCGCGAGCACGGCGAGGAGCGCGTCGGGCGCTTCGTGCTCCTGACCACCGCCGCCTTCACGGTGATCCACGTCGGCGTGGCGGTGGTGTTCGGCATCCTCGCCTATCACGCCTCGAAGCGCGGATGGATGCGGCTCTAGGGCCGGCGGCGCCGGCCCCGCGCGGCGCTAGCGGCCGAAGATCCCCTTCTTGAGGATGTCGAGCGGATTCGCCGGCTCTTCCTTCTTCTGCGGCCGCTCGGACGCCGCCTCCTGCCCCAGCATCGTCATGGCGGTGGACTTCACGCGCACGCGCAGCGTCCATTCCGGGTTCCAGGCGGCCAGCAGCTTCGGGTCGGTCGGCCGCGGGGGATGCAGGAGGTTCAGCTCGTTGCCGTAGGCGATGCCGCGCAGCATCGCGCCGCCCGCGTTGCCGAAGATGCCCGAGGGGATCGCGCACTGCTGCGTCGTCGCCGGCAGCAGCACCTTGTCCCTGAGCCACTGGTCGATCTGCGCGTGCGACAGGTAGTCCATGAGGCCGAGGCCCGCCTCGGGCACGTCGCTCGAGCTCCAGAGGATCATGTCGTTGCCGTCGCCGCCCATCGCGGAGAGGAAATAGGCGCGGGCGTTGGGCACGGCGTTCCACGACGAATTGATCGAGGCCTTGGGGTCGCCCGGCGCGGCGAGGTTCAGGCGCTCCATGAAGTCCTGCTTCTCGCCGATCGCGAATTTCAGGCTGGGCGGGACGCCCTCGCCGGAAACCGCATGGTCGCCGATGAGCGAGGCGTTCTTCGGCACCCGCTGGCGGTCCTTCTCGTTGGGCCAGATGGCGTGGCCCGCGCGGCTGGTGGCGCCGCGCTCGGGCGCGTAGCGGCCGACGAAGAACTTCGCGAAGTCCGTCGGCGCGGCGGTGGCCATGTCGAGGATGCGCGGCTGCCCGGGCCTCACGGTCGCGCTGCAGCCCCAGTAGAGCAGCAGGCGCCCCTTGGGCTTCTCGCGCTCGGCGTCGGGCGTGTCCTGCGAGGTGCCGCGCGGCTGGGGCTTCGCCACCGGCTCGAGCGGCAGGCTCGGCCCCATGTTCTGCCCCGGCGGGATGGCATGCGTGCCGTCGGTGCCGCCGGGCTTCTGGCGCGTGTAGAGCGAGAGGTCGAGCCACTTGCCCGGCATGACGCCCATCTTCGAGCCGCCGAACATGTTGCCCATCATGCTGCCGAGGACGGGCATGTCGGCCATCTCCTCGGCGCCCGGGATGGCGAGGTGCACCGTGGCGACGTCCATCCAGTAGTTCGCGATGGGCGTCTTCGCGGGGGCGCCCTTCGATTGCCCGAGCGCGGGGGCCGCGGCGAGGGCGAGGGAGACGGCGAGCGCGAGGCGGGGAAGGGGGCGGGTCATGGAAATCCTCCGGCGAAGGTGTCGGTCGAGGCGCCACGCTAGCAAGCGTCGGCCCCCGACCGCAAGGCGAATGCCGCCGCGGGTTGACCTGCGTCAGCCGAAATGGCGCCTGACGACCGGGGCGAGTGCGGCGAGATCCCCCGCGCGCGCCGCGATGGCGGCGAGCTTCGGCGCGTTCGCCGCGAACCATTTCGCGCCGGGGCGCCAGCGCGTCATCGCGACCAGGTAGAGGTCGATGGCGCTCAGGCGCTCGCCGAGGAACCAGGGCTGCGAGGCCGCGGCCTCCATCTGCCGCAGCAAGGACTCGCGATGCCGGTCCGTGCTCTCGCGCAGCATCTTCGCGCCGGCCTCGTCCGCCACCCATTTCTCGGGTCGTCGCCGTAGGTGAACGTGGGATAGACGGCGGCCACGAGGAACACCGCCCAGCGGTAGAACGCCTCGCGCGCCGGGTCGCCCGGCGCCGGGATGAGCCCCGCCTTCGGGGCCCGGTCGTCCACGTAGTGCAGCATCGCGAGGCTCTCGGTGAGCACGCGGCCGTCGGGCAGCACCAGCGCCGGCACCTGGCCGAGGGGGTTCACCGCCAGCAGCCGCCCGCGCGTGGGGCTGCCCGGCGAGTAGTCCACCTCCTCGCAGTCGCACGGCAGGCCCGCGAGGGCGAAGGCCAATTCGACGATCGCGTTGCCGCAAGCTTTCGAGCCGATGAGGAGGGGGTGGGCGGCCGGGGTGGGCATCGCGGGCCTCGCTTGGAAGGGAAGACAAGGGAGGGTATAATGTGCCCCGTCCGAGGAGCGTTGCAACGGGGTTCCCCACCCCGCCAGGCTCGGATTTTCCACCGCAACGGCGCTCACCCGACTGTGCAGGACCGGGTGAGAAGTCCCCGTTCCCACAGCGGCATCCCTCACCCGAACCTGGAGAGAACGATGAACGCTGTCCTGAAATCCGACAAGACCGCCGACTACGTGGTCGCCGACCTTGCGCTCGCCGACTGGGGCCGCAAGGAAATCGCCATCGCCGAGACCGAGATGCCCGGCCTCATGGCGATCCGCAAGGAATACGCCGCCTCCCAGCCCCTCAAGGGCGCCCGCATCACCGGATCGCTGCACATGACGATCCAGACCGCGGTCCTCATCGAGACGCTCAAGGCGCTCGGGGCCGACGTGCGCTGGGCCTCGTGCAACATCTACTCGACGCAGGATCACGCCGCCGCCGCCATCGCCAAGGGCGGCACCGCCGTCTTCGCGAAGAAGGGCGAGACGCTCACCGAGTACTGGGACTACACCCACCGCATCTTCGAGTGGCCGGACGGCGGCTACACGAACATGATCCTGGACGACGGCGGGGACGCCACACTCCTGCTGCACCTGGGCGCGCGCGCGGAGACCGACGCGAAGCTCCTCGGGAACCCCGGCAGCGAGGAGGAGACGTGCCTCTTCGCCTCGATCAAGGCGAAGCTCGCCAAGGACCCGAAGTGGTACTCGACGCGCCTCGCGAAGGTGTAGGGCGTGACCGAGGAGACCACCACGGGCGTGCATCGCCTCTACCAGATGGCGAAGGAGGGCACGCTCAAGTTCCCGGCCATCAACGTGAACGACTCCGTCACCAAGAGCAAGTTCGACAACCTCTACGGCTGCCGCGAGTCGCTCGTGGACGGCATCAAGCGCGCCACCGACGTGATGATCGCGGGCAAGGTCGCGCTCGTCGCGGGCTACGGCGACGTGGGCAAGGGCAGCGCGCAGGCGCTGCGCGCGCTCTCGGCGCAGGTCTGGATCACCGAGATCGATCCCATCTGCGCGCTGCAGGCGGCGATGGAAGGCTACCGCGTCGTGACGATGGAGGAGGCCTGCGACAAGGCCGACATCTTCGTCACCGCCACGGGCAACTTCCACGTGATCACGCACGAGCACATGGTGCGGATGAAGGACCAGGCGATCGTGTGCAACATCGGGCACTTCGACAACGAGATCGACGTGGCCTCCCTCAAGCAGTACCAGTGGGACAACATCAAGCCGCAGGTCGACCACGTCATCTTCCCGGACGGCAAGCGCATCATCCTGCTGGCCGAGGGGCGCCTGGTGAACCTGGGCTGCGGCACGGGCCACCCGAGCTACGTGATGAGCTCCTCCTTCGCCAACCAGACCATCGCGCAGATCGAGCTCTTCACGCGCACGGAGAAGTACCCGATCGGCGTGTACGTCCTGCCCAAGCACCTCGACGAGAAGGTGGCGCGGCTGCAGCTGACGAAGCTGGGCGCGAAGCTCACCACGCTCACCGACGAGCAGGCGCGCTACATCGGCGTCGCGAAGGACGGCCCGTACAAGGCCGACCAGTACCGCTACTAGCGCCGGGAGCCGGGGCGCGCGAGCGCCCCGGACCACGAGACCATGGAATCGCAACGCAACCGCCAGAAGCTCTTCAGCTTCGAGTTCTTTCCCCCGAAGACGCCGGAGGGCGAGGAGAAGCTGCGCAACGCGCGCCGGCAGCTCGCGCAGCTCAAGCCCGCGTTCATGTCGTGCACCTTCGGGGCCGGCGGGTCGACCCAGGAAGGGACGATGCGCACCATCCTCGAGATGCACCGCGAGGGGCACGTGGCCGCGCCGCACATCTCCTGCATCGGCTCGAAGCGCGAGACGATCGCGGCCCTCCTCGACCAGTACCGGGAGGCGGGCATCCGGCGGCTGGTCTGCCTGCGCGGCGACCTCCCGTCCGGGATGGCGGTGGCCGGCGAGTTCCGCTACGCGGCGGACCTCGTGAGCTTCGTGCGCAGCCACACCGGCGACTGGTTCCACATCGAGGTGGCGGCCTATCCGGAATTCCACCCCCAGGCGCGCCGGCCAGCCGACGACCTGGCCCACTTCAAGGCGAAGATCGAGGCCGGGGCGAATTCCGCGATCACCCAGTACTTCTACAACGCCGACGCCTACGTGCATTTCGTCGAGTCGGTGGAGGCCCTCGGCGTCGACGTCCCCATCGTCCCGGGCGTCATGCCGATCAACAACTTCTCGCAGCTCGCGCGCTTCTCCGACGCGTGCGGCGCGGAGATCCCGCGCTGGATCCGCCTGCGCCTCGAGAGCTTCGGCGACGACACCGCCTCCATCAAGGCCTTCGGCCTCGACGTGGTGACCGAGCTGTGCGACCGCCTCCTCGGCCTGGGCGCGCCGGGCCTGCATTTCTACACCCTCAACCAGGCGGGACCCGCCACGACCATCTGGCAGCGGCTGGGCCTGTAGCGCCTGTCCCGGGGGTATAGAATCCGGGCTCCGTCGCGACCCTCCGGAGCCCGCCGTGACCCAGACGACCGTCGAAGAGCGCCAGTCCCTCGCCGCACGCCTGAAGTCCCAGCCGCCGCGCGAGGCCGCGCGCATGCTGGCCGCCGAGGAGCCGGCCCGGGCCGTGGAGGTGCTCGCGGAGCTGAACCCCGGCATCGCCCAGGACGTGCTGGCGGAGCTTCCCGCGGACGCGCTCGCGGCCATCTCGCGCGCGGCCTCGCCGGAGGTGGCGAAGCAGTGGCTGCGCAACGCCCGCTACCCGCAGGAGGCCATCGGCCGCCTCATGGAGCCGGCCTACGCGGTCTTCTCGCCCGGGCATGAGCGTGGGCGAGGCGATCGAGCAGCTGCGCGCCGTCGTGCGCACGGCGTTCGTCACCTACGGCTACGTCACGGACGCGCGAGGGCAAGCTCCTCGGCCTCGTCACGATGCGGGACCTCCTCTTCAGCGAGCATGGCGCGAAGCTGGGCGACGTGATGCTCAAGGGCGCGTTCTCCTTCCGGGCGGACACGCCGCTGGCCGACGCCATGAAGCTCACCCTCAACCGGCACTACCCCGTGTACCCGGTGTGCGACGAGGCCGGCAAGCTCGTGGGCCTCGTGCGCGGGGCGGCGATGTTCGAGGAGCAGGCGTTCGAGATCACCGCGCAGCCCGGCTCGATGGTGGGCGTCGAGAAGGAGGAGCGCGTCACCACCTCGCTCGGCGCGCGCGTTCAAGTTCCGCCACCCGTGGCTGCAGCTGAACCTCCTGACGGCGTTCGCCGCCGGGGGCGTCGTGGCGCTGTTCCAGGGCACGGTGGACAAGTTCGTGATCCTCGCGACCTTCCTGCCGGTGCTCGCGGGGCAGTCGGGCAACACCGGCTGCCAGGCGCTCGCGGTGACGGTGCGGGGCATCACGCTGGGCGACATCCGCGCGGGCACCGGCAAGATGCTCGTCGCGAAGGAGTTCTTCCTCGGGCTCGCCAACGGCGCCGTGACCGGCGTGCTGTGCGGCCTGGCGATGTTCTTCCTCGCCCGCTCGCAGGATTCCCCGCACGCGACGATGCTCGGCGTGGCGGTGTGCCTGGCGATGGCGGGCAGCTGCGCGGTGAGCGGCGTGTCGGGCGCGCTCGTGCCGCTGGCGCTCAAGCGGCTGGGCGCGGACCCGGCCACGGCCTCCAGCATCATCGTCACGACGGCGACGGACGTCGCGAGCATGGGGCTGCTGCTCGGCCTCGCGACGGTCCTCATGCCGAAGTGAAGGATTGAATTGAATGTTGCGCCCGCGCGTCCTATCATCGCCGCCATGTTCCGCCGCCTTTTCCTTCCGCTGCTCGTCGCGGGCCTGTCGCTGATCGGCGACGCCTTCGCCCAGGAAGCCGGCCACGACCAATCGCGCGACGGACCTCAAGGAGCGCCCGTCGGCCGAGGCCCGCACGATCGCGCCGCTGGCGGCCGACGCGCCGGTGAAGGTCCTCGCGCGCCAGGGCGCGTGGACGCAGGTCGAGGCCGGGACGCAGCGCGGCTGGGTCCGCGCCTTCCACCTGCGCTTCCAGTCCACCGTCGAGACCTCGTCGTCGGCGGCGGCGGCGGCATCACGTCGATCTTCGGCATTCGGCGGCCGCCAGGCGCCCACGACCTCCAAGGTCGCCACCCTGGGCATCCGGGGCCTCACGCCGGAGGACTTCAAGAATGCCTCGCCGGACCCGGCGGCCCTGAAGAAACTGCAATCCTGGCGGTCGGACAAGGCCTCCGCCGAGCGCTTCGCGAAGGAAGCGAAGCTGGCGCCCGTCGCGGTCGCCTATACGGGAGGCGGCTCGTGAGAACGCTCCTCGCGATGCTCGCGCTCGCCTTCGCGGTCCCCGCCCATGCGCAGCTCGACTTCGGGCGCCTCCTCGACCTGGGCAAGAAGGCCGTCGAAGTCGCGCCCCAGATCCAGCAGGCGACGAAGGAATACACCGTCGAGGAGGAAGTGGCCCTCGGCGAGGGGATCGCCTCCGGGTTCCTCGGCGCCATCCGCCTGCACGGCGACGAGCGCCTGCAGCGCTACGTGAACCGGGTCGGCCGCTGGCTCGCCTCGCAGACCGAGCGCCCGGACCTGCCCTGGGCCTTCGGCGTGATCGACACCGAGACCATCAACGCCTTCGCGATGCCGGGCGGCACCGTCATCGTCTCGCACGGGCTCGTGAAGCGCCTCACGAGCGAGTCCGAGCTGGCGGGCGTCCTCGGCCACGAGATCGCGCACGTGCTGAAGAAGCACCAGCTCTCCGCGATCCAGTCCGACGCCGGCTGGAGCGCCGCGGCGACCGGCGCGAAGGCCGTCGCGGCCGACCGCATCGGCCGAAGCGGCGACGTGATGGGCCTCAAGTCGCAGCTCGCCAACGCGGGCGTCGACCTGGTGAAGGACGGACTGTTCCTGCGGCCCGCTGGACCGCGGCATGGAGTACGAGGCGGACCGCATCGGCGTCGTCATCGCCGCGCGGGGCGGCTACGACCCCTACGGCTTCGTCGCGGTGCTCACGATGCTCGCGCAGGTGAAGCCCGACGAATCGGGCGCCTCGATCACGTTCTCGACGCACCCGTCGCCCACGGACCGGCTGGCGGAACTCGAGAAGGCCATGCCGGCGCTCGAGCAGTACGCGCAGCAGCCGCAGGTCGAGGGGCGGTTCCGCCAGACGGTGGGCGCGAAGTAGCGCCTACTTGAGGTTCGCGACCTTCTTGCGCGCTTCCTGGGCGTGGATCTGCGCGTAGGCCTGGTGCGCGGCGGCCTCGGCCTCGCCGACCTTGATGGGCAGCCCCATGTCCTGCAGGACGGACCCCAGCGCGGACAGGCACAGCATCACGTTCTCGGGCTTGCACGAGTAGCCCATGATGCCGACGCGCCAGATCTTGCCGGCGAGCGGCCCCAGCCCGGCGCCGATCTCGAGGTTGAACTCGTTGAGCAGCGTCTTCCTCACCTCCGCCTCGCGGTCGCGCACGGCCTCGGGGATGTGCACGGCGTTCATCTGCGGCAGGCGCGCGCCTTCCTTCACGAGGTACTGCAGCCCCATCGCCTCGAGCCCCGCCTTGAGCGCGAGGTGGTGGCGGTAGTGGCGGGCCCAGCAGTTCTCCAGGCCCTCCTCCTTGATGAGGAGCAGCGCCTCGTGCAGCGCGTAGAGGCTGTTCGTGGGCGCGGTGTGGTGGTAGGTGCGGGTGGTGGCGCCCCAGTAGCCCAGCAGCAGGTTCATGTCCATGAACCAGCTGTGGATCTTGTCCTTGCGCGCCTTCACGTGCTCGACCACGCGGTCGTTGAAGGAGACCGGGGACAGGCCCGGCGTGCACGACAGGCACTTCTGGCTGGCCGAGTAGACGGCGTCGATCTCCCAGTCGTCGACCATCACCGGGGTGCCGGCGAGCGAGGTGACCGCGTCGACGATGGTGAGCGCGCCGTGCTTGTGGGCGACCGAGACGAGCGTCTTCGCGTCGGACTGCACGCCCGTCGAGGTCTCCGCATGCACGAAGGCGACGATGCGCGCGTCGGGGTGCTTCTTCAGCGCGTCCTCGAGCTTGTCCGGGTCGCAGGGCTCGCCCCACGCATCCTCGACGACGACCGCCTTGCCGCCGGCCCGCTCGACGTTCTCGATCATGCGGCCGCCGAACACGCCGTTCCGGCACACGACGACCTTGTCGCCGGGGGCCACCATGTTCACGAAGCAGTACTCCATGCCCACGGAACCGGGGCCGGAGACCGGGAAGGTGAGCGCGTTCTTCGTCTGGTAGACGTAGCGCAGCAGCGACTTCAGCTCCTCCATCATCTCGACGAAGACGGGGTCGAGGTAGCCGATGGCCGGCAGGCTCATCGCGGCCATCACGCGCGGGTTGATCTCCGAGGGGCCGGGGCCGAGCAGCGTGCGCTGCGGCGGGTGGAAGGAGTGGATCTTCTTGGTGGGGGCCAGGTGCTTGAGCGTCATAGCGTTCGGGGCTCCTGTTGGGATCGTTGAAGCGCACGATCGCCCCTGCGGGAGACGTCGGGAGCAGCTTCGGGGTCGAGGGCCGTGTCGCCGTCGGGCTGCGGCGTGCCGTCGGCCACCAGGTTCGCGAAGTCGAAGAGCGCGCGGTCCATGAGGTGCGAGGGGGTGACGCGGGTGAGGGCGCTGAAGATCGAGATCACGCGCCCCGGGTGCGTCTTCTCCCAGCCGCGCAGCATCGCCTTCACGAGCTTCCGCTGCAGGTTCTCCTGCGAGCCGCAGAGGTCGCACGGAATGATGGGGAACGCGCGGTCCTCGGCGTAGGCGGCGAGGTCGCGCTCCTCGACGTAGGCGAGCGGGCGGATCACCACGTGCCGCCCGTCGTCGGAGACGAGCTTGGGCGACATGGCCTTGATCTTGCCGTTGTGGAACAGGTTCAGGAAGAAGGTCTCGAGGATGTCGTCGCGGTGGTGGCCCAGGGCGATCTTCGTGGCGCCCAGCTCCTTCGCGACGCGGTAGAGGACGCCGCGGCGAAGCCGCGAGCACAGGCTGCACATCGTCTTGCCTTCGGGGATCACGCGCTTCACCACGCTGTGCGTGTCCTGCACCTCGATCCGGTGCGGGACGCCGCGCGAGGCCAGGTACTCGGGCAGGACGTGCGCCGGGTACCCGGGGTGGCGCTGGTCGAGGTTCACGGCCACCACCTCGAAGGGCACCGGGCGCGCAGTCGCGCAGGTGCAGCAGGACGTCGAGCAGCCCGTAGCTGTCCTTGCCGCCCGACAGGCACACCATGACCTTGTCGCCGGCCTCGATCATCGAGAAGTCGGCGATCGCCTCGCCCACGAGGCGGCGGATGCGCTTCCGGCGCTTGGCGGCCTCGAAATCGGCCTTGCGCGTGTCGCGCGCGGGGAGGACGGCAGTGGTCATGGGGGGGCCTAGAGGGCGATCGAGCGCCCGCCGTCGACCGCGAGGACCTGGCC
The DNA here is from genome assembly GCA_963783635.1 of uncultured Gammaproteobacteria bacterium. GTDB lineage: Bacteria > Pseudomonadota > Gammaproteobacteria > Burkholderiales > Usitatibacteraceae > FEB-7. The sequence continues at coordinate 241,388 of CAWAOC010000009.1, forward strand.
GGTGACGAACGGGGCGTCGAAAAGCAGGTATTTTACCGCGCCCGCGACGTCCTCCGGGGTGCCCGTCCGGCGAAGAGGCGTTTGTACCGTGATGCGCTCGCGCTCCCCGGGCGGGAAGGCCTCGCCGTCCTCGGGCCACAGGATGGCCCCCGGCGAGACGCCGTTCACGCGCACCTCGGGGGCCAGTTCCAGCGCGAGGGCGCGCGTGAGGCCGGCGAGCCCGCTCTTCGCGACGGAGTAGGCGAGGAAGCCCGCCAGGGGCCGCTCGGCGTGGATGTCGACGATGTTCACGATGGCGCCGCGCGCGCGCGCGCAGGTGCGGCGCGGCGGCCTTCGAGAGGAACAGCGGGGCCCGCAGGTTGGTGCCGACGAGGTCCTCCCAGGCCTGCGGGCCCGAGGCTCGCGAGCGGCGTGGCGTGGAACGACGAGGCGTTGTTCACCAGGCCGTCGAGGCGGCCGAAGCGGGCCGCGGCCTCCTCCACCAGGCCCGGCAGGCGCGCGCCGTCGAGGAGATCGCCCTGCACGATCGCGGTCGAGCCGGGCCGCGAGGATTCGAGGCCGGCCAGGAGGCGCTGCGGCCTCGTCGCAGGAGCGATGGCAATGGACGACGACGCTCGCGCCGGCCGCATGCACGGCGCGCACGATCGCCGCCCCGACGCGCCGGGCGCCGCCCGTCACGAGAACCGCTGGCTGGCTCATGGTGCTATATTCCTCGACGATCGCCCCCGCCTTGCAGGCGGAGACAGAGGCGAAAGTGTAGCGAAAACCGCGAACGATTCCCGACGGCGCCGCCCTACCCGATGCCTCCCCCGGTCGATTTCTCCCTGCCCTCCCCGTCGCCCGAAGCGGCGCGACACTCGCACGAGCTGGCCGAGCGCATCGCGAACACCATCGCGGAGGAGGGCGGCTGGATTCCCTTCTCCCGCTTCATGGAGCTCGCGCTCTACGCGCCCGGCGCCGGGTACTACTCCGCGGGATCGCGGAAGATCGGGGCCGAGGGCGATTTCGTCACCGCCCCCGAGATCTCGCCGATGTTCGCCCGCTGCCTCGGCGTGCAGGCGAGGCAGGTCCTCGACCGCGTCGGGCGGGGAGGTGCTCGAGCTGGGCCCCGGCACGGGCGCGCTCGCGGCCGACCTCTTCGGGGAACTGAAGGCCCAGGGCGCCGCGCCCTCGCGCTACCGCCTCCTCGAGGTGAGCCCGGAGCTGCGCGAACGCCAGCGCGCGCACATCGCCGCGCGCCTGCCCGGGGACATCGGCCGCTTCGAGTGGATCGACCGCCTGCCGGAGCGCATCGACGGCTTCGTCGTGGCCAACGAGGTGCTGGACGTGCTCCCCTGCGCCCTCGTGCACCGCGCGGGCGGCGAGATCCTCGAGCGGGGCGTCGTCGTCACCGAGGCCGGGTTCGGCTGGGAGGACTCGGCGATCCCGGAGGGCGAGCTCAAGCGCCGCGCGAACGCCGTCATCCCCGCCGGCGACTACGAATACCTCACGGAGGTGAACCTCGCCGGCGAGGCGCTCGTGCGCTCCGTGGCGGCCGCGCTCGGCAAGGGCCTCGCCCTCTTCATCGACTACGGGTTCGCCGAGCGGGAGTACTACCATCCCCAGCGGTCGATGGGGACGCTGCGCTGCCATTACCGCCACCGCTTCCACAACGACCCCTTCTTCCTGCCCGGCCTGCAGGACATCACGGCCCACGTCGACTTCACCGGGATGGCGCGCGCCGCGCAGTCGGCCGACGCCGAGGTGATGGGCTACACCACGCAGGCCCATTTCCTGATCTCGTGCGGCCTGGCGGTCCTCGTGTCCGACGGCGACCCGAACATGACGCTCTCGCGCCTGAAGGCGACGAGCGCCGTGCACCGGCTCATCAGTCCCTCGGAGATGGGCGAGCTGTTCAAGGTGCTGGGCGTCGGCCGGGACATTGCGCCGCCGCTCATCGGGTTCCAGTCCGCGCGGCCGCTTCCGCTGGGCATCGCCGAGTAGGGCGGCGATTCCGCTAGAATGGCCGGTCGCATCACCCAAGAAAAGGAGAGAGGAGACATGAAGAGAATCATTGTACCGTCGCGGTGCTGGTGGCGGCCTTCGGGCTCGGCACCGCGGGCGCGCAGGACAAGGGGGCGCGGATCTCCATCGGCACCGGCGGCACCGCCGGGGTCTACTATCCCCTGGGCGGCGGCCTGGCCGCGGTCCTGTCCAAGTACGTTCCCGGCCTGGACGCCACGGCCGAGGTGACCGCCGGCTCGATCGCCAACCTGCAGCTCATCGGCGGCGGCAAGTCGGAGGTGGGCTTCACGATGGCCGATGCGGCGTGGGATGCCTACAACGGCCTCGACAAGTTCAAGGACAAGAAGGTCGCCCTGCGCACCCTCGTCGTCTTCTACCCGAACCGGATGCACGTCGTCACGCGTGGAGGGCAAGGGCATCGAGAAGATGACCGACCTGAAGGGCAAGCGCGTCGCCACCGGCGCGCCCGCATCCGGCACCGAGGTGATGTCCATGCGGCTCCTGGAGGCCTACGGCCTCGACCCGAACAAGGACGTCAACCGCGAGCGCCTCTCGCTCGCCGAATCGGTGAACGCCCTCAAGGACGGCAAGGTCGATGCCCTCATGTGGGTGGGCGGCGTGCCCACGCCGGGGATCACCGACCTCGCGGCCACGCCCGGGAAGACGGTCAAGCTCATCGACCACGGCGACGGCGCCGAAGGCATGCGCAAGAAGTACGGCCCGCTCTACGTGAAGAACAAGATCCTCGCCAACGCCTACCCGGGCGAGAAGCGCGAGACCACGAACGTCGACGTCTGGAACCTCCTGGTCGTGCCGGAGTCGGCCGACGAGAACCTCGTCTACCAGATCACCAAGACGATGTTCGAGAAGAAGGACGAGCTGGTGAAGGCGCACAAGGACGCCGCGTTCCTCTCCCTCGACAACCAGCTCACGGGCGGGTCCCCCATCCCGTTCCACCCCGGGCGCGCTGAAGTACTTCAAGGAAAGGGGCCTGAAGGTCAACTGACCGGCCGCCCCGCCGCCGGACGCTCCGGCACCCGCCGGAAAAGGGCCCGCTCGCGGGCCCTTTTTCCTGGCCGGCCCGGGCCGGGCGCGCGCGCAAACCCTTGATTTTCAAGGGGCGCGGAAGGTTATGTTGCAGTGCAATAAATATTTGCCATAACCCCTTGACTTCGCTGCTGCAAGGCCTAAAATTCGTGTTTGTGCAGTGCAGCAAAATGGCTGCCGCAACCGAACACCCCGCTAGTCATCAGTCAAGGAGACATCCATGTTCAAGGTCGACCAGTTCAGCGCCGCCAACGAAGCCGCGATCAGCCAGTTCGCCCACTTCGCCCAGCTTTCCCTCGCCAACCTCGAGAAGTTCGCCGAGATCGGCCTCGATGCCGCCCGCGACTCCGTCGAGCAGGCCACCGCGCACGCCGCCGCCCTCGCCGGCGCGAAGGACGTGCACGAAGTCATCGCCATCAACTCCGCCGCCCTCGAGCCGGTCATGAAGCGCGCCTACGCCTACTCGCGCACCGTGTACGAGACCGCCGCCGAGACCAACGCCGAAGTGAAGAAGGTGTTCGAGAAGCAGACCGCGGAAGCCAACAAGTCCGCCGTCGCCTCCCTCGAAGAGGCCTTCAAGTACGCGCCCGCCGGTTCCGAGGCCTACGTCGGCAACGTGAAGTCCGCGATCGCCGCCGCGCAGAGCGCCTACGCGAACCTCGCCTCGATCAACAAGCAGCTCTACGACACCGTCGAGAAGACGGTCGAGCAGAACGTCGCGACCGTCCAGTCCGCCGCCAAGGCCCCGAAGGCCCCGGTCCGCAAGGCGAAGCGCAAGTAATTCCCGCCCCGCGAGGGGCGCGAAGCAAGGCATGCGCAGAAGGCCCCCGGTTTCGACCGGGGGCTTTTTTCATTGGGGGCCGCGCCGCCGCCTCAGCCGCCGGAAAGGGCGGCCGCGATGCGCTCGGCCCGCGCCGCGTGGATGGCGGCGGGCACGGACTGCGGATGTCGCGCGGGCGATCGCCGCCGCGTCGACCGCGAGGGCGGCCGTGCGGGCCGCGAGGATGCGCTCCCGCGGCAGCGGCCGCGCCAGGCCGCGCGCGCGCGAGGTCGCACTCGCAGGCCTCCATGAGCCGCTCGAGGCGCTCGGGACGGCGGAAGGCGTCCGTCCGCTCGAGCAGGGCCAGCAGCGCTTCCGCCCCGAGGGTGCCGGCGCCCTCGACCGCGGCGCGCTCGCGGGCGGCGAGGCCGGCGAGCTCGCGGCATTCGCCCGGGGCGTTGATCCGCTCGCACAGCGACGCCACCGCCTCCGGCGCGAGGCCGAGGGTGAGGCAGGCGAAGCGCACGGGAAGCGTGAAGGCCGTCGAGGCCTCCAGGCGCGCCGTGAGCAGGGCGCCCATGTCGCCGCCGGCCAGCGCGTCCACTTCCGGCAGGACCCGCGCCAGGGCGCCGCAGTCGCGAAGGACGCGCGATCATTCGCGCCGGCCGGGGCTCCTGCAGCCCGCGGGCCACCTCCTGCCAGACGCGCTCCGGAACGAGGTGGTCGGCCTCGCCCGACTCCACCATGCGCGCGCATGAGGGCCTGCGTCTCCGGCGCCACGGCGAAGCCGAAGCGCGCGGCGAAGCGGGCCACGCGCAGGATCCGCACCGGATCCTCGACGAAGGATTCGCTCACGTGCCGCAGGATGCCGCGCCGCAGGTCCTCGGCGCCGCCGTGCGGATCGACGAGCGTGCCGTCCGCCTCGCGCGCGATCGCGTTGATGGTGAGGTCGCGCCGGCGCAGGTCCTCCTCGAGGGTCACCTCCGGCGAGGCATGGAAGGCGAAGCCCTTGTAGCCCGGCGCGGTCTTGCGCTCGGTGCGGGCGAGGGCGTACTCCTCGTGCGTCTCGGGATGCAGGAACACCGGGAAGTCGGACCCCACGGCGCGAAACCCGCGGGCGACCATCTCGGCGGGCGTCGCGCCGACCACGACCCAGTCGCGGTCGGCGACCGGCCGGCCGAGGAGCTCGTCGCGAACGGAACCGCCCACCGCATAGATCTTCATCGCGCGCGGTCCCGCGCCCTCAGGGGCGCGGCGGATGCGCGTACGGCTCGTCCTCGGGGACGAATTCCGTCTCCGCAGCCGCGCCCTCGACCCAGGCGCGAACGCCCGGCGCGGCCCGCATGGCCTCGCAGTAGCGGGCGGCCACGGGCCCGCAGGCCACGTCGTAGGTCGCGAAGCGCATCACCACCGGGGCGAACATCGCGTCGGCGGCGCAGAACCGGCCGAACAGGAACTCGCCCCCGGCGCCGAAGCGCGACCGCGCCTGCCCCCAGAGATGCTCGATCCGGTCGATGTTGGCGCGCACCCCGGGCGTCATGCCCTTGCCCGGATGGCGGGAGCGGATGTTCATGGGCATGTTCGCGCGCAGGTCGCGGAAGCCGGCATGCATCTCGGCCGCCGCCGAGCGCGCGAAGGCGCGCGCGGCCGCATCGGCCGGCCACACGCCCTTGTCCGGAAACCACTCGGCCACGGCCTCCATGATGGCGAGCGAGTCCCAGACCGCGACGTCGCCGCGCCAGAGCACGGGCACGAGGCCGGAGGGCGACCAGGCGGCCGATGCCCGCGTCCCACTCGTCGGTATGGAAGCGGAGCTTGCGCTCCTCGAAGGGGATGCCCAGCTGCGTCAGCAGCACCCAGGGCCGCATCGACCACGACGAGTAGTTCTTGTTGCCGATGACGAGGGTCAGGTCCGCCATGTCACCTCCCGTGGTGGCGCCGGTAGTGCGCGTACCGGCCGCGCAGGCCGGCCGGCCGCCATGTAGTCCGGAACGATGGCCTCCATCGCGGCGGGGGCGAAGCCGAAGACGCCGGGGAAGGGGCAGCCGCACACGCTGTCGACCTTCATCGAGGCGAGGTTGTCGCGCGTCATGACCGGCCCCGGCAGGTGCTCCAGGACGAAGGCCTGCGCGAGCGCGGCCCAGCCGGGAAGGGGCACGACGATCCGGCGCCGCCCCTGGAGCCCGGCCACGAAATGCACGATCTCGCGCGAGCGTGTAGGCGCGCGGCCCGCAGAGATCGAAGGACTGCCCGCCGGTTCGCGGATCGTCGAGGCACGCCGCCGACCGCCCGCGCGACGTCTTCGACCCAGACCGGCTGGAATCTCGTGCGCGCGCCCGCGAGGGGGACCACCGGGAAGCGGCTTCACGAGCCCCGCGAACAGGTTGAGGAAGGAATCGTCCTCGCCGAAGATGACCGACGGCTTGAGGATCGTGACGGCGAGCCCCGCGCCTTCCTCGCGGAGGGCGTCCTCGCCCCGCCCGCGGGAGCGCAGGTACTGGCTCGGCCCGTCGCGCCCCGCGTGCAGCGCGCTCATGTGAACGAGGCGGCGCACGCCCGCGGCGCGGCAGGCGCGCGCGAGGCGCCGGGGCAGCTCGACGTGCACCTTCTCGAAGGGCTGGCGGCGGCTCTGGTGCAGGATGCCGACCAGGTTCACGGCCGCGTCCATCGCCGTCCAGGGCGCGCGCGAGGTCGCCGTCGTCGTGGGGACTGCCGGCGACGATCTCGAGCGAGGGAATGCACCTGCAGCGGCCGCGCCTTCGGCGCGTCGCGCGTGAGCGCGCGGATCGCGAGGCCGCGCGCGGCGAGCTGCGCGCAGACGGAGCGGCCGACGAAGCCGCTGGCGCCGAGGACGAGGACGCGCGCGCACGCCCATCAGGGGATGGCGGCCACGTTGGTCGCGTCGTTGCCGTGGCGGGCGGGGACGGTTCCCATGAGGGCGCGCAGGCTCGCCGTGCGGCCCGTGAGGCGGTGCGTGTAGAACCAGGCGTTGGCCATCACCTTCTTCACGTAGTCGCGGGTCTCGTTGAAGGGGATGGACTCGGCGTAGATCGCGCCCTCCAGCGGCTTCGCGTCCCGCCAGCGCTTGGCGCGCCCCGGGCCCGCGTTGTACCCCGCCGTGGCCATGACGGGGTCGCCCAGGTCGGCGAGCACGCGGTGGAAGTAGTAGGTGCCCATGGCGACGTTCACCTCCGGCTGCACGAGGAGCGCCGGGCCGGTAGCGAGGCGACGGGGATCTGCTTGGCCACCCAGCGCGCCGTGGCCGGCATGAGCTGCATGAGGCCCATGGCGCCCGCGCGCGACCGGGCCGCTGGGGTTGAACCGGCTTTCCTGGCGGATGATCCCGTAGACGAGGGCCTCGTCGACGTTCCACTGGCGGGCGGCCGCGGCGAGCGGCTCGCGATGCGGGATCGGGTAGCGGCGGCGTGAAGTCGTGGAGCGACGCGGTGCGGTCCGCGGCGCCGATGGCGCGGTCGGGGAGCCCCGCCTGGGCGGCGAGCTCCGCGGCGGCGAGGTAGCCGCGGTCGTCCATCGCGCGCAGGCCGAAGACCCACTCGCGGAAGGCCTCGGTGTTCATCTCCAGCTTGTAGAGCGCGATGGCGCGGCCCACCGCGGGAATGGCCCGCACCCGCGGCCACGTCCTCGTCCGCGACCGGCCGCGCGGTCCAGTCGGGGCTTTCCACGATGCCCAGCTCCTCGGCCGCCATCAGGCCGTAGAAATGCCGCTCGCGCGCGAGCGGCCGCAGGATCGCCTCGGCGGCGGGGCGCGCGCCTTCCGCGGCGAGCGCCCGGGCGAGCCAGTAGCGCCAGGCGGGATCGCGAGCCTCTTCCGGCGACATGAGGTTCACCGCCGCGCGCACGGCCGCCCAATCCCCCGCGCGCAACGCGGCCCGCGCCTTCCACTGCAGCTGGGCATCGGTGAACGGGCCCTCGCCGGCCTCGGCATACCACTCGACGGCGCGCGGGTGGTGCTGCTGCGCGGCGGCATGGGCGATCTGCGCCCAGCCGTAGCGCGTGTCCTCGGGGCCGAGCACGCGTCGCGTGGGACTGCAGGTGCTTCGCGGCCTCCTCCGGCCGCGTGCGCGCCAGCCGCGTGACCGCGAAGAGCAGCAGCTCATGCGTCGCGCGCGTCGGGATGCGCGACTTCTCGCCGGCGAGGTAGCGGGCCGGGTCGGCGTTGGCGCGCTCGAGGGCCTTCTCGTTCATCTGCTCCTTGGTCGCGAGGAAGGCATTGGCGCGGCGGGCGTCCTTCACGAGGCCGGCGGCGAGGAGCTTGCGGATGCGCTCCCAGGCCTCCGGCGAGCCGATGAGGCGTTCGCGGGCGGCCGCCTCGAAGGGCGGCTGGCAGGCGGCGGGCGCCTCGCGCCCGGCGAGCCAGAGCGCGCGGGCCTCGCGCAGCGCTTCCGCGTCGTCGCGCGCGAGCCGCTCCTGGAGCGAATAGCAGGCGAGCTCCGTGTCCTCCGCCGCCAGCGCGGGAAACTCCTGCCGGAAGAGGTCCCACTGCTGGGAGGCGCCGAGGCTGCGCAGCCATTCGCGGCGCAGCTGGTCCGCCAGCGGCCCGTCGGCGTACTTGGCGAGGAAGGCGCGGACGGCCTCGGGCGGCGCCTTGTCGAGGGTGGCCGCGAGGAGCCAGTAGGCGGGATAGGACTCCAGCGGGTGCTCCCGCCGTGCGCGCGCGCAGCGTCTCGAGCGCCTTCACGTTGCCGCGCTGGGCCGCGTCGCGGGCGGCGAGGATGTCCGCGTCGGTGCCGCCCGCGCCGCGCCCGGCCGCCGCGAGGCAGGCGAGCAGCAGGAGGCATTTCTTGAAGTTGGTCAACGCCACGGGGTTCCCGATCGCCTATTCTCGCGGCCATTATAGAGGCTCGAAGCACCCGTTCCCGCCTTCGGCGCTCGGGGCGGGGCGGCAATCGGCTACCATTGCAAAAGTCCCCGGCGTCGAAGGGGCGGACTCGGAGGAAGGGAAACATGGCAGAAGTGATGACGGCGCAGTTCTGGGCCGGGCTGATGGCGATCATCGGCGTGAACATCGTGCTGTCGGGCGACAACGCGGTGGTGATCGCGCTGGCCGCGCGCTCGCTGCCGCCCAAGCAGCAGAAGGCCGCGATCTTCTGGGGCAGCGGCGCGGCCATCGTGATGCGGATCATCCTCACGATCGTGGCGGTGGAGCTGCTGCGCCTGCCCTACCTCAAGCTCGTGGGCGCGGCACTGCTCCTGTGGATCGCGGTGGGGCTCCTCCTGCCGGAGGACGAGGGCGAGGCGGACGGGCCCCAGATCGGCGAGCCTCGGGGCGGCCATCCGCACCATCCTCATCGCCGACCTCGTGATGAGCCTCGACAACGTCATCGCGCGTCGCGGCGGCGGCCAAGGGCAGCATGACCTGCTCATCCTCGGCCTGGCGATCAGCATCCCGCTCGTGATCTTCGGCAGCACCCTGCTCCTCAAGGTCATGGACCGCTTCCCGATCATCATCACGCTCGGCGCGGCGCTCCTCGGCTGGGTGGCGGGCGACATGGCCGTGTCGGACCCCGCCATCAAGGACTGGGTCGACGCCAACGCGAACTGGCTGCACACGGTGGCGCCGGCGCTGGGCGCGATCCTGGTCGTCGCCGTCGGCAAGTGGCTCGCGGCGCGCGCCGAGGCCAAGGAAGAGGCCGGGCCCGCCGTGGATCTCGCGAAGGCGGATCCGCCCGGCGGCGCGGGCCGCTGAGAGACGCCCGCCTGCCCATCAACTGACTCACAACGGGAGAACGCGATGTTCCGCATCCTGGTCGCGGTCGACGGTTCCGAATCCTCGGACCGGGCCGTCTCTCACCTGCTGAAGAAGCTGGGGTGGTACAAGGAGAAGGTCGAGGTCCACCTGCTCAACGTGCAGGCGGCGCTGCCGAGCGACGTGAGCCGCTTCATCCCCGCGGACCAGCTCGACGGCTTCCACCGGGAACAGGGGGCAGCCGCGCTCGCCTCGCGCCAGGGCCGTCCTGGACGGCGCGAAGGTCGCCTACGTGACCCACATCGGCATCGGGGAGCCCGCCCACGTGATCGCCCACTACGCGAAGGAGAAGGCCATCGACCAGATCGTCATGGGCACGCGCGGCCTCGGCTCGGTCGCCGGCCTGGTGATGGGGTCGGTCACCATGAAGGTGGTGAGCCTCACGGACGTTCCCGTCCTGCTGATCAAGTAGCCGGCCGAAATCGCGCGCGGGCACGCCCGCCGCGACCCCGGGGCCGCGATTGACCCGGGTCAAGAGACTCCCGGCCCCGCCGGGCACTAGAATGGGCCCGCCGCCAAAGAGCGGCGTCCGTGCGCGGACCGCGACGATTTTCGTCCGCGGGACCGGCCCCGCGGGCTAAAATTCCGTCGAAGCGCTCACTTGACGATCCCCATAACGAGGAGAACTTCCATGAAACGTCGAACTCTCGTGAAGACCCTGCTGGCCACCGTGGTGGCCGGCGCCTTCACCGCAATGACCCCCGCCTTCGCCTGGGAGCCGGCCAAGACCGTCGAGTTCATCGTGCCCGCGGGCACGGGCGGCGGCGCGGACCAGATGGCGCGGCTCGTCCAGTCCATCATCGCCAAGCACAACCTGATGAAGCAGTCGATGGTGGTGGTGAACAAGGGCGGCGGCGCCGGCGCCGAGGGCTTCCTGGACGTGAAGGGCGCCAAGGGCGACCCGCACAAGATCATCATCACCCTCTCGAACCTGTTCACGACGCCGATGGCGACGGGCGTTCCGTTCAACTGGAAGGACCTCACGCCGGTGCGCATGCTGGCCCTGGACCAGTTCGTGCTCTGGGTGAACAAGGACAACCCCGCCAATTCCGCCAAGGAATACATCGAGCAGGTGAAGAAGGCCGGCCCCGGCAAGATGAAGATGGGCGGCACGGGCTCCAAGCAGGAGGACCAGATCATCACCGTGGCCCTCGAGAAGCAGACGGGCGCCAAGTTCACCTACATCCCCTACAAGGGCGGCGGCGAGGTGGCCACCCAGCTCGTGGGCAAGCACATCGACTCCTCGGTCAACAACCCGATCGAGGCCGTGGCCCAGTGGCGCGGCGGCAACCTGAAGCCCCTGTGCGTGTTCGACAACGAGCGCATGCCGTACAAGGGCAAGATCGCGGGCAACTACAGCTGGAACGACATCCCGACCTGCAAGGAAGCGGGCGTGGACACCGACTACGTGATGCTGCGCGGCATCTTCATGGCCGGGGGCGTGACGCCGGACCAGGTGAAGTACTACGTCGACCTGTTCGAGAAGGTCCGCCAGACGCCGGAGTGGAAGAAGTTCATGGAGGACGGCGCGTTCAACCAGACGGCCATCTCCGGCAAGGAGTACGCCGACTGGGTGGCCAAGGCCGAGAAGCTCCACCACGAGCTGATGTCCGCGGCCGGATTCCTCGCGAAGAAGTGATCGACGCTTGACCGGGGGCCGCACGCGGCCCCCGGCGTTTCCGGCGGAAAGCCCAGAGGAGAACAAGCGGATGGCGGACAACAAACCGGTCGCGTCGATGCGCGCGGCCGAACTGGTCATGGCGGGGATCTTCCTCGCCTTCGGGGCCCTGGTGATGTGGGACACGCGTCGCCTCGGCGCCTCCTGGGGAGACGACGGCCCCCAGGCAGGGTATTTCCCGTTCTACATCGGGCTCTTCATCGTCGTTTCGTCGGCCGCCAACATCTTCCGGGCGCTCAACCTCGGGGCGAAGGGCAAGGGCGCCTTCGTCGAATGGGGCCAGCTGCGCATGGTGCTGCTGGTGATGGTCCCGACGACCCTCTACGTGGCGCTCATCGCGAACCCCTGGTTCAGCCTCGGCATCTACCTCGCCTCGGTGATCTACATCGCGTTCTTCATGTGGTACCTCGGCAAGTACCGCTGGACGAAGATCGCGCCGGTCTCCATCGGCGTGGTCGTGTTCTTCTTCGTCATGTTCGAGATCTGGTTCAAGGTGCCGCTGCCCAAGGGCCCCGTCGAAGCCGCGCTCGGCTTCAGTCTGAGGGGAACGGAGAATGCAAGAGATCCAGTCCCTGATGGGCGGCTTCGCGGTCGCCATGTCCTGGTTCAACCTCGCCCTCATGCTGGCGGGCGTGAGCCTCGGCGTGCTCATCGGCGTGCTGCCGGGGCTCGGCGGCGCCAACGGCGTGGCGATCCTGCTGCCGCTCACCTTCTCGATGTCCCAGCAGCCGGGGGGCGCCACGTCGGCGATCATCCTGCTGTCGTGCATCTACTGGGGCGCGCTTTTCGGCGGCGCCATCACCTCGATCCTCTTCAACATCCCGGGCGAGCCGTGGTCGGTCGCGACGACGTTCGACGGCTACCCGCTGGCGCAGAAGGGGCGCGCGGGGGCGGCCCTCACGGCGGCCTTCACCTCCTCCTTCGTGGGCGCGCTGGTCGCGGTGATCCTCATCACGTTCATCTCGCCGGTCATCGCGAGGTTCGCGCTGAAGTTCGGTCCACCGGAGTTCTTCTCGGTCTACCTCCTCACCTTCTCGGCGTTCGTCGGCATGTCGAAGGGGGCCCCCTTCAAGACGATCGCCGCGATGATGTCCGGCTTCGCGCTCGCCGCGGTGGGCATCGACACGGTGACGGGGCAGCTGCGCCTCACCTTCGACTTCCCCGAGCTGCTGAAGGGGTTCGACTTCCTCATCGCGGTCATCGGCCTCTTCGGCATCGGCGAGATCCTGCTCACGATCGAGGAGGGGCTCGAGTTCAAGGGCGCGCAGGCGAAGCTCAACATGCGCGTGGTGATCGAGACGTGGAAGGAGCTCCCGAAGTACTGGAAGACCTCGATCCGCTCCTCGGCCGTGGGCTGCATGATGGGCATCGTCCCGGGCGGCGCGACGCCCGCGTCGTTCATGTCCTACGGGCTCGCGAAGAAGATGTCGCGCGACGGCGAGCAGTTCGGCACCGGCATGGTCGAGGGCGTGGTGGCCCCCGAGACGGCCGCGCACGCCGCGGGCACCTCGGCGCTGCTGCCCATGCTCACGCTCGGCGTCCCGGGCTCGCCCACGGCGGCGGTGCTCCTGGGCGGCCTCCTCATCTGGGGGCTGCAGCCCGGGCCGCTGCTCTTCGTCGAGAAGCCCGATTTCGTCTGGGGCCTCATCGCCTCGATGTACCTGGGCAACATCGTCGGCCTCATCATCGTGCTCACCTGCGTGCCGCTCTTCGCGGCGATCCTGCGCGTGCCCTTCTCGATCATCGCGCCGGTGATCCTCGTGATCTGCGCGATCGGCGCCTACACGGTCCACAGCTCGATGTTCGACGTCTGGCTCATGATCGCCTTCGGCATCCTGGGCTACGTCTTCAAGAAGCTCGACTACCCGATGGCCCCGCTGGTGCTGGCGCTCGTCCTCGGCGACCGCGCCGAGGACTCGTTCCGCCAGTCGATGCTGGGGCCCGAGGGCAGCCTCGGCGTGTTCTTCGCGAACCCGCTGGTGGGCACCATCACCGGCGCCTCGCTGCTGCTGCTGTTCTGGCCGCTCATCTCGAGGGCCATCGCGATCGCGCGCGGCCGCAACGGGCGAGGGGGCTGACCGATGCGAGCGCCGGCGACCGCGTCGAGAATCGCTCGACAAGACCAGGGAGTGTGACATGGCGGTGATCGCGTTCACCCAGGAGATGGCGACGCTCGGCTCCGACGTCGCGATGGGCGTGTGCGAGGCGCTCGGCCTCGAGATGGTCCGCCACGAGGTCGGCGACCACGTCGCCGGCAAGATGCACGTGAAGAAGAGCCTCATCCGCCGGCTGCGCGAGGGCAAGGCCGGCCCCTTCGAGCGCTGGACGGCCGACGAGAAGTCGATCTCGATCTTCACCGCGGAGGAGGTCTACGACCTCGCGGTGAAGGGCAACGTGCTCGTCCGCGGCTGGGGGGCGACGATGCTGCTGCGCTCGGTCCCGCACGTGCCCTGCGTGCGCGTGTGCGCGCCGATGGAGCTGCGCGTCGAGCGCCTCATGAAGCGCCTGGAGACCGACGACGAGAAGCTCGCCCGGCACGAGATCGAGGTCGACGACCACGCGCGCGCCTCCCGCATGTCCGAGCATTTCGGCGTGCAGTGGGGCGACCCGACGCTCTACGACCTCACGCTCAACACCGAGCGCCTGCCGATCGCCGACCTGCATCGACATGGTGGTCGGGCTCGCGAAGAGCGCGCCGTTCCAGGAAACGCCGGAATCGCGCGCGCGCCTGGTGGACCTCGCGCTGCGGGCCCGGGCGCGCGCGGCGCTCAAGGCGAACCCGGCCACCGCCGGGATCGACGTCGCCATCGACGCGAAGGACGGCCGGCTCATCCTGCGCGGCATCGTCGCGAACGACCGGGAGCACGCGCTGTGCCACGAGGTGATCGGCGCCGTCGCGGGCGCGGCGGGCATCGAGGACGGCCTCACGACGATGTCGGGCCGGATGAAGACCTTCCCGCAGCAGCCCCGCAAGTAGGGCCGGCCGCTAGAGCAGGTTGCGGCCGATCTTCTGGGCGAAGCTGCGGCCGTATTCCGCGCCGAGGAAGCTCGCGAGGATCTTCTCCGCCTCCCGCAGCGCGGCGCGCAATTCCTCCGGCGTCTTGCAGCGCTCGATCTTGAGCGCCAGGGGGTCGCCGTTGGGCCCCAGCCGGTCGGAGATCTCGCGCATCGCGCGCCGCCGGACTTCCTCGAAATGCTCCGCCGGAATGGGCCCGCCGGCCGGCCGGGGCCGCGCCGGCGGACGCGGGACGCGTCGACCGGGGCGAGCGCGCCGCCGGCGAGCGTGACGAGGCCCTTGTCCTGCAGTTCCGCGAGGATCAGCTCGATCTTCGCCGGGGCGGAACGCGGATGCGAGCTCCGCCACCGTCTTCGTGCCATCGACGAGGATCAGGGCGCGCCGCAGCTTCGGCGGCAGGCCGTGGGCGGTGGACGCCATCTCCCGGCTGCCCGCCTCCGTCTTGTGGAATACGAGGTTCTCGTCGAGCATGGAACCCTTCCTCCGGGCCCGTACGGGGCCGCAGGCAGGGACTATAGGATGGCGGCCGCGCGTTGCGCCAGCGCCGCGCCGGCAGGCGGCTCAGATCTTGCCCGCGTGCTTCAGGCGCGAGAGCGTCTCGGCCGACAGGTTGAGGTAGGAGGCGAGTTCCTTCTTCGGGACGCGCTCGGCGAGGTCCGGGTGCTTGCGCAGGAACCGGTGCACCCGGCCCGGGCGCGTCGAGGAGGTGCAGCGTGATGGTGTGGCCCATCACCTCGCTCATCAGGTGCATCACCTCGTACTCGAAGTCCTCCTTGAGGTCGGGGTGCACGTCGAGGAACGCCGCCCACTGGGGCAGGGGCAGCTTCGCCACGCGCGCCTTGGTCACGGCGCGGATCGAATAGGGCGCCGGCGTGCGCAGCCGCCAGGCCGCGTAGCTCGTGTCCATGTCGTCCTCCTTCGCGAAGCGCAGGATCATCTCCTTGCCCTCCGGGCTGGAGACGACGCGCTTGAGGACGCCGTCGATCACGAAGTACTGCTCCATGTCGTGCGCCCCCTGGGTGAGCAGGACGTCGCCCTTGCGGTAGTCGACGATCGAAAGCAGGGGCTCGAGCTTGCCGAACGCGGCCGGCGCCAGGCGGCGAAGGACGATGTTCTTGCGCAGCTGCGCGGCGATGTCGTCGCGCTCGGGGTGGTTGGCCAGCAGGGTCATCGGGGGGAGTGGACTATTGACCCGCATCAAGGCAGTGCGCTCGTGCGGTTCCCTACCATTCTAGCGCGATTCAATGCGGCCGAACTCCAGGCATCGCGGCCGGCGACGAACGAACGATCGAGCACCCCGCCCACGAGAGCCGCCACCGGCTCGGGCGCCGGGCCTTCCCCGAGGAGAAAACCATGGCAACCGTCACCGACCCCGCCGCCGCCGCGCCGGCCACGCCCCAGGCGAGCGCAGGCCAGATCGTCGCCAATGCGCAGCCGCCAGGAAATGACCGACGGCTTTCACCTGGTCATCGATGCCCTCAAGCTGAACGGCATCGACACCATCTTCGGCCTGCCCGGCATCCCGATCACCGACCTCACCCGCAAGGCGCAGGCCGCGGGCATGCGCGTGATCTCGTTCCGCCACGAGCAGAACGCCGGCTACGCCGCCTCCATCGCCGGGTTCCTGACGCAGAAGCCCGGCATCTGCCTGACGGTGTCCGCGCCGGGCTTCCTCAACGGCCTGACGGCGCTCGCCAACGCCACCACCAACTGCTTCCCGATGATCCTCGTCAGCGGCTCCAGCGAGCGCGAGATCGTCGACCTGCAGCAGGGCGACTACGAGGAGATGGACCAGCTCGCCATCGCGAAGCCCCTGTGCAAGGCCGCCTTCCGCGTGCTGCACGCCGAGGACATCGGCGTGGGCATCGCGCGCGCCATCCGCGCCGCGGTCTCCGGCCGCCCGGGCGGCGTCTACCTCGACCTGCCGGCGAAGCTCTTCGCCGCAGACCATGGATGCGGAAGCCGGCAGGAAGTCGCTGATCAAGGTGGTCGATCCGGCGCCGCGCCAGATCCCGGCCCCGGACGCCGTGCAGCGCGCCCTCGACCTGCTCAAGGGCGCCAAGCGCCCGCTCATCCTGCTCGGCAAGGGGGCCGCCTACGCGCAGGCGGACGCCGACATCCGCGCGCTGGTCGAGAAGACCGGCATCCCCTACCTGCCCATGTCGATGGCCAAGGGCCTGCTGCCCGACACGCACGAGCAGTCCGCCTCCGCCGCGCGCTCCTACGTGCTGCCGGAGGCGGACGTGGTGATGCTGATCGGCGCGCGCCTCAACTGGCTGCTCTCGCACGGCAAGGGCAAGACCTGGGGCGGCAAGGGCCACAAGGACTGGGGCGGCCAGAAGTTCATCCAGGTCGACATCTCGCCCCAGGAGGCGGACAGCAACGTCCGCATCGACGCCCCGGTGGTCGGCGACATCGGCTCCTGCGTGTCGGCGCTGCTCGCCGGCATCGGCGCCGGCTGGGCCAGGCCGCCGGCCGAGTGGCTCGCCGCCATCGCCGAGCGCAAGAACAAGAACATCGCCAAGATGGCCGAGACGCTGGCGAAGGATCCGGCGCCGATGAACTTCCACAGCGCGCTGAACGTGGTGCGCGACATCGTCAAGGCCAACCCGGACGCCATCCTGGTGAACGAAGGCGCCAACGCGCTCGACTTCACCCGCAGCATCGTCGACATGTACAAGCCGCGCAAGCGCCTGGACGTCGGCACCTGGGGCATCATGGGCATCGGCATGGGCTTTTCCGTCGCGGCCGCCGTGGTCAGCGGGCAGCAGGTGATCGCGATCGAGGGCGACAGCGCCTTCGGCTTCTCCGGCATGGAAGTCGAGACCATCTGCCGCTACAACCTGCCGGTCTGCGTGGTGGTCTTCAACAACAACGGCGTCTACCGCGGCACGGACGTCAATCCGACCGGCGGCGCCGAGTGGCGCCCACGGTGTTCGTCAAGGGCGCGCGCTACGACAAGCTGATGGAGGCGTTCGGCGGCGTGGGCGTGCATGCCACGACCCCGGCCGAGCTGCGCAAGGCCATGGAAGAGGCCATCCGCTCGCGCAAGCCCACGCTCATCAACGCCGTCATCGACGAAACCGCCGGCACCGAAAGCGGCCGCATCACGAGCCTGAATCCGCAGAGCGCGAAGAAGAAATAGACGACCGCGCGGTCGCAGGCGGCGGGGAGACGTCGAGTAGCACTCGTGCCGCCGATCTCGAGCCGCCGAGAAACTGAACCGGAGACCAGACATGGAAGCACTGAAGGGCGTACGAATTCTCGACATGACCCACGTGCAGGCGGGCCCGACCTGCTCGCAGCTGCTCGCGTGGATGGGCGCGGACGTGATCAAGTTCGAGCCGCCGCAGGGCGACGCGACGCGCGGGCAGCTGCGCGACGTCCCCGGCGCCGACAGCCTCTACTTCACGATGCTCAACTGCAACAAGCGCTCGATCACGGTCAACATGAAGAGCGCCGAGGGCAAGAAGGTCTTCGTGGACCTGCTGAAGAAGTGCGACATCATGATGGAGAACTTCGGCCCCGGCGTGCTCGAGCGCCTGGGCTTCACGTGGGAGAAGATCCACGAGATCAACCCGAAGATCGTCGTGGGCTCCATCAAGGGCTTCGGCTCCACCGGCCCCTACGCGGACTTCAAGGCCTACGAGAACGTGGCGCAGGCCATGGGCGGCGCGATGAGCACGACGGGCACGCCCGACGGCGCGCCGTTCGTCACCGGCGCGCAGATCGGCGACTCGGGCACGGGCCTGCACCTGGCCATCGGCCTGCTGGCCGCGCTGCACCAGGCCGACGCGCACCGGCCAGGGCCAGTACGTCGAGGTGGCGATGATGGACGGGGTCATGAACCTCTGCCGCGTGAAGTTCCGCGACCACCAGCGCCTCACGCGCCAGGGGCTCTCCGAGTATTCGGTGCCCACCTTCCAGGGCATGGGCGACGTGCCGCGCGCCGGCAACGATTCCGGCGGCGGCCAGCTCGGCAACGCCATCCACTGCAAGCCGCACGGCCCCAACGACTGGCTCTACGTGGTCGTCCAGGAGGCGGTCTGGGACGCGCTCGCCCGGCGCATCGGGCCCGACGTCGGCATGCCGGACCTCGTGAGCGACCCGCGCGTGGCGACCATCGGCGAGCGGCGCAAGAACCAGGCGCTGGTCTGGGCGATGCTCACCAAGTTCGCGGAGAAGTACACCAAGCGCGAATTCATGGCGATCCTGAACCCGATCGACGTCCCCTGCGGCCCCATCATGTCCACGACCGACCTCGCCACCGACGAGCACATCCGCGGCCGCGAGATGTACGTGGAGCTCGACCACCCGCAGCGCGGCAAGTGGTTCAACGTCGGCATGCCCATCAAGCTCTCGGCCTCGCCCGCGAAGATCGAGAGAAGCCCGCTCCTGGGCGAGCACACCGACGAGGTGCTCAAGGAAGTCCTCGGCTACGACGAGGCGAAGGTCGCCGCGATGAAGGCGGCGGGCGCCTTCTCCGCCAATCCGCTCCCGAACGCCAAGGCCCTGAGAACGCGATCGGAGATGACTCCCATGGGATCGCGAATCATCGGCCAGCAGGATTTCGGCAAGGCAGTGCTCGAGGCGTTCCTCGCCCGGGGCGACACCGTCGCGGGCGTGTTCTGCGCGCCCGAAAAGGAGGGCGGCAAGCCCGACCCCATGAAGGTCGCGGCGGTCGAGAAGGGCCTGAAGGTCTTCCAGTTCCCCTCGCTCAAGGCGCCCGAGGCGGCGGCGGCGATGAAGGCGCTCGGCGCCGACATCGGCATCATGGCCTTCGTGCTCCAGTTCGCGCCGCAGGAATTCGTGAACATCCCGAAGCACGGCACGATCCAGTACCACCCCTCGCTCCTGCCGAAGTATCGCGGTCCCAGCTCGATCAACTGGCCGATCACGAAGGGCGAGACGAAGACGGGCCTCACCATCTTCCGGCCTTCCGACGGCCTCGACGAGGGCCCGGTGATCCTGCAGAAGGAAACGCCGGTCTCCGAGAACGACACGCTCGGCACCGTCTACTTCGACCGCCTCTTCCCCATGGGCGTGGCGGCGATGCTGGAGGCGGCCGACCTCGTGGTGGCGGGCAAGCACAGGGAAATCGTGCAGGACGAGTCGCAGGCCTCCTACGAGGGCTGGTTCCGGGCCGCCGAGGCGCGCGTCCACTGGAACAACCACGTCGACTGGATCCACAACACGATCCGCGGCGCGGATCCGGCGCCGGGCGCGTGGACCACGATCGGCGGCAAGAAGCTGCAGCTCTTCGGCTCGCGCAAGCACCTCGTGCGCACCTTCGGCGCCGTGAAGGGCAAGATCGGCGAGATCACCGATATCGGCGCGGAGACGATCCGCATCACGGCGCAGGGCGGCCAGATCGAGATCGCCAAGGTGAAGCCCGAGGAAGGCAAGAAGGTGACCGCCGCCGAATGGGCGAAGGCCGCCGGCGCGGGGCCCGGGACGATCCTGGGTACCTGAGCGGCGCCCCGCGGAAGCCGTCGACGCCCCGCGCATCGCGGGGCGTCGCATTTAGGCGGTATGCTACGAGACGAACGAGACGAACGAAACTTAGGAGAAGGCAATGCCCCACGCGATCCGATTCCACAAGACCGGCGGCCCCGAAGTCCTGCAATGGGACGAGGTCACGGTCGGCGATCCCGGCCCCAACGAGGCCCGCATCCGCCTCAAGGCCGTCGGCCTCAACTACATCGACACCTACCATCGCAGCGGCCTGTACCCGCTGCCGCTGCCCTCGGCGATCGGCCGGGAAGGCGCGGGCGTGGTCGAGGCGGTCGGCGCCGGCGTCACCGACCTGAAGGTCGGCGACCGCGTGGCCTGGACCACCGGCCCCCTGGGCACCTACGCCGAGGTGAAGATCCATCCCGCCGAGCGGCTGGTGAAGCTGCCCGACGCGATCTCCTTCGAGCAGGCCGCCTGCATGATGCTGCAGGGCCTCACGGTCCAGTACCTGCTGCGGCGCACCTACCCGGTCAAGGCCGGCGAGACGATCCTCTTCCACGCGGCGGCCGGCGGCGTGGGCCTCATCGCCTGCCAGTGGGCGAAGGCGCTGGGCGCCAACCTCATCGGCACCGTGGGCTCGGAGGAGAAGGCCGCGCATCGCCCGCGAGCACGGCTGCGCGCACACGATCATCTACACGAAGGAGGATTTCCTCGCCCGCGTGAAGGAGATCACCGGCGGCAAGGGCGTGCCGGTCGTCTACGACTCGATCGGCAAGGACACCTTCCTCAAGTCGCTCGACTGCCTGCAGCCGCGCGGCCTCATGGTGAGCTTCGGCAACGCCACGGGCCCCGTCGACGCCTTCAACCTCGGCGTCCTCGCGGCCAAGGGCTCGCTCTACGTGACGCGGCCCACGCTCGACACGCACGTCGGCAAGCGCGAGGAGCTGCTGGCCGCCTCGAAGGAACTCTTCGACCACGTGCTGGCCGGGCGCATCAGGATCGCCCCGCGGCAGTCGTACCCCCTCAAGGACGCGGCGCAGGCCCACCGCGACCTCGAGGCCCGCAAGACCACCGGTTCGACGATCCTCGTGCCGTGAACCTGCGGCGGGCGGCGCGCGCGGGCGTGATCGGCGTCGCCGCCCTCGCCCTCGCGGGGCTCGCCGCCGTCCTCATCGGACCGTCCTTGGGGCTCTTCTCCGGATCCCGGCCCGCCGGACGCTCGGCTACTCGGGCGGGCGCTTCGCCGAGGGCGACTGGCGGCCGAACTGGGTGTCGTCCACGGTCCCCGCGACGGACGCGAAGCACCACGTGGCCCCGATCGCCATCGCCGGCGACGCCGCGCAGGCGTGGGCGGCGCTCGAGTCCGCCGTCGCCGCCATGCCGCGCGCGACGATCGTCGTCCGCATCCCCCGGCTACCTGCACGCGGAGTTCGCGAGCAAGGGGCTCGGGCTTCGTGGACGACGCCGAGTTCGCGCTCGACGCGCCCGGCGCGGGTGATCCACGTGAAGAGCGCCGCCCGGCTCGGCATCCGCGATTTCTCCGTCAACCGCGACCGCGTGGAGGCGATCCGCGCGGCCCTCTCCCCACGAAAGACCTGAGCTCCGCCCATGGCCCTCCTCCTCAAGGAAAAGGACGTCGAGCTTCTGCTCACCATGCCGCTCGCCATCGACCTCGTCGAGCGCGTCCACCGCGAATACTCCGCGGGCAACGCGATCGACGTGCCGCGCGAGCGCACGCGCCTGCCGAAGGCGGCGCTGCACATCCTGCAGGGCGCGGTGCCCTCCGCCGGCGTCTTCGGCTACAAGGCCTACACCTCCAGCCGGGAGGGCATCCGCTTCATCGTCTACGCCTTCAACGCCGAGCGGGGCAACCTCGACGCCATCGTCGAGGCGAACTTCCTCGGCATGGTCCGGACCGGCGCCGCGGGCGGGGTGGCGGCGAAGTACCTCGCGCGCCCCGACGCGCGCGTGGCGGGCGTCTTCGGCGCCGGCTGGCAGGCGCAGGGCCAGATCGAGGCGCTGGCCGCCGTGAGGACGCTCGACCGGGTGAAGGTGTACTCCCGCAAGGCGGACAAGCTCGCGGCCTTCTGCGCGCGCATGGGCGACAAGCTGGGCATCGAGGTCGTGCCCGCGGCATCGGCGCAGGAGGCCGTGCGCGGGAGCGACATCCTCGTCACCATCACCACCTCGGCGACGCCCGTGTTCGAGGGCGACTGGGTCGAGCCCGGCCAGCACATCAACGCGGCGGGCTCCAATTCGCTGCTCCGCCAGGAGATCGACGAGGCCACCGTGCGCAGGTGCTCGCCCATCGTCGTCGACTCGCGCCCCACCGCGATCAAGGAGGCCGGCGACCTCCTGCCGCCTCTCGAGAAGGGCCGGCTGCACGCCGGGATGCTGGCGGAGATCGGCGAGGTGATGAACGGGACGCGGGCCGGCCGCACGATGCCCGAGCAGGTCACGCTGTTCGAGTCGCAGGGCATGGCCATCCAGGACCTCATCATCGCCGCGGAACTGGCGAGGATGGCGCGCGCGAAGGGGCTCGGCACCGAAGTGGACGTGGGGGCGTAGACGCCGGTGCCGCACGTGTCCGACACGCGCTGTCCCTGACACCGTGTAAGATTCCGGCTCTTGAAGCGGCCGCCGGGGGCATCCTCCCGCCGAAGGCGTCGGGGAAGGGCAAGGGAGAATCCATGAAGAGCCAATTCTGGAAGGCCGACTGGTTCCTCGGCGTGGTGATCGCCGTCGCCATGCTGGTCGTTCAACGCGACGTCGAACCTGATCCCGGGCCTCGAGCGCTGGGCCTACGACCTCGGCGTCCGGATGACGTCGAAGAACCCGAGCGACAAGATCGCCGTGGTCGCGATCGACGAGCAGTCGATCGCCAACATCGGCCGCTGGCCCTGGCCGCGCGAGGTGCAGGCGAAGCTGATCGACCAGCTGTCGGCGGCCAAGGCGAAGGTCATCGGCAACACCGTCTTCTTCTTCGAGCCGCAGATCGACCCGGGCCTCGCCTACGTCGAGAAGATGCTCGCGATCTACGACAAGGCCTACCCCGCCGCGGCCCCGCAGGAGGCGCCCGGCGTCGGGGTCTTCGGCGCCGCCACGCCCGCGGCGCAGGTCGCCCAGCCCCCCGGGGAGGTCGCCGAGATCGGCAAGCTCCTGCACGAGGCCGTCCGTCGCGCTCAACAGCGACATGCGCCTGGCCGCCAGCGTGAAGAAGGCGGGCAACGTCGTCGTGCCCATGGTGTTCGACGAGACGATGGGCACGCCGCCGCCCGGCAGGCCCGACAAGCCGCTGCCCGAGTACGTGACGCGCAACGCCGATCTCGAGCTCCTCGCGCTCCGAGGGCGGGATGCTCTACGGCGCCTGCGGTCATCGCGCCCATCGAGCAGATCGGCGCCAACGTGGCCGCGCATCGGCCACCTCAACGCCTCGCCCGACCCCGCCGACGGCGCGATCCGCACCGAGCCGCTCGTCATCGACTACTACGGCCAGCAGTTCCCCTCGCTCGCGGTGATGATCGCGGCCCGCAGCCTCAACCTGAGCGCCAAGGACATCAAGGTGAACCGCGGCGAGAGCGTGGCGCTCGGCAACAAGGTCGTGCGCACGGACGAGCAGGCGAAGATGTTCACCTACTTCTACAAGGACCGCGACGGCCGCCCGGCCTTCCCGATCGACTCGTTCTTCGACGTCTACTCGGGCAAGATCCCCGCGGCCAAGTACGCCGACAAGATCGTGCTCATCGGCGCGGTCGCCGCCGGCATCGGGCGCCAACCAGGTGACGCCGATCTCGGCGCAGATGAACCCGGTCACGACCCTCGCGCACTCGGTGTCCTCGCTGCTGCAGGAGCATTTCTTCGTCGCGCCCGACCTGGGGCCTCTACGCGACGCTCGCCGTCTACCTGCTCGTGGCCGCCTACCTCGTCGTCGCTGCTGCCGCGGCTGGGCGCGGGCATGGGCGCGGTCCTCACCGCGCTCCTCTTCGCGGCCCTCTTCGGCGCCCACCTGGGCCTCATGACCGGCGCCGGGCCTGTGGCTGCAGCTCATGCTCCCCGCGACGCTCCTCGTGGTCGGGCACCTGCTCCTCACCACCAAGCGCTTCCTGGTGACGGAGCGCGGCAAGGAGAAGGCCGACATCGAGGGCGCGGAATCGAACCGCATGCTGGGCCTCGCGTTCCAGCAGCAGGGCCAGCTCGACATGGCCTTCGACAAGTTCCGCAAGTGCCCGTACGACGAGCAGCTGCGGCGAGAACCTCTACGCGCTCGCGCTCGACTTCGAGCGCCGCCGCCAGTTCAACAAGGCGGAATCGGTGTTCGGCTTCATCCACCAGGTCGGACCCCAAGTTCAAGGACGTGGCCGAGCGCATGCAGCGCGCCAAGGCCATGAGCGAGACGATCATCCTCGGCGGCTCGTCGGCGGCGCGCTCCAACTGCGGCGACGATGGTGATCCAGGGCGGGCGGCGCGGAAAAGCCGATGCTCGGCCGCTACCAGGTCGAGAAGGAGCTCGGCAAGGGCGCGATGGGCGTGGTCTACCTGGGCAAGGATCCCGAAGATCGGCCGCGACGGTCGCCATCAAGACGATGGCGCTGTCCGCGGAGTTCGAGGGCGACGAGCTGCAGGAGGCCAAGGAGCGCTTCTTCCGCGAGGCGGAGACGGCCGGGCGCCTCACGCACCCGAACATCGTCACGATCTACGACGCGGGCGAGGAGCACGACCTCGCCTACATCGCCATGGAGTTCCTCAAGGGCAAGGACCTCGTGCCCTACACGAAGCAGCCCAACCTGCTGCCGCCCGGCAAGGTGCTCTCGATCGTCGAGCGCGTGGCCGACGCGCTGGGCTACGCGCACACGATGGGCGTGGTGCACCGGGACATCAAGCCGGCCAACATCATGTACGAGCCCGAGAGCGACACCGCCAAGGTGACGGACTTCGGCATCGCCCGCATCACGGACTCGTCCAAGACCAAGACCGGCATGGTGCTGGGCACGCCGTCCTACATGTCGCCCGAGCAGCTCGCCGGCAAGAAGATCGACGGCCGCTCGGACCTCTTCTCGCTCGGCGTGACGCTCTACCAGATGCTCTGCGGGCGCCTGCCGTTCGAGGGCGAGTCGATGACGCAGCTCATGTTCGCCATCGCGAGCAACCCGCACCCGCCCATCCGCGAGTACAACCCGACGCTGCCGCCGTGGATCGACGCGATCATCGACAAGGCGCTGGCGAAGGATTTCGAACCAGCGCTACCAGACGGGCCAGGAGTTCGCCGAGGCGATCCGCCAGGCGCGCAAGAGCGGCGGCGCCGCGGTCAATGCCGCTCCCTGAGCCCAAGGCGAAGCGCGAGCCCCTGCACCGCCGCACGATCGAGATCGTCGGCTACAAGCGCGAGGACGGCCTCTTCGACATCGAGGGGCGGCTCCTCGACCGCAAGGACGTGGCGTTCCCGGTGGGCGGGCGCAGGCTCGCCCCCGGGGAGGCGGTGCACGACATGTGGCTGCGCATCACCGTGGACCGCGAGCTGCGCATCGTCGACGCGGCCGCCTCGTCCGACGCCATGCCCTACACCGGGCAATGCGACCGCATCACGCCGGACTACCGCAAGCTCATCGGCCTTTCCATCGGGCCGGGCTACCTTCGCCACGTGAAGGAGCTCCTGGGCGGCGTGCGCGGCTGCACGCACATCACGGAGCTGGCGGGCTCGCTCGCCACGGCCGCGTTCCAGACCTTCGCCGGCCAGGGCCTCGCGCCGCCCGGAGCGCAAGCCCCCGCAGCTCGACCGCTGCCACGCGCTGGACACGCACGGCCCGACGGTGGCGCGGTTCTACCCGAAGTGGTACCGCGGGACCGCGCCGGCCGCCGACGCGGGCCCGTCCGAGAACCACTGACGCCGCGAATCTCGCCGACGGCTGATCGGCATCAAGGCTCGGGCCGCCGCCGCCGGCTGCTAAAATGCCGGGCTCCTCCAACCCCGCCCACTCCCCACGACAATGAACATCCACGAATACCAGGGCAAGGAAATCTTCCGGAAATTCGGCGTGCCCACGCCGCGCGGCATTCCGGCTTTCTCGGTCGACGAGGCCGTCAAGGCCGCCGAGTCCCTCGGCGGCAAGGTCTGGGTGGTGAAGGCCCAGATCCACGCCGGCGGCCGCGGCAAGGGCGGCGGCGTGAAGGTCGCCAAGTCGCTCGCCGAGGTGAGGGAGCTGGCCGGGAAGATCCTCGGCATGACGCTGGTCACGCACCAGACGGGCCCCGACGGCCGCAAGGTGCGCCGGCTCCTGATCGAGGAGGGGGCGGACATCAGGAAGGAGCTCTACGTCGCGCTCGTCGTCGACCGCGTCACGCAGCGCGCCACGCTGATGGCCTCCAGCGAAGGCGGCATGGACATCGAGGAAGTCGCGGCGCACACGCCGGAGAAGATCCACCGCGTGGCCATCGACCCCAAGACGGGGCTCAAGGACGCGGAAGCCGAGGACGTCGCGCGCAAGATCGGCGTGCCCGAGGGCTCGGTCGCCCAGGCCCGGGACCTGCTCAAGAATCTCTACCAGGTGTTCGACGAGTGCGACTGCTCGCTCGCGGAAGTGAACCCGCTCATCGTCACGGGCGACGGCAAGGTGGTGGCGCTGGACGCCAAGCTCAATTTCGACTCCAACGCGCTCTTCCGCCACCCCGACATCGTCGCCTACCGCGACCTGGACGAGGAGGACCCGGCGGAGGTCGAGGCCTCGAAGTTCGACCTCACCTACATCTCGCTCGACGGCAACATCGGCTGCCTGGTGAACGGCGCGGGACTGGCCATGGCGACCATGGACACGATCAAGCTCTACGGCGCCACGCCGGCCAACTTCCTCGACGTGGGCGGCGGCGCCACGGAGGAGAAGGTGACCGAGGCGTTCAAGATCATGCTGAAGAACCCCAAGGTGAAGGCGATCCTCGTCAACATCTTCGGCGGCATCATGAAGTGCGACACGATCGCGAGCGGCGTGGTCGCGGCGGCCAGGCAGGTGGGCCTCAAGGTGCCGCTGGTCGTGCGCCTGGAGGGCACCAACGTGGAGATCGGCAAGAAGATCCTCGCCGACTCGGGGCTGCCGATCATCTCGGCTTCCGACATGGGCGATGCGGCGCAGAAGGCCGTCGCCGCCACCAAGGGCTGACAGGGAAAACGACATGAGCATCCTCATCAACAAGGACACCAGGGTCATCACGCAGGGCATCACCGGCAAGACCGGCCAGTTCCACACCAAGATGTGCCGCGACTACGCGAACGGGAAGAACTGCTTCGTCGCCGGCGTGAACCCGAAGAAGGCCGGCGAGGACTTCGAGGGCATCCCGATCTACGGCACCGTCGCCGAGGCGAAGAAGCAGACCGGCGCCACGGTCTCGGTGATCTACGTGCCGCCGCCCTTCGCCGCGGCCGCCATCGACGAGGCGGTGGACGCCGGCCTCGACCTCGTGATCTGCATCACCGAGGGCATCCCGGTGCGCGACATGATCCGCACGCGCGACCGCATGCAGCGGCAAGAAGACGATCCTCCTGGGGCCCAACTGCCCGGGCACGATCACGCCCGACGAGATCAAGATCGGCATCATGCCGGGCCACATCCACAGGAAGGGCCGCATCGGCGTGGTGTCGCGCTCCGGCACGCTCACCTACGAGGCCGTGGGGCAGCTCACCGCGCTGGGCCTGGGACAGTCCTCGGCCGTCGGCATCGGCGGCGACCCGGTGAACGGGCTCAAGCACATCGACATCCTGCGGCTCTTCAACGACGATCCCGAGACCGACGCCGTCATCATGATCGGCGAGATCGGCGGCTCCGACGAGGAGACCTGCGCGCGCTGGGTGAAGGACGAACATGAAGAAGCCCGTGGTCGGCTTCATCGCGGGCGTCACGGCGCCCCCGG
This sequence comes from uncultured Gammaproteobacteria bacterium, assembly GCA_963783635.1. Lineage (GTDB taxonomy): Bacteria > Pseudomonadota > Gammaproteobacteria > Burkholderiales > Usitatibacteraceae > FEB-7. The sequence continues at coordinate 269,010 of CAWAOC010000009.1, forward strand.
GCAAGCGCATGGGCCACGCCGGCGCCATCATCTCCGGCGGCAAGGGCACGGCGCAGGAGAAGCTCGCCGTGATGGAGGAGTGCGGCATCAAGGTGACGCGCAATCCCGCGGAGATGGGCAAGCTCCTCAAGTCGGTCCTGTAACGCCCCTCACCCCCGGGGAGGGCCATGCCGCAGCCGTTCCTGCAGATGCTGGCTCCGGAAGCGCGCGAGCTCCTGCTCGCCGCCGCGCGCCCCGTCTCGTTCGTGAAGGGCAGCCACCCTCGTGCGCCACGGCGACGCCGCCCGCGGCGCATTCGTCCTTCGCGAGGGCAGCGCCGAGGCGCGCGTTCCCGCGCCCGGCGGCGACTGCTTCGTCGTCGCCCGCCTCGCGGGCGGCGACATCTTCGGCGAGATGGCGCTCGTGGAGGCGGGAACCTGCACGGCCACCGTCGTGGCGACGGCCCACGTGGACGGCTGGTTCCTCGCCTTCGAGGATTTCCGCGCCGTTGTCTCCCAGCGCCACCCGGCGTCGCGCGAACTGCAGCATGCGGTGACGCTGGTGCTCGCGGAAAGGCTTCGCGCGGTGAACGCGAGGATGGCCGCGATCGCCTCGCCCGAGGACCGCCCGGCGCGGGCGATTGCCCGCGCGGCCGCTGGCCGGAATCGATCGGCCGCGTCGCGCCCCGTTCGACCTCGGGGCCTTCCTGCCGCGTCTCGCGTTCTTCGAGCGCTTCCCCGCGGAAGAGATCGACGAGGTGGCGGCCGTCGGCGCGGGTCCTCGAGGCCGCCCGCGGCGCGATGCTGTACGCGCCGGGCGGCGAGGCGGAGGCGGTCTTCGTCGTCGCCCGCGGTGCCGTCGAGGTCGTGCGCCCCGTCGATGGCCACGAGCGCCGCGTCGCCGTCCTCGGTCCGGGCAAGCTGCTCGGATTCATGGGCGTCCTGCTCGGCGCGCCGCACGGCACCCACGCCTGGGTGCGCGAGGCCTCGACCCTGCTCGAAATTCCTGCCGGCCGACTTCCGCGCCCTCTATTTCGGCGACGGGCCCTGGCCTCGCGGCTGCGCGGGGCGGTGCAGCGCAGCCTCCTGGAGTCCCTGGGGCGCACCAACCGCTCGCTCACGCGCCTGGCCGCCCATGCCCGCCTCGCGGCGCGCGAGCGCGAGGCCGCGCAGTTCGAGGCGGCGGGCGCCGCCCAGCTCTGGACGGCGAAACCCCGGCCCGGCGTCGAATGAGGGGACGCGCCCCGGTGCGGCCCGGCCGGGCCGGTCACGCCCCTGAGGTCCGCCGGCCGCCGGCTTGTTCCAGGGTATCTCGTAGACGTCGACTTCGCCCGCGATCCCGCGCAGCGCAAGTTGCCGCGCGACGGGCTCGTACCCGGAGTCACCGAGCACGCGCGCCGTCGCGGGATGGTCGACCACGGAACGGGTCGCGAAGATGGAGCTCGAGGTGGCGAGCGCCTGCACGCGCGCCGCGATGTTCACCGTCTGCCCGAAGTAGTCGAGCCGGTCGTTGAGCGTCACGGCGAGGCAGGGCCCCTCGTGGATGCCGATCTTGAGGACCAGGTCCTCGTGGCCGCGCTCGCTGTTCAGCTCGCGCATGGCCTCCCTCATCCTGAGCGCCGCGCCCACGGCCCGGTCCGGGGTCGGGAAGGTCGCCATCACCGCATCCCCGATCGTCTTCACCACGGCGCCCGCATTCATCGCGACGACTTCGTGCAGCGTCCGGAAGTGCGCCTTCACCAGGTCGTAGGCCTGCAGGTCGCCGACGCGCTCGTAGAGTTCGGTGGAGCCCTTGAGGTCGGTGAAGAGGAACGTGAGGCTCGTGATGCCCAGACGCTGGTCCACGTCGAGCGTGTCGGTGCGGTACAGGTCGCGGAAGACCTGGTTCGTGAGCAGGCGCTTGGCCGTGAGGAACGACCTTGCGCTTCCCGAGGAGGTCGTGGAGCGCGTCCCCGGCGATGAAGAGCGCGGGGAGCACGCGCACGCCGGTCCGGTTCTCGAGCGCCAGGCGCAGCGGACCCGGACGCAGGGACGACGGTGCCCGAAGGGGCCTGCACCTTGTTGAAGACCATCGCGATGTCCTGGCGATCGCGGGTCGGCTCGCCCTTCACGTCGATGAACTGGGTCGCGTGCGTCACCGGGTCGAACACGATCACGAACTGCGCCGGAAGCTGCACCGAAAGGATCGCGGAAAAGGCGGGCGCGCGCAGCAACGGAAGCCCGCGACGTAGGCCACCCCGCGTAGCGTCAGTCGATGTAGCGCAGGGTGACGGCCGGGCGGCCGTCGCGAAGGCGGGCATGCAGCACCGAGTATTCCGGCACCTCCACCCAGGAGGCGACGTCGCGGGTGAGCGGCTCGGAGGCCACGAGGATCGCGCTGGCCGCCTCGGCCCCGCCGGTCATCTTCCACTCGCCGTCGTGCAGGCCGTAGTCGCGGCCCGAGCGTGTACCACAGGCTCAGGAAATTGAGGTTCGCCTCGTGGACGCGCGCGGGGTCCTCGGTGGCGTAACGGCCGAAATCGAAGCAATAGCGAACGGCGGCGACCTGCGTGCCGTCGGCGAAGAAGAGGTTCACCGAGGAGGAGAGGTCGATGCCCAGCCGCTCGCGTTCGCGCCGGATGATGGCGAGCGCGCGCACGATGGCGTCGACGAGCTCGTCGCCCTCGGGCACCGCGTACGGGTCGCGCAGCCCGGCGAGGACGAGCGCGTAGATCCATTCGCTGTCGGTGGTGCCGCGGACGTGGCGGGCGAGGGCGGCCGGGACATGCGCGGCGAGGGCGGGCTTGAGCTCGGCGAACGCGCCAGGTCGCCGTTGTGCGCCATGGCGAGGGGCGAGCCGGGGAACTGGAACGGGTGCACGTTGGCGAGCGAGATGTCCACGGCCGTGGAATAGGCCACGCCGCGCACATGGGCGAGCACCGCGCCGGCCTCGACCTTTTCCGCCAGCTTCTTCAGGTTGCGGTCGAAGACCGGCAGCTCCGTCGAGCCGTAGGCCCAGGGCTTCTCCGGCGTTCGCGCGAGCCCGGTCCCAGGCGCGCATGCCGAACCCGGCGAGGTTCAGCATGTGCAGCATCTTGGGCATGGTGCTCTGCCGCACCAGCGCCGAATCGGGCTGGTAGAGCAGGTTGTCCAGCAGGACGGGCTCGCCGAGGTAGAGGAGGGCGCGGCACATGGGGCGCATTCTGGCACAGGGCCGCGGCGCCGGGCCGGCCGCCAGCCCCCGCCGCTTGACTCGGGTCAAGCCCAAACGACCCCGCCGGTTCTGTAGTCTAATCGCCTGATTCCCAAGCCCTTCGCCAATCCGTGCGAAGGGCGAGCCCCCGGGCCGCCAGCCAAGCCGGTCCCCGCGAAGACAACCCAGAGCCCGCCATGAACGACCGCGTCGCCATACCGCTTTCGAAGATCCGCAAGGCCCGCCCCTTCCCGAAGGGCCGCGCCGTCGATGCCGTCGCCCGCGAGGAGATCGCGGCGCTGCTGGGCGAGCGCGCCGCTCGCGCCGCGAATACCTCATCGAGAACCTGCACAAGGTGCAGGACCGCTTCGGCCACCTTTCCGGCGGCGCACCTCGCCGCGCTCGCCGAGGCGATGAAGCTCTCGCAGGCGGAGGTCTTCGAGGTCGCGACCTTCTACCACCACTTCGACGTGGTGAAGGAGGGCGAGACGCGCGCCGCCGAAGCTCACGGTGCGCGTCTGCGACACCCTGTCCTGCCAGATGGCCGGCGCGGCGGGGCTCCTCGAGCGGCTGAAGGCGACCCTGGGCCCGAACGTGCGCGTGGTCGCCGCGCCCTGCCTCGGGCGCTGCGACGAGGCGCCGGCCGTCTGCGTCGGCCAGAACGCCTTCGGCAACGCCACGGCCGAAAAGGTCGCCACGCGTGGTGAAGGACGGCGTCGCAAGGCGCCGCGCACGGCCCACATCGGCTACGCGGACTATCGCGAGGCAGGGCGGCTATGCGCTCTGGGCCGACTGCGTCGCCGGCAAGCGCGATCTCGAGACGGTGCTCAAGACCATGGAGGACGCCGGGCTGCGCGGCCTGGGCGGCGCGGGGTTCCCGACGGGACGCAAGTGGCGCATCGTCCGCGCCGAGGCCGGGCCGCGCTACATGGCCGTGAACATCGACGAGGGCGAGCCCGGCACCTTCAAGGACCGCCACTACCTCGAGCGCGACCCGCACCGCTTCCTCGAGGGGATGCTCGTCGCGGCCTGGGCGGTGGGCATCGAGAAGGATCTGGATCTACCTGCGCGACGAGTACCACGCCTGCCGCGAGGCGCTCGAGAAGGAGATCGCGCGCGCTGAAGGCCGACCCGCCGGGACCGCTGCCCGAGATCCACCTTCGCCGCGGCGCCGGCGCCTACATCTGCGGCGAGGAGTCGGCGATGATCGAGTCGATCGAGGGCAAGCGCGGCATGCCGCGCCTGCGCCCGCCCTACGTCGCGCAGGTCGGCGTCTTCGGGCGGCCGACGCTCGAGCACAACTTCGAGACGCTCTTCTGGGTGCGCGAGATCCTGGAGAAGGGCGCGGCGTGGTTCGCCTCGCACGGCCGCAACGGGCGCAAGGGGCTGCGCTCCTTCTCGGTCTCGGGCCGCGTGAAGAAGCCCGGCGTGCACGTGGCGCCCGCGGGCATCACGGTGAAGGAGCTCATCGACGAGTACTGCGGCGGGATGCTGGACGGCCACGAGTTCTACGCCTACCTGCCCGGCGGCGCCTCGGGCGGGATCCTGCCGGCCTCGATGGGCGACATCCCGCTCGACTTCGACACGCTGCAGCCGCACGGCTGCTTCATCGGCTCGGCGGCGGTGATCGTGCTCTCGCGACCACGACAAGGCGCGCGACGCCGCCCTCAACATGATGCGGTTCTTCGAGGACGAGTCCTGCGGCCAGTGCACGCCCTGCCGCGTGGGCACCGCGAAGGCGGCGAAGCTGATGGAGGCGCCGAAGTGGGACGCGGCGCTGCTGGAGGAGCTGTCGCAGGCGATGGCGGACGCCTCCATCTGCGGCCTGGGGCAGGCGGCGCCGAACCCGATCCGCTGCGTGATCAAGCATTTCCCGCACGAGGTATGAGCTCATGAAGATGAACGAACCGGTCGGGAAAGCGGAAGTCATCGAGTTCAAGCTCAACGGCGAGACGGTCTCGGCCTGGCGGGCGAGACGATCCTCCAGGCCGCGAAGCGCCACGGCGTGGACATCCCGCACCTCTGCTACAAGGAGGGCATGCGCCCCGACGGCAACTGCCGCGCCTGCATGGTGGAGATCAAGGGCGAGCGCGTGCTGGCGCCCTCGTGCTGCCGCAGTCCCGCGAAGGGCATGGAGGTCTCGAGCGTCTCGCCGCGCGCGGTGCACTCGCAGAAGATGGTGCTCGAGCTCCTGAAGGCGGACGCCCCGGCGGCGGACCTGAAGCCCGGCGGGAACGAGCTCGCCTTCTGGAGCGAGCAGGCTGGGCGTGGGCAAGCCCCGCTTCGAGGCGCGCCGCCAGCCGCGCCACGGACGCGTCGCATCCCGCGATGTGGGTGAACCTCGACGCCTGCATCCAGTGCACGCGCTGCGTGCGCGCCTGCCGCGAGGAGCAGGTGAACGACGTGATCGGCTACTCGTGGCGCGGCTCGCACGCGAAGATCACCTTCGACTTCGACGACCCGATGGGGGAGTCGACCTGCGTGGCCTGCGGCGAGTGCGTGCAGGCCTGCCCCACGGGCGCGCTCGCGCCCGGCGAAGATGGCCTACCAGGTCGAAGGCCGACAAGACCGTCGACTCCGTCTGCCCGTTCTGCGGCGTGGGCTGCCAGCTCACCTACCACGTGAAGGACAACACGATCGTGCGCGTCGAGGGCCGCGACGGCCCCGCCAACCACGACCGCCTGTGCGTGAAGGGCCGCTTCGGCTTCGACTACGCGCACCACCCGCACCGCCTCACGAAGCCGCTCATCCGCAAGCCCGGGGCGCCCAAGCAGGGCGACTTCACGGTCGATCCCACGCGCTGGAGCGAGGTGTTCCGCGAGGCGACGTGGGAGGAGGCGCTCGACTTCGCGGCCGGAGGGCTCGCGAAGGTGCGCGACGCGCACGGCGGCAGGCGCGCTGGCGGGATTCGGCAGCGCCAAGGGCTCGAACGAGGAGGCCTACCTCTTCCAGAAGCTGGTGCGCACCGGCTTCGGCTCGAACAACGTCGACCACTGCACGCGCCTGTGCCACGCCTCGTCGGTGGCGGCGCTGCTCGAGGGCATCGGCTCGGGCGCGGTGTCCAACCAGGTCTCCGATGTCGCGAAGGCCGAGTTCATCTTCCTCATCGGCTCCAACCCGACCTCGAACCACCCGGTGGCGGCGACGTGGATCAAGAACGCGGTGCAGCGCGGCGCGAAGCTGGTGCTCGCCGACCCGCGCCGCACCGACATCGCGCGGCACGCCTGGCGCGTCCTGCAGTTCAAGCCCGACATGGACGTGGCCCTCCTCAACGCGATGATCTACACGATCGTCGAGGAGAACCTCGTCGACCCCGAGTTCATCCGCGACGCGCACCATCGGCTTCGAGGCGCTCAGGGAGAACGCGAAGGGCTTCAGCCCCGAGGCCATGGCGCCGCTCTGCGGCATCCCCGCGGAGACGATCCGCGAGGTGGCCCGCGCCTACGCCACGTCGAAGGGCTCGATGATCCTCTGGGGCATGGGCATCTCCCAGCACGTGCACGGCACCGACAACGCGCGCTGCCTCATCGCGCTCGCCCTCATGACGGGCCAGATCGGGCGGCCCGGCACGGGGCTGCATCCCCTGCGCGGCCAGAACAACGTGCAGGGCGCCTCGGATGCGGGCCTCATCCCGATGATGTTCCCGGACTACCAGCGCGTCGACAACCCGGAAGCCAACGCGCGCTTCGAGAAGTACTGGGGGCAGAAGCTCGACACGAAGCCCGGCCTCACCGTCGTCGAGATCATGGACGCCGCGTGCGAAGGGAAGATCCGCGGCATGTACGTGATGGGCGAGAACCCGGCGATGTCGGACCCGAACGCCCACCACGCGCGCGAGGGCCTCGCGAAGCTCGAGCACCTCGTCGTGCAGGACATCTTCCTCACCGAGACGGCGTACCTCGCCGACGTCGTGCTGCCGGCCTCGGCGTGGCCCGAGAAGACGGGCACCGTCACCAACACCGACCGCATCGTGCAGATGGGCCGGCGCGCGCTGGACATGCCGGGCGAGGCGCGCCAGGACCTGTGGATCACGCAGGAGATCGCGAAGCGCCTCGGCCTCGACTGGAACTACGAGGGGCCGGAGAGCGGCGTGGCGCAGGTCTACGAGGAGATGCGCGGCGCGATGAACTCCATCGGCGGCATCTCGTGGGAGCGGCTCGAGGCGCAGTCGAGCCGTGACCTATCCCTGCCGCACCGAGGACGACCCCGGGCCAGCCGGTGGTGTTCACCGACCGGTTCCCCACGAAGGACGGCAAGGCGAAGTTCGTCCCCGCCGACCTCATCCCGGCCAACGAGCGCCCCGACGCCGAGTACCCGTTCGTGCTGATCACCGGGCGCCAGCTCGAGCACTGGCACACGGGCTCCATGACGCGCCGCGCCTCCGTGCTGGATGCCCTCGAGCCGCGGGCGGTGGTCTCGATGCATCCGCTGGACCTCGACGCGCTGGGCGCGCTTCCCGGGGACGTGATCACCGTGGCCTCGCGGCGCGGCGAGATCGCGCTCGCGGCGCGCGCCGACGACGGCACGCCGCGCGGCAGCGTCTTCATCCCGTTCGCCTTCTACGAGGCGGCGGCGAACCTCCTCACCAACCCGGCGCTCGATCCCTTCGGCAAGATCGCGGAGCTCAAGTACTGCGCGGTGAAGGTGACGAAGGGCGGCACGCTCGCGGAGCTGGCGAGCTACGGCGGCGGCCAGTCGTTCGCGAACCCGGTCCACGAACCGGGTTCATGAACCGGGTTCGTTGCGCGAGGCGGTCCGCGAGTGCGACGTCATGCGGCTCGCGTTCTGATACTGTTTCCGTCGATTCCAATACCGAACCAGAGAGGCTACCATGCGCATGCCACTCGTCTCTGCGCCGCGTTCATCGCGGCTATCGCTCGCCGCCCTGTCGCGCCCCGCTCGCGCAGGCCCAGGCCTGGCCCGCGAAGACGGTGAAGATCATCGTCGGTGTTCCCGCCCGGCGGATCCACCGACCAGGTCGCGCGCGTCCTCGCCGCGCAGCTCACGACGCAGCTCGGCCAGCAGTTCATCGTCGAGAACAAGGGCGGCGCCTCCGGCTCCATCGGCGCGGCGCGCGGTGGCGCAGGCGCCGGCCGACGGCTACACCTTCGGCGTGGTCTTCGACACGCACGGCGTGAACCCCTCGGTCATCCCGAACATGCCCGTTCGACACGACGAAGGACCTGGCCTCGGTGATGCTGATCGGCACCTCGCCCATGGCGATCGTGGCGCACGCGGGCCAGCCCTACAAGGACTTCAAGGACGTGCTCGCGGCCGCCAAGGCGAAGCCGGGCAGCGTGGCGCTTCGGCTCGATCGGCTCCGGCAGCCTCGGCCACCTCGCGATGGCGCAGATCGGCAACCTCCTCAGCATCGAGCTCGACGCACGTCCCCTACAAGGGCGGCGGGCCGCTCATGACCGACGCCGTGGGCGGCCAGGTGCCGCTGGCCATCGGCACGGTGTTCCTCGTGAACCCGCACGTGAAGGGCGGCAAGGTCAGGGCGCTCGCGCGTCACCTCCGCCAAGCCCTCGCCGCAGATGCCCGGCGTGGGCACCGTCGCCGACCAGGGCGTGCCCGGCTTCTCCGCGCTCGTCGTGGTGGGGCGTCATCGCGCCGGCCAGGACGCCGCCCGCGATCGTCAAGCGCATGCACGAGGAGCTCGCGAAGGCGCTGAAGGTCCCGGCGGTGGCCGAGAAGCTCACCGCGCAGGGCATGGAGATCGTCGGCGGCAGCCCCGAGGAGATGGACCGGTTCCTGAAGGCGCGAGATCGAGCGCTGGGCCAAGGTGGTCAGGGACAACAAGATCAAGGCGGGCGACTGATGCGGCAATACAGGATTGCGGTCGTCCCCGGGGACGGCATCGGCAAGGAAGTCGTGCCCGAGGGCCTGAGGCTCCTCGCGGCGGTGGAGAAGAAGGCCGGCGGGTTCCACTGCGAGCCCACGCAGTTCCCGTGGGGCTCGGACTACTACCGCGCCCACGGCGTGATGATGCCGGAGGACGGCAACGAGACGCTCAGGCCTTTCTCCGCGATCCTCTTCGGCGCGGTCGGCGACCCGGAGCTGCCGGACCACCTCACGCTCTGGGGGCTGCGCCTCAAGATCTGCCAGGGCTTCGACCAGTACGCGAACGTCCGCCCGACGCGGATCTTCCCGGGCGTGCCCAGCCCGCTGGCCAACCGCGGCCCCGGCGACATCGACTGGGTCATCGTGCGCGAGAACACCGAGGGCGAGTATTCCGGCGCCGGCGGGCGCGTGCACGCGGGCCTGCCCATCGAAGTCGCGATGGAGACTTCCGTCTTCACCCGCGTGGGCGTCGAGCGCGTGATGCGGTTCGCCTTCCGCCTGGCGCAGTCGCGCCCGCGCAAGCACCTCACGGTCATCACCAAGTCCAACGCGCAGCGCCACGGCATGGTGATGTGGGACCAGATCGCGCGCGAGGTCGCCGGCGAGTTTCCCGACGTCACCGTGAGGAAGCTCCTGGTCGACGCGGCCACCACCGTCATGGTCCAGGACCCGCGCTCCCTCGACACCATCGTCGCCACCAACCTGCACGCCGACGTCCTCTCGGACCTCGCGGGCGCGCTCGCGGGCAGCCTCGGCATCGCGCCGACGGCGAACCTGAACCCGGAGCGCGTGTTCCCGTCGATGTTCGAGCCCATCCACGGCTCGGCCTTCGACATCACGGGCAAGGGGGTGGCCAATCCCATCGCCACCTTCTGGACGGTGGCGATGATGCTGGAGCACCTCGGGGAAAAGCCGGCGGCCGAGGCGATCATGGCCGCCATCGAGCGGGTGTGCCGCGAGGGCAAGCGGCTGCCGCGCGACATCGGCGGCACGGCGCGCACGACGGAAGTGACCGACGCCGTGATCGCGGCGCTGGGCTAGAGCCGCTAGGCGAGGCCCAGCAGGCGCGCGACGGCCTCGCGCGCGCTCATGCCCTCGGCGATGCCCAGGCGCTCCGCCGTCGCGTTCACGCGCGAAAGCGTCGCCGTCCTCGTAGGTGGAGCGCCCGTCGCCGATGCGGGCGCTGCCGTTCCACACCGTCGCCGCCGCGATGCCGCGTTCGTCCAGCGCCGCGAGGCGCGCGAAGCCGGCGCCGTCCTTGCCCCCGCCGGCGTCGTTGAAGAAGGCGGCGAACACGTCCGTCGCGAGGACGCGTCGGGCTTGCCGCCCAGCGAGCCCCGCGTGCGAGCCGCGTGACCACGATCGCGCGGGCGTCGCGCGGCTCCACCAGGGCCACCGAGTCGAGCGCCCACGCCGGCCGGTGGCCGGCGTTCGCGATGGGCGCGCGCGTCTCGCCGATGTCGGGAATGGCATGCCCCTGCGGCGCGTGCGCATGGGCGAGGTGGGCCACGGCCTCGCGCACCGGCTGGCCGGGCCGGCACCCCAGCGCGGCGGCCGCGTCGTTGGCCGTCGACACGATGCCGTTGGCCAGCATGTCGGCGCCGTCGGCGATGCGGGCGCTCTGGCAGTCCACGGCGCAGGCCGCGATGCCCAGCCCGCCGAGCCAGTAGACGCCGCCGACGCCGGCCGCGCTGCGGCCGATGCCCGCGTCGTTGAAGATCGCGGCGCGCACGCCGGCCCGGGCGGCGAGCCACGCCGGGTACAGGCCGCCATGGGAGCCGCAGACGACGACGCTTCCGCGGGCATGGGGATCGAGCTGGGTGGCGGAGTCGCGGACGAGGGTGGGATGCATGGGCCGATTCTAGCCTGACCCTAGCGCTCCTCCGGCGGTTTCACCCGCCGGAATTCGCGCCAGAGGGCCGACGTCGTAGCCGATCTTCGCCAGCGCGGCGAGCACGAGCGGCACGCCCAGCCCCGCGGACTGCATCAGCGCCCCCGCGAGCATCGGCCCGAGCGCCCAGCCGCCGGAGCGCACGAGGTTGGTGATCCCGGCCGCCGCGAGCCGCTCCGCGCGGCTTCACCACGGCCATCACGTAGGACTGGCGCGTGGGCACGTCCATCTCGTTGAGCGACTCGCGCAGCAGGAAGAAGAAGGCGGCCCAGGCGAAGTCGTCGGCCGCCACGATCGTGAAGAGGAGCAGGCTCGACGGGACGTGCGTGAAGACCATCGTGTTGATGAGCCCGATGCGCTTCGCGAGCCAGGCCGCCGCGATGTGCGAGGCGGCCGAGAGGAGCCGCCCGGCGCTGAAGAGGACCGCGACCGTGGCGGCGGAGGCGCCGAAGCGCTCGGAGAACCAGTAGGCGAAGATCGCCGAGCCGATGAAGCCGCCGCCGAGCGCGTCGACGAAGAAGAGCGCGGAGATCTTGGCGACGATCGGCCGGCTCTCCGGCGAGAGGTCCCGCAGGCCGGCGGGCGCGGTGTCGCCCACGCGCGGCGGCAGGCGCGCATAGAGGATCGCGGAGGCCACGTAGAGCGCGCAGAAGAGGGCCGAGCGTGAGCTTCATGCCGGCGAGCGTCTCGAGGCCCGCCGCGTGCTCGAGCAGCGTGGGCAGGCCGGCCAGGAGCCCGCCGACGGCGTAGCCGCCGTCGAGCAGCACGTTGTACCAGGCGAAGACGCGCGTGCGGTCGGCGTCCGTGGTGGTTGCGGGAAACATCGCCTGCTCGAGGATCGGGATCGCGCCCCGGTCGCGGCCGTTCACGTTGAACATGCCGACGAAGGCGGCGGCGACGATCACCGGAAAGGCATCCGTCGCGAGGAGCAGGGCGCACCCAGCACGGGCAGGCCGGTGAGCGACGAGCGAGCAGCGCGCGCTCGGAGAAGCGGCTGCCCGGCGAGCATCGTGAGCGAGGGTCGCCGCCGCCGCGCCCCAGAGCGCGGCGGAGAGCACCAGGCCGATCTGCGTCGCCGAGAACCCCAGCCGCGCGCAATACAGGCCGATGAGCACGGCCATCATCCCGATGGCGAGCGCGCGCAGGAAGGCGGCGGCGTAGAGGATGCGGCGCAGGCGCGCCGCGGCGGCGATCACCCGGCGATGATAACCGCCTTCAGATCGTGGGCTTGCGGCGCAGGAAGTCGAGGCGGTCGATGGAGCGCACGCGGATGTCCTTCACCTCGGCGCCCTGCAGCACGCTCGAGCCGGACCTCGACCCCGGGCTCGCCCGTGGCCCAGAGCTTGCGGTAGAAGTCGGGCAGGTCGCGGACCTTTTCCCCGCCGATGGCGAGGATGAGGTCGCCGGGCCGCAGCCCCGCCTTGTCCGCGGGGCCGTCGGCGCTCACGCGCAGCACCTTCAGGCGGCCGTCGTCCTCGAGGGAGCTCACGCCGAGCCACGGCCGCCGTCCCGCCTTCTGGCGGCCCGTCGCGATCAGCTCCGCGAGGATGGGCTTCAGGAGGTCGACGGGGACGAACATGTTGCCGGGCAGGCGCTCGCCCGGCGTCATCGCGTCCATCACGAGGAGCGAGCCGATGCCCACCAGCTCCCCGTCCTTGTTGATGAGCGCCGCCCCGCTGTGGTCCGCGCGAGGCGGGGACGTGAAGATGGCGCCGTCGACGAGGTATTCCCAGTAGCCCGCGAAGGTGCGGCGGGAGACGACGGTGGCCACGGAGACGCCGCCCTCGCCGCCGCTCGCGATCATGAGGCGGTCGAGCGGCTCGACGGATCCGGAGGTCCCGAGCCGGACCGGCTTGGGTGCCAGCGGGCCGATGGGACGCAGCAGGCCGAAGCCGGTGGCGTGGTCGTAGGCCACGACGCTCGCCGGGAGCGACCGGCCGGTGGAATCGGAGACTTCCACCTGGTCCGCCTCCAGGATGAGGTAGCCGATGGTGAGGACGAGGCCGGAGGGCGCGATGAGGATGCCGGAGCCCGTGCGCTCGGTCCCGAGGGTCTCGGCGGAGCGGGCATTGCCCAGCGCCCGGGTGCGCACGGCCACCACCGCGCCGGCGGCTTCCTCGAGGCTGCGGTAGGTGGCGTCGTCCCCGCTCGCGGAGGCCGCCGGGCTTCCCGGGCGCGGCGGGGCTTGCGGCACCGGGCGCAGGGAAGGCGAGGACCAGGAACAGGCTGGCGAGGAGCGGTGGAATGCGGATCGGATTCACGGTCGCCTCCTCCGGGCAGGTGCGCGACGAACCATCCTAGCACCGCGTGCCGGGGGCGCGTACGCCCGCCTCAGGCCATCCAGCCGAGCGTCTCCGGCGTCGCCTTCGAGGGACGGTACTCCGCGGCGGTCCAGCCTTCGTAGCCCAGGGCGTCGAGCTGCGCGAAGCAGGCGGCGATGGCGACCGTGCCCGTGCCCGGCTCGTGCCGGCCCGGCGCGTCCGCGAACTGGACGTGGCGGATCACGGGGGCGAATCGCGCGAGGCCGTCGCACGGATCGTCGCCCATCATCGCCGCGTGGTAGATGTCGTACTGCAGCCCCGCGTTGGCCGCGCCCGTCTCCGCGACCAGCGCGGCGCCGTCGGCGGGCCGGGGCACGACGAAGCCCGGCGCGTCCACCGTGTTGATGGGCTCGAGGAGCAGGGTGAGGCCGGCGCGCGCGAATTCGCGGGCGGCGTAGCCGGAGATTGGCGACGAGCGTCGCGCGCAGCAGCGCCGGGTCCGCGCCGGGCGGGGCCTTGCCCGCGATGCAGTTGACGCGCTCGTTGCCGAGCACTGCGGCATAGGCGATCGCCTGCGCCACGCCCGCGCGGAACTCCGCCTCCCGGCCGGGCAGGCAGGCGATGCCGAAGTCGCCGGCGGCCGCATTCCCCATGGGGAGGTTGAAGTTGACCATCGCGAGGCCGTTGGCCTCGAGGAGCTCCGCGAGTTCGCGCGCCTCGTACGGATAGGGCTGCGCGAACTCCACGGCGCCGAAGCCGGCCGCCGCCGCGGCGCCGAACCGCTGCGGGAACGGGAGCTCGGGGAACAGGAAGCCCAGGTTGGCGGCGAAGCGCGGCATGGTCGCTGCTACTATAACGGACGAAGCGCCCCGCCCAAGATGAGCTCCGCCACCCTCCCGCAGGAATCCCCGAAACCCGCCGAGCCGCCCGCCACGGGCGACGCGGGCGTGATCGCGAAGCTGCTGCCCTACCTGTGGGAATACCGCGGGCCGCGTGTTCCTGGCGCTCGCCTTCCTGATCACCGCGAAGTTCGCGAACCTCGCGGTGCCGCTCACCATGAAGGCCATCGTCGACGGGCTCTCCGGGCCCCAAGGCGGTGCTCGCCGTGCCGCTGGCGCTCCTCGCGGCCTACGGCATCCTGCGGCTCTCCTCGACGCTCTTCAACGAGCTGCGCGACGTGGTGTTCGTGAAGGTGGCGCAGCGCGCCATGCGGCGGGTGGCCCTGGAGGTCTTCGAGCACATGCACTCGCTGTCGCTGCGCTTCCACCTCGAGCGGCAGACGGGCGGGCTCACGCGCGACATCGAGCGCGGCACGCGCGGCATCTCCACGCTCCTGAACTTCATGGTCTTCAGCGTGCTGCCCACCTTCTTCGAGATCGCGCTGGTGACGGGGTTCCTGATCGCGAAGTTCGACGTGTGGTTCGGCGTGATCACCGTGGGCGCGCTCGTCCTCTACATCGCGGCCACCTTCCTCATCTCCGAGCGGCGCATCCACCACCGCCGCACCATGAACGAGATGGACTCGAAGGCGAACACGCGCGCCATCGACTCCCTCATCAACTACGAGACGGTCAAGTACTTCGGCAACGAGTCCTGGGAGGCCCGGCGCTACGACGAGAACCTCTCGCGCTACGAGCTGGCGGTGGTGACGAGCGAGACCTCGCTCGGCTTCCTGAACGTGGTCCAGGCCGCGATCATCGCGCTGGCGGTGTCGCTGCTCATGTGGCGCGCGGCCGACGGCATCGTGAACGGGCCGCTCACGCTGGGCGACCTGGTGATGGTGAACGCGCTCCTGATCCAGCTCTACATCCCGCTCAACTTCCTGGGCGTGCTCTACCGCGAGATCAAGCAGTCGCTCACCGACATGGAGAAGATGTTCCGCCTCCTCTCGGTCAACCGCGAGGTCGAGGACAGGCCGGGGGCGCCGGCGCTCGCGGTGAAGGGCGCGGCCATCCGCTTCGAGGCCGTCGACTTCAGCTACGACGGCAGGCGCCCGATCCTCGCCGGCGTCGATTTCGAGGTGCCCGCCGGGAAGACCGTCGCCGTCGTGGGCGCGAGCGGCTCGGGGAAATCGACGCTGGGGCGGCTCCTCTTCCGCTTCTACGACGTGCAGGCCGGGCGCATCACCATCGACGGGCAGGACATCCGCGACGTGACGCAGCTCTCGGTGCGCAGCGCCATCGGCATCGTCCCGCAGGACACGGTGCTCTTCAACGACACGATCTACTACAACATCGCCTACGGGCGGCCCGGGGCCCCGCGCGAGGAGGTCGTCGAGGCGGCGAGGATGGCGCACATCCTCGAGTTCATCGAGAGCCTTCCCGACGGGTGGGAGACCTCGGTGGGCGAGCGCGGCCTCAAGCTCTCCGGCGGCGAGAAGCAGCGCGTGTCGATCGCGAGGACGCTCCTCAAGAACCCGCCGGTGATGATCTTCGACGAGGCGACCTCCGCGCTCGACTCGCGCACGGAGAAGGCCATCCAGGCGGAGCTCGCGGAGATCTCGCGCAACCGCACCACGCTCATGATCGCGCACCGGCTCTCCACCATCGTCGACGCCGACCAGATCCTCGTGATGGACGCGGGCCGGATCGTCGAGCGCGGCAGCTTCCGGGAGCTCATCGCGCAGGAGGGCCGCTTCGCGGAGATGTGGCGGCTGCAGCAGCAGGAGGAAGCGGAAGGCGACGCGGAAGGCGACACGGAAAAGGAGAAGGGATGAAGATTGCAGGGAGTGGGGGGCCTGGGACGGTTCGTCCTCGCCGCCCCGGTGCTGGCCGTCGCCGCGGGCTGCGCCGCGCCGGCGCTCGACGTGCGGGAGGGTGCCGCCGTCGTGAAGAGCGTGGAGCGGCGCGGCTGGGATACCGGGGAGGAGCAGGGGCTGTTCCGGATCGAGTTCGACGCGAAGCGCATGCAGTCGATCCGGCGCGAGGCCGGCGTCGACCAGGCCCCGGAGGGCATCGACCCCTACACGACGGAGCTGCGGGCGATCGACCGCGAGGCGTCGCGGGAGCTCAAGGCGAAGGGGCTGTGCAGCGGGGACGCGGTGCGCGTCACCGCGCTCCACGAGGGCGACGGAAGGTCCGGCGCGAGCGCGATCTTCAAGTGCCGCCCGGCGCTCTTCTAGGGCGCGACCGGCCGGCCCTCAGCGGCCGAGGTGGGCCCGCAGCGCGCCCGTCAGCTCGCGCGGCGCCTCGGTCGTCATCGCGTGGCCCGCGTCGAGCGCCAGGAACTGCGCGCCCGGGATCTCGCTTGCGAGCGCCTGCCCCGCCTTGAGCGGGGTCATCGCGTCGCGACGCCCCGCGACGACCAGCGTCGGGACCTTCAGCGCCCGGATCGCCGCCATCGAGGGTGCGTAGCCGTGGCAGGCCGCGAGGTCGGCATGCTGCACGCCGGGGCGCGAGCGGGCCACGAGCTGCCGGTTCGCGCCGGCGAGCGACATGCCCGGTATGGCGCTCGTCGCGAGGGCCACGTGGCGGGCGTGGCCCCAGGCCGTCTGCATGTCGAAGGCCGCCGGCGAGTCGTCCTTCGCGGCCGCGAGGAAAGCCTCGCCCACGGGCATCGGGACCGACGGTCCCACCAGGGCCAGCGTGGCCACGCGCGCCGGGTGCCGCAGCGCCGCGTCCAGCGCCACGAGCGCGCCCATGCTGTGGCCGACGACGTGCGCCTTCCCGACGCACGCGGCCTCGATGAACGCGGCCACCCAGTCCGCCAGCGCCTCGATGGAGGTGCGCAGGGCGCCCGGGCTGCGCCCGTGGCCGGGCAGGTCCACGGCGAGCACGCCGAAGCCGTGGTGGGCGAGGTAGCGCGCCGGGTAGTGCCACACGCTGTGGTCGAGCGCGGCGCCGTGAACGAACACGAGGGCCGGGAGCGCCGGGTCGAAGGGGCGCCCGCCCGTGTAGGCGTACGCGGGGTAGCCCTGCACGATGAAGTTCATTTCTGCGAGGCGCGCAGCGCGCGCGAAAGATCCTCGACGAGGTCGTCGGGATGCTCGAGGCCGACCGACAGGCGCACGGTGCCCGGCCGTGATGCCCGCCGCCCGGAGCGCCGCGTCGTCCATGCGGAAGTGCGTCGTCGAGGCCGGGTGGATCACGAGCGACTTGGCGTCGCCGATGTTGGCGAGGTGCGAGAAGAGCGTGAGCGCCTCGATGAACCTGCGCCCGGCCTCGCGCCCGCCCTTCAGCTCGAACGACAGGATCGCGCTGCAGCCCTGCGGGTAGAGCCGCTCGGCGAGCGCGTGGTCCGGGTGCGCGGCGCAGCCGGGATGGTGCACGCGCGCCACCGCCTCGTGCCGCTCGAGGAAGGCCGCCAGCGTCGCGGTCGTCTGCACGTGCCGCGGCATGCGCAGGTGCAGCGTCTCGAGCCCCTGCAGGATCTGGAACGCGGTCATCGCGGCCATGCAGGCGCCGAAGTCGCGCAGCCCCTCGCGCCGCGCGCGCAGCAGGAAGGCCGAGACGGTGGACTCCTCGCTGAACACCATGCCGTGGAACCCGTCGTAGGGCGCCGTGAGCGTCGGAAACTTGCCCGAGGCGTCCCAGTCGAACCGGCCCCCGTCCACGAGGACGCCGCCGATGACGACGCCGTGCCCCGACAGGAACTTCGTCGCGGAATGCATCACCAGGTGCGCGCCCATGTCGAGGGCCCGCCCGAGGTAGGGCGTGGTCACCGTCGCGTCGACGAGGAGCGGGATGGCGTGCTCGCCGGCGATGGCCCCGAGGGCGGGGATGTCCAGCACGTCCACGGACGGGTTGCCGACCGTCTCGCCGAAGAGGAGCCGCGTCTCCGGCCGGATCGCGCGCCGCCAGGCATCGGGGTCGCGCGAGTCGACGAACGTGGTCTCGATCCCGAAGCGGGGCAGGGTGTAGTGCAGCAGGTTGTGCGAGCCGCCGTAGAGGCTCGCGGAAGACACGATGTGCCCGCCGCGGCCCATGAGCGTCGCGATGGCGAGGTGCAGGGCGGCCTGGCCGCTGGCGGTGGCGATGGCGCCCACGCCGCCCTCGAGCGCCGCCATGCGCTCCTCGAACACGGCGACGGTCGGGTTCGACAGCCGGGAGTAGACGTGCCCCGGCAATTCCATGTTGAAGAGCGCCGCGGCGGTGTCCGTGTCCGGCAGGACGTAGCTCGCCGTCTGGTAGATCGGCACGGCCCTCGCGCCGGTGGCCGGGTCGGGGGATTGGCCCGCGTGCACGGCCAGGGTGTCGGGGTGCGGCGACTTGGGGGAGGAATGGGCCATCGAATCAGGGATTTGGGATTTCTTCTTCAGCCGGCTTATCTTGTCACGGACGGGACATCTTTGCTATGGTTCGGGTTGCCCCACGCTACGCGGATCCCATGAAACGCCTCGCCGTCCTTTTCGCCCTGCTCGCCCTCGTCACCGCCGCCGTCGCGGCGGACAAGCCCGCCCCGCGCACGAAGGCCCCGAAGAGCTCGCGGGCCATGGCCGATTTCGACAAGGACGGCGACCCGAACCTGATGTCCACCGCCGCGCTGGTGCTGGACGCGAAGACGGGCGAGACGCTGTTCGCCAAGAACGCCGACGCGGTCGCATCCCATCGCCTCGATCACCAAGCTGATGACGGCGATGGTGGTCCTCGACGCGAAGCTGCCGCTCGACGAGCCCATCCAGATCTCCTCGGAGGACCTCGACACGCTCAAGGGCACGAAGTCGCGCCTTCCGGTGGGCGCGCATTTCCGCCGGGACGACCTCATCCGCATCGCCCTCGTGGCCTCCGACAACCGCGCCGCGGCCGCCCTCGGGCGCGCCTACCCGGGCGGGATCTCGTCCTTCGTGGTCGCGATGAACGCCAAGGCGAAGCTGCTCGGCTTCGAGTCCACGCGCTTCGTCGACTCGAGCGGGCTCGCCCCCGGCAACGTCTCCAGCCCCGCGGAGCTCGGCCGGCTGGTGGCCGAGGCCTCGAAGTACGACATCATCCGCGACTACTCCACCACCCCGGCCCTCGACGTGACGCTGCCCGACACCGGCCGCAAGGTGAGCTACGTGAACACCAACGCGCTGGTGCGCGCCGGCAACTGGGACATCGGCGTCTCGAAGACCGGCTACATCAGCGAGTCCGGCAAGTGCCTCGTCATGCAGGCGATGATCGCCAACACGCCGATCGTGATCGTGCTCCTCGATTCCTGGGGCCGGCTCACGCGCATCGGCGACGCCAACCGCATCAAGCGCTGGCTCGAGAAGAACCCCGCCAAGCTCGCCGGCACGTTCCGCGCCGGCTGATTCCCGTTCGTCACTGGCCCCGCACCCCAATCCGGTGCGACGCGGGTTCGCGCGCCTGTTGTTGGTGCGCCCTGCGCGCCCCGGCCCTCGCCGCGGCCCGGCGGGCCGCGCTTTTCCTTTCCCGATCAAGGGGCTGCCACCGCGCGGACGGCGTGGCACGGTCGTTGCACTAGGTAGTGCCGAGGCGGTGCGAGCACCGCCGACCGCCACGCCAACGACACCTCAACAGGGAAGGAACCCCATGAAGCGACGCTCATTCTTCAAGGTGCTGACACTCTCGGCCGCACTCGCCGCCGCGGGCCTCGGCTCCACCGACCTCCTCGCGCAGGCGAAGACCGTCAAGGTCGGCGTCCTGCACTCGCTCTCCGGCACGATGGCCATCAGCGAGACGGTGCTGAAGGACGTGGCCCTCATGGCCATCGAGGAAATCAACGCCAAGGGCGGCGTGATGGGCGCCAAGATCGAGCCCGCCGTCGTCGACCCCGCCTCCAACTGGCCGCTCTTCGCGGAGAAGGCGCGCCAGCTCATCACGCAGGACAAGGTGGCCGTGGTCTTCGGCTGCTGGACCTCGGTGTCGCGCAAGTCCGTGCTGCCGGTGTTCGAGGAGCTGAACGGCCTCCTGTTCTACCCGGTGCAGTACGAGGGCGAGGAGCTCTCCAAGAACGTGTTCTACACGGGCGCCGCGCCCAACCAGCAGGCCATCCCCGCGGTCGAGTACCTGATGAGCAAGGACGGCGGCGGCGCCAAGCGCTGGGTGCTGCTGGGCACGGACTACGTCTATCCGCGCACCACCAACAAGATCCTGCGCGCGTTCCTGAAGAGCAAGGGCGTCGCGGACGCCGACATCATGGAGGAGTACACGCCCTTCGGCCACGCCGACTACCAGACGATCATCGCGAAGATCAAGAAGTTCGCCTCCGAGGGCAAGAAGACGGCGGTGGTCTCGACCATCAACGGCGACTCGAACGTGCCCTTCTACAAGGAACTGGGCAACCAGGGCCTCAAGGCGACCGACGTGCCGGTCGTCGCGTTCTCCGTGGGCGAGGAGGAGCTGCGCGGCGTCGACACCAAGCCGCTCGTGGGCCACCTCGCGGCGTGGAACTACTTCATGTCGCTCAAGAACCCGACGAACGACGAGTTCACGAAGAAGTGGGCGGCCTACGCCAAGGCGAAGAACCTCGCCGGCCACAAGGACAAGCCGCTCACCAACGATCCGATGGAGGCCACCTACATCGGCGTCTACATGTGGAAGCAGGCGGTCGAGAAGGCCAAGAGCTTCGACACCGACAAGGTGATCGCCGCGATGGCCGGGCAGACGTTCAAGGCGCCCTCGGGCTTCACCGCCAAGATGGACGAGAAGAACCACCACCTGCACAAGCCGGTGTTCATCGGCGAGGTGAAGGCGGACGGCCAGTTCAACGTCGTGTGGAAGACGCCGGGCCCGGTCAAGGCCCAGCCCTGGAGCCCGTTCATCCCGGGCAACGACAAGAAGAAGGACGAGCCCGAATCGGCCCCGAAGAAGGCCGACGCTCCCAAGAAGTAGCGCCTCGCATGGACGGCGGCGGGATCGTGGGGGATCCCGCCGCCGGACCGTGTCACCGGAGAGAGAACGTGAAGTCCCTGCGTGCGTGGTGGGTCGTGCTTTGCCTCGCGTTCGCCGCTTGCGGCTGCCCGCGCGCGCGGCGCTGGACCCCGCGGTGGTCGCGAAGCTCGCCACCGGCGACGGCGACGAGAAGGTCGCCAATATCGCGGCGCTCGTCGCCTCGGGCGACCCGCGCGCGCTCGTCGTCCTGCAGGCGCTCGCGGACGGCGAGATGCAGGTCGCGTCCGGCCGCGTGCTGCTCGTGAAGGGCGAGGAGGGCGTCGACGCCGTCACCGGCGAGAAGGTCGTCCCCCTGCCCGCGGCGCGCGAGGACGTCGTCGCCAACAACCGGCTGCGCCGCGAGATCGAAGCCGCGCTCGCGGCCCTGAGGCTCCTCTCGCCCGACCGCGACACGCGCCTCGCCGCGGCGCGGGAGCTGGCAGGCGGCGCCAACGAGGCGATGCTGCCCCTCGTGAAGAAGGCGATCGCCGCCGAGTCCGACGCCGTCATCAGGCCGATGCTCGAGCTGACGGCCGCGCGGGCTCGAGATCCGCAGCGCCGACAAGGCCACGCGCATCGCCGCGATCCGGACGCTCGGCTCGTCGGGCAATCCGAGCTCGCGGACGCTGCTCGCGCCGATCGTGGCGAAGAACAAGGACGGCTCCTACGCGGAGAGCGACGACGACGTGCGCCGGGAGGCGCAGGTGAATCTCGCGGCCGTCGAGGGGCGCCTGGCGTGGGGCCAGCGCGCGGGGCTCTGTCTTCTCGGGCGTGAGCCTCGGCTCCATCCTGCTGCTCGCGGCGCTCGGGCTCGCCATCACCTACGGCCTCATGGGCGTCATCAACATGGCGCACGGCGAACTCATCATGATCGGCGCCTACGCGACCTACGTCGTGCAGAACCTCTTCCGCGCCCACCTGCCGGGCGCCTTCGACTGGTACCTTGCCGCGGCCGTGCCCGCCGCCTTCGCCGTGTCCGCCCTCGTCGGCATGGCGCTCGAGCGCTCCGTGATCCGCTGGCTCTACGGCCGGCCGCTCGAGACGCTGCTCGCGACCTGGGGCTGTCAGCTGGTGCTGATCCAGGCGGTGCGCACGATCTTCGGCGCGCAGAACGTGCAGGTGGAGAATCCCGCGTTCATGTCGGGCGGCGTCGAGGTGCTCGCCGGCATCGTGCTGCCCTACAGCCGCATCGTCATCGTCGCCTTCGCGGCCGCCGTGCTCGCCGGCATGGGGCTCCTGCTCACGCGCACGCGCCTCGGGCTCTTCGTGCGCGCCGTGACGCAGAACCGCTCCATGGCCGCCTGCGTGGGCGTGCGCACCGCGCGCATCGACACCTGGGCGTTCGGCCTCGGCTCGGGCATCGCGGGACTGGCCGGCTGCGCGCTCTCGCAGATCGGCAACGTCGGCCCCGACCTCGGCCAGTCCTACATCGTCGACTCGTTCATGGTGGTGGTGCTGGGCGGCGTCGGCCAGCTCGCGGGGACGGTCTACGCGGCGCTGGGGCTCGGGCTCCTCAACAAGCTCCTCGAGTCGTGGGCGGGCGCGGTGCTCGCCAAGATCGCGATCCTCGTGGTCATCATCCTCTTCATCCAGAAGCGCCCGCAGGGCCTGTTCGCCCTCAAGGGCCGGGTGGTCGACTGATGCTGCTCGCCCGCGCTCTACGGCCCGAAGGGGTGGCTGGCACTCGCGGCGGCCGCGGCGGTCGTGGCTTCGTCCTCTTCCCCGTGGCCAACCGCGTCGTGCCCGCCGACAGCGCCTTCCACGTGTCCGCCTACGGCGTGACGCTGGCCGGCAAGATCATGTGCTACATGATCGTCGCGGTGGCCATGGATCTCGTCTGGGGCTACGCGGGCATCCTCTCGCTCGGCCACGGGCTCTTCTTCGCGCTCGGCGGCTACGCGATGGGCATGTACCTCATGCGCCAGATCGGCCGCGACGGCGTGTACAAGGCGGACCTGCCGGACTTCATGGTCTTCCTCGACTGGAAGACGCTCCCGTGGCACTGGACGAACTCCGACAGCTTCCTCTGGATGCTGCTTCCTCGTGGTGGCCGTGCCCGGCCTCCTCGCGTTCGTGTTCGGCTGGTTCGCCTTCCGCTCGCGCATCAAGGGCGTCTATTTCTCGATCATCACGCAGGCGCTCACCTATGCCGCGATGCTGCTCTTCTTCCGGAACGAGACGGGCTTCGGCGGCAACAACGGCTTCACCGACTTCAAGCGCATCCTCGGCATCCCGATCACGACGCCGGAGACGCGGATCGCGCTCTTCGTGATCACCGGCGCCGTGCTCTTCGCCACGCTCCTTCTCGGGCGCCTGCTCGTCACCTCGCGCTTCGGGCGCGTGCTCGCCGCCATCCGCGACGCCGAGGCCCGCGTGATGTTCTGCGGCTACGACACGCTCTGGTACAAGCTCTTCGTCTGGACGCTCTCCGCGGTGCTGTGCGGCATCGCGGGCGCGCTCTACGTGCCGCAGGTGGGCATCATCAACCCGGGCGAGATGTCGCCGGCCAACTCGATCGAGATCGCGATCTGGGTGGCGGTGGGCGGGCGCGGCACCCTCGTCGGGCCCCATCGTCGGCGCGGGGCTGGTGAACGGCGCGAAGAGCGTGTTCACCGTCGCCTTCCCCGAGTTCTGGCTCTACTTCCTCGGGCTCATCTTCATCCTCGTGACGCTCTTCCTGCCGCAGGGCGTGATGGGGCTCCTCGCGCTGGAGGAAGCCGTCGTGAGCGGGCAGGCGGAGCTCCTCCCCGACCCGGGCAGCCGCCCGTGGCCCTGGTGGCCGCCGGCGGGGCAGGCGGCCGCCGCGGCTCCCTCCGGCGGGGCGAGCCACGGCCGGCGCGTGGAGGTCGGGAACCTCGACCTCTCGCACGGCGTCGTCCTCTACCTCGAGGACATCAGCGTGTCCTTCGACGGCTTCAGGGCGCTGAACAAGCTCTCGCTCGCCATCGACGCGGGGGAGCTGCGCTGCGTGATCGGCCCCAACGGCGCGGGCAAGACGACCATGATGGACGTGATCACGGGCAAGACCCGCCCGGACGCCGGCCGGGCCTGGTTCGGCCAGACGATCGACCTCACCGCGATGACCGAGGCGCAGATCGCCCACGCGGGCATCGGCCGAAAGTTCCAGAAGCCGACGATCTTCGAGCCCACACGGTCTTCGAGAACCTCGAGCTCGCGATGAAGGCGGACAAGCGCGTGCGCCGGACGCTGCGCGCGAGGCTCTCGTCCGAGGACCACGGGCGCATCGCCGAGACGATGCGCCAGATCCGCCTCGACGAGGCCGCGGACCGTCCCGCGGGGCTCCTGTCCCACGGCCAGAAGCAGTGGCTCGAGATCGGCATGCTCCTCATGCAGGAGCCGCAGCTGCTGCTCCTCGACGAGCCGGTGGCGGGCATGAGCGACGACGAGACCGAGCGCACCGCGGAGCTCTTCCTGTCGCTCGCCGGGCAGCACTCGCTCGTGGTGGTCGAGCACGACATGGCCTTCATCGCGAAGATCGCGAAGAAGGTGACCGTGCTGCACGAAGGCAGCGTCCTCGCCGAGGGCACGCTGGATGCCGTGCAGGACGACCCGCGCGTGGTGGAGGTCTACCTTGGCCGCTGAGATCGCTGGCTGTCGCGGGCCTGAACCAGTACTACGGCGGCAGCCACATCCTGCGCGACCTGGCCTTCGAGGTGCCCGCCGGCAAGGTGACCACGCTCCTGGGCCGCAACGGCGTCGGCAAGACGACGCTGCTGCGCACGCTGATGGGCCTCGTCCCGGCGCGCACGGGCGAGGTCCGGTTCGGCGTCCGCCGATCTCACGAGGGCGAGACCCGAGGAACGCGCCCGCGCCGGGCTCGCGCTGGTGCCGCAGGGCCGCGAGATCTTCGGGCGCCTCACGGTCGCGGAGAACCTCGAGATGGGCCTGGCGGCGCGGCCGGCGGGCGAGGGCGTGCCGGAGCGCGTCTTCGAGCTCTTCCCCGTGCTCCGGCAGATGATGCGGCGGCGCGGCGGCGACCTCTCGGGCGGGCAGCAGCAGCAGCTCGCCATCGGCCGCGCGCTCGCCATGCGCCCGCGGCTGCTGATCCTCGACGAGCCCACCGAGGGCATCCAGCCCTCGATCATCAAGGACATCGAGCGCGCCATCCGCACGCTCGCGGCCTCCGGCGACATGGCCATCCTGCTGGTCGAGCAGTACTACGACTTCGCGCAGTCGCTCGCGGACCAGTACCTGGTGATGGAGCGCGGCGAGATCGTCGCGCGCGGGGCGGGCGCGGACATGGAGAAGGACGGCGTGCGGCAACTGCTCGCAGTATGATCGGACGATGCGCAGGGACGACTTCGACACGGCCACGGGCTGGCGCGCGCGCCTCGCCCTCGGCTTCGAGCGGCGCGGGCGCCGCACCGTGCTCGCCGACCGGCGGCACGACGGCCCGCTCGTCGTCCAGAAGTCGCTCCATCCCGAGGGCGAGGCGGTCTGCCACGCGATCGTCGTGCATCCGCCGGCCGGCATCGCGGGGGGCGACGATCTCGCGATCGACGTGCGGGCGGGCGCCGGCGCCCACGCCCTGCTGACCACGCCGGGCGCGGGCAAGTGGTACCGGTCTTCGGGGGCCTGGGCGCGGCAGCGGGTGGCGATCGACGCGCAGGCCGGCAGCTGCGTCGAGTGGCTGCCGCAGGAGACCATCCTCTTCGACGCCTCGCGGGCCGACATCGGCCTGGAGGTCCGCCTCGAGGGCGACGCGCGCGCGATCGCCTGGGACATCCTCTGCCTCGCGCGCACGCGGCTCGGGGGAACGCTATGCCGCGGGGCACGCGCGCCTCGCCACGCGCCTGCTGCGCGACGGGCGCCTCGTCTGGCAGGAGCGCGGCAGCTCGAGCCCGGCTCGGCGGCGCTCGCGAGCCGCGGCGGGGCTGGGCGGGCGCAGCGTCGTCGGCACGATGATCGCCTCGGCGCGGCGCTGGCGGACGAGGCGCTCGCCGCGTGCCGGGCGCATCGCGCCGCGCGAGGGCGAGGGAGCCGTGACGCGCCTGCCGGGCCTCCTCGTCGCGCGTTACCGCGGCGACGAGAGCGAGTGCGCGCGCGAGTACTTCGCGGCGATCTGGCGACTGGTGCGCCCGGCGGTGGCCGGGCGCGAGGCGGCGATGCCGCGCATCTGGGGAACCTGAGGGAACGCGATGGAACTCACGCCACGGGAGAAGGACAAGCTCCTCATCTTCACCGCCGCCCTGCTCGCCGAGCGGCGCAAGGCGCGGGGCCTCAAGCTCAACTACCCGGAGGCCGTCGCCTTCATCACGGCGGGCCTGCTCGAGGGCGCGCGCGACGGGCGGAGCGTCTCGGAGCTGATGGGCTGGGGCGCCACGCTCCTCGGCCGCGAGGACGTGATGGAGGGCGTCCCCGAGATGATTCCCGAGATCCAGGTCGAAGCCACCTTCCCGGACGGCACCAAGCTCGTCACCGTCCACCACCCCGATCGCCGTGAGGAGCGACGCCATGATTCCCGGCGAGCTGAAAATCGCCGCCGGCGAGATCGAGATCAACGCGGGGCGCGAGACCGTCAGGCTGAAGGTCACCAACACCGGCGACCGGCCGATCCAGGTCGGCTCGCACTACCACTTCTTCGAGACCAACGAGGCGCTCGCCTTCGACCGGGCGAAGGCGCGCGGCTTTCGCCTCAACATCGCCGCCGGCACGGCCGTGCGCTTCGAGCCGGGCCAGTCGCGCACGGTGGAGCTCGTGGCGCTCGCCGGCGACGCGCAGGGTCTTCGGCTTCCAGGGCAAGGTCATGGGCCCGCTGGGAGGGAAGGCGAAATGAGCGCGAAGATCTCCCGGCAGGCCTATGCCGAGATGTTCGGCCCCACCACCGGCGACCGCGTGCGCCTCGCCGACACCGAGCTCTGGATCCAGGTCGAGACGGACCACACGATCTACGGCGAGGAAGTGAAGTTCGGCGGCGGCAAGGTGATCCGCGACGGCATGGGCCAGGGCCAGCGCCTGTCGGCCGAGGTCGCGGACACGGTGATCACCAACGCGCTGATCGTCGACCACTGGGGCATCGTGAAGGCCGACATCGGCCTGAAGGGCGGGCGCATCTGGCGCATCGGCAAGGCGGGCAATCCCGACATCCAGCCGGGCGTGACATTCCCATCGGCGCGGGCACGGAGGCCATCGCGGGCGAGGGCATGATCGTCACCGCGGGCGGCATCGACAGCCACATCCACTTCATCTGCCCGCAGCAGATCGAGGAGGCGCTGATGTCGGGCGTCACCACGATGCTCGGCGGCGGCACGGGGCCCGCCACCGGCACCTTCGCGACCACCTGCACGCCGGGCCCGTGGCACATCCACGCGATGCTCGCGGCGGCGGAGGCCTTCCCGATGAACCTGGGCTTCCTGGGCAAGGGCAACGCCTCGCTGCCGGGGCCGCTGCGCGAGCAGGTCGAGGCGGGCGCCATCGGGCTGAAGCTGCACGAGGACTGGGGCACCACGCCCGCCGCCATCGACAACTGCCTCGCGGTCGCCGACGAGATGGACGTGCAGGTCGCGATCCACACCGACACGCTCAACGAGTCCGGCTTCGTCGAGGCCACGGTGGCGGCCTTCAAGGGCCGCGCCATCCACACCTTCCACACCGAGGGCGCGGGCGGCGGCCACGCGCCGGACATCATCAAGGTCGCGGCCTGCCCAACGTGCTGCCCTCGACCACCAACCCGACGCGCCCCTACACCGTCAACACCATCGACGAGCATCTCGACATGCTGATGGTGTGCCACCACCTGGATCCCGGCGATCGCCGAGGACGTCGCCTTCGCCGAGTCGCGCATCCGCCGCGAGACGATCGCCGCCGAGGACATCCTGCACGACCTGGGCGCCTTCTCGATGATGTCCTCGGACTCGCAGGCCATGGGCCGGGTGGGCGAGGTGATCATCCGCACCTGGCAGACCGCCCACAAGATGAAGGTGCAGCGCGGCGCTGCCGCGAAGGGCGACCCGAAGACGCACGACAACGCGCGCGTGAAGCGCTACATCGCCAAGTACACGATCAACCCGGCGATCACCCACGGCATCTCGCACGCGGTGGGCTCGGTCGAGGAGGGCAAGATCGCCGACCTCGTGCTGTGGAAGCCGGCCTTCTTCGGCGTGAAGCCCTCGCTGATCCTCAAGGGCGGCATGATCGCCGCGGCCGCCATGGGCGACCCCAACGCCTCCATCCCGACGCCGCAGCCCGTGCACTACCGCCCGATGTTCGGCGCCTTCGGCGGGGGGCTGCGGCACCTCGGTCACGTTCGTGTCGCAGGCCGCGCTCGCGAATCCCGCGCTCGCCGGGCTGGGCCTGCGCCGCCGCTGGAGGCGGTGCGCGACACGCGGCGAATCGGCAAGAAGGACATGGTCCACAACGACTGGCTGCCGGCGATCGAGGTGGATCCGGAGACCTACGAGGTGCGCGCCGACGGCGAGCTGCTCGTGTGCGAGCCGGCGAAGGCGCTGCCGATGGCGCAGCGCTACTTCCTCTTCTGATGATCGAGATCCGCTCGCGCCTGCCGGTCCGTCCCCACGCCGCCTATCGCGTCGAGGTGAAGGGCCGCCTCGTCCTCGCCTTCGACCGGCGGCAGAAGAGCCGGCAGCTCGCGCGGCTCGAGTCCGGCGAGGAGGTCGCCGTGGCGCTCCCGCGCGGCGCGGTGCTTCGCGGCGGGGACCTCGTCGTCGCCACCGACGGCCGCGTGATCGAGGTCGTGGCGCCGCCCGAGCCGCTCCTGCACGTCACGTGCGATTCGCCCGAGGCGCTCGCCCGCGCCGCCTACCATCTCGGCAACCGCCACGTGCCGGTGCAGGTAGGCGATGGGTGGCTGCGGCTCGCGGCCGACCACGTGCTCGAGGAGATGCTCGAGGGCCTGGGCGCGCGCGTCGACGCCGGTCGAGGAGCCTTTCGAGCCCGAGGCCGGCGCGTACGGCGCGCACCATCGCCACGACAACGAGTCCGGCCACGGCGGCCGCATCCACGAATTCGACGCGAGCGGCGCGCTCGCGAAGCCGAAGTGACGCGCGACGCCGCCGCGCTGGTGCGCCTGCTGCAGCTCGCGAGCCCCACGCTGCCGGTGGGCGCGTACAGCTACTCGCAGGGGCTGGAGGCGGCCGCGGAGGCGGGCCTCGTGAAGGACGCCGCGAGCGCGGAACGCTGGATCGCCGACGTGTTCGAGCTCTCGCGTCGCCGGCATGGAGGCGCCCGTCGCGTGGCGGCTCCTGCAGCGCGTGGGCGGACGACGACCGCGGGGCGGCCGCGCGCTGGAACGACGAGTTCCTCGCCAGCCGCGAAACCGCGGAGCTGCGCGCCGAGACCGTGCAGATGGGCTATTCGCTGCGCCGGCTCGCCCGGGAGCTGGGCATCGCCGGGCGCGGCAGCGCTCGATGCGCTGGACGAGGTGTCGTTCCCCGCGGCCTTCGCTTTCGCGGCCTGCGCCTGGGAGATCGACCCCGCCGACGCGCTCGCCGCCTACCTCTGGGCGTGGCTCGAGAACCAGGTGCTCGCGGCGGTGAAGGCGGTGCCGCTCGGCCAGACGGACGGGCAGCGGCTCCTCCTCGCGCTCGGCGGCGCGCATTCCCGGCGGCCGTCGCGCGCGCCCGCGCGGCCGAGGACGACGAGCTCGCCAATTTCGCGCCCGGGCTCGCCCTCCTGTCGGCCGCCACGAGACCCAGTACACCCGGCTTTTCCGCTCCTAGGAACCCATGGACGACAACGCAACCCTTCGCGTCGGCATCGGCGGCCCGGTCGGCTCCGGCAAGACGGCGCTCACGCTGGCGCTGTGCAGGAGCCTGCGCGACCGGTACAACATCGCCGCCGTCACCAACGACATCTACACCGAGGAGGACGCGCAGTTCCTGGTGCGGAACGAGGCGCTCGCGCCCGAACGCATCATCGGCGTGGAGACCGGCGGCTGCCCGCACACCGCGATCCGCGAGGACGCCTCGATCAACCTCGAGGCCGTGGCGAGGCTGAACGCGCGCTTCCCCGGCCTGGACCTGATCTTCATCGAGTCCGGCGGCGACAACCTCGCGGCCACCTTCAGCCCCGAGCTCTCCGACCTCACGCTCTACGTGATCGACGTCGCCGCGGGCGACAAGATCCCGCGCAAGGGCGGGCCCGGCATCACGAAGTCCGACCTGCTCGATCATCAACAAGATCGACCTGGCGCCGATGGTGGGCGCCTCGCTCGAGGTGATGGACCGCGACGCGCGGAAGATGCGCGGCGAGCGGCCGTTCGTGTTCACCAACCTCAAGACCGGGCAGGGGCTCGCCGAGGTGATCGCCTTCATCGAGAAGCGGGGGCTGCTGAAAGGGCCGGGCTGACGGCCCGGCGGCGCCGCGGGCGCCTGTTTGCGCCGTTCACAAGGCTTGCGACCGCCGTTCGTGACATCACGCGCGCGGGTGAGAATGGCGCCGCGCGCGCCAAGACGCGTCCACACAACCACACCCGGGGGATCCTCCATGCAGTCCATGAAACGCCTTGCCGCCATCGCGGCCGGCGGCGGCCTCCTCGCCGTCGCCAGTGCATTCGCCCAGCAACCCGCACCCGCGCAGCAGCCCGCGCCGGCGCCCGCCGCCGCGCCGGCCGTTCCCGCGATCCCGCCCACCTGGGCGCAGGGCCGCAAGCCCGAGCAGGAAGCCGCGAACCTCGCGCCGCACCCGCCCGGGCTCTCGTCGCTTCCGGCGAACGAGATCCCGCTCGACAAGGTGAAGCTGCCCAAGGGATTCGAGATCTCCCTCTACGCGAGCGGCATGCCCAACGCGCGCTCGATGGTGTACGGCAAGAACGGCACGCTCTTCGTCGGCACGCGCTTCGTCGGCAGCGTCTACGCCGTCGTCGAGAAGGACGGCAAGCGCGAGGTGAAGACCATCGCCAAGGGCCTGCACCGCCCGAACGGCGTCGCCTTCAAGGACGGCGCGCTCTACGTGGCCGAGCTCTCGCGGATCCTGCGCTACGACAACATCGAGGCGAACCTCGACAACCCGCCCAAGCCCGTCGTCGTCTTCGACGCGCTGCCCAAGGACGAGCCGCACGGCTGGAAGTACATGAAGCTCGGCCCCGACGGCTGGCTCTACTTCCAGATCGGCTCGCCGGGCAACATCACGATGCCGCCGGACACGCACGCGACCATCATGCGCGTCGATCCGGCCAACGCCGTCATGGAGACGGTGGCCAAGGGCGTGCGCAACAGCGTCGGCATGGACTTCCACCCGGTCACCAAGGAGCTGTGGTTCACCAACAACGGCCGCGACTGGGTGAACGACGACCTGCCCAACGACACGCTGCACCGCGTGACGCGCAAGGGCATGCACTTCGGCTTCCCGTACTGCCACCAGGGCGACATGCTCGACGACGAATACGGCAAGGGCCGCTCCTGCAAGGAGTTCGACCCGCCCGCCGCCAAGCTCGGCCCCCACGTGGCCGCGCTGGGCATGCGCTTCTATACCGGCAAGCAGTTCCCGGCGGAGTACAGGAACAACATCTTCATCGCCGAGCACGGCTCCTGGAACCGCACGAAGAAGACCGGCTTCAACGTGACCCGCGTCGTCCTGGACGCCAAGGGCAAGGTCGTGAAGCAGGAGCCCTTCGCCACCGGATTCCTGCAGGGCGAAACGTTCTGGGGCCGGCCGGCCGACGTGCACGTGGCGCTCGACGGCTCGCTGCTGGTGTCGGACGACGTGGCCGGCGCGATCTACAGGATCTCGTACAAGAAGTAGCCGGCCACAGCCCGCCCCGCTGCCGGCGACGGCAGCGGGGATTTTCTTTGCGAGGTCCGCATGAACCGTTCGATTCGCGCCGCGCTGGGATTCGTCGTGGCCGCCGCCGCGGGCACTGGCGCCGGCCGTCGCGCGCCGATGCCGAGGCGGGACGGCGCAAGGCCGAGCCCTGCTTCGCCTGCCACGGCCCCGACGGCAACCCGCCGAATCCCGCTTCCCCGTCCCTCGCGGGGCAGGCGCCCCTCTACATCTACTACCAGCTGCTGCAGTTCCGCGAGCAGCGCCGCGTGAACGAGCAGATGAGCCCGTTCGCGGCGAAGCTCACCGACGCCGACATGAAGGACATCGCGGCGCATTTCGCCGCGCAGAAGCCGGCCGGCGAACGCGGCATCCGGCCGACGAGGCGCGGACGGAGGCGGGCAGGCAGGCGGCCGCGCGCTTTCACTGCGGCTCCTGCCACATGCCCGGGTACACGGGCCAGAACCACATCCCGCGCCTCGCGGGCCTGCAGTACGACTACCTCGTGCTGCAGCTCGGGGGTTCAAGACCGGCGCGCGTCCCGACATCGACGGCACCATGGCGAGTGCCGCGCAGCCGCTCTCCGATCGCGAGATCGGCGACATCGCCTGGTACCTCGCGGGACTGCGCTGAGGCCGCCATGCGACGGACGGCTCGCGCGATCGCTCCCCTGACGATGCTGGCTGCCGCGGCGTCGGCGGCGGCCGAGCCCTTGCCGGCAGCCGCCGAGCCCCGCGTCGCGGACGTCGTGGTCACGGCCACCCGCGTGCCGCAGGCGTCCTTCGAGGTGCCCGCGGCCATCGACAGCGTGGACGCCCGCGTCGCCGGCGAGGATCGCATCCAGGTCAATCTCTCGGAGTTCCTGGGCCGCGTGCCGGGCATCGTGGTCCAGAACCGCCAGAACTACGCGCAGGACCTGCAGGTGTCCTCGCGCGGCTTCGGCGGCCGCGCCACCTTCGGCGTGCGCGGCGTGCGCCTCATCGCCGACGGGATCCCCGCGACGATGCCCGACGGACAGGGCCAGGCCGCGACGTTCGACCTGGCCACGGCCGACCGGATCGAGGTCCTGCGGGGGCCCTTCGCGAGCCTCTACGGCAACTCCTCGGGCGGCGTGGTGCAGATCTTCACGGCGGACGGTCCTCCCGAGCCCACCCTCGGCGCGTCGGCGTTCGCCGGCTCCTACGGCACGCGCAAGGCGGGGCTGCAGTTCGGGGGACAGCAGGGCGACCTCAATTACATCGCCGGGATCTCGCGCTTCCGCACCGACGGCTACCGCGACCACAGCGCCGCCACGCGCGACCAGTTCAACGCGAAGCTCGCCGCGCCGGCGGCCGGGGGCCGGCTGACACTCGTGGCCAACGGCCTCGACCAGCCCGACACGCAGGATCCGCTCGGGCTCAGCCGCGCGCAGTTCGAGGCCGATCCCCGGCAGGTGGATCCCTCGGCGATCGTCTTCGACACGCGCAAGAGCGTGCGCCAGGCCCAGCTCGGCGCGATCCACGACCTGGCCCTCACCGGCGAGGACACCGTGCAGGCCCGGCTCTACGGCGGCACGCGGACCGTCGTGCAGTTCCTGGCCCAGACGGGGGACACGCCGCTCGGCTCGGGCGGCGTCGTCGACCTCGACCGCCGCTACGGCGGCATCGGGCTTCGATGGACGCGGGCGGTCGCCGGCGGCGAGCGGCCCTTCACCGTGTCGGTCGGCGCCGATCTCGATCGCCTCGACGAGCGCCGCCGCGGGTACGTGAACGAGTTCGGGACGCAGGGTGCGCTCCGGCGCGACGAGGACGACCTCGTCGAGAACGGCGACGCCTACGTGCAGGGGGAATGGCGGTTCGCGCCGGCGTGGAGCGCGAGCGGCGGCCTGCGCCACAGCCGGGTGGCGTTCGAGTCGCGCGACCGCTACGTCGTGGGCGCGAACCCCGACGACAGCGGCGCCGTGACCTATTCGCGCACGATGCCCGTGGCGGGGCTCCTCTTCCGGGCCTCGCGAGCGGTGGCACGTCTACGCCAACGCGGGCGAGGGTTTCGAGACGCCCACCTTCGCGGAACTGGCCTACCGGCCCGGCGGCGCCACGGGCCTGAACTTCGCGCTGCAGCCGGCGAAGAGCCGCCACGCGGAAGTCGGCGCCAAGGGACGGTTCGGCGAGGGCGGGCGGTTCGCGGCGGCCCTGTACCGGATCGACACGCGCGACGAGATCGTCACCGACACGTCGGCCGGCGGAAGGACGACGTTCAAGAACGCGTCGAAGACGCAACGCGACGGCGTGGAGATCTCCGCCGAAGGCCCCCTGGGCGCGGGGTTCGAGGCAAACGTGGCGTACACCTGGATCGACGCGCGCTTCACCGAGGGCTTCACCTCGGGCACGCCGCCGGTCGCCGTGCGGCCGGGGTCGAAGCTGCCCGGGGTGCCGCAGTCGGTCCTCGCCGCGGAGCTCGTGTGGCGCCATGCCGCGAGCGGCTTCCATGCGGCGGCCGAGCTGCGCGCCTCGAGCAAGGTATTCGTGAACGAGGCGAACACCGATGCCGCCGCCGGCTATGCCGTGGCGAGCCTGCGCGCGGGGCTCGAGCAGAGGCACGAAGCGTGGCGCTTCCGGGAATTCGTGCGCGTGGACAACGTGACGGATGCCCGTTATGCCGGCTCCGTGATCGTCGCGGAGGCGCGCGGGCGC
The DNA here is from genome assembly GCA_963783635.1 of uncultured Gammaproteobacteria bacterium. Taxonomy (GTDB): domain Bacteria; phylum Pseudomonadota; class Gammaproteobacteria; order Burkholderiales; family Usitatibacteraceae; genus FEB-7. The sequence goes on from CAWAOC010000009.1 coordinate 303,379, forward strand.
TTCTTCGAGCCGGCGCCGGGGCGCAACTGGACGGTCGGGATCACGGCGTCGGGTTCCTTCTAGCCGACCCGCTGTTAAACTGGCCCCATGAAAGTCGGCCTGTTCGTCACCTGCCTCGTGGACCTCTCCCGCCCCGGCATCGGGTTCGCGGCGCTGAAGCTCCTCGAGGGCGCGGGCTGCGAGGTCGTGGTGCCGGAATCGCAGACCTGCTGCGGGCAGCCGGGCTACAACTCCGGCGGCCGCGACTATCGCGAAGGCGCTCGCGCGCAAGGTGCTGGCGGAGTTCCGCGACTGCGACTACGTGGTCGCGCCCTCCGGCTCCTGCTCGGGCCAGATGAAGGTCGCCACGGTGCACGACCTCTTCCAGGGCGAGCCGGACCTCCCGGAATTCGAGAAGCTCGCGGCGAAATGGTACGAGCTGTCGCAGTTCCTCGTGGAGGTGCTCAAGGTGGCCGCGGTGCCGGGGAAGTTCGAGGGCACCGTCACCTACCACGACAGCTGCTCGGGGCTGCGGGAGCTGGGCGTGAAGATGCAGCCCCGCTACCTCCTCCAGATGGCGGGCGCGCGGATCGCGGAGATGGAAGGCGCGGAGCAGTGCTGCGGCTTCGGCGGCACCTTCTCCATCAAGCTCGGCGACATCTCCACGCGCATGTGCGAGGGCAAGTGCGAGTCCATCCGCGGCACGGGCGCGGGCACGATCGTGGGCGGCGACCTGGGGTGCCTGCTGAACATCGAGGGGCGGCTGCGGCGCACGGGGGACAAGGAGACGAAGGTGCTCCACTTCGCGCAGGTGATCGCCGGCGAGGGCTGACGGATGCAGAAAGTCTTTGGAACACGCCGATGAACGCAGATGAAGCGCGGATGAACGCGCGATAACGGCATTCAGCGAGTCGCCGATATCGCCCGGATGCGTGTCGCGACATGAGCCGCGCGATCGGCAGGATCTCCCGTCGCCATCCCGGATCATCGGCGTTAATCCGCGTTCATCCGCGTTCATCGGCGTGTTCCAAAGGTTTACGCCCGCACAGCGAGACGCCCGTACGACCAATGCAGATCCAGTCCATGTTCTTCAAGCAGCGCGCGAGCGAGAAGCTCGACGACGCGCTGCTGCAGGGGAACATGAGGAAGGCCAAGGGCAAGTTCGTCGACGGCCGCGCGAAGGCCGTGGCGGAGTTCGGCGTGTGGGAGGAGGTGCGCACCCACGCGGCGATGATCCGCGACCGCGCGCTCGCCAACCTCGACGCCTACCTCGTGGAATTCGAGAGGAACGCCACGCGCCGCGGCGCCGTCGTGCACTGGGCCGAGACCGCCGAGGAGGCCTGCGCGATCATCGCCGGCATCGCGGCGAGGAACGGCGTGAAGAAGGTCACGAAGTCCAAGTCGATGGTCTCGGAGGAGGTGAACCTCAACGAGGCGCTCGAGGCCGCCGGCGTCCAGGTCGTCGAGACGGACCTGGGCGAGTACATCCTGCAGCTCGCCCACGAGCCGCCCTCGCACATCGTCGCGCCCGCCGTGCACAAGTCGAAGGAGCAGGTGGCGGAGCTCTTCGTGCAGGCGCACGGCAAGCCCCGGCTCACCGAGATCCCCGCGATGACGCGCGAGGCGCGCGAGGCGCTGCGGGACCACTTCCTCACGGCGGACATGGGCATCTCGGGGTCGAACTTCGTCATCGCGGAGACGGGCACCACGCTCACCGTCACCAACGAGGGCAACGCCGACATGGTGACGACGATCCCGCGCATCCACGTGGTGATCACGGGCATCGAGAAGGTGATCGGCACGATGGAGGACTTCGCGACCCTCATCCGCCTGCTGCCGCGCTCGGCCATCGGGCAGACGATCACCAACTACCTCACGCTCACCACGGGCCTGAAGATGCCCGGCGACGCCGACGGGCCGGAGCAGATGCACATCGTGCTCGTGGACGCGGGGCGCACGAAGCTCGTGGGCAGCGACCTGCAGGAGATGCTGCGCTGCATCCGCTGCGGCGCCTGCATGAACCACTGCCCGGTGTACCAGAACGTCGGCGGCCACGCCTACGGCTGGGTCTATCCGGGGCCCATGGGCTCGATCCTCACGCCCGTCTACGTGGGCCTGGAGAACGCGGGCGACCTGCCCAACGCGGCGACCTTCTGCGGCGAGTGCGCGGTGGCCTGCCCGGTGAAGATCCCGCTGCCGGACCTCATGCGCAAGCTGCGCGAGCAGCAGTTCGACCGGAAGCTGCGCCCGTGGCCGGAGCGCGCCGTGATCGCGCTCTGGAGCTTCATGGCGACCCGCCCCGGGCTCTACGCGCTCGGCACCCGGATCGGGGCGCGCGTCGCGCACTGGCTGGGCGGGCGCGACGGGCTCATCCACTCGCCTGCCGGGCATCGACGGCTGGACGAAGGGACGGGACATGCCGGCGCCGGCGGGCAAGACGTTCCGGGAGTTGTACGGCAAAGACCTGGAACGCGGATGAACACGGATGCGGCACACGGATGCACGGATGATTCCGGTGAGGCGTGGGCGCTAGGGAAAACATCCTCGCGAGGATCCGCAAGGCGCAGGGGCGCACCGGGAGCGGAGCCGGCCGAGGCCGAGATGGCGCTCGTGCGCGAGGCGATCGCGCGGCACGAGGTCGGGCCGCAGCCGCGCGTTCGCGCACGCGCCGGACCGGCTCGCGCAGTTCCGCAAGGAGTGCGACCGGCAGAGCACGACGCACGCGACCGTGGCGTCGGAGCGCGGACATTCCCGCCGAGGTGGCGCGCTACCTCGCCTCCGCTCGGGCTCGAGCGCCGCGTCGTCGGCTGGCGCGAATTCGCGGGCCTCGACTGGGCCGGGGCGGGCGTCGCGTTCGACGACCGTCCGGCCACCGGGGACGACAAGACCGGGCTCACGGGCTGCTTCTGCGCCATCGCGGAGACCGGCACGACGCTGCTGCTGTCCTCGCCCGCGACGCCGAAGGTCACCGCGCTCCTGCCCGAGACGCACGTCTGCGTGGTGCGCACGCCGCGCATCCTCGACACGATGGAGGAGTCCTTCGCCCTCCTGCGCGCCGAGGTGGGCGAGCCGCCGCGCGCGGTATTCTTCGTCTCCGGCCCGTCGCGGACCGCCGACATCGAGCAGACGATCGTCATCGGCGCCCACGGCCCCTACCGAGTCCACATCATCCTCTGCCCCTCGATCCCATGACCGCCGCCTTCGTACCGCAGCTCGTGATGCTGGGGCCCGTCCCGCTCGACTTCATCCTCTTCGCCTGCCGTCCTGCTCGGCATCGCGCTCTTCCACCACTACACGTTCCAGGTCGCGGTCTCGGGCCTCGTCGTGATCACGCTCTACAAGGTCCTCGTCACGGGCCTCAAGGCCGGACCGGGTTTCGCGGGGCTCGCGGCCCACCTCGGCCACGAGTGGGTCACTGCTCGCGAACCTCTTCTGCCTGCTGATGGGCTTCGCGCTCCTGTCGAAGCACTTCGAGGACAGCCAGGTGCCCGCGGCGCTGCCGGCCTACCTGCCGGGCGACTGGAAGGGCGCCTTCGTCCTGCTCGTGATCGTCTTCGTGCTCTCCTCGTTCCTCGACAACATCGCCGCCGCGCTCATCGGCGGCACGATGGCGGGCGGTCGTGTTCAAGGGGCAGGGTGCACATCGGCTACCTGGCGGCCATCGTGGCGGCCTCCAACGCGGGCGGCGCGGGAAGCGTCGTGGGCGACACGACCACCACGATGATGTGGATCGACGGCGTGAATCCGCTGGACGTGCTGCACGCGTTCGTCGCCTCCGGCGTCGCGCTGGCCATCTTCGGCATCGTCGCGGCCAAGCAGCAGCACGCCTACTCGCCCATCGTGCGCGAGGTGGAAGCCGGCACGCGGGTCGACTGGGCGCGCGTGGGCATCGTCGCCTTCATCCTCGTCGGTCGCCATCCTCGCGAACGTGGTCGCCAACCTGCGGTTCCCCGCCGCGCTCGACGTCTTCCCGGTCATCGGCGTCGCGGTCTGGCTCGCGATCGTCGTGTCGGCGCCCGTGCGCAAGCCCGACTGGCACCTGCTGCCCGGGAACCTCAAGGGGACGATCTTCCTGCTCTGCCTCGTGACCATCGCGTCGATGATGCCGGTGGAGACAGCTCCCGGCCGGCGTCGTGGCAGACGGCGCTGGGCCTGGGCTTCCTGTCGTCCGTGTTCGACAACATCCCGCTCACGGCGCTCGCCCTGAAGCAGGGCGGCTACGACTGGGGCTTCCTCGCCTATGCCGTCGGGTTCGGCGGCTCGATGATCTGGTTCGGCTCGTCGGCCGGCGTCGCGCTCTCCAACCTGTTCCCGGAGGCGCGGTCCGTGGGGCAGTGGCTGCGCCACGGCTGGCACGTGGTCCCGTGGCCTACGTGGCGGGCTTCTTCGTGATGCTCGCGGTGATGGGCTGGGAGCCTGCACGAGCCGCACAAGGGGCGAGGCCATGCGCCTGCCGCCCGCGGCCGTGCAGCCCGGGCGCTGAAGCGACGGCGAGCGGCGCCATGACGCCGAAGCGCACCGCCCTTGCGGTGGCGGCCGTCGCGGCCTTCGGCGCCGGCGACGCGCTGGCCGCCGGGTCGGCCGCGGCCGGCCAGACCTTCCTCTGGCTCGCGGTCATCCTGTTCCTCGCGCGCCTGTCGTCCCTCGTCGAGAAGGTCGGCATCCCGGGGGTGCTGGGCGAGCTCGTGATGGGCGTGGCGCTGGGCAACCTGTCGCTCGTCGGCTTCGGCCTGCTTCGAGAAGGTCGGCGAGGACACGACGCTCGCCGTCTTCGCCGAGCTGGGCGTGGTGATCCTCCTCTTCCAGATCGGGCTCGAGACCACCGTGGCCGAGCTCGCGAAGGTGGGCGCGCGCGCCTTCGCGGTCGCGGTGGTGGGGGTCGTCGGTGCCCTTCGTGCTGGGCACCTTCGTGGTCGGCCCCCTGCTGCTGCCGGGGCTGGACTTCAAGGCCTACCTCTTCGTGGGCGCCACCCTCTGCGCGACGTCCGTGGGCATCACGGGGCGGGTGTTCCGCGACGCGAAGCGCCTCGAGTCGCCGCGAGGCGCGGATCGTGCTCGGCGCGGCGGTCATCGACGACGTGCTGGGCCTGGTGATCCTCGCCGTGGTGACGGGCTTCGTCCAGAGCGGCACGGTGAGCGCCCGGGACGTGGCGATCATCGTGGGGGAGGCCTTCGCGTTCCTCGTGGGCGCGGTGGTGGTCGGGCGGGCGCTCGCGCCCGCATCTCGCGCGCGGGCTCGTCGGGCGTGAGCGATTCGGTGGCGACGAAGCTCACGCTGCTGCTGTCCGTGGGCCTGGGGCTCGCCTGGCTCGCCCACGCCATCGGGCTGGCGCCCATCATCGGGGCCTTCGCCGCCGGCGTGCTCCTGGAGCCCATCTTCCTCAAGGACTTCGAGGCGCCGCAGATCGTCCGGGAGCTGAAGCCCGTGGTGGACAAGCTGCCGGCCGCGGAGGCCGAGCGGGCGCACCGGGCGCTGGACCGGTACCGCGAGCACCACCACCAGCACCTCCTCGAGCCGCTGGGGCACTTCCTCGTGCCGGTATTCTTCGTTTATACCGGGATGCAGGTAAAGCTCGAGGCGCTCGCCGACCCGCAAGGTCCTGGCCGTGGCCCTCGGGGTGACGGTCGCCGCCATCGCCGGCAAGGTCGTGGCGGGCCTCGCCGCCGGGCCCGGTGAACCGCTGGGTGGTGGGGTGGGGCATGGTCCCGCGGGGGGAGGTCGGCCTCATCTTCGCGGCGATCGGCCGGCAGCTGGGGGTGGTCGACGAGCGGCTTGTTCTCGGTGATCGTCGCCATGGTCATCCTCACCACCCTGGCCACCCCCCCCATCCTGGCCTGGCTCCTGGGCGCGCCAGAAGGGGCGGGAAGGGGCCCTCCCGGGATGACCCTTTCTCTTGCCTAACCCCTACCGGCGGAATATAGCATTCCGTGGTCACCTTGGCGAGCGTGCCGCCTGCCAGCGGCCGGCCCGCCCGACAAGAAGCTTCCCACAGAGAGCGACACAACAACCCCAGAGGAGAAACACATGACCGACAAGACTCGCGTCACCCGACGCAAATTCCTGGCTGGCGCCGCCGGCGCGTCCGCCCTGGCCTTCCCGATGATCGCCAAGGGCCAGACCGGCCCGATCGCGATGCGCTGGCAGTCCACCTGGCCCTCGAAGGACATCTTCCACGAGTACGCCCTCGACTTCGCCAAGAAGGTGAACGACATGACGGGCGGCGAGCTGAAGATCGAGGTGCTGCCCGCCGGCGCCGTGGTCCCGGCCTTCGGCCTGCTGGACGCGGTCTCCAAGGGCACGCTCGACGGCGGCCACGGGGTGCTCGTGTACCACTACGGCAAGCAGAACGCGCTGGCGCTCTGGGGCTCCGGCCCGGCCTTCGGCATGGACGCGAACGAGATGCTCGCCTGGCACAAGTACGGCGGCGGCAAGGAACTGCTCGCCAAGCTCTACGCCTCGATCGGCGCCAACGTCGTCTCCTTCCCCTACGGCCCGATGCCGACCCAGCCGCTGGGCTGGTTCAAGAAGCCGATCACCAAGAAGGAAGACTTCAAGGGCCTCAAGTACCGCACGGTGGGCATCTCCATCGACGTGTTCACGGGCCTGGGCGCCGCGGTGAACGCGCTGCCCGGCGGCGAGATCGTCCCGGCCATGGACCGCGGCCTGCTGGACGCGGCGGAATTCAACAACGCCTCCTCCGACAAGCTCCTGGGCTTCGCCGACGTCTCCAAGGTGTGCATGCTGCAGAGCTACCACCAGAACGCCGAGCAGTTCGAGATCATGTTCAACAAGACCAAGTACGATGCGCTGCCCGAGAAGATGCGGGCCATCATCGCCAACGCGGTCGAGGCGGCCTCGGCCGACATGTCCTGGAAGGCGGTCGACCGCTACTCCAAGGACTACCTCGAGCTGCAGAAGATGGGCGTCAAGTTCTACAAGACCCCGGACCCCATCCTGCAGACGCAGCTCACCTCCTACGACGCCGCCGCCGCCAAGAAGGCGGAAGGCAACGCGCTGTTCAAGGAGATCGAGGCCTCGCAGAAGCAGTTCGCCGAGCGCGTCGTGCGCTGGGAGCTCGACACGGTCGTGCCCCGCCGCATGGCCTACAACCACTACTTCGCCAAGCCCGCCGCGGCGCCGAAGAAGGGTTGAGTCGCTGCCGTAACCACAGCCATCCGGCGACGCCGCCGGATGGCTGTTTTTGTTTCCCGGGCGCGTAGCGCAGATCCGACGCACGACCCCACCGAGGCAACACCACCCGCCATGCAAAAGCTCCTGCTCTTCATCGACAAGACGAGCACCTTCGTCGGCCACACGTTCTCGTGGTTCATCGTCGCGCTCACGCTCCTCATCTCCTGGGAGGTCTTCTCGCGCTACGCCCTGGACAATCCCGCACGCCTGGGCCTTCGACGTGATGATCATGTTCTACGGGACGCTCTTCATGATGTCGGGCGCCTACACGCTCGCGAAGAGCGGGCACGTGCGCGGTGACGTCCTCTACGGCTTCTTCGAGCCGCGGACCCAGGCGACCATCGACCTGATCCTCTATTTCCTGTTCTTCATCCCGGGCGTGGTCGCGCTCTGCTGGGCCGGCTACACCTACGCGGCCGAAAGCTGGGCGATCAACGAGCACTCGAACATCACGGCCGAGGGCCCGCCCATCTACCCGTTCAAGACCATCATTCCCGTCGCCGGCGCGATCCTGCTGCTCCAGGGGATCGTGGAGATCGTCCGCTGCATCGTGTGCATCAAGACGGGCGAGTGGCCCTCCCGCGAGGAGGACGTCGAGGAAGTCGACGTCGACAAGCTGAAGGAAATGGTGCACGTGAAGACCGAGGACATCGAGAAGCTCGACGCGCTCGTCGACGCCCAGGAGGGCGCGAAATGAAGATCCGCAAGGAACTGTATTTCGGCTTCGGGCTGATGATCCTGATCCTCATGCCCATGCTGATCTTCACGCCGTGGACGAACCTCACCAACGGGCACCTGGGCCTCATCATGCTGTCGCTGGTCGTGGTGGCCATCATGCTGGGCTTCCCGACGGCCTTCACCCTGATGGGCATGGGCGTGTTCTTCGGCTGGCTCGCCTACCGGAGCGTGGACCACGAGACGGCGGCCCGGCAGATCCTCGACCTCATGGTGCAGCGCGCCTACTCGGTGATGTCCAACGACGTGCTGATCGCCGTGCCGCTCTTCGTGTTCATGGGCTACCTCGTCGAGCGCGCCAACCTCGATCGAGAAGCTGTTCAAGAGCCTGCACCTCGCCCTGGCGCGGGTGCCGGGATCGCTCGCGGTGGCGACCATCGTCACCTGCGCCATCTTCGCGACGGCCACGGGCATCGTGGGCGCGGTGGTGACGCTCATGGGCCTGCTCGCCCTCCCGGCGATGCTGCGCGCGGGCTACAGCGTGCAGGTCTCGGCCGGCGCGATCACGGCCGGCGGCTGCCTCGGCATCCTCATCCCGCCCTCGGTGCTCCTCATCGTCTACGGCGCGACGGCGGGCGTCTCGGTCGTGCAGCTCTACGCGGGCGCCTTCTTCCCCGGGATCATGCTGGCCGCGCTCTACGTGGGCTACGTGATCGTCCTCGCCAAATGGAAGCCCCACCTCATGCCGCCGCTGCCCGAGGCCGAGCGCCACGTGCCGCTGCCGCCGCTGTCGGCGGCGCTGGCGCCCAAGAGCCCCAACGCCTTCAAGGGACTCCTCGGCGGGCCCTGGGCGGCGCGCCGGGCCATCCGAAGTCGACGGTATACGGCCAGTTCGTGGTGTCGGCACTGCCCGCGATCTCGATCGTCGCCTTGCTGGTCGTGATCTGGATGGGCGCGACGGCGCCTGTCGTCGTCGACAGCACGGCGGGCCTGGTGGAGGCGGGCGGCGACGTCGCGGCGGCCGTCGACGAGAAGGCCGAACTCGCCGAGCGGTCTCGCGGAGCCGCCGGCCGAATCGGGGACCGGCCTCGCGGAACCTCCGTCCGACGAGCCGAAGGCGGCCGCGGCACCCACGCCGCCGCCCGCCGCGGAGCAGCCCAAGGCGGCGGTCGCCAAGAAGGTCGAGAAGAAGGCCGAGCCGGCCGCGGAGCAGGATCGGGTGCCGGCGCCCATGTGGTTCTGGATCACGATCGGGATCGGCGTGGCCGCTGCTCGCCCTGACCTACGGGCTCATGACCTGGCAGCGCTTCGAGATCTTCAAGATGCTGCTCACGTCGTTCTTCCCGCTGGCCATCATGATCATCGCGGTGCTGGGTTCCATCGTGTTCGGGCTGGCCACGCCGACGGAAGCGGCGGCGGTGGGCGCCTTCGGCGGATTCCTGCTGGCGGCCGCCTACCGCTACATCTCCGCCCTCAAGGGCGGCAAGGGCAGCGTGCTCATGACGACGGTGAAGGACGTCGGCGGCATCGTGAAGGAGTCGTCCTTCCTCACGGCCAAGACGACGGCCATGGTGTGCTGGCTCTTCGTGGGCTCCTCGATCTTCTCGGCGTCGTTCGCGCTGCTGGGCGGCCAGGAGATCATCGAGCGCTGGGTGCTGTCGCTGGGCCTCAACACGGTCCAGTTCATGCTGCTCGCCCAGTTCATCATCTTCATCCTCGGCTGGCCGCTGGAGTGGACGGAGATCATCGTGATCTTCATGCCGATCTTCATCCCGCTGCTCGTCAAGTTCAACGTCGACCCGCTCTTCTTCGGGCTGCTCGTGGCGCTCAACCTGCAGACGGCGTTCCTGTCGCCGCCGGTGGCGATGGCCGCGTTCTACCTGAAGGGCGTGGCTCCATCGCACGTGACGCTGAACCAGATATTCGCGGGGATGATGCCGTTCATGGGAATCCAGGTCGTGGCGCTGGCGCTGCTGTACGTGTTCCCGGAGATCGGGCTCTGGCTGCCGCACACGCTCTACAAATAGGGCGAAGGCGGACGGCTTCACCGCCGCCTTCGCCCCGCCGCGTTGGAACGGACTAGCCGTTCAACGCGGCGCGGCCGCCGGCCCGCATCGAGGACCCATCCTGGATGTCGTAGTGTTTCGGAAAGGCCCGTCGTCGAGAACTTCGGGCTTTTTCCATTCCTGGAGTTGAATCGATCATGAAACCCAAAGTACTCGTCACGCGCCAGGTGTTTCCCGAGATCGTCGAGGCGCTGCGCAGCCGCTTCGACGTCGAGCACAACGACGACGACCGGCCCTGGCCGATCGACGAGCTGGCCCGCCGCGTCGCGGACAAGCAGGGCGTCCTCGCGACGGTGATGGACCGCATCGACGACAGCGGTGCTCGCCGCCGCGCCCGGGCCTCAAGGTCGTCTCCAACATCGCGGTCGGCACGAACAACGTCGACATCCCGGCCTGCACGAAGCGCGGCATCCGCGTGACGAACACGCCCGGCGTGCTGGACGACACCACCGCCGACCTCACCTGGGCGCTGCTCATGGCCGCGGCGCGCCGCATCGCGGAAGGCGACGCGCAGGTGCGCCGGGGCGACTGGAAGCTCGCCTTCGCGATGCAGTCGCCGCTCGGCACCGACGTGCACCACGCCACGCTGGGCATCATCGGCATGGGCCGCATCGGCCAGGCGATCGCGAAGCGCGCCACCGGCTTCGACATGCGCGTGCTCTACCACAACCGCGGCCGCATCCCGGAGGCGGACGAGCAGCGGCTCAACGCCACGTGGGTCGAACGCGACCGGCTGCTGGCGGAGTCCGACTTCGTCGTCGTCATGGTCCCGTACTCGCCCGCGGTGCACCACCTCATCGGGGCGGCCGAGATCGCGAGGATGAAGCCGACGGCCATCCTGGTGAACACCGCGCGCGGCGGCGTCGTCGACGATGCCGCGCTCGTGGAGGCGCTGAAGGCGAGGCGCATCGCGGGCGCGGGGCTGGACGTCTTCGAGGGGGAGCCGAAGCTGAACCCGGGCTACCTCGCGCTTCCCAACGCCGTCCTCACGCCCCACATCGGGAGCGCCACGCGCGCGACGCGCATGAAGATGTGCGAGACCGCGGTCGCGAACCTCACCGCGGTGCTCGAAGGGCGCGCGGCGCCCAACCTCGTCAACAAGGAACTCGCATAAGGAGCATGCAATGAGCGCGAAAGTCGCCTTCCTCGGCCTCGGCGTCATGGGCTTTCCCATGGCCGGGCCACCTCAAGGCCAAGGGCTACGAGGTCACCGTCTACAACCGCACCGCCGCCAAGGCGCAGGAGTGGGTGAAGAAGCACGGCGGGCAGTCCGCCGCCACGCCCGGCCGAGGCCGCGCGCGGCGCCGATTTCGTCGCCATGTGCGTGGGCAACGACCGCGATCTCGCGGAGGTTTCCGCGGCGGCGCTGGCGGGCATGAAGAAGGGCGCCATCCTCATCGACCACACCACGGCCTCGGCCGACGCGGCGCGGCGCATCTTCGCCGAGGCGAAGGCCCTCGGCATCGACTTCATCGACGCGCCGGTTTCCGGCGGCCAGGCGGGCGCCGAGAACGGCAAGCTCACCGTGATGTGCGGCGGCGAGGCGGGCGCGTTCGAGCGCGCCAAGCCGGTGATGGATTCCTACGCCAAGGCGGTCACGCTCCTGGGGGCGCCGGCGCCGGGCAACTCACCAAGATGGTGAACCAGATCTGCATCGCGGGCCTCGTGCAGGCCCTCTCCGAGGGCATCGCCTTCGCCGAGAAGGCCGGCCTCGACCCCGCCCTCGTGATCGACGTCATCTCCAAGGGCGCGGCGCAGTAGCTGGCAGATGGAAAACCGCGGCAAGACCATGGTCGAGCGCAAGTTCGACTTCGGCTTCGCGGTGGACTGGATGCGCAAGGACCTCGGCATCTGCCTCGAGGAGGCCAAGCGCAACGGCGCGAGCCTTCCGGTCACGGCGCTCGTCGACCAGTTCTACGGCGACGTGCAGAAGGCCGGCGGCAAGCGCTGGGACACCTCCTCCCTCATCACCCGCCTCTGACCCGACCGCGGTGTCAGACACCGTGTCTGACACCGTGTCTGACACCGAACGGAGCCCGAATGAAGATCACCCTGTACTACTCGCCCGGCGCCTGCTCGCTCGCGCCGCACATCGTCCTCGAGGAACTCGGCATCCCCTACGAGACGGTGCGCATCAGCACCGCCGAGGGGCAGCAGCGCTCGCCGGAATACCTGAAGATCAACCCGCGCGGGCGCGTGCCGGCCCTCGTGGTCGACGGCAAGGTGCTGGTGGAGAACGTCGCCATCCTCTCGTTCCTCGGCGGAGGCTTCGCCTCGAAGGGCCTGTGGCCCGCGACGACCTGGGACCAGGCGCAGGCGCTCTCCTTCATGGCGTGGCTGGCCGACACGGTCCACCCCGCCTACGCGCACGTGTTCCGTCCCGAGCGATACGTGGAAGGTCCCGCCTGCGCGGACGCGGTGAAGGCGGGCGGCCGCAAGGCCTTCGGCGAAAGCCTGAAGGAAATCGACCGCCTGCTCGCCGGGAAGAAGCTGGGCCATCGGCAACCGCTTCTCGGTCGTGGACGCCTACCTGCTGGTCTTCTACCGCTGGGGCAACCGCAACGGCTTTCGCGGTGAAGGACCTCCCGAACTACTCGGCGCTCGTCGAGCGCGTGCTCGCGCGGCCGCGCCGTGAAGAAGGTCATGGCCGACGAAGGCATCACGATGGCATGAGGCTGGCACGGGGCCGGCCGATCGGATCCTGCCGGCGGGAATAAAAGGGTCCGCGGGGTGTTCACCCTCTCGTATCGCCGGGAATAAGCCCGGGGAGCCGGCGCGTGTTCAGCCGAGTAACCTGGCACGTCGCCAACCCTGAGGCCCGCGCCGCGAGCTATGGACTACGAGCAGGTCGTCCCGTACATCCCCAACCTTCGCCGCTACGCGCGCGCGCTGGTCGGGGACCGTCACGCGGCCGACGACCTGGTGCAGGACACCCTCGAGCGCGCGTGCTCAAGTTCCACCTCTGGCGCCCGGGAAACCTGCGCGCCTGGCTCTTCTCCATCATGCACAACGTGTTCGTGAACCAGCTCAAGGCGCAGCAAGATCTCGCCTTCGGCCGAGGTGGACGAGAACTTCGCCGGGGCGACCACGCCCGGCTGGGTCACCGACGTGCGCGACCTCGAGCGGGCCTCGCGGCCCTGCCGGCCGAGCAGCGCGAGGTGGTCCTCATGGTGAGCCTCGAGGACATGAGCTACGAGGAAGTGAGCCGCGCGCTGGGCATGCCCATCGGCACGGTGATGTCGCGCCTTTCGCGCGGCCGCGAAAAACTGCGCCGCCACATGGACGGCGAGGCGACAAGCACGAGCCTGAAGGTCGTGCAATGAAATCGACGACGAATGCTGCAGGCCTTCGTGGACGGCGCGCCTGGGGCTGCACGTGGAAGCGGCCTTCCGGACAGAAGCTGCGGCGCGTGCTGCAGCTGGTCGAGCAGCGTCGCCTGCTGCGCGAGCGCTTCGAGCCGTGCTCGAGCCGTCCCCGCGCGCCTGCACCTGAACGCCGCCTGGATCGCGCGCGCGGCGCGCGGTTCTCGCCGTGGGCATCGCCATCGGGCTCGCGATGCCCTACGCGTGGCGGCAGCGCGCCCGGACCCGGCCTCGCGGCCTCGCCGCCGCCGGCGGGCCTGCCGGCCCGGGCCGCGCGCGCCCACCTCGTCTACGCCGTCGAGGTCCGCCATCCCGGTGGAGGTGGACGCCACGCAGCAGGAGCACCTCGTGGCCTGGCTCTCGAAGCGGCTGGGCACGAAGCTCAAGGTGCCGGTGCTCGTCCGAGGAAGGCTACGAGCTGCTGGGCGGGCGCCTGCTTCCCGGGCCCGAAGGGCCGGTGGCGCAGTTCATGTACCAGGAGACGGCCGGCCGGCGCCTCACCCTCTACGTTTCCGCCCGCGCGAAGAGCGAGGGGCAGACCGCCTTCCGGTTCGCGCAGGAAGGGCAAGGTGTCGGTCTTCTACTGGATCGACGGCAACTGGGGCTACGCCCTCTCGGGCGAGATGGACCGGCCCGCGCTTTCCCGCATCTCCTCGAGCGTCTACCGCCAGCTCAACCCCTGACCGGGCCCGCGGCCACAGGCCGGAACGCCGGAAATGTGACGCAGTTCACAGTTCCGGGCCGCCAACTCGTATTAACTGCCGTTAAAGAGATAACGACAGGGAGCGTCCCGCTCCCGCGAGGTGCGCACCCATGTCCGCCATGCCGGGACGCCCGCAGCCGTCCCCGATGTCCCTGTCGCAGGAGATCGAGGCCCTCCAGGTCGCCGAGATCTACCGCAACCTCGGCGTGTCCGCGGTCGCGGCCTTCTTCGGCACGCTGCTTTGCGTCGCCGTCTTCTTCGAGGACGGCCTGCGCGCGCCGCATATCCTCTGGCTGGCCTACGGGACCTTCGTCGCCGCGCTGCGGCTGGGGGTCTGCTGGCTGCACCGCAGCCGCGCCTCGTCCGGATGGGACCTGGCGCCCGGACAGTGGGCGCGGCTCGCGGTGCTCGGCAACTTCCTGGCCGGCATCCAGTGGGGCCTGCTGGGCACCTGGCTCTACCCCGACGATCCCGGCTACCGCCAGGCCTTCACGATGATGGTCATCACGTGCTTCGTGGGCGGCTCCGTCACGGCCTACGCGCCCGTGCGCTGGGCGCACCCGGCGCTGGCGCTGCCCGCCACGCTCCCGCCGACGGCGTACATCTTCTTCATCCATTCCGGCGTGCATCTCATGGCGGGCTTCACGGCCCTCTTCTTCGTCGCGATGATCATCTACTACGCCTTCCGCGAGAACGACCTGGTCGTGCAGCGCCTGCGGGCCGACGCCCGCCTGCGGCGCGAACTGCAGGCGATCGAGGACCTGGCCGCCTCCGCGCGCGAGCTCCCGCCCCTGGACACGTCGCTCGCGCGGCCGTACCGCTGACCGGGCGATAGAATGGCGGCTTGACCGCCCTTCCCGAAGACCTCCTTCGCCGCCACGCTCGCGGCCGACCACCCGAAGATCGCAGCGCTCGCCGCCACGGTGCGCGGCCGCGCGTCCGCCGGCCGGCCGCACGAGCGCGAGCGGGCGCTGCTGGAGGCGCTGCTCGAGCGCTCGCGCAAGGCCTACGCGCGCGCGCCTCGCCCGGCTGCCGGACCCGCGCTTTCCCGACGACCTGCCCATCGCGCAGCAGCGCGACGACATCGCGGCCCTCGTCGCGAAGCACCCGGTCACGATCGTCTGCGGCGAGACGGGCTCGGGGAAGACGACCCAGATCCCGAAGATCTGCCTGGCGCTCAAGCGCGGCGCCGCGGGCCTCATCGGGTGCACGCAGCCGCGCCGCATCGCCGCGCGCAGCCTCGCCTCGCGCCTGGCCCACGAGCTGCCGGGGCGCCCGAAGGGCTTCGTCGGCCACAAGATCCGCTTCCAGGACCGGACCGGCCCCGAGACGGTGCTGAAGGTGATGACCGACGGGATCCTCCTCGCGGAGACGCACTCGGACCGCGAGCTGCGCGCCTACGACACGATCATCGTCGACGAGGCCCACGAGCGCAGCCTCAACATCGACTTCCTCCTCGGCTACCTGAAGCGCCTGGTCGCGGCCCGGCCCGAGCTCAAGGTGATCGTCACCTCGGCCACCATCGACACGCAGCGCTTCTCGGACTTCTTCGGCGGCGCGCCGGTGATCGAGGTCTCCGGCCGCACCTATCCGGTGGAAGTCCGCTACCGCCCCGAGTTCTTCGAGGTGGAGGACGAGGACGACGAGCCCGTGGACATGAACGAGGCCATCGCCAAGGCCGTGGACGAGATCGCCCGCGAGAGCCGCAGCGGGCGACATCCTCGTCTTCCTGCCCGGCGAGCGCGAGATCCGCGAGGCGGCGGAGACGCTGCGCAAGCACCACCCGAAGGGCACCGAGATCCTGCCGCTCTTCTCGCGCCTGTCCGCCGAGGAGCAGGACCGCGTCTTCGAGCCGGCCTCGCACCGCCGCATCGTGCTCGCGACCAACGTGGCGGAGACGTCGCTCACCGTGCCCGGCATCCACTTCGTGATCGACACGGGGCTCGCGCGCGTCAAGCGCTTCAGCCCGCGGCAGAAGATCGACCAGCTGCGCATCGAGCCGATCTCGCAGGCGGCGGCGCAGGCAGCGCGCGGGGCGCTGCGGCCGCGTGGCGAGCGGCATCGCGATCCGCCTCTACGCCGAGGAGGACTTCGCGGCGCGGCCGGACTTCACCACGCCCGAGATCCTGCGCACCTCGCTCGCCGAGCGTGATCCTGCGCATGGCGGCCCTCGAGCTGGGCGAGGTCGCGGCATTCCCGTTCCTCGAGCCGCCCACGCCGCGCCAGATCGAGGACGGCTACCGCAGCCTCTTCGAGCTGGGCGCCATCGACGAGAAGCGCGCCCTCACGCCGCTGGGCCTGGAGCTCGCCAAGCTGCCGGTGGATCCGCGCATCGGCCGCATGCTGCGTCGCCGCGCGCGAGTTCAACTGCCTGTGCGAGATGGTCATCCTCGCCGCCGCGCTCTCCATCCAGGACCCGCGCGACCGGCCGCAGGACAAGCGCCAGGAATCCGACCGCGCCCACGAGGAGTTCCGCGACGAGGCCTCCGACTTCGTGCAGCTCATCAACCTGTGGAAGTTCTTCGACGAGGCGTTCCGCCACAAGGAATCCAGCCGCAAGCTCTGGGCCACCTGCCGCGAGCACTTCCTCTCGTACGTGCGCATGCGCGAGTGGCGCGACCTCGCCGGGCAGCTGCGCGAGATGGCGGCCGAGCTGAAGATCCGCGAGAACGCGACGGACGCGACCTACGAGCAGGTGCACCGCGCGCTCCTGACCGGCCTCATCTCGAACGTGGGCCTCAAGTCGCAGGAGGGCGACCACTACAACGCGCCGCGCGGCATCCCCTTCGTCATCTGGCCGGGGTCGGGCCTGAAGAAGAACCGGCCGCGCTGGATCATGGCCGGGGAGCTGCAGGAAACGACCCGCGTCTTCGCCCGCAACGTCGCGCGCGTCGAGCCGGAGTGGATCGAGAAGGCGGCGGCGCACCTGGTCACGCGCTCGCACGCGGAGCCGCACTGGGACCGCGCGCGCGGCGAGGTGATGGCCTACGAGTCGGTGGCGCTCTACGGCCTCGTGATCGCCGCCCGCCGCAAGGTGAGCTTCGGCCGCCTCGATCCCGTCCGGGCGCGCGAGGTATTCATCGAGGGCGCGCTGGTGGCGGGCGAGTTCGACACGAAGCTCGCGTTCTTCGCGCACAACCGGGCGCTCGTCCGCGAGGTGGAGGATCTCGAGCACCGCGCGCGGCGCCAGGACGTGCTGGTGGACGACCGCGCGATCTTCGCCTTCTACGCCGCGCGGATCCCGGCGGAGGTGCGGGATGCGCGCTCGTTCGAGGCCTGGTACGGGGAGGCGGCGAAGGCGGACGCGAAGCTGCTCTTCCTCGCCAAGGCCGACCTCATGCGCCACGGCGCGGAGTCGGTGACGGAGGCGCTCTTCCCGAAGCAGCTGCGCATCGGCGACCACGCCTTCGCGCTCGCCTATCGCTTCGAGCCGGGGCACCCCATGGACGGGGTCACGATGAACGTGCCGCTGGCGCTCCTGAACCAGGTGGACGAGGCCGCGGTCGACTGGCTCGTGCCCGGCATGGTGCGCGAGAAGGTCGCCTGGACGATGAAGGCCCTGCCCAAGCGCGTGCGCACGCTGCTCGTGCCCGTGCCGGAGCACGTGACGGCGTTCCTCGAGCGCATGAATGCCGGGCGAGCGGCCCGTGGCGGACGAGGTGCTCGCCTATGCCTCCCGCCTCGTCGGCGAGCGGCTGGACTCGAGCGTGTGGTCGAAGGAAGCGCCGCCGGCGCACCTCGCTGATGAACCTGCGCGTGGTGGACGACGCGAAGCGCGAGCTCGCCATGGGGCGCGACCTCGCCGCGCTGCGCCGGCAGCTCGGCGAAGCGGCGAGCCTCACGCTCGCGCAGTCCAAGCCGGGCCTCGAGCGCGAGGGCATCACCGGGTGGGACTTCGGCGACCTGCCGGCGGAGGTCTCGTTCCGGCGCGGCAACCAGGCGCTCACGGGCTATCCGGCGCTGGTCGACGAGGGGGCGAGTGTCGCGATCCGCCTCTTCGACACGCGGGACAAGGCCGTCGAGGCCCATCGCGGCGGCGTGAAGCGCCTCCTCGCCTTCGAGCTGAAGGAGCAGGTGAAGAAGCTCGAGCGCGGCCCCCCGGGTTTCAATGCGCTGGCCATGCGGCTGCAGTCCGTGATGTCCGCCGAACAGCTGCGCGAGGACCTCGCGGCGGCCGTCCTCGACCGCGCCTTCATCGGCGAGGACGAGCCGCCGCGCACGCCGAGGGCCTTCGAGGAGCAGAAGAAGCGCGCCAAGGCGCGGCTGCCCGCGGTGACCGAGGCGCTCGCCCGCCACGCCGCCGCGATCGCCGAGGCCTGGCAGGCGCGGAGCCGGCGATCGCCGCAGCCGCGGCCCTCGGGCGCCTGGCCCACGAGGTGAAGGCCCAGCGCGACCAGCTGGTGTTCCCGGGCTTCCTCGCCCGCACCCCGTGGGAGCAGCTCGAGCACCTGCCGCGTTACCTGAAGGGGCTCGGGCTGCGGCTGACGAAGTTCCGCGGCAATCCCGAGCGCGACCAGCGCCACGCGCCGGTGGTGGCGGGACTGTGGTAGCAGTACGAGGCGCGCCTCGAGGCCGATCGCGCCGCGGGGCGGCACGACGCGGATCTCGAGGAATTCCGCTGGCTGGTGGAGGAGCTTCGCATCTCGCTCTTCGCGCAGGAGCTGAAGACGCCGTTCCCCGTGTCGGCCAAGCGCCTGCAGAAGTTCTGGGACGAGCACCTGCGCCGCTAGAGCGCGGGCGTTTGCGGTAGAGTGCCGTTCGTATCGGAATCGCGGAGGCCGTCATGAGCAACGAAGAGGAAATCCTCTGGCAGGGCAGCCCTTCCCAATGGACCAACTTCTGGCCGTTCGTCCTGTCCATTCTCGTCGTCCCGATCCCGTGGGCGATCTGGCGGTGGCTCTCGACCCGCTGCTTCGCCTACGAGGTCACCAACCAGCGCATCCGCATCCGGCAGGGCGTCTTCAGCCGGCGCACGGACAGCCTCGAGCTCTATCGCGTGAAGGACGCCGCCTTCGTCCAGCCTTTCGTGATGCGCCTCGTGGGCATCGGGAACGTGGAGCTGGAGACGTCTGACGTGACCACGCCCGTGGTCTGGATCCGCGGCGTGCCCGACGCGGACGTGCTTCGCGAGAGGATCCTGAAGGCCGTGGATGCCGTCCGGGACCGCAAGGGCGTGCGCGAGCTCGACGTGAGCGACCGCCTGCACGGCTAGCGGCCATGGACGACCGGGCCCAGCGCTTCCACGTCGCCTCGCGCATGGCCTCCATCGCGCCCTTCGAGGTGATGGAGATCCAGACGCTGGCCCGCCGGCTCGAGGCGCAGGGCCGCGACGTGATCCACCTGGAGATCGGCGAGCCGGACTTCGCCACGCCCGCCCCGGTCGTGGAGGCCGCGAAGCGCGCGCTCGACGCGCAGCCCATGTTCTACACCTCCGCGCTGGGCATCCCGGCGCTTGCGCGAGGCGATCTCGCGCTTCTACGGCAGCGCTACGGCGTCGACGGTTCCGGCGGAGCGCATCGTCGTCACCGCGGGCTCGAGCGCGGCGCTGCTGCTCGCCTTCGGCGTGCTGCTGGACGCGGGCGACGAGGTGCTGCTCGCCGACCCGGGCTATCCCTGCAACCGGCATTTCGTGCACGCGCTGGGCGGCGAGCCGCGGCTCGTTCCCGTGGGGGCGGACTCGCGCTACCAGCTCACGCCGGAACTCGCCCAGCGCGCCGTGGACGCCGCGCACGCGCGTGGCCATGGTGGCGAGCCCCTCCAACCCGACCGGCACGCTCGTGGAGCCGGACGAGATCGCCGCGCTGGCGGCGCTCGCCCGCGCGCGCGGGGCGCACGCTCCTGGTCGACGAGATCTACCACGGCCTCACCTACGGCCGCGACGCGCGCACCGCGCTCGAGGCGGGCGAAGACGTCTTCGTCATCAACAGCTTCTCGAAGTACTTCCAGATGACGGGATGGCGGCTGGGCTGGCTGGTGGCGCCGGCGCCGTACGTGCGCGAGATCGAGAAGCTCGCGCAGAACCTCTACATCTCGCCGTCGACGCTGGCGCAGCACGCGGCGCTGGCGGCGTTCGAGCCCGAGACGATCGCGATCCTCGAGGCGCGCCGCCGCGAGCTCGCGCAACGGCGCGACTTCCTGCTGCCGGCGCTCGAGTCGCCTCGGGTTCCGCATCCCGGTGAGGCCCGAGGGCGCGTTCTACGTCTACGCGGACTGCTCCGCCCTCACCGACGACAGCTTCGCGTTCGCGCGCGCGGTGCTGGAGAACGCGGGCGTGGCGATCACGCCCGGCAAGGACTTCGGCCGGCACGCGCCGGAGCGGCACATCCGCATCGCCTACACGCAACCCGTGGCGCGGCTGGAGGAGGCCGTGGCCCGCCTGCGCGGCCATCTCCGCGCCGGGAGCTGACCATGTGGCTCGACGCGACGCTCGCCTACCTGCACTTCACCGCGGTCTTCATCCTCTTTTCCTTCCTCACGGTCGAGGTGATGCTCTCCCGCGGCGAGCTGGATGCGAAGGCCGTCGCGATGCTCGGCCGCGTCGACCTCTGGTACCTGGGCGCCGCCGCCGCGGTGCTGGCGACGGGACTGTGCCGCGCGATCGCGGGCGCGAAGGGGTGGGCCTTCTACTCGGGCGACTGGGTGTTCTGGGCGAAGGTGGCGTCGTTCGCCGCCGTGGGGGGGCTCTCGATCCCGCCCACGATGGCTTTCCGGCGCTGGCGCCGGCGAGCCTCCTCGGAGCCGGCGTTCATCGTTCCCGAGGACGAGCGAAAGCGCCTGAGGCGCTACCTGATGGGGGAGCTGCACGTCGTGGCACTCATCCCGGTGCTGGCGGTCATCCTGTCGCGCGGGCTCGCGCGCTGAGGGCCCCTTGTCCCGGCTCCTCGTCGCGCTCCAGTTCGGCCTGATCGCGCTCATCGCCCTGCGCGTCGAGCCCGCCCGCATCGGTCCCGCCTTCGTGGTGCTCCTCGTCGCGGGACTGGCCGTCGGCGCGTGGGCGCTCGCGGCCAACCGGCCCGGCAACTTCAACATCCGCCCGGACCTCAGGGAAGGCGGCACGCTCGTGACCCACGGACCGTACCGGTGGGTCCGCCATCCCATGTATCTCGCGGTGCTGGCGACGATGGCCGCATTCTGCGTCGCGGGCGATGCGATCCAGTGGGGGATGTGGGTGGCGCTTCTCGGGGTGCTCGCGGCCAAGGCCCGCCGCGAGGAACGCGGCCTCGTCGTTGCCCATCCCGGCTACGCCGGGTATCGTGCGCGCACGAGGGCGATCCTGCCCTTCATTCTCTGAGTACGGGGAGCAACGCTTGAGATCCATCGATCCGTTCGCGCCGTCGTCCCGCCTGCCATGACGCCGATCCGCTTCGACGGCGCGTTCGCGACCGAGGCAGTGGCCGGGCGGGTGGCGCTCGCGGGCCGCATCGTGGTGGAGGCGCCCGTGGTCTTCCAGCCGGCGATCGTGCTGGGGCTCTCGGGACCCGGCGGCGAGGTGTCGGCCCACTCCGGCGAGACCCACTACATCGGGTGGCTGCCGCGCGGCACCTACCGCGTGCGCTGCTTCCTGCCCGGGACGGTCGCGGCGGGCGATTGGCGCATGCGGCTCGACCTCTTCCACAAGGCGGCCATGGCGGACGAGCGCGCCGCCACGCTCGAGGGCGCCTTCGCGCTCCCCGCGCCCGCGGCCGGGCCGGGTACGCCCGCCGCGTGGTCCTTCGAGGCGCTGCCGCCGGGCGTGGCGATCGAGAACCTGTCCTGGAAGCGCGGGCACGCCGACTGGTTCTTCCGCCACTTCGACCACGCGGCGACCACGGTGCAGAGCTACATGCTGGGCGACTCGCCCCTGCTTCGCGGCCGCATCCTCGACGTGGGCTGCGGCGACGGCATCACCGCGCTCTCGCTCGCGCTGCGCACCGGCTGCGAGGAGCTGGTGGGCGTGGATCCCTTCCGCGGCTACGAGAAGCTGCCGCAGATCCTCGCCGAGAACCACCTGCCCGCCGACACGGTGCCGTCCCGCGTGCGCTTCCGCCCGGACGACGCCAACGAGCTCGGCTTCGAGGACGACCGCTTCGACGTCGTCGTCTCCTGGGGATCGCTGGAGCACATCGTCGGCGGCTACGCGCGCGCCCTGCGGGAGATCCGGCGGGTACTCAAGCCCGGCGGGCTCTTCTTCGTGCACCCCGGCCTCTTCTACTCGACCATCGGCAGCCACCTGACCGAGTTCTCGAGCGAGCCGTTCTTCCACCTCAAGCATTCGCGCGAGGCGCTCGAGCGCCTCGTGCTCGGCACGCGGCCGGCCTACATGGACCGTGCCGGCACCTTCGAGCCGCCCGAGAACTACTGGCGATGGTTCACGGAGCTGAACCCCATCACGGTCGCCGGGTTCGAGAAGGAACTGCGGGAGCTGGACTTCGAGCCGTGGCGCGTGGCGCTGCGCACGGAGGACCGCATCGAATACACGCCGGAGCTGCAGCGCTACCCGATCCAGGATCTCGCGACGAACGAGCTCTACCTGTCCTGCCACAGCCGCAAGCGGCCCGCCTAGGCCCCCCGCGCGGGGGCGAAGCCGTTTCCCCTACGCGGACTTGCGGAGCAGGCCGAGCGCCAGCCTCGCCAGCCGCACGACCGCCAGGGCACGGCCGGCCAGGGTGAGCCAGCGCGCCATCCGCGCATGGCCCACGCCTTCCGCGGCCAGCAGGAAGAGCGCCCCTCGGGCGGGCGGGGCGGCGGCGACGGCGGTCGCGGCGCCGCGCCACGAGAGGCCGTGCCGAAGGGCGTCGGCCTGGTAGTGGATCTTCAGCCGGCAGAGCGACGAACGCGCGAGCAGCAATTCCTTGCGCAAGGCGAGCTCTTCATCACGTCGGTTCATCGTGCCCCCGGATCATGTCCAGGTCCTTGCGGAACTCGGCGAGCGTCGCGCTGAAGGGCGGCGGGCTCGCCCGGGCCGCCGCACGCAGCCGCAGCGCCGCGCCGAGGCCGATGCCGGCATACGCAAGCGTCACGCCGCCGATGGCGAGCAGCCGGTGGGTGTCCCAGAACAGGACGACGACGAAGGCGGCGAGGAGCAGCAATGCCATGGCGAGGAATGTCGCCGCCACGGCGGCCAGGAGCAGCATCCGCTTGCTGCGCCCGACCTCTTCCGCGAGCTCGACGCCGACCAGCTCCGACCCGCGCCCGAAACAGCGCGAGGACCGAACTGCCGAGCGCGCGCGCCGCCTCGACGGGGCCCGCCGCCTGCGGCGGCGGCCTGTCCACGCCCGTCACCCGCCTACTTGCGGTTCGCCAGCAGGCCGATCGCGAGTCCGGCGAGGATGCTCACCCCGGCGGTGATGCCGATCGCCTGCCAGGGGTTGTCGTGCACGTAGACGTCCGTCGCGTGCGCGGCTTCCTTCGTCTTCGCGACCGCGGACTGCTCCATCTGGACCATCTTCTCCTTGGCGATCTTGAGGTTCTGCTCGACCTGCGCGCGCCAGGCGTTGGCCTTGTCGCCGCCGGCTGAGCGCCGCCGATTTCAGCAGTTCCTCGGTATCCGCGACCACCAGGTTGAAATCCTTGAGGAGCTTTTCCCTTGTGACTTCGATCGATTGGCTCATGGTGTTCTCCATTGTTCGCTGCCCGGCCAGGCTTTGGCGCCTCGCCCCTCATCCGCCTTGCGCGGAGTACCCCAAGAACACAATGGCGCGCCCCCGCCGGGGCTGTCTTGACTCGAATCAAGGGCACCCGAAATAGGGCGTGTCGTGGGGTTACGGGGCGTTAGAGCGACGTGTTTGCCGTGTGGTTCCCGGCGTTCGACCGCACGAAGGCCGCGAACTGGGCCGCGGGCAGCGCCTGCGAGAGGTGGTGCCCCTGGATCTCGTCGCACCCGAGCTCGCCGAGGAGCGCCTGCTGCTCCCCCGTCTCCACGCCTTCGGCGATCACGTTCTTCCCGAGCGCGTGCGACATCGCGATCACGGCGGCCACGATGGCGCGGGAGTCGGCGCTGCGCCCCAGGCCCTCGACGAAGACGCGGTCGATCTTGATCGTGTGCACCGGGAAGCGCTGGAGGTAGGCCATCGACGAGAAGCCCGTCCCGAAATCGTCCAGGGCGATGCCGATGCCCATGGCGTCGAGCTCGTCCAGCATGCCCTCGACGGCCGTCGCACGTTCCATCAGGAGGCCCTCCGTGATCTCCAGCTCGAGGCAGCTGAAGGCGATGCCCGCCTCCTGCACGCACGAGCGGATGTACGCCACGAGGCCGGCCTTGCGGAACTGCCGCGGCGAGACGTTCACGGCCACCTGCTCCACGGGCATTCCCTCGGCCTGCCACGCCTTCATCTGCGCGCAGGCCTCGCGGATCGTCCACTGCCCGATCTGCTCGATGAACCCGGACTCCTCGGCGAGCGGGATGAACCGGTTGGGCGGAATGAGGCCGCGCTCCGGGTGCCGCCAGCGCAGCAGCGCCTCCGCGGAGCGGATCGTCCCGGCGCGCAGGTCGTACTGCGGCTGGTAGTGCAGCTCGAGCTCGCCGCGCTCGATGGCGAGGCGCAGGTCGCGGTCGAGGACGAGGCGCGTGAGGGCCTCGGCGTTCATCCGCTCCTCGAAGTAGATGGCCTGGGAGCGGCCGCTCGCCTTGGCCCGGTACATGGCCGTGTCGGCGTTCTTCAGCAGCTCCTCCGCCGACGACCCGTCCTCGGGGTACGAGGCGATGCCGATGCTCGCGCCGAGGAAGGACTGCTGGTCGCCCACGTCGAACCGCTGCGAGAACGCGCTCACGATGTTCTCGGCGACGCGGCCCGCGTCCTGCGGGTGCTGGACGCGGGTCAGGAGGACGGTGAACTCGTCCCCGCCCAGCCGCGAGACCGTGTCGCTGCCGCGCACGCACCCGGTGACGCGCCGGGCCGCCTCGCGCAGCACGACGTCGCCCACGGAATGGCCGAAGGTGTCGTTCACGCTCTTGAACCGGTCGAGGTCGATGAAGAGGACGGCGAAGCGGCCTTCCTCGCGCTGGCAGCGCGCGATCTCCTGGCTGAGGCGGTCCTTGAACAGCAGGCGGTTGGGCAGCCCCGTGAGGGGGTCGTAGTGGGCCTGCACGTAGAGCTGCTCGTCGCGCCAGGCGGAGGACACGGCGACCGCGATCCGGTCGGCGAACTCGCGCGCCTGCTTCTGCTCCTCGTCGTTGCGGGTCCCGGCGGCGCGGTAGCCCAGCACGAGCGCGCCGCACACGGTTCCCCGCCACACGATGGGCTGCACGAAGGCCGTGCCCATCCCGGCGGCCAGGAGGTGCGCGAGGTGGCCCGGCGCGGGCGCGGCGAGCGCGACCCACGCGCCCTGCTGGTCGGCTTCCAGCGTCCGGCGCTCCTCGATGCCGATGTCCAGGCGCGCGATCGACAGGCCTTCCTCCGCGCGCGGCCCGCGGAAATAGATGCGGGCATGCGCCGGGTTGTCGTGGTCGAACAGGGTGACGCTGACCGCGTCGGTCGGCACGACGTCCCCCATGCGCTCGATGACGGTGCGGACCACCTGCTCGGTCTCCACCGTCGACAGGATGAGCTGGTCGATGTCGGACAGCGCCTTCAGCGCCGCGAACTGGTGCCCGAGCCGCGAGGACATGTGGTCGAAGGCGGCGGCGAGCTCGCCGAACTCGTCGTCGCGCTTCATGTCGAGTCGGGTCGCGAAATCGTTCTTCGCGACGGCGCGCGCCCGCGCGGCCAGGCGCTCCACGGGCTCGACGATGCTGCGGGCCTGGCGGATCGTGAACCACGTGACCAGCAGCAGCGCGAGGGCGACCACGAGGATGAAGAGCTGCCGGAACTCGACCACGGGCGCGAGCTGGAAGCTTTCCGGCTGGGTCGCGACGAAGATCCAGTCCGCGGTGCCGAACGTCGCGCGCATGAACTGGCCCCAGGCGATGGCCCGCTGGTACTCGCCGTCGCGGACCCAGCGGGTCGCCCGCATGGGGGACTGCGCGGAGGAGGCGTCGGCGAGGCTCGCCATGTCGCCGGCGTCGGGCATCGAGCAGAAGAGGACGATCCGCGTCTCGTCCTCGAAGATGCAGAAATCCGTCGCCGCGGGGTAGAGGTCGATCGCGCCCCAGAGGTACTCGGGGGCGAGCTCGCCCACGATCGTGCGGCGGTCCTCGGGGCTGCGCGGGGCCAGGACCAGGGTCACGCTCGCGCGCGGGGCGCCCTTCGTGATGACCACGGCCGCCATGCCCCGCGACAGCCTGTCGACGGCCTCGGGGCCCATGGAGGGCATGCGGGGCTGCCCGATCATGGCGACGGTGAGCCCGTTGTCGCCGACGGTGCCGAGGGACGCGAAGGTGCGCGTGGCGAGGGAATCGCGGGGCAGGGTGGGTTCTCCGCGGGCGACGGCGGCGGCGGCCACGTCCTGGGCCAGGAGGAGGCGCTCGAAGACGGCCATGCCGTACGTCTTGGCGTTGGCGGCCAGGCGCTTCTCGCCCTGCTGGAGAAGGATGTCGCGCACCTGGCTAGCGACAGCACCGCCATCACCGCGAGGGGCACGAAGGCCGAGAGCACGAACAGCAGGAAGACGCGCCGGCCGACGCGCCCCGTGAGGAGGCGTCCGCCCGGCGCGCTCAAGGATCGAAATCCTTCGCGAGGCCGATGAACTTGCCGTCGCGCGCCCGGACCACGTCGTCGCGGCTCACGGGCGTCACGAGGGGGGCCTTCGACTGCCCGTCCTTGCCGAGGCTGTAGAGGTCGAAGTCGGAATTGAGCGGCGCGAGCTTCTTGTCCTTGCGCGCCATGCCGTTGCCCTTCTTGGCGCCCAGGTCGAAGTACTGGTAGGGCCGGCCCCAGGGATCGAGCCGGTTCCCGGCGCGGACCGCGTCCAGGTTGGGAGGCAACTGCCGTTCCTCGAGCTCGTACATCTTGATGGCGGTGGAGATCGCGCCGATATCGGTGACCGCCTGCGTGATGCGCGATTTCTCGCGGTACCGGTCGTACGCGCCGATGGCGATGCCGGCCAGGATGGCGACGATCGCGAGGACGATGAGGATCTCGACCAGCGTGAAGCCGGCCGGTCCGTCGCGGCAGTCCGAGTCAACCCCGATTGTCATAGTGGAGACAATCTTCCCGGGCCGGCCGCGGAATGCAACGGTGGCCGGCAGGCGCATTGTTTCAGATGGAACGCACGGCGATGCGCCGTTCCTCGACCGCGTGGCAGGCCACCTGGGCGCCGTCGAAGGCCTGCAGCTCCGGCCGCTCGGCGCGGCAGCGGTCGTTCGCGTAGGGGCAGCGCGGATTGAAGGCGCAGCCCGGCGGCGGATCGAGCGGGTTGGGGACCTCGCCCGCCACCGGCGTGCGGGCCTTCCCGGACATCGTGATGTCGGGAATCGCGCTCTCCAGCATCTGGGTGTAGGGGTGCAGGGGCCGCTCGAACAGCGTCCTCGTGGGCGCGATCTCGACGATGCGGCCGAGGTACATCACGCCGACGCGGTTGGAGATGTGCGACACCACGGCGAGGTTGTGCGAGATGAAGAGGTAGGTGAGGCCGTGCTCGCGCTGCAGGTCCTTCATGAGGTTCAGGATCTGCGCCTGGACGGAGACGTCCAGCGCGCTCGTCGGCTCGTCGCAGACGAGGAACTCCGGGTTCGACGACAGGGCCCGCGCGATCGAGATGCGCTGGCGCTGCCCGCCGGAGAACTCGTGCGGGAACTTCTCGGCGTCGTGGGCGGAAAGGCGCACGTCCTCGAGGAGCTCGCCCACGCGCCGGCGGATGGCCGCCTCGCCCCGGATGATGCCGTGCTGGCGGATGGGCTCGGCGATGATCCTCCCCACGCGCCAGCGCGGGTTCAGGCTCGCGTAGGGGTCCTGGAAGATCATCTGGAAGCGCCGGCGCATGCGCAGCATCTCGCCGCGCTGCGAGATGCGCGCCATGTCGATGCCGTCGAAGAGCATGGAGCCGCGCGACGGGGCATAGAGGCCGCAGATGAGCCTCGCCACCGTCGACTTCCCGCAGCCGGACTCGCCCACGAGCGAGAGCGTCTCCCCGCGGTCGATCGTGAACGAGACCCCGTCGACGGCCTTCAGGACCTGCCGCGGCGACCCCTCGAGCACGCGGTTGAGCCAGGGGCGCGAGACGTCGAAGTCGCGCGCGAGGTCCTTCACCTCCAGCAGCACCTTGGAGGCGTTGCCGGATCCTCGGGCACCCTTGCTTCAGCTCAGCATTCATCGGCGTTCATCGTGCGCGGTCATCCGCGTTCATCGGTGTTCCCCGCCTTGCCCGCGTGCAGCCAGCAGGCGGCGCGCGTGCTGCCGGCAGGCATCAAGTCCGGCCGCTCCTCGCGGCAGCGGTCGAAGGCCTTCGGGCAGCGCGGGTTGAAGGCGCAGCCCTTCGGGATCGCGTTGAGCCGCGGCATCGATCCCTCGATCTGCGGCAGGCGCTCCACCTCCTGCCCGATGGCGGGAATGGAGCCCATGAGCCCCGCGGTGTACGGATGCTGCGGGTGGTGGATCACCTCCTGGACCGGGCCCACCTCGACGAGCCGGCCCGCGTACATCACCGCCACGCGGTCCGCCGTCTCGGCGATGACGCCCATGTCGTGCGTCACCAGCATCACGGCCGTGCCGTGCTCGCGCCCGAGCTTCTTCAGGAGCTGGATGATCTGCGCCTGGATCGAGACGTCCAGGGCCGTGGTGGGCTCGTCCGCGATGATGAGCCGCGGGTTGGCGCACAGCGCGAGCGCGATCACCACGCGCTGGCGCATGCCGCCGGAGAACTGGTGCGGGTAATGGTCGATGCGCCGCTCGGCCGCCGGGATGCCCACCTCCTTCAGGAGGTCGATCGCGCGGGCCCGCGCCTCGGCCGCGTTCATGGGCAGGTGCGTCTGGATCGTCTCGACGATCTGCCGGCCCACGGTGTAGAGCGGATTGAGCGACGTGAGGGGGTCCTGGAAGATGGCGCCGATGCGCCGCCCGCGGATGCGCCGCATCTCGTCGGCGGGCAGGTTGTCGATCCGCTCGCCCTCGAGGAGGACCTCGCCGCCCGCGATGCGCCCGGGGGGCTCGAGGAGCCCGATGATCGCCGTCCCGGTGATGGACTTGCCCGCGCCGGATTCGCCCACCACGCCCAGCACCTCGCCCGGGGCGATGTCGAGGCTCACGTCGTCGATGGCGACGAGCGTGCCGCGGCGCGTGTTGAACTCCACGCGCAGGTGGCGGACCTCGAGGAGGGGGGCGAGCTCGGCGTTCACGATGCTCGTCCCGGGGATGTAGGCGTCGACCTCGATCTCCACCAGCATGTTCGGGTCCACGAGCGCCTTCACCTCGACCATCGTGCTGGCGGGGCGGATGTCGCCGAAGACCTCGCCGTGCGCCTTGCCCACGCGCTCCCACTGCGTGATGTCGGTCACGTAGATGCGCGTGCGGACGACGTTGCGCAGGGTGGCGCCGGCGCGCGCGAGCGCGAAGGCGATGTTGTTGAGCGCCTGGACCGTCTGCGCGTAGGGGTCGCCCGCGCCCACGAGGCGGCCGTCCGGGCCCGTGGCCGTGGTGCCCGCCACCCACACGTGCGGGCCGCAGCGCACGGCGCGCGAGTAGCCCACCACCGGCTCCCAGGGCGTGCCGCTCGCGAAGTTCTGGCGGGGCGCGTCGTTCATCGGGAGGGCGTCTCCGACCGGAACTTCGTGGCGCATTCGCCGATCAGCTCGCTCCTGCGCACGACGGCCTTCCAGGAGTCGCCGGCGGGGGTGTCGGGCTTCGCCGCGATGAAGTAGCGCATGCAGGGGCTCGCCTGGAGGTCGAAGGTCTCCTGGGCGCCGACCTTGAGGCCCGGGCGGGGCGGCAGGCCGACCGTCACCTTGCGCGTGCCGGGGGTGGTCACGACCTGGTTGCGGTAGGCGTACTCGCCGTCGACGCGGCTCACGACGACGGGCCTCAGGGCCGGGTCCGCGGAGGAGCGGTCCTCGGAGGTGATGACGGCCCAGGGCTGGTCGTAGGGACCGGCGTGCGCGATGCCGGCGGCCAGGCCGGCGACGGCGAGGAGGGCGGGAAGGGATCGGTTCACGGGCGGCTCCGTCAGCGCAGTTTCGGGTTGAGGGCGTCGCGCAGCCAGTCGCCGAGCACGTTGATCGCGAGCACGAGCATGACCAGCGCGACGCCGGGGAACACGGTGATCCACCATTCCCCGGAGAACAGGAAGTCGTTGCCGACGCGGATCAGCGTGCCGAGCGAGGGCTGCGTCGGCGGGACGCCCACGCCGAGGAAGGAGAGCGAGGACTCGGTGATGATCGCCGCGCCGACCTGCAGCGTGGCGAGCACCAGCACCGGCCCGAGCACGTTCGGCAGGACGTGGGAGAACATGATCCCGACCGGGTGGCGGCCGATGACGCGCGCGGCCTGCACGTACTCCTTGTTGCGCTCGACGAGGGTGGAGCCGCGCACGGTCCTCGCGTAGCCGACCCAGCCCGAGGCCGCGATGGCGAGGATCAGGACGTAGACCACGACCTCGTCGTGGGAGCCCTTGGGCAGCGCCACGCGGGCCACGCCGTCGATCAGCAGCGCGATGAGGATCGCCGGGAAGGAGAGCTGGATGTCGGCCACGCGCATGATGAAGGCGTCGACCTTGCCGCCGACGTAGCCGCTCACGAGCCCCAGCGTCACGCCGACGACCATCGCGAGGACCGTGGCGAGGAGCCCCACGACGAGGGACATGCGCGAGCCGTAGATGATCGTCGACAGGACGTCGCGGCCCTGGTCGTCGGTGCCGAGCAGGTAGGCGGGGTTGCCGCGGTCGGTCCACGCCGGCGGCGTGAAGGCGTCGAGGAGGTTCAGCGTCCTCAGGTCGAAGGGGTTGTGCGGGGCGACCCACGGCGCGAAGGTCGCGGCCAGGATGCCCGCGATCGTGATCGCCGCCGCGAGCACCACGACGGGCGACTGCTTGAAGCTGTGGAAGATGTCGCTGTCGAAGAAGCGGTGCAGGGCGCCGTGCCATGGCCTCAGTGCCCTCCCGCCGAGCCGCGGTCGATCCTGAGCCTCGGGTCGACCACGTAGTACAGGATGTCGACCACCAGGTTGATCACCACGAAGATGAGCCCGATGAGGCAGAGGTACGCCGCCATCACCGGGATGTCGGCGAACTGCACGGCCTGGATGAAGAGGAGCCCCATCCCGGGCCACTGGAACACGGTCTCGGTGATGATCGCGAACGCGATGATCCCGCCCAGCTGCAGGCCGGTGATGGTGATGACGGGCACCAGCGTGTTGCGCAGGGCATGGCCGAAGTTCACCGTGCGGTCGGTGAGCCCGCGGGCGCGCGCGAACTTGATGTAGTCCGTCCGCAGCACCTCGAGCATCTCCGAGCGCACCAGGCGCATCACCAGCGTGAGCGGATAGAAGGCGAGGGTGATGGAGGGCAGGATCAGCGCCTTCAGCCCCGAGGTCGTGAGGAGCCCCGTCGACCACGGGCCGACCATCACCGTGTCGCCGCGGCCGAAGGAGGGCAGCACGCCCAGCCACACGGCGAAGATGAGGATGAGGAAGATGCCGATGAGGAAGTTGGGGAGCGACACGCCGACGAGCGACGTGGTGAGGATGGCGCGCGAGGACCAGCTGTCGCGCTTGAGCGCGGTGAAGACTCCCAGCGGGATGCCGACGAACAGGCCCAGGACGGCGGCGGCGATGGCGAGCTCCAGCGTGGCCGGCAGCCGCTCCACGAGGAGCGTCGAGACCGGGCGGCCCAGCCGCAGCGAGATGCCGAAATTGCCCTGCACCGCGTTGGCCACGAAGGTCGCGAACTGCACGTAGAACGGCTTGTCGAGCCCGAGGGACTCGCGCATCGCCTGCCGGTCGGCCTGCGTGGCTTCCGGCGGCAGCATGAGCGATACCGGGTCGCCCACGAAATTGAAGAGCGAGAAGGCGATGAAGCCCACCACCAGCATCACGATGACGCCCTGCAGCAGCCTCCGGATGACGAAGGCGATCATTCCATCCTCACGAGATAGAAGTACACCGTGTTGACGGGCGAGAACCACGCCGACACGTTCTTCCTCATGGCCCAGGGGATGAGGGGCTGGTGGATGGGGACGAGCGGCAGCTCCTGCGCCGGCCACGAGGAGCGCCTCGCGCGCGAGGGCGTCGCGCCTGGCCGCATCCCGCTCGACCCGCATCTTGCCCGATGATCTCGTCCACGCGCGGCGTTCGACCAGCGCCCGAGGTTGAAGTCGCCCTCGCCCTTCTTCCCCGGCGTGTGCAGGAGCGCCTGCATCGTGTAGAGCGCGTCGGCCGTGACGCCGGCGCCCCAGGAGAGCACGTAGAAGCTCGTGTCGTGCTTCTCGATCTTCGGGAAGTAGTTCGCCTGCGGGACGATGTTGAGCCGGACCTTGATGCCCACCTGGGCGAGCATCGCCGCCACGGCCTGCGCGATGTCGGCCGCGGGCTGGACGTTGCCGGCGTCGAGCGTCACCTCGAAGCCGTCGGGGTAGCCCGCCTCGGCCAGGAGCTTCCTCGCCTTCTCGCGGTCGTAGGGCAGGCGCCGGTCGGCGTCGGCCGAGTAGCCCTGCACGCCCGGCACGAGGATCGAGCCGACCGGCTTCGAGAAGCCGCGCATCACCTTCGCCCGGATCGCCTCGGCGTCGATGGCGTGGGCCACGGCCTGGCGCACGCGGACGTCCTTGAAGGGGTTGCGGCCGTTGTCGCCTTCCCGTAGAGGAGGTCGTCGCGGAAGACGTCGAAGGCGACGTACTGCACGCGCATCTCGCCGCCCTCGATGACCTTGATCGCCGGGGAGGCGCGCAGCCGCGCCACGTCCTGCGAGGGGGGGTCGAGGAGGAAGTCCACCTCGCCGGAGAGCAGCGCCGCGAGCCGCGTGGCGTTGGACTTGATCGGCAGGAGGACCACCTCGGTGAGGTTTCCCTCGTTCATGCCGGCCTTGCGGCCCCACCAGTCCTTGTGCTCGACGAGGACGGTGCGCACGTCGGGCTGGCGCTCCTTCAGCATGAACGCGCCCGTGCCGTTGGCGTTGCGCGAGGCGAAGGTGTCCTCCTTGGCCTTGTAGTCCTGCGGCAAGCGTCGGCGCCGTGTCTTCACGGCCCACGCCTTGTTCATGATGCGGAACTGCGTGAGGTGGGCGAGCAGCGCCGGGTTGGGCTCGCGCATCACGAGGTCCACGGTGAGCGCGTCCACCTTGACGGCCTTCTCCACGCCCTGCAGCGCCACGCGCATCTGCGAAGGGGCGAGAGCGCCCGCTCGGCGGAGAACACCACGTCGTCGGCGGTGAGGGTCGCGCCGTCGTGGAACTTCACGCCCTCGCGCAGCCGGAACCGCCAGGTCTTCGCGTCGGGCTGCGACCACGACGTGGCGAGCCAGGGGATGATCTTCCACGTCCTTGTCGCGCCAGACCAGCGTCTCGTAGAGGTTGGCCGTCACGCGCGAGCGACGACAGCAGGTTGGCCGCGTGCGGGTCGAGGGTCTGCGGGTCGTCCTGGCTCGCGTAGCGCAGGGTCAACGCATGCGCCGCGAGGGGCAGGCAGGCGAGTACCAGGGCGAGGACGGCTCGGGCGACGGGCATGGGGGGAGCATAACGCACCCGGCCCCGCGCGAGGCGGGGCCGGCGGGGCTGCGTGTGCGGGCCTCAGGCCGTCAGTTGATCTGGACCCATTTCGCCGTGAGGCGGTTGTCCGCGCGGTGCACCACGCTCACGTTGGCGCGCATGGCCCAGGGGATGACCTGGTGGTGCAGCGGGATGTGGCCCACGTCCGCCTTGTGGATCGAGAGCGCCTCCCGGGTGAGCGCCTTGCGCTTGGCCGGGTCCGTCTCGGTCTTGAGCGCGTCGACGGCGGCGTCGACCTTCGGGTTGGAGTACTTGCCGAGGTTGAAGTTGCCGTCGCCGCCCTGGCCGACGCTGCGCAGCAGGCTCTGCAGGGCGTAGAGCGAGTCGAAGGTCGGCACGCCCCAGCCCAGCATGTAGAAGCTGGTGTCGAACTTCTGGATCTTGGCGAAGTAGGTGGCGCGCGGCATGGCGTTCAGCTTCACCTTGATGTTCACCTGCGCGAGCATCGCCGCCGTCGCCTGGCAGATCTTCTCGTCGTTGATGTAGCGGTTGTTGGGGCAGTCGAGCGTGACCTCGAAGCCCTGCGGGTAGCCCGCCTCGGCGAGCAGCTTCCTCGCGCGCTCGCGGTCGGGCTTCACCACCGTGTCGAGCGACTTGTCGTAGCCGTCGACCTGCGGGGCGAACATGACGGCGGTGGGCGTCGAGAGCCCGCGCATCACCTGGGACTTGATCGCGTTCACGTCGATGGCGAGCTGGAAGGCCTGGCGCACGCGCTGGTCCTTGAACGGGTTCCTGCCCTTGACCGAGGAATACTGCAGCTCGTCGCGCCACTGGTCGAAGCCGTAGAAGATGGTGCGGTTCTCGTTGCCCTCGACCACCTTGATCTTCGGGTCCTTCTTCAGGCGCGGGATGTCCTGCGGGGGCGGGTCGAGCACGAAGTCGACCTCGCCGGAGAGCAGCGCGGCCAGCCGCGTGCCGTCCTGCTTGATGGGCTGGTAGACGATCTCGTTCACGTTGCCCTCCATCTTCCCCCACCAGTTGGAGTTGAGGACGAGCACCGTCTTCACGTCGGCCTCGCGGCTCTTCAGCACGAACGGGCCCGTGCCGTTCGCGTTGCGGGAGGCGTAGGTCTCCTCCTTGTTCTTGTAGTCCTGGGGCTTGAGCACGTTGTGCTTGGTCGGCCCAGGCCTTGCTCATGATGCGCACCTCGGTGAGCTGCGGCAGGAGCACCGGGTTCGGGCCCTTCGTGGTGATCTCGACGGTCGCGTCGTCGATTCTGCGCGCGCCGGAGATGCCCTGCATGTAGGGCGAGAAGTTCGAGGTGGGGGCCAGCGCGCGCTCGATGGAGAACACGACGTCGTCGGCCGTGAAGGGCGTGCCGTCGTGGAACTTCACGCTCGGCGCGCAACTTGAATTGCGTCGTCGGTCGGATTCACCGCCTTCCACGACGTGGCGAGGCACGGCTCGATCTTCAGGTCCTTGCCGCGGGTGACCAGCGGCTCGTAGACGTGGTCCGACACCGCGTTGTTCAGGCCCTCGTTCTGGGCGTGCGGGTCCATCGTGAGGATGTCGCCCTGGCTGGACCATCGAAGCGTCTTGGCGTCGGCGGCGGAGGCGAAGGCGAGCGCCACGGCGAGCGTGGCCGCGCGAAGGACGGTGTGTGCGTGCATGGAGGAGGTCTCCCGGGATCGTGGTTTGCGTGGCGGCGCCGCGGAGTCGGCGGCCGGTGCGTCAGCCAGAAAAATCAACGACTTGACGCTGGCGCGGCGATGGCGGCGATGATGCCGCAAGGCCCCCCCAGCGTCAACGCGCCGCGCGCGGTGTCGGACACGGTGTCTGACACCGCGCGATGCCGTTAACATAGCCCGTCGTCGTCCCGGGACCATCGAGAAAGGCAATGCCATGATTCCCCGCGCCATCCTCGCCGCCGCCGTGCTGGCGCTCGCCGCCTGCGGCAAGGAGGAGCCCCCGAAGCCCGCCGATCCCGCCACCAAGGTCGAGCAGGCCGCGAAGCAGCTGGGCGAGGCCGCGCGCCAGGGGGACGTCCAGCAGGCCGGCGAGGCGATGAAGCAGATGGGCACGGCGCTCTCCGGGTCGATCAAGGTCGAGCCGGTGGACTTCCGCGCGCTCAAGGAGCTGCTGCCGGAGTCGATCGCCGGCATGCGGCGCGTGAGCTCGGAGGGGTCGAGGACGAACGTGATGGGGGTGGCGTCCTCCAAGGCCGAGGCCGTCTACGAGGACGGCAAGGGGGGGCGCATCGCCTACGGGATCACCGACGCGGGCACGCTGACCGGCGTGGCCGCGATGGCCCTCGCGTGGGTGAACATCGAGATCGACAAGGACGGCGATGCCGGCTACGAGCGCACCACGACGGTGGCCGGCCGCAAGTCCTACGAGCGCTATGCGACGGCGACGCGCACGGGCGAGCTCGACGTGATCGTCGGCGGGCGCTTCATCGTGGGCGTCAAGGCGACCGGCGTGGAGAGGAAGCGCTTCCGGGAGGCGGTGGAGAAGCTGGACCTCGCGAAGCTCGAGGCGCTCAAGGCCCGGGGGCTCGCGCCTGCGCCGCCGGCGCCTTCCGCGCCGAAATAGGGCCCCATGTCCTCGCCGTCCCCCCTCGTCTCGCCGCAAGGCGCCTCCTACGAGCTTCGCGAGGTGCCGGCGTTCTCGCCCATCGCGTGGCTGGTGCGCGGCTGGGACGATTTCCGGGCGGCGCCGCTCGCGAGCGGCTTCTACGGCGCGGCGTTCGCGGCCATGGGGTGGGCGCTCCTCGCCCTCTACGACTTCGCCTACCAGTACGTGTCGACGCTCGCCGGCGCGTTCCTGCTCGCCGCCCCGTTCCTCGCCACCGGCCTGTACGCCCTGTCGCGCGACCGCGAGGCGGGGCGCAAGCCGCGGCTCGTTGCCTTCGCTCACCGCCTGGCGCGAGAACGTCGGCGGCCTCGGCATCTACGTGCTGGTGATCACCGTGATCTTCCTCGTCTGGGCGCGCGCCTCCCTCGTCACCTTCGCCCTGTTCAGCACCGGGACGATGCCGGACCTCAAGGGCTTCCTGGCCAAGGCGTTCTCGCTGGGCAACATCGAGTTCGTGATCGTGTACTTCGCCGCGGGCGCGATGTTCGCGACCCTCGTGTTCGCGGTGAGCGTGGTGTCGGTGCCGATGATGCTCGACCGCGGCAACGATGCGGTGAGCGCCGCGATCCTCTCCGTGCAGGTGCTCGCGAAGAACCCGGGGACGATGGCGGTCTGGGCGTTCGCGATCGTGCTGCTCACCGGGCATCGGGCTCGCGACCGCGTTCCTGGGGCTCGTCCTCACCATGCCCGTCATCGGGCACGCCACGTGGCACGCCTATCGCGACTGCGTGGAATGGGGCGAGCGACGCGGCCGATGGCGACGGGGGCGCATTGCCCGCATAATCGGCGCCCACCGGACCCCATGCGCACCCTCGTCCTCGCCCTGCTGATGATCGCTGTCCCTCGTGACGGCGCGGCCGGCCGCCGCCGCGGCGCCGGCGGGCGAGGCGCGGATCGCGCTGGTCATCGGCAACGGGGCCTACAAGGATTCGCCGCTCCTCAATCCCGTGAACGACGCGAAGGCGGTTTCCGCCGCGTTGCGCGACGCCGGGTTCGAGGTCATCGAGCGCCACGACCAGGGCGCCGTCGAGATGCGCCGCGCGATCCGGGAGTTCGGCGAGAAGCTGCGCGGCAAGGGCGCCGGGCTCTTCTATTTCGCGGGCCACGGCGTCCAGGTGAACGGCCGCAACTTCCTCATCCCGGCCAACGCCGACATCAAGTACGAGGACGAGATCGAGGACCAGTCGGTCGACGTGGCGCTGGTGCTGAACAAGATGGAATCGGCCAAGGCGCGCATCAACCTCGTGGTGCTCGACGCCTGCCGCAACAACCCGTTCGTGCGCGGTTCCCGCTCCGCGCAGTCGGGGCT
The DNA here is from genome assembly GCA_963783635.1 of uncultured Gammaproteobacteria bacterium. GTDB lineage: Bacteria > Pseudomonadota > Gammaproteobacteria > Burkholderiales > Usitatibacteraceae > FEB-7. The sequence continues at coordinate 340,784 of CAWAOC010000009.1, forward strand.
CGCGGCGATGGAGGCGCCGATCGGCTCCCTCATCGCCTACGCCACGTCGCCCGGGCAGGTCGCCTCCGACGGCCGGGGAAGAACGGCCTCTACACGCAGTACCTCGTGCGCGAGATCGAGCGGCCGGGCCTCAAGGTCGAGGACGTCTTCAAGCGGGTGCGCGCGGCGGTGCGGCAGGCCTCGAACGGCCGCCAGGTGCCGTGGGAGAACACGTCCCTCGAGGGCGATTTCTACTTCCGCGCCGCCGAGCGCGCCGAGCCCGGGATGAGCTCGCAGGAGGCGCGGCGCCTGCAGGAGGCGGAGATCCAGCGCGCCGTAACCGAAGCATTGTCGCGCTCCAGGGAGGAAGCGGACCGGGAGAAGAAGCGCCTCGAGGCCGCGTTCGCGGAGAGGCTCGAGGAAGAGCGCGCGGCCATCCGCAAGGACGCGCTCGAGCGCATCGCGGCGGCCGAGAAGGCGGCGCAGGCGGCCACGCAGCGGCCCGCGGCCGACCGCCCCGCCTGGCGCAACCGGCCGCGGCGCCGGAACCGGTGGAGACGACCGACCCGATCATGCTGGCGATGGCCGCCGACGTCGTCGATTCGAAGCTGAAGCCCGTGCCCGAGCCGGTCGCGCGCGGCCTCGTGGCGCCGTCGCCGCAGGTGGGCGACCGGTGGGTCTACCACCGCGAGATCCGCGACGGCGACGGGCTCACGCGCCGCAACTACGTGACCCTGACGGTGGCGCAGGCGGGGCCGGGCGGCCACGAGGTCCACTCGAGCGCCTCCGAACTCCCGTACCGCTACGACGCCAACGGCAACCTCCAGTCGATGCCGGCGCCGTCCGGGCCGGGGACCGTCGTCATCGATCCCGCGGACGTGCTCCTTCGCTTTCCGCTGCAGGCCGGCGCGACGTGGTCGGGGACCACGCGCGAGGTGTGGCCGGCCTTCTCGAAGAGCGCCGAGAACATGGTGACCGCCGTCGGCTGGGAGAGCGTGCAGGTGCCGGCCGGCACGTTCCAGGCCATGAAGATCAGCAAGGTGGCCGCGCACGCCTGGGAGCCCTTCCCGGGCCAGGCGCTGCGCTCGAAGCGGGTGACCAACGTGTGGTTCGTGCCCGCGCTGCGCACCTTCGCGCGCTACGAGACGCTCGAGGTCACGGCGACGGGCACGGTCCTCGCCGACCAGACCTGGGAGCTCGACGGCTTCAAGGTGAACTGACGCGGGGCCGCGCGCTAGCCCCCCGCAGGCGCGAGCGGCAGTGCCGTCGTCTCCTTCACCTGCTCCAGCACGAAGCTCGACTTCACGTCGATGACGCCGGGGTGCTTGAGGAGGGAATCCATCACGAAGCGGGAGAAGTGCGCGAGGTCCGCCACGTGCACGCGCAGGAGGTAGTCCATGTCGCCGGTCGTCGCGTGGCAGGCGGCGACTTCCGGCCAGTCGCGGCAGGCGCGCGCGAAGGCGTCCGTGGGCATGCGCCCGCGCTTCTCGAGCTTCACCGTCACGAACGCGAGCAGCCCCAGCCCGATCTTCGCGGGATCGAGGAGCGCCACGTAGCCGCGGATGACGCCCGCCTCCTCGAGGGCGCGCACGCGGCGAAGGCAGGCGCTGGGGGAGAGCGCCACGCGCCCGGCGAGCTCGAGGTTCGTGATGCGCCCGTCCTTCTGGAGCAGGTCGAGGAGCTTGCGGTCGGTCTTCGCGAGGGGAAGGGTGGCCATTGTGTCCGGAATAGTCGAATTCGACGCAATATTATTGCGCAATGAGCGCGTTTTGGCGCCACGGTTGCAATCCCATTGCAGGCGCTGCGGCGTAGAATCCCGCGGTTCCACCGCCGAAGCGCCGAGGAGGCCCCCATGACCGAGCAGGACCGCGTCGACAACCCCATGGGCACCGACGGCTTCGAGTTCATCGAGTACACCGCGCCCGAACCCGGAGCTCCTCGGCACGCTCTTCGAGCAGCTGGGCTTCGCCCCCGTGGCGAGGCACCGCTCCAAGGACGTCGTCCTCTACCGGCAGGGGCGCGTCAACTTCATCGTGAACCGCGAGCCCGACAGCTTCGCGCAGTCGTTCGCGCGCGTGCACGGGCCCTCGGCCTGCGCCTTCGCCATGCGCGTGAAGAACGCGACGAAGGCCTACCAGCGCGCCCTCGAGCTGGGCGCCAAGCCGCACCACGGCCCCGTGGGGCCCCATGGAGCTCAACATCCCGGCGATCAAGGGCATCGGCGACAGCCTCATCTACCTCGTCGACCGCTATCCCGGCAACGGGGGCGACCTCACGATCTACGACGTGGACTTCGTTCCCGTCGAGGGCGCGCCGCAGCAGCCGGCCGGCGCGGGGCTCCTGGAGGTGGACCACCTCACGCACAACGTCTACGCCGGGCGCATGGACGTGTGGGCGCAGTTCTACGAGAAGCTCTTCAATTTCCGCGAGATCCGCTACTTCGACATCCAGGGGAAGAAGACCGGGCTCACCTCGCGCGCGCTGACCAGCCCCTGCGGGAAGATCCGCATCCCGATCAACGAGCCGAGCGACCGCAAGAGCCAGATCCAGGAATACCTCGACGCGTACCACGGGGAGGGCATCCAGCACATCGCGCTCTCGACGGCCGACATCTTCGCGACGGTCGAGGCCCTGCGCCGGCGCGACGTCCGCTTCCTCGACACGCCCGACAGCTACTACGAGCGCGTGGACGGGCGCGTGAAGGACCACGGCGAGGACCTCGCGCGGCTGCGGGCGAACCGCATCCTCATCGACGGCGAGGGCATCGACAAGGACAGGCGCGAGGACAAGCTGCTGCAGATCTTCACGGAGACCGTCATCGGGCCGATCTTCTTCGAGATCATCCAGCGCAAGGGCAACGAGGGGTTCGGGGAGGGCAACTTCCGGGCGCTCTTCGAGTCGATCGAGGCGGACCAGATCGCGAGGGGAGTGGTCTAGGAGTGATGCGGGCGAAAGACGGGGAACGCGATGAACGCGGATGAACACGGATTGTTTCGCTGAGTGAGGGCGAGTCGGTGATGGACGGCAGATCTTCGATACCTGTCGGGATTCGGGGCGCACCACGAGACCGAGGCTGTCGCGGGCGCGTTGCCGCGCGGGCAGAACTCGCCGCAGAAGGCGCCCTTCGGGCTCTACGCGGAGCAGTTCTCGGCGACGGCCTTCACCGCGCCGCGGGCGCAGAACCTGCGCTCGTGGCTCTACCGGCTGCGGCCGGGCGCCATGCATCCGGCGTTCCGGCGCATCGACGATGGCCTGATCCGCACGGGCGCCGTGCCGCGAGGCGGACGCCGGCCCGAACCGGCTGCGCTGGGCGCCGATGGCGGTGCCGTCGGCCGCGACGGATTTCGTCGCGGGATGGACGACGCTCGCGACCAATGGCGACGCGCGCCTGCAGGCGGGGATCGGCGTCCACGCGTACGCGGCCAATCGCCCGATGGAGCGCGTCTTCGCCTGCCACGACGGGGAGCTGCTCGTGGTGCCGCAGCAGGGCGCGCTCGCGATCGCGACGGAGTTCGGCCACCTCGATGCGGCCCCCGGGGAGATCGCCGTGATCCCGCGCGGCGTGAAGTTCCGCGTCGCCGTGGACGGCCCCGCCCGCGGCTACCTGTGCGAGAACTACGGCGCGGCGCTGCGGCTGCCGGAGCTGGGGCCCATCGGCGCCAACGGGCTCGCCAATGCGCGCGATTTCCTGGCGCCCGTGGCCGCGTACGAGGACCGCGACGGGCCCACGCGAGGTCGTCGTGAAGTCCGGCGGGCACCTGTGGGCGGCCGCCTTCGGCCACTCCCCGCTCGACGTCGTCGCCTGGCACGGCAACGTCTATCCGTACAAGTACGACCTCGCGCGGTTCAACGCGATGAACACGGTGAGCTTCGACCATCCGGATCCGTCGATCTTCACGGTGCTCACCTCGCCCTCGGACACGCCGGGAACGGCCAACGTCGACTTCGTGATCTTCCCGCCGCGCTGGATGGTGGCCGAGCACACCTTCCGGCCGCCGTGGTTCCACCGCAACGTCATGAGCGAGTTCATGGGGCTCGTGAAGGGCGAGTACGACGCGAAGAAGGGCGGCTTCGTTCCCGGGGGCGCGAGCCTGCACAACGCCATGACGGCCCACGGCCCGGACCGCGCCTCGCACGCCGCCGCCGTCGCGGCCACCCTCGAGCCGAAGTACCTCCGCGATACGCTCGCGTTCATGTTCGAGAGCCGCTACCCCTTCGATCCCACCGCGCACGCCATGGCGAGCCCCGGCCTCGACGGGGACTACGATGCGGCCTGGCGCGACTTCCCGAAAGCGACACTCCCGAAATGAAGCTCGCCTCCCTGAAAGGCCCGGCGCGCGACGGCACGCTCGTCCTCGTCAACCGCGACCTCACGGTCGCCGTCGCCGCCTCCGGCATCTCGCCCACGATGCAGCACGCGCTCGAGAACTGGGATGCGGTGGTCCGCCCGCTCCTCGACGCGACCGAAAGCCTGGAATGCGGCAACGAGCGGCACGCGTTCGACTTCCAGGCGGCACTCGCGAAGGGCCAGGTCGCCGCACCGCTGCCGCGCGCCTACGAGTGGCTGGACGGCTCGGCCTACCTCTCCCACGTGGAGCGCGTGCGGCGCGCGCGCGGCGACACCGTGCCGGAGAGCTACCACCGCGACCCGCTCATGTACCAGGGCGGAGCCGGCGACATGATGGGCCCGCGCGACGCGATCCGCGCCCTCACGGAGGACTGGGGCATCGACCTGGAAGGCGAGGTCGCGGCGATCACGGGCGACGTCGCGATGGGGGCCACGCCCGCGGAAGCCGCCGGCGCGGTGCGCCTCGTCACGCTGGTGAACGACGTCTCGTTCCGCAAGCTCATTCCGGCGGAGCTCGCCAAGGGCTTCGGGTTCGTGAACGGGAAGGGCGCCAACGCGCTCGCCCCCGTGGCGGTGACGCCCGACGAGCTGGGCAGCGCCTGGGACGGCGGCAAGGTCCACCTGCGCCTCGTCTGCCACGTGAACGGCCAGTGGTTCGGCAACCCGGACGCGGGGGTCGACGCGACCTTCAGCCTGCACGACCTCATCGCGCACGCGGCGAAGACGCGCGAGCTGAAGGCCGGCACGCTCGTCGGCACGGGGACGATCTCCAACCACGATCGCGCGGCGGGCTACGCCTGCATCATGGAGGCGCGGCTCGTGGAGCAGGTGGAGCTGGGCGCGGCGAAGCGGCCGTTCCTCGCCTTCGGCGACACGGTTCGCATCGAGATGTTCGACCGCCACGGCGCCACGATCTTCGGCGCGATCGAGCAGCAGGTGGAGCCTACAGAGCTACCCGCTCCCGAGGGAGAGGGGTCGGGGTGAGAGAAAATGACCGGCGAAACGACCCACAACCTGCGCGGCGACTATTCGGGCATGCGCCCGGATCACACCGTCGACCAGGCATGGTCCGCCTACACCCCGGAGGAGCACGCCCTCTGGCGCCGCCTGTATGCCCGCCAGGCGGCCCTGGTCCCGAAGTACGCCTGCGGGGAATTCATCGACGTCGCTCGCGGCGCTCGACTTCGGCGAGGCGATCCCGCGCTTCGATGCCGTGAACCCGAAGCTCGCGCGCGCCACGAACTGGAGAATCGTCGCCGTCCCGGGCCTGCTGCCCGACCGCGTGTTCTTCGAGCACCTCGCCCATCGCCGCTTCCCCGTCACGGTGTGGCTGCGCAGGCCCGAGGAGTTCGACTACATCGTCGAGCCCGACGTCTTCCACGACTTCTTCGGGCACGTCCCGCTGCTCTTCGACCCGGTCTTCGCCGACTACCTCGAGGCCTACGGCCGCGGCGGGCTCAAGGCGGACGCCCTGGGCGCCATCGAGATGCTCTCGCGCCTCTACTGGTACACGGTGGAATTCGGCCTGATCGAGACACCCGCGGGCATCCGGACCTACGGGGCGGGGATCCTCTCCTCGGGCGGGGAGCTGCCGTACTGCATCGACAGCGATGCGCCCAACCGCATCGGCTTCGACCTGCTGCGCATCATGCGCACGCGCTACAAGATCGACACCTTCCAGGAGACGTACTTCGTGATCCGCGACTTCCGGGAGCTGTTCGAGGCGACGGCGCCGGATTTCACGCCTTACTACGCGCAGCTCTCGGGGCTGGAGCCGCACGCGCCTCGCGCCATCCTGCCCGCGGACCGCGTCCTGCATCGCGGCCGGCCATGAAAAAGGGGGAGGCAGCGCCTCCCCCGGTTCCTGCGTTGACGGGCCGTCAGAGCGTCACTGCGTCACGGCCTTGAGGGCGTTGACGAAGCCGCGGCCATAGAGTGGTCCTGGCCGGGCTTGCCCAGCGTCGGTCGCGGACTGGGCCAGGCGGTTCTTCAGTTCGCCCACCGAGATGCCGGGGTTCGTCTGCTTGATGAGCGCCGCCACCGCGGAAACCGCGGGCGCGGCCATGCTCGTGCCGGCCGCCCAGGAGTATCCGGCGCGCGACGTGCTCAGCACCATGTCGAACACCCAGCACGGGACGGTCACCGGGGTGCCCGTGGTGGGAACAGCGTGCAGGCTCGTTGCCGGGATAGGCGAAGTCGCCTCCGGGCGCCGAGACCCAGACCAGCGAGTTGCCGTAGTTGGAATAGGACGCGGGGCGGCTGAAGTCCGTCGCGCCCGAGGCGAAAGCCATCGGCCCGGTCGCGGAGATGGCGATGGCGTTGCCCGATTCCGCCGGCGTCACGATGACGTTCTGCCGTGTGGTCGAAGTCGAGCCCGCTGTTGCCGGCGCGAGACCACGACCAGCGCGCCGTTGCGCGTCGGCGAAGTTGACGGCGCGGTTCAGCGCGGACGACGAGCTCGGCGCCGTCGCGGTGACCGCCGCGGGAACTCCGCGCCCAGGCTCATGTTGATGATGTCGGCGCGGCCCTCGCGTCGCGCGCGTAGAGGATCGCGCTGATCACCGAGGCGAAGCTGCCCGAGCCGTTGTGCAGCGCCTTCACGCCGACGATCGTCGCGTCCGGCGCGATGCCGACGACGCCGGTGGTGTTGTCGATGGCGGCCACGATGCCCGCCACGTGGGTGCCGTGCCAGAAGGTGCCGGTGTCGCAGTTGAAGCCGTGCGGCAGGCATCGTCGGTGCCGTTCGCCGGCACGAACGACCGCGAGGCGGCGACGTCGATGTTGGCCGCGAGGTCCGGGTGGGCGCTGTAGATGCCGCCGTCGATCACGGCGACCCGCACGCCGCTGCCGGTGTAACCCACGGCCCAGGCAGCCGGGGCCTGGACGGCCTGCGGCGCCCACTGGACGGCGTTGAAGTATCGGTCGTCCGCGGGGTTGATGGCATCGGGCAACGCCTCGGTGGGCATGGGCTCGGCCCACTCGACCACCATGTCCTGCGCGCCGCCCGCGATGGCGCCGCCGGCCAGCGCGGCCTGCAGGAACCCGGGATTGACGGACTCGACCACGGCAACGCCCGCGCCGTCGTGGCTGAACGTGACGGTGCCGCCGGCCTTCGACACGGCGGCATTCTGCTTCGCTCCCCAGGCATTGGCGTGCAACACGTAAGTCGCGGCGTGGGCCGTCGTGACGGCGGATGCGGCAAACAGTCCCGCGACGGCAAGCTTGATTCCTCGCATGGATACGTCTCCTCGTTGTTGGCTTTCTCGATCCCCTCTTGGGGGCGGTGGGTCGCGACGCCGGAAAGGTCTTCCCCGCCTTCGCGTGGATGCGTTTATAGCCGATCCGGATTGCCTTGACGAGCGTTCGTTTCGCCATTGCGTCACTGCCACGAACAAAAAGGGCCGGTCTCGAGACCGGCCCTATTACCTGTGGGGACTTTGCGGCGAAGGGGTCAGGCTACCTGCTGGATCCCCGCGAGGAGCCACGTCGCCGTGCGGTCGCGCTGGTGCCTGGCGAACTTGCCGGATCTCGTCAGAGGACTCAGGGTTGGCCTCCGCCGCCCCCGGGGTCGTGCGTCACTGCAGGGGCGGAACCGACTGAAGGTAGGCGGAGACCGCCGCGATGTTCGCTTCCGTGAGTTGGTGGGCGATCACCTTCATGACGGCGCCTTCCGGCCTTTCGTCCGTGCGCTGAAACACGCCGAGTTGCTTGACGAGGTAGTCGGCGTGCTGGCCGGCCAGTCTGGGGAACTTCTCTTTGCCCTGCGCCGAGGCGCCATGGCAACCGGCGCACGGGGGCACGCTCGCGGAGAGGATTCCCTTCTCGAAGATCTCCCGTCCGGCCGTCGCGAGTCCCGGCGATACCGGCGTTTCCGTGTTGGGCACCGGGGCCCGGGAAGCGAAATACGCCGCAAGCCCCTCGATCTGCGCGTCGGTGAGGTGGCGGCTCAGGCCCCACATGTACTCGAATCCGGCGGGGTCCGAGCGCGAGTGGCCGCGGAAAGCCTTGAGTTGCTCGATCGTGTAGTCAGGCATCTGGCCGGCCAGGCGAGGGAAGTTCGGCGAAACGGAATTGCCGTCGATTCCGTGGCAGGTCGAGCAGACCTGCTCGGCCATCGTGCGCGGCGCGATGGAGGGATCATTCAGGTTGCGCGAGCGCTCCGGGGCGGCGCAGCCGGCGCCGATGGCCGCAACGGCGAGGGTCAGGACGAGCGATCTGGAGTTCATGGTCGCGCTCCTAGTAGGCAGCCCAGGCGTAAAGGAAGAGCGTGTTGTTGTCGCTCGCGTTCCTGCCGAAGCCGTCGTAGTTCGAGGAGAGCCCGTTGTACTTGCCGAAGCGCGTGTACTCGATGCCCAGGCGGGCATACTGCACGGGCAGCCAGAAGAGGCTCAGCGTATAGCCGCGGGAGCCGGGATCGCCGGTGACGTTTCCGGTGACGGACTGCGAACCCTCGAGCAACGAGCCGGGGTTCGCGGGATCGTAGGCGGAACTCTGGTAGGCGGAGTTGGTGCTGCCGCGGATGTCGAAGACCGAGGCGCTGCCTCCGTACTTCGCGTGGTAGACGTAGGAAGCCTTCGCCCGGAACATGCGCAGCGTGTCCGACGTGTTGGTCAAGGGAAAGCCCAGCGCGCCGTCCGGATCCATCGGCGCCGGCTGCCCGCCCATGCCCTCGGCGTAGTTCGACCTTCTCGTCCATGTAGCTCGCGGTGACCGTCAGGGAATGGGGATCGAGCAGGTACTGGTACTGGGCGTCGATGCCCCTGTCACGATAGTCGCTGGTGGGACCGGTCGGGTCGGCGGGATCGGGATAGACCTTCGCGTTCAGGCCGAAGGCGCCGACCATCGCGCTGTGGGGGCCCCACTCGTGGCTGAGCGCGAGGCGCCAGTAGGGGTTCTGGTCCTTCAGGATCTGCTGGGTCCCCTGCGCGACGCTGAAGCCCTGGCTCATGAACGACCAGAAGCCGTTCGCCGTGCGGTAGGAAGAGAATTCCGCATAGAGAAGGCGGTTCCAATAGGCGTAGACGCCGGCTCCCGCGACGTTCTGCGCGAGCCCTCCCGCGAGCAGGGGCGTGATCGCGGGGCCCGAGCTTCCCGGCACCACGTTGAAGCCCCACGCCGGCGCGGTGTTCCAGGCATCCTGCACCGTCGGGTTGTTGTGCAGCGTGGCGCCCACGATGAGGTCGTTGCCCGGGGGGATGAACCGGTCCGCGAAGCGGATGTCGAGGTTGTCGGAGGTCGTGTGGCCGGTCCAGTGCGAGTCCGAGGGGCTCTGCGCGTCGTAGTTGTTGTAGGTGACCTGGACGAAGGCCCCGATGCGGTCGGTGACCTTCCCGGCGAGGAAGGCGCTCGCGGTCTGGAAGATGGGGTTGCCGTCCTTCGGGAAGTTCGCGGGACTGTCGAACTCGGGATCGGGCGAGCTCGTGCTGCCGGTCCTGTTGTAGCTCGCGACGCCCATCACCGACAGCGGCACGGCGCGCTCGCCGATCGTGTAGCCCGTGAGCTTGAAAAGCCGCCCGTACGGGGTGAGATCGGGGAACTGGCCTCCGGCATGGCAGGCGAGGCAGTTCTGGCCCGTCTGCCGGTTGAATGCGGGAACCGCTTCGGCCCGCGTGCTGGCAAGAAGCGCCAGCGCCAGGAGCGCGAGCCACGTGTGTCGGACCGGCGCGGCGTTGCGCCTGCCGAACGAATTGAAGCGCGCATTCGACCCTCCTTTACCCGTGCGGATGAGACGGTCAGGGGAAGAATGCGCCGCGGAGCTGTAGCGAAGCTGTCAACTCGGCTTGGCGGCACGCGAAGAGCGAGAAATGGGCGAAAGCCACCGGATAGACCCTTCCGGCGACCGCTCGCCGCGCAGGAAGTGGAGCGCGTCCCTCGCGCCAGTCGGTGCTCCCGGGCGAACGACCGGTGATGCGATAGGGGGTCGAGCCAACCCTCGGGCAATCGGGGCCCGGTGGGATGAACGAAAGGATCACGACATCGGGGACGCCGGAGAACCACTCCCCGGCATGCCACGCGGATGCCGGATCAGCCGGCCTGCTGGATCCCCGCGAGGAGCCAGGTCGCCTTGCGGTCGCGCTGGTCCTGGCGCACGTGCCAGACCTCGTCGAACGGCTCGGGGTTGGCGTTGGCCGCTTCGCGGATGAGGCCCGTGAAGCGGACGCTCGCGATGGCGTAGTCGCCTTCCACCACGGCCTCCACCAGGCTCGCGTTGACGCTGACGACTTCCGTCTTCTGCGGCGCGCCGCTGCGGTCGCGGACCTGCATCGAGATCTCGGCGAACATCTCCGGCGTCGTGAAGTCGCGGATGTCGTCCAGGTCGCCCGCGTCGTTGGCCGCCTGCAGGCGGATGAAGGAGGTCTTGGCCACGCGCAGGAAAGGCTCGGGCTCGAAGCCGGGAATGGCCGCCGGCTCGGGCTTCGGCGCGTCGGCCGGGGCGGCGATGCCGCCGCCGATGTTCAGGGGAGCGCGCGTGGCCGGCGTCCGTCGCCGCCCGCGCCCGCGAATTGCATCGGGGCGGGGGCCGCCGGCGCTCGCCGCGAGGCAAACGCGCGCCAGGCCATGAAGGCGAGTCCCGCGACGGCGAGGAGCATCAGGATCCCGCCCATGCCGCCGAGACCGCCGCTGAAGAGCGATCCCAGCAGGGCGCCGAGACCGAGGCCCGCGATGAGGCCGCCGAACCGGCTCATGAAGCTCGGCTTGGCAAGGGGCGCGGCGGGCGTGGGCGTCGCCTGGGCGGGGCTCGCCGGCGTCGGCGCGGCGGTCGGCGCGTCCTTCACGGCTTCCTTCTGGGTCGGGGCGGGCCGCTGCTTGCCGAGGTTGCTGCCGCCGCCGAAGCGCTTGGCGGCGTCGGCGTCGAACGATGCGAAGCCGATCGAAAGGGCCATGAGGAGGACGGGTAGTGCGCGGGAGAATGTCATGTCGTTATTCCGGCCGTTGTGCCGGATTCCGGTGGATCGGGTGGCGGACAGTATAGCGGGGACGCAGGATTGCGCGGATCGGCCGCTCAGGCGAGGGATTCGCGCTCCGCCAGGTCCGCGAGCCACAGGCCCGCTTCCCGAACGCCCGGGACGAGCGCTCGGCGCGCCCCCGGATGTAGGCGCCCTCGATCGCGGTCACCACGAGCCCCGCGAAGGAGCGGGCGCGGCGGGCGTCCCGGAAGGCGAAATGGCCGGCGATGAGCTCGACCCAGCCGGAGAACGAGGTGGCGATGGCGAGGCGCAGCCCCTCGAGGTCGCGCTCGAGGTCGAGGCAGACCGTGCCCGCGGCGCAGCTGTGGCGAAAGTCGCCTTCCTCGAGCCGGCGAGCGAACGCGTTGAACAGCGACTTCACCTTGTCGCCCGGCGCGGACTTCGCGGCAAGGCTCGCCTCGATGAAGCCGAGCACGCGGCGGGCGTTCACGTCCAGCGCGTCCGCCGCGATCTGCTGCTTGCCGCCCGGGAAGAAGTGGTACACGGAGCCCTTCGGGGCGCCGCTCTCGCGCACGATCTCGTTGATGCCCGCGCCCGAGAGCCCCGAGCGCCGCATCAGGGTGATGGCGGCCTCGATCATCCGGTCGCGGGGCCCCGCCGGGGCCGTCGTCCTGCCCATCGCTTGCCTTTCCAAGTAGACCGGTCTATATAATACCACCCCGAAGCCCGCCTGGGGAGGAGCGCCATGAACGACGCCACGATGCCCGTCCGATCGACCGTCAGCGCCGCGGAGTGGGAGAGCCGCGTCGATCTCGCCGCCTGCTACCGGCTGGTGGCCCTCTATGGCTGGGACGACCTGGTCTTCACCCACATCTCGGCGCGCGTGCCCGGGCCGGAGCACCACTTCCTGATCAATCCCTACGGGATGCTCTTCGACGAGATCACGGCGTCGAGCCTGGTCAAGGTCGACCTCGATGGCCGCAAGGTCGATCGAGAGCCCGTACGACGATCAATCCGGCGGGCTTCACGATCCACAGCGCCATCCATGCGGCCCGCGAGGACGCGCAGTGCGTGCTGCACGTGCACACGCGTCAACGGCGTGGCCGTGTCGGCGCAGAAGCGAGGGCGTGTTGCCGCTCTCGCAGCAATCGATCTTCGTGCTGTCGTCGCTCGCCTATCACGACTACGAGGGCGTGGCCCTGAATCGACGACGAGAAGCCGCGGCTGGTGGCCGACCTCGGCGACAAGAACTTCCTGATGCTGCGCAACCACGGGCTGCTCACCGTCGGCGACAACGGTGCGCCGACGCATTCCTGTTGATGTACATCTTCGAGGCGACCTGCATGATCCAGGTCCGCGCCCTGGCGGGCGGCGCCGAGTTGATCCCGATCGATCCGCGGATCGTCGCTGGCGCGCAGGCGCAGGTGCGGCAGGTCACGCATGGCGCCGGCGGAGCGCTCGCGTGGCCGGCGCTGCTGCGCAGGCTCGACCGGATCGACCCCGGGTACCGGGACTAGCGCGGGCGCCGCCTCAGTCGATCTTCACCCAGGTCATCTCGATGTAGTTGTCGGGGCGGTGGAAGACGGTGACGCCCAACCGGGCCGCCCACGGGATCACCTGCCGGTGAAGCGGGATGGTGTACACGTTGTTGCGCACGCGCCGCAGGGCCTGTTCCATGAGCGCGGCGCGCTTGGCCGGATCCATCTCGACCGCGGCTGCGTCGATCAGCGCGTCGAGCTCGCGTCCTTGAACTTGCCGGAGTTGAAGTCGCCCTTGCCCTTGCCGTCGAAGGAGTGGAGCACGGGCCCCAGGACGAGCGCCGGGTCCGTGGGCGCGCCGCCCAGCCGTAGAGATGGAGGGCGAAGTCGGTGTGGTCCACCTTCTGGAAGAACTGCGCGCGCGGCAGCAGCACGAGATCGACCTTCACGCCCACCTTGGCGAACATGGCCGAGAGCGCCGTGCAGATGCGCTCGTCGTTCACGTAGCGGTTGTTGGGGCAGAGGAGCGTGAGCCGAAGCCCGTTCGGGTAGCCCGCCTCCGCGAGGAGCTTCCTCGCCCGCTCCGGGTCGTAGGGCAGCAGGCGCGGCTCGTGCGCGGCCGGGGCTCGAGACCCGGGCGGGCACCATCGACCCCGTCGGGGGCCGACTGCCCGCGCATCACCTGGCTGCGGATCGCCTCCACGTCGATGCCGGATAGAGCGCCTGGCGCACGCGCAGGTCCTTCAACGGGTTCTTCCCCTTCACGCTCGCGTACTTGAGCTCGTCGCGCATCTGCTCCATCACCAGGAAGATGACGCGGTTCTCGGGGCCCTCGAGGATCTTGACCTGCGGGTTCGCCTTGAGGCGGGCGACGTCCTGCAGCGGCGGGTCGAGGACGAAGTCGATCTCGCCCGGACTGAGCGCGGCCATGCGGGTGGGGCGGACTTGATCGGGCGGTATCGATCTCGTCCACGTTGCCCTCGAAGCGCCCGGCGGCGATGCCCCACCAGTCCGGGTTCTTTGCGTGCACGGTCTTCACCTCCGGCTCGCAGGCCACGAGCGGAAGGGCCCGGTGCCGTTGGCGTTCCTCGAGGCGAAGGTGTCCTCCTTGTTCGTGTAGTCCTGCGGCTTCGCCGCGCCGTGCTTCTGGGCCCAGGACTTGCTCATGATGCATGAGGTGTTCACGTACTCGGGAGGATCGGCGCCGGGCCCGGCGTGACGAACTCCACCGTGTGGTCGTCGACTGCGCCGGGCGCCGAGGGGTGGCGAAGTCGTGGAGCTGGCGGACTGCGCCCGCTCGAAGGAGAACACGACGTCGTCGGCGGTGAAGGGCGTGCCGTCGTGGAACTTCACGCCCTTCCTCAGCTGGA